>NZ_JAATEN010000014.1 GCF_012034935.1 Streptomyces zingiberis
CCCCCCCCCCCCCCCCCCCCCCCCCCCCCCCCCCCCCCCCCCCCCCCCCCCCCCCCCGCCCCCCCCCCCCCCCCCCCCCCCCGCCCCCCCCCCCCCCCCCCCCCCCCCCCCCCCCCCCCCCCCCCGCCGCGCCGCCGGGCCGTCTCCGGCGCGCGGGTGCGGCTCCGCCGGGTGCCCACCGGGCGCGGGGGCCGGCCCGGGCCCGGCTGCCCGGCCGTGGTGCCGGAGACCCTGGCGGCCGTCCCGCCGGGCCCGGCCGGGTACTGTCGGCCGCGATGGACAAGACCCTGCTCGTCACCAACGACTTCCCGCCCCGCCCCGGCGGCATCCAGTCCTTCCTGCACAGCATGGCGCTGCGGCTGGACCCCGGCCGTCTCGTGGTCTACGCCTCCACCTGGAAGGACGGCGCCGAGGTGGCCCGGTTCGACGCCGAGCAGCCGTTCCCCGTCGTCCGGGACCGCGCGACCATGCTGCTGCCCACGCCCCGCGCGACCCGCCGCGCCGCGGAACTGCTCCGGGAACACGGCTGCACCGCGGTCTGGTTCGGCGCCGCCGCCCCGCTGGGGCTGATGGCGCCCGCCCTGCGCCGGGCCGGCGCCCGCCGTCTCGTCGCCACCACCCACGGCCACGAGGCGGGCTGGGCCGCGCTGCCCGGCGCCCGCCGGCTGCTCCGCCGGATCGGGGAGTCCACGGACACGCTGACGTATCTGGGGGAGTACACCCGGTCCCGTATCGCCGCAGCGCTCACCCCGGAGGCGGCGGCCCGGATGACGCATCTGCCGCCGGGCGTCGACGAGAAGACCTTCCACCCGGGCTCCGGCGGTGACGCGGTGCGGTCGCGGCTGGGGCTGGCCGGCCGGCCCGTCGTGGTGTGCGTCTCCCGGCTGGTGCCGCGGAAGGGGCAGGACACCCTGATCCGGGCGCTGCCCCAGGTGCGGGCTGCCGTACCGGACACGGTGCTGCTGATCGTCGGCGGCGGCCCGTACCGCCGGGACCTGGAGCGGCTGGCCGCCGAGCGGGGGGTGGCGGACGCGGTGCGCTTCACCGGCCCCGTCCCGGCCGCCGAGCTGCCGGCCCACTACGGCGCGGGGGACGTCTTCGCGATGCCCTGCCGCACCCGCCGCGGCGGGCTGGACGTCGAAGGGCTCGGCATCGTCTACCTGGAGGCGTCCGCCACCGGTCTGCCGGTGATCGCCGGGGACTCCGGCGGCGCGCCCGACGCCGTGCTGGACGGGGAGACGGGCTGGGTGGTCCGCGGCACGTCGGTGACGGAGACCGCGGAACGCCTCACGAGCCTGCTGCGCGACCCGGAGCTGCGGGACCGGATGGGGGAGCGGGGCCGCGCGTGGATCGAGGAGCGCTGGCGGCGCGACCTGCTCGCCGACCGCCTGGCCTCGCTGCTCTGAGCCGCCCCGAGCCGCCCTGAGCCGCTCACGCCGGACGGGGCCGGCCCGCGGTCCCCGGCGTCCCCGGCGGGGACGCGACCCCGGCCGGCCGTGGTCACCTCGTGTACAGCGCGTCGATCTCGGTGGCGAAGTCCTTCGCCACCACCCCGCGCTTGAGCTTCAGCGACGGGGTCACGTGCCCCGACTCCTCGGTGAACTGGGCCGGCAGCACCCGGAACTTGCGCACCGACTCCGCCTGGGAGACGGCCGCGTTGCCGTCGTCCACCGCCCTCTGCACGGCCGCCAGCAGTTCCGCGTCCTCCCGCAGATCGGCCGGGGTCAGCTCCGCGGGCCTGCCGTGCTCCGCCAGCCAGCGGGGCAGGAACTCCTCGTCCAGGGTGATCAGCGCGCCGACGAACGGCCGGCCGTCGCCGACCACCATGCACTCGGCGATCAGCGCGTGCGCCCGGATGCGGTCCTCGATCACGGCCGGGGCGACGTTCTTGCCGCCCGCCGTCACGATGATCTCCTTCTTCCGGCCGGTGATGCGCAGGTAGCCGTCCTCGTCCAGGGTGCCGAGGTCGCCGGTGTGGAACCAGCCGTCGGCGAGCGCCTCGGCGGTGGCCGCCTCGTTGTTCCAGTAGCCGGTGAAGACGTGCTCGCCGTGGAGGAGTACCTCGCCGTCGTCGGCGATGCGCACCACCGAGCCGGGCAGCGGCTGGCCGACCGTGCCGATCTTCTGCCGGTCCCAGGGGTTGAAGGCGGTGGCCGCGCAGGACTCGGTGAGGCCGTAGCCCTCCAGGACGGTGAAGCCGATGCCCCGGTAGAAGTGGCCCAGCCGCTCGCCCAGCGGCGCGCCGCCGGAGATGGCGTGCCGGGCCCGGCCGCCGAGCGCGGCCCGCAGCTTGGCGTAGACCAGCTTGTCGAAGACGCGGTGGGCCAGCCGCAGCCGGAGGGAGGGGCCGCCGGGGGCGTCGAGCGCGCGGCTGTAGGCGATGGCCGTGTCCGCGGCCTTGTCGAAGATCCGGCCCTTCCCGTCGGCCTGGGCCTTGGCGCGGGCGGAGTTGTAGACCTTCTCGAAGACCCGGGGCACCCCGAGCACCATCGTCGGCCGGAAGGAGCCGAGTTCCTCGGTGAGCTGCTTCACGTCCGCGCAGTGGCCCAGCCGGATCGGCGCGAGGACGGCCGCGACCTGCACCAGCCGGCCGAAGACGTGGGCGACGGGCAGGAACAGCAGGACGGAGCACTCGCCGGTGCGGAACAGCGGGCGCAGCCGCTCCACCACGTTCCCGGCCTCGGCGAAGAAGTTGCGGTGCGTCAGCACGCACCCCTTGGGGCGGCCGGTGGTGCCGGAGGTGTAGACGATGGTGGCGGGGGAGTCGGCACCGGCCAGCGCGGCGCGCTCGTCGGCCTCCTCGTCGGTGATCCCGGCGCCCTGCTCGCGCAGCAGGTCCACGGCGCCCCGCTCGATCTGCCAGACGTGCAGCAGCCCGGGCAGCCGCTCGCGGACCGTGTTCACCGCGCCGGCGTGCGCGTCCGTCTCGACCAGGCAGGCCACCGCGCCGGAGTCGCCCAGGATCCAGGCGATCTGCTCGGGTGAACTCGTCTCGTAGACGGGGACGGTGACCCCGCCCGCGCCCCAGATCGCGAAGTCCAGCAGGGTCCACTCGTAGCGGGTGCGGGACATCAGGCAGATCCGGTCGCCGGGGCGGACCCCCGCCGCGATCAGGCCCTTGGCCACCGCCCGGACCTCGGCGAGGAAGGCCGCCGCCGTCACGTCCTCCCAGCCCCCGTCGCGCTTCCGGGAGAGGACGGCGACCTCGGGGTGGAGCGCGGCGTTGCGTCGGATCAGATCCGTCAGGTTCCCGTCCGCGGGGACCTCGTACAGGGCCGGAAGGCTGAACTCACGCAAGACTGCTTGCTCCTCACAGGCGCCGGTGGCTCCACGTCGTGTCCGGGTCGTGTCCGGCGCTTCGCCGCGGCTGCTGTCCTTGATCGGGGGCTTGGGACGGCGGGGACGTTACCCATCGGTATGCGCTTCCCGGTAGGGGGGTCGTCCAGATGTTCTCCTCGTCACACATGCCCGGGAGTGCCACGGCATGCACGCGGAAGACTAGTGCACCGCACTCCGGCGGCCCGAGGAAGCGCAGGTGGCCTGAGGAAGCGCAGGTGGGCGACGGTCTCCCGGACCGGGCGGCGGGGCGTTAGGGTCCGCTTCATGCGAGTCCATGTGGTCAGCGACGTGCACGGGAACAGTGCGGATCTCGCCCGGGCCGGAGACGGCGCGGACGCCCTGGTCTGCCTCGGCGACCTGGTGCTCTTCCTCGACTACGCGGACCGGTCGCGGGGCATCTTCCCCCGGCTCTTCGGTGTGGAGAACGCCGAGCGCCTCGTCGAGCTGCGCGCCGCCCGGCGTTACCACGAGGCCCGTGAGCTCGGCGCCCGGCTCTGGGCGGGCGTGCGCGGCGGCGACGGGGGCACCGGCGGCCACGGCGGCGCCGTTGAGACGGCGGTCCGCGAGCAGTACACGGAGCTGTTCGCCGCCTTCCCCCGCCCGACCTACGCCACCTACGGCAACGTCGACATCCCCTACCTCTGGCCCGAGTACGCCGGGCCCGGGGTCACCGTCCTCGACGGCGAGCGTACGGAGATCGGCGGTCTCGTCTTCGGCTTCGTCGGCGGCGGCCTTCCCGGGCCCATGCGCAGCCCTTTCGAAGTCGACGAGGAGACCTACGCCGCGAAGGTCGCCGCCCTCGGCGCGGTCGACGTGCTCTGCTCGCACATACCGCCGGACGTCCCCGAGCTCTGCTACGACACCGTCGCCCGCCGCATGGAACGGGGCAGCGGCGCCCTGCTGGAGGCGATCCGTGCGACCCGGCCGCGCTATGCCCTCTTCGGCCACGTCCACCAGCCGCTGGCGCGCCGGATGCGGATCGGCGCCACGGAGTGCGTCAACGTCGGCCACTTCGCGGCGACGGGGACACCCTGGGCCCTGGAGTGGTGAGCCCGGGCGGTTCCGTGAGCCGCCCCGCGGCCTCCCCCCGAACTGCCGCGCGGGGCAGGGGCCGTCGGGCCGGGGCCCGGCGGGAGGGGCCGGCCGGGGTGCCCGGGGGTGCGCGGTAGCCTTCACCGACAGGGGCGAAGGCCGGACCCGACCGGAGCGCCCGACCGTAGTGGAGGAGCCCCCGCGATGGCGGAACACACCAGCTCGAGCATCACCATCGACGCGGCGCCGGCCGAGGTCATGGCGGTCATCGCCGACTTCGACCGCTACCCCGAGTGGACCGGTGAGGTCAAGGAGGCCGAGGTCCTGGCCAAGGACGACCGGGGCCGGGCGGAACAGGTCCGGCTGCTGCTCGACGCCGGCGCCATCCGGGACGACCACACCCTCGCCTACACCTGGACCGGCGACCACGAGGTGAGCTGGTCCCTGGTGAAGTCGCAGATGCTGCGCTCCCTCGACGGCTCCTACCGGCTGGCCCCGCTCGGCGGCGGGGACCGCACGGAGGTCACCTACCAGCTCACCGTCGATGTCAAGATCCCCATGCTCGGCATGATCAAGCGCAAGGCCGAGAAGGTCATCATCGACCGGGCCCTCGCGGGGCTGAAGACACGGGTCGAGAGCGGCGCGCGGGGCTGAGGTGGACGCGCGCGGCGGGCCGGGCGGCCCTCGGGGCGGCCCCGGTGGTTGCGGCAGCTCCGGCAGTCCCGGGGGTCCTGCCGCGTCCGGTGCTCCGTCCGCCCCTGGCGGGAGCGTTCCCCCGTCCGCGCCCGGCAGATCCGTTCCTCCGGCCGGGCCCTTCGTGTCCGCGCCGGCCGGCCCGTCGGCGGTCTCCTCCGCCGGCCCGGCGGCGCCCTCCGCCGTCCTCTCCGCGGGTGCCTCCCCGGATCGGTCCGTCTCCGTCTCCGTCTCCGGTTCCGCCTCCGGCTCCCCCTCCGCCGACGGCTCCGCCCCGGCCGTCGTCCGTACCGTGCTGGTGACCGGTCCCGGTGGCGCCGGGCGGACAACCGCCGCCGCCGCATCCGCCCTCGCTGCCGCCCGCGGTGGCCGGCGCGTCCTGCTGCTCACCACCGGTGCCCCCGGCGTCCTGGACGCGCTCATCGGCGTGGCCCTGCCGCCACCCGCCCCGGTCACCCGCCCCACGGCGGCCCCCGTCGCCCGGACCGGCCCCGCCGGACCGGCCGGCGCATCCGCCGGGCGCGGCCCCGTCGCGGCCCACCACGGCCCCGGGGCTCCCTGGACGGCGCCGGTGCCGGCGGCGCCCGGCCTGTGGGCCGCGCGGATCGACGGTGACGCCGCGCTCCGCGAGCGGCTGTTCGGGCTCCAGGAGCGCGCGGCCACGGCGCTGGACCTGCTGGGGGCCGCCCCGCTCGACCGCGACGAACTCGCCGTGCTCCCGGGCAGCCCGGGGCTCGCCCTGCTCCGCGCGCTGCGGGCGGTCCGCGCACTGCCGCCGGCCCCGCCGCTCCCCGGCCCCGCCCGGCCGCCGGCCGCCGAGACCTCCCCGGCCCCCGCCTCGCTGCCGGCCACCGGTGCGGGCGCGGACGGCGGCCACCGCGGCGCCGTCCCGTCGTCCGTCCCCTCACCCGGCGCGGACCCCCGGCCCGGCGCCGTTCCGGCGCGGATCACCGCCGGTTCCGCCGCCGCTGCCGCCTCCGGCTCCGCCCCGGCGCGCGAGGCCGCCGGCCCCCGGCCGCCCGGTGCCGTTCCCGGGGACGGCGGCGCCGGCCCGCACCCCGCCGTCCCGGAGACCTGGGACCTCGTGGTCGTCGATCTGCCGCCGGCCGCCGAGGCGCTGGCCCTGCTGGCGCTGCCGGAACGATTCGGCTGGTATCTGGACCGCCTGCTGCCCCCGAGGCGGCAGGCCGCCCGCGCACTGCGGCCCGTCCTCGCCCGGCTCGCCGGGGTGCCGATGCCCCCGCCCTGGCTCTACGAGGCCGCCGGGCGGATCCGCGCGGACCTGACCGCCGTCACCGGGCTGCTGGACGCGTCCACCACCACGCTGCGGCTGGTCGCCGAACCCGGCCCGGCCGCGGTGGACGCGCTCCGCCGGCTCCGCCCCGGGCTGGCGCTCCACGGGCACCGCGTGGACGCGGTGATCGCGGGCAAGGTGCTGCCCACCGGCTCCGCCGACCCCTGGCTCGCCTCCCTCTCCGGCGCTCAGCAGTCCGCGCTGAAGACCCTCCGCGCCGACTGGGCCGGCACCGGCGGCGGCACCGTCCTGCGGGAACTCCCGCACCTGGGACGGGAACCGCGCGGCCCCGGTGATCTCGCCGCGCTGGCCGCCGCCCTCGGGCCGCTCGCGGACGCCCCCTGGCCGGACGGGCCGGTGGCGGCCGGTCCCGCGTGGGCGGGCGGCCCGGTCCGCGCGGAGGCGGAGAACGGAGCGGCGGGTCACGCGGGCGCGGTACCCGCGCCGGGGCCCGTCGCCGGTGCCGGCCACCGCCCGGTGGAGGACCGGCGGGCGGCGGAGGGTGTGCTGATCTGGCGCATCCCGCTGCCCGGGACGGAGCGTGAGGAAGTGGAGCTGGTGCGGCGCGGGGACGAACTGATCGTCGTGGCGGGCGGGTTCCGCCGGATGCTCCCGCTGCCGTCGGCCCTCCGCCGCTGCACCGTCTCCGGCGCGGGGCTGTCCGGCGGCGAACTGCGGGTCCGCTTCGTCCCCGAGCCGGGACTGTGGCCCACGGCGCGCTGACGGGGCCGCCGCGGGCGGCCCGCCGGAGATGAGGCGGACCGCGTGGCACCGCACCAGCCGGGGTGGCGGCGTGCCCGTCCCGCCGGCCCGGGCCCGGTTCGGTCCTGCCGGTCCGGTCTCGCCGTCGTGTTCGTCCGGCCGGTCCCACCCGCCTGTCCCGTCGCTCCGCTCTCGTCGGTCCCGTCCCGCCGGGCCTGTTCTCCGGGACCGCCCCATCGGGCCCGTCCCGGCGTGCCCGATGGGGCCCGGGGCCGCCTTGGCGTGACCGCGTGACCGCGTGACCGCGTGACCGCGTGACCGCGTAACCGCGTGGCCCGGGGCCGTCCTGGCGTGCGCGCGGCCGGGGCCGCTCCGCACGGACCGCCGGGACGTCGCCCCGCTTCGGGTACCGTCGACGGAAGAGCCGTCCGCCGAGGCGTCCCACCGCCGAGATCCCGCAGCAGGAGCCCGCCATGAGCGATCCCACCGAGCGTCCGGGCACCGGCCCCGCAGGCCCCGCAGGTCCTGCCGGCTCCGGCGAGGGCGGCCCCGCCGACCCGGCCGCCGGCCCCGCCGCTCCGCACCTCGCGGCCGACCCCGACGCCTGGGCCACGGCCTGCGCCGAGGACCTCGCCGCGGAGAAGGCCCGCCGCCGCGGGCGGCAGGTGCCGCCGCCCGGCAGCGCGGCCGAGGAACTCCGCAAGCTGGCCGACGCCGTGGCCGACCGGCTCTCCTCGCTCCCGCTGTCGGTCGCCGGACCGGCCGCGCAGAGCACCGTCCAGCACCTGGTGGACCGCGCGCGGGCCGCCGTGGAACCCGTGGTGGAGCGGAACCCGGACGTCTTCGACCACCTCGCCGCCGCCGGTTCCGAACTGCTCGCCGCCTACCGGTCGGCGGCCCGCGCGCAGGAGCGCCGCTGGACCGCCGGCTCCCCGCCCGCCCCCGGCACCCCACCCGCCCCGGGCGCCCCCTCGGCCGGCGGCCCTCCCCGTCCCGCGCCCCCCGCCACCGACCCGAACACGGGCGGCCCTACGGAGTCCGGCGGGCCGAAGGGCGCGGGCCGGGACGGCGGTCCCGAGGGGACGACGGACGGGACGGACCGGCGGGACGGCCGGGACGACCCCGGGAGCCCACCGGGAAGCCACCGCATCGACCTCGACTGACCACGCCTCCGGTACGGTTGGTCACGCAGCGGGGATCGACCGGACAACTGAGGGACACATGGCACTCACCATCGGCGTCGACATCGGCGGCACGAAGATCGCGGCCGGCGTGGTCGACGAGGAGGGTTCGATCCTCGGCACCTGCACGGTGGCGACCCCGTCCACCACGGGAGGCGTCATCGACGCCATCGCCGAGGCCGTCCGCACCGTCAGCTCCGGCCACCAGGTCGAGGCCGTGGGCATCGGCGCGGCGGGCTACGTGGACGACAAGCGGGCCACCGTCCTCTTCGCCCCCAACATCAACTGGCGGCACGAGGCGCTGAAGGACAAGGTCGAGCAGCGGGTCGGGCTCCCCGTCGTCGTGGAGAACGACGCCAACGCGGCCGCCTGGGGCGAGTACAAGTTCGGCGCCGGCGCGGGCCACGAGGACGTCATCTGCATCACCCTCGGCACCGGCCTGGGCGGCGGCATCATCATCGGCAACAAGCTGCGCCGCGGGCGCTTCGGCGTCGCGGGCGAGTTCGGCCACATCCGCGTGGTGCCGGACGGGCTGCTCTGCGGCTGCGGCAGCCAGGGCTGCTGGGAGCAGTACGCCTCCGGGCGCGCCCTCGTCCGCTACGCCCGGCAGCGTTCCGTGGCCACCCCCGAGCAGGCGGAGATACTCCTCGGCCTCGGCGACGGGACCCCCGAGGGCATCGAGGGGCGCCATGTCAGCCAGGCCGCGCGCCAGGGGGACAAGGTCGCCGTGGACTCCTTCCGGGAGCTGGCCCGCTGGGCCGGGGCGGGCCTCGCCGACCTGGCCTCGCTCTTCGACCCGTCGGCGTTCATCATCGGCGGCGGCGTCTCCGACGAGGGCGACCTGGTGCTGGAGCCGATCCGCAAGTCCTTCCGGCGCTGGCTGGTCGGCAGCCAGTGGCGGTCACACGCGCAGGTCCTCGCCGCCCAACTCGGCGGCAAGGCCGGCCTGGTCGGCGCCGCCGACCTGGCCCGCCAGGGCTGAGCGGACGGCCCGCGTCCGGACCCCGGGCGCGGCGCCCGATCCGGCTCCGTGACCGGCGCCCGGGAACCACGGCCCGCGGCGGAGCGGGAGACGGGCACGGAGCACGGCGGAACACGAGGGAGCGGTGGCGCGTGGGCACGGCGGAGAACCCCCGGCGGACGGCACCGGCGGACGGCCCCGGCCACCGCCGCCCCACCGGCCCCGCGGAACCGGTCCCGCCCGGGGAACCGGCGCCCGGGTCCGGGCGGCCGGACGGGCCGGACCGGCCGGTTCTGCCGGACCTGCCGGCCTCCCGTACCGAGCCCGACGGCTCCGCCGTCATCCGCGTGCTCAGCTACAACGTCCGCTCGCTGCGCGACGACCGGGCGGCGCTGGCCCGGGTCATCCGGGCCTGCGCCCCCGACCTGGCGCTGATCCAGGAGGCGCCGCGCTTCTTCCGCTGGCGCAAGGCCGTGGCCGGGCTGTGCCGCGCCACCGGACTGGTGCACGTCACGGGCGGGGCCACCGCCACCGGCCCGATGATCCTCACCTCCCTCCGCGCCCGGGTGGAGCGGACGGAGGACGTCCTGCTGCCGCTCACCCCCGGGCTGCACCGCCGTGGGGTCGCCACGGCGCTGCTCGGGTTCGGGCGCGCCCGGATCACCGCCGCGAGCTGCCATCTCAGCCTGGCGGCGGCCGAGCGCGAGGCGCAGGCCGGCCTGGTGCTGGACCTGCTCGGCCGGCAGGCGGAACAGACGGGAACGGCACACGCGGTGCTCGGCGGCGACCTCAACGACCGGCCCGGGGGACGGGCCTTCCGCCGGCTCACCGGCGGACTGCGGGACGCCTGGTCCGTGGCGCCCTGGGGCGGGGAGTACACCTCGACCCCCGGCCGGCCGCACCAGCGCATCGACGCCGTGCTCGCCACGGACGGCGTGGAGATCCTCGGCTGCGGGGTGCCCGACGGGCTCCCGGGGATCAGCCGCGCCGACCTGCCGGCGGCGACGGACCATCTCCCCGTGCTGGCGGCCCTGCGCGTCCCGGCCGCCGCAGACCCGCGCCGGGGCTGAGCGCCGCCGCCCGCGCGAGGGGCCGGGCCGGCATCCCGGCGACGGAGGCCGGGGCGGGAGCGTGCGGTCCGCGGCCCCGGGCGCCCGGCCGCACGCCGGTGGCCCCGGTGCCGGAGGCCACGCGCGGCCGGGCGGGCGCGCTCCTCGGGCCGGACCGGAACCACGGCTCCTGGGGCGGAGGGACGGGAGCCGCGCCGGACGGCGAGCCCACCTCCGCCCGGGCCCGGCACGCACCGGGCGGCATCCCGGCATCCCGGTGCCCCGGCGCGGACGGGGCGCCGCCCGGACCGGTGGGGCGCGGACCGGCCGGGTGAGAACCGGCCGGCCCGGCGCGGATCAGACCACGGCGCCCCGGCCCGGGTCGTCGTCCTCCTCGTCGTCGTCCCGCATCCGCGCGATCAGTGTGGCGAAACCGCCCAGGAAGCCGCCGATCCCCAGCGTGGAGATCCACCAGGTGACCGGCTGCTGGAGCAGCACGGTCACGATCAGCAGCAGCGGACCGCCGAGCACCGCCAGCCAGGCGAACTTGGTGGTGGCGTCCGTCTCGGGGAGGGGCGGCGGCTCGGGCGGCACGAAGTGGTCGTCGTCCCCGGCGCCGCCCTGTCCCGGGGCTCCTGAGCCGCCCGGGCCGCCGGCCTCGGAGTCCGGGTCGTCCGGGTCGCGCGGGCTCCAGTCGCGCGGTCCCATGCCGGCCGGGAAGAGGACGCTCGACCCCAGCGGGCGGTTGACCGGGCCGGTGCCACCGCTGCCCGCGGAGTCCCCGGGGTCTGCCCCCGGGCGGCCGGCGGAGGGGTCCGCGGCGCCCGCCGTAGGCTCCGCCGTGCCCGTGCCCGTGCCCGTGCCCGAGGCGGCGCCGTCGGCCGGGGGACGCGCGGCGCCCTCCGTCCCGGCGGGCCCCGCGGCCCCGGAGGGGTCCCCGGGGTCCGGCGCCGCGCCGGCGGTACCGGCCGTGCCGCCGGTCCCCTCCCGCTTCTTCCAGCCGGGGAAGCCGGCGGCGTCGGGGAGGGAACTCCCGCGCCGCCCCGGTTCCTTCGTCCCCGGGCCGGACGGCTCCCCGGTGCCCGCCCCCGCCGGGCCGGGCGGCTCGTCCGGGAAGCGCGGCTCCTCGCCGTACCCCGCGACGATCGCCGCCCAGGCGGCTTCCTCGTCGAACGGCTCCGGGCCGTCCTCGCGCCCGGTGCCGGTACCTCGCTCAGCCACCGGTCGCCGTCCCCTCGTGCGGCCCGCGGGCCGTTCCGCCCGCCGTGTCCTGCGTCGTGCCCGTCACCGTCTCCGCCCCCGCATCCGTCGCCGCATCCCTCGCCGTGTCCGCTCCCGCGTCCGGCCCCGTGCCGGTGTCCGCCCCCGTGTCCGCCCCGGCCGTGGCCGTCTCCTGGCCCGAGAGGCGCCGGACGAACTCCCAGGACTTCTGGAAGATCAGCTCGGCGTCGTGGTCCAGCGTCGCCACGTGGTAGCTCCGCTCCAGCACGACCTCAGTGAGGTCGGCCGAGGTGACCCGGTCCAGGATCCGCGCGGAGTCGGCGGGCGGCACCACATGGTCCCGCGCGCTGTGCATCAGCAGCAACGGCTGTTTCACCCGCGGCAGTTCGGCGTCGAGCACGCGCAGGAAGCCGCGGAACGAGTGGGCCGCGTGCAGCGGCACCCGGTCATAGGCGGCCTCCTGTGTCCCGCCCTTGGCGATGTCGCTCGCCAGCCCCTTGGTGGTGCGGACGAGGTGGCGGGCCACGGGCAGCGCGTACGCGGAGAGCCCGTGCACCCGGTTCGCCGGGTTGACCAGGACGAGACCCGCGACGCCGTCCCCGTGGCGGACGGCCAGCCGCAGGGCCAGCGACCCGCCCATCGACAGACCGAACACGAAGACCCGGCGGCAGCGCGCGGAGAGCGCCCGCAGCGCCCGGTCGACCTCGGCGTACCAGTCCTGCCAGCCGGTGAGCTGCATGTCCTGCCAGCGGGTGCCGTGCCCGGGCAGCAGCGGCAGCGACACCGTCAGCCCGCGCTCCGCCAGGAATCCGGCCCAGGGGCGCAGTGACTGCGGTGAGCCCGTGAAGCCGTGGCAGAGCAGGACGCCGATGTCCCCGCCGTCGTGGTGGAACGGTTCAGCTCCGGGGAGGACCTGCACCGGAGGTCTCCTGTTCGTCGTGGTGATCCAGGGGTCCGGCACGGGGCGCCGGGTGGAGGAGGGCCGATGGGGACGGCCGGTTTTCACGGTACGCGACGGCGCCGGTACCCGGGTAGGTCCGGCCGTCCCCTCCGCCTCCGCGCACGTGCCACGGCCGGTCCGGGGGCGGGTTAGAGTCTTGGCCGGAACACAGGAGGTCCTCGGTTGCTTTACGGCGCAATGAAGCTGTCCATCGGCGGGACGCTGCGGCTCGCCTTCCGCCCGTGGGTGGAGGGGCTGGAGAACATCCCCGCGGAGGGGCCGGCGATCCTGGCGAGCAACCACCTCTCCTTCTCGGACTCCTTCTTCCTCCCCGCCATGCTGGACCGGAAGGTCACCTTCATCGCCAAGGCGGAGTACTTCACCTCGCCGGGGGTCAAGGGCAAGCTCACGGCGGCCTTCTTCAAGGGCGTCGGGCAGCTCCCGGTGGACCGTTCCGGCGGGCGCGCGGCCGGTGAGGCCGCCGTCCGCAGCGGCGCCGGGGTGGTCGAGCGCGGGGAGCTGTTCGGCATCTACCCCGAGGGCACCCGCTCGCCCGACGGCCGCCTCTACCGCGGCAAGCCGGGCGTGGCCCGGGTGGCCCTCGCCACCGGGGCCCCGGTGATACCCGTGGCCATGATCGACACCGAGAAGATCCAGCCGCCCGGCAAGGTCGTGCCCAAGCTGATGCGCCCGGGGATCCGCATCGGCAAGCCGCTGGACTTCAGCCGCTACCACGGCATGGAGGGCGACCGCTTCATCCTCCGGTCGGTCACGGACGAGATCATGTACGAGATCATGAAGCTGTCCGGCCAGGAGTACGTCGACATCTACGCCACCGTCGCCAAACGGCAGCTCACCGAGGAAGCCAAGCGCCGGAAAGAGGACGAGAAGGCGCAGGAGAAGGCGCAGGAGAAGGCGGGGGAGAAGGACCGGGAGCCGGCCGGTGGCGAGCGGGCGCCGGGAGCCCGGGGAGCCCAGGGAGCCCAGGGAGCCCGGGGAGCCCGGGAAGAAGGAGAAGACGCCGGGGCGTGACGCGTCCGGGGCGAGGGGGTGGGGGATGGCACCGGGTACGCGGTCGTGGCGCGGCCTGGCGGGCGGTGTGAAGGCACCGGCCACCGAAGCGGCCACCGGGGCGGCCACCGGGGCGGCCACCGGGGCAGGCGCCGCGGCGAGGTCCGGCGCCGGTGGCGCGGGAGCGTCCGGTGAGCCGTCCCGGCGGGGACGGATGTCCGTGGAGCAGCCGCTCTGGCGGGCGCTGACCGGCTACCGGGTACTGACCATGGGCTACGCCGTCGCCCTCTTCGTCCACGCCCGTGACGCGTACGTCCATCCCCTCGGCGCCGCCGCCTATCTGGCGTTCCTGGCCGCCTGGACGCTGGGGACCGTACGGAAGGTGGCCTCCGCGGAGCGCTGCACCCCGCGGTTCCTGGCCGCCGATCTGGCCGTCGCCGTCACCGGGATCCTGCTGACCCCGGTCGTGGACACGGCCGCGCGCATCGCCGCGGGCGGCCCCACTCTGCCGTCGATCTGGACCGCCGGCGCGGTCCTCGGCTTCGCCCTCAAGGGCGGCTGGCGCTGGGCCGCCGTGGCCTCCGCGGTGGTGGGGCTCGCCAATCTCGCCGAGCGCGGCGCCCTCGTCCAGGATCTCGTCCACAACGTGCTGCTGGTGTGGATCGCCAGCGTCGCCGTGGGATACGTGGTGGAGGTCGCCCGGGCCAGTGAACGGACCCTGGCCCGCGCCCTGGAGGTGGACGCCGCCACCCGCGAGCGGGAACGGCTCGCCCGCGACATCCACGACAGTGTGCTCCAGGTGCTCGCCATGGTGCAGCGGCGCGGCGCGGAGGTCGGCGGGGAGGCGGCCGAGCTGGGCCGGCTGGCGGGGGAGCAGGAGATCGCACTCCGCACGCTGGTGGCGGGCGGTCCCGCCGCCGGGGCGCGGCGCCCGGCCGTGACCCTCGCCGGGCGGCCGGGCGGCGGGGCGGAGGGCGCCGGCGGCGCGGAGGGCGCGGCCCCGCATCGCCCGAACGGCACCGACGGCACCGGCGGCCCCGACGGCGTCCCCGGGCCGTGCCTCCCCGGGCAGGACGCGGGCGGCGATCCGGACGCGGTCTGCGATCTGCGCTCCCTGCTGGCCCCGTACGCCGGTTCCCGGGTCTCCTTCGCCGAGCCCGGCGCGCCCGTCCCGCTGGCGTCGCACGCGGCGGCGGAACTGGCCGCGGCCGTCGGCGCCGCGCTGGACAACGTGGCACGGCACGCGGGTGACGGGGCGCGGGCCTGGATCCTGCTGGAGGACGAGCCGGACGCGGTGGTCGTCACCGTCCGGGACGACGGCCCGGGCATCCCGGAGGGGCGGCTGGCGGCCGCCGCCCGGGAGGGGCGCCTCGGGGTGGCCCTCTCCATCCGGGGGCGGCTGCGGGAACTGGGCGGCAGCGCGGAGCTGCTGTCGGTGCCCGGCCAGGGCACGGAGGTCGAGTTGCGGGTGCCGCGCGGCGGCGCGGGGGAGGGTGTGCACGATGCCGGGTGAGGACACCGGGACGGCGGGAGCGGCCGGAAGGGCGGGTGCGCCGGGTCCACCGGGACCGCCGGATACGCCGGGCGCACCGCCGGGCGCGGGCGCGGCGGGGCAGCCGGCGGCCACGGACGCGGACGCGGCCGGTCCCGCGGGGGCGGCGCCGACGACGGTGATGGTGGTCGACGACCACCCGATGTGGCGGGACGCGGTCGCCCGCGATCTGGCGGCCGCCGGGTACGCGGTGGTGGCCACCGCCGGGGACGGCCCCCAGGCCGTGCGGCGGGCCCGTGCCACCACGCCCGACGTGCTGGTCCTGGATCTCAACCTGCCCGGCCTGCCGGGGGCCGAGGTCTGCCGGGAGCTGGTCGGGGCCCTGCCCGGGCTGCGGGTGCTGGTGCTCTCCGCGAGCGGTGAGCACGCCGATGTGCTGGAGGCCGTCAAGTCCGGCGCCACCGGCTATCTGCTGAAGTCCGCCGGGGCCGGTGAACTGCTGGACGCCGTGGCGCGGACGGCCGCCGGGGACCCCGTGTTCACCCCGGGCCTGGCCGGTCTCGTGCTCGGCGAGTACCGCCGGCTGGCGTCGGACCCGCCGCCCGCGGCGGCGGACACCCCGGACACGCCGCGGCTGACGGAGCGGGAGACCGAGGTGCTGCGGCTGGTCGCCAAGGGCCTGTCCTACAAGCAGATCGCCGAGCGGCTGGTGATCTCCCACCGCACCGTGCAGAACCACGTCCAGAACACCCTGGGCAAGCTCCAGCTCCACAACCGGGTGGAACTCGTCCGCTACGCCATCGAGCGCGGGCTGGACGACGGCTGACGCGACGTCACCGTCCGTCCCCCGCCGTCCGGGTGAAAGGCCCATCCGCCACCTCGGGAAAGGACGGAATCCCCCGGTTGCTCCCGTTCCCCTGTGATCTCGGTCACCACTACCGTGAACGGTAATGGCGCGACTACGGAGAATGATCACGAAGGGAAGATCCCATGCGGGTCGGAGTACTGACCGGTGGCGGTGACTGCCCCGGGCTGAACGCGGTGATCCGGGGCGTCGTCCGCAAAGGCGTCCAGGAGTACGGCTTCGAGTTCGTCGGGTTCCGCGACGGCTGGCGCGGGCCCCTGGAGGCCGACACCGTCCCCCTCGACATCCCGGCGGTCCGCGGCATCCTGCCGCGCGGCGGCACCGTCCTCGGCTCCTCGCGGACCAACCCCCTCAAGGTGGAGCACGGCATCCGCCGGATCAAGGAGAACCTGGCCAAGCTGGAGGTGGACGCCCTCATCGCGATCGGCGGCGAGGACACCCTCGGAGTGGCCGCCCGGCTGTCCGACGAGTACGGCGTCCGGTGCGTCGGCGTCCCCAAGACCATCGACAACGACCTCTCCGCCACCGACTACACCTTCGGCTTCGACACCGCCGTCAACATCGCCACCGAGGCCATCGACCGGCTGCACACCACCGCCGAGTCCCACATGCGGGTGCTGGTGGTGGAGGTGATGGGGCGGCACGCGGGCTGGATCGCCCTCCACTCCGGGCTCGCCGGGGGAGCCAACGCCATCCTCATCCCCGAGCAGCGGTTCGACGTGGAGAAGGTGTGCGCCTGGGTCGAGTCCCGCTTCAAGATCCGCTACGCCCCGATCGTGGTGGTCTCCGAGGGGGCGATGCCGGTCGACGGCGACATGGTCCTCAAGGACGGCTCCCTGGACGCCTTCGGGCACGTGCGGCTCTCCGGCGTCGGTGAGTGGCTCGCCAAGGAGATCGAGACCCGCACCGGACAGGAGGCGCGCACCACCGTCCTCGGCCACGTCCAGCGCGGCGGCACACCCAGCGCCTTCGACCGCTGGCTCGCCACCCGCTTCGGGCTGCACGCGATCGAGGCCGTCAAGGAGGGCGCCTTCGGCACGATGGTCGCCCTGCGCGGGACGGACATCGTGCGGGTGCCGATCCACGAGGCGACGGCCCGGCTCAAGACGGTCAGCCCGGAGCTCTACGCCGAGGCGGGCGTCTTCTTCGGCTGAGCCGGCCTGCCCTGCCCTGGCCCTGCCTTGCCCGCCGCGGCCCCACCCGTCTCCGGTGGGGCCGCGGCGGTGCCCCGGCGGGATCACCCCGTCTCCCGGCGCGCCCGCCCGCCGTGCGTCCCGCGGCGCGCGGGCGCCCGCGGACGGCTCCGGTGGCTCCCCGGCTTCCACGGCTCCCGAGGGTGCCCTCCGGCCGGGCGGCACCCCGGACCGGCTTGGCCCGCCCGTGGGGTGGTGCTGGTCCGACCGGGTTGACGACGGCGCGTGGCGCCCCGTGCCCCTCCCCGGGGCGGCGATGAATCCCGGTGTCAGCACCCGTACCGCGACACACCGGGACCTTCCATGCGTCATCTCCGTACCCTCCTCGTCCTGCTCGGGACGATGCTCGCGCTCGGCGCCGGTTCCACGGCGACCGCGCTGCCCCTCCAGCCGTCCCGCGCGGCCGCCCCGGCGCAGCCGGGGGCCGTGCACCACCCCCGCCCGCCGTCCTGCCCCACCACGGACCGCACCCCGGCGACCAACCGCCCGCCGGCCCCGCCGCTCAACCGCTACTACCTCGGCGACTGGCGCCTCGGCCCCAAGAACCTCCCGCAGCACGGCCCCCTGGCCCGGATGCTCCGCGGCTACGAGCGGCTGGACGGCTACACCCCCGCCTCCTTCCTCGCCTGCTACTGGAACGACGCCACCGCCGGCTGGTGGTACCCGTCCCCCGACGGCTGGGTCCTCATCAACGGGGTGCCGCTGAAGGTCCAGGTCGAGCTGGAGCCCGGCCAGAAGGTCGACCTCTTCGGCAGCGGCTTCGGCAACTTCCTCGCCCCGGCCGGCACCCCGTTCGCGCAGCGGGCGCTGCCGCCCAGCAACCTCAACACCCTCGACCCGGCCTATCCGTTCGGGTACCACCTCTACGAGGTCGTGGAGCCGTTCACGGTCGAGGCGGGCCCGGCGCGCGCCTGGTTCGGCCAGCCCGGCGGCGGTATCCAGTACCGCACCGCGCAGACGATCCCCCAGCTCGTCACCGCGGGCAAGCTGAAGACGCTCAACTGACGCCCGGCCGGCCGCAGGCGGGACGCCCCGAGGAAAGGACGGCAGCGTGGACCGACGGGAACTGGTCCGCACCCTCCGTGAGGAGCGGGTGCCGGACGCCTTCTACGACATCCCGGGCGTGCACGACATCCCGTTCCAGTCGGACGCGTACTTCTTCCTGCGGCCCGCGCCGGAGGGCTGGGCGGTCGGCCTGCGCCAGCGTTCCGAGGACCAGGACGTGCGCCTGTTCCCCGCCGAGGACGCGGCCTGCCGCGACCTGCTGGGGCGGCTGACCACGCTGCCCTCCCCGCCCCCGGACGGGACGTCGCGCGCCGAGGAGGTCCTCGCGGACGCGGACGAGATCCAGCGCCGCGCCCGCGAGGACGTCGAGCGGGAACTGCGCCGCCGGGGTCCCGGGACGGAGTGAGCCCGGCCACCCCGGCGCCCTCCGGCCCTCCGCCGGCACCGGCCACCGGCCGGCACCGGCCGCCGCCGCGGCACATCCGGCGGGGGCGCGCCCCGCACCGGCGGTCCGCGCCCCCGCCGGATGTGCGCGCGGCGGGCGGCCGGCCACCCGGTGGTTCACGGGCGCAGCGGCAACACCATCACCAGCCGCGAGGTGCCCGGGCCGAAGTAGTTCTCCCGGTGGTCCAGGTGGGTGAAGCCCAGGGAGGCGTACAGCTCGACCGCCGCGGTGTTCGCCGGTTCCACCGTCAGCCGGACCTCCCCGACGCCGTCCGCCCGCAGCCGGCGCAGCGCCTCCGCCATCAGCTGCCGCCCGAAGCCGCGGCCCCGCGACCGCCGGTCGATGCCCAGCCCCAGGATCCAGCTCCGGTTCCGGTCCGCCTGGGTGCCCACCAGGACGTAGCCCAGCAGCTCCCCCTCGTCCTCGCTGTCGAGGACCAGCAGATGCTCCCCGTGCACGTCGTAGAGCTGGCGCAGGACGAAGAAGGGGTAGGCGTGTTCGGCGAAGACGTCCTCGTCCAGCCGGGCGAGCCGGGGCAGATCCCCCTCGGCGATCGGTCTCACCCGCGGCGGGCGGCCCCGCGGAGCCAGGGAGAGCGCCGAGACGGCGGACAGCGGTAATCGATCTCCGGAAAGAGCAGTCATGCGCCACTTCCTGATGAAGGGGACGGGATGACGCGACGTCACCCGTAGGGGTGGGACGGGCCGAACGGCGTGCGCCGGTCCTCCGGGATTTCCGGTGACGGCGGTTCAGACCAGCATTCCCCTCCCGAACAGGACGTTCAAGGCCGGAACGGGCCAGACGCCCTATTCGCACCGGCGCGCCCCCCGTGCTCCGGCGGCCGCATTCCGTGCTTCCGCCCACCCCGTGCGGTGCTTCACCGGACCGTGCGGAAAGGGGTTCCGCGGCCCGGTTCTCCCGTACTCTTGGGAGATGGTTCTGAGTGTGAGTGATCCCGGGCATATGCCGACCCGGGGCAATGGTGACACCGACTGGAACGCGTTCGACTCGAACGCCTACGTCGACCACAACTACCGGGCCCTGCGCCCCGACGACGAGCAGATCCTGCGGGTCGTCCGGGATTTCTTCCGGAACCATTTCGACCGCCACCCGTCCGGGCCCGTGCCCGGTATCGACGTGGGCTCCGGGGCCAACCTCTACCCGGCGCTCGCCCTCCTCCCCTGGTGCTCGGAGATCACCCTCTTCGAGCGGGCCGCCACCAACGTCCGGTGGCTGGAGCGCCAGACCCCGGGCTACGAGGCCAACTGGGACGCCTTCTGGGACGTCCTGAAGGAGAAGGAGCCCTACGCCTCCGTGGCGGACCCCCGGGCCCGGCTGCGGCCGGCCGCCCGCGTCAAGCAGGGCAACCTCTTCGACCTCCCGGTGGGCCGCTGGGGAGCGGGCACCATGTTCTTCGTGGCGGAGTCGATGACCACCTCCCACGACGAATTCCGGGAGGGCGTGCGCCGTTTCGCCGAGTGCCTGACGCCGGGCGCGCCCTTCGCGGCGGCGTTCATGGCGGGCTCCACCGGCTACCGCGTCGGCACGGAACTCTTCCCGGCCTGCAGCGTGACGGGCGAACAGGTGCGGGACGCCCTCGACCCGTTCACGGAATCCGAGGTGGAGATCACCCACATCGGGATTCCCGGCGGATACTCCCTGCGGGAGGGATACGAGGGAATGGTCGTCGCCTGCGGGCGGCGCGACCGCGCGTAGGAACACCACGCACGGAACGGCACACGGGAAACAGGAATCCGGGATCCGGAAGAACGCACACCGGCCCGCTTTTCCGGCACTGTCCGGGGGCGGGCCTCTCCGAGGGGTATGGGGGATGCAGATCAAGCCGCGCCAGCAATTGCTGGACATCTGGCGGGCCATCGCGCGTCATTCGTTCGCGGACGGCGCATGGGACTGGGGGGAGGCCGGGGGCCGCAGCAGCGTCGCGGACGCCGAGCGCCTGCTCTGCCTCCTGTACCCGGCCACCGAGATCCCGGCGTTCCGGCTGGACGATCCGGACACGACGGACCGTGACGTCCAGGACGCCCTCAGCCGGGCGGGCAGCCGGCTGGAGGTCCCGGCGAAACTCGTCACGGTGCTCACGGAGTTCATGCGCACCCACACCGCGGAGGACAAGCGGCCGAGCTTCGCGGGCGGCCACTACTACTTCGCCCGGGACACCGCCGACGAACTCAGCCAGGAACAGCGGGACCTGGGAGTGGTGGACTCCTTCTCGCTCTCGATCACGCTCTCCCTGGCCACCCTGGGCTTTCTCAAGATCTATATGAGCAAGCCCCGGAAGGCGGAGACCCAGGCGCTGGCCGACGAACTCAAGGTCGCCACGGAGAAACGCCTCACCGCCTCCATGGTGAGCCTCCTCCGCTCCTTCACCGTCAACGCCTTCGACGCGGAGTCCCCCCAGGGCCGCACCCTCTGCCGGCTGCTCGGGCAGGGACAGGTCTCCGACCGCATCGTCGCCCAGCAGTTCCAGCGCCGTTTCAAATCCCTCCGCGCCACCATCCGGGACAGCATCTCCCTCGGTGTCGACGTCGCCGAGGGGCTGAGCGACGAGAACCAGCTCTTCGAATGCGGCTGGGCCTGGGGCCTGGTCAAGGACGCCCCGCCGGTGCGGACCAGCGAGGAGATCGGCCCGCAGCCCGACGGGGTGGCCAAGCAGGTCCCCTATCTGTACTTCACCGTCGTCGCCCTCGACGGCATCCAGGACCTCTTCTCCGACCGGACCCTCACCCTGGGCCTGCTCAACACCGAACAGCAGCGCCTCGCCGAGGCGTTACGCCTCCGGTGGGAGATCACCCAGCAGTACTGGTCGGGCATCGCCCGCTTCGGCGACGGCACCTGGCCGCTGGAGGACATCCCCTGGCGCACCACCGGCCAGCGCCTGGAGTCGGAGTACTTCTCCCTCTCCGTCGCCGCCATCCTCGTCCACGACCTGGTGCGCCGCCGCGCCACCGACGACGACCTGACCCGCACCGTCGGCGTCATGGAGCGTCTCGCCGAGCGCGGCCGGATCACCAGCCGCCCCGTGGTGGACGACCGGGCCGTCGAACTCCACAACCCCGGCGTGGTGCTGCCCCTCCAGGGCAGTGACGCCCTCGGCCCGCCGATGCAGTGGCGGATGCCGGACTTCTCCGCCCAGCTCCTCAAGCGCACGATCCAGCTCTGCGCGCTCTCCCGCTCCATCTCCTCCCACGACCGGCTGCTGCGCCTCGCGGAGCGGATCTTCGACCACATCTGGGCCCGCCGGGTCCGGGGCGGCGACACCGCCGGCCTCTGGGACAACGTCCACGCCGTCTACCCGGATTCGCCACCGCGCGACTGGCCGCTCTCCTGGAGCGTCACCGAGCGCGTCACCGAGTGCATGGTGGCCGCCCGGCAGCTCTACACCCAGCCGCCGATCCGCAGTTCCCAGCTCACCGTCGTCGCCCGGGACCTGCTCAGCGAGGCCACCCATCTGCTCGGCAACGAGCAGCTCGAACCCACCTCCACCGCCGAGGGGTCGCGCGGCATGGCGCTCAAGGGCGTCGAGGTGAAACTCCAGCGGGCCCGCCAGGTGCTCGACGAACAGCCGGGCACCTCCTGCGCCCTGACGCTGGACGTGCTCGGCCAGCTCGACGCCCTGGCCCTGGCCCGGCGTACCGCCTCCCGGGGAGTGTGACCGGTGATCGTCTTCGCGGCCTCCGACAAAGGAGGCACCGGCCGCTCCGTCACCAGCGCGAACCTGGCCTACCGCCGGGCCCTCGCCGGGGACGACGTCTGCTACCTCGACTTCGACTTCGGCTCGCCCACCGCCGCCGCCGTCTTCGACGTGCCCGGCGCGGTCCGGGGCGTCGCGGAGGGGGGCCTCCACTCCCACCTCCAGGGCCGGAACACCGAGCCCGTCCGGATCGACGTCTGGGCGGAGACGGAGCACGAGGTGCTGCGCCACCGGCCCGCCGGCGCCGGCAGCCTCGTGCTGCTGCCCGGGGACCGCAGCGGCGGCGAGTTCACCGTGGGCCGGGAGGCCCTGCGCCGCTGCGTGGACCTCTTCCTGCGGCTGAACGGCGAGTTCGACGTCGTCGTGGTCGACCTCAGCGCCGGCCGCAGCTACGCGATCGACCTCGCCCTGGAGGCCACCTCGCGGCCCGAGATGCGGTCGGTCCCGGCCCGCTGGCTGGTCTACCACCGCTGGACCCGGCAGCACGTCATCGCGGCCGCCGGGCTGGTCTTCGGCGGCCGCGGCATCGTCGCCGGCGGTGTCGCCCGGGGGCACGACGAGGAGCGGCTGCGGGGCGCCATCCGGTTCGTCCGGGCCGCGGTGCCCGACCCCGAGTCCCCGCTCTGGTCCCAGGTGCCGCCCGCCCAGTCGGCCTGGATGCGCAAGTGCGACCAGGACCTCGAGGTCCTCGCCGCGGACCTGGACATCGGCTACACCCGGCTGCTGGGCTCCGTCCCGCTGGAACCCGTCCTCCAGTGGCGTGAGCAGCTCATCACCGACGAGGACGTCCTCGCCAGCCGCATCGCCAACCAGGAGACGCTTCAGGCGCTGGAGGAGCTCGCCGAGCGGCTCACCGGGGACGAGCCCTGGGGGCAGCCGTGACGGACGCGGTCTTCCGGGAGACGGCGGCCGAGCACCGCACCCAGTCGCTGCCGCTCTCCCATCTCTCCCTGGAGGTCGGCCACCTCTACATGGAGGACTTCGAGGCCGGCCCCGAGCGGCTGCGGGAGCACTTCACGCTGGTCCGCCCCTGGGTGGACGCCGTCCGCGCCGCCGCCCCGGCCGGCAGCGGGAAGCGGCCGCGGATCTCCACCTGCTTCCTCGTCGACGACTACTTCAGCCGCTTCTCCACACCCGCCGAGCTGGTCCCCATGCTGCTGGCGGAGGCCGAGCGGTGCGGGCTGACCATCGACTACCTGGCCCGGGAGTCGGCCTGCGCCGTCGCGGACGGGGTACAGCTCGCCGAGTCCGTGGAGCACCGGCTGGTGGAGTCCCCGCCACCGGGCAGCGACGGCTCCCGCCCGCCGGTCAAGGAGATCGGCTGGCTCGCCAACGGGGAGCGCACCCCCGGGGTGGAACGGCTGGAGGCGATGGCGAACGACCTGCCGTCCTGGCGCCCGCCCACCGAGACGGCCGCCCGCCGCCACTCCGTCTTCATGGACGTGGAGCTGTGGGACGACCGCGAGCAGCGCCGCACGTGGTCCTGCCCGTTCCTCGCCGCGGTCTGGCAGCTCGCCCGGCTGGGGCTGCTGCGCCACAACGGGGAGGCGGTGCTGGTGCCGCGGCCCGCGCCCGAGGGGTCCTTCCCCCGCGACTGGGACGACCTGGCGCCGCTGACCCGGCTCAACCCGGCGGCGCAGCCCTTCGCGGCCTACCGGACGTGCTCGGTACTGCCCTCGCGGTTCCTGCCGGTGGAGCACGCGGTCCGGGTGATCCTCGGCCAGGTCGAGGTCGACCCGCGGGCGCTGCACCAGGTCGCGGAGCGCTCCGGGCGGGAGGGCGTCCCCGTCCCCGAGGCGGTCGCCGACCGGGTCGCCCATGTCTTCTACGCGGGGGGCTGAGATGCGGGTTCCGGGGGACCCCGCCGCCGCGGTGCTGCTCTGCGGGGAGATCCGCACCTGCCTCCTCCAGACGGGCCGGTCGCTGCCCGCGTCCGCCGCGCGGGACCTGCTGCGGCTCCGCGCCGGGGAGCGGGTGCGCGTCTCCGAGCGGCCCAATCTCCACGTCGTCTCGCCGGACCTGCTCACCGGTGTGGACTGCCGGCTGCCCACGGGCACCGGGGCGAGGATCCGGGCCGTCGGCACCGTCACCGCCCGCGCGGTGCTCACCGAGGGCCGGGTGCTCCAGGCCACGGCCCGCTTCGGCTGCCCCGGCGGCGGGCCCGACACGCGCCGCCCGTGGGGGAGTTACCTGGTGCGGCCGGGGGTGGTGGAGCCGCTGGGGCGGCTGCCGGTGCGCGCCGTCGCCGACGGCGTCCTCGCCGACGTCCGCCGCCCCGGCGAGCTGGACCTGGGCGCCGTCGCCGAGCGGCTCCTCGGCGAGGTGCAGCGCCACCCGCTGCTGGACCAGCGTGTCCCGTTCAAGTCCCGGCGCACCCGGCTGCGCTGGGCCGCGCTGCGCGCCCCGGACGGCGAGGGGCCGTCGCTGGGGCGTTTCACGCTCGCCGAGGACGGGCTGCGCACGGTGGAGCTGCGGCTGCCGGAGGGCACCGACCCGGCCGCCTGCGCGTCGCTCTGTGAGGACCTGGCCCTGCACGACTGGCTGCTCACGACCCTCGTCCGGCTGGTCGAGCGCAGCCGCCTGGGATCGGCGGACGGGCACGAGGCCGTGATGGCGCTCCGCCCGGCCGTGGACCACCTGCTGCACCTGTGGATGCCGAGAGCACGAGTGGACACGACCCTGGCCCCGCTGTGGGAGGTGCTCGAGCGGGAGCCCGGATTCACCCGGCAGTGGGGGACGCTGGTCCAGCGCATCAGGGACCAGCTCGCCCTCCAGGCCATTCCGTTGCTGCGCGAGGCCCTCACGGCACGCTGACGGGGGTTCGGGGTCCGCGCAGACCCGACCGGGGGAGTTGGACGACTGATGACCACGACGACCACGAGAACCCAGGGGCCGCCGGCCGGCGCACCGGCCGGGCTCGGCCCCCCGCAGCAGCACGGCGTACCGCCGTTCCTGCTGAAGACGCTGATCACCGCCGTCGTCGGCGGGTTCACCTACGCGCTCACCAACGCCACCGAACAGCCCGAGGTCTGGAAGCTCACCGCCTCCATCTTCCTCGGCGGCGCGGCGATGATCATCCAGTACATGATCGACTTCGAGCGGCGGCTCGGCGCGGTGGAGCACAGCCTCACCGTGCACAACGGCGAGATGAAGGAGCTGGTCGCGGAGGGCTTCGCCAAGATCAACCAGGCCACCGAGCTGTTCGGCCTGGTGGAGGGGTCCGCGCTGCGCGCCGACGGGGTGACCCGCCTGGTGCGCAACGCGACGGCCGTCGGCTCCGAGGGCCCGGACATCATGAAGGCGTTCGCGCAGGCGGAGGTGCACCGCCTGGCCACGCTGATGGCCGACCTCAACCAGAAGCACGCCGACTACGACGGGGAGGACCACGACTGGATCGTGACGCTCACCCAGTGCGCGACCGCCACCATCGACGCCACCAGCACCTCCGTGGACGACGACTTCTGGCCCACCGAGCTGGGCCAGCGGTACCTGCGTGCCCAGCGGGACGCCATCCGCGAGCACGGGGTGCGCATCCGCCGGCTGTTCATCGTCAACACCCCGCGGGAGGTCGACGAGGAGCTGTTGCAGGTGGTGGAGCACCAGAAGGGCCTCGGTATCGAGGTGCGGGTGCTGGCGCTGTCGGAACTGCCGCCGACGGCCGGGATCGACACCACCAACGACTTCATCGTCTTCGACGGCGAGCTGTCCTACGAGGTCGAGCCCGACCTGACGGGGATCAACGCCAAGACGACCCTGGAGCTGCGCGAGGACCGGGTGGCGCGGCGCGTCCGGCGGTTCAAGGAGCTGTGGCGGGCCGGGGAGGAGGAGCCGGACGCCGACCCGGACCCCGGGGACTGACCGCCGGGCACGGGAGGCACCGGCCGCTCCCGGGCCCGGTGCGGCGCCCGGTGCGGCGCGGCGCGCGGCGGGGCAGGGCGGGAGCGGCGCTGTGCGGTGTTGTGTTGTGCGGTGTCTGCGGTGGTGTGCGGTGCTGCTGTCCCTTGTGGTGCTGTGCGGTGCGGGCAGGTGAGCGCGCCCGGGACCACCTCGCCTTCCGGCGGGGGTCCCGGGCGCGCTCACCGGTGGCCCGGCGGCGACGAGGTGCCGCCGGGCGGGGGTGTCACCGGAGGGGGAGGGTCAGGGTGGAGCCGGTGCCGACCTGGAGGGTGGCGGGGGCGTTGCCGATGGCGTTCCACACCTCGGCGCGGACGGTGCCGCCCCGCAGGTCGCCCAGGGTTCCGGAGGAGGAGTGCAGCCCGGAGCGGGCGGCGGTGTAGTCCTCGTAGCCGGTGACCGGGTCGGTGGCGAAGTAGCGGTAGGTCTCGACGCGGTCGAAGCTGCCGTCGCCGGTCAGGTCGTAGGAGACGCGGAGCTGCGGGCCGAGGCCGACCTTGGTGCCCGCGTCCACCTTGAGAACGAATCCGGTGGTCCGGCCCGCCACCAGGGTGCCGTTGACGTTCCGCACCTCGTACACCAGCGGCTTGTACGGCTTGCCGTCGTGGTTGGCCCCGTCGGCGGACGGGATGGTGTCGGTGGCCGTGGCGCCGCCCTGGGTGGACAGGACACCGTTCGGGCGCAGGTGGAAGGTGTCACCGGTGGCCGGCGGGTCGGTGGGGTCCCCCGGGCCGGGCCCGGGGGTGACCGTGCCGTTCGACGAGGCCGTGGAGCGGGCCGGCACCTGGAGCGTGGCGCCGTCGGAGAAGGTCACCGTGCGGGCCGTGTCGGCGTAGTTGTGCGCGGTGTAGGTGCGGGTGGAGCCCTTGGTGAAGACGGCGGCGGTGGGGCTGTCCGCGGTCACCGAGGTGTCCGGGGCGCCGATGGCGTCCAGGGTGGCGATCCAGTGGTAGGTGTGCGCCTTGCTCTCCCCGTCCTCCGGGGTGTACGAGCCGCCCGTGGCGTCCCAGGCGGCCTTGGCCTTCCCCGGGTCGGCGAGCGCCTGGAACTCCCAGAGGATGTCCCGCCACTCCTGGGCCGGGCCGCCGTTCTCCCGTTCCATCTCGGCGATGGACCGCCGGATGGCGTCCTTCTCGCGGGCCAGGTGGAGGGAGCCGCCGGTCACGGGGAGGACGTTGATGCCGTGGATCTCCTCCGGGTTGGCGGTCCACCAGGTGGAGTAGGCCGCGCCGCTGCCCCACACCATGCCGGTGATGTCATGGCCGAAGTCGCGGGGGTAGACCTGCTCGTCGGCGTCGAACCAGTACTGGGCGATCGCTTCCGACTCGGTGGTCAGCAGATGGACGCCGAGGTCGCGCAGGGAGGTGTCGCCGGTCGCCGCGCCCCACAGCACCAGCCCGGCGCTGAGGTTGACCGACTCCGAGGAGGACTCCTGGTTGTTGCCCGCCGCGAAGCCCGCGTGGCCGGCGGCCCAGCTGTGCCCGGCGTAGACGTCGAAGCCGCGCAGGAAGGGGAACATCGCGTCGCTGCGGCTGGGGTTGGCGGTGTCCCGGACCAGCATCTTCACCATGCCGCCCCAGGCGGAGTCGGCGGCCCACCCGCGGTCGTACTGGGCGACGATCGCGGCCGCCATCACGTAGTAGCCGTAGTGGAAGTGGTGGTCGTTCAGTTCCTTGTCACTGCCGTAGGAGGCGGGGTAGCCGGTGAGGGTGCGCCAGTCCCGGTCGTAGGAGAACTCGGCGTCGCCGCCGACGGTGAACCACGCCTCCAGCCGCCCCTTGATCAGGCCGAGGAGCTTGTCCCGGACGGCGGTCTCGCCGAGCTGGTCGGCGATGGGGACGAGCTGGGCCAGCTTGCCCAGGGCCTTGCCCGTCCAGTACGTGTCCCGGGCGCCGCTGAACGGGTCGGCGGAGTTCGCCACCTCGTTGAGATAGCCGGTGAGCCGCGCCTTGTCCGGGCCGGAGGTCCGCGGCAGGCCCGGCAGCACGCCGGTCACCTTCTGCGCGGTGGTGAAGGACTTCCCCTCCCGCACCTTCATCGTGCCGCGCGGCGAGGTATAGGTGTACGAGGTCAGCGCGTCGGTGGTGTGCAGCCACTGGTGGCGGTAGAGCGCCTGGAGGGTGCCGGTCTCGGTGCCCTCCTTGGCGGTGGTGGTGAGGGCGTAGGTGGCGCGCGTGGTGCCGGCCCGCTCGTCGTAGGCCCAGGTCGCCGTGGAGCCGGTGACGAAGCTGAACGCGTACTTCCGGTAGGTGGCGAGGGCGCCGGTGGAGGGCAGCACGGCCACCGAGAAGTAGTCCTTGGAGCCGAGCCCGGCTCGGATGTCGCTGCCGGAGACCGTCCAGTCGCTGCCGGTGGGCGCGAACAGCGCGTAGTGGTGGCCGGCGACCGTGATGCCCAGGACGTTGCCGTCGTCGGCGAAGACCTGCGGCGTGCTCGCGGTGGAGATCTTCGCGGCGCCGCCACTGCCCTGCGCGTAGACGAAGGGCAGGCCGTGGCCGAGGGTGGCGCGGAAGGTGCGGGCGCCGTCGGACCACTGCGGGGTGACGGTCCAGTCGCTCCAGTCGTGGGCCTTGGCGTCGGGGGAGTTGAGCCCGTCGAGCCCGACCGTCAGGTCCCGGCGGTGCGGGAACTCGTACTGGCGGCCGTCGCCGACGATCGCCGAGGCGGTGGGGTAGCCGACCTCCAGCCCGCCGGAGACCGCCTTGTAGGTGAGGGGGTGGCCGTACAGGTTCTCGGAGTACGGGTTGTCCGGGTAGCGCTGGAAGGCCAGGGAGGACCACCAGTCGTTGGTGGGCACCGGCCGGTTCGCGGCGGCGGAGGTCACCTTGGGCTTGACGGGGGCGCCGGCGTTGTTCTCCGGCCCGGCCGCGCCGGCCGGGCGGGTGTCGCTGTAGCCGCCGCGCCCGACGGGGACGGTGGCCGCGGCGGCGCCGGGCGCGGTGAGCGCCACGAGGCCGGTCGCGGTCAGGGCGGCGGCGGTGGTGAGGGCTGAGAGTCTTCGGAGGGTGCGCATGGGGGAGACTCCTTCTGAGAGCGCTCTCAAGGGGGTGGGGTCACCGTAGGGACCCGCCCGTACACCGTCAATAGTTGAAGTGGCCCTCGGCGGCGCGGAGTTGCGCCCCTTAGAGATGTGGAGCCCGGGCGGTCCCCCGCGCGGGCGGACGGGCCCGGAAAGCGGCACCCGGAGGCAACCGGTGGTTCCAGCGGGGTTGAATTCATGCCATGTCCCTACGTGTCCCCGTTGCCACGCCGTTCCGTTCGGACTCCGAAGCCGTCTTCCAGGCCACCACGGCACCGCTGCTCGTCCTCGACACCGATCTGGTGATCCGGGACGTCAACCAGGCCTATGAGACCGCCACCTTCCGTGAACGGAAGGAACTGATCGGCCGGTACATGTTCGAGGCGTTCCCCGACAACCCGAACGATCCCGGCGCGAACGGCGTCCTCAATCTGCGGGCCTCGCTCCGGCGCGTCCTGGAGCGGGGGACCCCCGACACCATGGACGTCCAGAAGTACGACATCCCCTTCCCTGACCATCCCACCGGCTGGCGCGAGAAGTACTGGTGCCCGGTGAACAGCCCGGTGTTCACCGGGGACGGCGAGATCGGCGTGCTGCTGCACCACGTCGAGGACGTCACCGGCCTGCGGGAGCTGCCGGCCCTCGTCGAGCACGCCTACCGCCGCACCGACACCCCGACCGCGCGCACCCACACCGTCGGCGCCCAGCGCCGCTACGCGGAACACCTGGCGCGCCAGGAGCGGGAAGCCGCCCGCCTCGCGGACCTGGAGAAGGAGGTCGGCCAGCTCCGCGAGGCGCTGACCTCCCGCGCGGTGATCGACCAGGCCATCGGCATCGTCCAGGCCGAGCGGCGCTGCTCCCCGGAGGACGCCTTCCAGCTTCTCGTCACCGTCTCGCAGCGCACGCAGGTCAAGGTCCGGGACATCGCGGCGGCCCTGGTCCGCCGCGCCGGGGACGCCCTGCCGGGGCCGCTCCTGCCGAACGAGGTCTGAAGGCGGGGCGAGGAGGGCGGGGCCGGACGGTTTCCGGTGCCGGTGCCGGTGCCGGTGCCCGGGTTCGGTCAGAGACCGGCGCCGGCGGCGGTGACGAATGTCGTGAAGGCGGCGGGGGAGAGGGTGAGCGCGGGTCCGTCCGGATTCTTGGAATCCCGGACGGCGACGACGCCGGGGGCCTCGGTGACTTCTATGCATTCACCGCCGGTGCTTCCGCTGTGGCTGGACTTGCGCCAAGGAGTGCCGCTCAGGGCGGCCACTTCCACGCACTCGCCGCCGGTGCTGCTGCTGTAGGTGGACTTGTGCCAGGTGAAGCCCCCGAGGGGGGCCACTTCTATGCACTCGCCGCCTGTGTCGCTGCTGTGGCTGGACTTGCGCCAGGTGAGGCCGTCGAGGGGGGCGGCTTCGAGGCAGTCTCCGCCCGTGCTACTGCTGTAACTGGACTTTCGCCACTGCGCGTGAGTCAGGTCAGGCTTGATCTTTCCCATATCGATCCTCCATCACTTCGGCGATCAGCTCCGCCGAGTCTTCGAGCGAGAGGGCGGCGGCTTGCAGCAGATCGTAGCGGTGTGAACGCAGGGAGACGTCAAGGGAGTTGAAGCTGACATTTCCCGGGCCGTAGTCCTCGGTGTAGGCGATGTTCGGGAGTTTCTCGAAATGGAGGACATTGAACGACCCGGGCAAGCCGGCGTGTGCGCCTGCGATGAAGGGCAGCACTTGAACGTGGATGCGCGGATGCTTGCGGTAACCCAACAGCCGAGCCAGTTGGTTTCGCATGATTGGCCCTCCTCCGATGGCCTGGTGCAGTACTCCTTCTCCGATGATCATCCAGAGAAAGGGCGCGTTCTCGTTATGGAGGATCCGCTGCCGCTCCATTCGGCCGGCTACCAGTTCGTCGAGGTTGCCCGGTCGGTCCGCCTCCAGCACGGCCCGCGCGTAGTCCTCGGTCTGGAGCAGGCCGTGCACCAACTGGACCTGGAACGTGTAGATGGCCGTGGCCTTCGCCTCCAGGTCGGCGTAGGGCCGGAACCAGCCCGGCAGGGCGCTTCGGCTCACCAGCGGCCAGATGCGCAGCAGGGCCCCGTCCGCTCCCAGTGCCGCGTCGGCGCGTTCCGTGAAGGTGCGGGTCGGGGGTTTCTTCGCCGTCTCGATCTGGCCGACGAGGGAGCCCGTGCAGTAGATGATGTCGCCGACCTGTTTCTGGGTGAGGCCGGCGGCCTCCCGCAGGCGGCGCAGTTCGGAGCCGTAGTAGGCCAGGGCGGACGAGCCCGGGTCGAGGTCGCGGACGTGGGCCACGGGGTTCCCCCTTGTGGGTCGCTGCTCAACACCGCCAACGATGTGGCACGTTGTGCTGGATCTGTGGCCGAGAGTAGCGAGAGCCGGGCAGGCTCCGGGGTGTGAAACCGACATCTCCACCTCCTCGGGTCGCCGGCGTGACCGTGCGCGGCACCGGCGCGTACCGCCCCTGGTGCCACCACCCCGAGCGCTACAGCGCCCCGCTGACCGTCACCGACGGCGTGCCCCGTCTGGTGCGCCGCGTCGTCCGCGCCTGCCTCGACCTGTGGGGCGCCCCCGGGCTGGCCGACGCGGCGGAGCTGGCCGCCACCGAGCTGATCGCGAACGTCGCCCGGCACGTCCCGGACCGGCGGTGCCTCCTCACCGTCGAGCGGCGGCTTCCCGCCGGGGTGCGCGTCGAGGTGCGGGACGGCGCGCCCGCGCTGCCCCCGCCGCCCCGCGCGGCGGGACCGGAGGAGGAGTCCGGGCGGGGGCTCGCCCTCGTCGCGCTGATCACCGACGCCTGGGGGGTGCTCCCGCATCCGGAGGGCGGCAAGACGGTCTGGTTCGAACTCGCCGCGGAGTCACCCCCGGGCGGGGAAGGCCGGCGGAACGTATGACCCCGGTTGTGGGGAGGACGTGGAGTCCGTCTCAGATTCCGGGCGCGCGCCGGGACGGGCGGCGGGGCGGCGTAGGGTTGACGCCGTGACCGTGAACGCTGAATCCCCAGCCGGTGCCGACAACACCTGGAGCGACCTGCCCGCGGCGCAGCAGCCCGAATGGCCCGACCCCGAGGCTCTGCGCGAGGTGACCGCCGAGCTCGAGTCCTATCCTCCGCTGGTCTTCGCCGGTGAGTGCGACCAGCTGCGGGACCAGCTCGGCGCGGTCGCCCGGGGCGAGGCGTTCCTGCTCCAGGGCGGCGACTGCGCCGAGGCGTTCGACGCCGTCGGGGCCGACCAGATCCGCAACAAGCTGAAGACCCTCCTCCAGATGGGGGCGGTCCTCACCTACGCCGGCTCCGTGCCGGTGGTGAAGGTGGGCCGGATCGCCGGCCAGTACAGCAAGCCGCGGTCGAAGTCGACCGAGACGCGGGACGGCGTGACGCTCCCCACCTACCGCGGCGACTCCGTCAACGGCTTCGACTTCACCGAGGCGGCCCGCGTCCCGGACCCGCAGCGGCTGAAGCGGATGTACCACGCGTCCGCCGCGACGCTGAACCTCGTCCGCGCCTTCACCACGGGCGGCTACGCCGACCTGCGCCAGGTGCACGCCTGGAACCAGGACTTCGTGAAGTCCTCGCCGTCCGGGCAGCGCTACGAGGCGCTGGCCCGCGAGATCGACCGGGCGCTCAACTTCATGAACGCCTGCGGGGCGGACCCGGAGGAGTTCAAGACCGTCGAGTTCTACTCCTCGCACGAGGCGCTGATCCTCGACTACGAGTCGGCGATGACCCGTACCGACTCCCGGACGGGGCGGCTCTACGACGTCTCCGCGCACATGGTCTGGATCGGTGAGCGGACCCGGCAGCTCGACGGGGCGCACATCGAGTTCGCCGCGCGGGTGCGGAACCCGGTCGGGGTGAAGCTCGGCCCGACCACCACGGCGGAGGACGCCCTCGCGCTGATCGACCGGCTCGACCCGGACCGTGAGCCGGGCCGGCTGACCTTCATCACCCGTATGGGCGCGGACAAGGTGCGCGACCGGCTGCCGGAGCTGGTGGAGAAGGTCACCGCCTCGGGCGCCCGCGTCGTGTGGACCTGTGACCCGATGCACGGCAACACCTTCGAGGCGGCCTCGGGCCACAAGACCCGCCGCTTCGACGACGTGCTGGACGAGGTCAAGGGCTTCTTCGAGGTCCACAAGGGCCTGGGCACCCACCCGGGCGGCATCCACGTCGAGCTGACCGGGGACGACGTCACCGAGTGCGTCGGCGGCGGCCACGAGATCTTCGTGGACGATCTCCACCAGCGGTACGAGACGGCCTGCGACCCGCGGCTCAACCGCAGCCAGTCGCTGGACCTGGCCTTCTTGGTCGCGGAGATGTACCGGGACCAGTGAGCGGACACCGGGCCGCCGGTCCGGCCGGACCGGTGACGGCCTGAGCGGGCCGTGCGGAGGCCCTGAGTATCGCCCGTGGGGCGCGGATCACACCGATCCGCGCCCCTCGTGCGTTGCGCCGCCCGGAGGCGAAGGTAAGGTTAGGTTTACCTGACTTCCCGGGCTCCGGGTCCGCTTCGGTGCGGTCCCGCGCCCGGGCGGCGGGACCGCACGGCCGGCCGTCCGCCGGTCCCGACCGCCTGCCCCACCGACCCGCGACGAGGTGAACCGCGTGTACGTCTGCTCTTGCTTCGGGATCACCGAGCGGCAGGTGCGTGAGCACGCGGCCTCCGGGGCCTGCACCCCGCGCCGGATCGCCTCGGCCTGCAAGGCGGGCACCGACTGCGGCGGCTGCGTCCGCCGCATCCAGGCGCTGCTCGGCCGCGGGACCGGGGCGGAGGCCGCTGCGGGCGCGGGCGCGGGGGCGGCGGGAGGCGGGGCGCCCGGTGTCTCCGCGCCCGGAGTCGCGCCGGGAGCCACGGACGGGGCGGCCGGTGGGCCCGCCGCCGGTGGCGGTGTCCGCCGGCCGGTGCCCGTCGCCGCGGTGCTCCTGGCCGCGCAGCTCGCGCAGGAGACCCGGTCCCGGTCCGGGCCTCAGCCCGTGCTCGCCTCCCCGCGCTCCTCCGCCGGCTCGATCAGCTGGGCCAGGTAGAGCGGTTCCGTCAGCTTCTCGATCAGGTCGAGCTGGGTGTCCAGGTAGTCGATGTGGTTCTCCTCGTCGGCGAGGATCCGCTCGAAGATGTTGGCCGAGGTGATGTCGCCCTTGGCGCGCATGACCTCGATGCCGCGCCGCAGCCGGTCGATGGCCTCCACCTCCACCTCCCGGTCGGCGCGGAACATCTCGCCGATGGTCTCGCCGACCCGGACGTGGAAGAGCCGCTGGTAGTTGGGCAGCCCTTCGAGGAAGAGGATGCGGTCGGTCAGCACCTCGGCGTGGCGCATCTCGTCGAAGGACTCGGAGCGGGTGTAGGCGGCGAGCTTCACCCAGCCGTTGTGCTCCTGCTTCTTGGCGTGCAGGAAGTACTGGTTGGTGGCGGTCAGCTCGGCGGTGAGCTGCTCGTTGAGGATCTCGATGATCTCGGGGTCGCCCTGCATCGGTGTGGCTCCTTCGGTGGGATCGGCCGGCGTCGGGCGCCGGGGGAGGGCGGGCCGGGGCGGGTACGTCGGGCCCGGCGCGCGGGTGCGGACCGGGGCGGGGCCGTGGGGCGTCCGCCGGGTGGCCGCGCCCCCGCCCGCTCGGGCATTCTGACCCAGTTGACCCCGCTTGAGCGGTATTCGACGGATTTCGGCCCATGCCGGTCTCCCCCGGTCACACGTTCCGTAGGAGGTCTGTCACCATGGACCCCATGGGTCAGCCGGAAAGCCGCGAAGGGGAGCAGTCGGTCCTTCCTCCCGGCCAGCGCCCGCAGAAGGGCTGGCCCGTCACCCACTACGGGCCGGTGCCGAAGTTCAGACCCGAGCGCTGGGAGTTCCGGGTCTTCGGGGCCCTGGCCGAGACCGGTGGCCGGGACCGCTGGAACCACGAGGAGTTCTCGGCGCTGCCCTACACGACGGTCGTCGCCGGCCTCCACTGCGTCACGAAGTACTCCCTGCGGGACGCCGAGTGGGGCGGGGTCGCGGCCCGGACGCTGCTGGAGCTGGTCCCGCCCGCGCCCGGCGTCACCCACGTCATGGCCTGGGCGGAGTACGGCTACAGCGCCAACATGCGGCTGGCGGACTTCGCCTCCGAGAGCACCGTCCTCGCCACTCACCGGGACGGCGAGCCGCTCACCGCCGAGCACGGCTTCCCGCTGCGGCTGGTCGTCCCGCGGCTCTACGGCTGGAAGGGGCCGAAGTGGCTCCGCGGCATCGAGTACATGACGGCGGACCGCCGCGGCTTCTGGGAGGAGCGGGGCTACCACAACCTCGGCGACCCCTGGCGCGAGCAGCGCTTCTCCTACCAGGAGGAACCGGGGGACGGCCCGGAGCTGTGACCCGGGCCGGCCGCGGGCGGCCGGGTGGTGCCGTCCCGCAACGTCTTCAGCAGGGCCACGTCCGTGGCGTGGCCCTCCTGGCCGCCGGGTGTCTCGATGACGAGGGGGACGCCCTCGGTGGCCGGGTGGGTGAACAGCTCGCGGAAGGGCTCGGCGCCGATGTGACCCCGGCCGATGTTCGCGTGGCGGTCCTTGTGGGCGCCGGTGACGTCCTGGGAGTCGTTGGCGTGGATCAGCCGCAGCCGGCCCGGGCCGACCGTGCCGACCAGCTCGTCCAGCAGCGCCTTGGTGCCGCCGGGGGCCGCCAGGTCGTGCCCGGCGGCGAAGGCGTGGCAGGTGTCCAGGCAGACGCCCAGCCGCGGGTGGTGGTCCAGGGCGTCGAAGTACGGGCCCAGCTCCCCGGCGAGCGCGCAGAGCGAGGCGCCCTGGCCGGCGGTCGGCTCCAGCAGCAGCCACGGGTCGTCGTCCCGCGTCAGCTCGTCCAGCAGCGGCAGCATCCACGTCCGTACCTGCGCCAGCGCGGCGGCCCGGTCCCGGCCCCCGGTGGCCGAGCCGGTGTGCACCACCACGCCGAGTGCGCCGATCTCGCGGCCCCGGCGGAGCGAGTGGCGCAGTGACGCGGCGGACCGCTCGGCCGTGGCCGGCGTGTGGGAGCCGAAGTTGATCAGGTAGGGCGCGTGGACGTAGGCCGGGAGCGCCTCGGCTGCGCAGGCGGCCCGGAACGCCTCGTCCTGCGCGGGAACCCCCGTCGGCGTCGCCCAGCCGCGTGGATTGGCGACGAACACCTGTACGGTCTCGGCGCCGATCTCCCGGGCGTAGGGGAGGCCCTTGGCGGCCAGGCCGCCGGCCACGCGGACATGGCTGCCGACCGGGTTGCGGGCGCGGGCGGGGGTGCGGACCGGGGCGGGGGCGTGCGGGGGAGTCACCCGTCCAGGGTGCCAGGCGGCCCCGGGGGCCCCGCGGCCGGTCCTGCGCGCCCCGCGGTCCCGCCCTGCCGGGCCCCGTGCGCCCCCTGTCCCGCCCGGCGGCGGGGGCCGGCAGCCGTACCGGGAGGGCGGGCTACCGCACCCGGAGAGTGATCTCGGAGCCCTTGGGGGCCTCCTCGCCCCCGTCCACCGACTGGTCGAACACGGTGTCACCGAAGAAGAACCGGCTCACCTTCACGGTGAAGCCCAGGTCCTCCAGCTCGCGCCGCGCGTCGCTCAGTTGCCGGCCCTCGACGTCCGGCACCGTGACCGTCTCCGGGCCCTTGGAGAGGGTGAGGGTGACGGTGTCGCCCTCGGCGAGGGTGCTGCCCCCGGCGGGGGACTGCTCGGCGACCGTGCCCGCGTCCTCGTCGGAGAAGACCCGCTTGGCGGCGATCTTCACCTTCAGGCCCGCGTCCTCCAGCTCCTGCCGGGCGTCGGCCTCGGCCTCGCCGGTGACATCGGGTGCGTCGACCGGCTCGCCCTGGGAGACGGTGAGCGCCACCGCCGAGTCGGGCTTGCGCCGGCTGCCGCTCTCCGGGTTGGTGGAGATCACGGAGCCCCGGGCGACGGTGTCGTCGAAGCGCTCGTCCACCACCCCGGGCACCAGGCCCAGCTCCCTGAGCCGTTCCCGGGCCTGGGCCAGCGGCACCCCGCGCAGGTCGGGGATCTCCACCACGTCCGGGCCCTTGGAGACACGGAGGGTGACGGTGCCCCGGTCGCGGATGCGCTCCCCCCGGCCCGGATCGGTGCTGATCACCCGGCCGCGTTCGACCACGTCGCTGAAGCCCTGCTCGACCCGGACCTTCAGGCCCGCCTCCTGGAGCGTCCGCTCCGCCGCCGCGCGGGGCTCGCCCAGGACGCCCGGGACCCGCGTGAACTGGCCCGAGTTGATGTACCAGACGCCCACGGCCGCCACCAGGGCCAGCAGGACGGCGACGGTGAGCTGCAACGGGCGGCGGCGGAACGCCCGGCGCCGGGCGGCCGGCGGGCCGCCGGGCCCGTGCGGTCCGTCCGGGGGCTCCGGCTCGACGTCCAGCACGCTGGTGCGCTCCAGGCCGTCCTGGCCGAGCGCCGTGACACCGTGCGCGCCCCGGCCGCCGCCGTGACCCCGCGGGCCGCTCGCGCCCTCGCCGTACGGCCGGGCCGGGGACGGCGGAGGGGCGCCCTGCGGGGCTCGGTGCCGGGGCAGGACGCTCGTCCGGTTCTCGCTGCCGGAGGCCGCCGGGGTCGCCGCGCGCGGCGGCACCGCGTCCAGCTCCGCCGCGGTGAGCCGGCCGCGCACCTCGCGCGCCAGCGCGAGCAGCGTCGCTGCGTCCTCCGGGCGCTCCCCGGGGGCGCGCGCCGTGGCCTCGCGCACCAGCCGGTCCAGGCCGGGCGCCAGGCCGGGGACGGTGGCGGAGGGCGCCGGGACGTCCTCGTGGAGGTGCTGGTAGAGCACTTGCGCGGCGCTGCCGCCGCTGTGCGGCTTGGTGCCGGTCAGCATCTCGTACAGCATGATGCCGCAGGCGTAGACGTCCACCCGGGGGTCGGCCGTGCCGTGCTCGATCTGCTCGGGCGCGAGGTAGGAGACGGTGCCGAGCAGCGTCCCGGGGGAGGCGGTGGTGTCCGTGTCCACGGCCCGGACCAGCCCGAAGTCGGCCACCTTGACCCGGCCGTCGTCACCGATGAGGACGTTCTCGGGCTTCATGTCGCGGTGGACCAGACCGCCGAGGTGGGCGGCGCCCAGCGCGGCGGCGATCGGCTCCAGGACGTCCAGCGCGGCCCGCGGTTGCAGGGCGCCCCGCTCGCGCAGCACGTCCCGCAGGGTGCAGCCGGCGACGTACTCCATGGCGAGGAAGACATGACCGCCGTCGGCGCCCTGGTCGTACACGCCGACGACATTGGGGTGGTCCAGCCGCGCCACGGCCTTCGCCTCGCGGATGAAGCGCTCGACGAAGGCGGCGTCGGCCGCCAGCCCGGGGTGCATCACCTTCAGCGCGATCACCCGGTCGAGCCGGGTGTCGAGGCCCCGGTAGACGGTGGCCATGCCGCCGGCGGCGATGCGCGCGTCGATCCGGTACCGGCCGTCGAGCACCTGCCCGGCCAGGGGGTCCTCCCGGCGCGGGCCGGAGGAGGGGTCCCGCAGGGTCGTATCCACACGGCGAGTCTACGAGCCGGGCGCGGCGCGCCGGGACGGCACGGCCGCGGCCCGTACCGCACGGAGCCCGGAAGGTGACGGGGGGTGAGGGGGCGCCGGACCGTCCGGGAGGGGCGGCCGGGGTGGCGGCCCGCGGCCGGAGCGCGGCCCGCGGCCGGGGGGAGTGGTGTCCCTCACAGGTGAGGACCGTCACAGGGCGGGGTTCGCCGGCGGTGACAGCCCCGGCACGCCGGGCCTCAGCCGAAGGCGGGCCGCTCGGGATCCAGCTCCGCGCGCCCCTCCACCGGGGAGGACGCCTCCGCGAAGTGACGGCGCGGTATGCGGCCCGCGCGGTGCGCCAGCCGGCCCGCGGCCACGGCGTGCCGCATGGCGTGTGCCATGAGCACCGGCTCCCGCGCGCGGGTCACCGCCGAGGCCAGCATGACCGCGCCGCAGCCCAGCTCCATGGCGAGGGCGGCGTCGGAGGCCGTGCCGGCGCCCGCGTCGAGAATCACGGGGACGGTGGCCCGCTCGGTGATGAGCTGGAAGTTGTGCGGGTTGCGGATGCCGAGGCCGGAGCCGATGGGGGAGCCCAGCGGCATGATCGCCGCGCAGCCGGCCTCCTCCAGCCGGCGGGCGAGCACCGGGTCGTCGCCGGTGTAGGGCAGGACGGTGAAGCCGTCGTCCACCAGGGTCTCGGCGGCGTCCAGCAGTTCGACCGGGTCGGGCAGCAGGGTCCGCTCGTCGGCGACGACCTCCAGCTTGATCCAGTCGGTGCCGAGCGCCTCGCGGGCCAGCCGGGCGGTGAGGACGGCCTCCCCGGCGGTGAAGCAGCCCGCGGTGTTCGGCAGCGGCCGGATGCCCAGCCGCTCCAGCACGGAGAGGACGGAGCCCTGCACGGTGGGGTCCAGCCGCCGCATGGCGACGGTGGTCAGCTCCGTGCCGGAGGCCACCAGGGCACGCTCCAGGACGTCCAGGCTGGGGGCGCCGCCCGTGCCCATGATCAGCCGGGAGGCGAACGGGACCCCGGCGATCACCAGCGGGTCGGCGGCGGGATCCGCGTCCGGCGCGGCAGCGGCGGCCCCGCGGGGCGCCGGGTCGTGAGCGCCCTGGACGGGGCGGCTGTCGTGCCCGGTGTGAGCCCCGGGATCGCCGGGGGCCCGGGTGGTGCCGGAGGTGCCGTGGCTGCCGTCGGCCTCGTGGACGGGGGTGCCGGTCATCGTTCAGCCTCCCTGGACGGCGGTGAGGATCTCCACCCGGTCACCCGCGCCGAGCCGGGTGGTGGACCAGGCGCCGCGCGGTACGACCGTCTCGTTGACGGCGGCGGCGACCCCCCTCTCCGCCCGGGTGTACTCCGCGACCAGCGCGTCCAGCGTGGTCCCGGCGTCCAGCGGGCGCGGCGTGCCGTTGACGGAGACGGTCGGGCCCGTGGGGGCGGCGGGGGCGGTCATACGGGCTGCTCCTGTCGTGCGGAGGGGCCGGGGCCGCCGGGACGGGCGGGGCTGCCGGGACTGTCAGGGCGGCCGGGGCCGCCGGGGTCCGGGACGGCACCACCGCCGGGAGCGAACCGCAGCGCGGAGAAGGCCCGGGCCTCCGCCGGCAGCTCACCGGTGGTCAGCGCCTCGGCCAGGGCGTCCCCGGTGACGGGGGTGAGGAGCACACCGTTGCGGTGGTGGCCGGTGGCGAGGTGCAGGCCGGGCAGCGCGGACGGGCCGAGCAGCGGCGCGTTGTCCGGCGAGCAGGGGCGCAGGCCCGCACGGGTCTCGGTGAGCGGCAGTTCGGTCAGGCCCGGGACCAGCTCGTGCGCGTCGCGCAGCAGTTCGTAGACGCCGCCCGCCGTGACCGTGGTGTCCCAGCCCAGTTCCTCGCTGGTCGCCCCGATCACCAGCTCGCCGTTCTCCCGGGGCACCAGGTAGACCTGCCCGCCGCGGACCACCGCCCGGACGGTGCGGGAGAGGAACGGCGCGTACCGCTCCGGCATCCGGAGCCGCAGCACCTGCCCCTTCACCGGGCGCACCGGCGGCAGCGCCTCCGGGGGCACCCCCGCCAGCCGGCCGCTCCAGCTCCCGGCCGCCAGCACGGTGGCGGCCGCGGCGATCCGGGAGCCGTCGGCGAGGACGGCGCCACGCGCCTCGCCCCCGGCCCCACCGGACACGGTCAGCCGCTCGGCGCGCTGCCGGTGGAAGAACACCCCGGCGCGTTCACAGGCGAGGAGGAGGGCCGCCGCGAGACGGCGGGGGTCGCACTGGTGGTCGCCGTCCACCCGCAGCCCTCCGCGCACACCCGCGGCGAGCATGGGCTCCAGGCGCCGGCACTCACGCCCCGTCAGCCACTGCGCGTCCAGCCCCGACGCCTGTTGCAGGGCGTGGAGTTCCCGCAGATGCGCGCGGTCGTCGGCGTCCAGGGCGACGGCGAGGGTGCCGCAGGCCCGGTAGCCGATGTCCTGGCCGCTCGCCTCCGCCAGCTCGGCCGCGAACGCCGGATAGCGGGCGGCGGAGGCCAGGTTGAGGCCGAGCAGCGTCTGCTCGCCGTGGTGCAGCTCGGTGACGGCGGCCAGCATCCCCGCCGCCACCCGGGCCGCCCCGCCGCCCGGTTCGGGGTCGGCGAGGGCGACCCGCAGCCCGCGCCCGGCCGCGCGCCAGGCGGTGACCAGGCCGATGATCCCGCCGCCGATCACCAGGACGTCCGGGGAGGCGGGGACACCGGGAGTGCCCGAGGCACCGGGGGAGTCCGAGGTACCGGGGGCGCCTGAGGCATCGGGGAGGGCGCGGGGGCCGGAGGCGCCGGGTGGGCCGCCGCCGGGGCCGCCGTCCGCGCGGGCGGAGCCGGAGGGCGAGGGTGAGGCGGCAGCCGGGTGCCCGGAGGCCTCCCCGGTACCGGAATGCGCGGCGCTGCCCGGGTCGCCGGAGGCGCCCGGGGTGCTGCCGCCCGGGCCGCCCGCCCCGGGCGGGCCACCCCTGGTGGCCGGGGTGTCGGGGAATGTGTGCACGAGTGTCCAGCTCCTCCCTTCGCCGGCATGACCCGGAGCAGGTTCCTACGGTCGGAGGCGGGCCGGCCTCCCTCTCAGCCCGGTCCGTTCCGGGCTCCCGCGAGTGATCTGTCCCCCACCCTAACGCCGCGGCGGCGACGGCTGTAAAGCCTGTGGGCAACCCGCCCGCCCCGGGCACGGCGGGGGTCTCCGGGGCGGGCCGTCCGGGGCACACGGGGTCGCCGTAGGCTGCGGGGCGGAGTTCCGGAACCCGGGATTCCGCGGTGTTCGCCGGCGCCCACGGCTTCCCTTGCGTCCGCCCGTGCCCGCTGTCTCCGCCGCTGTCTCCGCCGGTGTCCCGGCCTCTCGCGGCGGAATCGGCGGGCGGAACGCGAGCACGGCACCACAGCCCTGCGAGCCCGGTGGCGGCAGCGGCAGGAGCACAGGCAACGGCAGGAACACCGGCAACGGCACGGACGAGGGAGAACAGCGCATGGCAGGGTCACTGGAGGGACGGATCCTGGTCCCGGTCGCGGATCAGGCGCCCGGGCAGGTCGGCACCGGCACCCGGTTCGCCTACCACGAGGCGGACGGCCGGATCTGGGCCGGATACGAGGGCGGTGACGTCGTCCGCGGCCACCTCGTCGGCACCCGCGACGGCGACCGGCTCGACTTCCGCTACGTCCAGCTCACCCGGGACGGCGCCACGGCGTCCGGCCACTGTGCGTCCACCGTCGAGGAACTCCCGGACGGGCGGCTGCGGTTGCACGAGCGCTGGCGCTGGGAGTCCCGGCCCGGCAGCGGCACCAGCGTGGTCGAGGAGCCCGCCGCCGGACCGTCCGCCGGGACGGAGCCCGTGACCTCCGGCTGAGACCCCGGCCGGGACCCCGGCTGGGACCTCGCCGGACCCCTGGCCGCGCCCGCGGGCCGGGCCTCTCCCGCCCGGGCCCTCGCCGTGGTGACCGGCCACGGCCGTCCCGCCGGGCCTTGCGGCACCGCTCCGCGCCCCGTTCTCCGTACCCGCCCCTCCCGGGCCGCGCGGCCCCGGTCTTCCTGCCCGGGGCGCGGAAGGATGGGGCCCGGGAGCGCCATGAGGGGCGGCCACGACGGGCACCGCGGCGACCGTCCCGCACTGCCCCTCCGCACCGGCGGGTGGTGAGCCTGGAGTGACCCGGTGGCGGGAGCGCCCGGCGGGGTCACGGCTGCCCCGCCGGGCACGGCCCCGGCCCCTTGGCGGAGGCCGTGAGGACCACGGGACCGTCCGGCCCCGCCGGCCGCCGTTCTACAGTGGCCGGGTGAGCGAGGACGGACGGACAACGCGGCGGGTCGTGATCGTCGGGGCGGGCATGGCGGGGGCGCGGACCGCGCAGGCGCTCCGTGCGGAGGGCTGGACGGGCGCCATCACCCTGATCGGCGCCGAACGCCACCCCCCGTACGACCGGCCGCCGCTCTCCAAGGCCGCGCTGCTGCCCCCCGCCCCCGGCGGCCCCGCCGGCCCGGCGAAGACGACGGAGCTCGGCATCGATCTCGCCGCCCTCGGCGTCGAACTGCTGCTCGGACGGACCGTGACGGCGCTGCGCCCCGCGGAGCGGCTGGTCGTCACCGCCCCCGCGGGGGCACCCGGGGGCATGGGCGGAGCCGGTGACAGCCCGGCGGACGGCCATGACGGTCCCGCAGACCCCGCGGGGCGCGCTGCTCCTGACGGCCCCCCAGGCCCCGACATAACGCCAGGTTATGACGGCCCCGCAGGCCCGCCCCCGGGCCACGGCGGGCCCGCCGCCCTCCGCTACGACCACCTCGTCCTCGCCACCGGCGCCGATCCGATCGACCTGCCCGGCAGCGCCGGCGCGCCCGGGGTGCACGTGCTGCGCACCCTGGACGACGCCGAGGGGCTGCGCCCCGTGCTCGCGGAGCGCCGGGAGATCGTCGTCGTCGGCGCGGGCTGGATCGGCGCCGAGGTCACCACGGCGGCCCGCGAGGCCGGCTGCCCCGTCACGGTCGTGGAGGCCGCGGCCCAGCCGCTGGCCGGCGCCCTCCCCGCCGAGGTCGCCGCGCCCATGGCCGACTGGTACGAAGAGGCTGGCGCCCGCCTGCTCACCGGCGCCCGCGTCGCGGCCGTCGAGCCCGGCGCCGTCCTCCTCGGCGACGGGACCCGGCTGCGCGCGGACGCCGTCGTGGTCGGCATCGGCGCCCGGCCCGCCACGGGCTGGCTCGCCGGATCCGGCGTCGACCTGGCCCCGGACGGCTCGGTGAGCGCCGACGAGCGGCTGCGCACGTCGCTGCCGGACGTCTACGCGGCCGGTGACTGCGCCTCCTTCCCCTCCGCCCGTTACGGCGAGCGGCTGCTGGTCCACCACTGGGACAACGCCGCCCAGGCGCCCGCGACCGTGGCCGCCCACATCGTGCGCGGGCCCGCCGCCACCCCCGCCTACGACCCGGTGCCGTACTTCTGGTCCGAGCAGTTCGGCCGCTTCCTTCAGTACGCGGGGCACCGCACGGGCGGTGAACGGCTGCTGTGGCGCGGCGGGCCCGCCGCGCCGTCCGGCTCCCCGGACGAGCCGGGCGGGTCCGCGTCCCGGCCGGGGGGATGGACCGTGTGCTGGCTGCGCGACGGGGTGCTCACCGCGCTGCTCGCCGTGGGCCGCCCGCGCGACGTGGCCCAGGGGCGGCGGCTGATCGCCCGCGGGGCGCGGCTCGACCCGGAACGGGCCGCCGACCCGTCCGTGCCGCTGAAGTCCGCCGCCGTCTGAGCGGCTCCGCCGCCCACCCGGCGGTGCCGCGCTTCCTGCTTGTCGGTCCCGGATGGCAGGCTTGTCCCGTGACCGAGATTGACACGAAGACCGATGCGCTCGTTTCCGACTGGCTCACCCTCCCCGACGTCGCCGAACGCCTCGAGGTGGAGGTGACGCGCGTCCGGCAGCTCGTCAAGGAGGGCCAGCTGATCGCGGTGCGCCGCGGTGAGAACCGGGTGCTCATGGTGCCGGCCGTCTTCATCGGCGACGGCCGGGTGACGAAGGGCCTCGCCGGCACCCTCACGCTCCTGCGGGACGACGGCTTCACCGACGAGGAGATGCTGGAGTGGCTCTTCACTCCGGACCCGACCCTGCCGGGCACCCCGGCCCAGGCGCTGAGCGAGAACCGCGGCACGGAGGTGAAGCGCCGGGCCCAGGCGCTCGCCGTCTGACCGGGGCGCGCCGCCGCTCCACCCGAACCGTCCGAACGACCCGCGGTGCGCGGGCCGGGGGCCGGGCCCGGTACCTCCCGGCCCGGCCCCCGGTCCCGCGCACCGCCGAAACGGGGGACCCATGGCCCGCTCCGAGGCCGCCGCGCTCCTCGCCGACGCCCGGCTCTACCTCTGCACCGACGCCCGCGGCCGCCAGGGCGACCTGCTCGCCTTCCTGGAGGAGGTGCTCTCCGCCGGGGTCGACATCGTGCAGCTCCGCGAGAAGGGCATCGAGGCCCGCGAGGAGCTGGAGCACCTGGAGCTGATGGCCGAGGTGTGCCGCCGCCACGGCAAGCTGCTGGCGGTCAACGACCGCGCCGACGTGGCCCACGCCGCCGGCGCCGGTGTGCTCCACCTCGGCCAGGGCGACCTGCCGGTGCCCGCCGCCCGCGCGGTGCTCGGCGACGGGCCGCTGATCGGCCGCTCCACCCACTCCGCGGCGCAGGCCGCCGCGGCGGCCGACGAACCGGGGGTGGACTACTTCTGCGTGGGCCCCTGCTGGCCCACGCCCACCAAGCCGGGCCGGGAGGCCGCCGGCGTGGACCTCGTGCGCCGGGCCGCCGCCCTCGGCACCGACCGCCCGTGGTTCGCCATCGGCGGCATCGGCGCGGCCAATCTGGAGGAAGTGCTGGACGCGGGGGCCCGCCGGGTCGTCGTCGTCCGCGCCGTCACCGACGCCCCCGACCCGGGCGCCGCCGCCGCGGAACTCGCCCGGAGGCTGCGCGAACGGCCGCTCTGACGGGAGCCGGGCTCCCCGGGCCGGCGGCGCGGACGGAACGCCGTTCCGCGCCCCCGTCCGGGATCCGGGGGTGCCCCGGGCGGAGCGGTACCGGGCCGGTCCGCCGTCCCGCATCACCGTCCCGGGCCCGCATCTCCGTCCCGGCCCGGTCCCCCGCCCCCGGGCCGTCCCCCGGCACGCCCCCGGGCCCGGCCCCGGCCGCCCGTACGCGCTGTCCGTTTGCTGGACAGGGCTGGGGGTCCCCCCGCCGCCCTGGTTAACCTGCCGGTATGGCCCATGGCATGCCCTCCACCCGGACGGACCACGCCCGCACCGTGCGCGACCTGCTCGCCTCCGGAGAGCGGTCGTACTCGTTCGAGTTCTTCGCCCCCCGGACGGCGAAGGGCGAGCGGACCCTGTGGGACGCCGTCCGCCGGATCGAGGCCGTCGCGCCCACCTTCGTCTCCGTGACCTACGGCGCGGGCGGCTCCTCCCGCGAGGGCACCGTGCACGCCACCGAGCGCATCGCCACCGAGACCACGCTCACACCCGTCGGCCACCTCACCGCCGTGGGCCACTCCGTCGCCGAGCTGCGCAACGTCATCGGCAGTTACGCCGCCGCCGGGATCCGCAACATGCTCGCCCTCCGCGGCGACCCGCCCGGCGACCCGATGGGGGAGTGGGTGCGGCACCCCCAGGGCGTGGAGTACGCGGCCGACCTCGTCCGACTCATCAAGGAGTCGGGGGACTTCTGCGTGGGCGTCGCCGCCTTCCCCGAGATGCACCCCCGGTCGGCGGACTGGGACACCGACATCCGGCACTTCGTGGACAAGTGCCGGGCGGGCGCCGACTTCGCCATCACCCAGATGTTCTTCTACCCGGAGGACTATCTGCGGCTGCGCGACCGGGTCGCCGCCGCCGGCTGCGACACCCCGATCATCCCCGAGATCATGCCGGTCACCAACGTCCGGCAGATCGAGCGATTCGCCCAGCTCAGCAACGCGGCCTTCCCGCCGGAGCTGGCCGAGAGGATCCTCGCGGTCAAGGACGACAGCGCCGCTGTACGCTCCTTGGGAATCGAATACGCCACGGAGCTGTGTGCGCGGCTGACGGACGAGGGCGTTCCCGGCCTGCACTTCATCACGCTCAACCACTCCACGGCGACGCTGGAGATCTACGAGAACCTGGGGCTGCACCAGCGGCCCCGGTGAAGGCCGGACAGTGCGGAAGCGGGGCGGCAGATGGGCTGGACAGTCCTCTACATCGCGTTCGGGGTCGTTGCCCTGTGGCTCCTGGGTGAGGTGCTGCTCCAGTACAAGGCGCGGCTGCGGTGGCGGCTGCTGGCCTTCGCCGGCTTCTCGTGCGTGGTCGTCGGCGTGCTGGTCTACCCCTCGCGGGCGCTCATCGGGGTCGGCACCCTGGCCTTCGCGGCCGGCCAGACCCTGGTGACCCTCTCCTTCCGCCGCGGCTTCTCCACCGGCTGGGCGCTCGGCGGCCGGCCCGGCGCGAGCAAGCGCCGCAAGGGCTCCCCCGCCCCGGACGAGCCGCCCCTGGAGTTCTCGGAGGTCACCGAGGGATCCGGAGACCCGGCGCACACGGCCGCCGGAGACGGCGCCGGTGACCGGCAGGGCGTCCCCGGCGCGGGGGAGCCCCCGGAGCCGGCGCTCTACCGGCCCGAACCGATGCCCGACGAGGACACCGGCGGGTACGGCCGCTACGGCGACACCCGCTACGGCGACCCGGGCCGCGGCGAGGACGCCTACGCGGCCACCGCGGGCGCCGGGTACGGCTACCCCGGGGGCGACCAGGGGTACGCCGACGGGCAGAACGGCCAGGGCAGCCAGAACGGCCAGGGCGGTCACGACGGATACGCCTACGCCGGCTACGACGACGGCTACGGCAGCTACGCCCCGGGCCCCGCCGCCGCCCAGGCCGCCTGGCCGGGCCAGGAACAAGGCGGCTACGGCTACTCCGGGGACGGGTACCAGCAGGGCGGCGGCTGGTCCGAGCCGTACCCCGGCGGCCAGGAACACGGGCACGGCCAGGGGTACGCGGGGACCGGCGAACCGTACCCGGGGACCGGCCCGTACCCCGGCGGGCCCGGCCCGTACGGCTCCGGCGCCGCCCACGACCCCTACGCGGGGACCTACGACACGCCGCCCGGCGGTGTCTGGATGCCGCAGCAGCGGGAGGGCGGCGGCGCCGACCGGACGGACGCCCCCGCGGCGGACCAGCAGGCCTACCCCTACCAGGCGCCGCCCGGCTACAGCAGCGGCGGCTACGACGAACAGCAGTACCGCTACTGAGACCCACCGGCGCCGCGGGCCCGGGCGCCGGGAGACCGCGGCGCCGTTGCCGCCGCGTCCACGCGGCGCGCCGTTCGCCCGCCGCGTCCGGGCCCCCTGCCGACGGCCTCGCGGGCCGTCCTCCCGGCCGGCCGTGCTCCGTCCGGCCGCTCGTCGTCCCGGCCGTGCCTCCTCCTCTCGCCCTCCCGTCCGGCTCTCTGCCCGGCCGGTCCGGCAGTGGGGCGGCGTCAGGCCGAGCCGCGCCAGCCGGCCCCGTGCACGAGGAGCCCGGCGACCAGCGCCCCCGACATCCCGGTGTGCGGCAGCCCGCCGCCCGGGTGGGCCGAACCTCCCACGCGGTACAACCCCCTGGGCCCCTCCGGACCGGCCGCGTTCCCGGCACGGAGGAAGGCACCCCCGGCGCCGGCGAGCGCCGGGCCGGGTACGGAGCCGCCCGGCGCCCCCGTCTCCCGCTCGGTGTCGGCCGGGGTGTGCGTCTCCTGCCACAGCACCCGGCCGCCCAGGCCGAGGCCGGCGGCGTCGGCGGCCGCGAGCACGGCACCGGCGAAACGCTCCGCCCGGCCCGGGACGGTCCAGTCGAGGCCGGCCGCCGGGGCCGCCGGGCTCGCGGCGTGCGGGGGCACGGTCACCGTGAGCACCGCCGTCCCGTGGTCCTCGTCCGGGCACAGCGCGGGATCGCCGGGACGGTCCACGACGACCGTCGGCCCCTCGCACAGCCGCTCGAAGTCCCCGTCCAGACCGGCCCGTTCACCCTCGGGGGCGGTCGCGTGCACCACCGTGCGGTGCGCCGTCCCGGCGGGGTGCCGCCCGCGCAGGGCCAGCAGCAGCGAGAACCGGCCGAGACCGGGGTGGGCCGAGGGCGGCGGGCCGGCCTGACCCGGCGGCAGCAGCGCGCCGTGCAGCAGCCGGACGTCCACGCCGGAGACGACGGCGTCCGCCGGCACGTGCGTGCCGTCGCGCAGGGCAAGCCCGGTGGCCCGGCCGTCCTCCACCACGACCCCGGTCACCTCCGCGCCGAAGACGAAGGCCACGCCCCGGGCCCGGCACCGGTCGTGGAGCGCTTCCGCCAGTGCCCGTGTCCCGCCGCGCACGGACCAGCTGCCGAAGGTGTGTTCCAGATACGGCAGGACGGCGGCGCTCGCCGGAGCGGTGCGCGGATCGAGGCCGTACGCGAGGGCGTGACTCTCCAGCAGCGCGGACAGGCGCGGGTCCCGCAGCTCGCGCCGGCCGAGTCCGGCGAGGGTACGGGGGCGGCGGGCGCGCCGCAGCAGGGCGGGCCCGCGCCCCGCCGTGGCCGGGTAGGGGTCGTGTTCGACCGGGGCCCGGTCCCCGCCGTGCGCCAGCGGCTCCTCCAGCAGCGGCCGGCGGGTGACCTCCCAGGCCTCCCGGGCGCGGCCGAGCAGGGCGCTCCAGCGTTCACCGGCGCCCGCGCCGAGCGCCGCGTCCAGCGCCCCGACGACCCCGGCGCGGGAGGCGGCGGGCAGGGCGACGTCCGTGCCGTCGGCGAACAGGTGGCGGCTCGCCGGCTCCACCCGCTCCAGCCCGACGCAGGCCTCCAGCGGCTCCTTGCCGGTCTTGAGGAACAGGTCCCGGAAGACGGCGGGCAGATGGAGCAGGCCGGGCCCGGTGCCGAAGGCGAACCCGTCCCGCTCGACGCGGCGGAGGGCGCCCCCGTGGGTGCCCGAACGCTCGTACACCGTCACCCGGTGGCCCGCCACGGCCAGCCGGGCGGCGGCCGCCATCGCGCCCGTCCCGGCGCCGATCACCGCAATCCGTGCCATGGCCGAGACCCTAGCCAGCCGGGACCGGCGGGTCCGCCGCCGGGGGGCCGGACGGCCGTGTGACCTGGTGCACGCCGGGGCCCGTGCCGGGACCTGCCGGGAGGGGCGGCCCCGGCCCGGGGTGTGCCGCAGCGCGGGAGTTGCCGGCGCCCGGGGGCAGGGCGGTGGGCCCCGGCGGCCGCCCCGCGCCGGACGGCCGCCGGCGGGCCGGGGAACTGAGTAGCCGTACCCAGACGCCGGTTGAGTAGCCGGGCGGATGGGCCCGGAACCCCGGAGCCGGAAGAGTGAGGGGCACGGAAGGGGAGCCGGTTCGGCACCGCCGGCACGGGGCGGCGGAACGGCCGGCACCCCGGGAAGCCCGGAGGAGCGCCACGGGGGAGCTCGTCCGGGCGGCGCGGGGGAGATCCCCGCGTCCGGGTACGGGGGCACGGGGGAACGCTGCCCTGGCGGGGTACGACGGGGGATCGCGCCACGCCAGGGCAGCGCCGCGCGCCGGCACCCCGTGCGGTGGCTCCGCGGCCGCGGTCCGGTCCCGAACGGCGGCCGGAGCGCGCGTACCGCGCCCGCTACCGCCGTCACCCCGGTGAAGCGCCGTCCGGCGCCGGTACCGTGACCTTCCGTCCGCACCGTCGCCGCGGAGCCACCGCCGCGGAGCCACCGCACGGGGTGCCCACCCGGCGTGGCGCGGGTTCCGGCCTCGACCGCGGGTCCGGGGACGCATCCGTCCCGTGGGGCGGCACCGTGCCCCGGATGCTCCGGCCCCGCTTCTCTGCCGCACCCGGCCCGTCAGGCCCGGGCGGCGAACTCCCCGCCCAGGGCCCCCGGCAGCAGCCGGGAGAGCGAGGCGTGCACCTCGCCGAGGGTCCGCTCCGGCTGGAACGCCTGCCAGTCCAGCGCCGCCACCAGCACCATGCCGACCAGCGCGGCTGCCGTGAGCTGCGGGTCCGTCTCCGGGCTCAGCTCGCCCTCGGCCACGGCCTCCCGGATCACCGTCTCCACCACGGCGAGGTTCTGCCGCCGCAACGCCAGCAGCGTGTCCCGCCAGGGCCGGTTGGTGCGCCACACCTCCGCCACGTAGAGCCGGGTGAAGGCGGGGGAGCGGTCGACGAACACCAGGCCGGCGCCGACCATGGCGTCCAGCGCGTCCACCCGGCGCCCGCCCCGCGCGGCGGTCTCCTCGGCCGCCCGCCGCAGGGCGTCGGTGAACATCCCCACCCCGTGCCGGAGTAACTCCTCGAAGAGTTCGGTCTTGTTGGCGAAGTTGTAGTAGACGGTGCCCTTGGCGACCCCGGCGCGCTCGGCGATCTCCTCCACCGTGGTCGCCGAGAACCCCTGCTCCGCGATGAGCGTCACCGCCGCGTCGTAGAGCTTCGAACGGGTGGTACGGCGGCGGTTGCGGATGTTCTCCATGAGGGTGATTCTCCCGGTTACCGCACGGTCGGCGAGGCGCTGGGACGGAACACGCCCGGTACGCCCGGACCGGCCGGTCCCCGGGACGTGCCCGCCCGGGCCGCCGGTCGGGGGTCTCCGGCGGCGGGCGGCCGGGCGGCCGGGCGGTGCGCGGGCGGGGAGACCAGGGCTGCGACGGTGCCCGCCGGGCCGGGACCTCCGGGGAACGGAACCGCTGGGACGCCCCGAGGGGACGCCCCCGCCGCCCCCGGCCGGTGCGGGCGGCGAGGAGCGGCCGGGACGTCGGGGACGTCGAGAACGTCGGGGTCGTCGGGGTCGTCGGGGGAGGCGGGGAACGCGGAGGCGGCCCGGGGCCGGGGCCGGGCAGCGGGGCCCGGAGGGTGGCACGGGGCCCCTGAACAGCCGGAAACCGCAGCTCAGTACGGATTGTCAGTGGTGTGCCCGACGATGTGGGCATACGGCCCGTACGGCCGTTACGCGACGACAGGAGGTTCGTCATGGCGACAGCACCGTCCGCCGCAGCGCGCCGGCGCCGCGCCCCCGCCACCGCGCGCGGGGGTTCCCCGGCCGATGTCCACCCGGTGGTGCGCCGTTCCGGGGTGCCCCGCGAGGCCCTGGGGATGCTGGCCCAGGCCCGTGCCGGGCTGGAGGAGGCCGCCGCCCTCCCCGAGCCGAACGAGCGCTACGCCACCGCCCACCTCGCCGCCCTGCGCACCGCTGCCGCCGTGCTCGCCGTCCACGGGCGGCCGGAGGCCACCCCGCGCGGGCGGCAGCGCATCCGCAGCGCCTGGGAGGTGCTCCCCGAGGTCGCGCCCGAACTGGCCGAGTGGAGCATGCTGTTCGCCTCCGGTGCCTCCCGGCGGGCCCGCGCGGAGGCCGGCATACGGGACGCGGCCGGCCCGCGCGACGCCGACGACCTGCTGCGTGACGCCGGGCTGTTCCTCCGCATGGTGGAGCGGATGCTGGCCCTCCAGCCGGTGCTCCCGCAGGCCCGCGCGGAGGCGCCCGGGGAGCGTCCCCGGTCCGGCACCGGCTGAGCGTCCCCGCCCGGGCGGGGACGCCACGGCCACGGGCCGCCCCGGGGGGACGGGGCCCGCCGGGCACGCGCGGTCCGCGGCCGGCGGGGTCCGCCGGAGAAGCCGGGCCCACCCGGCGGGAGGGGGCGGGACGGCCGGCGGGGTGGCGCGGCCGGCGCGCGATGGCGCCAGGAGGGCCGTGCGGCCGGACGGCGTGCTGCCTGCTGCGTGCTGCGAGGAGAGTGAGTGCGAGGGGCCCAGGGGGAGCGGGACGGGAGGCGGGCGGGGGAGAGCGGCGGAAGGCAATAGGGTGGGAGCCGCCTGCACCGACTGCGACCGCCGCCCGCGGCGGTCCTGCGCCGAGGAGCCGCCCGCCGTGTCCGACCCGATGCGCCCCCGAGCCTCACTGAGAACCGCCGTGGTCCGGGACGTCCTCCGGGAGGCACTCGACCGCCGGCTGAAGGCCGTGACCGCCGCGGAGGGCACCGCCGGGGGAGCCGGCCGCGTCCTCGACGTGCTGGACACCGGGGGCGGCACGGGCAACTTCGCGGTGCCCGTCGCCCGGCTGGGCCACCGGGTCACCGTCGTCGATCCCAGCCCCAACGCCCTCTTCGCGCTGGAGCGGCGCGCCGGTGAGGAGGGCGTGGCGGACCGGGTGCGCGGCGTCCAGGGCGACGCCCGCGGCCTGTTCGACGTGGTGGAGCGAGGCGGTTTCGACGCCGTCCTCTGCCACGGCGTGCTGGAGTACGTCGACGACCCGGCGGAGGGCGTCCGCAACGCGGTGGCCGCGCTCCGGCCGTCCGGCACGCTCAGCGTGCTCGCGGCCGGGCTCGGGGGCGCCGTGCTCGCCCGCGCTCTCGCCGGGCACTTCGCCGAGGCGCGGCAGGCCCTCGGTGACCCGCACGGCCGCTGGGGCGAGGGTGACCCGGTGCCCCGGCGGTTCTCCCCGGAACAGCTGACGGAGCTCGTCACCGGCGAGGGGCTCACCGTGGAGGCGGTGCACGGCGTACGGGTCTTCGCCGACCTCGTGCCCGGCGCCCTGGTCGACGGGGAGCCCGGGGCCGTGGAGGCGCTGCTCCGGCTGGAGGCGGCCGCCGCCGAGGTCCCCGCCTTCCGCGCGGTCGCCACCCAGTTGCACGTGCTGGCTGAACGCGAATCCGGCTGACCCCGTACGACCTACCGTCCGGAGTCGCCCGGCTCCGTCCGGCGCATGCTCTGAGCCACAGCCTCACCCAATCGGACGCATTGCCCCGTATGATCGAGGGAACACGGTCGGCATCGCCGGACGGGCAGCAGGGGAGAGCCGCCCGGAATCTTCCCGTCGGCGCGTTGTCCGTCCGAGGAACGTGCGCGAGGGGCGGGTTTCCCGGGGGCGCGTCCCTGCCTATCCTGAAAGCGTCGCACCCGGTCGCTCCCCGCGACCGACGAGTAGGAGGACTCCGTGCCGCTCTCGGAGCACGAGCAGCGCATGCTCGAGCAGATGGAGCGAGCGCTGTACGCCGAAGATCCCAAGTTCGCGACAGCGCTTGATGGAAGCGGGCTGCGCACGTACACCCGCCGCCGGGTGTACCAAGCGGTCGCGGGTTTTCTGGTGGGTATCGCGCTCCTCATGGCGGGCATGGTCGCCCAGCAGATCTGGATCAGTGTCGTGGGGTTCCTCGTCATGCTCGGGTGCGCGGCTCTCGCCGTCACCGGCTGGCGCAAGGCCCCCAAGCCGGGTGAGCAGCAGCCGGCGGCCCCGGTCGGCCCGGAGGGCCGCAAACAGGGCAGACAGCGCCGCTCGATGATGAACCGGATCGAGGAGCGCTGGCAGCGCCGGCGCGACGAAACGGGGTAGTGCTCCCCGGAGCGCGCGGCACCGGCCCACCGGCCGGTACGGCGCGCTCCCGCCCGGTACCGGCAGCAGGCACGAGGGGTGGTCTCAGGCTGAGACCACCCCTCGCGTCGTGCCCGGCCGGTGACGGTGCACCGGGGGTGACCGGCCCTCGGCCCCGCGCAACCCGGCCCGGCACGCCGCCGCCGAACGCGGTAGGCGTTCCCGTGAGCCGTGAGCCGTGAGCCGTGAGCCGTGAGCCGTGAGCCGTGAGCCGCCGGCCGTGACGCCGGGTCGGTGACCTGCACCGGCGCCCCCACCGCGCGCCCCGCGAACCGCTCCTGTCCGTCCGCTCGGGCCCGGCCCGTCCGGCGCCCGCGCGCACGGCGGCCCTCGGCCCGTCCCGGCCCGCGCCGAGCGCGGGGCGGCAGGTGATCTCTTCGAGCGGACGGGAGCCACGGCAGCCGCGCCACGCGGCCGGAGCCTCGGCCGGGAAGACGCTCCGCCGCCGGGCACCGGGCCCTGGGACGCCCCGGGGGTTCCGGCCTCCGGGGCGCCAGGCCCCCGGAGTCCCGCCGGGCCGGGGACTCCTGCGCGTGGCGTCCCGCGGTGCGGTCCGGCCCGGTCCGCTCGGCCCGTACCGCCGAACGCGGCGCGAACCGGGCCCGCGCAGCCGTGTGCCCCGCTTGGCCGAGGCGTGCCCGGTCCGGCCCGCTCAGCCCTGCTGACGGCCCGGGACACGGCGGGCGAGGCGCACCGCCGCCGCCCGGCGCGCGGTGTGCCACCGCTCCGCCAGCGCCACCCGGCGGCGGGAGAGGGCCCACACCACCCGTACCGCCGAACGCGGCGCGAACCGGGCCCGCAGCCGCGCGCCCCGCCCGGCCGAGGCGTGCAGCGCGGCCCGCACCCGACGGACGTCCCCGGCGATCCCCGGAACCCTCCGTGGCACCGGGGCGTACAGCACCTGTTCGACGGCTGTGGCGATCCTGCGCACCGACTCCGCCGTGACGGCGTCCAGACCCGCGGCGGTCACCACCCGGTCGGCGGCCCGGCGCGGGGTCTGCGCGTCGTCGGGCGGGAACCCGTGGTCCCAGGCGGAGTCGATCAGCTCCCGCCAGGCCGCCAGCACCCCCTCCGCGGTGATCCGCGGATCCTCACCGTCCTCACCGCCCTCACCGGCGACGCCCCGCGGCTCCCGCTCGGCGGCGGCCAGCCGGCGCGCCCGGGTCCGGGACCGCCACACGGCGGGCAGCAGGGGCAGCCCCAGCAGCAGGAGTGCCGCCCCGGCGGAGAGCAGCAGGGTGCGCAGCGGCGGACCACCGCCCCCGGTGCCGCCCGCCGCGTCGGCCGGCGGCACCTCGCACTCGCCGAGGGCCTGTTCCTGCGGCGGGCAGTCCGCACGCTCGGACGGTGCCGCCTCGGGCGTGTCGGACTCCGCCGGCTCCGGCTCCTCGGGGGCCGTGCCGCTGTCGGCAGGGGTCTCCGGCACGGTGTAGTCGGGGGCGGTGCCCCGCGAGGGTGTCGGCTCGAAACGGACCCACCCGACACCCTCGAAGTACAGCTCCGGCCAGGCGTGCGCGTCCCGCAGGCCGACCGACATGACCCCGTCCGCGTTCGGGGTGCCCGGGGTGAAGCCGACCGCGACCCGCGCCGGGATGCCCAGCGTCCGGGCCATGGCGGCCATGGAGAAGGAGAAGTGGACGCAGAAGCCCTCCTTGCGCTCCAGGAACCTGGCGATCGCCGCGCTGCCGCTCCCCGCGTCCACCTGGGTGTCGTAGACGAAGCCGCCGTCCACCGCGAACCAGTCCTGGAGCCGGACCGCCCGGTCGTAGTCGGTGGCCGCGCCGGCCGTGATCTCCCGCGCGGTGCTCGCCACCACCCCCGGCAGCGAGTCGGGCACCTCGGTGTACTCCCGCCGTACGTCCTCGGGCGGCGGGCCCGCCGCCGCCAGTTGCGCCGCCGTCGGCTCCACCAGCAGGTGGGAGACCCGGTAGTCGGCTCCGCGGGTGGTCTGCCGGCGGTTGCCGACCAGCGTGCGGCCCTCCGGCTCGAAGCTCCACCGCCCGTCGATCTCCACCCCGGTCGCCGGGTAGGGCATCGGCAGCCAGCTCTGCCGGTAGGAGTCCGAGGCCGAGACGGTGGTCTCCACCCGGGTGGTCGCGATCTCGGAGCTCAGCCCCGGGGGTGGCGGCAGTTCGGCGGGCACGGGCCGTATCGGCCGCTCGGAGGACTTCCAGGAGGTGCCGTCGAACTGGTCGAGGGCGACGATGCGCAGATAGAGGTCACCGGTGTCCTCCGCGTTGGTGCGGTAGGAGAGGACCTCCTGGTTCTCCGGCTGGTTGAGGCTGTTCTGCAGGGACACCAGCGGGTTCACGGTGGTGATCGTGGCCCCGCCGGGGCCGCTGCCCCCGGCACCCTGCCGCCCGGTGAACAGGCCGTCGCCGAGCGACGGCAGCGCGGCGGGCAGCAGGACGGCGATGCCCAGCGTCACCGCGCCGATGCGGCGCCCCGTGCGCAGCGGCGCGGTGGCCCGGCCGCCCCCCGTCTCCAGTCCGGCCCCCAGCCTGCTGGGCGCGGGGGCGGCGCCGCTGAAGATCCGTCCCCAGCGGGAGAGCCGGTCCCGGCCCTCCGCCAGCAGGAGCAGGAGATATCCGACCGCCGCCAGCAGGAACCACGGCCAGCGCGAGGCGCCCTGGTCCAGCCCGGCGGCCACCGAGTACAGCGCCAGCAGCGGCAGCCCGGCGGGGGCGGCCGCGCGGTAGGTCACCGCGAGGGCGTCCACCAGCAGGCCGATCACCAGCACTCCGCCGACGAGCATCAGCCGGATGCCGGGGGTGAGGGGCGCCGGTATCGCGTAGTTCCCGACATCCTGGCCGCCCTCCGACAGCAGCATCGCGAACTCGCGGAAGGCGTCGGGGCCCGGCAGCACCCAGGCCACGGCCTGTCCCCGGGCGAAGGTCCACGTCAGCAGCAGCAGGGCCAGGACCAGCTGGGCGAGGACCGTGAGGGGGCGGGGCAGCGGAGCCCGCCGCGCCAGGGCGCCCGCCCCCGCCACCGCCGCGAGCAGGAACGCCGTCTGCGGCAGCCACCCGGCCCGCTCCACCAGCGGCAGCAGGGAACACGCCGCCAGGAGGGTGGCCAGTACCCCGCTCACCGCGAGCCGTCCGCGTCCGCTCATCACCGCTCCTCGGTCCGCTGCGTCATCCGCCGCTCAGGTTCCCGCTCCCGGCCCCGCTCACGTTCCCGCTCCCGGGCCGTGGGCCGCCGGGTCCGCCCGGGGACACCGGCGGGGCCGTCACCCCGCGCGGCCGGTCCGCCGTCCGCCACAGTTCGGGCAGTGCCGCCCCGGGCGGGACCGGGACCACCGTCCACCCCGACTCCCGCAGCAGCCGCAGCCGCTCCTGGAAGGCGGCCGTGTCCGGCTCCGCCTCCCGCGCCCATGCCACGGTGTCCAGCACGAAGGCCACCGCCCGGCCGCCGCGGCGCCGTATCCGGCTCGCCACCGCCGTCTGTTCCTCGTCCAGCTCGCCGAAGAGCGCCACGAGCAGCCCCTCGCGGCCCCCGCGCAGCGCGTCGTGGGCGCCCGTCAGGCCCCGCTCCCCGGAGTGGTCCACCACCGCCAGGGTGTCCAGTATCAGCCCGGCCGTGTCGGGGGCGTCGCCGAAGCCGGGCGACGTCTCGCCCCCGTCTGTCAGCAACCGTACGGAGAAGCCCCGTTCCCGCAGGTGCGCGGAGACGGAGGCGGCCGCAGACACCGCCCACTCGAACGCCGAGTCCGGGCCGGCGCCACGGTACGCGCACCGCCGGGTGTCCAGCAGGACGGTGCAGCGCGGCTGCTGGGGCTGCTCCTCCCGGCGCACCATCAGCTCGCCGTAGCGGGCGGTCGAACGCCAGTGGACGCGCCGCAGATCGTCCCCGTGCCGGTAGCCGCGGGGGATGACGTCGTCCTCGCCGGCCAGCGCCGCCGAACGCTCCCGCCCCTCGCCGTACCCGGCGGCCTCGCCGGTGAGCCGGACCGGTGGCAGCGGGTCCGTGCGCGGTACCACGGTCAGGACGTCCCGGGCGCTGAAGGCGCGGGCCAGCTCGCACATCCCGAACGGGTCGCCCAGCCGCAGTTGCAGCGGCCCCAGCGGATAGCGGCCGCGCAGATCGGACCGGACCCGGTAGGACACCTCGCGGCGGCCGCCGGGCTCCACCCGGTCCAGGACGAACCGGGGCCGCGGCCCCAGCACGTAGGGCACGCCGTCCTGCAGCATCAGCAACCCCGTGGGCAGCCGGGAGACGTTCTCCACCCGCAGCTCCACCCGGGCCTCCGCGCCCGCCGGCACCCGCGCCGGCGTCAGCCGCCTGCTGCCCGCGACCTGGTAGCGGGTGCGGTGCAGCACCGCGACGCAGACCAGGGGCAGCACGGACAGCAGCAGCCCGACCCGCAGCAGGTCGTCCTGGCCCAGGGCATAACTGCACGCGGCGGCGGCCAGACCGGCGGCCAGGAACGACCGGCCGCGCGTCGTCAGCCCGGCCAGCGCGGAACGCAGCCCGCCGCGCTCGCCGTTCCCGGCGCCGCCACCGGCCGCCGGGGATCCGGCACGCGGAGCGGCGGCCTCCCCGGCGGAGCCCGGAACGGGCGGGGGCCCGGGCGGGGGAGCGGACGCGCCGGGTGCCCCGGGCATCCCGGGCATCCGGGGCATCACAGCCCCCGCAGACCCGGCGGCCGGGCGCCGGGCGGCCACTGCTGCGCGGCGGCGCCGGGTACCGGTGTCTGCCGCAGGATGTCGGCGACCACCTGCTCGGCCGTCCGCCGCCCCAGCTGGGCCTGGGCGGTGGGCAGCAGCCGGTGCGCCAGGACGGGCACCGCCAGCGCCTGGACGTCGTCCGGCAGGGCGTAGTCCCGGCCTTGCAGCGCCGCCGACGCCTTCGCCGCCCGCAGCAGGTGGAGCGTCGCGCGCGGGGAGGCGCCCAGGCGCAGCTCCGGGTGGTCACGGGTGGCCGCGACCAGCGCCACCGTGTACCGCCGCACGGGCTCCGCCACATGGACGGTGCGCACCGCGTCGATCAGCTTCACGATGTCGTGCGCGTGTGCCACCGGCTGGAGGTCCTCCAGCGGGGGCGGGCCGCCGTGCACGTCCAGCATCTCCAGCTCGGCCTCGGCGCTGGGGTAGCCGATGGACACCCGGGCCATGAAGCGGTCCCGCTGCGCCTCCGGCAGCGGGTAGGTGCCCTCCATCTCCACCGGGTTCTGGGTGGCCACCACCATGAACGGGGTGGGCAGCTCGTACGTCTGCCCGTCCGCGGTGACCTGGCGCTCCTCCATCGACTCCAGCAGCGCCGACTGCGTCTTCGGCGAGGCGCGGTTGATCTCGTCACCGATCACGATCTGGGCGAAGATCGCGCCGGGCTTGAACTCGAAGTCCCGCCGCTGCTGGTCGAAGACGCTTACGCCGGTGATGTCCGAGGGCAGCAGGTCGGGCGTGAACTGGATACGCCGCACCGAGCAGTCGACCGACCGGGCCAGCGCCTTCGCCAGCATGGTCTTGCCGACCCCCGGCACGTCCTCGATCAGCAGATGGCCCTCGGCCAGCAGCACCGTGAGCGAGAGCCGTACGACCTCCGGCTTGCCCTCGATCACGTTCTCCACCGACCGCCGGATACGCTCCGCGGTGGACGTCAGATCCGTGAGGCTCGCTCGATCGTCATAGGTCGTCACCCAGCCCTCCTCGGCCGTTCTCCGGAGCGGACCGCCCCGTGGTGGTCCGCTCCGCCATCCCGTGCGCGGATACGCGCGCACCGCGCCCGGCGTTCGCCGGACCCGGTGCCTTCCCCTCGCATTCTTGCCGCCCCCACCGCTCCGCGTCACACGGCTGTGGACAACCCGGGCCGATTTATCCCCGTGTGCCCCGGCTCGCCGGGACGATCCGCGCGGACCTGGGGTGGTCCCCGGCGGCCCGCCCGCCAGGACGGCGAGGCGGGGGCGGCCGGGGCGGCCGGGACCGGCGGAGGGACGGCGGACGGCCCGGTGGAGCCCGGCACCCCACCGGTGCCGGAGGCCGTCACACCGGGATCCGCCGGCGGCGGCCGGCCGTCACCCCTCGGGAGTGACCTCCCGCAGCAGCCCGGTCGTCACGTCGAAGACGAACCCGCGGACGTCGTCGCGGTGCGGCAGGAACGGGTAGCCGCGCACCCGCCGCACGGACTGGCGCACGTCCTGGTCGACGTCGCGGAACGCCTCCACGGCCCAGCTCGGCCGCTGGCCGATCTCCATCTCCAGCTCGTGCCGGAACTCCTCGGTGAGCGCCTCCAGGCCGCAGTCCGTGTGGTGGATCAGCACCACGCTGCGGGTGCCCAGGGCGCGCTGGCTGATGGTGAGCGAGCGGAGGGTGTCCTCGGTGATCACCCCGCCCGCGTTGCGGATGGTGTGGCAGTCGCCCAGGCTCAGGCCGAGCGCGGCGTGGAGGTCGAGCCGCGCGTCCATGCAGGCCACGACGGCCACGTGGAGGGCGGGGCTGGCGCCCCGGCCGGCGTCGGCGTACCCCGTGGCGTACTCCCGGTTGGCGGCCAGCAGCCGGTCGACGACACCGGTGGTGACGGTTCCGGCGGCGGTCCCGCCGCCGGCGGTGGGCTGCGGAGCGCCGCCGGCGGGCTCGGCGGGGATCGCGGTGTTCTCGGAGGTCGGCATGGTCCGAAGGTATCGGGCGCGGCCACGCGGAGACCGCCGGGGATGCCCGTCGGCGCCTCTCCCCGGGAGCCGGTACGGGACCGGCCCGGACCGCCACCGGCCGGGCCGCCACCGGCGCGGGAGCCCGCCGGGCGGCTTCCGCGCCGGCGGCGGTCACACGGACCGCGCGGCGCGCAGGCCCGTTGATTGACCGGGCCGGACGGTGGACTAAAGTGACGGAAAGTGGGAGGCGCGGAGCTCCCGGACCGAACAATCCCCGCGTGCGCGGCCGGAGCGTACGGCCCGGCCTCCTCCCGCTCCCCGGCCGGCCGGCGCCCCTTCCCCGGTGCCGGCGGCCCGCCGAGCGGGCGGGGACCAGGCGGTACGGGCGGCCGCGCGCCGATGCCGGAGAGGGCGCATGAGCGAGACCCGACACGTCCCGGTGATGCTCCAGCGGTGCCTGGACCTGCTGGCCCCGGCCCTCGCGGAGCCCGGTGCCACGGTCGTCGACTGCACCCTCGGCCTCGGCGGGCACGGCGAGGCCCTGCTGGAGACCTTCCCGGCGGCCCGGCTGATCGGCCTCGACCGGGACCCGGAGGCCCTCCGGCTGGCCGGCGAGCGCCTCGCGCCGCACGCCGCGCGGGCCACCCTGGTGCACGCCGTCTACGACGAACTGCCCGCGGTCCTCGACCGGCTCGGCGTCCCCCGCGTCCAGGGCGTCCTGTTCGACCTCGGCGTCTCCTCCATGCAGCTGGACGAGGACGGGCGCGGCTTCGCGTACGCCCGCGACGCCCCGCTCGACATGCGCATGGACCAGACGACGGGGATCAGCGCCGCCGAGGTGCTCAACACCTACCCGCCCGGCGAGCTGGTCCGGGTGCTGCGCGCCTACGGTGAGGAGAAGCACGCCCGCAGGATCGTGGAGGCCGTCGTGCGGGCCCGGGCCGAGGAGCCCTTCACCACCAGCGGCCGGCTGGTGGAACTCATCCGCGAGGCACTGCCCCAGGCCGCGAAGCGCACCGGCGGCAACCCGGCCAAACGCACCTTCCAGGCGCTGCGGATCGAGGTCAACGGCGAGCTGTCGGTGCTGGAGCGGGCCGTGCCCGCCGCCGTCTCCCGGCTCGCCGTCGGCGGCCGCATCGCCGTCCTGTCGTACCACTCGCTGGAGGACCGGCTGGTCAAGCGGGTCCTCACCGAGGGAGCGGGCTCCACGGCGCCGCCCGGCCTGCCCGTCGTCCCGGAGCAGTACCAGCCGCGGCTGAAGCTGCTGACCCGCGGTGCCGAACTGCCCGGCGAGGAGGAGGTGGCGGAGAACCGCCGCGCCGCGCCCGCCCGGCTGCGCGGCGCCCAGCGGATCCGGGAGGAACGGCGGTGAGACGAGGGCTCCGCGGGCGGGCCGCGCGGCTGTCCCGCCTGATGCCGCCCGGACGGCGGACGGCGGCCCGCACCCCGTTCGTGGCCCTGGTGGTCGGGCTCCTGGCCGGCGGGCTGATCAGCCTGCTGCTGCTCAACGCCTCACTCAACCAGGGCTCCTTCCGGCTCAGCGAGCTGAAGCGGGAGACCACCGAACTGACGGACGAGCAGCAGGCGCTCCAGCAGCAGGTCGACACCTACACCGCGCCCGACGCGCTCGCGCGCCGCGCCGGTGAACTCGGCATGGTGCCCGGCGGCAGCCCCGTCTTCCTCTACCCCGACGGCACCGTACGCGGCGTGCCCGCCCCGGCGAGCGACCCGCCCGCCGCCCCCGCGCCGTCCCCGGCCGGGGCGCCCGCCTCGCCCGGCACCTCCGCCTCGCCCGGCACCTCCGCCTCGCCCGGCACCTCCGCCGCCCCGGAGCCCCGTCCGGGCCCCGGCGGCTGAGACCGGCACCCCGCACCACCGCACCGGAAAGGCCCGCGCATGAGTGACTCCCAGCCGCCGCGCCGGCGGGTGCCCGGCCCCGCCGCCCCCCGTGGCCGCCGGCCCGGCTCCCCCGGCGGCGGGGCCGGCGGAGCGGGCGGGGCCGGCGCGGCCCGGTCCGCGCGCGGTGCCCGGGAAGCCCGTGGCACCGCCCGCCCGGCCCGCCCCGGCGGGCGCCCGCCGCGCCCCGGCCGCCGCCCGGGCACGATCCGGCTGGGCAGCCCGCGGCCCCGGCTCCGGCTGGTGGGCCTCGGGCTGGCGTTCGTCCTGCTCGTGTTCACCGTCCGCCTGCTCCAGGTGCAGGCCGTGGACGCCGAGGCGTACGCGGCCAAGAGCCGCGTCAACCGCTACATCACGCACGAGATCGCCGCCGAGCGCGGCTCCATCACCGACCGCCACGGCGGTGAGCTCGCCACCACCGTCGACGCCTACGACATCATCGGCGACCCGTATCTCTTCACGCCCGGCCAGAGCAAGGCCCGCGACACGCCCGCGCGGGCCGCGGCGCTGCTCGCCCCCGTGCTCGGCGCGGACGAGGACGAGCTGGCCCGGAAGCTGTCCACCCCGGGCTCGCGCTACGCCGTCCTGGCCCGTGCCCGCAGCCCGCAGGTCTGGAAGCAGATCCAGGACCTCAAGACCGCCTTCGCCGAGCGCGAGTCCGCCGGCGGCGGGCGCAATCCGCTGGCCGGCGTCTACCAGGAGCCGCGGTCCAAGCGGGTGTACCCCAACAAGGAGCTGGCCGCCGGCGTCCTGGGGTTCGTGGGCGCCGACGGCAAGGGCGGCGGAGGGCTGGAGGCCAAGCTGGACCGGGAACTCGCGGGGGAGCCCGGCAGGATCACCTACGCGCACTCCGGCGGGCGCCGCGTGCCGACCGAGAGCGCCCGGGAGCAGCCGGCCGTCCCCGGGTCCGACATCCGGCTGACCCTCGACCGCGACGTGCAGTGGGCGGCGCAGCGCGCCATCACCGACCAGGTGGAGAAGTCCGGGGCGGAACGGGGCTACGTCGTCGTCCAGGACACCCGCAGCGGCGAGATCCTGGCCCTGGCCAACGCCCCCGGGTTCGACCCGAACGACCTCTCCGGGGCCACCGGCGGTCTGGGCAACCCGGCGCTGGAGGACGCCTACGAGCCCGGCAGCACCAGCAAGGTCATGTCGATGGCCGCCGTGCTGGAGGAGGGGGCCGCGACCCCCGGCACCCATGTGACGGTGCCCAACCGGCTGCCCCGGGCCGACCGGCTCTTCGCCGACGACGTCGACCACCCCACCTGGTATCTGACCCTCAACGGTGTGCTCGCCAAGTCCAGCAACATCGGCACCATCCTCGCCGTGGAGCAGCTCGGCGCCACCCAGCCGGAGGCCAACCGGGTCCTCCACTCCTACCTGCGCAAGTTCGGCATCGGCCGCCCCACCGGCCTGGGCCATCCCGGTGAGACCCCCGGGATCCTGGCGAAGCCCGAGGCGTGGAGCGTCTCGCAGCAGTACACGATCCCCTTCGGCCAGGGCCTGTCGCTCAACGCCGTCCAGGCCGCCTCCGTGTACTCGACGATCGCCAACGGCGGCGTGCGCGTCACGCCCACGCTCGTCCGCGGGACCACCGGGCCGGACGGCCGCTGGAGCCCCGCGCCCGAGCCGGAGACCACCCGCGTGGTCGGCGAGAAGACGGCCACGACGCTGACGAGGATGCTGGAGTCGGTGGTCGGCAGCGAGGAGGGCACCGGCACCAGGGCACGGATCCCCGGGTACCGCGTCGCGGGCAAGACCGGTACCTCCAACCGGGTGGATCCGGAGACCGGCCGCTACCGCGGCTACACCGCCTCCTTCGCCGGTTTCGCGCCCGCCGACGAGCCGCGGGTCACCGTCTACTGCGCCGTCCAGGACCCCTCCGAGGGGAGTTACTTCGGCGGCCAGGTCTGCGGCCCGGTCTTCAAGCAGGTCATGGAGTTCGCCCTGAAGAGCCTCGGGGTGCCGCCCAGCGGGGCGAGCGCCCCCGCCCTCCCCGTGACCTTCGACCCGGGGGACTGAACACCGGGCACCCGGCGCGAGTACCGGGTACCGGGCAGGTGCCCCGCGGGCACCTGCCGAACGGAGACGGAACAACCCGGAGCGAAACCCGGCAAAGGGGGAACAACAGGGAACAGTGGGCGGGCGGACGGCGGCCGCGGCACGACGCGGCCGGGCCGTGCGCGCGTGGCCCGCGGCCCGCCCGAACCCAGAGAACCCGGAGAACCGAGACCATGACACCGGAACCCATGACACCGGACCCCACGGCCCCGGGACCCGTGACACCGGATCCCACCGCCCCGGGACCCGTGACACCGGATCCCACCGCCCCGGGACCCGTGACACCGGTCCCCGCGAGCGGTGAGCCGGGCCCCTCCCGCCCCTTGCTTCGCGACCGCCCCGGCCCGCCGGGTACGCTCACCGCCGTGCCACACGCTGATCAGTCCCACACCCCGTCCACCGCACCACCGCCCGCGCAGGAGGCCCCACCGGGCCCCGCCGCCGGCCACCCGGGGGCGCCCCGCCCCGGCCGTGTCCGCCCCACGCGCCTGGCGGTCCTGGCCGGCCGGCTCGGTGCCGAGCTCCCGCCGGGCGCCGCGGACACGGAGGTCACGGGCATCACCCACGACTCCCGCGCGGTCCGCCCCGGCGACGTCTACGCCGCGCTGCCCGGCGCCCGGCTGCACGGCGCCGACTTCGCGACCCAGGCCGCCGGCCTCGGCGCCGCCGCGGTCCTCACCGACCCCTCGGGGGCCGGCCGGGCCGCCGCCACGGGCCTCCCCGTCCTCGTCGTGGACGACCCGCGGGCCCGGATGGGTGATCTGGCGGTCACCGTCTACGGCGACCCCGGGAGCGACCTCCTCCAGATCGGCATCACCGGCACCTCCGGCAAGACCACCACCGCCTACATGGTCGACGGCGGGCTCCGCGCGGCCGCCGCCGAACGCCACCGGCGGGAGACCGCGGCCGGGACCCCCGTGGCCGGCCAGGCCGCCGGCACCGGCACCGGCCCGGAGCTGCCGGCCGTGCCCGGGCCCACCGGCCTCATCGGCACCGTGGAGTCCCGGATCGGTGACGAGCGCATCAAGAGCGAGCGCACCACCCCGGAGGCCACCGACCTTCAGGCGCTCTTCGCGGTGATGCGCGAACGCGGCGTCCGCTCGGTCACCATGGAGGTCTCCAGCCACGCCCTGGTCCTCGGCCGGGTGGACGGCTGCGTGTTCGACGTCGCCGTCTTCACCAACCTCAGCCCCGAGCACCTGGACTTCCACCCGGACATGGAGGACTACTTCCGGGCGAAGGCCCAGCTGTTCACCACCCGCCGCAGCCGCGCGGGCGTGGTCAACCTGGACGACGAGTACGGCCGGCGCCTGGTCCGCGAGTCCGAGGTCCCGGTCACCACCTTCTCCGCCGAGGGACACCCCGACGCCGACTGGCGCGCCGAGGACATCGAGGTCGGGCCGCTCGGCTCCACGTTCACCGCGGTCGGCCCCAAGGGCGAGTCGGTGCGCGCGGCCGCCCCGCTGCCCGGCCCCTTCAACGTCGCCAACGCCCTCGCGGCGATCACCGCGCTGGTCGTCGCCGGCGCCGACCCGCAGACCGCCGCCGACGGGGTCGCCGCCATCCCCGGCGTCCCCGGCCGGCTGGAGCGGGTGGACGAGGGCCAGCCCTACCTCGCCCTGGTGGACTACGCGCACAAGCCCGACGCCGTGGAGTCCGTCCTGCGCGCCGTCCGCAAGGTCACCGAGGGCCGCATCCACGCCGTCCTCGGCTGCGGCGGCGACCGGGACCCGCACAAGCGCCGCCCCATGGGCGCCACCCTGGCCCGGCTCTCCGACACCGCGGTGCTCACCTCCGACAACCCGCGCTCCGAGGACCCCCTCGCGATCCTCGCCGTGATGCTCACCGGCGCCTCCGAGGTCCCCGTCCACGAGCGCGGCGAGGTGCTGCTCCACGCCGACCGGGCGGAGGCCGTGGCCGCCGCCGTGGCCCGCGCCGAGCCCGGTGACGCCGTGCTGGTGCTCGGCAAGGGGCACGAGCTGGGCCAGCACATCGCGGGCGTGGTCCGCGCCTTCGACGACCGTGCGGTGCTGGCCGGGGCGATCCGCGCCCGCGCCGCCGCGGAGCGCGCCGCGGCCGACGCCCCCGCGCTCCCCCCGCACTCCACCGACCAGGGATGACAGACCGCCATGCGCTCACACGCCTGCACCGGGCAGCCGCCCGCCCGCCCCGGGGGTGACCGGTGATCGATCTCTCCCTCGCCGAGATCGCCGAAGCCGTCTCCGGCCGGCCCCACGACCTGCCGGACCCCGGTCTCCGGGTCACCGGTTCCGTGGAGATCGACTCGCGGAAGGCCGGCCCCGGCGGCCTGTTCGCGGCGTTCGCGGGTGAGAACGCCGACGGCCACGACTACGCCCGGCAGGCCGTCGAGCAGGGTGCCGTCGCCGTGCTCGCCGCGCGCCCCGTGGGCGTCCCGGCGATCGTCGTCGACGACGTCACGGCCGCGCTCGGCGCGCTGGCCCGCGAGGTCGTGCGGCGGCTGGGCACCACCGTCGTGGCGCTCACCGGCTCGGCCGGCAAGACCAGCACCAAGGACCTCCTCGCGCAGCTCCTGGAGCGCCTCGGACCCACGGTCTGGCCACCCGGCTCGCTCAACAACGAGATCGGGCTGCCGCTGACCGCGCTGCGCGCGGAGGCCGCGACCCGCCATCTCGTGCTGGAGATGGGCGCCCGCGGCAAGGGGCACATCCGGTACCTCACCGAGCTCACCCCGCCGCGGATCGGGGTGGTGCTCAACGTCGGGACCGCGCACGTCGGCGAGTTCGGCGGCAAGGAGCGGATCGCCGAGGCCAAGGGCGAGCTGCCCGAGGCGCTCCCGCCGGCGGACGAGGGCGGGCTCGCCGTGCTCAACGCCGACGACCCGCTGGTGCGCGCCATGGCCGGCCGCACCCGCGCCCGGACCGTTCTCTTCGGCGAATCCGCGGAGGCCGGCATCCGCGCGGAGAACGTCCGGCTGACCGCCACCGGGCAGCCGGCGTTCACCCTCCGGACCCCCACCGGGTGCAGCGCCGTGACGCTGCGGCTGTACGGTGAGCACCACGTGTCGAACGCGCTCGCCGCGGCCGCCGTCGCCCACGAGTTGGGCATGCCTGCCCAGGAGATCGCCACCGCGCTCTCCGAGGCCGGACCGCTCTCCCCCTGGCGCATGGAGGTCACCGAGCGCCCGGACGGCGTGACGGTCGTCAACGACGCCTACAACGCGAACCCCGACTCCGTGCGGGCGGCGCTCCGCGCGCTCGTCGCCATGGGCCAGGGGCGTCGCACGTGGGCCGTCCTCGGCGAGATGGCAGAGCTCGGCGGGGACTCCCTCGCCGAGCACGACGCGGTCGGACGGCTCGCCGTCCGGCTCAACGTCCAGAAGCTCGTGGCGGTCGGCGGCCGGGAGGCCGCCTGGATCGACATGGGCGCCAAGAACGAGGGTTCGTGGGGTGAGGAGTCGGTGCACGTGTCCGACACACGGGCGGCGGTCGACCTTATGCGCGCTGAGCTGCGCCCGGGAGACGTCGTGCTGGTGAAGGCGTCCCGGTCGGCGGGGCTGGAGCGGGTGGCGCAGGCGCTGCTCGCCGACGGCGGCGCGGCCGCCGGTGAGGGTGAGGTCGCCGGCCGATGAGGCAGATCCTCTTCTCCGGAGTCATCGGGCTCTTCCTGACCCTGGTCGGGACCCCGCTGCTGATCAAACTGCTGGCCCGCAAGGGGTACGGCCAGTACATCCGGGACGACGGCCCGCGCGAGCACCACGGCAAGCGCGGCACCCCGACCATGGGTGGCATCGCCTTCATCCTGGCCACGCTCATCGCGTACGCCATCACCAAGGTGATAACGGGCGAGGACCCGACCCTCCCCGGCATCCTGGTGCTCTTCCTGATGGCCGGCATGGGCCTGGTCGGCTTCCTGGACGACTACATCAAGATCGTCAAGCAGCGGAGCCTGGGCCTGCGGGCCAAGGCGAAGATGGCCGGCCAGCTGATCGTCGGCGTCACCTTCGCCGTCCTCGCGCTGAACTTCCCCGACGGCCGCGGCCAGACCCCGGCCTCGGACAAGCTCTCCTTCACCCAGGACTTCGGCTGGTCCCTGGGCCCGGTGATCTTCGTGATCTGGGCGCTGTTCATGATCCTGGCGATGTCCAACGGCGTGAACCTGACCGACGGGCTCGACGGCCTGGCCACCGGCGCCTCGGTGATGGTCTTCGGCGCCTACACCTTCATCGGCGTCTGGCAGTACCAGGAGTCCTGCGTCAACGCCGAGACGCTGACCAACCCCGCGGCCTGCTTCGAGGTCCGCGACCCGCTGGACCTCGCGGTGGTGGCCTCCGCCCTGATGGGCGCCTGCTTCGGCTTCCTGTGGTGGAACACCTCGCCCGCCAAGATCTTCATGGGGGACACCGGCTCGCTCGCCCTCGGCGGCGCGCTCGCCGCCTTGGCCATCGTCTCCCGCACCGAGCTGCTGCTGGCCCTCCTCGGCGGCCTCTTCGTGCTCATCACGATGTCCGTGGTCATCCAGGTCGGCTCCTTCCGGCTGACGGGCAAGCGGGTCTTCCGGATGGCGCCGCTCCAGCACCACTTCGAGCTCAAGGGCTGGAGCGAGGTGCTGGTGGTCGTCCGGTTCTGGATCATCCAGGGCATGTGTGTGATCGTCGGCCTCGGTCTCTTCTACGCGGGCTGGGCGGCCGGGAAGTGAACTGGACCGACGCCCACGTCACCGTCGCCGGGCTGGGGGTGTCCGGGGTTCCCGCCGCGCGTGCGCTGCGGGGCCTCGGGGCCCGGGTCACGGTCGTCAACGACACCGACGACGAGCGGTCCCGGGCGCAGGCCGCCGAGCTGGCGGAGCTGGGCGCCGAGGTCCGCCTCGGGGACGGCGCGACGCTGCCCGGGGCCACCACCCTGGTCGTCACCGCCCCCGGCTGGAGCCCCGGCAAGCCGCTGTTCCGCGCCGCGGCCGAGGCGGGTGTCCCGGTCTGGGGCGATGTGGAGCTGGCCTGGCGGCTCCGCTCCGACGGCGCCGCCCCCTGGCTCGCCGTCACCGGTACGAACGGCAAGACCACCACGGTGCGGATGCTCGCCGCGATCCTGTCCGCCGCCGGGCTGCGCACCGCGGCCGTCGGCAACATCGGCGTCTCCGTGCTGGACGCCGTCCTCGCCGAGCGGGACGGGCGGGAGACCTACGACGTGCTGGCCGTGGAACTCTCCAGCTACCAGCTCCACTGGGCGCCGAGCCTGCGCGTCCACTCCGCCGCCGTGCTCAACCTGGCGCCGGACCACCTCGACTGGCACGGCTCGATGGAGGCGTACGCCGCCGACAAGGGCCGGATCTACCAGGGCAACGAGGTCGCCTGCGTCTACAACGCGGCCGACCCGGCGACCGAGGAACTGGTGCGCGCCGCGGAGGTGACGGAGGGCTGCCGGGCCATCGGCTTCACCCTCGGCGCCCCGGCCCCCTCGCAGCTCGGCGTGGTCGACGGGATCCTCGCCGACCGGGCGTTCACCGCCGACCGGCAGCGCAGCGCCCAGGAGCTGGCCGAGGTCTCCGACGTCGACCCGCCCGCCCCGCACAACGTCGCCAACGCGCTCGCCGCCGCCGCGCTCGCCCGCGCCTTCGGCGTCCCGCCGCAGGCCGTGCGGGAGGGGCTGCGGGCGTTCCGGCCCGAGCCGCACCGCATCGCCAAGGTCGCGGAGATCGGCGGCGTCGCTTACGTCGACGACTCCAAGGCCACCAACACCCACGCCGCCGAGGCGTCCCTGACCGCCTACGACCCGGTGGTCTGGATCGCCGGCGGCCTCGCCAAGGGCGCCGTCTTCGACGAGCTGGTCACGGCCGCGGCGGGGCGGCTGCGCGGCGTCGTCCTGATGGGCGCGGACCGGGCGCTCATCCGGGAGGCCCTGGCGCGACACGCCCCGGATGTCCCGGTGACCGAGCTCGACCGGACCGACACTGGGGCGATGGCGGCGGCGGTACGGGAAGCGGCGGCGCTCGCCCGGCCGGGAGACACCGTCCTGCTGGCCCCCGCCTGTGCCTCGATGGACATGTTCGTCAACTACGGTGCGCGCGGCGAGGCGTTCGCCGGGGCCGTGCGCGAGCTCGGGGCCGGCCGTGGCGGGCCGGGGAGCTGACCGGGGAGCCCCCGCTCCCCGCGGCTGCCCGGCCGCGTGGCTTCCGGCGGCCCGACCGGCAGCCCGACTGGAGGGGACATGACGGCCGAGCGGCCCCGGATCCCGACCCGTGAGCGCGGGGCCGCCCGTCCCCGCCCGGCGCGGTCCGGCGGCCCCGCGCGCGGCCGTACCGCGCCCACCCGTCCGCCCGCCGCCCGCCGCCCGCCGGGGGGCGGGGGCGGGGCTGTCGTCCGGCGGCTGCGCCGGCTCAGGAACCGGCTGCGCCGCGCCTGGGACCGTCCGCTCACGGCGTACTACCTGATCCTGGGCGGGGCGGTGCTGCTGACCGTGCTCGGTCTGGTGATGGTCTTCTCGGCCTCCCAGATCCAGGCCCTCCGCTCCGACCTGCCGTCCACCTACTTCTTCGGCAAGCAGCTCCTGGCGGCCGGGATCGGCGCGATCCTGCTGTATCTGGCCTCCCGGACGCCGGTCCGCGTGCACCGCGCGCTGGCGTACCCGCTGCTCGCCGTCACCCTGGTGCTCATGGCGCTGGTGCAGGTGCCGGGGATCGGGCACGAGGTGAACGGCAACCAGAACTGGATCCAGCTCGGCGGGCCGTTCCAGCTCCAGCCCAGCGAGATCGGCAAGCTGGCGCTCGTCCTGTGGGGGGCCGACCTGCTCGCCCGCAAGCGGGAGAAGAAGCTGCTCACCCAGTGGAAACACCTGCTGGTGCCGCTGGTGCCGGTCGCCCTGCTCGTGCTGGGACTGATCATGCTCGGCGGTGACATGGGCACCGCCATGATCCTGGCCGCGATCCTCTTCGGGCTGCTCTGGCTGGCCGGCGCCCCCACCCGGCTGTTCACCGGGGCGCTGGCGCTGGCCGGCGTGGTCGGCGCGCTCCTCATCTGGACCAGCCCCAACCGGATGGCCCGGCTGGACTGCATCGCGGCCACCGACCCCGGCCCGGACGACCGCTGCTGGCAGGCCGTGCACGGGATATACGCCCTGGCCAACGGGAACTGGTTCGGCGCCGGTCTGGGCGCGAGCGTGGAGAAATGGGGTGAACTCCCCGAACCACACACCGACTTCATCTTCGCCGTGACCGGGGAGGAACTCGGCCTGGCGGGGACGCTGTCGGTGCTCGCCCTCTACGCGGCTCTAGGCTATGCGGGTATCCGTCTGGCCGGCCGTACGGAGGACCCCTTCGTCCGGTACGCCGCGGGAGGGGTGACGACCTGGATCATCTCCCAGGCCGTCATCAACATCGGCGCGGTGCTCGGTCTGCTGCCGATCGCCGGTGTCCCGCTCCCGCTGGTGTCGTACGGAGGGTCGGCCCTGCTGCCGACGCTGTTCGCCGTCGGGCTCATGATCGCGTTCGCGCGGGGTGAGCCCGCCGCCCGGGCGGCGCTGGCCATGCGGCAGCCTTGTCTGCGGCAGCTCCGTCCGGGACGGTGGCCGGTCCGGGCGGGAAGGAACACGATGAGACGGCGCGCGCAGCGACCGCCGTCCGGAGAGCGGTGAATTTCGGTGCATGTCGTACTCGCCGGTGGGGGGACCGCCGGCCACATCGAGCCCGCGCTCGCCCTCGCGGATGCCCTGCGGAGGCAGGACCCGGCCGTGGGAATCACGGCCCTGGGCACGGAGCGCGGACTCGAGACCCGGCTCGTACCCGAGCGGGGTTACGAACTCGGGCTGATCCCGGCCGTACCACTGCCGCGCAAGCCCACACCGGAACTGATCACCGTTCCCGGCCGGCTGCGCGGCACCATCAAGGCCGCCGAGCAGATCCTGGAGCGCACCAAGGCCGACTGCGTGGTCGGCTTCGGTGGCTACGTGGCGCTGCCCGGCTACCTCGCGGCCAAGCGGCTGGGGGTGCCGATCGTCGTCCACGAGGCCAACGCGCGACCCGGCCTGGCCAACAAGATCGGCTCCCGGTACGCGGCCGCGGTGGCGGTGTCCACCCCGGACAGCAAGCTGCGCGACGCCCGTTACGTCGGCATCCCGCTGCGCCGTTCCATCGCCACCCTCGACCGGGCGGCGGCCCGGCCGGAGGCCCGCGCCGCGTTCGGGCTGGACCAGAACCTGCCCACGCTGCTGGTGTCGGGCGGTTCGCAGGGAGCGCGCCGGCTCAACGAGGTCATCGAGTCGGTCGTGCCGCTGCTCCAGCGCTCCGGGGTGCAGGTGCTGCACGCGGTCGGGCCGAAGAACGAACTGCCGCGGGTCGACAACATGCCCGGGATGCCGCCGTACGTTCCGGTGTCCTATGTGGACCGCATGGATCTGGCCTACGCCGCGGCCGACATGATGCTCTGCCGCGCGGGGGCCATGACGGTCGCCGAACTCTCCGCCGTCGGGCTGCCGGCCGCCTATGTCCCGCTGCCCATCGGCAACGGCGAACAGCGGCTCAACGCCCAGCCGGTGGTCAAGGCGGGCGGTGGACTGCTGGTGGACGACGCCGAACTGACGCCCGAGTGGGTCCAGCGGACCGTCCTGCCGGTACTGACCGAACCGCACCGGCTGTTCGAGATGTCCCGGGCCGCCGCCGAGTTCGGCCGCCGTGACGCGGACGAACTGCTGGTCGGCATGGTGTACGAGGCGATCGCCGCACGACGGAACGGCTGACGGGTCACCGGCCCGGCGGGCCGGCGCGGCCCGCCGGGCCGCCGGGACAGCGCCGTGGGGCGCGGGAGGCAGGGGAGCGTGGCCGGACAGACGACCGCCCGGCGCGGCGGGGACGGAGTGTCACCGTCCGGCCCGCCCCCGGGTGAGCCGGAGCGGCGCCGTCCGTGGTGGCGCGCCCGCCCCCGCCTCCGTCCCGACCGGCTGGTCTTCGGGGTGCTGGGGCTGGCGCTGCTGGCCGCCGGAGTCTTCTGGCTGCTCCACGGCTCACCGTGGGTGAGGGTCGAGCGGGTCACGGTGGGCGGCACGGAGGTGCTGACGGAGAAACAGGTCCGCCGCGCCGCCGCCGTCCAGCTCGGCACCCCGCTCGCCACCGTGGACGCGTCCGCCGTGGCCGCCCGGGTCCGCGCGGAACTGCCGCGGGCCGGCGTGGTGGAGGTCGCCCGCTCCTGGCCGCATGAGATCACCATTGCGGTGACCGAACGGAAAGCCGCCGTACTGATCGAAAAAGGCGGCACGTTCATCGAGGTCGACCGATCGGGCGTGCGCTTCGCCACGGTGGAGAAACGCCCGAAAGACGTTCCGCTGCTCGATGTGGACGTGAGCGGCTCGCCGAGCCTGCACCGTTTCGGAACGGAACGGCTCCGCCGGGAGGCGGCCGGGCTCGCCGACGCCCTCCCGCCGGAGGTGCGCCGGAGCACCCGGGCGCTGGTCGTCCGCTCCTACGACTCCGTCACCCTGCGCCTGACCGGTGGCCGAACCGTGGTCTGGGGCTCTCCGGAGGACACCGGGCGGAAGGCGCGAACGCTGCGCGCGCTGCTGAAAGCCGCTCCCCGGGCCGGGCATTTCGATGTGAGCGCGCCGACCGCGCCCGCCGTCGCGCGGAGTTGACCCGCGCTCACCCCGGCCCGCACCCTGGTTCCCCGCCCCCGGGTGCGATCACATAGGGTGAAAAGAAAAGCGGCGGGTTCGGCGTGTTCGTTGAACGCGCGGCGCCTGCCGACTTAGTGTCTCGCTCGAAGACTTCAAGGGGCACGCACATCGGTAACCCTAAAGTTCACCGTTAGGGTTTGGGTCGGAACACCGGCACCGGGCACCGGCCCACAGGCATACGTAACTCGAGGCGAGAGGCCTTCGACGTGGCAGCACCGCAGAACTACCTCGCAGTCATCAAGGTCGTCGGCATCGGCGGCGGTGGCGTCAACGCCATCAACCGGATGATCGAGGTCGGCCTCAAGGGCGTCGAGTTCATCGCGATCAACACGGACGCGCAGGCCCTCCTCATGAGTGACGCCGATGTCAAGCTCGACGTCGGCCGGGAGCTGACCCGGGGCCTCGGCGCCGGTGCCAACCCCGATGTCGGCCGCAAGGCCGCCGAGGACCACCGCGAGGAGATCGAGGAGGTCCTCAAGGGGGCCGACATGGTCTTCGTCACCGCGGGCGAGGGCGGCGGCACGGGCACCGGCGGCGCCCCCGTGGTCGCGGACATCGCGCGCTCACTGGGCGCCCTGACCATCGGCGTGGTCACCCGGCCGTTCACCTTCGAGGGCCGCCGCCGCGCCAACCAGGCCGAGGACGGCATCGCCGCCCTGCGCGACGAGGTCGACACCCTCATCGTGATCCCGAACGACCGGCTGCTCTCCATCTCGGACCGCCAGGTCAGCGTGTTGGACGCGTTCAAGTCGGCGGACCAGGTACTGCTCTCCGGCGTCCAGGGCATCACCGACCTCATCACCACCCCGGGCCTGATCAACCTCGACTTCGCCGACGTCAAGTCCGTGATGTCGGAGGCCGGCTCGGCGCTCATGGGCATCGGCTCCGCGCGCGGCGACGACCGCGCCGTGGCCGCCGCCGAGATGGCCATCTCCTCGCCGCTGCTGGAGGCGTCCATCGACGGCGCCCGTGGCGTGCTGCTCTCCATCTCAGGGGGCTCCGATCTCGGCCTGTTCGAGATCAACGAGGCCGCGCAGCTGGTCAGCGAGGCCGCTCACCCCGAGGCCAACATCATCTTCGGCGCGGTGATCGACGACGCCCTCGGCGACGAGGTCCGGGTCACGGTCATCGCCGCGGGCTTCGACGGCGGCCAGCCGCCGGCCAAGAGCCACAGCCGGGACAAGGTCCTCGGTTCCTACGGTGGCCGCGAGGAGGCCGCCGCCTCCGCGCCCGCGGCCGGCCGTCCGGCCTACGGCGGCCTCGGCGCCGTCGCCCCGGCCCGCGAGGAGGAGCCCGAGAGCACCGAGGCGGCCCCGGTTGCGGACGTCCCGGCGCCGCCGGCCGCGCCCCCGCAGGTTCCCCCGGCCCGTCCGTACTCGGACAGCCAGGCGGAGGAACTCGACGTCCCGGACTTCCTGAAGTAGCCCTGACCACGTGATAGGGGAACAGTACGAGACGGGCGGCGCCCGCTTCGCCTTCACCGACCGGTGGGGCGGGGTGAGCGCCGCTCCGTACGCGCAGCTCAACCTCGGCGGCGCGGTCGGCGACGACCCGTCGGCCGTGCGGGAGAACCGGGCACTCGCCGCCGGTGCGCTGGGCCTCCGGCCCGGTGACGTGGTCTGGATGAACCAGGTGCACGGCCGGGACGTGGCCGTGGTGGCCGGGCCCGGCGAACTCACCCCCGGGGAGCCCGGGCAGGGCGTGGACGCCCTGGTCACTTCGCGCCGCGGGCCGGCCCTGGCGGTGCTCACCGCCGACTGCGTCCCGGTGCTGCTCGCCGACCCGGCCGCCGGGGTGGCCGGTGCCGCCCACGCCGGGCGGCCGGGCCTGGTGGCCGGAGTGGTGCCGGCGGTGGTCGAGGCCATGGTGGCGCTCGGTGCCGAGCCCGCCCGGATCCTGGCCCGCACCGGACCCGCGGTCTGCGGCCGCTGTTACGAGGTCCCCCCGGACATGCGGGACGAGGTCGCCGCGGCGGTCCCCGCCGCGCGCTCCGTCACCTCCTGGGGCACCCCCGCCGTCGACGTGGCGGCCGGGGTGCGGGCCCAGCTGGCCGGACTGGGGGTGGCCGGCGTGGAATCCTCCCCGGTCTGCACCCTCGAATCGGACGACCATTTCTCCTACCGGGGCGAGCGCACCACCGGGCGCCTCGCGAGCTACGTCTGGCTGGACGGGTGACCATGGACGGCCGCAGGGCGGAACTCGCCGCCAACCTGGAGCGGGTGGAGGAGCGCATCGCCGCGGCCTGTGCCGCGGCGGGGCGTGAGCGGGGCGAGGTGACCCTGATCGTGGTCACCAAGACCTACCCCGCCGAGGACGTCCGCCTCCTCGCGGGCCTGGGTGTCCGGCATGTCGCCGAGAACCGGGACCAGGATGCCGCGCCCAAGGCTGCGGCCTGCGCGGATCTGCCGCTGACCTGGCACTTCGTGGGGCAGTTGCAGACCAACAAGGTCCGCTCCGTGGCCGGTTACGCCGGCGTCGTGCACTCCGTGGACCGGCCGCGGCTGGTCGGTGCGCTCTCCACGGCGGCGGTCCGCGCCGGCCGTGAACTGGGCTGCCTGATCCAGGTCGGTCTCGACGCCGAGACCGCAGAGACCGCAGCGGGCACTGCGAATTCCAGGGGCGCCGGGGAGCCCGGGCAGGCCGAGGGGGCCGGGCGGGCCGGGGGCGGCGCCCGGCCGGACACCGGCGGCCGGGGCGGCTCCGCCCCCGGCGCGGTGGCGGAGCTGGCGGACGCCGTCGCCGCCGCCGAAGGGCTGCGGCTGGACGGGGTGATGACGGTGGCGCCGCTCGCCGGCCCCTACGCGGGTGACCCGGGTGCCGCGTTCGCGCGCCTGGCGGAGATCTCCTCCGGTCTGCGCGCACGCCACCCGGGCGCCACCGCGGTCTCCGCGGGGATGAGCGGGGACCTGGAGGAGGCGATCAGGGCCGGGGCGACACATGTGCGCGTCGGTACTGCGGTACTCGGAGTCAGGCCCGGCCTCCGGTAACGTCGCCAAGAAGTCGGACCACAGCAGAAAATATGGTCGGTTCCGCCTCTGGGCGGCGGGCCGAGTGGATCCTGGGCGGCCGGTGACGGAGCCGATCCACCACAGAGCGGAGGACCCCGAACATGGCCGGCGCGATGCGCAAGATGGCGGTCTACCTCGGCCTCGTGGAGGACGATGGGTACGACGGCCGGGGCTTCGACCCCGACGACGAGTTCGAGCCCGAGCCGGAGCCCGACCGGGCACACCGGCAGCACCGTCCGTCCCATCAGCCGCACCAGGCTGACCGTACGGACCGGGCCGAACAGGACGAACCCGCACGGATCTCCCAACCCCCCGCGCAGCGCGAGCCGGTGGCCGTTCCGGCCGAAAGCGGGCGTCCCGCGCGTATCGCTCCCGTGGCATCCATCACACCCGAACCACAGAGCCTGGAGAAGAGCGCACCCGTGATCATGCCCAAGGTCGTGTCCGAACGAGAGCCCTACCGCATCACGACGCTGCACCCCAGGACCTACAACGAGGCCCGTACCATCGGGGAACACTTCCGCGAGGGCACCCCGGTGATCATGAATCTGACGGAGATGGACGACACGGACGCCAAGCGGCTGGTCGACTTCGCGGCGGGTCTGGTCTTCGGTCTGCATGGCAGCATTGAGCGAGTGACGCAGAAGGTCTTCCTGCTGTCGCCTGCTAACGTCGATGTCACGGCGGAGGACAAAGCCCGGATTGCCGAGGGCGGGTTCTTCAACCAGAGCTGAGGCGTAGCAGCCGGCCGTACGGCCCGAGACGAGTAGTGCAGTAGTGCAAGGGGAGAGGGAACCGCGGGATGGACATCGCACTGCAGGTGATCTACATCGTGCTGATGTGCTTCCTGATTGTGCTGATCTTCCGGTTGGTCATGGACTACGTGTTCCAATTCGCCCGGTCCTGGCAACCCGGCAGGGCGATGGTGGTCCTCCTCGAAGCCACTTACACTGTCACCGATCCGCCACTCAAGCTTCTGCGGCGGTTCATTCCGCCGCTGCGTCTCGGGGGCGTGGCGCTCGACCTGTCCTTCTTCGTACTGATGATCATCGTCTACATCCTGATCTCCGTCGTGAGGCAGCTGTGAACGATACGGTCTTGCCGATATGCCGACGACTACGTTGAGGTGAAGAGATGCCGTTGTCCCCTGAGGACGTTCGGAACAAGCAGTTCACGACCGTCCGCCTCCGTGAGGGCTATGACGAGGACGAGGTCGATGCCTTCCTCGACGAGGTCGAAGCCGAACTGACCCGGCTGCTGCGCGAGAACGAGGACCTGCGGGCGAAGCTGGCGGCCGCCACCCGCGCCGCCGCCCAGAACCAGCAGCAGGGCATGCGCAAGCCGCCGGAGCAGCAGGACCGGCAGGGCGGACCGGTGCCCGCCGCCATATCGGGCCCGCAGCCGGTGCCTCCCCAGCAGCAGATGGGCCCGCCCCAGCTGCCCGGTGGAGCACCCCAGCTGCCTGCCGGCCCCGGTGGACACGGCGGACCGCAGGGCGGTCACGGCGGACCGCAGGGCGGTCACGGCGGTCCCCAGGGCGGTCACGGCGGTCCCCAGGGCGGCCCCGGCGGCCACATGGGTGGTCCCGGTGGTCCGGGTGGCCCCGGTCAGCACATGCAGCCGCACCAGGGTGGCCCCGGTGGCCACATGGGTGGCCCGATGGGTGGTCCGGGTGGTCCGGGTGGCCCCGGTCAGCACATGCAGCCGCACCAGGGTGGCCCCGGTGGCCACATGGGCGGCCCGATGGGCGGCCACGGCGACGGCGGCGCCTCGCGCGTGCTGTCCCTGGCGCAGCAGACCGCGGACCAGGCGATCGCGGAGGCCCGTTCCGAGGCCAACAAGATCGTCGGCGAGGCCCGCAGCCGTGCCGAGGGCCTGGAGCGGGACGCCCGCGCCAAGGCCGACGCGCTGGAGCGGGACGCCCAGGAGAAGCACCGCGTCGCGATGGGCTCCCTGGAGTCCGCCCGCGCCACGCTGGAGCGCAAGGTCGAGGACCTGCGCGGCTTCGAGCGGGAGTACCGCACCCGGCTGAAGTCCTACCTGGAGAGCCAGCTCCGCCAGCTGGAGAGCCAGACGGACGACTCGCTGGCGCCGTCCCGCACAGCTCCGTCCGCCCCGTCGCTGCCGCCGTCGCCGTCGATGGCGGGCGCCGGCTCGATGGGCGGCCCGGGCATGGGCGGCCAGTCGATGGGCGGCCCCTCCGGTGGCCCGTCCTACGGCGGGCAGCAGCAGATGTCCCCGGCGATGACGCAGCCGATGGCGCCGGTGCGCCCGCAGGGCCCGTCGCCGATGCAGCAGGCGCCCTCGCCGATGCGCGGGTTCCTCATCGACGAGGACGACAACTGATCGCGGCGCCCTAAGACGGCGCGCACATCGGCATATCGCAGGGCCGGGCCCGGAGGACTCCTCCGGGCCCGGCCCTGTTTCCGCTTCCCCCGCCGCGGGGTTCCCACCTGCGCCGCGACGGCGCCCTGGACCGCCGGGGGCCACCCCGTCGGACGGCCCCCGGCGGCGGTGATCAGGCCCTGCGGAGACGGAAGGCGAGGGACAGACCCTCGTCGTGGAACGGCTCGCCGAAGGCCGCATCCTCGGGCAGCGGGGGACCGGCCGGGGCGAAGTCCACCGCCAGCACCTCGTCGGCGATCAGGCCGGCGTGCTCGGTGAGGGCGGCCCGGGTCTCCGGCTCCGGTGACTCCCAGCGCAGGACGATACGGTCCGCCACGTCGAGACCGCTGTTCTTGCGCGCCTCCTGGATGAGGCGGATGGCGTCCCGGGCGAGGCCCGCCCGGCGCAGCTCCGGGGTGATCTCCAGATCCAGGGCGACGGTGGCGCCCGTGTCCGAGGCGACCGACCAGCCCTCGCGCGGGGTCTCGGTGATGATCACCTCGTCCGGGGCCAGGGCGACGGTCTCCCCGTCCACCTCGACGGAGGCCGTGCCCTCGCGGAGCGCGCGGGAGAGCGCGGCGGCGTCCGCCCCGGCGATCGCCCGGGCCACCGCCTGCACGCCCTTGCCGAACCGCTTGCCCAGCGCACGGAAGTTGGCCTTCGCGGTGGTGTCGACGAGGGAGCCGCCGACGGCCGACAGCGAGTCCAGCGAGCTGACGTTGAGTTCCTCGGTGATCTGGGCCCGCAGCTCCGCCGGGAGTCCGTCGAAACCGGCCGCCGCGACCAGCGCCCGGGACAGCGGCTGCCGGGTCTTCACCCCGGACTCGGCGCGGGTCGCCCGGCCCAGCTCCACCAGCCGCCGCACCAGCGCCATCTGCTCCGGCAGATCCGCGCCGGCGGGTGAGGCGCCCGGCTCCGGCCACGTGGAGAGATGGACCGAGTCCGGTGCGCCGGGGGTGACCGGACGGACGAGGTCCTGCCAGACCCGCTCGGTGATGAACGGCACCAGCGGGGCCATCAGCCGGGTCACCGTCTCCACGACCTCGTGCAGGGTGCGCAGCGCCGCGGGGTCGCCCTGCCAGAAGCGGCGGCGGGAGCGGCGCACGTACCAGTTGGAGAGGTCGTCGACGAAGGCGGAGACCAGCTTGCCGGCGCGCTGGGTGTCGTACTCCTCCAGCGCGCGGGTGACCCCGGCGACCAGGGTGTCCAGCTCGCCCAGCAGCCAGCGGTCCAGCACCGGGCGGTCCTGGGGGGCGGGGTCCGCGGGGCCCGGGGCCCAGCCGGCGGTGCGGGCGTAGAGGGCCTGGAAGGCGACGGTGTTCCAGTAGGTGAGGAGGGTCTTGCGGACCACCTCCTGGATGGTGCCGTGGCCCACCCGGCGCGCGGCCCAGGGGGAGCCGCCGGCGGCCATGAACCAGCGCACGGCGTCGGCGCCGTGCCGGTCCATCAGCGCCATCGGCTCCAGGATGTTGCCCAGGTGCTTGGACATCTTCCGGCCGTCCTCGGCGAGGATGTGGCCCAGGCAGACCACGTTCTCGTAGGAGTTCCGCCCGAAGACCAGGGTGCCGACGGCCATCAGCGTGTAGAACCAGCCGCGGGTCTGGTCGATGGCCTCCGAGATGAACTGCGCCGGGTAGCGCTTCTCGAAGAGCTCCTTGTTGCGGTACGGGTAGCCCCACTGCGCGAAGGGCATCGAACCCGAGTCGTACCAGGCGTCGATGACCTCGGGCACGCGTTCGGCCACGAGCGAGCAGCCCTCGGCGGTGCAGGGGAAGGTCACCGCGTCGATGTAGGGGCGGTGCGGGTCCAGGCCGGACTGGTCGGCGCCGGTGAGCACGGAGAGTTCGTCCAGCGAGCCAACGCAGGTCAGGTGGTTCTCCGCACAGCGCCAGATGGGCAGCGGCGTGCCCCAGTAGCGGTTGCGGGAGAGCGCCCAGTCGATGTTGTTGTTCAGCCAGTCGCCGAAGCGGCCGTGCTTGACCGACCCCGGGTACCAGGCGGTGCGCTCGTTCTCCCGCAGCAGGGCGTCCTTGACCTGCGTGGTGCGGATGTACCAGGACGGCTGGGCGTAGTAGAGCAGCGCGGTGTGGCAGCGCCAGCAGTGCGGGTAGCTGTGCTCGTACGGCAGGTGGCGGAAGAGCAGGCCGCGGCGGTCGAGGTCGGCGACCAGATCCTCGTCGGCCTTCTTGAAGAACTGGCCGCCCACCAGCGGCAGGTCCTCCTCGAAGGTCCCGTCGGGGCGCACCGGGTTGACCACCGGCAGGCCGTAGCCGCGGCAGACCCGGAGGTCGTCCTCACCGAACGCGGGGGACTGGTGCACCAGGCCGGTGCCGTCCTCGGTGGTGACGTACTCGGCGTTCACCACGTAGTGCGCGCCGGTGGCGGTCGCGGGGCCGGCGGCGTCCGCCTCCGGGGCGGGGAAGTCCAGCAGGGCGAACGGGCGCTCGTAGGTCCAGTACTCCAGCTCGGCGCCGGTGAAGGACTGCCCGGTGGCCTCCCACCCCTCGCCCAGCGCCTTCCCCAGCAGCGGCTCGGCGACGACGAGCCGCTCGCGGCCGTCGGTGGCGACGACGTAGCGCACCGCCGGGTGGGCGGCGACCGCCGTGTTGGAGACCAGGGTCCACGGGGTCGTCGTCCAGACCAGCAGCGACGCCTCGCCGGCCAGCGGGCCGGAGGTCAGCGGGAAGCGGACGTAGACCGAGGGGTCGACCACCGTCTCGTACCCCTGGGCGAGTTCGTGGTCGGAGAGGCCGGTGCCGCAGCGGGGGCACCAGGGCGCGACCCGGTGGTCCTCCACCAGCAGGCCCTTGCCGTGGATCTGCTTCAGCGACCACCAGACGCTCTGCACGTACTCGGGGTCCATGGTGCGGTAGGCGTCGTCGAGGTCGACCCAGTACCCCATGCGCGTGGTGAGCTGCGCGAAGGCGTCGGTGTGGCGGGTGACCGACGCGCGGCACTTGGCGTTGAACTCGGCGATGCCGTACGCCTCGATGTCCTTCTTGCCGTTGAAGCCCAGCTCCTTCTCCACCGCCAGCTCCACCGGGAGCCCGTGGCAGTCCCAGCCGGCCTTGCGGCCCACGTGGTAGCCGCGCATGGTGCGGAAGCGGGGGAAGACGTCCTTGAAGACGCGGGCCTCGATGTGGTGGGCGCCGGGCATGCCGTTGGCGGTCGGCGGGCCCTCGTAGAAGACCCACTCCGGCCGCCCCTCGGACTGCTCCAGGGAGCGGGCGAACACCGTGTTCTCGCGCCAGAAGTCGAGTACGGCGTGCTCCAGGGCGACCAGGTCGACCTGCGCGGGAACCGGGCGGTACCGGGACTGGGGCTGCTCCTGGGCCTGCGGCCCGGGGCTCGGCTGTGAACTCATCGGGGGCTTCCTCCGGCGGACACGTGCTGGTGGTGAGGTGCTGTCCGTCGGAGGGACGAGAGCCGTCGGGCCCCCGCGGTACCACCCTCCTTGGCCGGGAACCGCCGGCGGCGGTCCTCGGCCCCCTCATTGGGGTGCGCTGCCGGCTCTACTCGCCCGCGGGGGCTTTCCTCCGGCGGCTCCGGGGTGATCTTCGCTCCGTGCACGCCCCCGGGCTCGCACCGTCCCCGGGTCGCTCCTGGCTGCGTACGGAGGTACTCGTCCCCTTCCACGCCCTGCGCGGGCCCCAGTGTACGGGGCCGGGCGGGCGGCGGGGCGCGGGGCCGGCGGCGGGGGTGGCCGCGGGACCCTCGCGGGTGGCGGGCGTGCTCCCGTCCGCACCCCCGGTGCCGGATTACCGGCCGGGCAGCGGGGCACAACGGATGCAGGCTCGTCCCGGCAGGCCGGAGAGGGGCCCGCCGCAGGCGGAAAGCCCGCGGAGGGTCGCCGGGGGGCCGGCGGAGGGCCGGTGGAGGAGGTCGGGACGGTCCGGCGTGCCCCGTTGCCGCCGTCCCGGAGTCGACTTATCGTCCCAGCACGATTAACCACAAGATCACAACAATGTCGGGAGGTCGCCGGGATGGTGGCGAACGAGGCCGCCGGACCGGCGGTCCCGGAGAACCGCGCCGGGACGGACGGCCCGGCAGCCGTGGTGCGGAGGACGGCTGCCGGGGACCCGCCCGTACGGCGGGCGGCCGTGACGAGGACGGCCGCCCCGGAGCGGACCGCGAAGGCGGCACCGGTCGCCGGGAAACCCGCAGAACAGACGGGAGCCAAGACGGTGGTTGCGAAGAACACCCCGGGTGGCGGCACGGCCGCGGCCGGACCGGAGGAGCTGGCGGTACGTTCCGGCGAGGAGCCCTGGACCCCCGAGGAGGTGAGCGAGGCGCGTGGCGAACTCCACGCCGAGGTGGAACGGCTGCGCGCGGAGATCGCCGCGTCCCAGGAGGCCATCGCCGGGCTGATGCGGGACTCCGGCGACGGCGCGGGGGACGACCAGGCCGACACCGGGACCAAGAACATCACGCGCGAGCACGAGATGGCCCTCAACGCCAACGCGCGGGAGATGCTCGACCAGACCGAGCGGGCCCTGGAGCGGCTGGACGCGGGCACCTACGGCCTCTGCGAGTCCTGCGGCGAGGCCATCGGCAAGGCGCGGATGCAGGCCTTCCCGCGGGCGACGCTCTGCGTGGAGTGCAAGCAGCGGCAGGAACGGCGCTGACGGACCGGGCCCCGGGGCGGCGGCACGGCGCCGCCACCCCGGGGACCCGCGCCGTCCTCACCCCGTCCCCGGCGGGCGGGGTGTACGCCACCGGTCCGGCGGTGGTGCCGCGCCGGTGCCCGGGGGCGCCGGGGTGGCGGTGGCGTGTCGTACCCTCGTCCTCAGCCGGCCGGACCGGCCGTCCGGAGCGAGGTTGAGGGACTCATGGCAGAGGCGGAGCGGATCATCGGTACCCCGGATTCCGAGGAGGAGCGGCCGGAGGAGCCCGGGCGCGAGGGTGACACCGCGGAGAGCCGCGCGGCGGACCCGGCCGCGGAGGGGGACCCGGCCGCGGAGGGGGACGCCGGAGCGGGCCGGGGCAGGCGGCGGATCGCCGTGCTGCTCACCGTGGCCGCCGTGGCCTACGCGCTCGACCTGGCCACCAAGATGCTCGTGGTGGCCGAGCTGGAGGGCCGCCAGGCGATCCCGGTGATCGGGGAGTGGCTGCGCTTCGAGGCGGTGCGCAACCCCGGCGCCGCCTTCGGCATGGGCGAGGCGCTCACCGTCGTCTTCACCGTGATCGCCGCCACCGTGATCGTCGTCATCGCCCGGATCGCGCGCAAGCTCTACAGCCTGCCCTGGGCGGTGGCGCTGGGCCTGCTGCTCGGCGGCGCCTTCGGCAACCTCACCGACCGCGTCTTCCGCAGCCCCGGGGTCTTCCGCGGTGAGGTCGTGGACTTCATCGCCCCCAAGGGGTTCGCCGTGTTCAACCTGGCCGACTCGGCCATCGTGTGCGGCGGCATCCTCATCGTGCTGCTCTCCTTCCGCGGCCTCGACCCGGACGGAACCGTCCACCGGAATTGACGCCCCGCGCCGGTGACGTCGCGGCGGGAGACGACGCCCGGGCCGGGAGCCGGACCCGGGCGGCGGCGGGGGCGGCCCGTCGCGTCCGGCATACTCGACGGGTGAGCACGCTTCCCGAGATCCGCACGCTGCCCGTACCCGACGGACTGGAGGGCGAGCGCGTCGACGCCGCGATCGCCCGGATGTTCGGCTTCTCCCGGACGAAGGCCGCCGAGCTGGCCGCCGCCGGGAAGGTCCAGGTGGACGGCAGCCCCGCCGGGAAGTCCGACCGGGTCACCGGTGGCGCGTGGCTGGAGGTCGAGCTGCCGCGCGCGGCGCCCCCGGTCCAGATCGTCGCCGAGCCCGTGGAGGGGATGGAGATCGTCCACGACGACGAGGACATCGTCGTGATCGACAAGCCGGTCGGGGTGGCCGCGCACCCCAGCCCGGGGTGGACCGGGCCCACGGTGATCGGTGGGCTGGCCGCGGCGGGCTACCGGATCTCCACCTCGGGCGCGGCCGAGCGCCAGGGCATCGTGCACCGCCTGGACGTGGGCACCTCCGGGCTGATGGTGGTGGCCAAGTCCGAGCGCGCCTATACCCTGCTCAAGCAGCAGTTCCGGGAGCGGACGGTGGACAAGCGCTACCACACCCTCGTGCAGGGCCACCCGGACCCGATGAGCGGTACCATCGACGCCCCCATCGGCCGCCACCCCGTGCACGACTACAAGTGGGCGGTGACGGCCGAGGGCAAGCCCAGCGTCACCCACTACGACCTCATCGAGGCGTTCCGCGCGGCGAGCCTCCTCGACGTCAAGCTGGAGACCGGGCGCACGCACCAGATCCGGGTGCACATGGCCGCGCACCGCCACCCCTGCGTCGGCGACCTCACCTACGGCGCCGACCCCACGCTCGCCCGGCGGCTGGGGCTCGGCCGGCAGTGGCTGCACGCGATGCGGCTCGGGTTCGAGCACCCGGCCGACGGCCGGTGGGCGGAGTTCGGGAGCGAGTACCCCGAGGATCTGCGCCGGGGGCTTGAGATCGTGCGCGCCGAGAGCGCGTGACCCGGGCGCACCGTCCGGGCACCCCCGGGCGTGGCCGGTCAGCGGCGGTGGTTGAGGTGCGGGCCGTGGCTGCGGCGGTGGCCGGCGCCGTCCCGGGCGGGACGGTCCCGGTCCGGGCGGTCCGCCCGGCCCTGGCCCGGCTCCTCCGGCCGCTCCTCCGGCTCCTTCGGCTCCTCCGCCCGGGGCGGTTCCCCGCCCCCGGGCCCGGCCGCGGCGGCTGTCCGGCCGGGCTGTCCCGGCCGGCCCGCGGAGGGCCCCGCGCGCTCCGTGAGCGGGGCGGCGACCGTCCCGTCCACGCCGGTGGGGAGACCGTCCCGGCCCTCCCGGTCCCGCGGCGGCGGGAAGACGGCGGGGGCCGTGTTGATCCGGGGCAGCGCGTACGGATGCTCGTCGCGCAGCCAGGTCAGCAGCTTCTCGCGGACCTGGACGCGGACGGTCCACAGGGTGTCGCCGTCCCTGGCGGTGACCAGGGCCCGCACCTCCATGGTGCTCGGGGTGGAGTCGGTGACCACCAGGTTCCAGGCGCGGCCGTCCCAGGCCTCTATGGTCTGCACGATCTCGCCCAGCTTCTCCCGCATCAGCTCGACCGGCGCCGAGTGGTCGAGGTGGAAGAAGACCGTGCCAGTCATCTGCGGGCTGTTGCGTGACCAGTTCTCGAACGGCTGGCTGGTGAAGTACGACACCGGCATGGTGAACCGGCGCTCGTCCCAGGTCTTCACGGTGAGGAAGGTGAGGGTGATCTCCTCCACCGTGCCCCACTCGCCGTTCACGACCACCGTGTCGCCGATCCGCACCATGTCACCGAAGGCGATCTGCATCCCGGCGAAGAGATTGCCCAGGGCGGTCTGGGCGGCGATACCGGCGACGATGCCGAGCAGGCCGGCCGAGGCGAGCAGGGACGTGCCGAAGGTGCGCATCGCGGGGAACGTCAGCAGCATCGCCGCGCCGGCCACCACGGCGACGATCGCGGTGACCACCCGCTGGATCAGCGTGATCTGCGTCCGCACCCGGCGCACCTTGGCCCGCTCGTGGGTGGCCGCCGCGTAGCGCGCGAAGGACGCCTCGACCACGGCGGTGACGATTCTCAGCACCAGCCAGGCGGTGGCGCCGATCAGCACCAGGGTGAGGCCCTGCCCGATGATCTCGTTGTGGTCGCGCGCCAGCTCGGCCTCGCGGTACGTCCCCCGCAGCACCGCCGCGCCCAGCACCATCTGCAACGGGATGAGCGCCTGGCGGAGGAGGTCCCACAGCGGGGTCTCCGGGTGCCGGCGGTCGCTGCGGCGGAGGGCCACGCGGACGCCCCAGCCGACGGCCAGCGGTACGGCGACCGCCGCTCCGAACACGATCAGCGGACGCAGGATGTCCATGGCCACGTCGCTCTCTCCTCCACTGCCCACACACGGTCCACCGGATTGTCGCCCACCGGCTGTCCGCACCGGCCGGGGCGGTGCGCCCGCGCTCGACCGTAACCGGCATGATGAGGGGACCGCCAACAGCACGGGGAAGGTACGCGGGTGCCCGGTTCTTCTGAATTCTCCGATTCCGGTTCCTCCGGCGCCTCCGGCCCGGCCGGTTCCCCGGGTCCGTCCGGTCCGACCGTTTCCCCTGGTCCGACCGTTTCCCCTGGCCCGTCCGGTTCGGCGGAGGCCCCGCCGGTTCTGCTCCTCCACGGCGTCCTCGGGCTGCGGCCCGCCGTGCACGCGGCGGCCGGCCGGATCCGTGCCGCGGGCCACGAGGTGCACGTCCCGGACCTCTACGCGGGGCGTACGGCCACCACCGCCGAGGAGGGCGAGGAGATCAGGGACGCCGTCGGCCGGGACGAACTGCTGCGCCGCGCGGTGGCCGCCGCCGCCCCGTTCTCCGACCGCGGCCTGGTCTACGCCGGCTTCTCGCTCGGCGCCTCCGTCGCCCAGAACCTGGCGCTCGCCGACGAGCGCGCCCGGGGTCTGCTCCTCCTCCACGGCACCTCGGACGTCGCTGGGGACGCCACGGCCGACGGGCTGCCGGTCCAGCTCCACGTGGCCGATCCCGACCCCTTCGAGCCGCACGACTGGCTGAACGCCTGGTATCTGCGGATGCGGCGGGCGGGGGCGGAGGTCGAGGTCTTCCGTCACCCCGGCGCCGGGCACCTCTACACCGACCCGGACCTCCCCGACCACGACCCCGTGGCGGCGGAGGAGACCTGGAGGGTGGCGCTGGCGTTCCTGGCGGAGCTGTAGCCCCGGCGGAGGAGCCGTTCCGGCGGGGGGCCGTGGCGGCGGCCCCGGGAACGCCGGCCCGGCCCGTACCGGCGCCGGGTACCCGCGCCCGGACCGTCGGCCGGGGAGCGAGGGACGGAGCCGGTACGGGCCGGGTTCCGGCCCGGCCCGTACCGGCAGCCGGCCGGCCTCCGGTCAGTGGACCGGGCGGTCGGCGCGTTCCAGACGGCTGGTGCCGGAGCGGGTGCGGTAGGAGCGGAGCCAGCGGGTGCCGGCCGCCGGGTCGGTCTTGTCGGTGATCGCGTAGTAGTCCATCTGGGCCCGCTCCGGTGTGACGTCCAGGACGCCGTAGCCGTGGGAGTCCATCTCCACCCACTTCACGTGGCGGTTGGCGGCCCTCACGGCGGCCGTGGCCGCCAGGGAGGCCGTGTTCGGCGGGACGCGCAGGATGTCGTCGAGGTTGTCGGAGGTGACCGAGGTGACCACGAACTCCGTGGCGGCGGTGGCCGAGAGCGGGTAGGTGGCGGCCTTCAGGGGGACGTCGTTGGCCCAGGCGGTGTGGATGTCCCCGGTGAGGAAGACCGTGTTCCGGATGGCCCCGTCCCGCAGGTGGGTGAGGAGTTCGCGCCGGTCGGCGGTGTAGCCGTCCCACTGGTCGGGGTTGACCGCGAGGCCCTCCCGGGGCAGCCCGAGCAGTTCGGCGAGCGGGCCCAGCAGGTCGGCGGGGAGCGCTCCGAAGGCCACCGGGGAGATCATCACCGAGGTGCCGACGAGTTGCCAGGAGGCGTCCGACGCGCTCAGCCCGCTCTTGAGCCAGTCGAGCTGCCCGCGGCCGGTGATCGTGCGGTCCGGGTCGTCCACGCGGCCGCTGCCGAGGGAGGCCTGCTGGGAGCGGAACGAGCGCAGATCCAGCAGGTGCAGATCGGCGAGGCGGCCGAAGCGCAGGCGGCGGTAGGTGGTGCCCGCGACCGAGGGCCGCACCGGCATCCACTCGAAGTACGCCTGCTTGGCGGCCGCGACGCGCTCCGCCCAGTCGCCCTCGGCGCCGGGGGTGTGGTTCTCCGCGCCGCCCGACCAGGCGTCGTTGGCCACCTCGTGGTCGTCCCAGATCGCGACGGTCGGATGGGTGGCGTGCAGCCGCCGCAGGTCGGGGTCGGTCTTGTAGGTCCCGTGCCGGGCGCGGTAGTCGGCGAGGGTGAGCGTCTCGTGCGCGGGGACGTGCGAGCGGACCACGCCGTCGGCGCCGGGGAACCCGCCGGTGCCGTACTCGTAGATGTAGTCGCCGAGGTGGAGCACGGCGTCGAGGTCGGCGCGGCCGGCGAGGTGGCGGTAGGCCGAGAACCAGCCGGCCTCCCAGTCGGCGCAGGAGACGACCCCGAGGCGGAGGCCCGCCGGCGCGGCGTCGTGGGCGGCGGTGGTGCGGGTCCGCCCGGTGGGGGAAACGGCTCCGCCCGCGGTGAACCGGTAGTGGTAGACGGTGGCCGGGCGCAGTCCGCGCACGTCGGCCTTGACGGTGTGGTCGGTGGCCGCCGTGGCGGTCACGGTGCCCCGGGCGGCGACGGCCGTGAAGCCGGCGTCCTCGGCCACCTCCCAGGTGACCTCGGTGTCGGGGCCGCGACCGGAACCGGGCAGGGCGTCCGCGACGGGGGTGACACGGGTCCACAGCAGGACGCCGTCGGGGAGCGGGTCGCCGGAGGCGACGCCGTGCGGGAACGCCGGGGCGTTCTCGGCGGCCGGCGCACGGGAGGCGCCGGCGAGCGGGATCACCGCCGCGCCCGCCCCCGCCGCGGCGGCCTTGACGACCGTGCGGCGGGAGTGGTGGGCGCGGCGGGCAGCGATCTGGTCGAGGTCCGTCACAGCCGGACACCTTACGGTCCGGTACGGCGAACGGGCAGGCCCTGAGGAGAAGTTCGCCTGCCCGTCCGCCGCGCGACCACCGCGCGTCACACTGCCCGGCGGGCGGCCGTCCACCCGGCGGCCGTCCGCCCGGCCGGGGGGCCGCTCACCGCTCCGGTGCGGTCACGGCCCGTTCCGGGGTCACTTGGCCAGGGCCTTGTCGATGGCGGCCTTGAACTGGTCCGGCGCCATCGGGGTGTTCTCCGTGCCCTCCACGACGAGCTTCTCGCCGTCCATCTTGAAGGTCGGGGTGCCCTGGACACCGCTGTCGTCGAACTTCTCGGACATCTCCAGCGCCCACTTGTCGTAGGTGCCGTCGCGGACGTCCTTCTCGAAGTCCTTGTTGCCCTTGAGTTCCTTGACCTGCTCGGCGACCGTGATGAGGTAGTCGTCCTCGCCGAACTTGTCCTCGCGCTCCTCCGGGTGGTTCTCCGCGGAGTACAGGGTGTGCTTGTACTCCATGAACGCCTCCGGGCTGACGTTCAGCGCCGCGCCCAGGGCGCTCAGGGCGTTCTTGGAGCCCGAGCCCTCGGCCATGCGGTCGATGAAGGTGGCCATGACGAACTGCGCCTTGTACTTGCCCTCCTCGACATCCCTGATCAGGATCTCGCCGGTGCCCTGCTCGAAGGCGGCACAGGCCGGGCAGCGCATGTCCTCGTAGACCTCCAGGGTCTTCTCGGCCTTCTTGTCGCCGACGACGACCGTGGTGCCCTTGGCGCCGGAGGTGTTGGCGGGCTTGGCGTAGGCCTTGCCGGACGCGGCGTCCTCCCACTCCTTCGTGGACACCGAACCGCCGCCGCCGTCACCCATCTTGGTGACCGCGACGCCGATGCCGGCCGCGACGGCCAGCACACCGACGATCGACGCGGCGACGACGAGTTGCCGGCGGACCTTGTCCTTCTTCGCCTGCCGCTCGCGCTCCTCGCGCAGCCGCTCGCGGGCGTTCCTCTTGGCTTCCTGGCTGTTGCGCTTGCTCATGGTGGTCTTCTGCTCCGTGGTGGGATGAGGGGTGACTGGGGCGGGGTCGCCGTCGCTGTGCCGGGCCGGGCCCGGCGGCTGCCGTGGTCAGCGGGCAGCCGCGACGGCGGGCGGGCCGCGCCGTACCACGGAGTACACCAGCATGGGGAGGCGCTCCCCGGCCACCTCCCGCTCCCGGCCGCGGGCCACGCGCGGCCGCGCGGGAGCCCCGGCGGGCTGGGCGGCGAGCGCCAGGAGCAGCGGCCGGAAGGCCGAGGCGGCCAGGGCGCGCAGCAGCCGGCCGAGGGCCGCCTCACCGTGCCCGAGCCAGGCGGCGGCCAGCAGGCCCACCGCCACGTGCGCCGCCAGCAGCAGCCAGGGCGCGGCGGCGCCGCCGGGGGCGGGCAGCGGCACCGCGCCGTCGTGGGCCGTCATCCGGGCCAGCGGGGCGCCGAGGCCGCCGCCGGTGCAGAGCAGGTCGACGCCGAGCGTCCGCAGCGGGCCGGCCACCGGGCCGCCGCTCGCGCCGTAGCAGGCGTGCTGCCCGGTGGTGAAGACGGTGTCGGCGGCCAGCTCCAGGGGGACGAGCAGTGCGGCGATCGAGCGGAAGCCGCGCTCCCGGCCCGCCAGGCCGTACGCGAGCAGGAAGACGCCGGCCGTGACCGCCGCCACCGGGACCGGCGGCAGCGGGGCGCCGGAGAGCAGGACGTGGGCGGCGGTGGACAGCAGCAGGCAGACCGCGGTGAACACCGCCGCCCGTACCGCCCTCAGCCGCACTCCGGATACGTCCATCGCCGGAAAGTGTGCCACGGCCGGGGCTAAGCGCGGCCTAAACGGACTCCGGAACCGGGTCCCGCGCCGGGCCCGTCACCGGCCCGGGCCCGGGCGCCGCGACGGGCCCCGCGACGGGACCGGACGGCACGGGAGGGGACAGGACCGGGCGGGGCCGGAAGAGGCCGGAAGGCGCCGGAAGGAAGGCGCCGGAAGGAAGGGCCCGGGGGCCGGCCCGCAGGGCCCGCCGCCGCCCGCCGCCGCCCGGCGGAACCGGCCGGTCCCCGCCGTCCGGGAGCGCGCCGGCGCCTCCCGGCGGGGCCCGCCGCCGCCCGGTCCGGGACACGCCGGAGACGGCCCCGCCCGGCCTCCCGGCGCGCCGTCGAAGTCCGGTCCGGCCTGCACCGGCGGCTGCCGGGGAGGCGGCACGGGGGAGGCGCGGGAAGCCACGGCGAGGGGGTCCCGGGTGCCCGCCGCCGATGGCCCCCGGGCTTAGACTGCGGACCTGCCGCCGCGGGACCTCCGCCGTCCCGCGGGTCCCTGCCGTCACCGTTCCCGCCGGAGGTCTGCCCCGTGACCAAGCCGCCCTTCACGCACCTGCACGTTCACACCCAGTACTCGCTGCTGGACGGTGCCGCGCGGCTCAAGGACCTCTTCGCGGCGTGCAACGAAATGGGCATGACGCACATCGCGATGACGGACCACGGCAACCTGCACGGGGCGTACGACTTCTACCAGCAGGCCACCAAGGCGGGGGTCACCCCGATCATCGGCATCGAGGCGTACGTCGCCCCCGAGTCCCGGCGGAACAAGCGCCGCATCACCTGGGGCCAGCCGCACCAGAAGCGGGACGACGTCTCCGGCTCCGGCGGTTACACCCACAAGACGATCTGGGCGAGCAACAGGACCGGCCTGCACAACCTCTTCCGGCTCTCCTCCGACGCCTACGCCGAGGGCTGGCTCACCAAGTGGCCCCGGATGGACAAGGAGGTCATCGCCCAGCACTCCGAGGGGCTGATCGCCTCCACCGGCTGTCCCTCCGGCGAGGTGCAGACCCGGCTCCGCCTCGGCCACTTCGACGAGGCGCTGAAGGCGGCCGGCGAGTACCAGGAGATCTTCGGCAAGGACCGCTACTTCCTGGAGCTGATGGACCACGGTCTGGAGCTGGAGAAGCGGGTCCGCGACGGCCTGCTGGAGATCGGGAAGAAGCTCGGCATCCCCCCGCTGGTCACCAACGACTCGCACTACACCTACGGTCACGAGGCCGACGCGCACGACGCCCTGCTGTGCATCCAGACCGGCAAGAACCTCTCCGACCCCGACCGCTTCCGCTTCGGCGGCTCCGGCTACTTCCTGAAGTCCACCGACGAGATGTACGCCATCGACTCCTCGGACGCCTGGCAGGAGGGGTGCCGCAACACCCTGCTGGTCGCCGAGCAGATCGACGCCTCCGGCTGGTTCGAGAAGCGCGACCTGATGCCCCGGTTCGACGTGCCCGACGGGTTCACGGAGGTCACCTGGTTCCGCGAGGAGGTCCGGCGCGGCATGGAGCGCCGCTTCCCCGGCGGGGTCCCCGAGGACCGGCAGCGGCAGGCCGAGTACGAGATGGACGTCATCATCCAGATGGGGTTCCCCGGCTACTTCCTCGTCGTCGCCGACTTCATCATGTGGGCGAAGAACAACGGCATCGCCGTGGGCCCCGGCCGCGGCTCGGCCGCCGGCTCGATCGTGGCGTACGCCATGGGCATCACCGACCTGGACCCGATCGAGCACGGGCTGATCTTCGAGCGGTTCCTCAACCCCGAGCGTGTCTCCATGCCCGACGTCGACATCGACTTCGACGAGCGCCGGCGCGGCGAGGTCATCCGGTACGTCACGGAGAAGTACGGCGCCGACAAGGTCTGCATGATCGGCACCTACGGCACCATCAAGGCGAAGAACGCCATCAAGGACTCCGCCCGCGTGCTCGGCTACCCGTATGCCATGGGTGACCGGCTCACCAAGGCGATGCCCGCCGACGTGCTCGGCAAGGGCATCCCGCTCGCGGGCATCACCGACCCCTCGCACCCCCGGTACAGCGAGGCGGGCGAGATCCGCTCGATGTACGAGAACGAGCCGGACGTCAAGAAGGTCATCGACACCGCGCGGGGCGTGGAGGGCCTGGTCCGGCAGATGGGCGTGCACGCGGCCGGCGTGATCATGTCCAGCGAGAAGATCACCGACCATGTCCCGGTCTGGGTCCGGCACACCGACGGCGTCACCATCACGCAGTGGGACTACCCGACCTGCGAGTCGCTCGGCCTGCTGAAGATGGACTTCCTCGGGCTGCGCAACCTCACGATCATGGACGACGCCGTCAAGCTGGTGAAGGCCAACAAGGGCGTCGACATCACCCTGCTCGACCTGCCCCTGGACGACCAGAAGACCTTCGAGCTGCTGCAACGCGGTGACACCCTCGGCGTCTTCCAGTTCGACGGCGGCCCGATGCGCTCCCTGCTGCGCATGATGAAGCCGGACAACTTCGAGGACATCTCCGCCGTCTCGGCCCTCTACCGCCCCGGGCCGATGGGCATGAACAGCCATGTCAACTACGCGCTGCGGAAGAACGGCCAGCAGGAGATCACGCCGATCCACCCGGAGCTGGAGGAGCCCCTCAAAGAGGTCCTCGACATCACCTACGGCCTCATCGTGTACCAGGAGCAGGTGCAGAAGGCCGCCCAGGTGCTCGCCGGCTACTCCCTCGGCCAGGCCGACCTGCTGCGCCGCGCGATGGGCAAGAAGAAGCAGGAGGTGCTGGACGCCGAGTTCGTCAACTTCCAGAAGGGCGCCCGCGAGAAGGGCTTCTCCGACGAGGCCATCCAGGCCGTCTGGGACGTGCTGGTGCCCTTCGCCGGCTACGCCTTCAACAAGGCGCACTCCTCCGCGTACGGGCTGGTCTCCTACTGGACCGCCTACCTCAAGGCGAACCACCCCGCCGAGTACATGGCCGCGCTGCTCACCTCGGTCCGCGACGACAAGGACAAGTCCGCGGTCTACCTCAACGAGTGCCGCCGCATGGGCATCAAGGTGCTCCCGCCGGACGTCAATGAGTCCGAGGCCAACTTCACCCCACGGGGCGACACCACCATCGTGTTCGGGCTGACGGCCGTCCGTAACGTCGGGCAGAACGTGGTGGACTCGATCGTCCGCTGCCGCAAGTCCAAGGGGAAGTACACCTCGTTCCCGGACTTCCTGGACAAGGTCGAGGCGGTCGTCTGCAACAAGCGCACGGTGGAGTCGCTGATCAAGGCCGGCGCCTTCGACGAGCTGGGCCACACCCGCAAGGGGCTGACGGCGCACTACGAGCCGATGATCGACAACGTGGTGCAGGTCAAGCGGAAGGAGGCCGAGGGTCAGTTCGACCTCTTCGGCGGCATGGGGGAGGACGAGGGCGACGGCGCCCCCGGCTTCGGGCTGGACGTGGAGTTCTCGGACATCGAGTGGGACAAGGCCTACCTCCTCGCCCAGGAGCGGGAGATGCTCGGCCTCTACGTCTCCGACCATCCCCTCTTCGGCATCGAGCACGTCCTCAGCGAGAAGGCGGACGCCGCGATCTCGGCGCTGACCGGCGGCGACTACGGTGACGGCTCGGTCGTCACCATCGGCGGCATCATCTCGGGCCTCCAGCGGAAGATGACCAAGCAGGGCAACGCCTGGGCCATCGCCACCGTCGAGGATCTGGCCGGTTCGCTGGACTGCATGTTCTTCCCGGCGACCTACCAGCTGGTCTCCACCCAGCTGGTCGAGGACGCCGTGGTGTTCGTCAAGGGCCGGCTCGACAAGCGGGAGGACGTGCCCCGGCTGGTCGCCATGGAGCTGATGGTCCCGGACCTCTCGGAGGCCTCCGCCAACGCGCCGGTGACGATCACCATTCCGACGGTTCGGGTCACCCCGCCGCTGGTGGAGAAACTGGGCGAGGTGCTCACCCACCACCGCGGTGCCACGGAGGTACGGATCCGGTTGCAGGGCGCCCGGAAGACGACCGTGCTCCGGCTGGACCGGCACCGGGTCACGGCCGATCCGGCGCTCTTCGGCGATCTCAAGGTGCTGCTCGGGCCCTCCTGCCTGGCCGGCTGAGCCGCCCCCAGCCCGCTCCGGCCGCCCCCGCCCCGCTCCGGCCGCCCGGCCCGGTCGCCCACCGGGGTCCGTCCCGAGGGCGCGGACGGTGGGGAGGCCGGGGCGCGGAGAGGTGAAAGGGGCGCGTCCGGAGAGCTGGACGCGCCCCTTGCCGGTGCGCGGAGCCTGCCGGCGGTCAGTTGTGCCCGAACCGCCGGTGCTTCCGCGCCGTCGGTTCCGGTGGCTCGGGGGCCAGGGCGGCCTCCCCCCGCCGTGTCCCGGGGGAGGTCTCCGGCGCCGCGCTGTCCGCCTGCCCGGCGGCTCGCGCCTTCTGCTTGCGGTTCTTGTTCTTCGCCATCGTGTGCCTCCAGGGTCCGTGCCCCGGGCCGGGCCGGCGGTCCGGCCGGGACGGGAACGCCGTTCATCACACTGTGACATGGGTGACCAAGGGGCGCATTCCGGCTGTTCGGCGCAATATCGCCATGCGGCTCAATTGCCGCGTAAGGGCGGAGAGATCGCGTCGCCGTGCGGCTCCGTCACGGGCTCCGCGCCACGCCGGGTGATCCGGTTCGGCAGATAACCCCCGGAGGGTCGGGCAGACTCGACAGAGACCCGGAGGAGAATCTCCGCGGGGGGCGGGGTCGACGGGAAAGAGGTGGGCCGTGGAGCGCTGTGTCGTCCTGGTGGACGCCGGTTACCTGCTGGGTGCCGCGGCCAGCCTGCTCGCCGGAGAGCCCGCGCGGTCGCGGATCACCGTGGACCACAGCGCCCTCATCCAGGGCCTGCGCGAACGGGCCGAGGCGGACACGGAGCGCGAGTTGCTCCGCATCTACTGGTTCGACGGAGCCCCCGACCGGGTGCCGCAGCCCGAGCACCGGCGGCTCCGCGTGATGCCGCGCGTCACCGTCCGGCTGGGCGCGCTGACCCGCAGTGACGGCCGCTGGGCGCAGAAGGGCGTGGACGCGGCGATGCACGCCGAGCTCACCGAACTCGCCCGCAACCGGGCCTGTTCCGACATCGTGCTGGTCACCGGCGACGGCGATCTGCTGCCCGGGCTGATGTCCGCCAAGGAGCACGGGGTCGCCGTCCACCTGTGGGCCGTGCAGGCGGCCGACGGGGACTACAACCAGTCCGAGGACCTGGTCGCCGAGGCCGACGAACGGCGGGTGCTGGGCCGGAGCTGGATCACCCGGGCCGTCCGCGCCCGGGACACCGGCGGGGTCTGCCCGCCGCAGCCCGTCACCCGCCCCGAGATCGCCGCGATCCTCGCCGCGCCGCTGCCCGAGCCGGCCGACGGAAGGGCGCAGGCGAACCGGGTCACGAGCCGGCGCAACGGCTCCGCCCCCGCCGTCCCCCCGCCCGGTGACCCCACCGCCCCCTCCGAGGACGGCGCCTCCGCCCGGCGGGACGGCCGGGCCGCCGGCCCCACGGTGCGCGGGGTGCCGACCCCCAAGGACCTGGCGGGGCTCGGCCGCGCCCCGGCCGCCGGCCCGCCCGCCCCCGCGCCCGCCGCCACCCTGCGCTGGTCCTCCGACCGCGGCTGGGTCGACCGGGGCGGGCCCGGGGAGAGCCCCGAGACGGCGGCCCTGCCCACCCTCGCCCAGCTCACCACCGCCGAGCAGCGCTGGGCGGACCGCGAGGAGGACATCACGGCCGTCAGCGGGGACCCCTTCGAGGTGGGCCAGGTCTTCGCCCGCCGCTGGCGGGACCGGCTGTCCGCGCCCGCGCACCTCACCCACCTCACCGCCGAGTACCCGCGCATCCCGCACCGGATCGACGGCGAGCTGCTGCGGTACGCGGCCCGCTTCGGGCTGCTGGCGCACAAGGACGACCAGATCGACGAACAGGACCGCTACGCCATCCGGGCCGGCTTCTGGCGCGAGGTGGGCGCCCCGGCGGCGGCCGAATCCCCCGCGACGCAGGACTGAGCCGGCCGCCGGGGCCTTCCCCGCTGCCCCGGCCTTCCGCCGTCCCCCGCCCGCGCCCGGCCCTCGCCCGCGCCCGGCCCTCGCCCGCGCCCGGCCCTCGCCCGCGCCCGGCCCTCGCCCGCGCCCGGCCCTCGCCCCCGCCCGGCCCCCGACGTTCTCCGTCCGCCCCGGCCGCCCGCCCCGGGTGTGGCCCCCGGGACGCGGGGGGCGGGGGCGGGCGCGTACCCTCGTTGACCGTGAGCACGGGCACAGCACAGGCGGGGTACGGCAGCGGGACCGCCGCGACGGCCGCCGCGCCGCCCGTGTGCGCGGTGCGCGGCCTGGTCAAGACCTACCCGCCCGCCCGCGCCCGCCGGGGGGCGCCCGCCGTCCCCGCCGTCCGGGCCAGCGACTCCGTCGACCTGACGGTGCGGCGGGGCGAGATCTTCGGGCTGCTGGGGCCGAACGGCGCCGGCAAGTCCACCCTCGTCCGTCAGCTCACCGGGCTGCTCCGCCCCGACGCCGGCGAGGTGCGCGTCCTCGGGCACGACCTCGTCCGCCACCCCGAGCGCGCGGCCCGGCTCCTCGGCTACCTCGGCCAGGAGTCGACGGCGCTGGACGAGCTGACCGTCGCGCTGGCCGCCGAGACCACCGGCCGGCTGCGCGGCCTGGGCCGGCGCGCCGCCCGCGCCGAGCGGGACGACGTCCTCGACGAACTGGGCCTGGGACCGCTGGCGGACCGCCCCGTCAGCCGGCTCTCCGGTGGCCAGCGGCGGCTGGCCTGCTTCGCCGCCGTCCTGGTCGGTGAGCGCCCGCTGCTCGTCCTGGACGAACCCACCACCGGCATGGACCCGGTGGCGCGGCGCGCCGTCTGGGCCGCCGTCGACCGCCGCCGCGCCGAGCGGGGCGTGACGGTTCTGCTGGTGACGCACAACGTGCTGGAGGCCGAGACGGTGCTCCACCGGGTCGCCGTCCTGGACCGCGGCCGGGTCATCGCCTGCGACACCCCCGCCGGGCTCAAGGCCCTGGTCGACGGCGAGGTGCGGGTGGAGCTGGTGTGGCGGGACCGGCCGCCGCTGGAGGTGCCCGAGGTCGCGGCGGTACGCGAGGCGGCCGCCGAGGCGGGCCGGCGCTGGACGCTGCGGCTTCCCCCGGAGCGGGCCCGCGCCCTGGTCGCCGCCGTCACCGGCGGGCCGGCCTTCGCGGCGCTGGACGATTTCACGCTGGCCACGCCGAGCCTGGAGGACGTCTATCTGGCGCTCGGCGGACATGGCACGGAAGGACTGGTGAAGGCGTGACCGGCGGTGAGTGCCCCGGTACGGTGCGCGGGCGGCGCCCCGCGAGGACCGACGGGAGCCCCGGCAGGTGAGTGCCCTCTCCACACGGGCGGCGGGCGGCGGGTCCGCCACGCCCGGCCCGGACACGCCCGGGCCCGCGCGGGACGACGCGGCGGGGCCCCCGCGGGACCCTGCGGCCGGGCCCGAGCCCGAGCCACTGGCCCCCGGCGCCCGGCTGTTCCCCGCGCTGGCCGCCGTGTACCGCGCGCAGCTCTCGCGCGCCCGGGTGGCCCGGATACCGCTGCTGTTCGTCGCCACCTTCCAGTCCCTCGGGATCATGGTGCTGATGCGGGGGATCGCGGACTCCCCCGAGGAGGCGCGGGCCGTGGTGGCGGGCTCCAGCGTGCTGGTCGTCGCCTTCGTCGCGCTCAACCTCCTTGCCCAGTACTTCGGGAAGCTGCGGGCCGGCGGCGGGCTCGACCACTACGCCACGCTGCCGGTGCCGCCCGCCGCCGTGGTGCTCGGCGCCGCCGGCGCCTACGCCTCGTTCACCGTGCCCGGCGCGGCCGTCGTGGCCGTGACCGGGAGCCTGATGTTCCAGCTGCCCCTGACCCACCTGTGGGTGCTCGGCGCCGTCATCCCGCTGGCCGGTGCCGCGCTGGCCGGGCTCGGCGCGGCGCTGGGACTGCTGGCACCGCGCCAGGAACTCGCCACGCTCCTCGGCCAGCTGGGCATGTCGGCCGCGCTGCTGCTGGGGGTGCTGCCGCCCGCGCGGCTGCCGGAGCCCATCGGCTGGGCGCGGGATCTGCTCCCCTCCAGCTACGGGGTGGACGCGCTCGCCCGGACGTTCGAACCCCGCCCCGACTGGACGGCCGTGACCCTGGACCTGGGGGTGTGCGCGGCCGTCGGCCTGGTCTCGCTGGCCGCCGCCACCTGGGCCTACCGCAGGGCCGCCCTGCGGTAGAAACCGACCCGGGGTGTCCCCGGGCGTGGCGCGCCCGGCGCACCTGGCACGATGTCCGGGTGACCGCACCGCTGACACCGCAACCCCACGGACGTCCCCCTCATGACACGGCGTCGGGACCGCCCGGCGCGGCCACGTCCGGCCGGGAGGCGGGCGAGCTGCGCCGGGGGGTCCTGACGGGCCTGTCCGTCACCGTGTCCGGGGTGCTGCTCGGCCTGGCCTGGCTGTGGCTGGCACCGCGCGTCCCCCTGGTCTCCGACGGCGAGGCCGTCTACCTGGAGAACACCGAGGGCGAACAGGCGATCGCCGCCGACGGCACCTTCGTGCTGCTGGGGCTGGCCTTCGGCGCCGTGACCGCCCTGGTGGTCTTCCTCCTCCGCCGGAGCGGTGGCGTGGGGCCGGTCGTCGGGCTCGCGCTCGGCGGGCTGCTCGGCTCGGTCCTCGCCTGGCGGCTCGGGGTCGCCCTCGGACCCACCTCGGACGTCGTCGCGCACGCGCGCGAGGTGGGCAAGGGCGTCCCCTTCGACGGGCCACTGGAACTGCGGGCCAAGGGCGCGCTGCTGGCCTGGCCGATCGCCGCCATGCTCGTCCACCTGGCCCTGACCGGGCTGTTCGGCCCCCGTGATCCGGAACCCCAGCCGCTGCCGCCACTCTGACGGCCCCGTGGGGGACGGAAGCGAGGCGCCGCCCGGGCCGGCACCGGTGGGGCGCCGGCGCCGTGGGGAGGGAAGGTTCACCGGCTCCTTACGGGAGCGCCCCGAGGCCGCGGTGCCGCATCATCCGGGTACGGCCGGCACACGGGCCGTGTCCCGCTGCGCGGAGCGGCGCACCGGACGCCGTGCGCTTCCCCCGCTCGGCCTCGCCCGCCCCGCGACTAGGAGGGCGGCCGCTCAGGCACGACCGTGCCTCTGCCGAGGAGACGGCCCTGCGGCCGGGCAGCCGGGGGACGGGCCTGCCGGACGGGCGGGACGGGGCGGCGGGGCGCCGGCCACTCCGGCAGGGTCTCGCCCTCTTCGAAGAGATCGTGGTCCCAGTCCAGACAGAAATGACCGGAGGGGAGTTCGAGGGGAGTGGGCCACCATCCCTGGAAGGGTTCACCGGATTCCAGGCAGGTGGCGAGACGGTCGAACAGTTCCGCCAGGCTCGCCCCCCACAGGACGCCGTCGATGTCCCCCGAACCGATGCCCATCTCGTAGACGTGACCGTAGGTGGGTCCGGGGTGATGGTCCACGAAGGCCGTGCCGCCGTCGTTCGGATGGGCGAAGGGCACCCATCGGTGGGCGTGACCGCAGAGTTCGTGCTCCTCCCACATCCCCCACTCGGTGAAACCGATGTTCTTGAGCATTTCGTGCTGGCGGGCGATCTGGTCCGTGCTGTTGAGCCGGTGCCCCAGGGGGAGGAACGCCCCGGCGGCGTAGTACTCCCTCTCCGGAATCTCCACCACCCCGTTGTGGCGCTCCAGGAGCGCCCTCAGCTGCGGGTGGAGCGGGAATCCCAGCCGGGTTTCGAGCCCCGCGATCTCCTCGGGGGAGGCGGCGGGCCGCAGGGCGGCGTGGTCGATGGGGGTGTGCGTGGACAGCCAGGACGCGAAGCGGTCCCACGCGGCGCCTAAGGCCGCGGAATCCGTGTCGATCATGCCGCTGAACCTAGAGGACGGCACTGACATTCCGGCCGGCCGCGCTCGGACGGCCGACGGCCGACGGCCGGCAAGAGCCGGCAAGAGGATCAGCCCGGCAAGAGGAACAGCTGGGCCGGAACTCCGGGTCCCGCACCCCCGGGTGCCTCAGGGGCGGGCGATCGGGGCCAGGACGGCGCCGGTGAGCGCGGCGAGGTCCGCCGGGGAGAGTTCGACCTCCAGGCCCCGGCGGCCCGCCGAGACGCAGATGGTGGCGTGCTCCGTGGCTGAGGCGTCCAGCACGGTGGGCAGCCGCCGCCGCTGGCCCAGCGGGGAGATGCCGCCGCGGACGTAGCCGGTGGCCCGCTCGGCGGCCGCCGGGTCCGCCATCGCCGCGCGTTTGCCGCCCGCCGCCGAGGCCAGGGCCTTCAGGTCCAGGGACCCGGAGACGGGGACGACGGCGACCGTGAGTGCACCGTCCACCTCGGCCAGGAGCGTCTTGAAGATCCGCTCCGGGTCGGTGCCCAGCGCCTCGGCCGCCTCCGCGCCGTAGGAGGCCGCGCCCGGGTCGTGCGCGTAGGAGTGGACGGTGAAGGACATCCCGGCCTCCGCCAGCGCGACCGTCGCGGGGGTGCCGCCGGTGGAACCCGCCGTGCCGCCGCGCCGCTGCTTCTTCTTGCCCACGTTTCCCCTCGCCCCGATCTCGCCGGTCCTCGCCGTTCCGCCCGGCCCCGCTGTTTCCGCCGGCCCCGATGCCCTTGCCGTCCGGCCGTCCGGTCCCTCACCGACGCCGTGCCGCCGGCGGCCGGGCCCGACACGCCGTCGTGGCCGGTCCGCCATCCGTCCGCCCGACCGCCGTCCGCCCGCCGCGCTGCCGGCCCCCGCGCGCCGCCGTGCGGGGGCGGCCGGGGCCGGGGCGTCAGTTGAGGCTCATCGGCTGCCGGGTCAGGTCGACCGCGGGCAGCGAGGGGATGCCGCGGATCACCGCGCTCTCCGCGCGGAGGAGTTTCAGCTCGGCCGCGAGCCGGGACGCCGTGTCCGGGGCCTCCAGGAGTTCCTGCTTGGCCGGGGTGTCCAGCACGGCCGCGGCCGCCACCAGGTACGACAGCACGGACGGCTCGCCCGGCAGTTCCTGTTCGCCCGCGAGGGACCGCTCGTTGGCCCCGGCCAGCCGTCTCTGGTAGGTGCGGAACGCCCGGACCACCCCCGAGGCCAGGGCGCCGGCTCCGCTGCCCTCCGCCTCCGGGATCTCCTCGCACTCGCCGGTCAGATAGGGGCCGCTGCTGTCCACCGAGCGGATCCGGATGCGGGTGGTGCCGGTGGCCAGCACCTCGTAGCCGTCACCGTCCTCCTTCTCGCGGATGGTGGCCGCGTCCGCGACGCAGCCCACCTGGTGGAAGGCGGCCAGCGGGTCCTCCCCGAAGCCGGCGGTGGGGCCGGGCTCGGGCGGCTCGGTGGCGGCGTCGGGCAGGCCGGGGGCGGACGGTGCCGTCTCGTGGCCGTCGCGGATGGCGACGACGGCGAAGCGCCGGGGTCCGTCCTCGTCGAGCTTCAACAGGTCGGCCATGAGCGCCCGGTAGCGCTGCTCGAAGACGTTGAGCGGCAGCACGAGGCCGGGGAAGAGCACCGTGTTGAGCGGAAAGAGCGGAAGGCGCGCGATGGTCACGACGGCCAAGCCTAACGGCCGGCCGGCGCGGCGTGCGGGCCGCGGCGCCACAACGGCATGGAGGCGGCCACCTGGAGCCGGGTGCCGTCCCGCGCCTCCAGGAACTGGCCGAGCGGGTCGTCGGAGACCGTGGTCCAGGGGAAGGCCGTGGCGTGCGGGCCGATCAGCCGGAACTGGTGCAGCGCCTCCTCCCAGCGGCCGCGGATCATCAGGACCAGGACCAGCACGTTGCGGACCTCCGCGGGCCACGGGTCGCCGGGCGCGTAGCGGGCGGAGAGGCCGACGGCCAGATCGACGGCGGCGTCGAGGCGGCGCGCGGAGGCGATGCCGACGGCCTCCCCGCCTTCCGGCCCCGGGCCGCCGTGGCCTCCGCGACGGGGCCTCCGCCCCGCACCGGCCCGCGCGCGGCCGGGCTCCGCGCCGGGACCGCCGAGGTCGAGGGGGCCGGGGTGCACATGGTCGAGGATGGCGCGGACCGGCAGCGCCTGGAGCAGCGAACCGGGCAGCGCCGCCTGCGCGGCCCGCTCGGCGAAGGAGAAACAGGGGTCGTGGAGGTGGGTGCCGACGAGCACGTCCCCTTCCTCCCGGCCTCCGCCATGGCTGCCTCGGCTTCCGCCGGGGCCTCCTCCGTGGCCTTCGTCCCCGCTCTGCGCCCGTCGCCCCGCGCGGGCCGCCCCGCCGTGGCCGGACTCCGTCCCGGCGCGGCGGCCGTCACCCGCGGTGGCCGGCGTGAGCGGCACCTGCGGGCCGGCCGGCCGCCGCTCCGCGCGGGGCGCCGGCGCGGTACGGCAGCGGGAGGTCAGATAGCGGAGCGCCGCCGCGTGGCAGCCGCTGTGGTGCGGGGAGCGGGCCACCGCCTGTGACCACAGGGCGGCGAACTCGGCCTGCGGCAGCCGGAGTCCGCGCGCCTGGTCCAGCGCGAGGCGCCAGGGGACGGGGTCGTGCGGGGCGGCCTCGGCGGCCGCCCGGATCAGCGGGGTCGCGGCCGCCAGCCACTCCCGCTGCTCCGTGCGCCGCTCCGCGCGGCGCAGCGCGACCGCGGCGCGCAGCAGCGCCACATCCGGGTCCCCCGGGGCGGCGGCCCGCCAGCGGGCCAGCCACTCGGGACGGTGGTGGGCGAAGCGGGCGAGCGCCGCGGCACAGCGGTCGCGGTACTCCCACTGGGCGTGTTCACGCGTGACGGCCAGCAGGGCGGCGGCGGGGAGGTGGTCACCGGCACCGGCGGCGGCGAGCACCCCGGACAGCCGCTCGTCCGGCGCGTCCAGGACCACCTCGTCGTCGGGGACGAGGCCGGTGGCGAGCCCCGCGGTGTGGCGCACCATGCGAACGGTGGTGGTCAGCGCATGGAGGAAGACCATGCGTCCATTGAATTGTGCAGGTCGTGTACGGTGCCAGCGGTTTCCGATGACGCTTCGGTATCGGATTTCGGGTTGCTTGAGGAATGGTCAACTCCGGGTAAAAAAAGGTGCGCCGAAGGGGCGGAGGGGGCACGGTGTCGCGCGCGGAGCCGCCGTCCGGGGACCGGCGCCCCGGCCCGCCCGGACGCGCCCCCCGCCCGGCCCCCTGGCGTGGCCCTCTTCGGGGCCTCCGGCTCCTCCGGTCTCTCCCCGCGTCTGTGCCGTCTGTGCCGTCCGGGGAACCGGTGGCCGCCGCTGGACGGCCCGGGTTCCCCGCCGTCCGTCCGTCTGTCCGTCCGGCCGGCCCCCGGGCCTCCGGCTCCGACGCCGTAGCGGCCGGGGCCCCGGAAGCCCGGGTCAGTTGCGGCGCAGCAGCCGGGAGGCGCCCGCCGCGACGGTGGTCGCCAGCATCCAGCCCAGCAGGATCATCACCACGGAGGCCCACTGGTGGAGGGTGTCCCACTTCCAGGAGGTGTCCTGGCCCAGATTGATCACCGGCAGCAGCAGGTCCAGGGTGTAGAGCGCCGGGTCCCAGTGCGGCGCGCCCTCCTTGGAGACGGGCTGCGGCGTGGCACGGGAGAAGAACAGCGCGCCGACCGCCCACAGGAACGCCATCCACACCGCCGCGCGGCCCGGCCGGTAGCCGTAGGCGACCGTCCAGTCCTGGAGGTAGCCCCACACCTTGCCGGCCAGGGGGAGGGTCTCCCTCCGGCGCCGCTGTTTGGCGAGGAGCGCGACCCGGGCGTGGGTGTCCTCGCCGCTGGTGCGCAGGGCGTTGGAGAGCTGCTCGTACGGCTCCGGGGCGTACTCCGGGGTGGCCGCCGCGACCCACTCCAGCCGCTCCGGCAGCGGGAAGCGGCCGCGCGGTATCAGGCACTCGTAGGAGAAGCCCGCCATGGCCAGGCCGCCCGGCCCCGGCCAGCTCTCCGCCCGGTCCACCAGGTTGACGACCTTCGCCCCGGACAGCACCACCCGGCCGCGCTGCGGGCGCTCGCAGAGGAATCGCAGCTCCGGCGTCTGGATGCGGCGCATCGACAGCTCCTGGCCGGAGTCGAGCTCGAAGCGGGCCCGGTCGAAGTCGAGCGCGTCGCCGAACCGCCCGTCGTCCAGCCGTATCCCGCCCACGCACTCGAACGGCCGGACGAGCATGCCGTCCCGGGGCGTGGTGCCGTACGGCGGGGTGTTCAGCCCGTACGGCGGTGTGGTGCCGGTGGCGAACGGTGAGCCGCCGACCCCGGCCGCCGTCATGTAGAGGGTGCGCTCCACGGTGAGCTGGGGCGCGTTCAGCGCCCGGCGCCCCTGCGGATTGCTCAGTCTGCTGCCGCGCAGGCTGAGCGAGACGCCGATCTGCGCGCCGCGCAGGCTCAGCTCGCCGTGCGACTCGATCAGCTCCGCCTGGAAGTCCTGCCCGACGCTGATGCCGTCCGCGACGATCGACCGGCCCTTGCGGTCCCGCTCCACCACGAGCTGGTTGATCAGCAGATCGGTGCCGACCCGGGCGTCCGTCAGCCGGATGCCGCGGTGCACCGTGCAGCGCGGCAGATGGAGATCGCCCTCCGTCTGGAGCCGCGCGGCCTCCAGCCGGGGTATCCGGCAGCCCACCAGGCGCAGCGTGGAGAAGCGCGCCTCGGGCAGCACCACCTCGCGGTCGAAGCGGCAGCCCCGCAGCTCCACGAAGGGCCCGACGGCGCCCCCCGCCAGGTCCAGCGTGCCGGTCACCCGGGCGCCGGTCAGCTTGAGCGCCGTCACGCGGCCCGGCTGCGGCGGCGGCCCGTCCAGCAGCAGCAGTGCCACCACCCGGGCCCGCACCTGGCGGCCGGGGCCCCAGGGCCGGCGGCCGTTCGGGTCGTCCTCCTCCGGGTCCCCGCTGCTCAGATCGTGGGTGGAGCCGTTGCGGAACGCCTGCCACAGGCCCCACTCGGCGGGGGTCAGATCCAGTGAAGCCGGCGGCTCGCCGTCCCCTGGCACCGTCACTCGTTCACTCCTTCGTGTCGTGCGGGCCCCTCGGGTCCTCCGCTCACGGTCCGGCGCCCGGCCGGGAACGGCCGGGCCGTGCCGGTTCGGTGCCCCCCTGCCCGTCCCATGCCCGCTGGGTAACGGTACGAAAGCCCGGAGTCACCACGGAGCGCGGGGGTGTTCCACTGCGTGATACGGATGCCCGGCCGCCACGCCAGGTCTGCGACACTTGGCCTCGTGATCTCCCGAATCGACCTGCGCGGCGCCGCCCTCCCCGAGGGTGCCGCCCTGCGCGATCTGCTGCCCCGCGCCGAGTTCGACGTCGAGGCCGCACTGGAGACGGTGCGGCCGATCTGTGAGGACGTCCGCCATCGCGGCACGGCGGCGGTGCTGGAGTACAACCGGCGGTTCGACGGCGTCACGCACGGAGCGACGCGGGTGCCCGCCGAGGCGCTGGAGCGGGCCCTCGCGGAGCTGGACCCGGCCGTCCGCGCGGCCCTGGAGGAGTCCGTCCGCCGCGCCCGGCTGGTCCACCGCGACCAGCGCCGCACCGATCACACCACCCGCGTCGTGCCCGGCGGCACCGTCACCGAGCGCTGGGTGCCCGTGGAGCGCGTCGGCCTGTACGTGCCGGGCGGGGTGGCGGTCTACCCGTCCTCCGTGGTGATGAATGTGGTGCCCGCGCAGGAGGCCGGGGTGGCCGGCATCGCCGTCTCCTCGCCGCCGCAGGCGGCCTCCGGCGGGCTGCCGCACCCGACGATCCTGGCCGCCTGCGCGCTGCTCGGCGTGGACGAGGTGCACGCGGCCGGCGGCGCCCAGGCCATCGCGATGTTCGCGCACGGCACGGAGGAGTGCCGCCCGGTGAACCTGGTCACCGGCCCCGGCAACATCTATGTCGTCGCCGCGAAGCGCCTGCTCAAGGGGCGGATCGGCATCGACGCCGAAGCCGGCCCGACCGAGATCGCGGTCCTCGCCGACGCCGGCGCCGACCCGGTGCACGTCGCCGCCGACCTGATCAGCCAGGCCGAGCACGACACGCTCGCCGCCTCCGTCCTCGTCACCGACTCCGCGGCGCTGGCCGACGCCGTCGAGGGCGAGTTGAAGGAGCAGGTGGCGCGGACCCGCCACCACGAGCGGGTCACGGCGGCGCTGGCCGGCAGGCAGTCCGCGATCGTGCTGGTCGACGGGGTCGACGAGGGGCTGCGGGTGGTCGACGCCTACGCCGCCGAGCACCTGGAGGTGCAGACCGCCGACGCGGCGGCCGTCGCCGCCCGCGTGCGCAACGCCGGCGCCGTCTTCGTCGGCCCGTACGCCCCGGTGTCGCTGGGCGACTACAGCGCCGGCTCCAACCACGTCCTGCCCACCGGCGGCTGCGCCTGTCACTCCTCGGGGCTGTCGGTGCAGTCGTTCCTGCGCGGCATCCACGTCGTGGAGTACGACCGCGAGGCGCTGGCCGGAGCCGCGCGCCACGTGGTCACCCTCGCGGAGGCGGAGGACCTGCCCGCGCACGGGGACGCGATCCGCGCCCGTTTCGGCGGCGCCGTGCCGGACGCCCCGCGGGAAGCCCGGCCGGAAGCGGCGGCCGGGGAGGCCGGCGCGGGGGAGGGGGCCCGGTGACCGCCGGCACCCCCGCCCCCTGGGACGCCCTCCCCATCCGCGACGAGCTGCGCGGCCAGTCGCCCTACGGCGCCCCGCAGCTGGACGTGCCCGTCCGGCTGAACACCAACGAGAACCCGTATCCGCTGCCCGAGCCGATCGTGCGGCGGATCGCCGAGCGTGTCACCGAGGCCGCCCGGGACCTCAACCGCTACCCGGACCGGGACGCCGTCGAGCTCCGCACCGAACTGGCGCGCTACCTCACCCGCACCGGCGGGCACACGGTCACCACGGAACAGGTGTGGGCCGCCAACGGCTCCAACGAGGTGCTCCAGCAGCTCCTCCAGGCCTTCGGCGGGCCCGGCCGCACAGCCCTCGGTTTCGACCCTTCCTACTCGATGCACGCGCTGCTGGCGCGGGGCACGGGCACCGGCTGGATCTCCGCCCCCCGCGGCGCGGACTTCCGGATCGACCTGGACGGGGCCCGGGCGGCGATCGCCGCCCACCGGCCGGACGTCGTCTTCGTCACCAGCCCCAACAACCCCACCGGCACCGCCGTGGCGGCGGAGACCGTCCTCGCCCTGTACGAGGCGGCGCAGGCGGCGGGACCGGCACTGGTCGTCGTGGACGAGGCCTACGGCGAGTTCAGCCACCGGCCCTCGCTGCTGCCGCTGATCGAGGGCCGGCCGCTGCTGGTGATCAGCCGCACCATGTCCAAGGCGTTCGGCGCGGCGGGGCTCCGCCTGGGCTACCTCGCGGCCGACCCCGCGGTGGTGGGCGCCGTGCAGCTGGTGCGGCTGCCGTATCACCTGTCGGCCGTCACCCAGGCCACCGCGCTGGCCGCGCTGGAGCACACCGACACGCTGCTCGGCTACGTCGGAAAGCTCAAGTCCGAACGCGACCGGCTGGTGTCGGAGCTGCGCGCGGCGGGCTGTGAAGTGACCGAGTCGGACGCCAACTTCGTTCAGTTCGGCCGTTTCGAGGACTCCCACAAGACCTGGCAGGCGCTGCTGGAACAGGGCGTGCTCGTCCGGGACAACGGCGTCCCCGGATGGCTGCGCGTCACCGCCGGCACCCCCGCCGAGAACGACGCCTTCCTCGCCGCCGTACGCGCCGTACGGCACCGCCTGGGGAACGGGCAGCCCCCGGGCCCCGACCCGGACCGCACCAAGGAGAGCAACCGATGACCCGCGTGGGCCGCGTGGAGCGCACCACCAAGGAGACCGGCGTCCTCGTCGAGATCGACCTCGACGGCAAGGGCGAGGTGAACGTCGCCACAGGCGTCGGCTTCTTCGACCACATGCTCGATCAGCTCGGCCGGCACGGCCTGTTCGACCTCACCGTCAAGACCGAGGGCGACCTGCACATCGACAGCCACCACACCATCGAGGACACCTCGCTGGCGCTGGGCGCCGCCTTCCGGCAGGCGCTCGGCGACAAGGTCGGCATCCGACGCTTCGGCGATTGCAGCGTCCCGCTGGACGAGTCGCTCGCCCAGGTGACCGTCGACCTCTCCGGCCGCCCCTACCTCGTCCACTCCGAGCCGGAGAACATGGCGCCGATGATCGGTTCCTACGACACCACCATGACCCGGCACATCCTGGAGTCCTTCGTCGCGCAGGCGCAGGTCGCGCTCCACGTCCACGTGCCCTACGGGCGCAACGCCCACCACATCGTGGAGTGCCAGTTCAAGGCGCTCGCCCGGGCCCTGCGGTACGCCAGCGAGCGGGACCCGCGCGCGGCGGGCATCCTCCCGTCCACCAAGGGCGCCCTGTGAACGGAACGTCCACCGTACTGATCGTCGTGGGGCTGTTCCTCCTCGGCGGGGTGATCTCCTTCGTCAAGCAGGGACTGCCCCGGGGCGTCGTCGTGCTGCTGGGCATCGGCTCCGCGATGTGCCTGGTGGCGGGCGTCCTGCGGCTGGAAGGAGTCTGGCAGTGAGCGGCAGCACCCCCGGCGCCGGCACCCGGCCGAGGGTCGTGGTGTTCGACTACGGCTTCGGCAACGTCCGCTCCGCCGAGCGCGCCCTGGCCCGGGCCGGCGCCGAAGTCGAGATCACCGGCGACTACGACCGCGCCCTCGACGCCGACGGCCTGCTCGTGCCCGGTGTCGGCGCCTTCGCCGCCTGCATGCGGGGGCTGCGCGAGGCGCGCGGTGACTGGGTCGTCGGCCGGCGGCTGGCCGGCGGGCGCCCCGTGCTGGGTATCTGCGTCGGCATGCAGATCCTCTTCGCCCGCGGCATCGAACACGGCGTCGAGGCCGAGGGGCTCGACGAGTGGCCCGGGACCGTCGGCCCGCTGCGGGCCCCCGTCGTCCCCCACATGGGGTGGAACACCGTGAAGGCGCCCGCGGACTCGCAGGCGTTCGCCGGGCTGGACGAGGACGCCCGGTTCTACTTCGTCCACTCCTACGCCGTCTCCGAGTGGGAGTTCGAGGCCACCGCCCCCGGTCTGCGGGCCCCCAAGGTCAGCTGGACCACCCACGGCGAGCCGTTCGTCGCCGCCGTGGAGAACGGCCCGCTGTGGGCGACCCAGTTCCACCCGGAGAAGTCCGGCGACGCCGGGGCCCGGCTGCTCCGCAACTGGGTCGGCACGCTCTGACCGCCGGCGCGCGGCCGGGCCGGGCCCGTACCGGCCCGGTCCGCTCCGCTCCGCCCGGGGGCCCGTCCACCGCGACGCGCGCCCCCGTCCCACCGCGGCGCCCGCCCCGCACGACCGCCCCGCACGACCGCGGCGCACCGCCGCAGCACTGCCGCACCACCGTCACCGTCCCACCCGTCCCCCGACCCGAAGGCACGCCAGCGATGACCGCTCCCACGCCCGCCGCGACCCCGCGGCGTCTGGAACTCCTCCCGGCCGTCGACGTCCGCGACGGCCAGGCCGTCCGCCTCGTCCACGGCGAGTCCGGCTCCGAGACCTCCTACGGCGACCCGCTCGCCGCCGCCCTCACCTGGCAGCGGGCCGGCGCCGAGTGGCTGCACCTGGTGGACCTCGACGCGGCCTTCGGCACCGGCGACAACCGGGAGCGGATCGCCGAGGTGGCCCGGGCCATGGACATCAAGGTCGAACTCTCCGGCGGGATCCGCGACGACGACACCCTGGCCGCCGCCCTCGCCACCGGCTGCACGCGCGTCAACCTCGGCACGGCGGCGCTGGAGACCCCCGAGTGGGTGGCCAAGGTGATCGCCGAGCACGGTGACCGCATCGCCGTCGGCCTCGACGTGCGCGGCACGACACTGCGCGGGCGCGGCTGGACCCGGGACGGGGGCGACCTCTACGAGACCCTCGCGCGGCTCGACGCCGAGGGGTGCGCGCGCTACGTCGTCACCGACATCGCCAAGGACGGCACCCTCAAGGGGCCCAACCTGGAACTCCTGCGGAACGTCTGCGCCGCCACCGACAAGCCGGTCGTCGCCTCCGGCGGGGTCTCCTCCCTCGACGACCTGCGGGCGATCGCCGCGCTGGTGCCGGAGGGTGTCGAAGGCGCGATCGTGGGCAAGGCCCTCTACGCCGGGGCGTTCACGCTCGAAGAGGCGCTCGTGGCGGTCCGATGAGCCGTCGCGGCCGCGCCGCGCGCCGCGGCCCGACCGTCCGCCCAGCCCGAGGGAGCACCGACCGATGACGAACCCCGTCCCGTCGCAGCCGGAGGCACCGCCCCGCCCGGAGGTGTCCGGCCCCGGACGGGCCGCCGCCGCCCCGCCGGTCCAGCGCCTGCGGTCCGACAGACCCTGGGAGGAGACGATCGGCTGCGCGCGCGCCGTCGCCGCCGGGGACCGGGTCCTCGTCTCCGGCACCATGCCGGCCGCCGGCGGGCAGCTCGCCGGCGAGTTCGACCCCTACGAGCAGGCGCGGGCGGCCTTCACCGACGCGCTGGCCGCGCTGGCGCCGTTCGGCCTCGGCCCCGACTCGGTGATCCGCACCCGTATGTACCTGGTCCACGCGCGCGACACGGAAGCCGTCGGCCGCGCCCACCGGGAGATCTTCGGCGAGGTGCGCCCGGCCTCGACCATGCTGGTGGTCTCCGGCTTCGCGGAGACGGGGGTGCTGGTCGAGGTGGAGATCGAGGCGTACCGCGGCGAGGACCGCACCGGGCCGGACCCGCACCCGGGCCCGGGGCCGGCGGCCACCACCGGCTGAGGCCGCCGTCCCGCCGTCCCGCCGGGCCCGGCGCGCGCCCGGCCGGGACGGCGCGGAAGGCGACCGCGCGTGGCGGGACGACGGCACGGAGGCCCGGCGCACCCGGCCGGGCGCGCCGCGGCCGGAGGACATCCCGGCCGGAGCACACCGCAGCACACCGCAGCACACCGCAGCACAGCAGGCGGCACAGCACCGCCCCACACCCGCGGCACACCACCGCACACAGAGGAGAACGAGCGACATGACCCTGGCGGTCCGAGTCATCCCCTGCCTGGACGTGGACGGCGGCCGGGTCGTCAAGGGCGTCAACTTCCAGAATCTGCGCGACGCGGGTGACCCCGTCGAGATGGCCAAGCTCTACGACGCCCAGGGCGCCGACGAGCTGACCTTCCTCGACATCACCGCCTCCTCCGCCGACCGCGAGACCACCTACGACGTGGTGCGCCGCACCGCCGAGCAGGTCTTCATCCCGCTCACCGTCGGCGGCGGAGTCCGCTCCACCGAGGACGTGGACAAGCTGCTGCGGGCCGGCGCGGACAAGGTCGGCGTCAACACCGCCGCCATCGCCCGCCCCGAGCTGATCCGGGAGATCTCCGAACGCTTCGGCAGCCAGGTGCTCGTCCTCTCCGTGGACGCCCGCCGCTGTCCCGAGGGCACCACCACCCCCTCCGGTTACGAGGTCACCACCCACGGCGGGCGGCGCGGCACCGGCATCGACGCCGTCGCGTGGGCGCACCGCGCCGCCGCGCTGGGCGCGGGGGAGATCCTGCTCAACTCGATGGACGCCGACGGCACCAAGGACGGCTACGACACCGAGATGATCAGGGCCGTGCGCGCGGACGTCACCATCCCGGTGATCGCCTCCGGCGGCGCGGGCCGGCTCGCGGACTTCGCCCCGGCGGTCGCCGCGGGCGCGGACGCCGTCCTGGCCGCCTCGGTCTTCCACTTCGGCGACCTCCGCATCCCCGAGGTCAAGCGGGCCCTGAAGGACGCGGGCCACCCGGTGCGCTGACCTCGGCGCCGCCGGCCGGGGAGGCGGGGACGGCGGCGGGCCGTGGCCCCGTGCCGTCCCGCCGGCCGGGCTCCGCCCCACCGGGGCGGCGGCCCGCCTCAGCCCGCCGGGCCGCCGAAGGTGATGGAGCCGTGGAAGTCCCGGCCCTGGACGACGGGACCCGTGACGCGGGCGTCGCCACCGATCGTGTTGACGGCGGTGTCCGCCGTGTCTGTGGTGTCCGGGGCGCCGGGACCGTCCCCGGGAAGGCCGAGCGCGGCCCGGTGCCGCCGGACCCAGCCGTCCAGCCACTCGGCGAACTCCGGGTCAGAGTAAGGACTGCCCCTTGGCCCAGGCGACGAAGTCGCCCCTGCGGAAGGGGAAGCGGGCGCCTGTTCCGGCCAGAGCGTCGACAAAGGCCGTGGCCGCGTACTCCGTCGTCCGCCCTTCCCGTACCGATTCGGCCACCACGCGCAACACTCCCCAGACCTCGAGACCGGCCCGCCGCGCAGCGCGCCGCGCGTCCGCGTCGTCGACCACCGCGACGCCGCCGTGGACCTCGGCCCACGCGAGCACCGTGGCCTCACCCTGGTTGGAACGCCGTCCGGACACCAACTCCATCCACTTGACCAATGCCGCCAGTTCGTTCAAGCCGTCCACGTGGACGACTTCCAGCCAGCTGGTGAGCTGATCCGTCGGGAGCCGGTGGTGGCGAAGTTCGTCGAGGACCGCCGCGGTGGTGACGTTCCGGCGCGGGGCGCGCCGCCATGTCCGGGCCATGTCGCCGAGCAGATCGATCTTGTCGGCTTTGACGGCGTGGTGCAGGGGCGAACAGTCCCACACGAGTAACTGGGCGGGAAGGGGCTCCGCCGGGGAACCGCAGCTCACGGGGAGCAGTCCTCCAGATTCCGGCCGGGCAGGTCGTCCTCCGTGACCGCGCCGTACAGCAGTTCCACGGTGCGCGGTGCCGTGATCGCGCCGTCCTGCCAGGCCCGGAGGACGGCCCGTCTCCAGAGGCGGCCCGTGGCACCGTTCGGGAGGTCCGGGGCGGGTTCGCCGCCCCGCACCGAGAGGAAGTCACCCCGGACCGGGGTGTCGGCCTTGATCCGCCGGGCTTCCGCGGGGTCGAGCAGTTCGCACTGGCGGGCCCGGGCCACCACGGCGCTCCAGGAGAGCCGGTGGTCGGCGGCGAGACCGATCAAGGTCGACCGTACGCCCTGCTCCGGACCGATCCGCTGCCACGCCCGCCGCACATCCTCCTCCGGCAGCAGGAACTCACCGGCGAACCGGTCGATGAGCTGCTCTCGCTCGTCCCGGGAGGCCGATACGCCCGTGTCGCTGTGGTATTTGTCCTGTAGCAGGTGGTGCCCCAGTTCGTGGGCAGCCGTCCACCGCCGCCGGGCGGGCGCGGACCTGCCGGTGATGACGGCGACTCCGTAGCCGTCATGAAGTAGAGAGGCGCCCTCCGCCTCCTCGTCCACGACCGTCAGGAACAGGCCCAGCGCCTCGGCCACGTCCACCAGCGCGGGCAGCGGGCCCGCGGGCGCGCCGATGGCCTTCCGCGCGGCGCGGGCCAGCGCGAGGGGATCCGCCGTCTCCCCTCTCCGGGCCGGTGCCGGGTCCGGAGCGGGCGGATGGAGAAAACCGTGCCCGACCAGCCACTCGGCATTGCGGGCGTGGGCTTCGAGACGGGCGTCCAGCCGGTACCGCGCCCGCGAGGCGGCGTCGGCCTCCTCCTCCAAGGCGGCGCGGCGGGACACCAGCGCGGCCGGCGGACGCGAGACGAAGTGCGCCGCCGGTACGTCGAGTGCCTCCGCGAGCTGGAAAAGTTCCAGGGCCGTGACCCGCCGGTCTCCCGCCTCGATCCGGACCAGGGCCGTGCGTTCGAGGCCCACCTGCTCGGCGAGCCGCCCCTGGCTGAGCCCTATGGCCTGGCGGGCCTCCGCGATTCGCTCGCCCACTTCGGGCCAGGTCGGCATCCCATCCATGTGTGGGATTTTTGCACACCGTCGTCGGGTTCGCGGGAAAAGTAGCCCGAAAGGCGGCCCGGCGGACCGGGTGACCGCGGGGAAGGAACGGGCGGTGATCACCGGGCGTGGGGACGCGGTGGACGGACCGCGTCCCCCCGCCCGTCACCGGGGCCGGTCAGCGCGGGGAGACGGCCACCGCCGCCGTGAAGTCCGACCAGGCGCCGGGGGAGAGGGCGAGGGCCGGTCTCCGTGTCTCCTTGGAGTCCCGGACGAGTACGCGGTCACGGGCGACGGCGATCTCGACGCAGTTGTCGCCACCCCCGCCGCTGTAGCTGCTCTTGAGCCATTCAGTCCCGGTGGAGGGCATAGCGCTCCTCTGCTTGATGGGCCGGGTTGAGTGTTCAGCCGCCGATCTCCGCGCTCTCAGCCCGTGAGGTGAAGGCCGACCACGCGGCTGGAGACAAGACCAGTGCTGGACGCCCGGTGTCCTTTGAGTCTCGGATATGGACGGCACCCGGGGATATGGCGACTTCGATGCAGTTGCCGCCGCCTCCGCCGCTGTAGCTGCTCTTGAACCATTCAGGGGCCAGGTCCATGGTGCTCCTCAGGATGGAGGCTGGTGCGGCCGGTTGTCAGTCACGGGCGCGCAGGTTCGCACTCCTCGCGGCGAAAGCCGACCAGGCAGTCGGTGAGACGGTGAGGGCCGGCCTCTCGAGGCCCTTCGAGTCCCGCACCTGGACGGAGTGCGGGTGTATGGCGATCTCGACGCAGTTGTCACCGGAGCTGCCGCTGTAACTGCTCTTGATCCAGATCTGGTCGGTACTCATAGGTCTCCTAGCATCTGCTCCAACAGGCGCACCGTGGCTTCGCGGCCGAGAGCCTGTGAGCGCAGCTTCCCATAGCGTTGAAGCATCGCGCTGACGTCTTTCGGGCCTGTGATCAGGATGCTCGATTGCTGGCCTTCGGAGTACCCCACCCACTTGGTCTCGGGCGTCTCCGCCAGGTAGATGAGCCCGTCGACTCCTGCGTGATCTTCCTGGCGCAGTGGCATGACTTGGACCTCGACGTTCCGTCGGTTCCCTCCTCCCGTCCGTCGTACCCCTGGTGCCACACTCGGTCCGTCAATGGTCACCCAGGGTCACTGACCCGGTCCAGCGGATCGGCTGATACAGCGTCATCTGTATCAGCGTCGTTCCTGCCCAGTGGGGCGGCGGAGGCGGAACGCTCGCCTCCATGACAGTTCCAGGAGCTGAAGTTCCGGTTACCGTACGTACGTTCGCGCACCGCTTCTCGTCCACGCGGCGCGGGGCCCGTGTCGCCCGGCTGCTCGCCGAGCACCGGCTGACCGACTGGGGGGTGCCGCGCGGCAGCCGGGCCTTCGACGCCGCGGTCCTCGTGATCGCGGAACTCACCTCGAACGCCGTCCTGCACGGGCTCGTCCCGGGACGCGACTGCGCGTTGCGCCTGACGTGGGACACCGGGGCCGGGGTCCTGCGGATCGAGGTGTCCGACACCCGTCCCGGCCGCCCCGCCCGCGGCGAACCGGCGGCGGAGTGCGACCGCGGCCGCGGGCTGCTCCTGGTGGAGGCCGTGGCCCTCCGCTGGGGTGTGCGTGACCGGAACGGGCCGGGCAAGACCGTCTGGGCGGAGTGCGCGGCCGGCGGCGGCCGCCCGGACACCGGTGATGCCGGGAAGTGACCGTCCGCCGTCGCGTAACTCCCCGGCATGGGCGGCCGGGGAGGAAGAGGGCCCGGCTCAGTGCTCCCGTGCGTAGGTCATGATCCACGCGACGGTGAGGACGACTCCGAGAACCCCTACGCCGAGGATGCCGAGCGCCGTCCAGATCCCGTTTCCGTCCATCGCGGATCGCACCCCGCCGGCGAGCCCGCCGACAGCCATGCAGATGCCGAGGACGAACGCCCGCGAACCGTGCGGGGTCAGCCGGCGCCGCAGGCTCGGGCCCCGGCGGCCGGGCGGTGGCGGGCCTGCGGAGTGTGTCATCGGAGCGTCACCTTCCCGGTGCTGCGGAGGTGTTCACGTGGGTGTCGCCCGGCTCCTTCTTCGACGGGGGTAGACCTGATCCTGCCGACCGAGTTCAACCGCCCCAGGGGCCGCCGCGCCGTCGCCACGCGATAGGGCAAGCCGGCGGTCCGCCATGAGGCGGCCGTCCTCATCGCTGCCGTCGGCGAGTGGCTGTGATCAGTACCTCCACAGCCGTCCTACGCGACCTTGACCACGTACTTGCCCTGGACGCCGCCCGCTTCCAGTGCCTGGTGTGCCGCCGCTGTCTCCTCCAGGGGGAAGACCCTGTCCACCGCAGGGCTCAGCTTGCCCTCGACCACATGGCGGGCGAGGTCGTCGAAGTCCGCCCGCGTGGGGTTGCCGCTGAAGAAACGCACCCGGCCCTTTCCGTGGACCGTGCTGGCCGCGAGGTAGCCGAGCGACGCCGCGGGCCGTTTCAGGTCGAAGGCGATGGTGACCATACGCCCGCCCGGATCCAGGAGGCGCCGGAACGCCCGCAGGTCGGTCCCCGCGGTGTCCAGGACCACGTCGAAGCGGCCCAGTTCCGTCGGCCGCACGGTCCGGTGGTCGACGGCCTTGTGCGCGCCGAGCCCGCGGACGAAGTCGAGGTTGGCCGCACGGGCCAGGGCCGTGACCTCGGCGCCGTACGCCCGTCCGAGCTGGACGGCGGCGTTGCCGACACCGCCCGAAGCACCCCGGACGAGGAGCCGTTCGCCGGGGCGCAGCCCGGCTTTGTCCCGCAGCGCGGTGATGGCCGTGGTGGCCACCGGCAGCGCGGCGGCGTCCACCGGGTCGAGGCCGTCGGGGAGCCGGCCGACCCGCTCGGCGGGTACGGTCACGTACTCGGCGGCGCTGCCGAACCCGGAGGTGCGGCCCAAGACCCCCCATACGCGGTCCCCGGCCGCGAACCGGGTGACTCCGGCCCCCGGTGCGGCGACCTCGCCGGTGAAGTCCAAGCCGACGCGCTTGGGGAATGTGCGGCCGCTCAGGAGGCGGAGCCGGCCGGCACGTGCTGCCAGTTCGCCGCCGTTGACGCTGGACGCGCGCACCTTCACCAGGACCTCGCCGGGGGCCGGCTCGGGGCGTGGCACGTGGCCCGTGTAGAGCACATCGGGGCCGCCGTAGCGGTCGTAGAGCACTGCCTTCATCATGCGGTCGTCGTTCATCGTTCCGCCTTTGCCGCCGGGGACCGTACGGGGATCTGGCACCGACCGTAAGCTCCTAAGTGGACGCAATCGTCCACTTGGACCGGAAGCGAGAGACAGTGATGGCGGAATCCTCTCGGATCACAGCCCGGGACGGGGTGCGGGCGGACGCCCGGCGCAACCGGGAGCGCGTCCTCGTCGCCGCCCGTGCGGTCTTCGCGGAGCACGGGATCGACGCCCCGATGGCGACCGTGGCCCGACGGGCCGGGGTCGGCGTGGCGACGCTGTACCGGCATTTCCCGACCCGGGACGCCCTGGTGAGAGGCGCGTTCGCGCAGCAGATGGAGACCTGCGCGCGGGCGCTCACCGAGGCTCTGGCCGCCCCTGACCCGTGGCAGGGTTTCCAGCACCTGGTCGAGACCGTCTGCGCTCTGCAACGGGAGGAACGCGGGTTCCCCGCCGCGTTCGTCGCGGCCTTCCCGGAAACCGCGTCGGAACACGCGCGGTCCCGGCGGCGAGCCGAGCGGGACTTCACGACTCTCGTACGCAGGGCCCAGGCGTCGGGCGCGCTACGGGCCGATTTTCACCCGTCCGACCTCGCCGTGGTCCTCTTGGCACACTGCGGTCTGGCGACCGCCCTGCCGGACGACGGTGCGGCGTCCCGGCGCCTGGTGGCCTATCTGCTCCAGTCGTTCCGCACCGACCCGGCCAACGGACCGCTGCCCCCACCGGCCGCACTGGCACTGCGCAGCCTCCCGATGGCACCGGACGGTCCCCAGGGGCAACGACCCTCCCGAGCCTGACGGGAAACGGTACGTGCCGCAGAGCACATCCAGCCCGGCAACTCCCCCTTCGCCTCGGGGCGGGGAGCGCCGGGTGGATGTCGGAGAGGACGGCGACGCGCCCGGTCGTCCCGGTCATGAGGGCGACCGTAGCGGCGCCGGGCGGGCGGAGCGGTGCGGTTCACCCACCGCGAAACCGCGCCCGGACGCGCCCGGCCGCCCCCGGAAAAGTCCCGCCCCTCCGCCTGCCCGCCGACCGCTCAGTACCCGAGGGCCGCGCTCTGGGGCCCACCGTCAGCGAGGCCCACTGCCCCGGGATCCTCGCGTGGAGTCCGAGGCCCGCCGTCCGGACGCCGAGACTTCCGCGCGGAGCCCGGGGCCCGTCGCTCAGACGCCGAGGCTCGCCGCGCGGAGCTTGGCGACGGCGTCCTGGTCGCCGTCCGTCTCCACGCGGGCCTTGTCCTGGCGGCCGTAGAGGAAGAGGATCAGCTCGCCCGGCTCGCCGGTGACCGTCACCACCGGCAGGCCCTTGCGGGCGACGGCGGTGCGCCCGTCGGGGCGGCGCAGCACCACGCCGACCGGGGCCTTGCGCCCCAGCACCCGCGCCATCCGCTCGATACGGGACCACAGGGCGTCGGCGAAGACCGGGTCCAGCTCGCGCGGCGTCCAGTCCGGCGTGGCGCGGCGGACGTCCTCCGCGTGCACGTAGAACTCGACGGTGTTCGCCGCCTCGTCCACCTGCTTCAGGGCGAACGGCGACACCCGGGGCGGGCCGGTGCGGATGAGCTGGAGCAGCTCCTCGTAGGGCTTCGCGGTGAACTCCTTCGACACCCGGTCGTGGCGGGAGGCCAGCGGCTTGACGAACATCCCGGCGGCCGCGTCGGGACGCCGCTCGCGGACCACCAGGTGCACGGCGAGGTCGCGGGTGGTCCACCCCTCGCACAGGGTGGGCGCCTCCGGACCGGAGGTCTCCAACAGATCGGCCAGGAGCAGGCGTTCACGCTTCGCATGGGTCGACATACCGGCCACCCTACGACTGTCCCGGCGAAGCGGCCACGACCGCGCCCGGCCGCGCCGCGCCCGGGGTTCGTGGCGCTCGTCACCGCCCGGCGCCGGCGTGGCCCCCGCCGGGCCTGCCGCGAACCGGTCCCGGCCCGGCCGGCGCCGTGGGGCAGGGCCGGGGACGACGGCCGGACGGATTTCCGTCCGGCTCCGCGGCGGCGGCAGAATGACGCCATGCCCACCGAGTCCACCGAGCCCACCGAGCCCGGCGAGTCCACCGGCTCCGCCGAACCGGCCCGTCCCACCGGCAGCCCCTCCGGCAGCCTTTCCGCCGGCCCCGGCACCGCCGCCCCCGACGCTCCCGGCCCCTCCCGCCTGGACCCCGCCGTCGCCGCCCGGCTGAAGCGGAACGCCGACGGGCTCGTCCCCGCGATCGCGCAGCAGTACGACACCGGCGAGGTGCTGATGCTGGGGTGGATGGACGACGAGGCCCTGCACCGCACCCTCACCACCGGCCGCTGCACCTACTGGAGCCGCAGCCGTGGCGCGTACTGGGTCAAGGGCGACACCTCCGGTCACGTCCAGCACGTGAAGTCCGTGGCGCTCGACTGCGACGGGGACACGGTGCTCGTCAAGGTGGACCAGGTGGGCGCCGCCTGCCACACCGGCGACCGCACCTGCTTCGACGCGGACGAACTGCCGCTCGGGCCGCCGGTCACCGGCGCCTGACCTGCCGCGCGTCCGGCCCGCGCCGGGACGCCCCGCCGGTGTCGCCGCGGCATCGGGCCGGGCCGGTGGGTGCGCGGGTTTTCCCCTGTTCCACCGGCCGCATCGTGAAACAGCCGCGGGCAGCCCCGCCCGCCCCACTAGGATCCGGGCCCATGAGCACCGGCGCCGCCACGATGGACCTCACCACTTTCCGCAAGCTGGCGGCCGACCGCCGCGTCATCCCCGTCAGCCGCAGGCTCCTGGCCGACGGGGACACCCCGGTCGGCCTCTACCGCAAGCTCGCCGCCGAACGCCCGGGCACCTTCCTGCTGGAGTCGGCGGAGAACGGCCGCTCGTGGTCGCGCTACTCCTTCGTCGGGGTGCGCAGCGACGCCACCCTCACCGTCCGCGACGGCCAGGCGCACTGGCTCGGCACCCCGCCCGTGGGCGTCCCCACCGACGGCGATCCGCTGGAGGCGCTGCGCGCCACCGTCGAGGCCCTGCACACCCCGCGTGACCTGGGTGATCTGCTGGGGCTGCCGCCCTTCACCGGTGGCATGGTCGGCTACCTCGGCTATGACGTCGTGCGCCGGCTGGAGAAGATCGGCGACTCCACCCGGGACGACCTGGGCCTGCCCGAACTCACCATGCTGCTCACCTCCGACCTGGCCGTCCTCGACCACTGGGACGGCACCGTCCTGCTGATCGCCAACGCCATCAACCACAACGACCTCGACACCGGCGTGGACGAGGCGTACGCGGACGCCGTGGCGCGCCTCGACGCCATGACCGCCGACCTGGCCCGGCCGCTGCCCGGGGGCGCCACCACCCTCCCGCCGTCGGAGCTGCCGGAGTTCACCCAGCCCTGGGGCGGAGCCGACTACCAGGCCGCCGTGGAGGAGATCAAGGAGCGCATCCGGGCTGGGGAGGCGTTCCAGGTGGTGCCCTCGCAGCGGTTCGAGGCACCCTGCCCGGCCTCGGCGCTCGACGTCTACCGGGTGCTGCGCACCACCAACCCCAGCCCGTACATGTACCTCCTCCGCCTCGACGGTTTCGATGTCGTCGGCTCCAGCCCCGAGGCGCTGGTCAAGGTGGAGGACGGGCGCGCGATGCTGCACCCGATCGCCGGGACCCGGCCGCGCGGGGCCACCCCGCAGCGGGACGCCGCCCTCGCCGAGGAACTGCTCGCCGACCCCAAGGAGCGGGCGGAGCACCTGATGCTGGTGGACCTCGGCCGCAACGACCTCGGCCGGGTGTGCGAGCCGGGCAGCGTGGAGGTCGTGGACTTCATGTCCGTGGAGCGCTACAGCCACGTCATGCACATCGTCTCCACCGTCACGGGCCGGCTCGCCCCGGGCCGTACCGCGTTCGACGTGCTCACCGCCTGCTTCCCCGCCGGGACCCTTTCCGGCGCGCCCAAGCCGCGCGCCCTCCAGATCATCGAGGAGCTGGAGCCGACGCGGCGCGGCCTGTACGGCGGCTGCGTCGGCTACCTGGACTTCGCGGGCGACTCCGACACCGCCATCGCCATCCGCACGGCGCTGCTCCGCGACGGCACGGCCTACGTTCAGGCCGGCGCGGGGGTCGTGGCGGACTCCGATCCCGTGGCCGAGGACACCGAATGCCGCAACAAGGCGGCGGCGGTGCTTCGCGCGGTGCGGATCGCCTCGGGGCTGGGGTCGTAACGGGCCGTAACGGACGTCACGGGCGGGGCGGGCGGGGCGGGCGCTCCGCGCGGTCATCGCCGTCGGCTGTTCCCGGCAGCTCCCGGCAGTTCCCGGCCGCCCCGGGGCCGCTCCCGGCGCGGAGGGGCGGACGGGAGGCCGGGACGCAGGGGTGGCGCGCGCCGGGGCGTGGAGCCGGAGGAGGCGCGACCCGGATGCCGGGGCGCGGTCCCGGCGCGCCATAGTGGAGGGGTGACTGAGGTACCCGAGCCGCGCAGCCGTCCCGACGCCGACCGCCCCGGTGCCGCGCCCGCGTCCGGGCGCGCCTCCGGCGCCCGCCGCACCCTGGCCGCGGCGCTGGCCTCCGGGGCCGCGGGCGCCGCCGTCGCCCTGATCGCCGGCGGGCAGACCTGGTCCCACGCCAGGACCGCCGCGGCGCAGGGCGCGCAGACCGTCTCCGTCGCCGGGCGGGACGTCACGGGCCTGCCCGCCGCCCTGGCCATCGTGGGCCTCGCCGCGCTCGTCGCCGTGTTCGCCGTCCGCCGCGCGGGCCGCACCGCCGTGGCCGCCCTGCTGACGCTGAGCGGCGCCGGCACGATCGCCGCCTCCCTCCTCGGCCGCTCCGCCACCGGGGCGCTGGAGTCCGAGGCGGCCCGCGTCACCGGACTGGTCGGCGCGGAGGTTACGGACGTCACCCCCACCGTCTGGCCCCTGGTCTCGGCCGCCGCCGGCCTGCTGATGCTCCTGGCCGGGGTGCTCGCGCTGCGCCACGGGCGCCGCTGGCCCGCGATGTCCGGCCGGTACGAGAACCCCGCCGGGGGCGGCGCCCGACGGCGGCCCGGGCGCGCCGCGCCGGACCCGGAGGCGCCGGAGGAACTGTGGCGGGCGCTGGACCGCGGCGAGGACCCGACCCGCGACCGCTGACGGGCCGCCGCCCGGATGCCGAGTGACGGGAGGCCGGGAAGACCGGGAAGTCCGGGAGGACCGGGAAGTCCGGGAGGCCGGACGGCGGCTCGCCGCTCACCGCCGGAACCCGGCCCACGGGGAGCGGCGCGGCGGCCCCGCCCCCGGCGCCCGCGGCGGCACCCCGGCGCCGTGCCGTCACGGCCCGTCGGGAAGAATGGACGGCGAGCGTTCACCGCGCCCCAGCCAGGCGCACACAGCAACGAGGAGAACTCATGGCGGGCCACGACCACGGACACACCCCAGCCGCCTGGACCGGCTCGATCATCGCCTTCATCGGTTTCTGCGTGGCCAGTGCGTTCACCGTGTTGGCCCAGCCCATCGGGTTCTGGGCCGGGGTCGTCGTCATCTTCCTGGGCGGCATCGTCGGCTGGGTGATGAAGAAGGCCGGGATGGGGCGGGACGAGACCCTGCCGCGCCAGCCGGGGGAGCGCCAGCCGCAGTCCTGACCCGGCGCCCGCGGCGACGGCCTCCGGGGTTCGGAGTCGGGGTTCGGGGCTCGTTCCCTGCCGTCTGCCGTCTGCCGTCTGCCGTCTGCCGTCTGCCGTCTGCCGTCTGCCGTCCGCTGCCGCTGCCGGTCCGGTGGGCCGTGGTGGCTCCCCGGGGGCCCGGAGGCGCCAGGGGGCCGGCTCACGCGGCCGGAGGGCCCGGGACGCCGGCGAGGCGCCGGGTACGGCCCCGGGCCGGTTCCACCGTCCGCACGGTGGAACCGGCCCGGGGCCGCGCCATGCCGCCGCCGGGGCCGGGACCCCGCGCGAGAGCGCGGCCCCCGTCCGGGCACGGACGGGCGCCACCGGCGGGACGTCCGGTCCGGGACGCGACTTCCTCCCCACGCGTCCGGCGGCCCACCGTCCCCCGTTCGGCCCGCCCGGCCGCCGTGAACTGCCCGTCCGTCCCGTTTCCCGTGCGGCCCGTCCGTCCCTCCTTGCCCGTGCGGCCGGGCCGCCTCCCCATCCGGGCGCTCGCCCGTCCCTTCCGCCGCCCGGCCGGAAAGGCCTTCCGCGGTGGGCGCAGGGGCCCGTTCCCGCTGGTCGTCGCGGTTCCCCGGGGGCGCGGTCACCGTCTTCGTGAACGGCTGGAATCTTTCGGTCGGCACGGGACGCGCGCCCCGGGAAGCGGAATCGGAACCACCGGATTTACACCTCGCTGTCCCCGGCTGTCCCCCGCTGTCCGCGGAGTGGGACCCCAGGGGCCCAGATGTGAAGGGCATGCGCCCGGCCGGATACCATCGCAGGGTCTGCAGTCGTGAGCTGGGCGGTGCCCGACGGGCGCCGCGCGCCCGCGAACTCTCCACCACCGTCCCGGAAGGGGGCCGCTCACGTGAGTGTGCTCGACGAGATCATCGAGGGGGTCCGTGCCGACCTCGCGGAGCGGCAGGCGCGTGTGAGTCTCGACGAGCTCAAGGAGCGCGCCGCGCGGGCGCCCCAGGCCAAGGACGGGGCCGCCGCCCTCCGCGGTGACAGCGTCAAGGTGATCTGCGAGGTCAAGCGCTCCAGCCCGTCCAAGGGCGCGCTCGCCGCGATCGCCGACCCCGCGGGGCTCGCCGCCGACTACGAGACCGGTGGCGCCTCCGTGATCAGCGTGCTCACCGAGGAGCGCAGGTTCGGCGGGTCGCTGGCCGATCTGGAGGCCGTACGCGCCCGTGTCGACATCCCCGTCCTGCGCAAGGACTTCATCGTCACCTCCTACCAGCTCTGGGAGGCCCGGGCGCACGGCGCCGACCTCGCGCTGCTGATCGTGGCCGCGCTCGACCAGGCTGCCCTGGAATCGCTGGTGGAGCGCGCGGAGTCGATCGGGCTGACCCCTCTCGTCGAGGTCCACGACGAGGAGGAGGTGGAGCGGGCCGTTGCGGCCGGGGCCCGGGTCATCGGCGTCAACGCCCGCAACCTCAAGACCCTGGAGGTGGACCGGGGTAACTTCGGCCGGATCGCCCCCGGCATCCCGGACCACGTCGTGAAGATCGCGGAGTCCGGTGTGCGCGGCCCGCACGACCTGATCGCGTACGCCAACGACGGCGCGGACGCCGTGCTCGTCGGGGAGTCCCTGGTCACCGGGCGGGACCCCAAGACGGCGGTCGCGGACCTGGTGGCCGCCGGGGCCCATCCGGCGCTGCGCCACGGGCGCGGCTGAGGAGCCCCCGGTGACCCCCCGCTACGCACGGCTCGCCCGCGGCTGCCGGCCGCGGGGCTGCCGCGCGCCCGCGCGGCGGGTGCGGGGGCGCAGGGTGCGCTACCACATCGGCAGTGAGCCGGGGCAGATCAACGGCATGCGATGGCGCCCCGGCGGCGGGAGCGCGCGGGGCTGACCCGCGGCGCGTCGCCGCCGGGACGCCTCCGCGGCCCGTGGACCGCCCGCCGGTCCCGGCGCCCGCCGCCATGCCATCAGGAGCCCGGGAGGGCGCCGCACGGCCCGCCGGTCTCCGGCCCGGCCCGTCCCGCACCGCCGGTCCCGCACCGGTCCGTACCGGACCCGGGGCCGAGGGTGCGCAGGCGTCCCCGGCGCCGACGGGACCGGTGCGCCGGGACCGGGCGGGACCTTCCCGGGCGGTGACCCGGGAAGGACGGCGGGCCGGGGCCGAGGGCATGGCGCCGGGCGCGCGGCGGGCCGAGCGGGATCCGCGCCGCACCGGCACCGGAGCCGGACCGTACGGGCCCCGCGAGGGCGCCGGGCGGCGTGGGCGGAAGCGTCCGTGCCGCCGTGCGTGCCGTCGTGGGCGCCCGGTGGGCCGCGCGGGACGGTGCCGGACGGGAGCCGGTCCATGCCGGTCCATGGCGTGCCGGTTCGCGCCGCCGGTGAGCACGGCACGGTGCCGCGCCGTTCACCGGCCGGTGGGGCAGGTGCGCCGGCCCGGTGCCGGGTCCCGCCGGGACGGGGCTCGTCCCGCCGCTCCCTGCCGGCCCCTCCCGGGACGGCGTCCGCCCGCCCCCGCCCCCGTGTCCGCTCGCGGTTGCGCCGCTCCGTCGCTTCCCCGTCCCCGTGCTTCCAGGTTCTTCCGGGTTCTTCCAGGTTTTTCCGTTCCCCGGCCGTCCCCACGGCCGTGTCCGTCCCGGGGCCCACCGCCCCGTCATGAGGAGTACCGCACATGCCCTCCGAGTTCTTCATTCCCGACCCCGACGGCCAGGTGCCCACCGAACAGGGCTACTTCGGGGCGTTCGGCGGCAAGTTCATCCCCGAGGCGCTGGTCGCCGCGGTCGACGAGGTGGCCGCCGAGTACGCCAAGGCCAAGGCGGACCCGGCGTTCGCCGCCGAGCTGGACGAACTGCTGGTCAACTACACCGGCCGGCCCAGCGCCCTCACCGAGGTCCGCCGGTTCGCCGAACACGCCGGCGGCGCCCGGGTCTTCCTCAAGCGGGAGGACCTCAACCACACCGGCTCCCACAAGATCAACAATGTGCTGGGGCAGGCGCTCCTGACCCGGCGGATGGGGAAGACCCGCGTCATCGCCGAGACCGGCGCCGGGCAGCACGGGGTCGCGACCGCCACCGCGTGCGCCCTCTTCGGGCTCGAGTGCACCATCTACATGGGCGAGATCGACACGCGGCGGCAGGCGCTGAACGTGGCGCGGATGCGGATGCTCGGCGCCGAGGTCGTCGCCGTGAAGTCCGGCAGCCGCACCCTGAAGGACGCCATCAACGAGGCGTTCCGCGACTGGGTGGCCAACGTGGACCGCACGCACTACCTCTTCGGCACGGTGGCGGGGCCGCACCCCTTCCCCGCGCTGGTCCGCGACTTCCACCGGGTGATCGGCGTCGAGGCGCGCCGGCAGGTGCTGGAGCGCACCGGGCGGCTGCCGGACGCCGTCGCCGCCTGTGTGGGCGGCGGATCCAACGCCATCGGCCTGTTTCACGCGTTCCTCCCGGACACCTCCGTCCGGCTCGTCGGCTTCGAGCCCGCCGGGCACGGCGTGGCGACGGGCGAGCACGCGGCCACGCTCACCGAGGGCACCTCCGGCATCCTGCACGGCTCCCGCTCCTACGTGCTCCAGAACGAGGACGGGCAGATCACCGAGCCGTACTCGATCTCCGCCGGGCTGGACTACCCCGGCGTGGGCCCCGAGCACGCCTACCTCAAGGACACCGGCCGCGCCGAGTACCGGGCCGTCACGGACGAGGAGGCGATGCAGGCGCTGCGGCTGCTCTCCGAGACCGAGGGCATCATCCCGGCCATCGAGAGCGCCCACGCGCTCGCGGGGGCGCTCAACCTCGGCCGTGAGCTGGGGACCGACGGCCTGGTGCTGGTCAACCTCTCCGGGCGCGGCGACAAGGACATGGAGACCGCCGCCCGCTACTTCAAGCTGTACGACCCGAGTGACGAGATCGAGGCGGAGTGATGGCGGGCAACCTGGAACTGCTGGAGACCGTGCTGGCCAAGGCCGGGGCGGAGGGCCGGTCGGCGCTCGTCGGCTACCTGCCGGCCGGCTTCCCGACCGTCGAGGGCGGGGTGCGGGCCGCGACGGCGATGATCGAGGGCGGCTGCGACGTGGTGGAGATCGGGCTGCCGCACAGTGACCCCGTGCTGGACGGCCCGGTCATCCAGACCGCCGACGACATCGCGCTCCGTGGCGGGCTCCGGATCACGGACGTGATCCGCACCGTCGCCGAGGTGCACCGGGCGACCGGCGCGCCCATCCTGTGCATGACGTACTGGAACCCCGTCGACGCCTACGGCGTGGAGCGGTTCGCCGCCGATCTGGCCGAGGCCGGGGGAGCGGGATGCATCCTGCCCGACCTTCCGGTGGAGGAGTCGGCGCCCTGGCGGGCGGCCGCCGCGGAGCACGGGCTGGCCACCGTGTTCGTGGTCGCGCCGAGCAGCCGCGACGAGCGGCTGGCGACGATCACCGCGGCCGGTAGCGGCTTCGTCTACGCCGCCTCGCTGATGGGCGTCACCGGCACCCGGGAGTCGGTGGGCGCGCAGGCCCAGGACCTGGTGCGCCGCACCCGGGCCACCACCGGGCTGCCCGTCTGCGTCGGCCTCGGCGTCTCCGACGCCGGGCAGGCCGCCGAGGTCGCCGGGTTCGCGGACGGTGTGATCGTCGGCTCGGCGTTCGTCAAGCTGCTGCTGGACGCGCCGGACCTGGACACCGGGGTGGCCGAGGTCCGCTCCCTGGCGGGCGCGCTGGCCGGAGGGGTACGGCGCGACGGCTGACCTGTGGGCCGGCTGACCGGCTGACCGCCTGACCTGCGGGCCGGAGAGGGGCCGGCCCGCCCGGGGAGCCCCGCACGCCGGGGCGGGGCGTGGCGCGCGGGTGTCGCCCGCGCGCCACCGGGCAACGGCGGGGCGGGCCGGGCACGGGTGGCGGGCCGGCCGGTGGGCCGCGAGGTGCGGCGCGGTGGGCCGGTCCGGGCGCCCGGAGCGCATGGAGCTCTCGGCGGGTCGGCGTGGGTCGGCGTGAGCCGGTCCCGCGTGGGCCGGCATCCGGGAGTGCGCCCCGGCTCCCGGCTCCCGGCCCGCGCACCCGCGGGGCCGGAGCCCGCCCTTCCGGCCGCGCGGCCCTGTTCGGCGGGGAGCACGCCGGGGTACGTTCCGGGACGGCTGCACTACGCTGGCCGTCCCCCCACGCTCCCGTCCGGCCCGGGGCCGCGCGCCCCGGCCGGAAGCCGCCGCACCCGGACGCCGGAGACGTGAACCCATGATCCCTGAGCCGCCTGCCGCGCGCCGGACCGCCGGCCGACCCGCCTCCTCCCGGGCCCGCCCGCCGGTCGTCCTCGCCGGGCCGGGGGCCGGGGCCCCGGCGGGGAACGCCGGTTCCGTGCGGGCCCGGGCCGGGTCCCCGGCCCGGGCCCGGCCGGTACGCACCCCGGGCACACCCCGTCCGCGCCCGCCGCGGCCGCGCCGCGCGCCGGACGGACGGGGCACCGGCGCCCGGGGGAGCGTTCCGGCGGGCGCGGAGGCCGGGGCCACGGTGACGGTCCTGCGGCGGTCCGTGGCGCCCGGCCCGGCCCGGCTGTGGCCCGTGCCGGCGAGGCGCCCGGAGCCGGGCACCGCGCCGCCGGGAACCGCCGGCCGGGGCCGCTGGTGTGCCGGCGTCGCGGCCGGGGTGCTCTTCGTCCTGCTGCTGGTGGCGGTGGCGCTCAATCCGTCCGGGGCCGACCTCCGCCTCTCCGGTGCCGCCCCGGCGGTCCCCGGGGCGGCACCGGTGACACCCGCCGTCGCGGCGGCGCTCACCGACTGAGGCCGGGGGCGCGAACCGCGGAGGGTGTCCCCGCGGGCCGCGCCCGCTGCCTGCGCGCCGCCTGCGCGCCGCCCGGCGGCTGACCACCCGTCCGGCCCGCAGGCGCCGTGCCGCGCCCCGCCCCGCCCTCTCCCCCCCGGGCCCTGCTACCACCGTCCGTTACCCAGCCGTTGCCGGGTGGGCTGCCGTACCGACCGGCGGGCACGGTAGCGTCGGTGACGCCATGTTGCTCGCATACATTCCCAGCCCCTCGACCGGCGTGATCGAACTCGGCCCGGTCCCCCTGCGCGGCTACGCGTTCGCCATTCTCCTCGGCGTCTTCGTCGGCGTCTGGATCGGAGGCCGGCGCTGGGTCGCCCGCGGCGGCCTGCCCGGCACGGTGGCGGACATCGCCGTCTGGGCCGTGCCGTTCGGACTGGTCGGCGGCCGCCTCTACCACGTCTGCACCACCTACGAGCCGTACTTCGGCGAGAACGGCAACTGGGTCGACGCCTTCAAGATCTGGGAGGGCGGCCTCGGTATCTGGGGCGCCATCGCCCTCGGCGGGGTCGGCGCCTGGATCGGCGCCCGCCGGCGCGGTGTGCCGCTCCCGGCGTACGCGGACGCCATCGCGCCCGGTATCGCGATCGCCCAGGCCCTGGGCCGCTGGGGCAACTGGTTCAACCAGGAGCTCTACGGCAGGCCCACCGATCTGCCCTGGGCGCTCCACATCGACAAGGGAGGGGTGAACGGCTACTTCCACCCCACTTTCCTCTACGAGTCGCTGTGGTGCGTGGCCGTCGCGCTCCTCGTCATCTGGGCGGACCGCCGTTTCACCCTCGGTCACGGGCGGGCCTTCGCGCTCTACGTCGCCGCCTACACCGTGGGCCGCGGCTGGATCGAGTACCTCCGGATCGACGAGGCGCACCACATCCTGGGCCTGCGCCTCAACGTGTGGACCTCGGTGATCGTCTTCCTCGGGGCGGTCGCCTACATGATCGTCTCCTCCCGGCTGCGGCCCGGGCGGGAGGCCGTGGTGGAACCGGCTGCCGAGCAGGCACGGGCGGCTGAGGCCGCCGAAACCGCCGAAACTGCCGAGAACGCCGAAACTGCCGAGAACGCCGAGAACGCCGAGACCGCCGAGAACGCGGACGCCGCTGAGGCCGCCGGCACCACGGAGGCCGGTGGGAGCGACGGGAAGCCGGAGGCCCCGGCCGCCGCGCGGGACGCCGGACGCGCCGGGAGCACCGCGGAAGCCGGGGACACGGAGTCCGCCGGCGCCGCCGGGGCCGCCACGGAGGACACTCCGGAGGCGGCGGACGGTGCGGCCGGCGGTGCGGAGCCCGGAACGCCGGGCTCCGGCGGCGCGGCCGGTTCCGGCGCGAGCGCCCCGAAGAAGGTCTGAGTCCCACCGGGGCCCGGCACGACGCCGGGCTCCGCCCCCCACGGGCCGGTGAACGCGGAGCACCCCGTTCACCGGCCCGTGCGCGTCGCCACCGGCGCGCCCGCCCCTGCGCGTGGCCGCCTCCCCGGGCGGTGGTGGTGGGGGACGCCCTCGACCCGGCGCGGTCCCGGGGACCTGCCCTTCGTCGAACGCGCAGGTCAGCGAGGTAAGTTCGGCCTTCCTTGCTGGCGCGCCCGGTGCGTCCCCGCGTACCGTCGGGGCCCGGGAAGCCACCGGGCCGCCCGCGGAAGGGAGCGCCACCCATGGCCAGCAGCAACGCCGCCGGGAACCGCACCGACGCGACCGGGCGCGCCGGCGGCCCGCCCGGCGGGGGACCCGCCGCCGAACCCGCCGTGGCCGTCACCGACGGCGCCGGCCGGCCTTACGCCGACACCCCGCCGGGGCCCACCACCCAGGACCACCCCGCTCTCCCGGCTTCCCCGGCCTCCCCGGCCTCCGGCGGGACGGCGCAGGACGCACACCGTCCGCACGAGGCCCACCGGGACAACCACACGCACCGCGACGTCAACGGCGGCTGGCTGCGCCCGGCCGTGTTCGGCGCGATGGACGGCCTGGTCTCGAACCTGGCGCTGATCACCGGCGTCGCGGGCGGCGACGTGGCCACCCGGACCATCGTGATCACCGGTCTGGCGGGGCTCGCCGCCGGCGCCTTCTCGATGGCCGCGGGGGAGTACACGTCGGTCGCCTCGCAGCGCGAGCTGGTCCTGGCCGAGCTGGAGGTCGAGCGGGACGAGATCCGGCGGAACCCGCGGGAAGAACAGGAGGAGCTCGCCGCGTTGTACGTGTCGCGCGGGGTGGAGCCGGAGCTGGCCCGCGAGGTCGCCCGGCAGCTCTCCCGCGATCCCGACCAGGCCCTGGAGATCCACGTCCGCGAGGAGCTGGGGGTGGACCCGGCGGAGCTGCCCTCGCCGGCCGTGGCGGCGGTCTCCTCCTTCGGGGCCTTCGCGGTGGGCGCCGTGCTGCCCGTGCTGCCGTTCCTGCTGGGGGCGGAGCGGCTGTGGCCGGCGGTGCTGACCGCGCTGGCGGGGCTGTTCCTCTGCGGCGCGGTGGTGGCGAAGGTCACGGCCCGGTCGTGGTGGTACAGCGGACTGCGCCAGCTGCTGCTGGGCGGCGCCGCCGCGGCCCTCACCTACGGTCTGGGCTCCGTCCTGGGAACCGCCGTAGGCTAGTGCCGGGGACGGCGGACCGCTGATCCCCGCGGGTGGTCCCGCGATGCCGGTACCGCCGGGTCGCGCGAGCGGCGCGGCCGGCTGCGGCGCCCGGGGGCCGGGTGCGCCGGGTGCCGCAGCCGGCCGGTGACGGCCGGTGAGGGTCCCCGGTGGCGGGTCCGGCCACCGCCCGTGACCGGTGTTACCTGCTGGTTTCGATCCGCTCGCGGCTGGGCATGAGCGGAAGGCGCTTCTGGGCAGTGTCGCCCTCCAGGCGCCGGCCGGGTGCGGGCCGATCCGGCCGTACCGCCTCTCGCGTCACCGCGCTGAGCTGCCGCTGAGCCGATGACGTCCGCATGGTGGAACGACCCTCCCGTCATCCGGGACCGCGTTCATCATGTAACCTGCACGAAATTCTGACCGCAGAGGGCCAGCGTCGTCCCTCGGCACTGACACTGCCACGACGACGACGGGAGAGCCGATGCGCACGCCGCGCCCGCTGTCCGAGCACCCCGCGCCCACCGGCGACGGGGCTGCCACCGCCTGGTCGCCCCTGGCCGGGCGCCCCGAGCGGCAGGGGATGTACGACCCCCGCGACGAGCACGACGCCTGTGGCGTGGGTTTCGTCGCCACCCTCACCGGTGAGGCGAGCCACGAGCTGGTCGAGCGGGCCCTGACGGTCCTGCGCAACCTGGAGCACCGCGGGGCCACCGGCTCCGAGCCCGACTCGGGCGACGGCGCCGGGATACTGCTCCAGGTCCCGGACGCCTTCTTCCGCGAGAAGGTCTCCTTCACGCTCCCCGAGGCCGGCGCCTACGCCGTCGGCATCGCCTTCCTGCCCGCCGGGGACTCCGAGGCCGCCGCCCGGGTCGAGGCCATCGCCGCCGACGAGGGCCTCACCGTCCTCGGCCGCCGTGAGGTGCCCGTCGCCCCCGAGATGCTCGGCAGCGGAGCGCGGGCCTGCATGCCGGACTTCGTCCAGTTCTTCGTGGCCGACGCCGCCGGCCTCCCCGGGGCCGGGGCCACCGGGCTCGCCCTGGACCGCAAGGCGTTCCTGCTGCGCAAGCGGTGCGAGCGCGAGGCCGGGGTCTACTTCCCCTCGCTCTCCGCGCGGACCGTCGTCTACAAGGGCATGCTCACCACCGGGCAGCTCGAGCCGTTCTTCCCGGACCTCTCCGACCGCTCCTTCGCCACGGCGATCGCGCTGGTCCACTCCCGGTTCTCCACCAACACCTTCCCGAGCTGGCCGCTCGCCCACCCCTACCGCTTCGTCGCGCACAACGGTGAGATCAACACCGTGCAGGGCAACCGCAACTGGATGCGGGCCCGCGAGTCGCAGCTCGCCAGCGACCTGTTCGGGGAGAAGGCGGCCGAGCGGGTCTTCCCCGTGTGCACCCCCGGCGCCTCCGACTCCGCGACCTTCGACGAGGTGCTGGAGCTGCTCCACCTCGGCGGCCGGTCGCTGCCGCACAGCGTGCTGATGATGATCCCCGAGGCCTGGGAGAACCACGCCTCGATGGACCCCGCCCGCCGCGCCTTCTACCGGTACCACTCCACGATGATGGAGCCCTGGGACGGCCCGGCCTGCGTCACCTTCACCGACGGCACCCAGGTCGGCGCCGTTCTCGACCGCAACGGACTGCGCCCGGGCCGCTACTGGGTCACCGACGACGGCCTGGTCGTGCTCTCCTCCGAGGTCGGCGTCCTCGACATCGACCCCGGCAAGGTCGTCCGCAAGGGCCGCCTCCAGCCCGGCCGGATGTTCCTGGTGGACACCGCCGAGCACCGGATCATCGAGGACGACGAGATCAAGGCGCAGCTCGCCGAGGAGCAGCCCTACCAGGAGTGGCTGGAGGCCGGCCTGATCGACCTGGCCGACCTGCCCGAACGCGAGCACGTGGTGCACACCCACGCCTCCGTCACCCGCCGCCAGCAGACCTTCGGCTACACCGAGGAGGAGCTGCGCGTCCTGCTCGCGCCGATGGCCCGGGCCGGCGCCGAGCCCATCGGCTCCATGGGCACCGACTCGCCCATCGCCGCGCTCTCCGACCGGCCCCGGCTGGTCTTCGACTACTTCACCCAGCTCTTCGCGCAGGTCACCAACCCGCCGCTGGACGCCATCCGGGAGGAGCTGGTCACCTCCCTGGGCTCCTCCCTCGGGGCGCAGGGCAACCTGCTGGAGCCCACCGCGGCCTCCTGCCGCAGCGTCACCCTGCCCTTCCCGGTGATCGACAACGACGAGCTGGCCAAGCTCGTCCACATCAACGCCGACGGTGACCTGCCCGGCTTCCAGTCCGTCACCCTCTCCGGTCTCTACCGGGTGAGCGGCGGCGGTGAGGCGCTGGCCGCGCGGATCGACGAGATCTGCGCCGAGGCGGAGTCGGCCATCGAGGACGGCGCCCGGCTGATCGTCCTCTCCGACCGCCACTCCGACGCCGAGCACGCGCCGATCCCGTCGCTGCTGCTCACCTCCGCCGTCCACCACCACCTCATCCGCACCCGGCAGCGCACCCAGGCGGGGCTGCTCATCGAGGCCGGCGACGTCCGCGAGGTGCACCACGTCGCGCTGCTCATCGGCTACGGAGCGGCGGCCGTCAACCCGTACCTGGCGATGGAGTCCGTCGAGGACCTGGTCCGCTCGGGCACCTTCCTGCCCGGCGTCGAGGCGTCCACGGCCATCCGGAACCTGATCAAGGCGCTCGGCAAGGGCGTCCTCAAGGTCATGTCCAAGATGGGCATCTCCACCGTCGCCTCCTACCGGGGCGCGCAGGTCTTCGAGGCCGTCGGCCTGGACGAGGCGTTCGCCGAGAAGTACTTCCACGGCACCACCACCAAGATCGGCGGCGTCGGTCTGGACGTGATCGCCAAGGAGGTGGCCGCCCGCCACGCCAAGGCCTACCCGGCCTCCGGCATCGCGCCCGCGCACCGTGCCCTGGAGATCGGCGGCGAGTACCAGTGGCGCCGCGAGGGCGAGCCGCACCTGTTCGACCCGGACACGGTCTTCCGCCTCCAGCACTCCACACGCACCCGCCGCTACGACATCTTCAAGGAGTACACCCGGCGCGTCGACGAGCAGTCCGAGCGGCTGATGACGCTCCGCGGCCTGTTCGGCTTCGACTCCGGCCGGCCGCCGGTCCCCCTGGAGGAGGTCGAGCCCGCCTCGGAGATCGTCAAGCGGTTCTCCACCGGCGCCATGTCCTACGGCTCCATCTCGCAGGAGGCGCACGAGACCCTCGCCATCGCCATGAACCGGCTCGGCGGGAAGTCCAACACCGGCGAGGGCGGCGAGGACCCGGAGCGGCTCCACGACCCCGCCCGCCGCTCGGCGATCAAGCAGGTCGCCTCCGGCCGCTTCGGCGTGACCAGCGAGTACCTCGTCAACGCCGACGACATCCAGATCAAGATGGCGCAGGGCGCCAAGCCCGGCGAGGGCGGCCAGCTCCCCGGCCCCAAGGTCTACCCGTGGGTGGCGAGGACCCGGCACTCCACGCCGGGCGTGGGCCTGATCTCCCCGCCGCCGCACCACGACATCTACTCGATCGAGGACCTCGCCCAGCTCATCCACGACCTGAAGAACGCCAACCCCAGGGCGCGGATCCACGTCAAGCTGGTCTCCGAGGTCGGCGTCGGCACCGTCGCCGCGGGTGTCTCCAAGGCGCACGCCGACGTGGTGCTGATCTCCGGCCACGACGGCGGCACCGGCGCCTCGCCGCTCACCTCCCTCAAGCACGCGGGCGGCCCCTGGGAGCTGGGCCTGGCCGAGACCCAGCAGACGCTGCTGCTCAACGGGTTGCGCGACCGGATCGTCGTGCAGACCGACGGCCAGCTCAAGACCGGCCGCGACGTGGTGATCGCCGCCCTCCTCGGCGCCGAGGAGTTCGGCTTCGCCACCGCGCCGCTGGTGGTCTCCGGCTGCGTCATGATGCGCGTCTGCCACCTGGACACCTGCCCGGTCGGCATCGCCACCCAGAACCCGGTGCTGCGCGAGCGGTACACCGGCCAGGCCGACCACGTCGTCAACTTCTTCGAGTTCATCGCCGAGGAGGTCCGCGAACTCCTCGCCGAACTCGGCTTCCGCACCCTCCAGGAGGCCGTCGGCCACGCCGAGCTGCTGGACACCGGACGGGCCGTCGAGCACTGGAAGGCCCAGGGCCTGGACCTGGCGCCGCTGCTGCACGTCCCCGAGCTGCCGCCGGGCGCGGTGCGCCACCAGGCGGCCGCGCAGGACCACGGGCTGGGCAAGGCGCTCGACAACGAGCTGATCAAGCTCGCGGCCGACGCGCTGGGCGCGGAGCGGCCGGAGGACGCCCGGCCGGTCCGGGCGCAGCTCGCGATCCGCAACATCAACCGCACCGTGGGCACCATGCTCGGCCACGAGGTGACCCGCCGCTTCGGCGGCGCCGGCCTCCCCGACGACACCGTGGACATCACCTTCACCGGCTCCGCGGGCCAGTCCTTCGGCGCCTTCCTGCCGCGCGGTGTCACCCTGCGGCTGGAGGGCGACGCCAACGACTACGTCGGCAAGGGCCTCTCCGGCGGGCGGGTCGTCGTCCGCCCGGACCGGGGCGCCGACCACCTCGCCGAGTTCTCCACCATCGCCGGCAACACCATCGCCTACGGCGCGACCGGCGGTGAGATCTTCCTCCGCGGCCGGGTCGGGGAACGCTTCTGCGTCCGCAACTCCGGCGCCACGGTGGTCTCGGAGGGCGTCGGCGACCACGGCTGCGAGTACATGACCGGTGGCCGGGCCGTGGTGCTCGGCCCGACCGGGCGGAACTTCGCGGCCGGCATGTCCGGCGGTGTCGCCTACGTCATCGACCTCGACCCCGACGACGTCAACCCGGAGCTGGTGCCCGCCGTCGAGGAACTCGACGCCGACGACACGCGGTGGCTGCACGACGCCGTGCGGCGCCACCGGGACGAGACCGGATCGACCGTCGCGCAGGCACTGCTCGACGACTGGGGAACCGCCCTGCGCCGCTTCACCAAGGTGTTCCCCGCCACCTACAAGGCCGTGCTCGCCGCCAAGGACGCCGCCGAGCGAGCGGGACTCACCGAGTCCGAGACCCACGAGAAGATGATGGAGGCGGCGACCCATGGCTGACCCCAAGGGCTTTCTCACCACGGACCGCGAAGTGGCGCCGACCCGCCCCGTCGGCGAGCGCGTCAAGGACTGGAACGAGGTCTACGTCCCCGGCGCCCTGCTGCCGATCATCTCCAAGCAGGCCGGCCGGTGCATGGACTGCGGCATCCCGTTCTGTCACACCGGCTGTCCGCTGGGGAACCTCATCCCCGAGTGGAACGACTACGCCTACCGGGAGGACTGGACGGCGGCCGGTGAGCGGCTGCACGCCACCAACAACTTCCCCGAGTTCACCGGGCGGCTCTGCCCCGCCCCGTGCGAGTCGGCGTGCGTGCTCGGCATCAGCCAGCCGGCGGTGACCATCAAGAACGTCGAGGTCTCCATCATCGACAAGGCCTGGGAGCGGGGTGACGTCACCCCGCAGCCGCCCGAGCGGCTGTCCGGGAAGACCGTCGCCGTGATCGGCTCCGGCCCCGCGGGCCTGGCCGCCGCCCAGCAGCTCACCCGGGCCGGCCACACCGTCGCGGTGTACGAGCGGGCCGACCGCATCGGCGGCCTGCTGCGCTACGGCATCCCCGAGTTCAAGATGGAGAAGCGCCACATCAACCGCCGCATCGAGCAGATGCGAGCGGAGGGCACCAAGTTCCGCACCGAGACGGAGATCGGCCGGGACATCGACGCCGCCAAGCTGCGCAAGCGGCACGACGCGGTGGTGATCGCCGTCGGCGCCACCACCGCCCGCGATCTGCCCGTGCCCGGGCGGGAACTGAACGGCGTCCACCAGGCGATGGAGTACCTGCCGCTCGCCAACAAGGTGCAGGAGGGCGACCTCACCGTCGCCCCGATCTCCGCGGAGGGCAAGCACGTCGTCGTCATCGGCGGCGGCGACACCGGCGCGGACTGCGTCGGCACCGCCCACCGGCAGGGCGCGCTCTCCGTCACCCAGCTGGAGATCATGCCGCGGCCGGGCGAGGAGCGCGCGCCGCACCAGCCCTGGCCGACGTTCCCGATGCTCTACAAGGTCACCTCCGCGCACGAGGAGGGCGGGGAACGGATCTACTCCGTCTCCACCACCCACTTCGAGGGCGACGAGGACGGCAACGTCCAGGCGCTGCACCTGATCGAGGTCGAGTTCAAGGACGGCAAGCTCGAGCAGAAGGCCGGCACCGAGCGGCGCATCCCCGCCCAGCTCGTCACCCTCGCCATGGGCTTCACCGGCACCGACCGGGAGAACGGCCTGGTCGAGCAGTTCGGCCTGGAGCTCGACGAGCGCGGCAACATCGCCCGCGACGAGGAGTACGCCACCAACGTGGACGGGGTCTTCGTCGCCGGTGACGCCGGGCGCGGCCAGTCGCTCATCGTCTGGGCCATCGCCGAGGGCCGCTCCGCGGCGCGCGGTGTGGACCGCTACCTCACCGGGCGCAGCGCGCTGCCCGCGCCGGTCCGGCCGACGGACCGGGCGATGGCGGTCTGATCCGGCGGCCCGTGGGCACGTAAGGCGCGGCGCCCGTTCCTCCCCCGGAGGGGAGGGGCGGGCGCCGCGGTGTGTGCGGGTGCCGCCGGTGGCGCGCCCCGCCCCGGGGGGTCGGTGCCGCCGCCGGGAATTACGGCGCGAACGGGCCGGTGGGCGCGGTGGGGAACGGGCCGGTGGGCGCGGTGCCCCGGGCGTCACCCGGGCGGATCGCCCCGGTCGCGGAGCCCGGGCGGGGCTGGTAGATGTCGGAGGGTCACCGCCGACCACCCACCGCGGCCTGCTGGGGCGGCCACGGTGGGTGGTCATGTCCCGGCGCCGTGCGCCCTCCTCTCCCGTGTCCGCCGGCGCCACCGGGGGCGGAGCCACCGGCGCGCTCCGACGCCGATCCGCCGGTGCCCCGGACGGTGGGAACCCTCCCCGTGGCGCCCCTCCCGGACGGAAGCGGACGACGGCCCGCCCGCTCGGCGCGCGGGACGGCGGGCCCGTGCCCGCCTCCGGGACGGACCCCCGGCCGCGTCCCGCCGCTCCCGCCCCCGGGTGGTGGCACCCGGTCGGCGCACTCCTGTGGCGGGCCGGACCGGCCCGGGATATCTCTCGGAGGGTGACCGCACGGGCACGTGAGGTGCCCGTACCGGTGCCGGGGCCCGCCGGTCCGGCGACGCCCCCGGACGCCCCCGGACGCCCCCGGGCCCTCCGGGTCCGGAGCCGACCGCGAGCCCACTGAGAGCCCACCGAGAGCCCACTGAGCCCTCTTGAGGTAAGGAAGACCCCCACATGAAAGCCACTCTCCGACGGGGCGGCGCCGGCGCCGTCCTCGGCCTCGGCCTGCTCCTCGCCGTGCTCCCCGCCCCCGCGCACTCCGCCGACCGGGCCGAGGAGACCGCGCAGGCGGAGCAGCAGATCATCCCCTGTGGTGACGAGGCGGCGCTGCGGTCCGCCCTCGTCGCCGCCAACACCCGCGGCAGCGGCATCCTCACCCTGCCCTCCGGCTGCGTCTACAGCTTCACCGACGACTACCCGGACGGCTCCGGCAACGCCCTGCCGACCGTGACCGGCAACATCCAGATCACCTCGTTCGGCGCCACCATCGAGCGCTCCGACGCGGCCACCGAGACCTTCCGGGTACTGGACGTGGCCGCCGGCGCCACGCTCACCCTCAACCGGATCACCGTCCGCGGCGGGGATTCCACCACCGGTGGCGGCATCCGCAACGCCGGCCGGCTGATCCTCAACCAGAGCGTCGTCACCGAGAACCAGGCCACCGGCGACGGCGGCGGCATCTACACCACCGACGACCTCACCCTCAACTCCAGCCGGGTGAGCGACAACTCGGCCGGCGGGAACGGCGGCGGCGTCGCCGACATCGGCGGCGACGTACGGACCCTCGGCGGCACGATCCGCGACAACACGGCCACCAGTGACGGCGGCGGCGTCTACGTCTCCGGCAGCGGCGCCACGCTGCGCACCACCTCCACCGCGTTCAGCGGCAACCTCGCCGGTGACCAGGGCGGCGGCATCGGTGTCTTCGGCACCGCCCAGGCCCGGCTGCTCGGCAGCCTGGTCACCGGCAACACCGCCACCTCGGGCGGCGGCATCTACGAGGAGCCGGGCTCCCTCGTCCAGCTCACCTCCACCCCCGTCACCGGCAACACCCCCGACAACTGCGCCCCGGCCGGCAGCGTGCCCGGCTGCACCGGCTGAGCCGGACCGGAGAGCGCGTCCCGAACCCGTCCGCCGTGCCGTGCCGTGCGCCACGGCACGGCGGACGGCCCGCGCCCAGGCCCGGCCCGGGGCCCCGCCCCCGGGCCCGGGGGCGAGCCGGGACGCGGGCGGGCGGTGTGACCCCGGCGCGGGGCCGGGCGGAGGGCCCACGGGGTCACGCGTTCACGCGTAGACCCGCTCGACGAACTGCGCGATCAGGTCGTCCGTGACGTTGCGGGCCAGGTTCTGCTCGGTGACGATGCCGGCCAGCCGGTGCCCGGCCGCCGTGTCGATCACCGGCAGCCGCTTGACCCGGTGGCGTTCCATCGAGTCCAGCGCCTCCTCGACGGAGGCGTCCACGTCGATCCAGAAGATCTCCTGCGCCAGGTCGCCGGCCCGGACCATCGACGGGTCCCGTCCCTCGGCACAGCACTTGATGACGATGTCACGGTCGGTGATCATGCCCTTGAGGCGCTCGTCCTCCCCGCAGATGGGCAGGGCACCGACGTCCAGGTCGCGCATCATCCGCGCCGCGTCGTAGAGCGTCTGGTCCTCGCCGACGCACTGGGCGCCCTGCGTCATGATGTCGCGGACAGTGAGATTCTGCTTGGCAGCCATAGCGGGGCTTCCTCTCTGCTTCCGGGCGATTCGGATGTTCCCGGCGGGTACCCCCAACCGGGCGGAACCCACCCCGTCCGATCACACCACGGATGGCCGCGCCGCACCTCCGGGCCGGGCTCCCGCCCCGGCCCCCGCCGGCGCCGGCCCGTCCCGGGGCCCCTCAGGTGTCGCACTCCAGGACCGTTCCGCACACCCCGCACCGTGCCCGCACCCGGCCCCGCACCGGCACCCGCAGCCGCTGGTGGCAGACCGGGCAGGGGAAGGAGACCCGCAGGGGCGGGCCGGGCTCGAAGGTGTAACCGGCGCCGTCCGCGCCCTCCGCCCGCCGGTCCGCCCCGCCCGTGCGGCCGCCGTCCACCTGTCCGCCCGCGCCACCGCCGGGGGCGGACCGCTCCGCCGGCCGCGGCCGCCGGACGCCGGCCCGCGCCGCCCGGCGGTCCCGCGCGTACCGCAGCCGCGCCGCCGGGCCCGCCGCCGCCAGCGGGGGCCGCCGCCCGTCCCGGCGCGCCAGCGCCAGGCCCCGCGTGTAGGCCGGGTACGCCTGCGGGCTGGTGAACCACGGCGAGGGGTCCTCCCCGAACAGCAGCGCCCGCTTCGCCAGCACGTACCCGTACTCCTCGGGCGTCAGATAGCCCAGCTTCTGCGACTCCAGCGCGGACCGCCGGAACGCGTCGAGCAGCAGCCAGCCCGCGCCCAGATACGCGGCGGCCGTGTCGGTGAGGATCTCGTTCCGCTCGGTCCCGGCGAACGACAGGCCCGCGCGGTGCAGGAACACATGGGTGAACTCGTGGGCCAGGACGGCCCCGATGTCCCGCCGGTGACGGTCGTACCGGGGGTGCAGCTCGATGTCGTACTCCCGGCCGCCGGCCGGATCCACCGTCGCCGCCTCGGCCATCTCCCGGAACGTCACCGCCACCGGCGCCTCCGGCAGCCGCAGATGGCGCACCATCACCCCCGCCACCCGCGCCACGCCCGCCCGCAGGTCCTCGTCATCGGAGAACGCCACCTCGACCGGGAGGACGCTCGCCGTGAACGACCGCAGTTCCCCGGCGGGCAGGCTCCGGTGGAGCGCCGTGACGGCGGACCGCACCGTCTCCAGATGCGGATACCCGTGCACGACCTCGCTCCCCGGCGCCACGGCCCAACTCTACGGCGCCGGGCGGCCCCCGACCGGCCCGCACGGGCCCGCGCCGCCTTCACCGGGCCGCCCCCCGCGCACCGGCACCGGCCCGGCGCCCGGTCCCCGCGCACCGGCACCGGCCCGGCGGCCGGCTCACCGGGCCTCCCCGGGCGGGTGGCTTCCGCAGGGTGGACGCGTCCGGCGGCGGACACCGGCCCCTGTTACGGTGACGCACTGTTCCGCCCGTGCGGCCGTGCCGAATGACCGGAGAGCGCCACGATGACCAACCCGCCCCCCGACGCCACCGCCCACACCGCCACCCCCACCCCGGATGCCCCCGCCGCCCCGGATGCCCCCGCCACCGCCCCGGCCTGTGGGGAGGGGACGGCCGCCGCCGCCGACGCGGAGGTCCGGGCCGAGCTGGAGCGGCTGCGGGAGAGCATCGACAACATCGACGCGGCCGTGGTCCACATGCTCGCCGAGCGCTTCAAGTGCACCCAGCAGGTCGGCCGCCTCAAGGCCCGGCACGCCCTGCCGGCCGCCGACCCCGCCCGGGAGGCACGCCAGATCGAGCGGCTCCGCGGCCTCGCGGAGAGCGCCCGGCTCGACCCGGCGTTCGCGGAGAAGCTCCTCACCTTCATCATCGCCGAGGTGATCCGCCACCACGAGACGATCGCCCGCTCGTAACCGGCCGGCCGACCCGCGGGATCCGGCCGTTTCCCGCGGGGCGGGTACCGCGCGTCCGCCACCACGGCGGATGGGCCGCTCACCCCGTTTGGCAGCATGGCCGCATGCCCGCACTCACCCGCGACGAGGCCCGCGCCCGGGCCCGCCTCCTCGACGTCCGCCACTGCGCCGTCGACCTCGATCTCACCCGCGGCGAGGAGCTGTTCGGCTCCACCACGGTGCTCCGCTTCACCGCGGCCACCGCCGGCGACACCTTCGCCGAGATCCGCCCCGCCCGGCTGCGCCGCGTCCTCCTCGACGGCGAGGAGCTCGACCCCGGCCTCCTCGACGGCAACCGGCTGCCGCTGACGGGGCTCGCCGCGGGCCCGCACGAGCTGCGGGTCGAGGCCGACATGCGGTACTCCCGCACGGGTGAGGGCATGCACCGCTTCACCGACCCGGCCGACGGCGAGACCTACGTCCACACCCACTGCTTCCTCGACGACGTGCAGCGCGTCTTCGCCGCCTTCGACCAGCCCGACCTCAAAACGGTGTTCGAGATGTCCGCCACCGTGCCCGACGGCTGGACGGTTCTCGCCAACGCCGTCACCCGCCGCGTCACCCCGCCCGCCGGCACCGGCGGGACGGACGGGACGGCCCGCTGGGAGGCGGCGCCCACCCCGCCGCTGAGCACCTACTTCACGGCCCTCGCCGCCGGCCCGTGGCACTCCGTGCGCACCGAGCACGCCGGGATCCCCTTCGGCCTGCACGTCCGCCGCTCCCTCGCCGAGCACCTCGACCGCGACGCCGCCGAGATCCTCGGCGTCACCCGGCGCTGCTTCGACCGCTACCACGAGATCTTCGACGAGCCCTACCCCTTCGACTCCTACGACCAGGCGTTCGTCCCCGAGTTCAACCCGGGCGCCATGGAGAACCCCGGACTCGTGCTCCTCCGCGACGAGTTCGTGCACCGCTCCGCCGTCACCGACACCGAGCGGCAGACCCGGGCCATGGTCGTCGCGCACGAGATGGCCCACATGTGGTTCGGCGACCTCGTCACCCTCCGCTGGTGGGACGACATCTGGCTGAACGAGTCCTTCGCCGAGTACCTGGGCTTCCGCACCCTCGGCGAGGCCACCCGCTTCCGCTCGCCCTGGACCGACTTCGCCGCCTCCCGCAAGAGCTGGGGCTACGACGCCGACCAGCGGCCCAGCACCCACCCCGTCGCGCCCGCCCCCGGGGGTGTGCCGGACACCGCCTCCGCCCTCCTCAACTTCGACGGCATCTCCTACGCCAAGGGCGCCTCCGCCCTGCGCCAGCTCGTCGCCCGCCTCGGGGAGAGGACCTTCCTCGCCGGGGTCAACGACCACATCGCCCGGCATCGGTTCGCCAACGCCACCCTCGCCGACTTCCTCGACTCTCTCGCCCGGGCCTCCGGGGAGGACGTCCACGCCTGGGCCGCCCGCTGGCTGACCACGAGCGGTGTGGACACCCTCACCGCGGAGGCCGGGGACGTGCGGCCGGCTTCCGGCAGCTCCGGCGGCGCGGACGCCTCCGGCGCGCCCGGCGACCCCGGCGTGCCGGGTGTGCCCGGCGACCCCGGCGCGCCCGGCGACCCCTCCGCGCCGGGTGTGCCCGGTGGCCCGCCCGCCCGGGAGGCACACGACGCCGGTGAGAACCCCGGCCACCCCGGGCCCCGCTCCGGCGCCGCGCCCGGCCACCCCGGTGAGCGGCCGCCCGTCCCCGGCGGCTCCGGGGACCGCGCCCGCAGCGCGGCCGCCGCCGGGCGCCCCCGCTGGCGGCTGGCCGTCCGCCACACCGGCAGCCGCCCCCACCGGCTCACCGTCGACCTCTACGACCACGGCCCCGCCTCCGGCCCGCTCGTCCTCCGCGACCGGCTCACCGTCGACGTCCCCGCGGACGGCGACGCGCCGGCCCGCACCCTGCCCGGCCCCCGCCCCGACCTGGTCCTCCTCAACGCCGACGACCGCGACTACGCCAAGCTCCGGCTCGACCCGCGTTCCTGGGCGACCGCCCGTGCCGCCCTCTCCCGCGTCCCCGACCCGCTGGCCCGCGCCGTCCTGTGGACCACCGCGCGGGACATGGTGCGCGACGGGGACCTCGACCCGGAGGAGTACCTGGGGGCCGTCCGCGACCACCTCCCGCACGAGACGGACCTCGCCGTCGTGCCGTCCGTGCTCACCTTCGCCCGCCACGAGATCGCCGACCGTCATCTCCCCGCCACCGCGCGGCCCGCCGCCCTCGCCGGTCTCACCGGCGTCTGCCGCGCCTTGCTGGACCGCACCGGATCTCCCCGGCGCACCGGCGGTCCGGCGGGTCCGGGAAACGGCGCGGGAACCGCCGGCGGCGGGGGAGAGGGCCCCGGGGGAGGCGGCGGTGAGGAGCGCGCCGGGCTGCGGCTCGCCGCCGTCCGCGGTCTCCTCGACCACCACACCGGCACCGGCGAACTCAGCGGCTGGCTCACCGCCGGCACCGTCCCCGGCGGGCCGGCGCTCGACCCCGAGCTGCGCTGGCGGCTGCTGCTCCGCCTGGTGGTGCTCGGCGCCGCCGGACCCGCGGAGATCGACGCCGCGCTCGCCGCCGACCCCGGCGCCACCGGGCGGGAGGGCGCGGCCCGCTGCCGCGCCGCCCTGCCCGACGTGGCGGCCAAGGAGGCCGCCTGGGCCGCCCTGTTCACCTCCGGCGACCTCTCCAACCGCCTGGTCGCCGCCACCGCGCAGGGCTTCTGGCAGCCGGAGCAGCGCGATCTGCTCGCGCCCTGGGCGGAGCGCTACTGGGACGACGCGCCCGCCGCCGCGGCGCGCCGGGGCCCGGCCGTGGCCGCCGTCCTCGGCCGTGAGGGGTTCCCCGCCCACGCCGTCGACGAGGCCACGCTCCGCCGTGGCCGGGAGTGCCTGCGCGCCCCGGACCTCCTTCCGGCCCTGCGCCGCCCCCTGGCCGACCGGCTCGACGACCTGGCGCGCGTGCTGCGGGCCCGCGCGGCCCGCGCCGGCGGCTGAACCCACCCGGCCCCGGGGCGAGGGCGCGCGCCACAACCGTCCGCCCGCGCCCCGGGCCGCCACCCGGCCGTCCTCCCCCCGGTCCAGCGGGGAGGGCCGCCGCCCGCCCCGGGCCCCTTAGGCTCACGGCGCCCGTACCACCAGCAGCGCGATGTCGTCCGCCGTCTCCTCCGGCGCGACCTCCGCCAGCAGCCGGTCGCAGAACTCGCCCAGCGGGCGCCCCGCCAGCTCCAGCGCCCGGCCGCGCAGCCGCTCCAGGCCGGTGTCCAGCGGCTGTCCCGGCGCCTCCACCAGGCCGTCGGTGTAGAGCACGAGCGTGCTGTCGGCCGGCAGCGGCACCGTCGCGTTCGTCCGCTCGTTCTCCGCCTGGGTGCCCAGCAGCAACCCGTGCCCCTCCTCCAGGAACCGTGGCGCGCCCTCCGGGGGGATCAGCAGCGGCGGCGGATGCCCGGCGTTGTGCCAGGTCAGTTGCCACGGGCCGGACTCGCCGCGCTCCAGATGGCACAGCACCAGCGTCGCCATCGGCGCGTCACTGATGGTCACCAGTGCGCGGTCCAGCCGGTCGACGATCTGGCACGGCGGCTCCCGCACGTCCCAGGCGAACGCCCGCAGCATGTTCCGCACCTGCGACATGTTCGCCGCGGCCTGCAGATCGTGGCCGATGACATCACCGATCACCAGGGTCGCCGCCCCGTCCGGCAGCACGAAGGCGTCGTACCAGTCGCCGCCCACCTGGGACCCCTCCGGCGCGGGCAGATAGCGCGCCGCCATCGCGAGCCCCGGCACCCGCGGCAGCGGCGTCAGCAGGTGCAGCTGCATCGTCTCCGACACCCGCCGCTGCCGGTCGTAGAGCTGCGCGTTGTCCACGGCGAGGCCGGCGCGCCGCGCGATGTCGTCCACCAGCGCCAGGTCCTCCCGGTCGAACGGCTGTTCCTGGTCCGCCCGGCCCACGGTCAGTGCCCCCATGACGCCCCGGCCGCCCCGCAGCGGGGCGATGACCGCCGCGTGCATGCCCGTGGTGCGGAACAGGTCCTTCTGCGCCCCCTGGATCGCCGAGTCCGGCTCGCCCGCGTAGTGCTCCGGGCCGACGAACAGCGCCGGGGCGCCCCGCAGGACCCGCTGCAACGGTGACCGCGACTCCCAGGACACCCGGTCCGGCAGCCGCCCCTCCAGCTCCGCGACGTTCACATGGGTGCCGTTCTCGTAGTGCACCACGGCGACCCGCACCACTTCCTCCTGCTCCCCGAGGAGGTCCACCACCGCCCAGTCACCCAGCCGCGGCGCCACCAGCCGCACCAGCCGCCGCAGCGCCTCCCGCATGTCCAGCGTCGAGGTCAGCACGGTGGTGATCTCCGACACCAGGGACAGCCGCTCGGCCCGCCGCCGCAGCGCCGCGAGGTGCGCGTCCCGCCGCCGCGCCTCCTCCTCCTGCTCCGAGAGGTCGAAGAAGGTCACCACCGCCCCGGCCCGCTCGCCCGTCACCAGGTACGGCGCCATCAGCCAGCCCACCCGGAGCAGCGAACCGTCCCCGCGCCGGAACCAGGCGCCCTGGGTCCGCGTCGGCACCCCGGCCCGCAGCGCCGCCAGCAGCGGGCACCGGTCGCGGGGCGCGGCCGAGCCGTCCTCCTCCCGGTGCAGCAGGTCGTGCAGGTCCGCGCCGAGGAACCGCTCCTGCGCCAGCCGGGTGATCTCCGAGGCCCGCGGGTTGACGACCAGGATGCGCGCCTCCGAGTCCACCACCAGCACCCCGGCGTCCAGGCCGTAGAACATCGCGTTCAGCAGCTCCCCGCCGGGCAGTGGACGGTACTCGCCGTCGGACGCGCCGACCATCAGCGGCTCCCCTGCTGTGCGGGAACGGAACGCACCGGGAGTACCCCCCACCACGCGCTTCACGCGCCGCGTGCGGGTGACGGCGGGCCGCCCGGGGCCCCGCGGACGGTGGGCGCGGCGGTACGGGGCGGTACGGGCGACGGCGCGGCGGGAGCGGGCCGGGTGGCCCGGCCGGCGCGCGGCGGTGGGGGCCGGAGGGCGGTACGGGGCGGCGGCCGGGCGCCGGGCGGGAGGGGAGCACCGCCCCGGGGGAGCGGCGCCGGGCGGTGTCGGGCCGTCTGTCTGCTCGCGGGCGGGGCGGAGGAGCCGGGGCCCAGGAGGGTGCGTCCGGCAGGGCGTGCCGACTGGGCGTGCCGGCAGGGGTTCAGTCTGCTGTGCCGGGCCCGGGAGCCGCCGGACACGGGGGCGCCGGGTGTGGCGGGCTGCTGGGGAGGGGCGGGCGGTGACCGGAACCCTCACGGAACCGGCCCGGTGCGCGGAACCCCCGCTGCCGCTCCCCGCCGCTCTCCGTCAACCCGGGGCCCGGCGCCTCACCCCCCGCGCGCGGGGCTCGCGCACGCGGTGAGGGGATCCCAACGCGCCGCGATTTCATGGCAGTTGGCCCGTTCTGCTCGGTCCTGCGATGAACCCGGCGGGTCCGGAAAGCGTGTAGAGGAGTGTAAGGCACCCCCGGCCCGCCGGGGCGACCCACCGGATCGTGTGCCCCCGAACCCGACCAAAGGGCTTCCCATGTCGCACGGCGCCTTCCCCACCTCGCGCCCCTCCGGCCCCGGCACCGGGCCGGCCCCCACCGGCCCCGGCCCGGGCCCCGCCCCGGGCCCCGCCTCAAGGGGTACGGCCGCCACCGGCCGCGCCTGCGCGGACCCCGCGGCGGCCGCCCTGGCCGGCGGCGCCCACGGGCCGGCCGCCCTCGAACCGCTGCTCCACACCGTGCTCGACGCGCTCGGCACCGGTGCCCGCGACCGCCGGGGCCCGCTGCCCCCGGGCGGGCCCAAGGTCGTCGCCGACCGCCTCCGCACCGCCCTCCACCCCGTTCTCCCCGAGGACGGCGGCGGCCCCCGCGAGGCCCTCGCCACGCTCGTGAAGGCCCTCGCCGAGGGAGCCGCCGACCCCGCCGACCCGCACTGCGCCGCCCACCTCCACTGCCCCCCGCTCGCCGTGGCCGCCGCCGCCGACCTCGCGGCCGCCGCCCTCAACCCCTCCCTCGACTCCTGGGACCAGGCGCCCGCCGCCACCGCCCTGGAAACCGAACTCACCCGGGCCGTCGCCGCCCTCGTGTACCCGCGCTCCCCCCTCCCCGACGCGGTGGTCACCAGCGGCGGCACCGAGTCCAACCTCGTCGCCCTGCTCCTCGCCCGGGAACGCGCCCGCGCCACCGGCGCCCGCACCGTCCAGGTCGTCTGCGGCACCAACGCCCACCACAGCGTCCACCGCGCCGCGTGGCTCCTCGGCCTGCCCACCCCCGTCACCGTCGCCTGCGACGCCGGGCGCGTCCTGCCCGCGGCCCTGGACCGCGCCCTGGCCGACACCGCCGGGCCGGCCCTCGTCGTCGCCACCGCCGGCACCACCGACGAGGGGCTGATCGACCCGCTGGACCAGCTCGCCCGCGTCGCCACCACCTACGGCGCCGAACTCCACGTCGACGCCGCCTACGGCGGGGCCCTCCTCTTCAGCGACACCCTCCGCGGTCGCCTCGACGGCCTCGACCGGGCCGTCACCGTCACCCTCGACCTGCACAAACTCGGCTGGCAGCCGGTCCCCGCCGGGCTTCTCGCCGTCCGCGACACCACCGCGCTGGAACCCCTCACCCACCAGACCGACTACCTCAACGCCGACGACGACACCGAGGCCGGCCTCCCCGACCTCCTCGGGCGTTCCCTCCGCACCACCCGGCGCCCCGACGCCTTCAAGATGGCCGTCACCTTCCGCGCCCTGGGCCGCACCGGCCTCGCCCGCCTCGTCGAGCACTGCGTGCACGCCGCCGAGCGCCTCGCCGCCCTCGCCGACGGCCACCCCCGGCTCCGCCGCCGGCCCGGCCCCGTCGGCATCAGCACCGTCCTCCTCCGCCCCGCCGCCGCCGACGACCTCGCCCGCACCGACGGCGAGGACGCCGGTGACGCCTACGTCGCCGGCGTCCGCCGCCGCCTGCTCACCGACGGCCGCGCCGTCGTCGGCCGCGCCCGCGCGAGGGACGCCGACGGGCACACCCGCCTCTGGCTCAAGGCCACCCTGCTCCACCCCGCCGTCCGCCCCACCGACCTGGAGGCGCTCGCCGAGACCCTCGCCGAGACCCGGCCCTGACCGCCGGGCCGGCCGGCCCCCAGCCCCCTGACCGTCCAGCCCCCTGACCGTCCAGCCCCCTGACCCCTCCCGATCCCCTGCCCCCGGCCCCGGCGCGCCACCACACCCGGCCACCCCCCACCACCAGCGGCAGCCACCGGCCTCTCACCCGGTGCGGGAACTCCGGCCCCACCCCACTGACCAGGCCCGCCCCGGCCCGGCCCGCGGCCCCGGCACCCGCCGGAGCATCCCGCCCCGGACCGGCGGCGGCCCCCGGACGGAAAGAGAACCGATGAGCACGACGCTCCCCACCCGCGCCGTCACCGGACACCACCGGCCCGGTGACCCCGCGGCCATCGCCGACGCCGTCACCACCGGGAACCTCCTCCGCTGCTGGGTCCGTGAGACCGGCGTCCCCCGGCCCGCCGACGGCCATCTGCGGCTGCGCCTCCCCGCCTCCGGCGCCACCCTCGAAGCTCCCGTCATCCACTGGTCGGCCACCGGGCACCACCGCTTCGGCCGCGTCCGCCTGCACACCGGCACCAAGGCCCCCGCGCCGCTCGTCGCCTCCCTCCTCGCCGTCGAGACCGCCGCCGGCGACGCCGCCGCCGTCACCGACCTCACCGCCCGCGTCACCGACTCCGCCCACCGCGTCGCGCACTTCCTCCGCGCCCGCCCGCACACCGTCGAGCCCCCCGCCACCCTCTTCCTCGAAACCGAACAGGCCCTCGTCACCGGCCACCCCCTGCACCCCACCCCCAAGAGCCGGGAAGGACTCACCGACACCGAGGCCGCCCGCTACTCACCCGAACTCCACGGCTCCTTCGCCCTCCACTGGTTCGCCGCCCACCCCGCCGTCCTCGACAGCGACTCCGCCCTGGCCCGCCCCCTCCAGCCGCTCCTCGCCGACCTCGCAGGCCACCCCGACGCCCCGCCCGGCACCGTCCTCGTCCCCGCCCACCCCTGGCAGGCCCAGGACCTCCTGCACCGGCCCGCCGTACGCACCCTCCTCGACGGCGGACACCTCCACGACCTCGGCCCCTCCGGCGCCCCCTGGTCACCCACCTCCTCCGTCCGCACCCTCTACCGGGCCGACGCGCCCGTGATGCTCAAGCTCTCCCTGGGCCTGCGGATCACCAACTCCCGCCGCGAGAACCACCGCACCGAACTCCGCCGCGGCCTCGCCGTCCACCGCCTCCTCGACGCCGGGCTCGCCGGCGCCCTCCGCGCCGCCCACCCCCGTTTCCACATCGTCCGCGACCCCGCCTGGCTCGCCGTCCACAGCCCCGGCTCCACCACCCCCACCGGTCTCGACGCCGTCGTCCGCGCCAACCCCTTCCGCGCCGCCCGCGCCGGGACCCGCCCCCGCGGCTGGACCGGCTGCCTCGCCGGGCTCCTCGCCGAGCGCCCGGACCGTCCCGACCACCGCTCCCGCATCGCCGGGATCCTCGACCACCTCGCCCGGCAGACCGGCCACTCCACCCGGCGCACCGCCCGCGCCTGGTTCAGCCGCTACCTCGACGCCGTGATCACCCCGCTGTGCTGGCTCTACGCCGAGTACGGGCTCGGCCTCGAAGCCCACCAGCAGAACACCCTCGTCACCCTCGACGCCGACGGCTGGCCCACCGGCGGCCACTACCGCGACAACCAGGGCTACTACTTCTCGCCCGCCCGCAGCCACGCCCTCCACCGGTGGATCCCGGACATCGGCCGCGACCTCGGCACCTACGTCGACGACGCCGTCATCGACGAACGCCTCGGCTACTACATCGGCGTCAACAACATCCTCGGCACCATCGGCGCCCTCGGCGCCCAGGGCCTCGCCGACGAGGAGGACCTCCTCGCCGAGACCGACCGCCACCTCGCCGTCCTCGCCGCCCGTCACGGCGACCGGCTCCCGCCGGCCGCCACCCTCCGCGAGGCCCCGACCCTGCGCTGCAAGGCGAACCTGCTCACCCGCGTCCGGGGCCTGGACGAACTCACCGGGCCGCTGGAGAGCCAGTCCGTCTACGTGGACATCCCCAACCCGGTGGCGGAGGCCCGCCGGTGAACGCACCCGGCCCCGGTGCGGCCCCCGGTGCGGGCCCCGGCCCGGGATCCGGACCCGGCCCGGACCCGGCGTGTGACCCGGTGCGTGACCCCGGGACCGCTCCCGCGTCACCGCCCGGGTCCCCGTCCGCGCCCGCGCCGGGGCCGCGACCCGCGCCGGGGAGCGCCGGGGCCCTGGGCACCTTCGCCGCCCGCCTGACCGCCGGCCGCTTCACCCTCCGCCCCGCCGATCCCGGCACCGACACCGCCCTCCTCCGCGCCTGGGCCGCCGATCCGGAGGTCGCCCGCTGGTGGCCGGAGCTCGACCGGCCCGCGGCGGAGGTCCGCCGCCATCTGGCCGGCCAGCTCGCCCAGGGGCGCTCCACCCCCTGCGTCGGCAGTCTCGACGGCGTCCCGGTCAGCTACTGGGAGCTCTACCGCGCCGACCTCGATCCGCTCGCCGGCCACTACCCGGCCCGGCCGCACGACGCCGGTCTCCACCTGCTCATCGGTCCTGCCGCCCAGCGGGGGCGTGGCCTCGGCCCCCGGCTGATCCGCGCCGTCACCGGTCACCAGTTCGCCGCCGACCCCCGCGCCCGCCGGGTCCTCGCCGAGCCCGACCACCGCAACGCCCGCTCCGTCGCCGCCTTCCGCCGCGCCGGCTTCCGCCCCGCCGGGAGGATCGCCCTGCCCGGCAAGACGGCGGTGCTCATGGTCCGCGAGCGGCCCGCCCCCGGCCCGCGGGAACCCCCGGGCGACCCGCCCGGACGCTCATCGGAGCGCCCTCGCGCACATACCTCCATTTGTCAACAACCTTTCAGGTAAAGGTTGTTGAGCAGTCGCCCCGAGCCCATTCGCTACCCACTGGTAGGTCGTAGGGTCACTCCATGCGCCGAGCGAAAATCGTCTGTACCCTGGGCCCCGCCACCGACACCTACGACCAGATCAAAGCCCTGGTCGACGCCGGCATGGACGTGGCCCGTCTCAACCTCAGCCACGGCAGCTACGCCGAGCACGAGGCCCGCTACCGCCACGTCCGCAAGGCCGCCGAGGAAACGGGCCGCAGCGTCGGCGTCCTCGCGGACCTCCAGGGACCCAAGATCCGTCTCGGCCGCTTCCGCGAAGGTCCCGTCCTCCTCGAACGCGGTGACGAATTCACCATCACCGTCGACGACATCGAGGGCGACCGCCACCGCTGCTCCACCACCTACGCCGGCCTCGCCGCCGACGTCGCCCGCGGGGAGCGCGTCCTCGTCGACGACGGCCGCGTCACCCTGGAGGTCACCTCCGTCGAGGGGCCCCGCGTCCACACCGTCGTCATCGAGGGCGGCCTGGTCTCCGACCACAAGGGGCTCAACCTCCCCGGCGTCGCCGTCTCCGTCCCCGCCCTCTCCGGCAAGGACGTCGAGGACCTCCGCTGGGCGCTGCACACCGGCGCCGACCTCATCGCCCTCTCCTTCGTGCGCAACGGCCGCGACGCCGACGACGTGCACCGCGTGATGCGGGAGGAGGGCCGCCGCCTGCCCGTCATCGCCAAGATCGAGAAGCCGCAGGCCGTGGAGAACCTCGAGGACATCGTCGCGGCGTTCGACGGCATCATGGTCGCCCGCGGCGACCTCGGCGTGGAGATGCCCCTGGAGAACGTCCCCATGGTGCAGAAGCGGGCCGTCAAGCTCGCCCGGCGCAACGCCAAGCCCGTCATCGTCGCCACCCAGATGCTCGACTCCATGGTCGACGCCTCCCGCCCCACCCGCGCCGAGGCCTCCGACGTCGCCAACGCCGTGATGGACGGCACCGACGCCGTGATGCTCTCCGGCGAGACCAGCGTGGGCAAGCACCCCGTCCAGACCGTCCACACCATGAGCCGCATCGTCGAGGCCGCCGAGCAGGAGCTCCTCACCCAGGGCCTGCCCCCGCTCGTCGCCACCCACAAGCCCCGCACCCAGGCCGGCTCGGTGGCCCGCGCCGCCGCGGAACTCGGGGACTTCCTCGGCGCCCGCTACCTCGTCGCCTGCACCCAGTCCGGCGACACCGCCCGCCGCCTCTCCCGCTACCGCTCGCCGATCCCGCTGCTGGCCTTCACCCCCGACCCGGCCACCCGCGCCCAGCTCAATCTCACCTGGGGCGTGGAGACCTTCCTGAGCCCGCAGGTCGGCTCCACGGACGAGATGGTCGCCCAGGTGGACGCGGAGCTGCTGCGCGGCGGGCGCTGCGATCCGGGCGACATCGTCGTCATCACCGCCGGGTCCCCGCCGAGCGTCCCCGGCACGACCAATCTGGTCCGCGTCCACCACATCGGTGAGGACGTCTCCGCGGACGGCTGACGGCCGGGCCCCGGGGGCCCCGCCCCCACCCCCGATGCCGGGTGCCGGACCGTGCCGCCCGGGCCGGCCCGGCACCCGGGACGCCGGGCCCGCCGCCCGCGGAGGGGCCGGCCCGGGGCCCGGCCCCGGGGCGCCGGTCAGGAACCGGCCGGGCCCGCCGCGTCCATCACCCGCCTGGCACCGGCGGGGACGTTCCCGGTGGAGAAGGTGGTGTTGTCGCGGGCGACGTTCCCCCGGTCCCCGTCGGTGATCCCGGTGATGGCGGGGTTCGTGGTGTAGTTCCCCGTCAGGGTGAGGTTCCCGGTGTGGTTGCCGTTCTGGTTGTTGGCGTGCGCCCACTGGCCGGCGGTGCGGAGGAAGACGTTGGACCGCGCGGTGAGGTAGCGGGAGCCCTCGTCGAAGTACAGGCCGAGCTGCCCGCTGTTCTCGCAGAAGTTCTCCTCGACGGTGCTGCCCGGCATGGCCGACAGCGTGTAGACACAGCCGGCGTCGAACATCGTCCTCACGACGTCGCGCACGTGGTTGCCCACGATCCGGACGTCCCGCAGGGTCGTCGGCGTGGTGTACACGGGTTGGTGGTCGTACAGGCCGCGGTTCCTGTACTCGGGGCTGCCGCCCGGGTCGTTGGCGCCCCACCCGTAGCCCACGCCGATCCCGGTGTACGGCATGTCGGAGACCTCGTTGTGCTCGACGGCCAGCCCCGAGACGTAGCTGGCGAAGATCCCGTCCTGGTCGAGGTACTCCAGGGCGGTGGCGTGCACCCGGTTGTCCCGGAGCACGATGTCCGCGTTGGTCATCCGCGGGTCGGACGGATGGTGCGCGTCCGGCCGCACCCCGCCCACCACGATGCCGCCGCCGGCGCTCGCCGTGAACGTGTTGCCCGTCACGGACACGTTCCGCGCGCCCAGCCCCACCCCCGTGGCGTGCGCGTTCGCGTCGTTGCCGATGCCCAGCCCGACGGAGCCGAGATTGACGAAGGTGTTGCCGGCGAAGGTGATGGACTCGGCCGCCGACACCTGGACCGCCCCCGGCGTCTGGGCCCAGGAGTTGCGGGCGCCCTCGAAGCCCTTGCAGCCGGTGGCGCACGAGGTGAAGGCGTCGGCGGGCCGGTGCGGCTGGACCCCGCTGATGAACGCGCCCGTCTGCTGGTTGGCGTAACCGTCGGAGGAGCCGGGGTGCAGCCAGGTGGTGCCGGTGAAGGTCAGCCCCTCGAAGCGGAGGTTCCGCGCGGGCGCGCCGTAGCTGCCGCCGACCTCGACCAGCCGCTCCAGGCGCGGGAGTTCGACCCGGGCGGTGCGCAGATCCTGCCCGGCGAGCGGCTTGTAGTACAGCGTCCCCGACCCCGTGTCCAGGTACCACTCGCCCGGCTCGTCGAGGAAGCTCCTGGAGTTGAGCAGGGAAAACTCCGGCGTCCGGAACGGGGCCTGGAGGGTGTCGTACCCGTAGGTGTTGTTGTCCCAGGCCGGCTGGCGCATGAGGACCCGGGTGCCGGAGATGCTCTGCACCGGGGCGAACCGGTTGGTGAACGACAGCATCCCCTGGAACTCGACGCGCCGCTGGTCGGGCAGGTTCCCCAGATACGACAGGGCCGGGTTCAGCAGGGTGAAGCCGGAGGCGTCCAGGCGGATGTCGGACCGGGCCAGCCGTAACCGCGCGCGCTGGGCGGGTCTCCCGTCGACGTAGAGCTGGCGGGTGTCGAACCCGGTGCCGACATCGGCCTTGTAGATGCCCTTCGCCGCGTCGTCGAGGACCCAGCCGGTCACCGGCTGAGACCCGCTGACCAGCGGCCGGGCCCCGGGGGCGGCCCGCCAGGTGACGGTGTGACCGTTCCGGCCGGAGTCGGCGGCGCCGAACCGCAGCGGCGCGGCCGGCCGGTGGGTGCCCGCCAGTAGGGAGACGGTGACGTCACCGTCCCCCGCGGCGGCCAGGGCCCGGGCGCGCCGCTGGGCCTCGCCGAGGCTCCGCAGGGGCCGCTCGGCGGTGCCGGGCCCGCTGTCGTCGGCGCGCGCGGTGCCCTCCGCGGCGACGACGAGGGTGTGCGTGGCGGAAGCGGCGGGCGCGGCGGATGCGGGCAGGGCCGCGAGCAGCCCGGCGGTGAGGGCGGCGGCGGTGGCCGCGGCGAACGCGCGGACGGTGGGGGAGCGGAAGGTGGGGGGAGGCACGGTCGGGTCCTTTCCGTGGGGGCGAGACGCACGGGTCAGTGGTGAGCGGTGTACGGCGCGCCGGCGCCGGTACCGGTGACGCTGTTGGTGCCTGTGCCTGTGCCTGTGCCTGTGCCTGTGCTCGTGCTCGTGCCTGTTGCCCCGCCGGGACGGCGGGGAGGGCCGCCGGAGGCCGCCGGCCGGTCCGGCCGGCCGGGGCCCGGGCCGGCGGTGTCCTCCCCGGGGACGGCCAGCAGCCGCAGCCCGGCCGCCGCGGGCCGCACGGCGGGGCCGTCCCCCGCGGGAGCCGCGGGGGACGTGGCGGCCGGGGCGGCCGCGGCGATCGCGGCCTCGTCGACGTGGATCCCGAGCCCCGGGGAGCCGCCGAGGACGAACGCGCCGTCCCCGACGTGCAGATCGATGTGGAGACCGGCCGGCGGCCGCAGCTCCTGCACCTCGCTGACCAGGTGGTTCGGCAGGGAGGCCGCCGCGTGGACCAGCGCGACGGGCGTGTTCCCGATCGGGCTCACCGGCAGGTCGTGGGCGTGGGCCAGCGCCGCCACCCGCAGGAAGTGCGTGACCCCCCAGACCGCCGAGGCCTGCACCACGTCCACGGCTCCCGCGGCCAGCAGCGGACGGTACTGTTCGAGCCCGGTGAGGTTCTCCCCGCTGGCGACGGCCGCCCGGACGCCCCGCCCGACCGCGGCCAGCCCTTCGGCGTCCCAGCGCCGGACGGGCTCCTCGACCCAGGTCAGGTCGAGGGTGCGCTCCAGCTCGCAGATGTGGCGCACCGCCTGTTTCCGCGACCAGGTCTCGTTGGCGTCGAGCATCAGCGCCGGCCGGCGGCCGGGGGAGGCCCGGCTCAGCACGTCGCGGACCAGCGTCAGCCGGTGGCGGTCCCGCTCGACGTCGAGACCGCCCTTCAGCTTGGCGGCCCGCAGCCCGTGCGCGGCGTAGTCCCGGTAGACCGCGGCCAGTTCCTCGTCGTCCAGGCCGATGTCGAGCCCCGAGGCGTAGCCGGGGACGCGCGGGACGCGCCCTCCCAGCAGGCGCCACAGCGGCTCGCCCGCCGCCTTCGCCTTGAGGTCCCACAGGGCCGTGTCGAGCGCGCCGATCGCGCCGAAGAGCGCCCCGGAGTGGCCGGCCTTGAACGTCCGCCGCAGCATCCGGTCGTACAGGGCGGTCACGCAGCGCGGATCCTCCCCCTCCAGCGCGGTGAAGACCTCCGCCAGCCCCGCGTGCGGGCCGATCCCGACGCCGGTGAGCCCCGCGTCGGTGTCCACCAGGACGAGGGGCACGGGAACGGCCCCGCCGGGGTGGATCCCGTTGGCGTCGCCGACGGGACGGCCCCATTCCTGGACGGTGGTGAGGGTACGGAAACCCGTGATCCGCATGTCAGCCCTTCGTGGCGCCGGCGGTGACCCCGTCGGCGATCTGGCGCTGGAAGAAGAGGTGGAGCAGGAGTACGGGGACCGCGGCGATCAGCACCCCCGCGGCGAAGACGGGGACGTCCTGCGCGTACTGCCCGCGCAGCGAGGTGACCCCGACCATGAGCGTGCGGTGTTCGGGGGACGGCATCACCAGCAGGGCGATGAGCACGTCGTTCCAGCAGAACAGGGCGTCGAGGATGCCGACCGACAGCAGCGCCGGGGCGCCCAGCGGCAGCATGACGCGGCGGTGGACGCCGTAGAGGGTGTTCCCGTCGATCCGCGCCGCGTCCACGAGCTCGCGCGGGACCGAGGCGTAGTAGCTCGTCATCAGGAAGATCGTGAACGGCAGGAACTGGGCGACGTAGGCGAGGACCAGCCCCGGGTAGGTGTCGACGAGCCCGCCGTCCGCCATGATCCGCACCAGCGGCACCATGATCACCTGAAAGGGGACGAACAGTGCGGCGAGACAGCCGAGGAACAGCGCCCCCGACCCGCGGAACCGCAGATGGCTCAGCGCGAAGCCGGCCATCGACCCCAGCAGCAGGAGCAGCGCGACGGCGCACACCACCACGAGGAGCGAATTGACCGCGTACCGCGCCATGCCGACGCCCGTCCACGCCGTGACGAGGTTCTCGGCGTGCGGGGAGCCCGTGGGGGAGAAGCGGTCGAGGACGTACTCCCGGCGGGTCTTGCCCGCCACGTTGGCCGTGAACAGCAGCGGGTAGACCGTCGCCAGCGCCAGGAGCGCCATCGGGACGGCGGCCAGCCGGCGGCCCGCGCGCCCCATCAGTGCTCCCTCCCCGAGCGGCGGAGCAGCCCGATCTGCGCGAGCCCCACCACGAGCATGAGGAGGAAGAGTACGGTCGAGGCCGCCGCGGCGAGCGCCGGGCGGTCCATCTGCCCCTGCTGGATCCAGATGTAGAACTCCGGCAGGTGGGTCGCGCCCTCCGGCCCGCCGCCGGTCATCACGTACAGCAGACCGAACATCGAGGTCAGCATCCCGATCATGGTGGTGACGAAGACGAACTGGATCGTGCGGGAGAGACCGGGGACGATCACGTGCCGGAGGGTCGCCGGGAAGGAGGCGCCGTCCACCTTCGCGGCGTCCAGAAGACTGGTGTCCAGGGCGGCGAACCCGGCGAGGAAGACCACCAGGGCCATCCCGAACGTCGCCCACACATGCACCCCGACGACCGTGAACAAGGCGACGTCCGGATCGCCGAGCCAGTCGACCGCCCCGAGGCCGGCGCCTTCCAGGGCCCGGTTGAGCGGCCCGTCGTAGGCCAGCAGCAGATTGAAGATCGCCCCTGCGATCACCGGTGACAGCACGGCCGGGAAGAAGTACACGCCGCGGTAGAACCGGTGCCCCGGCACCCGCAGATGGATGAAGGTGGCGAGCAGGCCCGGGATCGCCACCGCCACCGGCAGCAGCAGCACCAGCGTCCCGGTGTTCCGCAGCGCGCTCCGGAAGAGCGGATCCCGCCACAGCTCCCGGTAGTTGTCCAGGCCGACCGCGGTCCCGTCGCGCGCGCCGTCGCCGGTGAAGGAGAAGTTCACACCGAGGACGAGTGGCCACAGCCGGAGCGCCACGAGGACCAGCACGGCCGGGGCCACCAGCACGTACGGCGCGAGCCGCTCGCCCCGCGCCCCGCCCGCGACCCGGCGCGCGGCGCGCCCCGCGGGGCCGGAGCCGCGCCCCGTCCGCGGCGCGCCCCGTTCCGCGCCGGACGGAACCGCAGCGCCGGGAGGGGACGGCGCGGACGCGCCCGCCCGCGGCACCGGTCAGTCCTCCCGCTCGGAGGCGGCCAGCCGGCGGAGCGCTTCGTCGATCCCGGCGGAACCGCTGAGGATCTGCTGGGACAGCCGCCCCATCAGATCCAGCGTCCGCGAGGAGAGCGCGACGTGCAGCGCGGGCCTGCCGGTGCCGATGCCCGCCACGATCGTGTCGAGCGCCGGACCGCCGCCGGACATCTCCACCTCCGTGTCGGACACCACCGCCCCGGCGTCGGCGTGGAACGCGCGCAGCGCCTCCGTCGAGGTCAGGGCGCGCACCAGGTCGGTGGCGAGCTCCGGCTCCGCGGTGCCCTTCGCGACCGCGTACCCGATGCCGCCGTCGTAGGGGAGGGCCGGTTCCGCGCCCTCGGCCGCGCGCGGCGCCGGCATCACGCCGATGTCCCCGGGGTCCAGGAACTCGCCGAACTCCTTCCAGTGCCCCACGTCCGACATCAGCCCGACGACATGGGCGGCCTTGCCCGACTCGAAGCGGGCGAAGGCGTCGTTGAACAGCGCGGTCGAGTTGGCGCCCGCGGTGTTCAGCCCCCGGTCGCCGGCCTCCTTCCACAGCTCGAAGATCCGCCGCACGCCGGGGGAGGTCCAGTCCCGCTTCCCGGCGATCCAGTCGTCGTACTCCCGTGGCGTCAGGACGCCCGGGCCGAGCCCCGAGAGGAAGAACTGGATGCCGAAGCCCTCCTTGTTGCCGAGGGAGAAGCAGCGGGCGCCGGTGGCCTCGGTGATGGCCGCGCAGTCCTCGACCAGACCGCTCCACGTGGTGGCCGGGCGCCCGGGATCGAGACCGGCCTTCGCGTAGAGCGCCTTGTTGTAGTAGATCGGGTGGCCTTGCAGGGTCACCGGCGCGGCGTAGACCGTCCCGTCCGCGGTGAAGGCCTCCCAGCCGGCCAGCCGCTCACGGTCCCCGGCCGGCATCCCGCCGAGCGGGAGCAGCGAGGCCGCCCGGTCCCGCAGCCGGCCACCGCCGTTGAAGAGCATCACGTCGGGGCCCGCGCCCGAGCGGAGGGCCGCGCCGAGCAGCGTGTAGTACTGCTCGAACGGCTGGGCCACGAACTTCACCGTCACCCCGGGGTGGTCCTCGGCGAAACGCGCCTTCGCCCGCTCGATGTAGGCCGCGGCCGTCTTGTCGCCCGACTTCCAGTCCCACACCACGAGGGTGCCGTCCGTCCCGCCGGACGGCCGGCCCGACCCCGCGCTGCCACAGCCGGCCAGGAGCACCCCCGCGATCAGGACGGCCGAGCCGAGTACGCGTCGCTTCATGACTGCTGACCTTCCGTCACACGCTGAGGACCGGGGCCGGCGGAGCTGACCCCGGAACGTAATTCGTATGACGAATGACGTCAAGGGGTGGCGCCTATACTGGTGCCCGGCCACGCGGCGGGGCGCCGCCGGGCCCACCGGAGGGACCATGACCGCACCCCGGCCCGCGCCGGCCACCACCCCCGCCCCGCCCGACTGGGCGCGGCGTCCCGCCAACCTGGCACGGGCCGTCACGGCGGAACTGGTCGGCCGGATCGTCCGCGGCGACCACGCTCCCGGCACCCCGCTGCCCCCCGAACCCGCCCTCTGCGCCGCCTTCTCGGTCAGCCGCACCGTGATCCGCGAAGCGGTGAAGGTCCTCCAGGAGAAGGGCATGGTGCAGGTCCGCCAGGGGTCCGGCACCACGGTGACCCCGCCGGCCCGGTGGAACATGCTCGACGAGCAGGTGCTGGCGGCCACCATCGCCGAGGACGAGGACCTGGCGATCCTCGACGACCTCGTTGTCACCCGGCGCCTGCTGGAGTCCGACATGGCACATGTGGCCGCCCGGATCGTCACCCCCGACGCGGCCGGCCGGCTGCGCGCCCTGGTCGACCGCATGGACGAACTCGTCGAGGACCACGTCGCCTACCACGAGCACGACCGCGCCTTCCACGACCTGATCATGCGCATCTCGGGGAACCGCATCGCCCGCGCCGTGGTGCGCTCCCTGGAGAGCCAGGTCGTCAACACCGCCCGCTACATGGGCCGGACCGAGCGGTCCCTGTGCGTCGCCTCCAACCGCGGCCACCGCCGGATCTGCGAGCGGATCACCGCCCACGACCCGGCCGGCGCGGCCGACGCGATGTTCACCCACATCACGGAGGCGTGGCTGGTCCGCCGCCCGGCGCCCGCGGACCCGGTGCGGCTGGAACGCTGACGGCCGGGGCGGGCGCCGGGGCGGGCCCGCCTCCGGGCTCCGGGGGATCCCCCGGCCCGTTCTGCCTCATCCGCCCCGGGCCCGGAGCCCGCCCCGGTCCGCCCGCCTCCGCCCGCCGGGCGGGGCGGGGCAGCCGGTCCGGTCCCGGCCGTGGGCCCTCGCTCCCTTTCCCGCACCCGGGGAGCCCCGTCCCCGCCGCCATGACCTGCGGCGCCGTCAACTCCCCTGCGGGCGCGGCCGGTACGGGCCACCGACGGAGTCGTGCCGGAGAGGTTGACGCCGCGAGCAGACTCCCTATGATCCGTGTCTGACACTTCGGTCGCTGTTCGCGATGTCGAACGAGAAGTCTCGCTGCCCCTCCGGCAGTCGCACGCCCCACGCGCCACCCCGCCCCGTGCCCCACGCGCCACCCCCACCCCGCGCCGCTGAGCCCTCCCGCACGCTCTCGCACCCGCCCGGCACGTCAGATCCACCGGAACATCTCTGACCTGCCGGAACAACGGACGGCTCCCACCGGCCGGCCCCGGCCCCGCCGCCAGGGAGACCCCGGACGTCCCTCACCACGCCCGGCGAGCCGCCTCCCCGGCACCCGCACCGCCCCGCCCTGCCCGCACATCCCCGTGCCCCACCCCCACACCCCCCGGGCCCCCCCCCCCCGCCCCCCCCCCCCCCCCCCCCCCCCCCCCCCCCCCCCCCCCCCCCCCCCCCCCC
>NZ_JAATEN010000015.1 GCF_012034935.1 Streptomyces zingiberis
AGCCGGCCACATCCGCTACGAACACGACGCCCAGGGCCGCATCACTCTCCGCCAGAAGAAGCGCCCCTCACGCACCCCCGACACCTGGCACTACCACTGGGACGCCGAAGACCGCCTCACCGCCGTGGTCACCCCGGACGGGACCCACTGGCGCTACCGTTACGACCCCTTCGGCCGCCGCACCGCCAAACAACGCCTCACCCCCGACGGCACCACCGCCGAAGAAACCCTCTTCACCTGGGACGGCACCACCCTCGCCGAACAAACCACCACCTCCCCCGACCTCCCCCACCCCGTCACCCTCACCTGGGACCACGACGGCCTCCGCCCCATCGCCCAAACCGAACGCATTACCGCCGCCGGCGCACCCCAGCACGTCATCGACACCCGCTTCTTCGCCATCATCACCGACCTCGTCGGCACCCCCACCGAACTCGTCGACACCACCGGCGACATCGCCTGGCACACCCGCACCACCCTCTGGGGCACCACCACCTGGCCCCGCCACAGCACCACCTACACCCCCCTCCGCTTCCCCGGCCAATACCACGACCCCGAAACCGGCCTCCACCACAACTACTACCGCCACTACGACCCCGAAACCGCCCGCTACACCAGCATCGACCCCCTCGGCCTCACCCCAGCCCCCAACCCGGCAACGTACGTCCACAACCCGCATGTCGCAGTAGATCCAGAAGGGCTGGCGCCTAAATGTCTGAATGGATTGGGTGTACACGGCAAGGATGCCAATGGCAATTTTCTGGCGGGTACTGCTGAAGGCCAGAAGCTTGGCGACGACATTCGGGTACGCTCCGCCCAGTCCGTCTTCACTCCTGACGGTAGGTTGGCCGAGCAGGTTGTGGGTGAATCAGATTTGATTATCCCTGGACGGCTGCTGGATAACCCTCATGTCATCAGCCACCTGACAGTCGACGGAAGTTCAATGGCGGATTGGGGTAAGTACTCTACGCCTACCCATCAAAGTCCTTACGGGGATTTCCAGGTGCACTTCTATCATAATGTCAAAACAGGGGAAATTGCGTTCGACTCAGATTATAAATCGGTAATGAATCGAAGGTGAGTAAAATGATCGTCACGCTGAAACGGGAGCTTGCTGGATCGGATGTGAGCCACCCTTCATCCCTGCGACCCGGGGTGGAGTATCCCGTCTTGGAAGTTTATGCTGAAATGAATGGTGATAATTTCTTCCGGGTTGAGAGTGGCAGCGGAAATCCGGCAATGTTTGGATCCCGATTTTTTGAGGTTCAGAGTCGGCGCATGCCGGAATGTTGGATTCTTCGAATCATCGAACCCGGTAGTGTGCTCATCCAGCCTGCGGCCTGGTCTCGGCAGGGGTTCTGGGAGTCGTTCTTCGATGGTGAGCAGAATGCGCGCGATCTGTATGTGAGGTGGCGGGAAGAAGTGATTCTGGGTTCGTGACGGGGGATTTCGGTTGCCGATCTTGAGGTCAAGGTGTCGCGCGGTAGGGCAGTAGAAGGTCTCGTGATCCGGAAACGGTTAGAGAAAGGGACAGGCCGGCGCCGATGACCGCGATCCTGCACGAAGCCGCTCTCCGTATGGGATTCGGGGGTCCCGAGACGACGAAGGCGCAGCTCCTCCACCTTGTCGCCATGAGCGAGCGACCCGAACTCACTATTGTGGTGATGTCGTTCGGCGGGGGAGCCTTCCCGGGCTCGGGGCAGCCCATCGTGTACGCCTCGGGGGACGTTCCCCAACTCGATACCGTGCAACTCGACACGGATCACGGTGTCGAGTTCCTGGATGCGGAAGCGCAACTGTCGAGATATCGATCGGTGCTGGATCGGATGGAGTCCTGTGTTCTGCCGCCGCTCGAATCACGGAATTTCATTCACGGCTTGGCGAGTGATCTCTGAGAAGGGGTAATGGTGTCAGAACTTGAGTGGCAGAAGTCTTCTTACAGCGGGCAAGGTGCGAACTGCCTGTACTTCGCGGCTGCTTCCGACGGCACGGTACGCATCCGGGAGAGCGCGCAGCCCGGCGTCGTTCTAGCCGCGGCTCCGGAAGCGCTCCGAGAACTCATACGCGAGATCAAGGCGGGGGAGTACGACGATCTGACCTGATTCCCGTGAACCGGCCGGCTTCGGGGACCTGAAGCTTCCGCTTTGATCGTGGCCCCTGGAAGGTGGGGGACGGGGATGACTCTCCCGGTGCGGTGCGGTGCGGTGCGGTGCGGTGCGGTGCGGTGCGGTGCGGTGCGGTGCGGTGCGGTGCCGGGCCCAGGGACGGGGACGGCACCCGCCCGCACGTCGGCTTGACGGGCGTGGCGGTACCGGGCGATGGAACCGCCGACGCCCAGGGCCGCATCACCCTCCGCCAGAAGAAACGCCCCTCCCCCACCCCGTCACCCTCACCTGGGACCACGACGGCCTCCGCCCCATCACCCAAACCGAACGCATCACCACCGCCGACGCACCCCAGCACGTCATCGACACCCGCTTCTTCGCCATCATCACCGACCTCGTCGGCACCCCTACCGAACTCATCGACACCACCGGCGACATCGCCTGGCACACCCGCACCACCCTCTGGGGCACCACCACCTGGTCCACCGACAGCACGGCCTACACTCCTCTCCGCTTCCCCGGCCAGTACCACGACCTCGAAACCGGCCTCCACCACAACTACTTCCGCCACTACGACCCCGAAACCGCCCGCTACATCACTGTGGACCCACTGGGTATCGAGCCGGCGCCAAACCCGTGGTCCTACGTGGCGAACCCTCACATCTGGACCAACCGCCTCGGACTTGCGCCTGATTGCGCAGATTCATTCCCGATTTATCGGACGCCGAAGGCGAGGGACGCTGAATATGAACTGGCGCATGGGCCGAACCCGCTCAACCATCAAGCCGGTGTAGACATAGGGGGCGGTTTTAGATCTGACGGTTCGGTGTATTTTGGTGAACGGAGTGTGGCGGCTGAGTACATAAGTCCTACCGGGCGAAATTTTGCAACCGGAATGGTTCGTTATGACATGCATCCGAAATTCCTTGAAGAATTCACGGATCCTAGATACATGAAGGTGTACGACTGGGGTGGCCCAAGTGGAAATCCCAGGATGGAATTCGTCATCCCTGTGGATAAGCTGGATCGTATTTTCGAGTTGACGCTCGGGGGGAGTTGGATTCCGGGTGAGGGGAGAGGTTAGATTGCTTGACGTACATCAGGAGATCAATGTCGTGGTCACGGCAATCCTGCCGTTCGGGCTAAAAGTAGACATCGATGGCATGGGCGGGGTCATTGACCAGACAAAACATCCTTCATGGTGGGATGATGTGGAGCCTGCGGAAATTGGTGATCTCCTTCATGCGGTTGTTCTCGACCCTACGAGGTCGCCTCCGCGTTTGAGTGCCTTGCGCAAGGATATTGAGACGGCGCGCCGCCTCCGGTCTCAGGGGTAAATGGAATGAAAGGCGATTCAATCCCTCGATGAACGCTCCGATATTCCTTTTCCTGACGAATTTACAGAGACAGTCCGCGCGCGACTTGGCCCGACTCCAGCTCGGGGCCGAACGTCGAGGACGGCGTAGCGTTTGTTCTGGATCAGAAGGTTACGGGAGTGGGGACGAGATGTCCTCTGGTCCGCCCCGGCGCGGGTGAGTGATGTCCCTGGTGGCTGAATTATGATTTGTCGGGAGGCGAAGTCTCGTGTTTGTGATGCCCGTCTCCAAAGAGGTCGTGGAGTTCCTTGAGGGGATCATCGAGGTGATGGCGGGGAATATTGGCCTGTCATACTCCGAGGCTGTGGCACGTATCAATGGGAAGTGGCTGACGTAGCAATTGATGGGTCAGTCGATCTCATCGAGCGCGAACTTCCTGAGTATTGGGCTCACCGGATCTGCTACGGCAATGCTCCCTCCGGGAAACCAGAGGCGGACCGTGTGCGATGGAAGCTCCTTCCGGCTCCACCCTCAGGCTCGTATTATTGGACGGTTTGATTCAAGAGGACAGGATTTCTGGGGGTGTTGTGTACCTGGTACGGGATACGTCAAAGGGAACCGAGTTCGGGTTGGGAGGAGTCGAGGGTGCAGATGGACTGGACCAGCGTGCTGCTGAACCCGGAAGGTATTCATCGCGTCTACTCGCAACCTGGGGAGGGAGACGCAGCTTCCTGAGTCCGATCCGCGGGGTGAGAGGTCACCCCTGCTTCGGGGCGCGTTCGAGAGTGGTCACCATGACGGCTCCGTGCAGCCTGTTCGGGCCGGAGGCACGGAGCCGTCGTGGTTGGGCAAGCTCTTTGGGTCTGGTCAGGCGTGTAGGTGGCCCTGCTTGACGGCGGCTATGAACGCAGACCAGTGGTCGGACGGGAAGGTGATCACCGGGCCGTGCGCGTGCTTGCTGTCTCGTACGGGAACGGCGCCGGTGAGGTCGTCGGAGACCTCGACGCACGCGCCGCCGTCCTGGTTGCTGTATGTGCTCTTGCGCCATGAGGCGGCGCTCAGGTCGTTGATCCGCACGGCACTTCCTCCAGCTTCCGCAGGATGAACTTCCGCGACTCGGCTGGAGACAGCGCCAGGTCGCGCACTGAATCGTACGCCTTCTGGAGGCGCACAACCGGCGCGGTTTCCTCGATGAGTTCACCCCGGTACCCGTTCTCGGTGTAGGCCACGGTCCGGCCGTCCGGAAGCAGCAGGTACCACAGGTCGAAGCCCAGCAGCGCGTGCAGCCCCGCGCTGTTCGGCAGCACGTGGACCGTCACGTTGTCGCGGTCCGCCAGCGCTGAGAGGTGCTCCAACTGTGCCGACCACGCGGCTCTTTCCCGGAGCGGTGTGAGGAGTGTGGCCTCGGAGAGGATGGTCCTGAAGGGTGGGGAATCCTCCTGGACCAGCAACTCCTTACGTCCCATCCGGGCGTTGACCTGCTGGTCCAGCTCATCGCCCTTGAGGCCGCCCGCTGCCAGGACCTCCCGTGCGTACTCCGGGGTCTGGAGGAGTCCTGGCAGGACGCTCGCCGCGAAGTGCCACAGGCTGACGGCCTCCGCCTCAAGTTTCATGTAGCGGCGGTACTGCTCGCGGAACTGGGTGTGGTCCGCGCGGGCCAGTTCCCAGAGAGCGAGGAGCATTCCGGGGGTGCCGTAGTAGTGGTCCAGGGCCTGGACGACCTCGGGGCTGCCGAGCGTCTCCCCCTTCTCCATTTTGCCGAACAGGCTGTGGTCCCAGCCGAGGCGTTCCCCGAGCTGGCGGAGCGTAGCGCCCTTGCGGGCGCGCAACTGCCGTAGCTCCTCGGCGAACCGGTGGCGCGGTTCGCGGCTGCGGCTCGTCGCGAGGCGTCGTTGCGGCAAGGTGGCTCCCCTCCGGCGCCCGGGGCCGGCGCCGCCGGTCGCCCCGGGGGCCCTGCGTTCCCGTGCTGATGCCGGGGCCGGGGACGTCGTGCCTGCTCGGCCCGGCGTTCCGCGCCACACCCGGCGGTCGATCTGTGATGGATCGACTGCACACCGTAATGCAGGTGGTGCGGGCGCGTCGGCGGAATCGTGAAGGTGGTGACCGGCCCTGGACCGGGCGGTACGCGAGCTGGCAGTTCCGCCTGCGGTGCGACGGTCCGTCAGGCCCCCCGGCGCCCCCGCCGGACGCCGCCCCGCCTCCCCGCCGGACGCCGCCCCGCCGCCCCGCCGTCACCCGTCCAGCAGTGACGACACCCGTTCCGGGTGCAGGGGGCGGGCGTAGTACCAGCCCTGGCCCGTGTCGCAGCCGATGCGGCGCAGCCGCTCCGCCTGGTCGGCGCTCTCGACGCACTCGGCCGTGACGGTCAGGCCCAGCCGGTGGGCCAGCCCGACCAGGGCCTCCACGATGGTGGCGTCCGCCGGGTTGGCCTGGGCGCGGTCCCGGAACCCCCGCACGAATTCCCCGTCCAGCTTGAGGACGGAGGCCGGGAGCCGGCTCAGATAGGCGAGGTTGGAGTAGCCGGTGCCGAAGTCGTCGATGGCGATGGACACCCCCATCTCGCTGAGCGCCTGAAGTGCCTGGAGCGGGCGGCCGGCGGAGCCCATGACCGCCGACTCCGTCAGCTCCAGCTGGAGCAGGCGCGGCGGCAGCCCCGTCTCGGCGAGGATGGCGGCGACGTCCGCGACGAGGTCGGAGTCCCACATCTGGCGCACGGCCACGTTGACGCTGACGAAGATCGGCGCGTGCGGGCGCTGCAACTGCCAGAGCCGGGCCTGGCGGCAGGCGCTGCGCAGCACCCAGCGGCCCAGCTCGACGATGGTGCCTTCCTCCTCGGCCAGTGTGATGAACCGATTCGGCCCGAGGGTGCCGAACTGCGGGTGCCGCCAGCGCACCAGCGCCTCGACGCCCTCCAGCACCCCGCCGTCCAGACTCACCAGCGGCTGGTACTCCAGGGTGAACTCGCCCCGTTCGATGGCCGGCCGCAGGGTGCTGGCGAGCGCCTGGCGGTTGATGCGGTCGGCGTTGCGTTCGGGGTCGAAGAGCGTCCAGCGGGACTTGCCGTCGGCCTTGGCCCAGTAGAGCGTGGTGTCGGCGGCCTGCATCAGCGCGGTGGCGGTCGTCCCGGCGGCGGCGCGCTCCACCACCCCGATGGAGGCCGACAGCGACAGCCGCTGCCCCGCCAGGTCGAACGGCTGCCGCAGCGCGTGGAGCATCGCCTCGGCCAGCTCGGAGAGCTGCTCCGTGCCGGTGGAGTCCTCGACGAGGACGGCGAACTCGTCCCCGCCCAGGCGCGCGACGAGATGCGCGCCGCGCCGGCCGTATCCGGCGCGGTCCGTGCAGAACGCCAGGCGCTGGCCGACGGCGTGCAGCAGCCGGTCGCCGACGCGGTGCCCGAGGGTGTCGTTGACGGCCCGGAAACCGTCCAGGTCCAGGTAGCACAGGCCGATCCGGCCGGTGCCGGCCGACGGCTCCGCCGGGTCCAGGACGGCGGCCAGCCGTTCGAAGAAGTGGGCGCGGTTGGGCAGCCGGGTCACCGGGTCGTGCATCCGCAGCTTGCGCAGGCGCGCCTGGAGGCCGCGGCGGTCGCTGATGTCCGCCACCGACAGCAGTGCCCGGGGCCGGCCGCCGTCCGCCGCCCCGCTTTCCGGCAGCGGGTCGACGGTGACCTCCGCCCAGAGCGGCTGCCCGTCCTGCTGCTTGAGCCGGCGCGTGCACCGCAGCCGCCCGCCCCGGCCGGTGAGCACGTCCCGGTACGCGGCCCAGGTGCGGGCGTCGTGGCCGAGGTTCAGCAGATCGGCGGCGGGTTCGGTGGCGAGCCGGGCGGGATCGGCGCCGAGCAGCGCGCCCAGGGCGGGGTTGGCGGTGACCACCGCGCCGTCGTCGTCGAGCACGGCCATGCCCAGGCGGGCGGCGTTGAAGGCGGCGCGGTAGTCACTCTGTTCGGCCGGGGTCGCGGTGCGGGGCGCCCCGGGGGCGGCGGGCGCGCCGGGGGTGGCGTCCGGGGGGAGGGGGCCCGGGGTGGGGGAGGAGTCAGGGGCGGGGGAGGCCGCCGCCCCGGCGGGCGTCTCCCCCGCGGAGCGCGCTCCGGCCGGGAGGGCGCCGGGGGAGGTTCCCGGCGGCGTCTCCGCAGGCGCCTCCCCGGACGGCCCGAGGGGTGGCCCCACCGACGGCCCGGCGGACGGCTCCCCGGACGGCTCCCCGGGCGCATCCGGGGACGGGGGCGGGGGCGCGGGGAAGCCGGCCGGGAGCGTCCGGTCGGCCGGGCCGGACGGGTCGGCCGCGCCGGGCGCGGGCGCGGCCGGTGGTGCCGGGGGCCGCGCGGCCCGGGCCCCCCGCGAGCGACGGTAGACACGGCTACGTTCCGTGAACGTCGGCAGGGTGAGTCCCGGCGCCGTACCTGGCCTCTTGGGTGATCCGCTCACCGTTCACTCCCGCGGGGGGCTCGTCTGGAGGGTCGCGGAAACCGCCTGCCCGGGCGGGCCGCCGGCCGCCGGACGCAGGGGATCCGCGCTGGAAATGTGGCGATCATAGAGGTTGGTGGCGACTCCTTCCATCGAACGGCCCAGGGATGCCCAGGGAGATAGGTACGGATGGGTGACGGCCCGATCGTTTCTGCGCCCGGGCGCCGGGCCAGGGCGCGTGCGCCCCCCAGGTGTGACGTTGAGTTACGTATAGGCATACCGGTTCCCTCACCCGTGCGGAGCAAGGAAACAGGCTGCGTACGTCAATATCCCCGCAAGGTGGACAGGTGTCCTGTCCCACGTCCGGGGAGGCCGACGTGCTGCACTGGCTGACGTCCGGGGGGACGGGGGATCGGCCGCGCCGGTCGCGCCCACGGCTCCGCAGGGCGGCGGCGGGCGCGATGTCGTTCACGGCCGTGCTGGCCACCTCGCTCGTCGCCGGCCCCGCCACGGCCCACGCGCTCGCGGACGCCTGCGCCCTGACGCGCAGCGCGGTTCACCACTCCGAGGGGCTGAGCAGCTGGAACGGCACCTATCCCCGCCCGCACGGCGAACTCCGGGCGGTGATGGCGTTCCTCTCCTTCCCGGACGCGGAACCGCTCGACACCCCGGACGAACTGGTGGCCGACCACTTCCCCGACACCACGGAGTACTTCACGCGCGCCTCGTACGGGAAGTTCCGCCTCCGCGTGGACCCGGTGAAGCGCTGGCTGGAGATGCCCGCCGACTCCACCACCTACGGGATAGGGCGGGACTGGGACACCGCGCTGCGCGCCGCCTACCTCAGCGACGCCGTCGGGCTCGTCGACCGGGTGGTGGACTTCTCCCGCTACGACATCGTCTATCTCGTCGCCGACCCCAACGCCCCCGGCGTGGACTCCGACGCGACCAAGGTCGTCAACTTCGACCAGCCGATGCGGGTGGACGGCACCGACCTGCACCGGATCGTCACCGTGTTCGAGCAGCGTCCCCCGGACCGCAGCGTTCTCGCCCATGAGACCGGACACGTCTTCGACCTGCCGGACCTCTACCACCGCCCGCGGAGCGGCACGGGCGACTGGGACACCCACGTCGGCGACTGGGACCTCATGGGAAGCCAGTTCGGACTCGCCCCGGAACTCTTCGGCTGGCACAAGTGGAAACTCGGCTGGCTGGACCGGGGTGAGATCGACTGTGTGCGAGAGCCGGGCCGCAGCGCGCACCTGCTGGTCCCCGTCTCCGCGCCGGCCGGGCGGAACGCGCCGGCCGGGCCGCGGCTGATCGTGGTCCGCACCGGGCTGACCCGCGCGCTCGCCGTCGAGGCGCGCGCCGCGACCGGCAACGACGCGGCGACCTGCACGGAGGGCGTACTGGTCTACCGGGTGCACAGCGAGACGCCCTCCGCCGAGGGGCCGGTCGAGGTGCTGGACGGGCACCCGCGCTCCGGGGCCTGCTGGGAGGCGTCCGTCTACCCCGAGCTCGCGGACGCGCCGCTGGGCGTGGGGGAACGGCTGCGGGACCCGGAGAGCGGGGTGAGTGTCGAGGTGCTCGGCACGGACACCAGTGGCCGCTGGACGGTGCGGGTGGAGGTGGAGCCGGAACCGTCGAGGGTGCTGTGAGGCGTGCGGGCCGCGCGGGGCGTGCGGGCCGGGCGGGGCGGGGAGTGTGCGGGGCGGGGAGTGTGCGGGGCCGGACGCCGGAGCCCGGTCCCGGCGGGCGTGGGGGTGGATTCGAGCGGGTGGCCCCGGCCCCGAGGCGTCGTGCGGGGACGGATCCGGAGACGGATTCCGGGGAGGGCCGGGGGAGAGGGGAGCGGGCCGGGGCCGGGGGAGAGCCGGGCCCGGAATGACGAAAGGCTTTCCCGCCGGAACGGAAAAGCCTTGGTCAACGGTATCGAACCGTGAGTACGCCGCCAGGGACTCGAACCCCGGACCCGCTGATTAAGAGTCAGCTGCTCTAACCAACTGAGCTAGCGGCGCCCGATGGGAAAAACCCTAGCACCCACCTCCGGGTGGACGAAAATCGGCCGTCCGGACCCCTGCCGCACCCGTTCGTACGCCTGCCGCGCCCCGTCGCGCCTGTCCGCGCCCGCGGGCGGGCCGGTCGCGCTCCGTCCGGTGGTGGACCCGTCCGGCCCGATCCGGGGTGGACGGCCGGAGCCGGCGGCTGCCCGGCCGGTGATCACGCCCGCGGCCCGCGACACGTCCGCCCGGTGCCGTCCAGGGAGAAGCCCGGGGAACTCCTGTTCTGCCGGTGCGAAGGCCGGAGTACGTCATCGCCTGGCCGGAGACCGGGAGCAGCACGCCCCGGGGGTGAGGTTCAGCGCCGCCTGCTGCCCGTCCCGGCGAGCAGTGGGCCGGCCGGACCCCGCCCCGGGCCACCCGTCCCGTCCGGTCCGCGCCGGCCCGCGCCGGCCAGGACCGCGCGGGCGCAGGCCCAGTGCAGTGCCTCGTCCCCCGGCAGCCAGGGGGTCCGCACGTCGGGGGCGACCAGCCAGCGCGTGGGGGCCGGGCGGGTGGGGTCGGCCGGGGGAGCCAGGGAGGGAGGGGTCTCCTCCCGGGCGGCCGGACCGTCGGGGGACGCGCCCGCCCCGCCGGTGGTGACCGCCGTGCCCGGGGCCCCGGCTGTTGCCGTCGCTCCGGTGTGCGTCTCCGCCGCCGCGGGTGCCGGTGGCGGGGGCTCCGCCCCGCCGTCCGTCCGTGCCGCCCCGTCCGTACCCGCATCGATGCCGGTCGTGCCGGTCGTGCCGGTCGTGCCGGAAGCCTCCCGGGCCGGCGGGCCCGGTGGGGGGACGGTCACCATGTCGCCCCGGCCGTGGCAGAGCAGCGGCGGGACCAGGTCCGCCCACTCCTCCGCGGCGAGCCGGGCGGGCAGCCGCCGGGCCGTGCCGGGCGCGGTGAAGAGCAGCAGCCGGCCCCGGTGCACCGCCACGGGCCCGGTGCCCGGGCCCTCGCTCCACAGCCGGTCCAGCATCCGCCGCCCGAACACGCCCGGCGCGCTGACCACGTCGAACGCCGTTCCGCACGGGAGGTGGACCGGCGCCCCGGGCCGGGCCGACCAGTGCGCGAGCACCCGCTGCGGGGCCTCGGCGGCGGAGGCCAGCCAGGCCGCCCCGGCGGCGTTGGCCCGCGCCGGGAGGAGGGACGGGTCCTCGGCCGCGGGCGCCCGGAACAGGGCGAAGCTGCTCGGTCCTTCGGAGTGCTGCCACGCGCGCGGCTGCCAGTCGCTCATGAGGTCCATGTCTATCGCTCCGGGGCCGCCATTTCCGGTCCTTGCCGGAATTTTGCGGGCGGGAGCGGAACCTGAGGGTCACGGGCCGCCGCGGACGGGACGCCGCGCGGGGCCGATCCGGGGCTGCGCGGGGCCGTTCCGGGGCAGTGCCGGGCTGTTCCGGAGCCGCGCGGGGCGGGGCCGAGCCGGCGTCGGCCCCGCTCAGCCCGCCGTGGGCCCGTGGCCGCGGAGCAGCTCGCGGCCGAACTCGATCATGCGCCGGGTGTAGTCCTCCGACCACCCGGCGCGCTCGGCGACGGCCGCCTCCGGCAGCCGGTCGAACCGCCGGGGATCGGCGAGCTGCGCCGCGGCGATCGCCTGGAACTCCGTCGCCCGGTCGGCCGCCGCGCGGAAGGCCAGGGCCAGCTCCGTGGAGCGGCTGAGGAGCTGCCGCGGGTCCTCCATCGACTCCAGGTCGAAGAAGTGCTCGGGGTCGGCGGCCGCGCCCGGGGGCTCGAAGAGCAGCGCCGCGGGCCGCCGGTGGCGCGGCGCCCGGCCGCCCTCGCGGTCGTCGCGGTGATCGGGAGCCGAATGCGGCTCGGTCATGAAGGTGCCTCCCGGCTGTCGGATCGCTCGGTGTCGGGGCGGGGTGCCGGCGATTCCACACAAGGCCCCACTTCCGCACACCGCCTTCCATTGTCCAGGGACGCGCAAGGGGGCCCGCGGCGCCCGTCGCCACCCCGTTCTCCGGCCCTGCCCGCGCCCCGGGGGCCCGTCCGCGTCCGGCCGGCCGAATCACCCCGGGCCCGTGCGTGACGGCCCAGGGGCGCCCGGCCCGCCTCCCGGCGTCATACCTCCCAGGTCACCCGGTGGCGGCCGAGGTGGGTCAGCACCGCGTGGTTGGCCTCCCAGCCGTCGGGGAACTTCACGGTGACGCCGAGCTGGACCGGTTCGGTGGACGGGTGCCCGTCCAGCAGCTCCGTCACGCCTGCCCGGCACACCACCACACAGGCATGGCGGTGGCGGGAGGCCAGCACGCACAGGCGGCCGGTCTCCAGGTGGAACGCCGTGGCGTCGGGCCGCCCGGAGAGCGGGTGCAGCACCACGGTCACGTCGAACTCGCGGCCCTGGAGCCGGTTGGCCGTGTCCACCGCCACGCCCTCCACGCCCAGCGCGGCGAGCGCCTCACGCACCGCCGCGGCCTGGTCGCGGTGCGCGGTGCCGACGGCGATCCGGCGGGCGGTGAGCGGCGCGCCCTCCTGCCGTTCGTCGGCCGTCACCCCGCCGCGGTCCAGCAGCCGCCGCACGACGAGGGCGAGCGCCGCCACCGCCTCCGGGTCGGTGCGGGGGGTGTGGCGCGCGGGCAGCTCCAGCAGGCCCCAGCCGGCGGCCGCCGCCTCGTCCAGCACCCGGTCCACCGGCGAGCCGTCCGCCGGGGCCGTGAACGACAGCCGGCGGTCCCCGGGGCCGGTGCCGCTGCGGAACGGGGTGTAGGGGTAGAACGCCTCGGACACCAGCGGCGCCGCCGAGGCGGGCAGCCGCCAGGACACCGGCAGCCGGTGCTGCGGCAGGTCCGGGTGGTGCGCGAGCAGGGTGGAGACGGCGCTCGCCGACGGGTCGTAGCTCAGCCCCGCCCACTGCTCGGCGCCGACCACGGCGAACGGGTCGAGCTGCCCCGGATCTCCGACGAACAGCGCGCGTTCGAAGAGACCGGCGACGGCCAGCAGCGCGTCCGAGCGCATCTGGTACGCCTCGTCCACGATGGCGTGCGGCCAGGGCTCGGTGTTCCGGACGTGCGCCCACTTGGCGGCCGTCGAGAGCACGACGGCCGACTCCGCCAGCTCGGCGATCTTCGCGGACTTGCGGACGGAGGGATGCCCGTCGAGCACCGGGTCGTACGGGGAGGGGTCGCTGCTGTGCAGCCGGCCGACCGGGAGTTCGGGGTCGGCCGTCGCCAGCCGGTCGACGAGGTCGTCCACCTGGGCGTTGGTCTGTGCGACGACCATCAGCCGGTGCCCCGCCGCCGCCAGTTCGCGGGCGGCCCGGACGACCAGGGTGGACTTGCCCGCGCCGGGCGGGGAGTCCACGACCACGCCGCGGTGCGGTCCGTGCAGCGTGTCGTGGAGGATCGCCGCCGTGGCGCGCGCCGCCTCCGCGCCCGGGTCGAAGGCGCGGGGCGGAGGCGGCGGCGCGGCGGGATCGCCGGGGCCGCGCGGGCCCGGGGCGCCGGGCGCCGCCGTGCCGGATGTCGCTGTGCCGGACGTCGCGGCACCGGGCGCCGCCGTGTGGGGCGCGGGCGGGACGGCCGAGGCCGGCGGGACCGGCGGGACCGGCGGGATCGGGGACGTGGAGGAGGGCGCGCCGGTCACAGGAAGTCCTCGGGGGTCGTCGGGTCCGGGCCGGTGTCGAGGACGACGGGGCGCGGGGCCGGGGCCGGCGGGGCGGCGCTGCCCGTGCCGTCGTCGAGGACCGGGGGGCCGCCGTGGGTCCACGGTGTCCGTTCCGGGTCGGGCAGCTCGGGGCCGCCGCGCGGCGCGTGCTCGAAGAGCGTCCAGCAGATGTGGTCGCCCGGCTCCGGTACCGATCCCTCGGCGGGCACCTTGCCCCGGCCCATCCCGCCGGTCAGCCGGACGGTGACGCCCTCCGGTCCCCGCGCCACGCACTGCCCGGGCTGCGAGCGGCCGTCCGGCAGGACGCGGTGCACCACCGTCCCCTCCGCCAGATGCGGCAGGTCGTCCGTCACCACCGTGACCAGCGGCCGGGGCATGGGGCGCGGGCCGTCCGAGACGGCGGGCTCCACGGCCGTCACCTCTCCGGCGAACGCCTCACCCGCCAGCCGCCGCTCGGCCATCACCAGCGGGTCGTCCAGCGCCTCCTGGGCGTCCAGCCGGGCCTGCGCCGTCTCGCGGGTGGCCAGTTTCTGCGCGGCCGTCACCGCGTCGTCCCGCTTGGGCTGCGGGGGCTCGCCGGCCCGGACGCGGTCCCGGTGCGAGGTGTAGGACCAGCGGTCCCGCTTCCAGCGCTCGGCCACGTGCGCGCCGGGCGGCAGTGCGCGGAGCAGGTCCACGCCTCGCCACACGGCGTCCCAGACGGGGCGGAGCTGGCTCTCGACGAGCGCGCGGACCTCCTCCCCGGCGGCCGTCACGTCCTGCCACGCGGCGTCGAGCCGCCGGCCGGTGTGCCCGGCCTCCTCGGCGTGCGCGGCGGCGGCGCGCGCCCGGTCGTAGCGGGCCATCGCCGGGGCCAGCCGGCGGTTGTCGAACGCCGGGTCGGTCGCGGGTCCGGCGGGCGGGCAGACCAGCAGGCCGTCCTCGTCGCGCTCCAGTTCGGCACGGAGCGCGGCTTCGGCGCCGGTCAGCCCCGCGGGCGGGTCGATCCAGCCGAGCAGCGCGCCGAGATGCTGGTCCTCGGCGCCGCTCTGGCCCGTCGTCCAGTGCCGCGTCAGCAGGCCCGTCATCGGCAGCAGCAGGGACGAGCCGGGCACCCGGGCGCGTTCCCCGTAGTGCGTCAGCCAGCGGCCGAGCAGCGGCACCCCCGGCGGGGCCGGACGCGGCGCCTCCGGGTCCTGCTCCGCGGTGCGCCGGAACCGCATCGAACGGCCGAGGAGCTGGACGAACGCGACCCCCGCCCCGCTGGGGACGAGGAGCTGCGGCGCGTCGGCGCAGAGCTCGGCCTGGACCGTCACCTTCCTGCCGCTCTCCGGGTCGGTCTCCCGGCGCTCCTCCGTCTCCACGGCGTCGGCGTAGCCGTCGAGATACGGCAGCAGGACCTCCGCCAGCTCGGCCAGGAACGCCGAGCGCAGCTCGCGGTCGCGCGGCTGGGGGACGACCAGCAGCCGGGGCGCGGCGCGGTCGGTGCCGGCGAGGGCGCCGAGCGGGGCGCCCGCCTCACCGGCCGTGGTCAGCGGCACGAACACCAGGGGCCGGCCGGAGAGGTGACGGTGCAGCACCGTGGCCCCGGGCCGGGCGTGCCCGCTGTCGGCCGCCTCCAGCCGGGCGAGGGTGGTGATCAGCGACATCCGGCCCCTCCCGCCGTACCGGCCGTCGCCAGGGCCTCCGCGCGCAGCGCCGCCGCCCGGCGGAGCGCGGCCACCGCCGGGTCGGACGGATCGCCGGTCTCCCCGCGGGCGGCGCCGAGCGCGCCCGCCACGGTGGTCAGCCCGCCCAGCTCGCCGCGCGCGCCGCGGCCCAGCGCCTCCACCGCCCCGCTGCCGCGCGCCTGGGACCGGCAGTGGAAGGCCAGTTCGCAGGCGGCCAGGCAGTCCGGGGCGTAGGCCGGGGGGACCGTGTCGACGGCGGCGGCCAGCTCCCCGGCCGGACGGGTCGGCGTGCGGCCGTCGTCGGTGAGGCGCAGATCGAAGGTGGTGTCCTCCGGCAGGGCGGCGGCGATCTCCTCCAGCCGGGTCATCCGTTCCAGCTGGCGCCGGGTGACGGCCAGTTGCTTGCGGATGTCGACGGGCTCGGCGGTGGGGAGGTTGGAGAAGTCGCGCGGGCAGACGAGCAGCACGGTGGAGCGCACCCGCGCCCCGGCCTCCGGGCCGGCGGGCGCGGGAGCGTCCGGGGGGACGGGCGCGGCGGCCCCGGCCGGGCCGTGCTCCCGCGCCGGGTCCTGCGCCTGCGCCGGGCGGTGCTGCTCCGCCTCCGCCGGGGCCTGCGCCTGCCCCGGGTCCTGCGCCTCCGCGGGGTCCTGCTCCTGCGCCGGGTGCTGTGCCTCCGCCGACCGCGGGGCCACCGGCCCCCCGGCGGCCGGTGCCGGATTCCGGGTGGCCGGCGCGGCGGTCCCGGCGTCCCCCTCCACTGGTCCCACCGGTCCCACCGGCCCCGCATCCGGAGCCGGCCCCGGTGCGGCGGTCGTGGCTGCTTCCGCCGTGGCCGCCTCTGCCGTCACCGCTTCCGCCATGGCGGCCGAGGCCGCGTCCCGGAGCGCCAGGACGTACACCGCCGCCTGCCGCGCGGCGGCGCCGACCTTCGCGGCATCCGCCGAACCGTCCAGCACGGGGAAGGACTTGACCTCCACCACCGTGCACACCCCGTCCGGGTGGACCACCACGGCGTCCGGCTCCAGGAAGACCGGCGAGCCCGCCACCTCCAGCCGCACCATCGGATGGAACATCAGCGTCCACGCCCCGGCGGCGAAGGCCTCGGCGAGCGCGGCCCGGGTGCGCGCCGCCCGCCCTTCGGGGCCGGGGGCCGCGAGGTCCGGCACCCGCACCTCGCCCGGCTCCGGCGGTTCCCCGCCGCCGAGCCGCCCGTGCACGAGCCGGATCAGCTCCGCGCCGCCGTCGGCCCGGATCCGCGCCTCGAAGGCGTTGCCCCGGACGAAGGCGAACTCCGACCGGCCGAACGGCGCCGGGGCGCCCAGCGCGCGGGCGAGCGCCGTCTTGTCCACCCCGGCGCCGTCCAGCAGCGCCCGTCTGCGGCAGCCGGGGTTGGCCGCCAGGGCGGCCAGGGCGCGGGCGTCCAGCGGGCGGGGCGTGGTGCCCGGCCCGCGCAGCTCAGCGAGGCGCTGCCGGAGCGCCGCCACGGGCCGGGGCGCGGGGGTCCGCGCCGCCGTCGGCTCGGGCGTCGGGTCCGGGCTGGGGAGGGAACCGTTCACCCGCCGAAGTCTCGCATCCCCCACGGACAGCCGGGCGGGCCCCCGCCCGGTGCGCCCTCCCGCCCGCCGGACGGGCTGCCCCGCGGGCCGAGGGGGCGGCGGGCCCGGGAGCGGGCTCGTACAGGGCAGGCGCGGTGGGGGTCGATCGCGCCGGTTCGGCCGGTCCCGTCGCTCCTGTTGCTCCGGTCGTACCCGTCCTCCTCGCCGTCGGCGCCGTCCCCGTCGTCCCCGCCGGTCCCGGCGTGCGGGCCTGCCCCGCGCTCGCCGCCGTGGGGCTGCCCGCCCTGCTGCCCGGTGCCGGGCCGTTCGCACCGACGGCCGCGGGGCGGTTCATGCCGCCGCCGGCCGAACCGTCCGCCGGGCGCCCCGACGAACCGTTTCCCCCGTCCTCCGCCCGCCGCCCGGCGAGACGTTCACGCAACCGGTCGGCCAGGCGCAGTGCAGGCCGGGTGGCGAGCAGCCCCAGGCCCATCACCGCCGCGCCGGCCACCGCGTCCAGGAAGTAGTGGTTCGCCGTGCCCATCACCACCAGGGTCGTGAGCAGCGGATAGGCGACCGCCGCGGCCCGGGTCCACCGGCCGCGGGCCGTCCGCCAGATCACCAGACCGCACCAGAGCGCCCAGCCGACGTGCAGACTCGGCATCGCCGCGTACTGGTTCGTCAGCCCGCCCAGGCCGCGCGGGGCGCTCGCCTCCCCGCCCCACCAGCCGTACGCCGCGTACTGCGCCATGGAGTCGGTGAAGCCGTGCGCCGCGGCCAGCAGCCGCGGCGGGCAGGTCGGCAGGAGGCTGAAGCCCACCAGCCCGGTCAGTGTGGACAGCATCAGCCAGGTGCGGGCGGCCCGGTAATGCCCCGGGCGGCGCCGCCACAGCCAGATGAGCACCGCCGGGGTGACGAGGTAGTGCAGCGTCGCGTAGAAGAAGGCGGCGGGCACCCCCAGTGCGGGGGACGCGGTGAACCAGGCGTTCAGCGGGCGTTCCCAGGCGAGACCGAGCCCGTCCTCGGCCCGGAGGAGGGCCAGCCCGTGGTCGACGGCCGTCCCGGTGTCGCCGCGTACCACCAACCGCCCCGCCGAGTACGCCAGGTACACCAGCGCGATCAGCGGCAGCTCCGCCCACCGGCGCGGGGCCGGGCGCCCCGCTCCCGGCGGCCCCCACCGTCCCGGTCCCGGCGCGGGCCGGGACGGTATGCCCGCCGGGGCGGCAGGCACGGTGCTCTCCACTCTCTCCGCTCTCTCCACGCGGACGATCCCCCGTTCCGTCGGGCCGCCCGGAGGTGGCCGCGCGGCACACGGCGATCGGTCCGCGCACCGGCCCTCCGGGCGACCCGCGGACGCGGAGTTCACCCGGATTCCAGCCCCCCGTCAGGGCCTTGACGGGCGGAGAGACGCGGGGGCGGGGGCCGGGGTTGATCGGGGCCCGCCCCCGGCGCGGTACCGCGACTCGGACCCCGGGCGTACCGGAGACGCGCGCCGTCACCCGCCGAACCACCGCCGCCGCCCCTGAGGCCGCCGTCGCAGGGGCCCGGTGGGGCGCGGAGGGCACGATCCGGCCGGGGGGCCGGCGGCAACCGGATCCCGGTCGGTGGTCCTCCGGGCCCGCCGTCTGGCGCGGGGGTACCGGACCGGACGGAAGCCGGGTCACCGGAAGCAGGGAACGGGGCCCGGTGACGAGGTCCGGAGCCGGTCACGGGGCGTCGGTGAGCGATGGCGGCCGACCGTCTCCCGGTCCCGTCCCCCGGCCCCGTTCCCGGCCCGTCCCCCGGCCCCGTCACCCCGGTCCCCGCGCCGGGGGCGGCCGTTGCCGCCTGGCCCGTGCCGTCGGCTGCCCCGGGGCGGCACGGGCCACGGCGTCACCGGCCGGATCGGCGCACCGCGGCATCAACCCGCCCGGATCAGCCCCTCCGCACAGCTCACGCTGCCCGGACCGCTCACGAACCGCGCAGCGCCAGGAAGCCGGCCACCGGGGCCGAGTGGCGGTGCGGGGCCAGGGCGCGGGCCGTCCCGTCGAGCATCGCGCGGATCCGGGCCGACCGCACCTGGGCCAGGAGCGCGAGCACGTCCCGGCCGGTCTCGGCGGCCTCCTCGAACTCCCCGGCCCGCGCGAGGTCCCCGGCGAGCTGGGCGGCGAACAGCGCCCGGTTCCGCACGAAGTGGGAACCCTGGAGCCGGACCGCCTGCCGGGCGTGGTCCGCCGCCCGCCGCCAGTCGCCCAGGGCCGACCAGCACTGCGCCTCCAGGCCCTCCAGTTCGGCCTCGCCGAAGAAGGACATCCACTCCGGGTCGTCGTCCGCCGGCCCGCGGGCGAAGAGGGCGCGGGCGCGCAGCAGCGCCTGCGCGCAGCCCGCGTGGTCCCGGAGCCCCGCGAGCCCGCCGGCCTCGCGCAGCGCCAGCAGCGAGCGCAGCCGGTGGGAGGAGAGCCGCCGCGCCGCCTGCTGTGCGGCCTGCGCGGCCCGGACGGCCTCCCGGGGCCGGTCCGCGTCCCGGGCCAGGAACGCGGTGTTGCAGAAGGCGTGGGCCTCCAGCGCCGGGTCCCCGGCGACGCGGGCCGTGGCCAGCGCCTCCGCGTAGTGCGAGCGGGCGTCCTCCAGCCGGCCGGAGTCGTGGGCCAGCCAGCCCACGGAGAGGGCGAGTTCACCGGCGCCCACCTGGAGCCGGTCGGTCACGGACCGGCGGGTGGCCCCGGCGTCGAGGAGGGCGTAGGCGGTGCGCAGTTCCCGGCCGGCGCGCCGGTAGAGGTCGTCGCCGCCGTGCCGGTCGTCGTGGAGGCGGATCGTCCGGACGGCGGCCTCGACGGCCTCGGCGTCGGACGCGCCCGCCCGGCGGGGGGAGGCGGCGGCGTCCGCCGGGGTCAGGGCGGCGAACGCCACGGCGGCGGTGGAGCCGGTCATGAAGGCGCGGCGCAGCACGTCGCTCTCCTCGGGGGTCTCACAGGACGGTCGGGGGACGGCGGCGGGGACGGGCGCCCCGGGCGCGACGGTGAACAGCTCGGGAAACGGTGGGGGAGGCGCGCCGGCGCCGTGGGCCCGCGCGTCCGGGGGCGCTCCGGGAACCGGGCCGCGGCCCCCGCGGCCGCGTACCGAGGCGCGCGGCTGGAAGCCCAGGTCCTCCAGCGACCGTCCCGGGAACATGTGCCGGAACACGCGTTCGTAGGCGTAGTTGGGGCACCGGATCTCACCGGACTCCACCCGTCCGACGTACCGGGCGTCGCACGACACCTGCTCGCCGATCTCCCGGGCGGCGCGGCGCACCGCCGCCGCGAACTCCGCGGGCGACCGGGAGCCGCGCACCTCGCGGAAGGCGGTGTTCGGCCGTGGTGCCGCACGCCCGCCGGGGGACGGGGACGCGGCGGGGGGCGTCGGTGCCATGCCACTCCTCCTCCTGGGTGCCGGCCCCGGGCGGGGCGGGGGGTTCGCACGAGCCGCGCGGCGGTGCGCCGGAGGCGCCGCCGATGGCAGCAGACCGTACTCGTTGTAGCGGAGTTGTTACACGGAGTTTGATGACAAACCGGATATCCCGCCTCTGATCCGCCATGAACCGCCATCCTTTCCGGGGGTCTGCCGCCGTAGCCATTGACAGCCCTTGTCGTTGTCAGGGGGTCAGCGGTCACTGAGGGACGCGGAGCGATGGGCTCCCTTCGGAGGAGGGGTTTCTCGTGGTGAAGTCCGGCGTGGAGAGCGGCGGCTCACGGACGGCGGCCGGGCGTGGCCCGGCGGACCGGGACGGCGCCCGGGAGCGCGCGCCGGGCGAGGCGCGCGGTGGGCCGCGCGCCCCGTACGGCGGCGCGCAGTGCGTGCGGCGGGAGCAGGGGGCGGTCCCGGGGCACGGTTCCGGCCGGTGCGATCTGGTCACCGTGCCCGCCCGGCAGGGCCTGGAGGCGGTGGACATCCTCCGCCGCCGCGGTGGGCAGCGGGCCGCGGGCGGCGGCGAGGGAGGTGAGGGCGGCGGCGGCGCCGGGGCCGCCGGGCGGATCGGGCCCGTGCTGCACGACGGAGGCTGCGACACCATCGGCTTCCTGGTCCCCGCCGGCACCGCCGAGCGCTGGGACCTCCCGGGCAGCGCCTGCGTCCGCGCTCCCGGCGCCGGAACCCGCCAGGCGGCGGCCGCCGGCGCACCGCCGGTCGACGGCACGGGCTGGCTGCTGCCGCCGGACTCCGTGGCCGAGGTCACCGACCCGGCCGTGCTGCGCGCGGCCCTGGGTGAGGCGGGCCGCCTGATCGAGGCCGTCGACCGCTGCCGGTGAGCCCGCCGTACCGGCCGGCGCGCTCGTTCCGCCTGCTCCCACCCGGCCTGCCCGGTGCGGGACCGGAGGGTGTGGCGTCAGGCGGGTGGTCTCCGGCGGCCCGCCGGGGCGCCGGCGTTCGGCGGCCCGGTCACCGGGTCGTTCCCGGAGGACGGCGGCACATCGCCCCCCGGGCCCCGGGCCCGTCGTGATCACGCCGTACGGCCGGGCACGGTGTGGCGGCCGATCCCGTCCCGGGACTTCCCGTCCCGGCGCTGCGGCCGGATCCGTGGTGGGCGCCGCGGCCGGTGACCCGCTCGCGTCCCCCGCCCGGTCAGGGCCGATACTGGTCCCCATGGCGAAGGGCAGGGACGCGGCGCGCGGCGATGGTGGCCGCGGGCGGCGGCGGGCGGCCGAACCCGCAGGTGAGCGGGTGGACGGCGGACTCGCCGAACTCGTCCCGGACCGCGAGCGGCCCCGGGCCTGGACGCTGCTGCTCGACGGGGCGCCGCAGTCCCACGTCGACCTGGCCGACCCGACCCGGCTGGACTTCGCCTACCAGCGCCGGCTCGGCCATGTCATCGATCTGGCCGCCCCGCCCGGCCGCCCGCTGCGCGTGCTGCACCTGGGCGGGGGCGCCTTCACCCTGGCCCGCTACACGGCGGCCACCCGGCCCCGCTCCACCCAGCAGGTCGTCGAGATCGACGCCGGGCTGATCGCCTTCGTCCGGCGCGAACTGCCGCTGGACCCCCGATCCCGGATCCGCGTGCGCACCGCCGACGCCCGCGCCGGGCTGGCCGCCACCCCGGACGGCTGGGCCGACCTCGTCCTCGGCGACGTGTTCGGCGGGGCCCGCACCCCCGCCCATCTCACCTCCACCGAGTTCACCGCCGACGTCCGGCGGGTGCTCCGCCCCGGCGGCTGGTACGCCGTGAACGTCACGGACGGCCCCCCACTGACGCATCTGCGGGCGCGGATCGCCACCGTCCGCGCCGTCTTCCCCACGGCGTGCCTCGCCGCCGATCCGGCCGTGCTGCGCGGCCGGCGCTTCGGCAACGCCGTGCTGCTGGCGGCCGACGGGGAGCTGCCGGTCGCCGAGTTCACCCGCCGGATCGCGGGGGACCCCCACCCCGGGCGGGTCGAACACGGGCGCGCGCTGGACGACTTCACCGGTGGCGCCGCGCCCGTGCCGGACGCGTCGGCCCGGCCGTCCCCGGCCCCACCGGCACACACCTTCGACTGAGACGGCCCGGCCCGGCCCGGGATCGGGATCGGGATCGGGGCCGGGACCGGGACCGGCGAGTCCCGCTCGGCCGCGGGGCTCGATGCCCCGGCCCCGACCCGGCCGGACCGCGCCCGGCCGACCCGCGCCCGTGCGGCCCGCTCCCGTCCGGACCGCCCCCGTACAACCCGCCCCCGTCCGGGCCGCCCCCGCCTCGGCGCGCCATGCCGCGGGAAGAGAGGTGCCCCGGAGCCTCCCGCATCCGGAGAGGGACGGCCCCGAGCCGGCCGTGGGCCTGATATGGGGGCCGCCCGCCCCCGCGCGACGGGAACGGGCCGCTGTTCGGCCGGCCCGGGGCTCAGCCGTCGACGACCTGGACCTGCGGCGGGTGCCCGTTCCACGTGCAGAACACCGAGGTCGTCCGGGTGCCCGCGGTGAAGTCCACCCGGATCCACTCCGATTGCTCCCAGACCTGCATCTGCCAGCCCGCGTCCGGGGTGGCGGACACCAGGCTCGCCGAGTGCTCGCGGAGGTCCAGCACGACGCGCCCGCCCGTCACGGGATAGCTCTTGATGTCACCGTCCGCGGACGGGGGAGCCGCCTGGCCCTCGCTCCGCGGCGGTTGTGGCGTCCTCCCGCCGTTCTCCGCCCGGCCCTCCGGGGACGGCTTCGCCGAGGGCTCGGTTTTCCGGCCGGTCGGGGACGGCGAGGGCGGCGGGGAGGACTCCGCGCCGGCGCCCGGCCCGTCCGGGCCGGAGGACTCGTCCGCGTCATCGCCGTCCGCCGCGCCCGCGTCGCTCGCTCCGTCCCCGTCGGCGGCTTCGACCAGCGGGAGGGCGCGCGGCCGGTCGTAGGCCGTGCCGGTGAGCGCGGTGTGCACGCCCCACCACGACAGGGTGGTGGCCGCGCCCGTCGCCAGCAGCCAGGCTCCGGTGTGCAGCAGTCCTCTCCTCATGGCGCTCCATCCTCCCTCGCCCCCGCGGCAGTTGACGAACCGTCCCGTCACGGGTGCCCGGGACGGGCCGCGCCGGCATGGCGTACGGTGCGGTGCCATGGCACGTGTGCTCGTGGTCGAGGACGACCAGTTCGTCCGCTCGGCCCTGATCCGGCACCTGTCCGACGCCTCGCACAGCGTACGCAGCGTCGGGACGGCGCTGGAGGCGCTCCGCGAGGTCGCCCAGATCGGTTTCGACGTGGTCGTCCTCGACCTGGGGCTGCCGGACCTGGACGGGGCGGAGGCGCTGAAGATGCTGCGCGGCATCACGGACGTCCCGGTGATCATCGCCACCGCGCGCGACGACGAGACGGAGATCGTGCGGCTGCTCCATGCCGGTGCCGACGACTATCTGGTGAAACCATTCTCCGTCGAACATCTGTCCGCGCGGATGGCGGCGGTGCTGCGCCGGTCCGGCTCGGCGGCGGGGAGTGAACCGCCGGACCGGGTGCTGCGGGTCGGCGGGCTGCTCATCGACCCTCTGCGCCGCCAGGCCGTCCTGGACGGGGCGGAACTCGACCTCACCCGGCGCGAGTTCGACCTGCTGGCCTTCCTCGCGGGGCGGCCCGGTGTCGTGGTCTCCCGGCGCGAACTGCTCGCCGAGGTGTGGCAGCAGGCGTACGGCGACGACCAGACCATCGACGTCCACCTCTCCTGGCTGCGCAGGAAGCTGGGGGAGACGGCGGCCCGGCCACGCTACCTGCACACCCTGCGGGGTGTCGGCGTCAAGCTGGAACCCCCGCGATGAGCGGCGCGCGCGGGTGGCGCACAGGAGCGGGGGCGTGGCTGCCGGAGCGGCGCCCGGCATCGGCGGGACGGCGCGCGATGGGGGAGCCGGCGGGACGGCGCGCGATCGGGGAGCCGGCGGGACGGCGCGCGATCGGGGGCCGCCGATGAGATGGGCGCTGGTGAAGGTCTGTCTGGCGGTCACCGCCATGGTCGCCGTCGCGTTCGCGGTACCGCTGGGGCTGGCGGTGCGGGAGATGTCCCGGGACCGCGCCTTCGCCCACGCCGAGCGGCAGGCCGCCGCCATCGGCCCCGCGCTGGCCATCACCACGGACCGGGACGCGCTGGAACGCGCCGTCGCCTCCACGGAGTTCGGCGCCGACGGCCGGATCGCCGTCCATGTGCCGCCCGCCGCCCGCACCGACGCGGACGGTACGGCCGGGGCACGGGGCACGGGTGGCCCGGGCGGCACAGGTGGCGCGAGCAGCGAGAACACCCCGGACGGCCCGGACGGCCCGGACAGCCCGGAGGGTTCGGACAGCACGGACCGTTCAAGCGGTTCAAGCGGTTCAGGCAGTTCAGGCAGTGCGGACGACCGGAGCGGTGCGGACGACCAGGGCCGCGCCGGCGGTACGCGGACGGAGGGCGAGCGGGCCGTGGCGGCGGTGGAGATCGGCGAGCGCCGCGCCTCCGCCGGTGACCTGGCCGCCGCCACCCGGCTCGGCCGGTCCACCGTCACCGCCGTGGACGGTGGCTTCGCGCTGCTCCAGCCGACCGCGGTCGGCTCCGGCAAGACCGCCGTCGTCGAGGTGTTCGTCCCTCATGGCGAGGTCACCGCCGGACTGCGCACCGCCTGGCTGGTGCTCGGTGGCGTCGCCCTCGTCCTCGTCCTGGGCTCGGTGGCCGTCGCCGACCGGCTCGGTACCCGGATGGTCCGCCCGGCCGCCCGGCTCGCCGGGGCCGCGCAGGAGCTGGGCTCGGGCCGGCTGGCCACCCGCGTCCCGGAGGACGGGCCGCCCGAGCTGCGCGCGGCGGCGTCGGCGTTCAACGCCATGGCCGACCAGGTCGTGCGGCTGCTGGCCAACGAACGCGAACTGGCGGCCGACCTCTCCCACCGGCTGCGTACCCCGCTCACCGTCCTGCGCCTCAACACGGACTCGCTCGGCGAAGGGCCGGCCGCCGACCAGACCCGGGCCGCCGTCGCTCAGCTGGAGTCCGCGGTCGACCAGATCATCCGCACCGCCCGCGAGCGCCCCCTGGCCGCCGGGGGCGGGGAGCCCGTCGCCCCGGGCGGTGGCGGCGGCCGTGGACTGGCGGGCGCGTCCGCCGCCGGCTGTGACGCCTCCGAGGTGATCCGTGAGCGGATGGGCTTCTGGTCCGCGCTCGCCGAGGACGAGGGCCGCTCGGCGGGGCTGGCCGGCGTGGAGCGCGCCGCGCAGGTGCCGGTCGCCCGCGCCGACCTCGCCGCCGCCCTGGACGCGCTGCTCGGCAACGTCTTCCGGCACACCCCCGAGGGCACCGCCTTCGCGGTGGACGTCCACCACGCCGAGGACGCGGTGGTGGTCCTGGTCTCCGACGCCGGGCCCGGCATCGACGACCCGGAGGCGGCGCTGCGCCGCGGTCACGGCGACGGCGGCCCCGGCTCCACCGGCCTGGGCCTGGACATCGTCCGCCGCGTCGCCGAGTCGACCGGGGGCGACGTACGGGTGGGGCACTCGGTGCTCGGCGGCACGGAGGTCCGCATGTGGCTGGTGCTGGACGGCCACCGCCGCCCGAACGGCCGCCGCCGCGACCGCCTGACCCCCCGCGGCCGGTGGTGGGCACCCTGGACCCGGCCCGGGGTGGGCAATCGACGGGGTATGGGCCCGGTGGACGGGGTCGGCGCGGCATTCTCCCCGGGCTCGGGAGAACACCGATCCCGTGTTCCGGCCTCGGACGACTGACGCGCGTCGGTGCCGACCGAACCTGGGTGAGGCGGGCATACCGTGCGCACGCCGGATGTTCCCTCCTCGTCGCACAGCACTCGGAGGAAACTCCGGAAGCCGCCATGAGCCGGTACGAGCATCCCGGCCGGGGCGCCACGCGCGGGACGCATTTACTCCCGAGCGGTTGCAGTTGTCTCGCCACGCGGTAATGTGGTTACCGAGCCAGGGGCCGTGGGCCGCTGGAAGTGGAGCCAGGTGACCTGGGGCAGACCAGGAGCCTGGCTCGGCGTCTTTCCGGGGGCTCAGCAGCCGGTGGGGATGGAGAAGTCCATCACGACCTCCCCGAGGATGTCCCTGTAGCGGGCGTTTCCTTGCTTCTGGGCGCGTACAGCGCCCGCGACGATGTCGGACATCCACAGCAGTGGTTCGGCCGAACCCACTACGTGCTCCGCGCGTAAGACGGTGCCTTTCGGCAGGCCGCGACGTGCCTCGATGACTGTCGTCACATCTGGTCACGACATCACGCTACGAAACCCCGGGCAGGCCGGTTCACGGTCAAGCTCGCTCCTTGGCTCCGGCTTGAAGCTCGTCGGTTAAGCCGGGGCGATCCCCGTCTTAAGGGAGGTATAAGCCGATCGCCGCACTGCGCTTTGCGGTGATTTGCCGGATTCCGCTGAGCTAACGTACGAGCTGTACCGCCCCCGCCGTTGCGTGCGGGGGCCGGACGGACGCGCGGCGTGTGGCGGCGCGGGGCACCGGAAGGACGAGCCGGGGCTTCGGGACCGCCGCCGCCGGGCGCACCCCCCACAGGTGCGCCCCGGCCGGTGCCCCCACCCCGGCCGGGGCGCCGTGGTGGTTCCGTGAGCGCCCCGCCCGGTGCGGGGCCGGCAAGGGCGCGTTCGCCCCGTCTCACGCCTCCGAAGGGCGCCCCTGTCTCACGCCTCAGGAGTGGGCCCCCTGTCTCATGCGCCTCCGGAGTGGGCCCTCGCCTCACGCCTCCGGGAGGAAGGAGCGCCCCGCCTCACGCCTCCGAGGGGAGCGCTGCCACCGGAGGCGGATCGATCACCCCGGCGTCCTCGTACCGGTCCCCGTCCGGCCCCGGCTCCCACGTGGGCTCCGGCAGGACGCCCGAGCGGGCCAGCCGGGAGTACCAGTACGCGCTCGACTTCGGGACGCGGCGCCCGTCCGCGTAGTCCACGCGGATCAGCCCGAACCGCTTGGCGTAACCGAAGGACCATTCGAAGTTGTCCGTCAGCGACCAGAGGAAGTAGCCGCGGACGTCGGCGCCGTCGGCGATCGCCCGGTGCACGGCGGCGAGGTGGCCGTGCAGGTAGGCGATCCGCTCGGGGTCGTGGACGGCGCCCGAGGGGCCGGGCCGGTCCTCGTAGGCGGCGCCGTTCTCACTGACCGTCAGCGTCAGTCCGGGCGCTTCGCGGCTGAACCGCGTCAGCAGGTCGTACAGCCCCGTCGGGTCGACGGACCAGCCCATCGCCGTGGTGTCGCCCGGCGGCTGGTGGAAGGCGACGTCCTCGGCGCCGGCCCAGGGGGAGTGGGCGCTCGCCCCGTGCCCGTCCCGGCGCGGGCCGGTGCCCGCCGCGTCGCCCGCCGAGACGACCGACGGGTTGTAGTAGTTGAGGCCCAGGGTGTCCAGCGGCTGGTGGATGGTGGTGAGATCGGTGCCGCGGACGAAGGACCAGTCGGTGAGATGCGCGGTGTCCGTGAACAGCCGTTCGGGGTAACGGCCGTGCAGCACGGGGTCGCTGAAGACGCGTGTGGCCACGGTGTCGATCCGCTCGACGGCCTCCGCGTCGGCGGCCGAGCCGGTCAGCGGGCGGACGACCGCCGCGTTGAGGCTGATGCCGAGCCGCGCCCCGCCGGGCAGGGCGGCGCGGAGGGCCATGGCGCCCAGCCCGTGGGCGAGGTTGAGGTGGTGGGCGGCGCGCAGGGCGGCGACCGGTTCGGTGCGCCCGGGGGCGTGCACCCCGGAGCCGTACCCGAGGAAGGCGCTGCACCAGGGCTCGTTGAGGGTGGTCCACAGCTCCACGCGGTCACCGAGCGCCTCGGCGACGAGGTGGGCGTAGTCGGCGAAACGGTGCGCCGTGTCGCGCTCGGTCCAGCCGCCCGCGTCCTCCAGCTCCTGGGGCAGGTCCCAGTGGTAGAGGGTGAGGGCCGGGCGGACGCCGGCCGCGAGCAACCCGTCCACCAGGGCACGGTAGAAGTCGAGCCCCCGCCGGTCGGCCGGGCCCCGGCCGGTGGGCTGGACGCGGGGCCAGGCCACGGAGAACCGGTAGGCGCCGTAGCCGAGGCGCCGCATCAGTTCCACGTCCTCGCGCCATCGGTGGTAGTGGCCGGTGGCGGTGTCCCCGGTGTCGCCGCCGTCCGTCTTCCCGGGGGTGTGGGAGAAGGTGTCCCAGATGGAGGGGGTGCGGCCGTCCTCCCGTACGGCCCCCTCGATCTGGTAGGCGGAGGTGGCGGTGCCCCAGAGGAATCCGGGCGGGAAGCGGCGCTCACCGGTCGGCGCGGAGTCGGCAACGGTCATGGAATCGCTCCCAGATGAAGGTGCGGACGGGTACGGACGGGGACGGACGATGACGGACGGGGACGGCCGGAGACGGCCGAGGCCGTCCCGGCGGGACCGGACCGGAATGGAGGGCCGCGGGCCGGTACGGAGGAGCGCGGGCCGGTGCGGAGGGCGGCGGGGCCGGGCGGGGCGCCGCCGGAATGGGCCCCGGAGGGCTTCGCCGGGCGGGGACGCACCCGGTCACCCCTTCACGGCACCGGCCCGCTTGTGGCCGAAGACTCCGTGGACGCCGATCGTCACGACCGTCCGGCCGTCTCTCCCGCCACCCGTGCCGTCCGCCGCGCCTCCGCCGTCGTCGGCGCGGCCCGCCGGCGGTCCGGCGCCGAGCGCCGCCGCGAGCGTCCAGGCGTCGGTGCGCCGGAGGAGTGGTGCGGAGCGGCCCGCTCCGCCGGCCGATGGGTGGTCTGAGGTGTGGGCTGACCTGCGCATGGCATCCTCCTCGCCCTCTCGTGGGATTCCCGGGCCGCGGCCGGCCCCCGGTCGCTCCACGGGCGGCGCGGACGGTGCGCGCGCAGGCCGGCGGAGCCCGGCCGGGTCATGGCGAGAGGTGGACGACCGACTGGGCGATACTGCGTGAGAGCGCTCTCACGGCGATGCCCTGAAGGTTCACGGCTCCGGTGGGAGAGTGTCAAGGCCGCGTCAGCGGAACGTGCCGACGGGGGAGTGATGTTGAATGGTCCAACAGCCACGGACACGGCTGCCAGCGGGAGGCGCACCATGCCGATGACGAGGAAACACGGGGGACGGCCCACCCTGGAGGAGGTTGCCGCGCGCGCCGGAGTCGGCCGCGGCACCGTCTCCCGCGTGATCAACGGTTCTCCCCGGGTGAGTGAACGGACCCGGACGCTCGTGGAGAGCGCCATCGCCGAACTGGGCTATGTGCCGAACCGGGCGGCGCGTGCGCTCGCGGCCAACCGCACCGACGCGGTCGCCCTGGTCATCCCCGAGACGGAGACCCGCCTCTTCGCCGAGCCGTACTTCTCGGACATCATCCGGGGCATCTCCACCGAGCTGGCCGAGACGGAGATCCAGCTCCTGCTCACCCTCATCCGCACCCCGAAGGAGCGCCACCGCCTCACCCAGTTCCTCGGCGCGCACCGGGTGGACGGGGTGCTGCTCGTCTCCGTCCACGCCGACGACCCTCTCCCGGACCTGCTGGAGGAGCTCGAGATGCCCGCAGTGCTCAGCGGCCGCCGCGCGGCCGGCGAGTCCGTGCCGTACGTCGACTCCGACAACGTCGGCGGGGCGAGTGCCGCCGTCGAGCACCTGCTCGGGCGCGGCCGGCGGACGGTGGCGACGATCACCGGCCCGCTCGACATGTACGTGGCCCAGTGCCGTCTCGACGGTTACCGCCAGGCGATCGCGGCCTCCGGCGGCGAACCGGACGAGACGCTGGTCGAACGGGCCGACTTCACCGAGGAGGGGGGCCGCCGCGCCATGCGCCGGCTGCTGGAGCGCCGCCCGGACCTCGACGCCGTCTTCTGCGCCTCCGACGTGATGGCCTCCGGCGCCCGCCAGGTGCTGCGCGAGGCGGGCCACCGCATCCCGGAGGACGTGGCGCTCGTCGGCTTCGACGACTCGCCCGTCGCCCGCCACATGGACCCGCCGCTGACCAGCGTCCGCCAGCCGATAGAGGAGATGGGACGCACGATGGCCCGGGTGCTGCTCCAGCAGATCGGCGCCCGCGAGACGACGGGCCATCAGGTCGTCCTCCCGACGGAACTGATCCGGCGGGCCTCGTCCTGAGGGAAGCCTCGTCCTGAGCGAGGTCCCGCCCTGAGCGAGGTCCCGCCCCTGAGCCGGCCTCCGCCCGAGCGGTCCCGGCCGGTGCCGGGAGCGGAGGACGCGGGCCGGTCCGGCGGCCTCCGCCTCCGCGACCGCCAGGCCCCGGGGACCAGTGGCCGGACCCGCCGCCCCGGCCCTGACCGGCGCCGGTACCGGCCGGGCGTCAATGACCGAATTTCGCGCACGGTTGCGGGAATCCCCGTCGTGGTCCCGGGAGTTGGGTCCGGCATGACGACACTGGGACTCATCGGCAGCGGAAACATCGGCTCCACCGTGGCGCGGCTCGCGATCGAGGCCGGGCTACAGGTGGTGGTCAGCAACTCCCGGGGGCCGGAGACGCTGGTCGGGCTCGTCCAGGAACTGGGCGACCGGGCGCGGGCCGGAACCGCGGAGGAGGCGGCGGCCGACGGGGACCTCGTGGTCCTCTCCGTCCCGTTCAAGGCGTACCGCGAGGTGCCGGCCGAACTGCTGGCCGGCAAGGTGGTGCTGGAGACGCTGAACTACTACCCGCAGCGCGACGGGGACTTCCCCGAGCTGGACGCGGACGAGATCACGAGCAGCGAGCTGGTCCAGGGGCACCTCGCGGGCGCGAAGGTGGTCAAGGTTTTCAACAACATCTACTTCGGCCACCTCCTCGGCAACGCGCGCCCCTCGGGCGACCCGGACCGCAGCGCCCTGCCGATCGCGGGCGACGACGCGGACGCGAAGGAGCAGGCCACGCGGCTGCTCGACAGGCTCGGCTGGGACACGGTGGACGCCGGCACGCTGGCCGACAGCTGGCGCTTCCAGCCGGACACGCCGGCCTACGGGGGTCCGTACATGGCCGATCCGGGTGTCGGCGTCGAAGGCATCGCGGAGGACCCCGGGACGCCGGCCCAGGTCGAGAAGGTGGAAGCGGCGCTGGCCGCGGCCCGGCGCTGACCGGAACCAGGGCGCGGCCGACCGCGAGGGGAGCCGGCCGCGCCCACCCCAGCCCGCTCCAGCCCAGCCCAGCCCAGCCCACCCCGGACCCGGCGCGGACCCGGAGTCGCCGGGCCGGGCGGGTACGCACCAGCGGTGTGCGGGCCGGCGGCGCGCGAATCAGCGACGTGCGAACCAGCGACGCGTGATCCAGGGGTGTGCCGAGAACGGGGGCGTGAACCAGGTACACGCGAGCCGACGGGCGCGCGGACCAGGAGCGCGTCGCCCGATCCCAGCCCGTCCGCGCGGGGGCGGCGGGTCGCGGCGGGTCGCGGCGGTCCCTTCGGCGGGGCGGTCAGGACCGGGCCGCCCCGCCGCGCCGCCTTCCCTGCCCTCGCCTCTGCCGGGATTCCTCCTCCCGGCGGGCGTGGGTGACCGATTCGATGAGCGCGATCTCGTCGGCCCCCGGGAGTGGTGGATATTCCGGCAGGTGGAGGGGGCAGGCGTAGAGGGTGATGCCGGGGCCGGATGCGCCGGACCTGGTGGCCACCCGCACCAGCGCGTCGGTCCGTTCGCACCCTGCGCACTGCTTCATCGCCCCGCCGCCTCGGGCCGGTGGGCGGTGGCGCCGGCCGGCCCGGGCTCGCCCTTCCCCGTCTCCGCCTGCCGGGTTCCGGCCGCGCGTACCCCTGCCGTCCTGGGCCCGTGGGTCTCCGCGATGACGCGGTTCAGGGCGGTGTGCAACTGTTCGGGGTCGGTGTGGAGCCGGGGCGTGGGCTCGACCTTCCAGAACGGGCTGCGGCCCCGGGTGTGCCCGGCGGACGGGACCTCCAGCCAGCAGGCCGGTCCGTAGACGTCCACCGCCGGGAGCCGGTCCCAGCGGGCCGCCGTCCCCGGTGGCACCAGCCAGATCACCCGGTGCAGATACCCGTCCCCGATGACCCCGCCGCACACGTCCCCGAGCAGCGCCAGCGCCCGGTCCCCGAGGTACGACGGGGCCCTGACGGCGTCCCAGTGAATACCCACCCGCTGCATCTCGTGGTGGATGGGCGGGCGCCAGGCCGCCGACGGCGCGATGCTCGATTCCATGGGTCGCTCCTTGCCGCGTTCTCCGAGAGGGCGGTGCCGGCCGTTTCCTGTCAGGACGGTGGTCCGGGCACCTCGTTCGTGAACACGCTATGGAGTGGCGCGGTTACCCGGCCAGGGGCGGAGTTCACCATCCGGGCCCCTGGGCCGGGCCCCGGTGGGACGCGCCGTCCTACTTCTTCACAGGCTCGGATCCACTCCGAGCCGCGCCGCCAGGTTGCGCAGGGCGCAGTTCCGGCGGCGTGAGGTCTCCAGCATCTCCCGTACCGTCGAGGTCGCCAGGGTCTGATACCGGATCCACTCCGGCTGGTCCCGCTCCACCTCCAGCAGGGTGGCCAGAGCGCCCTCGCAGTCCCCCGACTGATACCGCGCCTGAGCCACGTCCACGCGGTGAGCGGCGCTGTGTACCGGCCGGGAGATCGCCGGCAGCTCCACCCGCGCCGCGAGCATCAGGGCCTTGCCCGGTTCGGGTGTCTCCCCGGCGAGTGCGGCGTTCACCTGCTGGGTCCTCACGTCCACCGGCGAGAACGCGGTCCCGTACGAGCGGAGTGGCCCCGAGCGCACGGCCGTGGCCTCCGCCAGGTTCAGGAACTCATCGGCCTCGTCCCCCCGCCCGCGCCGCGCGGCTGGGATCGCCGCGGCGAGCAGCACGTTCCCGTAGACGGCCAGTTGAGCCTTCGTCGCCTTCCGGAACACCGGCTCGATCTCCTCGGCCTTCCGTTCCGCGACCCGCTGGGCCTCCTCCCAGCGCCCCTGACGCAGCAACACCCAGGAGAGGGTGGAGACCCCCATCGCCGCCATGAGGGGATCCGAGGCCCGGGCGGCGGCGTGAAGCTGGGCTTCCACCGCCTGGAACGCCCACGCGGTGTGCCCCGCCTGCGTCGCCAGCGAGGCCGCGAGCTGATAGGCGAGGGCGAGTCCGGCCCACACCCGGGGCGCTTCCGCCGCCGTGGCCTCCCTCGCGACGGCCCGCCCCTCGTGGAGCAGGAGGGGGAGCCGGCCGGCCAGGGTGCTGTAACCGCCCTGCCAGTAGAGCGCTGTCGCCTCGCGCACGGCGTCGGCCCACGCGTCCTTGTCGGGCGGTGCGTCCGATGCGTCGTCCACCGGTACTCCCGGCAGGCCGGTGACGTCCTGGATCGCGTCGCGCAGGGCGAGGAGCCCGCCGGTCCGGTCCTCGGGTGGGCGCGAGGTCACGGTCGGGCTGCCGAGGAGACGTTCGAGTTCCGTGTCCAGGGCCGCCGCGATGGCGCGCAGCGTGGTGAGCCGCGCCGACCGGCGTTGCCCCTGCTCCAGTTTGCGAATGGTGTCGACGTGGATGCCGGACCGCGCGGCCAGCTCCTCCTGCGTGACATCGCGGAACTCCCGCAGGGCGCGGATCCGGTCGCCGATGGTGCTCTGTCCCGCCATGGTTGCCCCCCGTCGGGAAACGTGCGTCCTCCGCTTGACGCGTGGGGTGGAGGGCCGTGAGGAGAACAGCGATGCGGACGCACCGGCGATCTCACGGCGTGCCCCACTCCTCGGTGCGGCTCGTCACTGTCAGCTTACGGGGAGTGCCCTCTGCGTGAAGGGGCTGTGGACAAGCGGGGCGCCGCTGGACGGAGCCGCCCGGGCGGACGCCATCCGGAGCGGAGAGTCGCCCAGGGGAGCGGGGAGGGGCGCCGGGACTCGTCCGGCCATCGTTTGGCCATCGTTTGGCCGGACACGGAAAAAGATCAGCCGCCGACCCGTCTCCGCAGGTCGGCGGCTGATCATCAAGGGTGAGTAACGGGACTCGAACCCGCGACATCCTGGACCACAACCAGGTGCTCTACCAGCTGAGCTATACCCACCGCGACCGGTCGAACCGGCCGAGAAAAAGTGTACACGTTCCGCAGCGGCGCTCGCGCCAGGCTTCGGGCGGGCAGGCCGGGAGCCGTCAGGCCGGGGCCGGCGCTCCCCTGCCGGTCAGGGGTGTGGCGGCCCGTCGTCCGTCGGCGGGGGAGGCCCGCCCTGCGGTCACCGGTGAGAAGACCGGCACCCCGGCACCCCGGCGTCCCCCACACCTCGTCGCTCCGGCGCCCCGCCGGCCACCGGACGGGCCGGGACACCGGCGACCCCGGCGTCCGGCGTGCAGCCGGAGCCGGGGCGGCCGGTGGTGGGGCCGGAGCGGCGGCCGGGTGGCCTCAGCCGTCCGCGGTCCGCCGCTCCGCGGACACGGTGTGCTTGGCCGCGACGGCCTTGGCGGTGGCCGAGTCCGGGCCGGGGGCGGGTACGAAGACCGCCTCCCGGTAGTAGCGCAGCTCGGCGATGCTCTCCCGGATGTCCGCGAGCGCCCGGTGGTTGCCGCTCTTGTCCGGGCTGTTGAAGTAGGCCCGCGGGAACCAGCGGCGGGCCAGCTCCTTGATCGAGGAGACGTCCACGATCCGGTAGTGCAGATAGCTCTCCAGGTCGGGCATGTCCCGGGAGAGGAAGCCCCGGTCGGTGCCGACGGAGTTGCCGCACAGCGGGGCCCGGCCGCGCTCCGGCACGTGCTCGCGGACGTAGGCGAGCACCTGGCGCTGCGCCTCCTCCAGCGTCGTGCCGCCGTCGAGTTCCGCGAGGAGGCCGGAGGCGGTGTGCATCTCGCGCACCACCTCCGGCATCGTTGTCAGCGCCTCGGCGGGCGGGCGCACGACGATGTCCACCCCGTCACCCAGCACGTTCAGCTCCGAGTCGGTGACCAGGGCGGCCACCTCGATCAGCGCGTCGTGCTCCAGCGAGAGGCCGGTCATCTCGCAGTCGATCCACACCATCCGGTCGTTCATGGCCCTCACCCTACGGGCCGGTCGCGCTGACCGGGCACGGTGGACCTGCTCACCGCCCTTCCGCCGTGCTCCACGAACCGTCCGGCGTACGCCTCCTGCTCCGGCGGGGAGGATTCCGCCACCGGCGCGGGGTGGGGCGCGCCGTGCTGGACGGCGGCCGCGCGCCGCAGCGCCGCCAGCGAGGCGGCCCCTTCCGGCCCGGCGCCCTCGGGGCCCGCCGGACGGTCGTGCCGGTCGAGGCGGTCGGGACGCTCCGGGCGCTCGCCGCCCTGCGGCCGCCGGGCCCGGTAGGCCGCCCGGTACGCCGCGGGGGAGGAGCCGAGCTGCCGCCGGAAGTGGCCGCGGAGCGCGACCGGCGACCGGAAGCCGCAGCGGCCGGCGACCTCGTCCACGGAGTAGTCGGAGGTCTCCAGCAGCCGCTGGGCCTGGAGCACCCGCTGGGTGATCAGCCACTGCAACGGCGCGCTGCCGGTGAGCGACCGGAAGCGGCGGTCGAAGGTGCGCCGGCTCATGTAGGCGCGGGCCGCCAGGGTCTCCACGTCGAACTGCTCGTGGAGGTGTTCCAGCGCCCAGGCGACGACCTCGGCGAGCGGATCCGAGCCGATCTCCTCCGGCAGCGACCGGTCCAGGTAGCGCTCCTGGCCGCCGGTGCGCCGGGGCGGTACCACCAGACGGCGGGCGAGCGCCCCGGCGGCCTCGGCGCCGTGGTCCGTCCGCACGATGTGCAGGCAGAGGTCGATGCCGGCGGCCGTCCCGGCGGAGGTCAGCACGTCCCCGTCGTCGACGAAGAGTTCCCGGGGGTCCACGTGGACCGACGGGTAGCGCTTCGCGAGCGTCGGGGCGTACATCCAGTGGGTCGTGGCGGGCCGGCCGTCGAGCAGGCCGGCCGCGGCGAGCACGAAGGCGCCCGTGCACAGCCCGACGATGCGGGCGCCCTCCTCATGGGCTCTGCGCAGCCCCTGTAGTGCCTCCTGTGGTGGTGGCGACGTGATCGACCGCCAGGCCGGGACCACGACGGTCCCGGCGCGGGCGAGTGCCTCCAGGCCGTACGGCGCGGTCAGTTCGAGACCCCCGGTGGTGCGGAGGGGAGCCTCTTCACCGGCGCACACCAGAAGCCGGTAGCGGGGAACACCGGCGTCCTGGCGGTCGATACCGAATACGGAAAGCGGGATGGAGCTCTCGAATATGGGGCCGCCGCTGAAGAGCAGCACTGCGACGATCTCCCGGCGGCGGCGGCCGGAGAGCTTCCGGGCGGCCTCCGGTACGGTCGTGGAGTCCTGGCTCATGGCACTAAGCCCCCCTTGGTGGTCGCAGCTCCTCGATAGTGTCGAACCTGCACGTTTCCCCTCGGTCCTGCACGAGTCCCCCGCCGTGAATGGCCAAGATCGAATCTACTGTGTCCGATGTGGTCGGCGAGACAAGTTCACCACCCACCGCTAAGTCGACATGGCAACTTGGCGTAAAGCATTCGATCACGAAGCGTCGCACTCGACGGCGTCGCTGGGAAGTGGGCCCCGTGGCCAACAAGCCGCCGCCGTAGGGAGTGCGGGCCGGCTCCGGTCCTTTCTTCGCAGGTGGGAAGGGGGGCGGGGGCGCTGTTCGGCAACGGGTGTACGGGGGCGCGAAGTTGGCTGAAAAGGAGTGTGACCACCAGTTCGGGTCAGGTGGGTGTACGGACTAAGCTGCGCGCGCGTGTGTGCGCCGCCCGTGCGCCCCCTGCATGCGGGTGACGGGCGGGTGACGGTGCGGGGCGCCGAGCCTGCGGGAGGGTCCTTCCGGGGCCCGCCGCCACGCCGTCCCCGGGTCACTCCCGCAGCCCTCCCGTGAGCCTTCCCGTGAGCCGTTCCGGGCGCGGTGGCGTGGGCCCGCGCCGCGCCGCCGGACGAGGTGGGGCGGCCTGCCGCCGCTCGCGCTCCCCGCGCGGGGCCCTTCCCCCGCCGGTGCCCCGCAAGCCCCCTTCCGCGCGGGCTCCCCACGGCTCTGCGCCGGTTCTGCCTCCGCGCGCGCCCGGCTCGCGCGGCGACCGCCGTCCCGGTCGTCCCTCCGCCCGCCGGATGTCCGCCACACCGGGTGGCCGGAAGGCATTGCGCTCCGGGCCCTCCTCCGGCATGCTCCCGGGACAGCCGCACCAGCGGCCGCGCCGGTGGGGGCTTCCGAGCCGCCGGGCGGCGGAGCCTGGGCAGGCGCGCGAAGTCGCCGTACCCTTGGGGGTACGGGCTTGGGAAGATGATTCCCGGACTATCCGCCCCTGCGACCGCTCGGCCGCCAACCGTCGTTCCCTCCCAAGAGGACTGTCTTCGCCGAGATTCCGATGGCCGGTCACGAGATCCCAGAACCCGCCGACCGCAAGAGGGTCGCCGATCCCCTGGCGCACCCGGAGTCGGCGGAACAGACGCGCGTACTCCACGACCCCGCCTTCCTCCACGGGGTCGTCGTCGGCTTCGACGGCTCCACCTCCAGCGAGCGCGCCCTCGCCTACGCCATCGGCATGGCCCGGCGCACCGGCAACGGTCTGATCATCGTCCATGTCGCCAACCGGCTCCCGGCCACTGTCTGGGCCGGCTGCGAGCCCCCCGTCTTCGTCGACGTCCCCGATCACCGCACCGAGGTGCTGGGTCTGGAGCTGGCCTGCGCCGACCATCTCACCGGGATCCCGTGGATCCTGGTCGAGCGGGGCGGGGACATCTGCCACGAACTGGAGGAGGTCGGCCAGGAGTACGCCGCCGACGCCATCGTCGTGGGCACCACGCACGGGCTGGCGGGGCGCCTCTTCGGGTCGGTCGCCGGACGGCTCGCCCGCCGGGCCCGCCGCCCGGTCGTCACCGTGCCCTGACGGACCGCCGGCCGGCCCCGGCGGACGCCGCCGCCCGGTCCGCCCATGCCCTGATGGTCACCCCCGGGGCCATGACGTCACCTCTGGTGGCTTCGCGCCGTTCCCGGTCGTTCGTCACGCAGGCCGGGCGGGGTCCGCACGCCGATCCGCCGTTTGAAACGCCCCCGTGCCTCCGTACGCCCCCGGACGCTTCTTTCACGCCTCGCCGGAAACCGGTCCGGCGGCCGGTTTCCGCCCTCCGCCGCGCCCGCGCGGTCGCGCCGCGGTCCCGGGAGCCCCACGGGAGTGGCACGCCGCCACGATGAGAACGGTGGGTTTCAACTCGTGCGGGCGCGATCGTCGCGGATCCCGCCACGCAGACTCGCGGCGCGGGCCGATACGCCATCATCCTGTCCCCCGCTACATCGACGCACTTCGAACAGCTCCGCGCCGAGGGCCATAAGCCGCGCGACAAGGGCTTCACCCGTCCGATGGCTCAGCGGGCCGCCGGGCCGGCATGGGAGCACTTCGCAGATGCGGGTGAGGGCAGTGAATCGGATCGCCTTGGCGCGGCCGTTCTTGAGGGTGGACAGGTTGACGGCACGTTCGTGCAGGGAAGGGGCGTTACGCTGCCGCGGTACGGAGTTCATTTCGCGTTTTCCCTGAGAGTGAGTTCGAGTGGGTATGGCGCTGGGTGTCGCGATCCTCACCATGGGGACCCGCCCCATGGAACTGGCGGCGCTGCTGTCCTCCGTCCGTTCGCAGACCACGCCTGCGACACGCACGGTGGTCGTCGGCAACGGGTGCTCGCTCGCCGACCTGGGGTTGCCGCACTGGGTGGAGACGGTGGAACTCGCTGAGAACCTGGGGGTGACCGGCGGCCGGAACGTCGCCCTGGAGCATCTGCGGGACATGGATCTCGTCCTGGACCTGGACGACGACGGGCTGCTGGTCTCCGACACCGATTTCAAGCGGATCGTGGAGCTGTACGAGGCCGACCCGCGACTGGGAATCGTCGGGTTCCGGATTGCGGACGAGACCGGGTTCACCCAGCGCCGCCACGTCCCGCGCCTGTGCTCCGGCAACCCGATGCGCGGGGGGCGGGTGACGGCGTTCCTGGGCGGAGCGCACGTGTTGTCGGGGAAGATGCTCGAGCAGGTCGGCCACTGGCCCGACGCCTTCTTCTTCTCACACGAGGAGACGGACATGGCCTGGCGGGCGATGGATGCGGGGTGGAAGATCCTCTACGCTCCGGACCTCCTTCTCCAGCACCCCCGCACCTCGCCCACCCGTCACGCCATCTACTACCGCACCAATGCCCGCAACCGGGTCTACCTGGCCCGCCGTCACCTCCCGGCGCCGCTCGTACCCGTTTACCTGGGTGTGTGGGTGGCACTGACGGTGGCACGTACACGTGACGCGCCGGGGTTGCGCGCCTGGTTCGCGGGTTTCGCGGAGGGCTGGCGCACCGCCTGTGGACCGCGCCGTCCCCTGCGCTGGTCCACGGTGTGGGCCATGACCCGCCTTGGGCGGCCTCCAGTGCTCTGAGCCTTCAGGCACTCCGGGCGCTGAGCCAGGACACGTGCCCTTCGGGGACGGTCGTCACGTACGGTGCCCCTCACCCCGGGCAGGTGCGCGCGCCGCGTGAGCGTGAGGCCGTTCCCACCCGTGTCCCCCCGGGTTGCCCGGTGCGTCCTTCATGGGCCGACGGCGCCCGGACCGCCGGTCCGGGATCCGCGCGGTCACGATGCGGTCCCGGTCACAAAATACTCGCGGGTGGGGGTGAAATCGCTGCTGCCAGCGGGTATTTGACAGACAGTGCCGCCGTTCGGACGTGACGGTCACCGGGCGGGCGGCAACCGGGCCGGCGCACAGGGCGGTGCCGGTCCCCGGGGGAGACCGCCCCCCGCGCGTATGGTGGCACGCGCGGGGGCCGGCCCCCGCCGCCAGGCGCCGCCCGGGCCCGCCGTCACCGGCCAGGTGTTCGCCCCGGGCCAGGCCGCGGGAGCCCTGGGACGAGGCGCTTACGCCGGCTCCCGGTCCGATCCGTCCCCGCCGGGTGCGCGGCGGGTCGTCCACCGGCGCCGGAGGTCTACTCGACGGTCACGGACTTCGCCAGGTTGCGCGGCTTGTCGATGTCCCGGCCCAGCGCCAGCGCCGTGTGGTAGGCGAGCAGTTGCAGCGGGATGCCCAGCAGGACGGGGTCGAGTTCCGGCTCGTTCGCCGGCACCACGATCGTGTCGTCCGCCTTCTCCTGCTCCACGTGCGCCACCGCCAGGATGCGGCCGCTGCGCGCCTTGATCTCCTCCAGCGTGGCCCGGTTCTTCTCCAGCAGGTCGTCGCCCGGGACGATGGCGACGGTCGGCACGGCGGGCTCGATCAGGGCCAGCGGGCCGTGCTTGAGCTCCGACGCCGGATAGGCCTCGGCGTGGATGTAGGAGACCTCCTTGAGCTTCAGCGAGGCCTCGCGCGCCACGGGGAAGCCGCGCACCCGGCCGACGAACATCATGCTCTTCGCATCCGCGTACGCCGCGGCCAGCTTCGCGATCCGCTCCTCGCCGCGGAGGATCTCCTCGATCTGCCCGGGGAGGCGGCGCAGCCCGTCGATGATCCGGCGGCCGTCCGCGACCGACAGATCCCGGATCCGCCCCAGGTGGAGGGCGAGCAGGGCGAAGGCCACCGCCGTGTTGGTGAAGCACTTGGTGGAGACGACGCAGACTTCCGGCCCGGCGTGGACGTAGACGCCGCCGTCCGTCTCCCGGGCGATCGCGCTGCCCACGACGTTGACGACGCCGAGGACCCGGGCGCCCTTCCGCTTCAGCTCCTGCACGGCGGCGAGGGTGTCGTACGTCTCGCCGGACTGGCTGACGGCGATGTAGAGGGTGTCCGGGTCCACCACGGGGTTGCGGTAGCGGAACTCGCTGGCGGGTTCGGCGTCCGCCGGGATGCGCGCCAGCTCCTCGATCATCTGCGCGCCGATCTGGCCGGCGTGGTACGCCGAGCCGCAGCCGAGGATCTTCACCCGGCGCACGGCGCGGGCCTCGCGCGCGTCCAGGTTGAGTCCGCCGAGGTGCACGGTGGCGAAGCGGTCGTCGATACGGCCGCGCAGCACGCGGTCCACGGCGTCGGCCTGCTCGGAGATCTCCTTGTGCATATAGGTGTCGTGGCCGCCCATGTCGTAGGACTCCGCCTCCCACTCCACCGTGGTCGGGGCGGCGGCGGTGCGGCTGCCCTCGGTGGTGTAGGTGCGGTAGTCGTCCGCCGTGAGGGTGGCCATCTCGCCGTCGTCGAGAGTGATCACCTGGCGGGTGTGGCTGACCAGCGCGGCCACGTCCGAGGAGACGAACATCTCCTTCTCCCCGATGCCGAGGACCACCGGGGAGCCGTTGCGGGCGACGACGATCCGGTCGGGGAAGCCGGCGTGGAGCACGGCGATGCCGTAGGTGCCCTCGATGTGGCGGAGGGCGTGGCGGACCTTCTCCTCCAGGGTCTCCGCCTCGGCGCGGCCGATGAGGTGGGCCAGCACCTCGGTGTCGGTCTCGGAGGCGAAGACGACCCCGGCGGCGGTGAGCCGGGCGCGCAGCTCGGCGGCGTTGTCGATGATCCCGTTGTGGACGACGGCGACGCGGCCGGCGTCGTCCAGGTGCGGGTGGGCGTTCTCGTCGCTGGGCGCGCCATGGGTGGCCCAGCGGGTGTGGGCGATGCCGGCGGTCCCGGCGAACCGCGGCGGGAGCTTCGCCTCCAGGTCGCGCACCCGCCCCTTGGCCTTGGCGGTGCGCAGGCCGCCGGCCCGGCCGGTGCCGCTGCCGTGCAGGGCGATGCCCGCGGAGTCGTAACCGCGGTACTCCAGCCGCTGGAGCCCCTCCAGCAGCAGCGGGGCCACGTCACGTTTGCCGATGTATCCCACGATTCCGCACATACTGGGTCCTCCGGTGTCCTCGGGTGTTCTCGGGTGCTCTCTCCCCGGGCGGCCGTGGCGGGCGGGCGGCCGCTGGGTGTCCGCCGGTTGGCGGGGCGCGCGGGGGCGCGGGACGCGCGCTCAGCCGTAGACGATGCGGCGGAGCTGCCGCAGCGTGAGGGTGGGCGGGGCCACCGCGCGGTGCGGCAACTCCGCCGCGATGCGCTCGAACACCGCGTCGTTCCCGAGTCCGCCGGACCGCAGTTCGCGGTGGCGGCGGCGGACGAACTCCTCGACGGGTTCGTCGAAGTACGCGAGGACGTCGAGGATCACCCGGACCGCCTCGCCGCGCCGCAGCGGCGTGGTGCGGACGAGGTGGTCCACGAGGTCGTGGTGGGACGCGGGTTGTTCGAGCACAGAGCGATACTGCGGGCCGGGCTCTCCCTTGTGCAACATTTCTGCCCGATATCGGGCAGGACGAGGCGTCAAGGGGGTGGGGGAGGGCGTCGAGGCGGTGGGGGCTGGGCCGGGCGGAGGCTGTGGTGCGGCGGTGCGGCGGTGCGGCCGGTTCGGGCAGGACGGCCTCGGGGGAGCGGGCGCGGGGGAGAGTGGGCCCCGCTGGTGGTGGTCAGGGCCGTGGGATCACGGGGACGGGACGCCCGGCCGGCGCGCGGGGCGGGGGCGTGTGGCCCGGCGGCGCGCGACCCCGCGTGCGGGGCGTGGCAGCCGGCCCGGCCCGGGCCGGCTGTGCCGCTCAGGCCGAGGCGCCGTGCGGTGCGGGGCTCTCGCCCTGCTGGTGGACGGTGATGGCGATCTTGCCGTTGGGGCGCCGGTGGCCCTCGGCGGTGGTGCCGCTCTCCAGCAGCTGGTGCGCCTGGGCGATCTCGGACAGCGGGAACACGGCACCGATCACGGGCTTGAGCCTGCCCTGCTCGACCAGGCGGCCGAGCGCTTCGAGCCCCGCCCGGCCGGGGCCGACGAAGAGGAAGTGGTAGGTCGCGTTCACGGCCCACGCGGCCAGCAGATTCTGCGGCTGCGGGATGTCCACGATCGACACCACACGGCCATGGTCGGCCAGGACCTCCGGGCTGCGGCTGAGGGTGTCCCCGCCGACGGTGTCCAGCACGACGTCCACCCCGCCGAGTGCGCGGACCTGCGGCACGTAATCACCGGCCGAGTGGTCGATCGCGGTGGAGGCTCCCAGCGCGCCGACGAACGCGTGGTGCTCCGCCCGTGCGGTGGTCACGACCTCGGCTCCCAGCGCGACGGCCACCTGGACGGCCGCGGAGCCGACCCCGCCGGCTCCTCCGTGCACCAGGACCCGCTCACCGGCCCGCAGTCCGGCGCGCTCGGCCAGCGCCTGCCACGCCGTCATGCCCACCAGGGTGAGACCGGCGGCTTCGACGTGTGACAGCTGCGCCGGCTTGCGTGCGACCAGGTCCTGGTCGATCACGTGGTACCCGGCGTAGGTGCCCTGCCCGGCGAAGATCGGTGCCAGGTACCAGACCTCGTCACCCGGCCGGAAATCGTTCGCGCCGGGGCCGTTGCCGACGACCACACCGGACACGTCGTTGCCGATCACGGCGGGCAACGGCAGGTGGTCGCGGTAGTCGCCACGCCGGGTCTGGAGGTCGAGCGGGTTGACGGAGGTCGCCATCACCCGCACCAGCACCTGGCCGGGGCCGGGGGTGGGTACGGGCAGCTCCCGGAGGGTGAACGCGGTGTCCGGATCGCCGAAGCGGACGAGTTCGGCTGCGCGCATGGAAGTTGGCATGCGGCAATCTTGGATCGTCATATCGCGGATTGTCAATGTGTTACTGGGTTAGGATCGTCGCCGTGTTCGAGGAAGCTGAGTTGCTGGCTGTGTTCCGGGCCTTGTCCAACCCCGCCCGCCGCCAGATGCTGGTGTGGCTCAAGGACCCGATGAGCTTCCCCGGGCAGGAGGCGGGTGACGCCGAGATCGGCGTCTGTGTCAGTGACATCCAGCGGCGCACGGGCCTGGGGCAGTCGACCACCTCGCAGTACCTCGCGACGCTGCGGCAGGCGGGACTGGTCATCGCCACCAGGCGGGGCAAGTGGACCTACTACCGGCGCGACGAGGCGAACATCGCGCGCCTGCTGGACACCCTGCGCGATGTGTTCTGACGTGTTCTCGTGGCGATTCCCGTCCCCGCCCGCGGGCCCGCCCCGGGTGCCGGATGCCCGCGCCGCGCCCCCGCTCCCCGGGCGCCGCCCGAGGCGGCTGCCCGGCCGCAGCGCGGCGGGACCCCGGGTGACCTGCCCCTCCTTGCCCGATTCCGGCGGCACGACCTAGGGTGAATGCGCTTTCATGGTGCAACCATCCGCACAACCGCTTCGAATCCCAGGTGGTCCGGTGAGCGCAGCTCCCACGGTGTACGACGTCGCCCAGCGGTCGGGCGTCTCCATCGCGACGGTGTCGCGGGTGTACCGCAACCCGGACTCCGTCCGCCGGGAGACGCGCGACCGCGTGCTGGCGACGGCGCGCGAGCTCGGCTACGTCCCCAGCGCCAACGCGCGCGGGCTGGCCAGCCGTTCCACGGGAGTGCTGGGCCTGTGCTTCCCCGACTACGCCGACCCGGACGCCGAGGCCGGCGCCGAGGCGAGCGATGACGACGACGCGGCGATGCTCTACTCCGACCAGATCATCCGCGGCATGGAGCGGGCCGCGCGCCGCCACGGGTACGCGCTGCTCATCGCGGCCTCGCTGAACGGCGGTCCGGCGAGCCTGGTCTCCAAGGTCGCCGGGCGGGTCGACGGGTTCGCCGTGCTGGCGCGCACCGTGCCCACCGAGGACCTGGAGGTGATCTCCCGGCGGCTGCCCGTCGTCATCCTGGCGGGCCCCCGCGAGATCGACCACCTCGACCACATCGAGGTGGCCAACGCGGACGGCCAGCGGGAACTCACCCGCCATCTCATCGAGGACCACGGGCTGCGCCGGCTGGCGTTCGTCGGCAGTGAGGAGAGCTCGCCGGATGTGGAGGCGCGATTCCGGGGGTACCGGGAGGCGTGCCTGGCCGCCGGGGTCCCCGTCCCCGCGGAGCCCGACCACCGGGCGTCGCTGATGACGCAGACCGAGGGGGACCGCGCGGTCGACGTCCTGCTGGACCGGGCCGGCGAGCCCCCGCGGGCGCTGGTCTTCGCCAACGACCAGATGGCGGTGGGCGCCCTGCGGGCGCTGGAGCGGCGCGGGGTGCGGGTGCCGGCCGACATGGCGGTGACCGGCTTCGACGGCATCCCGCTGAGCCGGCTGGTCCGCCCGGCGCTGACCACGGTGCGGCAGCCGACGGTGCGGATGGGGGAGGAGGCCGTGGGCCTGCTCGCGCAGCGGCTGGCGGACCGGACCCGGGAGCCGGTGTCGCTGATGCTGCCGGTCACCCCGGTCCGGCGGGCGAGCTGCGGCTGCGGATAGCGGGACGGCGGGACGAACGGGACGGCGGGACGGCGGGGCGGCGGGGCGGTGGGGCGGCGGGGCGAACGGGACGGCGGGGCGGCGACGGGCGGCCACCCGCCGCTGGGGCGCCGGCGTGCCCGGTTGCCGTCAGGCGTCTCTCAGTGGCCGATCTTCGCCGCCGGCCCGCCCTCTGTGTCCGCTGCCTCTCGCCATCACCCCCGCACCACCCTCGCATCACCCCCGCCGTCACCCTTCGTCGCCGGTCCCACGGCCCGCGTGACGTCCGGGCCCGGTGGTCGCCGTCCCGGAATGGCGCCGCGATCCCGGCGTGACCTGGGGCGGACCGTCGGCGCCTAGGCTCGGCCGTGGGTTCGCGGGCGGGCGGGAGCGGCCGGTCCGGCGGCCCCGCCCGGTGTCCCCGGGCACCCTCAGGGGGGCCCGTATTCCGTTATCGGAGCGTTACCTGACCGCCTCTTGCGGTTTCCGGAACCGGTCCCCAGAGTGATGTATGCGCTTACAGGTAGCGCATACATCAGCCAAAAATCTCCGTACCGAAGCCCGGTACAGGGCCCCCACCTCAGCCCCCCACCTCAGCCCTCCACCACCCCTCTCATCCCAGATCCCTCCCCGGCGGCACGCCCGGTCGTGCCCCCGCACCCGCCCGGCCGGGGAACCCCGAAGGAGCCGTCCATGCACCGCGCCGCCAGAACCGCATCGGTCGCCGTCTCGCTCGTGACGGTCGCCGCCCTGTCCGCCTGTGGCGGGTCCGGAGGCGAGGACGTCGCCGCCGACCAGAAGCAGACCCTCACCGTCTGGGCCATGGGCGCCGAGGGCGAGAAGCTCGTGGACGTCGCCAAGGAGTACCGGAAGGCGAACCCGAACATCACCGTCAAGGTCACCCCGGTCGGCTGGGACGTCGCCCACCAGAAGCTCGTCTCCGCCGCCGCGGCCGGCAGCCTGCCCGACGTGATGCAGATGGGCTCCACCTTCATGGGCGAGTTCGCCTCGCTGGGTGTCCTGGAGCCGGTGGACACCGGGAAGTTCACGAAGGACGACTTCTTCCCCGCCTCCTGGGAGGGCAACGTCGTCGACGGCACGGCCTACGGCGTCCCGTGGTACGTCGACACCCGCGTGCTCTACTACCGCACCGACCTCGCCGAGAAGGCCGGGATCGACCAGGCGCCCGCCGACTGGAAGGAGCTGTCCGCCCTCGCGGAGGCCTACCAGAAGAAGGCGGACACCAAGTGGGGCATCTCCCTCCAGCCCTACAACCTCGACGCCTGGCAGAACTGGCTGCCCTTCTTCTACTCGGCCGGCGGTGAACTGATCAAGGACGGCAAGCCCGCCCTGGACAGCCCCGCGGCCGTGAAGGCCCTGGAGGAGTACCGCACGTACTTCGACAAGGGCTTCGCCAAGAAGAGCGTCCAGCCCGGCTACGACGTGGTGAAGGACTTCGGCAACGGCAGCGTGCCGATGTTCTTCTCCGGCCCGTGGCAGGTCACCAACATCGCCGACAACCAGCCGCAGCTCAAGGGGAAGTGGGCCGCGGCCCCCGTCCCGGCCGACGCCTCCGCCACCTCCTTCGCGGGCGGCTCCTCGCTGGTGATCTCCAAGAAGAGCGAGCACAAGGCCGCCGCCACCGACTTCGTCGCCTACCTCTCCGAGGCGGACACCCAGGCCGACTGGTTCGAGCGCACCACCGACCTGCCCGCCAACCAGGCCGCCTGGGACGACAAGCGGCTCTCGGGCAACGAGAACCTGAAGGTCTTCCGGGAGCAGATGGAGAACGCCAAGGCCGTCCCGGCGATGGCCGAGTGGGCCCAGTTCTCCTCCAAGATCGACGCCGCGATCGAGTCGGTGACCCAGGGCAAGGCCACGCCCGAGCAGGCGGCGAAGAAGATGCAGTCCGAGACCGCGGGGCTCGTGAAGTAACCCATGACCTCCCCGACCACCGACCCGACCACGGCCGCGGCCGGCGACGCCGCCGGCCCGCCGGGAGCGGGCGGACGGCCCGGCCGGCCGGAGGGCACGACCCCTCCGGCCGGGCGGCGCCGCCGCCGCTCCGGCGTGGCCCGGCAGCACCTCGCGGGCTGGCTGTTCTCCGTCCCGTTCCTGGCGCTGTTCGCGGCGTTCATGGCACTGCCGATCGTCGCCACCCTGGTGATGAGCTTCACCGACTTCGGGCTGGCGCACGTCACCGACCCGTTCTCGGCGGAGTTCATCGGGCTGGAGAACTACACGAAGCTGCTGGCCGACGAGCGCTTCCTCACCTCGCTCTTCAACACCGTGTACTTCGTGGTCGCCGGGGTGCCGCTGACCATCGGCGCGGGCCTCGTCGTCGCCGTGCTGCTCAACAACGGCATCGACCGGATGCGGACCTTCTTCCGGGTCGGCTTCTACGCCCCCGTGGTGACCAGCATCGTCGCCGTCGCCGTCGTCTGGCGCTTCGTGCTGGACCCCGCCGACGGGCTCGTCGCCGGGCTCCTCGCGGAGGTGGGCCTCGGCTCCCCGGACTTCCTCGGCTCGACCACCCTCGCCATGCCCTCGCTGATCGTCATGGCCGTCTGGCGGAACCTCGGCACCGTCATGGTGCTGTTCATCGCCGGGCTCCAGGCCATCCCGCCGGACGTCCGGGAGGCCGCCCGGCTCGACGGGGCCGGCCTGTGGCAGGAGTTCCGCCGGGTCACCGTCCCGCTGCTGCGGCCCACCCTGCTCTACGCCACGGTGATCACCACCATCGGCTATCTCAACGTCTTCGAGGAGCCGTTCGTGATGACCGCGGGCGGGCCCGCCGACTCCACGCTCACCGTCTCGCTGAACATGTACCGCGAGGGCTTCAACTTCTTCCACATGGGCTATGCGAGCGCGATGGCGTACGTCCTCTTCGTCGTGATCATGGGCGTCACGGTGCTCCAGCTCCGTCTGCTGAAGGACAACACCCGATGAGCACCGCACCTCTCCCCGACCCCGCGCGGAGCGCGACCCGCCCGGCGGACGCGCGGCCCGGCAAGGAACCGGCGGGCCGGCGGCCGGGCACCGGATCCCGGCTGCGCAGGCCCGCGGTCTACGCCCTGCTCTCCGGCGGGCTGCTGGTGATGGCGGCGCCCTTCGTCTGGATGGCGCTCTCCGCCTTCAAGACCAAGCCGGAACTGGCGGCCAGCCCGCCGGTGTGGATCCCCACCGAGTGGACCCTCGCCAACTTCCAGGAGCTGCTCGACAAGCTCGACATGCCCCTGTACTTCCTCAACTCCACCGTGGTGGCCACCCTGGTCACCGTCTCCAACCTGCTGTTCTGCTCGATGCTCGGCTACGCCCTGGCCAAACTGGACTTCGCCGGGCGCGGCAAGCTGTTCGGCCTGGTCCTGGGCACCCTGATGGTGCCGGGCAACCTGATGCTGCTGCCGCTGTTCGTGCTGATGAGCCGGATGGGGCTGATCGACACCTACGCCGGTCTCGTCCTGCCGTTCGCCGCCGGGGCGTTCGGGGTCTTCCTGATGCGGCAGTTCATGCTCTCCGTCCCCGACGAACTGCTGGCCGCGGCCCGGCTGGACGGCGCCGGCGAGTGGTACATCTTCTGGCGGATCGTGCTGCCGCTGGTCAAGCCCGCGCTGGCGACCCTGGCGATCCTCACCTTCCTCCAGTCCTGGAACAACTTCGTCTGGCCGCTGGTGGCGACCAACAACCCCGACCTGTACACCCTCCCCGTCGCGCTGGCGACCTTCGCCACCGACCCCAACCGGGCCAACGGCGCGAACGGGGTGCTGATGGCCGGGTCCTTCCTGATCGTCCTGCCGGTGCTGCTCGTCTTCGTCGCCATGCAGCGCCACTTCACCCAGGGCCTCGCCACGGCCGGGATGAAGGGGTGAGGCGAGCGCCGCGACCCCTCTCCCCGCCACGCCCGCGCCGCCCCGCACGAGCGGCCCGCCCCCACCACCCAGGAAAGACATGACGATGACGCCTGCCTCCTCCACGCCCTTCCCCGACGGTTTCCTGTGGGGCGCCTCCACGGCCGCCCACCAGATCGAGGGCAACAACACCAACAGCGACTGGTGGCACAAGGAGCACAGCGGCACCCCCCACATCAAGGAACCCAGCCTCGACGCCGCCGACAGCTACCACCGCTGGCGTGAGGACATGGACCTGATGGCCGTCCTCGGCTTCACCGACTACCGCTTCTCCATCGAGTGGGCCCGCATCGAGCCCGCCCCCGGCCACTTCTCCCGCGCCGCGCTGGCCCACTACCGGCGCATGGTGGAAGGCGCGTTCGAGCGCGGGCTGCGGCCGATGGTCACGCTGCACCACTTCACCGTGCCGCGCTGGTTCGAGGAGCGCGGCGGCTGGACGGCCGACGGCGCCGCCGACCTCTTCGCCCGCTACGTACGCGCCTGCGCGCCCGTCCTCAACCAGGGCGTGCGCCACGTCTGCACCATCAACGAGCCCAACATGATCGCCGTCATGGCGGGCGCCGCGAAGAACGGCGACGGCGGCTTCCCCCCGGCGGGCCTGCCCACCCCCGACGCGGAGACCACCGAAGCGATCATCGAGGCCCACCGCGCGGCCACCGCCGCCGTCAAGGAGATCGACGCCACGATCAACACGGGCTGGACGATCGCCAACCAGGTCTACCAGGCCGTGGACGGCGCCGAGGAGGCCACCGCCGCCTACCGCCACCCCCGCGAGGACGTCTTCATCGAGGCCGCCCGCGCCGACGACTGGATCGGCGTCCAGTCCTACACCCGCACCCGCATCGGGCCCGACGGGCCGATCCCCGCGCCCGAGGACGCCGAGCGCACCCTGACGCAGTGGGAGTACTACCCGAGCGCCGTCGGTCACGCGCTCCGTCACACCGCCGAGATCGCCCCCGGCGTTCCGCTCGTCGTCACCGAGAACGGCATCGCCACCGCCGACGACGACCGCCGCCTCGACTACTACGCCGGCGCGCTCGACGAGGTCGCCGCGGCCATCGAGGACGGCGTCGACGTCCAGGGCTACCTCGCCTGGAGCCTGCTCGACAACTACGAGTGGGGCTCCTACGAGCCGACGTTCGGCCTGGTCGCCTTCGACCCGGAGACCTTCGCCCGCACCCCGAAGCCCTCCGCCGCCTGGCTGGGCGGCTTCGGCCGCACCCGCACCCTGCCGCGGCTGCCCCGCACGCCGTGACCCCCTGACCGGCGGCCGGCCCGGACCCGGGGCGCGCGGCGCCTGACGCCCGTCCCGGCGGCCGCCGCCCGTGGCGGCTCCCAGTCCCCCCGGGGAGCCGCCACCACGGGGCCGGGAGCCGGCGGGGACCTGACGGTCCCGCCGGCCCCCGGTGCCCCCTCCCTCCCCTCTTCTCCTCTCTTCTCCTCTCGTTTTCTCGCTCGTCTCCGCCGATCCGGCCGCCCCGCGCCGCCGCGCGGAGTGGATACGTCACCCCCCAGGGCCGCCCGGTCCCTCTCTCCGGGCTGCCACGCCACCCCCGCCGGACGCTCCGCACACCCACACCGTGGGCCGGGCACCGCGCACCCGTACGCCAGGAACCGATCCGTCCCTCCCTCACCCGCAGCCAGCAGGAGGATTGCCATGGACCGTCGTACCTTCCTCACCTTCGCCGGAGCCGGGGCCGCAGCGGCCACCGTCTCCTTCGGCGCCGCGAGCGCCGTCGCCGCGCCCGCCGGGACGTCAACCCCGGCCGCCGCCCCGGGAGGTGACCGCGCGCTGCTGCTGAAGTGGTTCCGCGACACCTACCGCTCCATCGAGGCGATGACCACCGACTTCGGGCTCACCGCCGACAAGACCGACCTGAGCGCCGGGGGCCGCCCCGTCCCCTCGCAGGAGACCTCGCCGACCAACATCGGCTGCGGCATGTGGGCCACCGTGGCCGCCGCCGGGCTCGGCGTGATCAGCCGGGACACCATGCGCCGCCGCCTCACCGGCACCGTCGCCGCCGTGGAGAAGCTGGAGCGCCACCACGGCTTCTGGCTCAACTGGTATGACGCGCACGACGGTTCGGTGCTGAAGGTGTGGCCCGACGGCAACCCCGTGCGGCCGTTCCTCTCCTCCGTCGACAACGCCTGGCTCGTCACCGGTCTGCGGATCGCCGCCGACGCCGAGCCGACGCTGCGGGGCCGCATCAGCAAGATCCTGGCCACCGCCGACTGGTCGTACTACTACACGCCGTACGACCCGGAGGACCCGGCGGCCCGCCCCGGCCAGCTTCGCGGCGGTTTCTGGACCGACACCGGCGAGCCCACCGGGCACCACTACGGCGCCCTCAACACCGAGCCCCGAATGGCCAGTTACCTCGGCATCGCGGACGGCTCACTCCCCGGCGACCACTACTGGCACATGTTCCGCACGATGCTGCCCGAGTGGGAGCAGGAGCAGACCCCGGGCGGCGGCTACGAGACGATCGGCGGCGTCCGCCTCTTCAACGGCCACTACACCTACCGCGGCAAGAAGCTCGTCCCCACCTGGGGCGGCTCGATGTTCGAGGCGCTGATGGTGCCGCTGTTCGTGCCGGAGCCCGAGTGGTCGCCGCGCTCCTGGGGCACCACGCACAGCCGTTACGTCCGCAGCCACATCGAACACGGGATGGAGGAGGCCGGTTACGGCTACTGGGGCTTCTCGCCCTCCAACATCCCCGAGGGCGGCTACAGCGAGTACGGCGTCGACGCCATCGGCATGCAGGTGGACGGCTACAACTCCAAGGGCGTCGTCACCCCGCACGCCTCTTTCCTGGCCCTGCCCTACGCGCGCAGCGAGGCCATCGCCAACCTGCGGGCGCTGGAGAAGGACTTCGGCGCGTACGACGAGCGCGGTTACGGCTTCCGCGACTCGGTGAACACCGCCACGGGCCGCGTCAGCGACTTCGTCCTCGCTCTGGACCAGGGGATGATCGCCGCGGCGCTGGCCCAGGAGCTGAGCCCGGGGCTGCTGCAACGGCCGTTCCGCACCGGCGGGTTCGCGCGCCGGGTGCGTCCGCTGCTGGCCCAGGAGAGGTTCAGCATCTGACGTCCGGGGAAGCCGGACGGCAGAGGGCGCGGTACCGCGGGGAGCCCCACCCGCGGCACCGCGCCCACGCCTTCTTCCGCCCCCACGATGGCGCGTCCACACGGTTTCCCAGCCGAGCGGCGGTCCGTCACCTCGCAGATTCTCCTCGACCACCGCACGTGCGGCTCTCTACCGACTTCTGCCATGACGCGAGAGGAGTAGGTAAAGAACCGGAATCGCGGCGATGGCAAAAATGAGCATGGCCGAAGGGTGTGAGAATCCAGGAAACCCAACCACCAGGCCAATGGCGAGAAAGGTGAGAACCGTGCAGAGGATGAGAACGAGACGCTTCTCATCCATTCCGCTCCATTGGCCGGATCGCTGTGAAGGCGGCTTTCAGGGCCTGCCAGCAGAGAATGATGGCGAACCACATGGCGGCTGCACCAAGTCCCCTCCATGTCGACTGGCCGGCACCGGATTCAGTCAGAATCCAAGTGATCAAGAATACGGCACCCCCCATACGGTGCAGAAAGCGGCGATGGCGGGCAACTCTCGAATCAGGCCCTTCATCTCGTTCCGCACGGTCGATCTGCCTCCGCGAACAAGTAGGCGATACCTTCAGCAAACAGCGCGATCCTGATGGCAAGTCCGCCTCCAAGTTCATGCAGGGCCGCAGGTGTTGATCCGCCCCTCACAGGTATTTGCCCCTGCCCTTTTTCAGGCCTCGCCAAGTGGTGAAGGTCAGTACCACGAGACAGGCGAGCGCAGAGAACCCCAGGGACAAGTAGACTGCTCGGTCGGTACTGTCCGCCCTGAATCCGGCCACCAATATGGCAACGACCGCAAAATACCCTGCGGCTATGAATATCTGGAGTTTCAGTTTCATGTTCATGGATACTCCGTTACGGTAGGCTGCCGGCGACCGCCAAAACGGCGACCTTCTCCGGCACCAGCCCGGAAAGGTCGTCATGTTTGTAATCGAAATCGCCGCTTGCCCGCCCTGCCAGGGATCCCCAGTTGGCCAGCTCGAACGAGCCCTCCCGCTCCTGGGTATCACCAACAACCCCGAACCTTCAAGGAACTTGATCAAGCCCTGGAGTCGGCCTGAGTGGCCATCAGGCTTGCTATCCGGTCCACATCATCGCATCAGGGGTGATTCTTCCGGCGCCCCAGGAAAGCGAAGACCGCCAGAACTACTCCACAGACCGAGGCGATCACTCCGAGCGTGATCGGCACGGCATCTCCGGTAGTAATTCCAGCAAGGCAAGCGCATATTCCTCCTGCGATCAGAATCGCAGAAAAAATTTGCACCCTCTTTATTGCGTGATCCATTGATGCACTCCTTCGTCGTTTTTTCCCGCGACTCCCCCGCATGCGCAGGGAATCCGTGGGTCGGAAAGGAGTTCCCGACCCACGGGGATTCGTGGTTCCCTGTCCAGCTATTCTTCGCGTGTCATCCGTAGGTGATGATGTCCGCTCCGTAGTACCCTGCGACGCCTCCGAGCGCACAGCTGCCGACTACGGCAGCACCGGCGCCTACCGCGCTGCCAACTCCGGCACCGACCACGCCACCGACCGCGGAGGCGTATGTGATGGCGCCGGTCTCTGCCGCAGCCCCGATCCCTCCCAAACAGCCTGTGACGACTCCGAAGATGTCACTGCCCGTGTCGAAGACATCGGAGAAGCTGAACAGCCCGGTGGGGTCGGTGCGGTTGACGCAGTCGCCGCTCGCGTAGAGGTACGGGTTGGTTTCCTGGCCGCTGGGGTCGGGCTGGGTGAAGCGGCCGAGGTGGGGGTCGTAGTAGCGGTGGCCCATTTTGTAGAGGCCGGTGGGGTCGAGGTAGGTGCCGGTGTAGCGGTAGGGCTGGGTGGATTGCGGGCCGGTGGCGGTGCGGGGTTCGCCGTAGGGGCCGTAGCTGTAGCCGGCGGTCCGCTCGCCGGAGGCGTCGACCAGGCCGATGACGCTGCCCTGGACGTCGGTGAGGTAGTAGTGGCTGGTGCCCCCGCTCCGCATGGCGGTGAGGTTGCCCGACGGCTCGCGGACGAAACCGGTGGCCTGGCCGCTGCCGCCGGTCTCCCGGGTCAGGCCGAGGGCGGTCTGGGTGAAGGTGGTGCCGGAGCGGGTGAGGCGGTCGGTGTTGTCCACGCCCGCGTACGAGGCGGTGGTGGACTCACCGCCGGCGGAGAGCCGGGTCAGCTGGGTGAAGGGGGACCAGGTGGCCCCGGTGCGGGCGCCGGCCGGGCTCGCGGCGGCGGTCTCGTTGCCCGCGCCGTCGTAGGCGAAGGTGTCGTCGCCGTCGTAGGAGGTCAGCTCACCCGCGTCGTTGTAGGTGTAGCTGTGCTCGGCGTCCGCGCAGCTTCCGGGGAGGCCGGCGCCGGTGGAGGAGCCGGTGCGGTTGCCGGCCTTGTCGTAGCAGTATGACCAGCCGGCCGTGGTCTCGCCGTCTTCGGTCTCGACGGCCTTGGTGAGCCGCCCCTGGGTGTCGTAGCTGTAGGCGGTGGCGGCGCCGTCCGCCGTGCGCTCACGGATCTTGTCCGTGTCCTCGCCGGAGCGGGTGTAGTCGTACTCCAGGGTGGAGAAGGTGGTGGAGCCGTTCGCGGCCTTGATCCGCGTGACGCGCCCGGAGTCGTCGACGGTGACGCTCTGGGTGGTGCCGCCGGGGTACGTGGTCCTGGTGCGCTTGCCGTTGTCGTCGTACGCGTAGGTGGTCTCGGCGCCGCCGGCCTCGGTGAGCGTGGTGAGCTGGTTGGCCTCGTCGTAGGCGTAGCGGGTGGTGCCGCCCGCGTCGGTGACGGTGGCGGTGTTGCCGTTCTCGTCGTAGGTGACGGAGGTGGTGCCGCCCGCGGGGAGGGTGCGGGAGCGCTCCCGGTTCTGCTCGTCGTAGCTGAAGGCGGAGGTGCCCGCGGGGGTGCGGCGTGTGGTCAGGTTGCCGTCGTCGTCGTAGGTGAAGGACGCGGTCTGCCCGCCGGCTTCCTGGCTGGTGACGCGGTCGCGGTGGTCGTAGCCGTAGGTGGTGGTCACGCCGCGGCCGTCGGTGGTGGTCTTGGTGCGGCCCAGCGCGTCATAGGTGTAGCTGACCGGCTTCTGCGGGGACGGCGGGGTGACCTTGGTGAGGTTGCCCTGGTCGTCGTAGGCGAAGGTGGTCTTCTTGCCGCGCGGGTCGGTGGCGGAGCAGCGCTGGCCGGGCAGGCCGCCGCAGTCCATCTCCCCGTCCTCGGGGTTGTAGCGGTAGGACCACTCCGCCTCGGTGCCACCGCTGGTGGAGTCGGTCCGGCTGAGCAGGTTGCCGGAGGTGTCGTACGCGTTGCTGATCTTCTCGTCACTGGCGGAGGTCAGGGTCTGCGGATACTGGCCGCCGGAGCGTTCCACCCAGCTCATGCTCGCCTGCGCGCCGGTGGGGATGGTCGCGGAGGTCGGGTTGAAGGCGTCGTCGTAGGAGAACGAGGTGACGTTGCCGTCGCCCGGGGTCGCGCCCATGGCGTCCACCGCGGTCAGGACGTTGTTGTCCGGGCCCCAGCTCTTGGAGCGGGTGCGGCCGAGGGGGTCCTCGGTCTCCCGGACGCGCCAGCGGTGGTCGACGGCCTTGAGGGTGTGGTGGCCGCGCGGGTCGGTGACGCGGACGACGCCCTCGCCGCCGGTGGCAGGGGGCAGGATCCAGCGGAACGCCGTGGTGTTCCCCTCGCCGGAGGAGGTGTTCACGACCCGGGTCACGGAGGCGACGCGCGTGCTGTCCCAGGTGAAGGTGGTCTGCCGGCCCTCCGGGGTGGTGATCTTCGTCAGCCGGCCGGAGCCGTCGTGGGCGAAGCGGGTGGTCTTGCCCTCGGTGTCGGTGACGGAGGTGAGGTCGTCCCCGGTATAGGTGTAGGAGACCGAACGCCCGGCGTTGTCGGTGACCTTGGTGATGTGGTCGCCGTCATGGGCGAAGGTGAGGGTCCGGCCGGAGGCCGAGGTGATCTTCGAGGTGAAGCCGCCGGAGTAGCTGACGGTGGTGGCGTTGCCGTTCCGGTCCTCGACCTTGGTGACGTGCGCGAGGCCGGAGGTGCCGGAGCGGGAGAAGGTGGTCTTCTGCCCGTTCTCCCGCGAGGTGAGGGTGAAGGACTTCTTGTCCGCGGACTGCGTGAGGTCCTGCCGGTAGCCGGCGGCGGGGATGAAGCCGGAGCCGTCCCGTTCGAAGACGGCGACGGTGCCCGAGGGGCCCTGGACGTAGACGGCGTTCGGGGTGACCTCCCGCACGTGGTGGTCGGTGCCGGTGGTCGCCTGCCAGCCCACGCCGTTGAGGCTGTTGTGGACGTGACCCAGCGACAGGCCGGGCCCGGCGTCGGCGACGCCGAACTCCTCCACGCTCACCAGCAGGTTGCCGGAGCCGTAGTTGACCTGCGCGGAGACGGCGTCGGAGAGCTGCGCCGACCAGAACTCCGACCAGGGCACCTGGCCGAGGCCGAACGGCCGGAAGCCGGGGTCGGCCGCCGTTTTCACCAGCGGCTGCCCGGCATCGGCGGACTTCACCGGCGTGCTCGCCGGCGCCTTCGTCTTCCCGGCCGGGGTCGGGGAGGTGGTCTTGGCTCCCGCGGCGGCGGGCCGCTGGGCGGGCCCGGACACCGGCGCGGCGCCGGCCGGGACGGCGCCGGCGAGGGTCACCGTCGCCGTGGCGGCGGCCAGGACGGACAGCGGCAGCCACCGTCTGCGGCGGTGGAACCGGGGTATGCGAGAGGTCACGCGGGGTTCTCCTGACTCGTCGGGATGGGTGCGCGGAGATCCGGCGAGGGGGCGCCCGCCCACCGGGCGCCCCCTCCGCTCCGTTCCGCCGCGGCGCGATGCGCCCGCGCGGCGGCGGGGTGGGAAGCGGGGGTGGTGGAGGCCGGATCGGTACAGCAGGGGGCGGTGACGGCTCACGGCAGCGCCGCGCGGGCGGCGCGCCGCTGCCGCCGGGCCCCGCTCAGCAGCGCTTCGAACTCCGGGCCGAGTAGGGGCCTTCCTCACCGGCGAGGCTCAGCGCGCCCTCGGCGGCGGTGCACTCCGCCACCGTGTCGGCGGGGTTGCCCCAGAACTCCTGCTCGTGGGTGTCGAAGGCCCGGTGCGCACCGACCAGGTACTCGCGGTCGTAGGACCACACCCCGACCGTCAGGTCGAAGCGGAGGTCCTGGTCGAGGAAGGACTTCCACACCCAGGCATAGCCGTAGTTCTCGTCGCAGCCGGGCGAGTAGAACTGCTTGACCGAGGCGATCGTCTCGCCGTTCCGGTAGATGTAGGCGGTGGAACCGATCTGATGGGCGTCCTCGCACACTCCGGACGCCTGGGCCCGGGCGCTGGCCGGGTTGCCGGATTCGGAGCCGGCGGCCCCCTCCGGTGCGCCGCCGGGAGCCGGCGCGGGGCCGGAACCGGCCGAGGCCACGCCCGTCCCCAGCGCGGTCGCCGCCAGGCAGGTCGCGGCCACGAGGGCCGCGCGGGCTGTCCGGGCTGCCCCGCCGCCGGTGGTGGAACCGGTACCGGTACGTCTCCGGGCACGCCGGACGGACGTGCCCGAGGCACGTGAGATCTGCATCTTCCCCCCCAGGAAGCGCTGGGCGGCCCCCGTGACCGCCACGGCGAACACCTTCACACGGTGTGCACATCGGCCCCAGGAGGTTCCCTGAAGATCGATTCGCACACGGGTGGGTTCAAGCCCCGTATGAGCAGCAAGTTTTGACGGTGCGTGTGGTGTGTGGCCGACGGGTGGCGCGTCGCGTGCGCGTCATCGACGCCTGTCGGGTGCCGTGGAGAAGGCCCGGATGAGCGGAGGGGTGGGTACCGGTCGCTCCGTTCCAGGCGGTCGGGACAAGCCGGGGAGGGCGCGCGAGGGCGGAGGAGGCGCGCCGCCGCCCTCCGGTGGCGCTCCCGCGCCACCTCCCCCGTGCGGTGCTCATGTCACAACGGGTTGATCAGGTGCGCGCATGGGGAGGGGCTGATTCCGGCCAGGTCGAGAAGATCCTCCGCAGGGGGAAGTGCCGCACTTTCCGCACCTTTGTGGAGTGCGGGTGCTCGCGCCCCCTCCCCACGGGCCACGCGGTCTCGGTCCCCCGCGACGTGGCCGGCGCGACCGCCACCGTTCCCGCCGCGGTGGCAGCGTCGCGGTGACCGCACCGCTCAGAACCGGCTCAGGATCGCCTGCTTCGCGGCCGTGAACTCCTCGTCGGTGAGGACGCCCGCGCGGTGGAGTTCGCCCAGCTCGCGGAGGCGGCGCAGCAGCACGTCGTGGTCGTCACCGCCCGGGCCGGGCGCGGGGGCCGCGGGCGGGGCCCCGGCGTCCGGGAGCCGCGGGGTGTCGCGGCCGGTCTCCGGGGTGAGCGTCGTGCCGGGGGACGCGGGGCCGTCGTGATCGGGGCCGTCGTGCCCGGGGCCCCGGCGGGGCGCGGCCGGGTGCGGGAGGCGGGCCGCCACCGCGGCGGCGACCAGCGCCATCAGCGGGTCCTTGCGGAAGCCGTAGAGGTCGACGGCGAACGGGTCGTACTTGGCGGGGACACGGGCGCCCGAGGCCGCACCCCGGGGGACGAAGCGGAGGTAGCCGTTCTCCAGCCCGGCCGACGGCGACCACTCCACCGACTCGACCTCGCGCAGGGCCAGTACGCGCGGCCCGCCGGACTTCTTCGACTCCTCCGTCTTCCAGTTCCATTCCAGCAGGATCCGCTCGCCGTCGAAGTGGACCGTGCCGTCCCCGGCCCCCGCCGTGACCGGTACGGACGGGCCGGGCAGCAGGTAACGGTCGACGGGGCCCGGCTCCACCTGGTCGAGGAGGAGGGCGTTGCGCACCTCGTCGACGCAGTAGTCCGCCAGGTCGGCGCGTTCGGCGGCCACCGCGAGCTGGTACGGGTCGTCGGGGCCGCGCAGCTTGCCACCGGTGATCTGGAGCACCGGGTCGGCCCCGTGGCGGAGGCGGAGCCGCAGCCGGCCGCCGCGGCGCCCCGGCTCGTGGGAGATCCCGGCCACGGCCCGCAAGGGGACGGCCAGCTCGCCGAGGGCCCGGCGGAACGGGCCCACGCCCTTGTCGTGGCCGGGCACGATCCGGATGGTCTCCCCGTCGAAGTGCCAGGTGCCGTCCCGCTGGGTGATCTCCGCCATGGCGCCGATTCTTCCAAAATCCGCCCCGCCGGGCGGTGCCGGTGCCGAAACCCGCCGTGTCGGCCAACTGGTCGCCCGCAAGGCGGTGTTCGGCCGGTTCCTGAGCGGAGAGGGAAATTGGTCTAAACCCTTGACCCGCACAGGGGGCCCCGGTCTCATGGAGCCCATCGGTCGCTCCACTCACCCACGCGTCACTCACACGGATCACCCGGACAGAAACCGTCGGAAGGGATCGTCGTGCGACGAACCGGTGCCACTCCCCACCATCCCCGATCCGCCCTCAGACTCCTCTGCGCGCTGCTGCTCGTCACCACCGGCGGAGCCGCGGCCTCCCCGGCCGCCGCGGCGGCTCCGGAGACGGACGGCCCGGCCAGGGGCCCGGGCTCCCCGGCGTCCTCCGCCTTCGACCGGCTCGTGCCCGCCCCCGCCTCCGTGCGGCCGGGCGGCGAGCCGTACCGGATCGGCCCGGGGACGGCGATCCGCGTGGACGATTCCCCCGCGAGCCGCCGCATCGGCGAGCACCTCGCCTCCGTGCTGCGCCCGTCCACCGGCTACGCCCTGCCGGTCACCACCCGGCAGGGCAAGGGCGGCATCACCCTGAAACTGGGCGCCGCGAGGCAGTCCGGGGGCGGTCCCGGCGGCGCCTCGGCGGACGGCGCGGGGGAGACGGCCGCCGCCGGCGGCGCGGAAGACGGCAAGGGCCCGGGCAGCGGCACGGGTGCGGCGGCCGGCGGGGACGGGACGGCCGCTGCCGAGTCCTACCGGCTGCACTCGGCGCCCGGCGGGGTCACCGTCACCGCCCCGCGCCACGCCGGGCTCTTCCGCGGCGTCCAGACGCTCCGGCAGCTCCTGCCCGCGGCGGCCGAGGCGGACACCCGGCAGCCGGGCCCGTGGACCGTGCCCGGCGGCACCGTCACCGACGCGCCGCGCTTCACCCACCGGGGCGCCATGCTGGACGTCTCCCGCCACTTCTTCACCGTGGAGCAGGTCAAGCGGTACATCGACCAGCTCGCCCTCTACAAGATCAACAAGCTGCACCTGCACCTCTCCGACGACCAGGGCTGGCGCATCGCGATCGACTCCTGGCCGCGCCTGGCCACGCACGGCGGTTCCACGGAGGTGGGCGGCGGCCCCGGCGGTCATTACACCAAGGACGACTACCGCGAGATCGTCTCCTACGCCGCCGAGCGCTACCTGGAGGTCATCCCCGAGATCGACATGCCGGGCCACACCAACGCCGCGCTCTCCTCCTACGCGGAGCTGAACTGCGACGGCGTCGCCCCGCCCCTCTACACCGGCATCGAGGTGGGCTTCAGCTCCCTCTGCGCCGACAAGGAGATCACCTACGACTTCGTCGACGACGTGGTGCGTGAGCTGGCCGAACTGACCCCCGGCCGCTACCTCCACATCGGCGGTGACGAGGCACACGCCACCAGCCACGAGGACTACGCGCGGTTCATGGACCGCGCCCAGGAGATCGTCGGCCGCTACGGCAAGACGGTGGTCGGCTGGCACCAGATCACCGGGGCCCGGCCCGTCGAGGGCGCCGTCGCCCAGTACTGGGGCACGTCCGGTGACGACGAGCAGGTCGCGGCGGCGGCCCGGGCCGGGACGAAGATCGTCCTCTCCCCGGCCAACCGTGCCTATCTGGACATGAAGTACGACGAGGACACCCCGCTCGGGCTGAGCTGGGCCGGGTACGTCCAGCCCGAGCAGTCCTACAGCTGGGACCCCGGCAGCTATCTGCGGGGCGCGCCGGAGTCGGCCATCCTCGGCGTCGAGGCCCCGCTCTGGTCGGAGACGCTGGAGACCGGCGACGACATCGAGTTCATGGCCTTCCCGCGGCTGCCGGGCATCGCCGAACTGGGCTGGTCCCCGGCGGACGCGCTCGACTGGGCCGACTACCGGCAGCGGATCGCCACCCACGGCCCGCGCTGGGAGGCGCTCGGCATCAACTACCACCGTTCGCCGCAGATCCCGTGGGAGTGAGCGGGGCGGAGTGAGCGGGAGACGCACGCCACATCCGTCCCCCGTCACACTCCGCCGGGCTGTTCCGTCCTCCCTGCGCAGTCAACGGCAACGACGGAGGAGCCCTGGATGGACGCCCGCTTGAATCTCTTCGGCAGCTCGATCGGCCGCACGTTCTCGCAGCACATGCTCGCGGCCGGGCAGGTGATGTCCCAGTCGACCGTGCCCCTCACCACCCTGGAACTGGTGAGGCTCCGCGCGAGCCAGATCAACGGGTGCGGCTTCTGCGGTGACATGCACACCAAGGAGGCCGTCGCCGCGGGGGAGTCGCACGCCCGCCTCCACCTGGTCGCCACCTGGCGCGAGGCCACGGTCTTCACGGAGGCGGAGCGCGCCGCGCTGGAGCTGACGGAGGAGGGTACCCGCATCGCGGACGCGGCGGGCGGCGTCCCGGACGAGGTGTGGGCGAAGGCCGCCCACCACTTCACCGAGGAGGAACTGGCCGCCCTGGTGTTCAACATCGCCTTCATCAACGCCGCGAACCGGGTGAACGTCATGGTCCGGCAGCCCGCCGGGGACTACGAGGTGGGCCGGTTCGGGTAGCGGGAGCCGACGGGCCCGACGGGCCCGAGATGACCGCCCGGGGTCCGTGGCCGGCGCGAGGACGCCGGTCACGGCCCCCGGGCGTCGTGGGTACCGGGAGACACGGGTCCTCCGGAGGACCGGTCCGGAGCCCCGGGGGAGTGACGCCTCGTCAGTCGACGCCTGTGCCCCTGACGGCGGCTTCCGGCAGCTGACGGGGGAGTCCCGTCCCCCGGGGTTCCCGGCGCCCGCCACCGGGTCCGGGGCCTCGGCCAGGGGCCCCGGCTCGCCCGCCGCAGCGGCGGGGCCCGCCCGGCCGGGTTCCGTGCGGGAGCCCGGGCGGGACCCGCCGATGCGGCGGGGGCGCGTCGGTGCGGCGGCCGGTGGACCGGGGTGCGTCCGTCGGTGTGCCGGCCGCCGTGCCGGCTGTCCGTCCCCCGGACGCGGTAGGTGTTGCCTCGTGGGGTGGGCGGTCAGGACATGGGATGTCGCTTCATGTCACCGTCGCAGTGAACCGCTTCGAGAGGGGATGGCGTGGGGGCGGCCGGGGCCTCGCCCGGGTGGTTCGGATTCCGTCCCGGACGGTGGTCCGGGACGGCCGGCCGACGCGACCGCAGCCGGCGGCCGTCGGGCCCGGCCATGTGAGGTGCGGGGGAGCCCGGGTCCCGCACCTGGCGGCCCGGTGCGCGGCGCGCTGACGCGCCGTCGGCCGGCAGGTGAAGACATCCGATGTCTTCGTGGTCGAAGGATTGCGCTCGGGTGACCAGACATCTAATGTCTCCGGCGTGTCACCGCCGAGGGGGGATCGTGCCCGACCGGAGGCGGCCGGCGGTGAGTTCGGGGAATCGGTTCGGTCCGGCGGGGCGCGGGCCGTGTCAGGGAGATCCGGACGTGAGGGTGGTTCTCGCGCGGTGCCGGTGACGGCAGGTGCGGCGTCCGCGGCGTCCGCGCTCTCCGCCCGTCTCGCGTTCCCCGCCCCGCCCTCCCGGCCTCCCCGCCCGGGGTGACCTGTTCGACACCGCCCACGCCGCCGGGACGCCCTGTGCTCCACCTGGACCGGCCCGCCGTGGCCCCGGGGCGCGTGGCCGGTGGGCTGAGCCGCACCATCGCACCGCCGTACCGCCGATGTGCCGTACCGCCGATGTGCCCAGTCCGTTCCCGCGCGCGCGTTCGCCCGCGCCCGGCGGACGTCCGCACGCGGCGGCACATCGTGACAGCGAACCCCGCCCACAGGGAGGCACAGGTGCCAGACATGCCCGAATCCCCCGCATCCCCCGAATTCCCCGCGTCCCCCGAGCGGTCCGCATCCCCCGAGGGCCCCGCCTCGCCCGGGCGCCCCTCGCCGGTCCGGCGCCGTACGATCCTCGGCGGCGGCCTGGCCGCCCTGGGGACCGCCGCCTGGTCCTCTCCCGCCTTCGCCTCGCCGGTGACCGGGGCGGCCGCGGGGGCCGGGACCGGGGCGGCGACGGCCGGGGGCGCCAAGGCCGCCGCGGCCTGGCCCGACCCGCCCAACGGCTTTCCCGAGTGGCGCAACAACATCGGGATCTTCCAGGTCAACGCGGAGCCGCCGCACGCGACGTTCATGCCGTACGGCGATCTCCAGCAGGCGCTGGACGCGGACCGCACCACCTCCCCGTACCGGCTCCCCCTCGACGGGAACTGGCGGTTCCAGCACGTCACCCGGCCGGACGACCGGGACACCGGCTTCCACCGCCCTGAGGTGAACGACGGCTCCTGGAAGACGATCCCCGTACCGGCCAACTGGCAGCAGCACGGTTACGACTTCCCGATCTACGTCAACATCGCCTACCCGTGGTGGGGCGGGAGCGGCCAGAACGAGGCGTCGCAGCCGCCGGAGGTGCCGCTGCGGTTCAACCCGGTCGGGCAGTACCGCCGCACGTTCGACCTTCCGTCCGGCTGGCAGGGCCGGCGGGTCCACATCCACTTCGAGGGCGTCAAGTCCGCCTTCTACCTCTGGGTCAACGGCACGAAAGTGGGGTACCGCGAGGGCTCGTTCACCCCGGCGGAGTTCGACATCACCGACCACGTCCGGCCGGGGAGCAACCTCGTCGCGGTCGAGGTCTACCGGTTCCCGGACGGGGACTGGCTGGAGGACCAGGACATGATCCGGATGTCCGGGATCTTCCGGCCGGTGTTCCTCCACTCCCTCCCGGCCGTGCACCTGCGGGACTTCACCCTCGGCACCCCGCTGCGGGACAACTACACCAACGCGGACCTGACGGTCGCCGTCGCCGTCCGCACCAAGGGGGCCCAGCAGGCGGGGACCTACACCGTCGAGACCCAGCTCTACGACGCGGACCGGAAGGCCGTCTGGCCGGAGCCGCTGCGGACACAGGTGGACACCGGTTCGGTGCAGGCCGGCCGGGACGCGACCGCGCAGGGACGGAAGGCCGTCCAGGGGCCCAAGCTCTGGTCGGCCGAGCACCCGAACCTCTACACCGCCGTGCTCCAGTTGCGGGACCCGTCGGGCGCGGTCGTCCAGATCGTCTCGGCGCGGGTCGGCTTCCGCGAGTTCGCGATCAAGGACGGGCTGATGCGGATCAACGGGCAGCCCGTCTCGCTGCGCGGCGTCAACCGGCACGAGATCGACCCCGACCGGGGCATGGCGCTGACCCGGGCCGACATGGTCCGTGACATCGAGGTGATGAAGCGGCTCAACGTCAACGCGGTCCGCACCTCGCACTACCCCAACAACCCGCTGTGGTACGACCTGGCCGACGCGTACGGCCTCTACGTCATGGACGAGGCCAATCTGGAGACCCACGGGATCTCGGGCAACTACCCGGCCTCCCGGGCGGACTGGACCTCGGCGTGTGTCGACCGTGCCTCCGAGATGGTTCACCGCGACAAGAACCACGCCTCGGTCTGCATCTGGTCGCTCGGCAACGAAGCCGGCGGGGGCTCCAACTTCGTCGCCATGCGCAACTGGATCCGCTCGGCCGACCCCACCCGGATCATCCACTACGAGGGGGACAACCGGGCGGAGGTCAGCGACCTGCGGTCGCGGATGTACGAGTCGCCGTCCCGGGTGGCCGAACGCGCCGGCGAATCCGACCGGCGGCCGTACGTGATGATCGAGTACGCCCACGCGATGGGCAACTCCGTCGGCAACCTCAAGGAGTACTGGGACACCGTCCGGGCCCACGCCATCCTGCAAGGCGGCTACATCTGGGACTTCGTCGACCAGGCCCTGCGGCGCCCCGTCCCCTCCGGCGGCGGGGCGACGTACTTCTCCTACGGCGGCGACTGGGGCGACAAGCCCGATGTCGCGGACAACTTCTGCGCCAACGGGATCCTGCCCGCCGACCGCAAGCCGTCCGGCAAGGCGGCCGAGGTCAAACAGCAGTACCAGGCGATCAACGTCGCCGCCGGTTCCGATGCCGGCGCCGGCAGCGTCCGCATCACCAACGAGTACCTCTTCACCAACGTCCAGGCCTTCGAGGGGACGTGGGCCCTGATCGCCGACGGCGCGGTGATCGGCAGCGGCGAGCTCACCGCCGCGCAGCTCGACATCCCCCCGCTGACGAGCAAGACGGTGCAACTCCCCGTCCAGCGCCCGGCCGACCCCGCGCCCGGCGCGGAACACTTCCTGCGGCTGTCGTTCACGCTCCGGTCCAAGGCCGCGTGGGCGGACGCCGGGTTCGAGGTGGCGAAGCAGCAACTGCCGGTCGACTTCGCGAGCCCGCCGGTCAAGGGCACCCCGATCGCGGACGTGCCCACGCTGACCCACGCCGAGACCGGGGACCGGATCACCGTCACCGGCACGGACTTCACCCTCGCCGTCTCCAAGGCCACCGGCGAGATCACCGCGTACGAGGCGATGGGCATGCGGCTGATCGCCTCCGGCCCCGCCCCGAACTTCTGGCGCGCGCCCACCGACAACGACCGGGGCAACGGGCAGCCCAGCCGCAACGCCACCTGGCGCCGTGCCGGCACCGACCGGACGGTCACCCGCGTCACCGCCGAGCGGCTCTCCGACCGCTCGGTGCGGATCGCCGTCACCGGCACCCTCCCGACCGGCCCCGCGTCCTCGTACACCACCACGTACACCGTCTACGGCAACGGGGAGATCAAGGTCGACAACACGCTCCGGCCGGGCGCGGCGAGCCTGCCCTACCTCCCCGAGGTGGGGACGATCCTGACCCTCCCCGGTGAACTGGAACAGATGCGCTACTACGGCCGCGGGCCGGAGGAGAACCACTGGGACCGCAACAGCGGCTCCGACGTGGGCGTCTACAGCTCGACCGTCTCCGGGCAGTGGACCGGCTACATCCGGCCGCAGGAGAACGGCAACAAGACCGACGTCCGCTGGGTCGCCCTGGTGAACGGCGCCGGGCGCGGCCTCCTCGCGTACGGGGAACCGCTGCTGGAGGTGAACGCCTCCCACTTCACCCCGGAGGACCTCTCCACCGGGGCCCGCCACGACCATCAGCTGACCCCGCGCAAGGAGGTCGTGCTGCGGCTGAGCCACCGGCAGATGGGCGTCGGCGGCAACGACAGCTGGGGCGCGCACACCCTCGACCGCTACAAGCTCTTCGCCGACCGCGACTACTCCTACAGCTACCGGCTGCGGCCCCTGCCGGACGCCGGCCAGGCGATGGCGCTGTCCCGCCGGCCGGTGGAGGGCGGGGGAAGCGGCGGCCCGGTGGAGACCGGGGTGTACTACCGGCTGGTGGCGCAGCACAGCGGCAAGGCCGCCGACGTCGAGGGCGCCGCGACCGCCGCCGGCGCCCGGCTGGTCCAGTGGCCGGCGGGCAGCGGACTCAACCAGCAGTTCGACTTCGTGCCCTCCTCCGGCGGCTACCACCGGATCCGGGCCCGCCACAGCGGTCTCGTGCTCCAGGTGTCCTCCACAGCCACCGGAGCCGACATCACCCAGCAGGCCGACAACGGCGGCGCCGCCCAGCAGTGGCGGGTGACGGACCTCGGCGGCGGGCTGATCGGCCTGGTCAACCGGCAGAGCGGGCTGGCCATGGACGTGTGGGAGGGCTCCACCGCCGACGGCGCCCGGATCTCCCAGTGGACGGAGAACGGCGGCGGCAACCAGCGCTTCCGGCTCCAGCGCGTCTGACGCGGCGGGCGCGCCCCTCTCCTGCCGGGTTGGGCCGGGCCGAACTGGTCCGGGCCGGGTTGGGGCAGGTGCGGGGGCCGGGTCCCGGGGCGGCGCTCCGGGACCCGGCCGGGCCCGGCGCGGGGCGGGCCCGGCGGCCTCCCTGTCCCGGCCGGGGCCGGGCCGCGGTGGGGGTGGCCGGGGCGACGGGCCGCCGCCCCGGGCGTCTACCCGGGGGCCCGCGCGAGCCAGTCGGCGTAGCTGGTCGGGGCGATCTCCGTGTCCGGGCCGGCGGTCAGCGCGTCACCGGGGAGGCCCGCGTAGAGGCCCGCGCTCTCGTCCACGATGACGGTCCGGCGCTCGCCGCGCGACTCCAGCCTGCGCCGGCCGATCTGGTCGAGGGGGAGGACCTCCGGGCCGGCGATCTCCCGGATGCCCCGCAGGGGCGCGCCCAGGGCCACCTCGGCCACGACGTCGGCGACGTCCCCGGCGGCGATCGGCTGGAGCGGGGTGGTGGGCAGGCGCACGTCGTCCAGCGCCACGGTCCCCGTCAGGACCGCGTCGACGAACTCCATGAACTGGGTGGAACGCACGATCGAATAGGGGAGGGAGCCGGCACGGACGAGCTCCTCCTGCAGCACCTTCGCGCCGTAGTAACCGTCGCCGGGGACCCGTTCGGCGCCGACGATGGAGAGGATCACCACGTGACGGACGCCGGCCTCGCGGCTCGCCGTCAGCAGGTGGTCCATGGTGGCCTGGTAGAAGGCGTGCGCGGAGCGGTCGAAGGCCGGGGCCTTCGTCAGGTCGATCACGACCTCGGCACCCTCCACGGCCTCCCTGATCCCCTCACCGGTGACCAGGTCCACCCCGGTGGAGCGGGAGTGGGACGTGGCCTCGTGCCCCGCCGCCCTGAGCTTCCGCACGACCTGGGAACCGATCAGGCCGGTGCCGCCCATCACCGCGAACCGCATGGTCGTCTCCCTCCGCGCGCTTGCCGTGCGCCCGTCCCGTGCGCCCGTCCCGCGTGCCTCTCCGCGTGCCCGCGGCGCGCGGCCCGCGGCTCCGCGGGACGGGGTGACGGTGGCCGGGCCCGCCCGCCGCCCCGTACACCAGTCTTCTCCCTGCGCCGGGGGAGAGCCACCGGAGCGGGGCGCACGGGGGCGTCCGGGGCCCGGGGCCGGCGGGAGGGCGGTGGGTCCGGGGCCGGCCGGCGGGACGGTGGTGCGGAGGGAGAGACAGGCAGGGCCACCGGGCGGGCGCGGGCGCCGGGCGGCCGGCGGCGGGGTGCGGGTGCGGGTGTCGGGCGGTCAGGGGCAGCCGCGGGCGCCGGGCGGTCAGGGGCGGGCCGGGGCTCCGGGCGGGCAGGGGCCGAGTACGGGCATGGCGCCGGGCGGTCAGGCGTAAGGGGTGGACGCGGCCCCGCGCCCACCCCGCGTCCCCCGGGCGAACCCGTTCCCCTCCGTCAGGAGGTGAAGCCCAGCTCGCGGGCGATCAGCATGCGTTGCACCTCGCTCGTGCCCTCCCCGATCTCCAGGATCTTGGAGTCCCGCCACATCCGGGCCACCGGGTACTCGTTCATGAAGCCGTAGCCGCCGTGGATCTGCGTCGCCTCACGGGCGTTGGTCACGGCGATCTCCGAGGAGTACAGCTTGGCGAGGGCCGCCTCCTTCTTGAACGGCTCGCCCGCCAGCAGCCGGGAGGCCGCGTCCCGCCAGGCCAGCCGGGCGGTGTGGGCCCGCATCTCCATGTCGGCCAGCTTGAACTGGATCGCCTGGTTGTCGCCGATGGGCCTGCCGAACGCCGTGCGGTCCCTGGCGTAGGTGACCGACTCGTCCACACAGCCCTGGGCGAGCCCGGTGGCCAGCGCCGAGATCGCGATGCGCCCCTCGTCCAGGATGCGCAGGAACTGGGCGTAGCCGCGGCCCTCCTCCCCGAGCAGGTTGGCGGCCGGGACCCGTACGCCGGAGAAGGACAGCTCCCGGGTGTCCGAGGCGTTCCAGCCGACCTTGGAGTACGGGGCGGCGACGGTGAAGCCCGGGGTGCCCGAGGGGACGATGATCGAGGAGATCTCGGGGCGCCCGTCCGGCTTGCGGCCGGTGACGGCGGTGACCGTGACCAGGCCGGTGATGTCCGTGCCGGAGTTGGTGATGAAGCACTTGGTGCCGTTGATCACCCACTCGCCGCCCTCGCGCACGGCGGTGGTGCGGGTGCCGCCGGCGTCCGAGCCGCAGTCCGGCTCGGTGAGGCCGAAGGCGCCCAGGATCTCGCCCGAGCACATCCGCGGCAGCCACTCCCGCTTCTGCTCCTCCGTGCCGAACCGGTACACCGGCATGGCCCCGAGGGAGACCCCGGCCTCCAGGGTGATGGCCACCGAGGAGTCCACCCGGGCCAGCTCCTCCAGGGCCAGGCCGAGGGCGAGGTAGTCGCCGCCCATACCGCCGTACTCCTCGGGGAACGGCAGGCCGAAGAGGCCCATCCGGCCCATCTCGCGGACGATCTCGTAGGGGAACTCGTGGTTCTCGTAGAACTCGCCGATCTTGGGGGCGACGACGTCGTGGGCGAACTCCTCGACGGTGCGGCGGAGTTCCTCGTGCTCGGGGGTGAGGCGGTGGTCGAGGGGCATCTTCAGCTCTCCTGGTGGGAGGGGGTGCCCGCGAGGGCGCGGACGGTGCGGGACGGGCTGGGTCGGCCCAGGTGGGCGGCCATCCACACGCTGGTGGCGGTGAGACGGCCGAGATCGACCCCGGTCTCGATACCGAGGCCGTGCAGCATCCAGACCAGGTCCTCCGTGGCGAGGTTCCCGGTGGCGCTCTTGGCGTAGGGGCAGCCGCCGAGGCCGCCCGCGGAGGCGTCGACGGTGGTGACGCCGTGCCGCAGGGCGGTGAGGGTGTTGGCGAGGGCCTGGCCGTAGGTGTCGTGGAAGTGGACCGCGGTCCGCGCCGCGTCCACCCCCGCCTCGCCGAGCGCGGTGAGCAGCGCCCCGACATGGCCCGGGGTGGCGACGCCGATGGTGTCACCGAGGCTCAGCTCGTCGCAGCCGAGGTCGAGCAGGCGGCGGCCGGCGCCGGCGACCCGCGCCACGGGCACGGCGCCCTCCCACGGGTCGCCGAAACACATGGAGAGGTAGCCGCGCACCCGCATCCCGGCCTCCTTCGCCCGGGCGACCACGGGTTCGAAGATGGCGAGGGACTCGTCCACCGAGCGGTTGAGGTTGGCCCGGGCGAAGGACTCGGTGACGCTGCCGAAGACGGCGACCTCCCGTACCCCGAGGGCCAGGGCGCGCTCCAGCCCCCGGCGGTTGGGGACGAGGACGGGCAGGCGGAGCCCGGCCGGGAGACCCGCCTGCGCCAGCAGCTCCATCAGCCGCTCCGCGTCGCCGAGCTGCGGCACCCACCGGGGGTGGACGAAACTCGTCGCCTCCACGGTGTCCAGGCCCGTCGCGGCCAGGCGGCGGATGAACTCGGCCTTGATCTCGACGGGGACTGCCGCCGCCTCGTTCTGGAGGCCGTCCCGGGGGCCCACCTCGTGGATACGGACCCGGGCGGGGAGGGCCGGATCGGGGAAGGCCATGGGCAGCCCCGGGGGCACCCCCGGCAGGGACACCTCCGGCGGGGACGCGCCCGCCGGGGAATCACCGGGCGCGGGACCGCCGGCCGGGGAGCCGCCGGGCGGGGGCCCGCCCGCCGCGGGTCCGGATGGGGGTCCGGACGCGGGTCCGGACGGGGGGCCGTCAGGCACGGACATCGCTCGTCTCCTCGGTGGTGCCGTGCGGGTCGCGCGGGGTGACCACGGCCAGCACCTGGTCCATGGCGACGGTGGAGCCGGGCGTCACGTCCAGCTCCGTGACCGTGCCGTCGTGCGGGGCGGCGATGACGTGCTCCATCTTCATCGCCTCCACCACCAGCAGGCTCTGGCCGGTGGTGACGCTCTCGCCGACCGCCGCCTTGACGACCGTGACCGTGCCGGGCATCGGCGCCGTGAGCGCGCCCGCGTGCCCCGCGCCCGCACCGCCGCGCAGCGCCGCCGCCACGGGGTCGTACGCGGCGGCGTGCCAGGCGTCGCCGTCCCGGCCGAGCCAGTGGCCGCCGCTGCCGTCCGGGGCGTGGTGGAAGGTGTGGGTGACCCCGGCGTACTCCAGCAGCAGCCGGCCCCGCGCGGCGGACGCGCCCGGGCCCCGGCCGGCGGTCCCGTCCCCGGTGGGGACGAGCCGGGCGCGGACGACGGCGGCCGCGGGTGCCGCGGAGGCGGTGGCGTCGGAGGCGGCGGTGGCGTCGGCGGAGTTGGCGGGGCCGCCGGGGCCGCCGGGCTCGCGCCCGGCCGCGCCGGTGGCGGGCGCGTCCGAACCGGCGGCCGGTTCGCCGGCCGGGGCGAGGAGCAGCTCCGCGTCCGTCACCGGGCCGCGCACCCGGACGGTGACCGGCGCCCGGCCCGGTATCCGCAGGTGGTGCGGTACCCACGCCGGTACGCCGCCCAGCCGCCAGCCGCTGGGGACGGAGAACGGGTCCGTCCAGCCCGGGCCCGGGTGGACCGGCCCGCCGGTGAGGGCTCCGGACCCGGCCACCGCTCCAGGACCGGCCGCGGAGCCGGGCCCGGGGAGGGCCGCGCCGCCCGCCCCACCGCCCACGGCCGGGGCCGCGCCCCCGTGCCCGGTGAGCGCCGCGTGCCGGAGCAGTGCCGCCGCCGCGTACACCTCCGCCGGGACCTCCGTGGGCACCAGCGTGGCCGCGTCCCGGTCCACCAGGCCGGTGTCCATCGCGCCGGAGACGACCTCCGGGTGGGCCAGCAGACGGCGGAGGAAGCCCGCGTTGGTGTCCACGCCCAGCACCGCCGTGGCGGCGAGCGCGGCACGCAGCCGGCGCAGGGCGGTGGCCCGGTCCGGGCCGTGGGCGATCACCTTGGCGAGCATCGGGTCGTAGGAGGTGGAGACCTCCGTGCCCGTGGCGAGGCCGGAGTCGACGCGGACACCCTCACCCACCGGCTCACGGAGCAGCGCGACCGTGCCGGCGGAGGGCAGGAAGTCCACCCGGCCGCCGTCCGCCGCGCGGGCCGTCTCGGCGCAGAGACGGGCCTCCACCGCGTGCCCGTCGAGACGGACGTCCCGCTGGGTGAGGCCCAGCGGCTCCCCGGCGGCCACCCGGATCTGCCACTCGACCAGATCCAGGCCGGTGACCAGCTCGGTGACCGGGTGCTCCACCTGGAGGCGGGTGTTCATCTCCATGAAGTAGTACGCCGACGGGTCGTCACCGGGGACGATGAACTCGACCGTGCCCGCGCCCCGGTAGCCGCAGGAGCGGGCGGCCTGGACGGCGGCCTCGCCCATCGCGGCCCGGGTGGCCTCGTCCAGCAGCGGGCTGGGCGCCTCCTCGACGATCTTCTGGTGGCGCCGCTGGAGGGAGCACTCCCGCTCGCCCAGGTGCACCACACCGCCGTGCCCGTCGGCGAGGAGCTGGATCTCGATGTGGCGGGGGCGGTCGATCCACCGCTCCACCAGCAGGGTGTCGTCCCCGAAGGAGCCGCGGGCCTCGCGCCGCGCGGCGGCGATCTCCTCGGCGAGCACCTCCTCGGCGCGGACCAGCCGCATCCCCTTGCCGCCACCGCCCGCGGAGGGCTTCAGCAGCACGGGCATCCCGATCTCCCGCGCCGCGGCGGCCAGTTCGGCGTCGCTCAGGCCGCTGCCGGAGGAGCCGGGCACCACCGGGACCCCCGCGTTCCGCACCGTCTCCTTGGCGCGGATCTTGTCGCCCATCAGCTCGACGGCGCCGGCCGGCGGGCCGATGAAGACCAGCCCGGCCGCCTCGCAGGCGCGGACGAAGGCGGCGTTCTCGGCGAGGAAGCCGTACCCCGGGTGGACGGCCCGCGCGCCGCTCCGCGCGGCGGCGTCCAGCAGCCGCTCGATCGACAGATAGCTCTCGGCGGCGGCCGCCGGGCCGATCCGCACCGCCGTGTCGGCCTCCCGCACATGGCGGGCGCCGGCGTCGGCGTCACTGAACACGGCGACCGAGCGGACGCCCAGCCTCCGCAGGGTGCGGATCACGCGCACCGCGATCTCGCCCCGGTTGGCCACCAGTACGGACTCGAACATCGTCATCTCCGTCGTCACTTCACGAGCCACTTCACGGGCCACTTCCCGAGCCATCTCCCGGCCGGCCACCGCGCCGGCCCCCGCCTCGCCCCCGCCCCGTCCACCGGGCCCGTCACATCCGGAAGACGCCGTAGCCCGGGCCCGCCGGATCGCGCTCGGGCACGGGCGCGTTGGCGCAGGCGGTGAGGGCCAGGCCCAGTACCTGGCGGGTCTCCAGGGGGTCGATCACGCCGTCGTCCCAGAGGCGGGCCGTGGCGTAGTAGGCGCTGCCCTGGGCCTCGTACCGTTCGCGGATCGGGGCGCGGAAGCGCTCCTCGTCCTCGGCGCTCCACCCCTCGCCGCGCGCCTCCAGCTGGTCGCGCTTGACGGTGGCCAGCACGGACGCGGCCTGCTCGCCGCCCATGACCGAGATCTTGGCGTTGGGCCACATCCACAGGAACCGCGGCGAGTACGCCCGGCCGCACATGGAGTAGTTGCCCGCGCCGTACGAGCCGCCGATCACCACCGTCAGCTTCGGCACCCGCGCGCAGGCCACGGCGGTGACCATCTTGGCGCCGTGCTTGGCGATACCGCCCGCCTCGTACTCCCGGCCGACCATGAAGCCGGAGATGTTCTGAAGGAACAGCAGGGGTATGCCGCGCTGGTCGCAGAGCTGGATGAAGTGGGCGCCCTTCTGGGCCGATTCGGAGAACAGGATGCCGTTGTTGGCGACGATGCCGACCGGGTGGCCGTGGATCCGGGCGAAGCCGGTGACCAGCGTCTGGCCGTACTCCGCCTTGAACTCGGCGAACCGGGAGCCGTCGGTGATCCGGGCGATCACCTCGCGGACGTCGTACGGGGTGCGGGAGTCCGCCGGGACCACGCCGTAGAGGCCCGCCGGGTCCGCCGCCGGCTCCTCGGCCGGCGCCACGGGCCAGGGCAGCGGCGGGCGCGCGGGGAGGGTGGAGACGATGGTGCGGGTGATCGCCAGCGCGTGGGCGTCGTCCTCCGCGAGGTGGTCGGTGACGCCGGAGACGCGGGAGTGCACCTCGCCGCCGCCCAGCTCCTCCGCCGTGACCACTTCGCCCGTGGCGGCCTTCACCAGCGGCGGGCCGCCGAGGAAGATCGTGCCCTGGCCACGGACGATCACCGCCTCGTCGCTCATCGCCGGGACGTACGCCCCGCCCGCCGTGCAGGAGCCCAGGACGGCCGCGATCTGCGGGATCCCGGCGCCGGACAGCCGGGCCTGGTTGTAGAAGATCCGGCCGAAGTGCTCCCGGTCGGGGAAGACCTCGTCCTGCATCGGCAGGAACGCGCCGCCGGAGTCGACCAGGTAGACGCACGGCAGCCGGTTCTCCAGCGCGACCTCCTGGGCGCGGAGGTGCTTCTTGACCGTCATCGGGTAGTACGTGCCGCCCTTGACCGTGGCGTCGTTGGCGACGACCACCACCTCGCGGCCGGAGACCCGCCCGATCCCGGCGATCACCCCGGCCGCCGGGGCCGCCCCGTCGTAGAGGCCCTCGGCCGCCAGCGGGGCCAGCTCCAGGAAGGGCGAGCCCGGGTCGAGCAGGGTGTCCACCCGGTCCCGGGGGAGCAGCTTGCCCCGCGCGGTGTGCCGGGCCCGCGCCGCGGCGCCGCCCCCCAGCCGCGCGGCGGCCAGCCGCTCCCGCAGCTCCGCCGCCAGCTCGCGGTGCGCCGCCTCGTTGGCGTGCCAGGCGCCGGACGCCGGGTCGGCGGCGCTCTTCAGCACGGGTGCCTGCTGCATGGTCGGGTTCCCTCGCTCGCGGGTTAGTGACCGTTAACGTTCCGCTCAGGTTAACGAGCGCTAACCCCTGTTGTCTAGAATGCGGCCATGACGACCTCCGCCGCCGCGGAAGCGGCCCCCACCCGCCGTGAGCAGATCCTCCGCGAAGCCGCGCGCCTCTTCGCCGAGCGCGGTTTCCATGGCGTGGGGGTGGACGAGATAGGCGCCGCCGTGGGCATCAGCGGCCCGGGGCTCTACCGCCACTTCCCCGGCAAGGAGGCGATGCTCGCCGAGCTGCTGGTCGGCATCAGCAGCCGGCTGCTGCACGGCGGCCGGCGCCGGGTCGAGGAGGCCGCGCAGGCGCGCCCCGGCGGCCCGCCGGGGGCGGTGCTGGACTCCCTGATCGACGGGCACATCGACTTCGCCCTGGACGACCGGGCGCTGATCGTCCTCCACGACCGCGAGCTGGACCGGCTGCGGGAGAGCGACCGCAAGCTCGTCCGCCAGTTCCAGCGGCAGTACGTGGAGCTGTGGGTCGGGGTGGTCCGGGACGCCTACCCGGAGATCACCGAGGCCGAGGCGCGCGCCTCCGTCCACGCCGTCTTCGGCCTGCTCAACTCCACCCCGCACCTCGGCCGCCCGGGCGCCCTCTCCGGCCGTGAGCCGATGGCCGCCCTGCTCCACCGCCTGGCCCGCGGCGCCTTCGACGCGGCGGTGCCGGCGTACTGACGTACCGGCGCGTGGGCGTGCACAGGCGTACCGACGTGCCGACGCGTGGGCGTGCCGGCGTGTGGGTGTGCCGGCGTGTGGGTGCGCCGTCGAGCGGGAGTGCCCGCGGAACCCGGTCACCGGAGTATGCCGTCCCGGTGGGGCCGGGCGGCCGCGGTGCCGTGGCCGCCCGAGCCCGCCGCCGTGGGCTCCGGTGTGGCTCGCCCTCGTGGCGGGGGTCCCGTCGCCGTGTGCCCCGGCGCCGCATATCCCGGTGCCGCCCGTCCCGGCGGCGTGACGGAGGTCTCTGGACAGGTCTGGTGACCGAGCGGTAGCTTTTTGCTGAGCAAGCGCTTAGGTGGCGAGGCCGGCCGGATCCGCCGGGATCCGCGCGGATCTCACGGCGGGACGGCCGGACGGCCGGCCAACCGCCGTCGCGGCGCCTGGCCACGCACGGAACCGCCCGGAGCCGGGCCGAACAGAGGGAGGCGTGCGGGACGATGCGTCGCACGGTGTTCAACGAGGACCACGAGGCGTTCCGGGAGACCATCCGCGCCTTCATCGCCGCCGAGGTCGTGCCCGTGCACGACCAGTGGCTGGAAGCCGGTCAGGCCCCGCGCGAGTTCTACTACAAACTCGGTGAGCTGGGCGTCTTCGGCATCGAGGTGGACGAGGAGTACGGCGGCGCGGGCGAGCGCACCTTCAAGTACCAGGCCGTCATCACCGAGGAGTGCGCCCGCGCCGGCGTCAGCTTCGGCGGCAGCGGCGTCCACGTCGGCCTCTGCCTGCCCTACCTCCAGGCGTACGCCACGGAGGAGCAGAAGAAGCGCTGGCTGCCGAAGTTCGTCACCGGCGAGATGATGTTCGCCATCGCCATGACCGAGCCCGGCACCGGCTCCGACCTGGCCGGGATGAAGACCACCGCGAAGCTCTCCGAGGACGGCGGCCACTACGTCCTGAACGGCGCCAAGACGTTCATCACCGGCGGCGTCCACGCCGACCGCGTGATCGTCTGCGCCCGCACCGCCCCGGCGACCCCCGAGGACCGCCGCGCCGGCATCTCCCTCTTCGTCGTGGACACCAGGTCCGAGGGGTACGCCGTCGGCCGCAAGCTGGAGAAGCTGGGACTGAAGACCTCCGACACGGCCGAGCTGTCCTTCACCGATGTCAAGGTGCCCGCCGAGGACCTGCTCGGCGAGGAGGGCAAGGGCTTCTCCTACCTCGGCCAGAACCTGCCGCAGGAGCGCCTCGCCATCGCCGTCGGCGCCTACGCGCAGGCCGCCGCGGCCGTGGAGTTCGCCAAGAGCTACGTGCGGGACCGGACCGTCTTCGGCAAGCCCGTCGCCGCGTTCCAGAACACCAAGTTCGTGCTCGCCGACTGCAAGGCCGACGTGGACGCCATCCAGGCCGTCACCGACCGCGCGCTCGACGCCCACGACGCCGGGGAGCTGACCGCCGCCGACGCCGCCTCCGCCAAGCTGTTCTGCACCGAGAAGGCGGCTGAGGTGATCGACAAGTGCCTTCAGCTCCACGGCGGCTACGGCTACATGATGGAGTACCCGATCGCCCGGCTCTACGCGGACAACCGCGTCAACCGCATCTACGGTGGCACCAGCGAGGTCATGCGCTCCATCGTCGCCAAGTCGATGGGGCTGTGAGCCGCCGGCCGGACCCGTCCCGGGCCCCGGCCCCGCATCCCGTACCGGCGGGCAGCCGCCCGCCGCGCCACCCACCGGAACCACACGAACCCTCATGAGTGACCCCTTGCAGAGCCTCCTCGCCCTCCTCGACCTGGAGCGCATCGAGGAGAACATCTTCCGCGGCGCCAGCCGGCCCGCCGTGATCCCCCGCGTCTTCGGCGGCCAGGTGGCCGCCCAGTCGCTGGTGGCGGCGGGCCGGACGGTGCCCGGGGACCGCCCGGCGCACTCCCTGCACGCCTATTTCCTGCGGCCCGGCGACCCCGGCGCGCCGATCGTCTACACCGTCGACCGCATCCGGGACGGCCGCTCCTTCACCACCCGGCGCGTGGTGGCGGTCCAGCACGGCCAGCCGATCTTCCACCTCTCCGCCTCGTTCCAGGCGGTGGAGGAGGGGCTGGAGCACCAGGAGCCGATGCCGCCGGCGCCGGACCCGGAGTCCCTGCCCACCGCGGAGGAGCTGCTGCCGCGGTACGCGCACCTGTTCCCCGACCCCCGCGTGGCCGACCGGATGCTGGAGGCCCGCGCCGCCATCGACCTGCGCTACGTCGGCGAACCGCCGTACGGCACCGCCGCGCAGGGCCCCCGCGAGCCGCGCTCCCAGGTGTGGTTCCGGACGAACGGCAAGCTCGACGGCGCCATCGACCAGCCGCTGCTCCACGTCTGCCTGGCCACCTACGTCTCCGACATGACCCTGCTCGACTCGGTGCTCCTCGCCCACGGACGCGGTGGCTGGGCGGTCGGGGACGTGGTCGGCGCGAGCCTGGACCACGCGATGTGGTTTCATCGTCCTTTCCGGGCAGACGAGTGGTTGCTGTACGACCAGCAGAGCCCGTCGTCCTCCGGAGGGCGTGGGCTCGCGCAGGGACGCATCCACACCGCCGACGGCCACCTCGCGGTGACCGTCATCCAGGAAGGGCTGGTCCGGGTGCCTCGGGTGTGAGGCAGCCCGGGCCGGGTCCGGTGGGAGCCGCCGTGGAGACGGACGGCGGCTCCCCCGGGCCGCTTCCCGCGTTCCGTCCCCCGCGCGTGCCGGAGGTCTCCCGGCCCGGGAGCCGTCCCGCGCCGTCCGCGACCGCGGCCCTTCCGGGGCCGCCTCCGTCAGCCGTCGCGCAGGCCCGCGCCGTCCAGCAGGTACGCCGTCAGCGGGTCGTAGAAGCGGGGGTCCGCGACGTGGTCGTCCAGCGGTACCGTGACCGCGAGGGTGCCCTCCGCCTCGGCGAGGAACAGCGCGGGGTCGTTGCAGTCCGCGAAGCCCACCGCCGTGATGCCGCGCTGGCCCGCGCACCCGGCCCAGCCGTGGTCCGCGACCACCAGGTCCGGCTGCGGCCGTCCCTCCCGCTCCAGCGCGTCGAGGATCGCCGCCATCGGCGCGGGGGAGTGGGTGTGCCACAGCGTCGCGCCGCGTTCGAAGACGGCCACGTCGGCGAACTGGAACACGTAGCCCTCGTCGGCCCGCAGCCCGCCGGGGATCTCCATGATTTCGCAGCCCGCCGCGCGCATCCCGTCCGCGAGGGCGCGGTGCACGTCCAGCAGCCCGCCCGGGTGGCCGGTGGCGAAGAGCACGCGGCTCCGCCCGGCGGCGGCCTTCCGCAGCTCGGCCGCCATGCGGTCGAGGGCGTCCACGGTCAGGGACGGGTCGATGGTGTCCTGGCCGGCGCGGTGTCCCGGGTCGTCGACGACGCCGCAGCGCTCGGCCATCACGGCCAGCACGTCCTGCTCGTCGCGCCACCGGTCGCCGAGCTCCAGCCCGAGCCAGTAGTGCCGGTCCCCGTTGGCGAGCCGGCGGTAGTGGTCGAGGTTGTTGTCGCGCGGGGTGGCCACGTTGCCCGCGATCCGCGTACGGACGAGGTGGTCGATCAGCTCGGCGCGCTCCGGGGCGGGGCTGGGTATCGGCATGCGTCCATTGTCCCCCGGAAGCGTTCCGGGCCGGACGCGGTGTCCACCTCGACGCGGTGTCCAACAGGGGAGCGGGCCTCTTGCGGAACGTACATGTCCACCGGCCGCCGCCCCGCCTACGCTCGGCAGGGGCCACGGCCCGTCCGGCCCCCGGCGGGCCGTCGCGCCCCGTCCGGCCGCCGGCCCACACGCCGGAGCCCGCCCCGGCCCCGGCGGATCCGACCGATTCCCGGCCGGTCCCGACTGGTCCCGACCGATCCCGACCGACCGTACGAGAGCAGAGGCGCCCGCCATGACCGCAGCCGACCGCCCGACCGGCCCCCGGGGAACCTCCGCCCCCGCCACCCCGGCGCAGCCCTCCTTCCGCGGCCCCGTGGACTCCTCCCGCGTCCCGCGCTACGCCGGTCCGGCGACCTTCGCCCGGCTGCCGCGGATCGACGAGGTGGGCGGCGCGGCCGACGTGGCCGTGGTCGGCGTGCCTTTCGACAGCGGCGTCTCCTACCGGCCCGGCGCCCGCTTCGGCGGCAACGCGATCCGCGAGGCGTCCCGGCTGCTGCGCCCGTACAACCCGGCGCAGGACGCCTCGCCCTTCGCGCTGGCCCAGGTCGCGGACGCCGGGGACATCGCCGTGAATCCGTTCGACATCAACGAGGCCGTGGAGACGGTCGAGGCCGCGGCCGACGGCATCCTGGGCACCGGCGCCCGCATGATGACCCTCGGCGGAGACCACACCATCGCCCTGCCGCTGCTGCGCGCCGCCGCCCGCCGCCACGGCCCCGTCGCCCTGCTCCACTTCGACGCCCACCTGGACACCTGGGACACGTACTTCGGCGCCGAGTACACCCACGGCACCCCGTTCCGCCGGGCCGTCGAGGAGGGCGTCCTCGACACCTCGGCCCTCTCCCATGTCGGCATCCGCGGCCCGCTCTACGGCCGCAAGGACCTGGACGACGACGAGAAGATGGGCTTCGGCATCGTCACCTCCGCCGACGTCATGCGGCGCGGGGTGGACGAGGTGACGCAGCAGCTCCGCGAGCGCGTCGGCGACCGCCCGCTCTACATCTCCGTCGACATCGACGTCCTCGACCCCGCGCACGCCCCCGGCACCGGCACGCCGGAGGCCGGCGGCCTCACCTCGCGCGAACTCCTGGAGATCCTGCGCGGCCTGGCCGGCTGCCACCTCGTCTCGGCGGACCTGGTGGAGGTCGCCCCGGCCTACGACCACGCGGAGATCACCTCCGTCGCGGCCTCCCACACGGCGTACGAACTGACGACGATCATGGCCCGCCAGATCGCGGCGGGGCGGGAGACGCAGGGCTGACGGGCCGGCCCGGGCCCGGGCACGAGGCGGCGGGCCCGGGCGCCGCCCAGGTGGCGCCGAAGCGGTCCCGGAGCCCTTCGCGCCACCGGGCACTCCGGGCCCGCTCACCCGTCCGCCGTCGACGCCGCGCCGTCAGCCCAGCCCGCCGCGCCGTCAGCCCGCCGCGCCGACCAGCTCGAACCAGACGCTCTTGCCCCTCGGCGGGCACCCGCCGTGCCATTCGGTGCCCCAGGCGTCGGCGCACGCCTGGACGAGCAGCAGCCCGCGCCCGTGCTCCGACTCCGCCCCGGCGCCCGGTGGTTCGGCCGGCTCGCCGGTCCCCCCTGCCCCGTCGCCGGGTGGTGTTCGCATCCAGGGCACGCCGGAGAGGTCGTCGTCCCTGACCGAGACCCGCACCCGCTCACCCCGGACGGTCGCCTCCAGCGTCAGCCGGCCCACCTCGGTGTGCAGATGCACGTTGGCGACCACCTCCGAGACGAGCAGCCGCGCCACCTCGACGAGCGGCGCGTGCCCGGTGACGGTCAGCAGCCCGGTGAGCAGATCCCGGGCCACCTTCGCCGTCTCCGGGATGTTGGGCGCTTGCAGGGTGTACGAGCGGACGGGCGCGTCCGCGCCGGGCCCGGTCAGAAGGGACGTGCTCAACGGAACCTCCGGTCAGGGGAGATGGACGGAAACGGCATCGATGCGCCGCCCGCCCCACCACCGTGGCTCTGCGCGCCCGCCCGCCCCACGACGGACCGGCCGCGCTGCGGACTCACCGGCTTGCGTAGCGGCACGAACACTGAACGTAGGTACAACCATGTACCGGTACAAGGTTTCCCTGCTTCTTTCACCCGTCCGAGTGGGGCCGTGGTATAGCTACGCGGCAGGTCCGATGAGCCGAGAAGGGATACGTCGATCCCATGCCCCCCAGGGAGAACCCCACGGTCCGGCAGGCCCGACTCGGAGCCGAGTTGAGAACTCTCCGGGAGCGGGCGGGACGGACGGCGCGGGAGGCCGGCGCCTTGCTCGGCGTGGATCAGGCGCGGATGAGCAACATCGAGGCCGGACGCATCGGTATCGGCGACGAGCGGATTCGGCGCCTGGCCGCTTTCTACGCGTGCGGGGATCAGGCTCTGGTCGAGGCGCTCTGCGCCATAGCCAACGAACGCCGGGGCCGGCACTGGTGGGAGGAATACCGGGGCATCCTTCCTCCGGGCTTCCTCGATGTGGCCGAGTTGGAGCACCACGCGGTCCGTCTGCGCTCACTCCAGATCGTCTCGATCCCAGGCATCCTGCAGACCGAGGAGTATGCGCGGACGCTGTTCAGCGGAGACGTACCGCCGCTGCCGGGATCGGAACTCGAAGCCCGGGTGGAGCACCGCGTGAGAAGGCGCCTGATCTTCGAGCGCGCCGATCCTCCGCAGTTCACGGCGATCATTCATGAGGCCGCCCTCCGGATGCGGTTCGGCGGACGGCTGGTCACCCGGACGCAACTCGGTTACCTTCTCGAGGTCTCCGATCTCCCTGTGGTGACTCTGCGGGTCGTGCCCTTCCACAACGAGGAGTTCTTCGAGGCCACCCAGCCCCTGCTGTATGTGAGTGGCGTGGTCCCGCAGCTCGACACGGTGCAGATGGATACGATTTTCGGAGGTCATTACCTGCACGCGGCTGCACAGCTTGACAAGTACCGGGCACTGCTCGACATCGCGGAAGGGGCTGCGCTCGGCACGGGGGACTCCCGGGACCTCATCGCTCGGATCAGGCAGGAGATGTGAACACGTCATGACGGCACGGAGTGGTTGGCAGAAGTCGTCCTTCTCGGGGGCGAGTGGTGAGAATTGCATCGAGGTAAGGCGCTCCGAGGACGGCGGATTCCTCCTGCGGGAGGGTGATGTGCCCGGCACAGTGCTTGCGATCACTCACGTGGGGCTGCGCAGGCTGATAGCCGCTGTCAAAACCGGTGAGTTCGATCGTCCTCATCGTTGACTCGCCTGCCGGGACCCGCTGTTGGTCAAGGCGATGGTGAACGGGTGAATGTTCTGGAGGGCAGCGGTCCTCTCGGCCTTGCGAACTCTCGGTTCCTCTTTCGCGGCAACGAAAAGAAGAGGTGAGCACACATGGCTGTACGGAGTGGCTGGCAGAAGTCGTCCTACTCCGGGGCGGAGGGCCCGAACTGCGTCGAGGTGGCGCGTTCCGCGGGAGGCGGCCTTCTGTTGCGGGAGAGCGAGGCGCCGGAGGACGTCCTGGTGACCAGCCGCGCCGGAATGCGCGGGCTGATAGCCGCCGTCAAGGCCGGTGACTTCGACCGGCCTGGCCGCTGACTCGCTCGACCCGCTCGACCCGCCCGGCAGGGGGCGCCGCGTGCTCGCGCCCCCTGCCGCCGCGGAACTCGCGCCGGATGGTCAGCGCAGGTCGAGTACCGCCTTGCCGATGAGGCCGTTCTCGACGGCCTCGTGCGCGACCGCCACGTCGTCGAGGCCGAAGGAGTGGATCGGCAGGGGCGTGAGAGCGTCCTCGCGCAGGGCCGCGGTGATCTCGGTGGCGGCGCGCAGCAGCGCCTCCCGCGGTTCGGTGAGGAACAGTGCGAACCGCAGCACCAGGTTGGACCACATCAGCCGGAAGACCGGCAGGGTCGGGTCGTCGGGCTGTGCCGCGTAGGTCACGATGGTCGCTCCCGGGCCGGCGACGGCCAGGTCCAGTTCAAGGTTGTCGGTCAGCGAGACCTCGATGACCCGGCCGACGGGCCCGGCTCCGTCGAGGATCTGCCGGGCGGCGTCGGCGTCGCGGTAGTTCACGACGAGGTCCGCCCCCGCCGCCCTGGCCAGCGCGGCCTTCTCCGGGCCGCTGACCGTTGTCACGATCCGTGCGCCCGCGATCCGGCCGAGTTCGATCGCGTAGTGTCCGACGGCGCCCGCACCGGCCGCCACGAGTACCGTGCTGCCGGCGGGCGAGCCGTCGGCGTGCAGGCACCAGTGCGCGGTCATCGCCGGGATGCCGAGGCAGGCGCCGAGTTCGTCGGAGACCCCGTCCGGCAGCGCGACGGCCTGCTCGGACGGCAGTACGGTCCACTCCGCCGCCGTCCCCCACGGATGGCCCGCGCCGGCCATCCAGATCCACACGCGTTCGCCGACCCGGCCCGGGTCCACGCCCGACCCGACCGCGTCGATCGTGCCGGTGCCGTCCTGGTGCGGGATGCGGCCGGTGTACTCGCCGACGCGCCGGAAGTCCTGCGGGGTGGAATGCAGCCGCATGAACATGTCGCCCGGGTTGATCGCGGAGAGCGCGACGCGGACGCGCACCTGGCCGGGGCCGGGCTCGGGGCGTTCGACGTCCAGCACCCGCAGCACGCTCTTGGCGGGACCGGGCGTGTCGTAGAAGGCTGCCCTCATGGGTTCATCTCTCCTCTTGGATGTGGCGCGATGTGGCGCGATCCATGGAGACGGACCGGGATCACGCGCGTCACCACGGCGCGGCCGTGTGCCACGGCGTGGTGTGGTTTCCCGGCGGCGGGACGGCCGCCTTCCGGGGCGTCGGCCGGCACGGCTTGATCGAGCACGGGCCGTCGGCCGAGACGACTTGATCGAGTACGGGCCGGCCGCTTCCCTCGCACGAGGCGCGCGCCGTGGCCGGCGACCGGACCCTGTGGCCCCTCCGCGCGCCGGCGCCGGTGGACTCAGGGGCGGACGAGGCGCCTTCCGTCGCGCCGCCCGGTGACGGAGGCGCGGGCGGCGGCTCCCGTCCGGGCCTTTCCGGCCCGTGGCTCCCGCTCTACAGGCCGGCGGCGACGCTCCGCATGACCGATTCCAGATCGCGCTCACCCTCAGGGGTCTGCGCGCCGTGCTCCAGGGCCCCCGCCATGAGGCGTCCCGGCAGATCCCCGCTCACCAGCTCTGCCCAGGCCTCGTTCTCCGCGCGCAGGCCGTCGGTCAGGTCCGCCGGAGGGACCAACCGCTTGGCGGCCGCGATGAGCTCCGGGGAGAGCGCGGCCATCTTCTCCGCCACCCCGTCGACGAACGCGTCCAGCTCGGCCGCGGGCACGGCGCGGTTGATCCAGCCGTAGGCGGCCGCGGTGTCCGCGTCCACCAGATCACCGGTGAGCAGCAGCTCCAGGGCGCGATTGCGCCCGACCCGCTCACGCAGGTACTGCGTGCCTCCGCCGCCCGGCACGATGCCCATCAGGACCTCGCTCTGGCCGATGCCCGCGGTCTCCCGCGCGGCGAAGGTCATGTCGGCCGCCGCGACGAACTCGGCGCCTCCGGCCCGCGCCTTGCCCGCCAGTTTCACCACCGTCACCTGGGGCTGGTGGCGCAGCAGTTCGCCGACCCCCTGGAAGAGATTGGCGTCCGGGTTGCGGTCCGCGATCTCCCGTAGCCCGTCCATCTCCTCGAGGATGTGGATGTCGACGTGGGCGATGAAGAACTCGGGGTCGGCGCTGGAGAACACGATGACCCGGACCGAGCGGGCGTCCCGCAGCTTCCCGAGGGCGTCGTGCAGCTCGCGGATCAGGGTTCCGCCGAGCACGTTGACAGGGGGGTTGTTCAGGGTGATCCGCGCCACTCCGGCGTCGATGGCGACGTCGAGTGTCGTGTACCGGTCCAGGTTCATGGGGCTTCCAAGGTTTGCGGTGGGCCAGTAGGTTTGCGATGCATACCAACCCTGGGCCCGCGCTGCTGGACCGGTCAATAACGCACTTTTCGACAACCAAGGATCATGATGGATACCCGCCCCTCGCCCCTTCCGCCCCGCGCCGCCCCGCGGTTCAGTGCCGAGTGCCCGAGCCGGCCCATCCTCGATCAGATCTCCGACAAGTGGTCGATGATGGTCATGGCGGTCCTGGAGCGGCCGACGCGGTTCAACGAGATCAAGCGGCAACTGGAGGGCGTCACCCAGCGGGTGCTGACCCAGACGTTGCGCAGGCTCGAACGCAACGGCATGATCCGGCGCCGGGTCCTCGAGACCTCCCCGCTCGGCGTGGAGTACTCCCTCACGCCTCTCGGCGAGTCCTTCCGTGGCCCTTTCACGTACCTGCACCAGTGGATGATCGAGCACTGTGACGAGGTCCTGTCGGCGCAGCACGCCTACGACGAACGGTCGGCGAAGCGATAGCCGCGCCGCTGGAGACCGAAGGTCCTTGGCTCACCACACGGATTCCGGGTCCCGCGCCGGGGGCGCGCACATCGGTTTCCTCTCATCGGCGGGCCGGTGCATGCTCTCACCACTCAGGTGGCGGGCGCCGGCGACCTCTGTCTGTGGTTGATTCGGCGTACCGCTTCGGGGTGGGGGCAGGCCGTCCGGGGCGCACCTGGCCCGCCGTCATCGACACCGAGGAGCGGACGTGACCGTCGACGAATGCGTGTTCTGTGCCATCGCGCGAGGTCAGGCGGAGGCCAGCACGGTGTACGAGGACGACGCGGTGGTGGCCTTCATGGATCACCGGCCCGTCACGCCGGGGCACCTCCTCGTCATACCGAAGGCGCACGCCGTGGGGCTGGAGGATCTGGAGGAGGGCCTGGGGGCCCGGGTGTGGCGGGTCGCGCACCGGCTGGCCCGCGGGCTGCGTCGTTCTTCCCTGCGGTGTGAGGGCATCAACCTCTTCCTGGCCGACGGAGAGGCCGCCTTCCAGGAGGTCTTCCACGTACATCTGCACGTCTTCCCCCGGTTCGCCGGGGACGGCTTCCGGATCGACGCGGACTGGCGTCTGCGGGAGCGCGCGGAACTCGACGTGAACGCGGGTGCCGTCCGGGCCGGTCTCGCGGCGCCGGGGCAGGAGGGGGAGCAGCGCTGATCTCGCGCCCGCCGGCTCCTGGCGGCGGGTCGGCGGAAGCGGGTTCGCGTGCGGGGGCGCGCGGCACCGCCGACGATCTGAGCCGTGGTTGGCGCGGCTTCGCCTGGCCATCCGGCTCCGGGCCGGGATAATGGCGGGAGGTAGTGGCAGGGTCATGTCACGAGGAGGCGCCGTGAGTCCCATGCGTTCCCCAGCACCGCTCCGAACCGCCGTCCGGACCGTCCTCCGAACCGCCGTCAGGGCCGTCGTCGTCCTGGCGGTGCTCTTCGGCTGGTCCGCCGCGGCCGGATCGGCGGTCGCCGCCGACGCCGTGGCGCGGGCGCGAGGGCAGGCGGCCGTCGAGGTGCGGGGCGGCGACACCCTGTACAGCGCCGGGGCCCGCTGCACCGTGGGCTTCAACGCCCGCTCCGGCTCCACGACGTACGCGCTCGTCGCGGGCCGGTGCGCCCAGGGCTCCTCCGTCTGGTACGCCGATGCCGCCCTGACCGTCGAGGCCGGTGTCACCGCGGCGGTGAGCTTCCCGGGCAACGACTACGCGAGCATCCGGTACACCAACACCGCGATCGTCCACCCGGGCGAGGTCTCACTGGGCGCCGGTGGCGGTACGCGCGACATCACCGGCGCGGCGCATCCCGTCGTCGGGCAGTCGGTCTGCCACGTCGGGCGGACCTCCGGATACCGCTGCGGGACGGTCCAGGCCGTGAACGTCACCGTCAACTACGGCGGAGGGGCCGTGTCCGGACTCTTCCGGTCCTCCGCCTGCTCCGAGCCCGGGGACGCCGGCGGCCCGGCCTTCTCGGGCGGCACGGCGCTCGGCATCATCGTCGGCAGCAGCGGGAACTGCGGTGCGGGAGGGGTTACCTACTACCAGCCGGTGACCGAGTGGCTGTCGGCCTACGGCCTGAGCCTGTACTGAGACGGGCGGGCCGGTGACGCACGAAGCGGGCCCCGGGGAGAGCGCGCCAACCGCTGCCGTCCGCGTACCGTCCGCTGTCGCCCTCCGGTGCGACGGACACGGTCAGCTCGTCAGTGACTCCGGCGCCGGTCGTCCGCCGGGGATGTTCCCGCGCGTTCCGCGCCCCGTCCGTGACCGTGACCGGGGCCGGGCCGGAGGTCAGCCCGGGTATTCGCCCGTCAGCATCGCCGAGGTGAGTTCGACCCGCGAGCGGTAGCCGGTGCGTTTGAAGAGCCGGCCCAGGCGGCTCTCCACGCTCTTCTCGCTGACTTCGAGCACGACCGCGAGTTCGCGGTTGGTGAGGCCTTCGGCGACGAGGGTGGCGAGCAGCCGCTCGTTCTCGGCGGTGGTCTGGCTCTGGCGGGGCAGGGCGAGGCCGTACCCGCGCATCACGTTGCGCAGCTGGGCGCGGCGCAGCAGGGCGTCGAGGTCGCCGTAGAGCGCGTACGCCTCGTGCAGCAGGGACGGGTCGGCCAGCCGGTGGCGGACGAGCATGGTCATGGTGTCGGCCTGTTCCAGTGGCTGGGCGCGGTGCCGGACGACCCGTATCGCCTCGTCGGCGGCCGCGCGGTCCTGGTGCACGACGGCGGTGCCGAGCAGCCGGCACATCCGGGCCCGGCCTGTGCCGAGCTGATCGGCGATGCGGCTCAGCTCGTCCAGGCACCGCTGTGCCGCGGCCCGGTCGCCCCCGGCCAGTTCGGACACGGCCCGCATCAGCCACAGTTCCTCGGTGCCGACGACCAGGCCGCGCTCGACGGCCAGGGTGAGCGCGTCCGCGATGACCTGGTTCCCCCGCTGGAGGTCGCCGAGGGACAGGTCCAGGCACCACTCCGCCAGGGCGAGCAGGTGCAGGGCCACGGGCTGCACCGCCCGCGCCCGGTCGATCACCTCGCGGGCCCGGGCCAGCTGGCCGCGGGCGCCGAGGATGATGCTGGTCTCCCGGGACATCAGGGTGTGCGTGGGCAGGTCGCCCACCGAGAGGCCGGTGGCCAGGCCGAGCCGCGCCAGGCTGAGGGCCGGGTCCCAGCGCCCGGCCAGGCTGTCCGCCACCACCCGGTCGGGGAGGGGACGGTAGTCCGAGGGCAGCGCGTGCGCCGCCAGCAGCCGCTGCGCCCGGTCCAGTTCGCCCAGGGCCATCAGCGCCCGGGCCAGCTGCGACAGCTGTTCGAAGCGGTGGCGTGACTCCTCCGACCACAGGGGCCACCCGGGCGGGGCCGCGGCCATCCGGTCGAACGCCTCGGTCCGGCCGAGGTACGCGGCGATGCAGTCGCTGAAGAGCATGCCGAGCGCGGCGACGGTGCCGCCCTCCCGGGCCCAGGCCTCCCGCCGGCGCGTCAGGCACTCGTCCGCCTCCCGCCAGCGGTCCAAGTGGCACAGGGCGAGGGCCCGGGTGAGGGAGCGATGTCCCTCACCGCCGGGCAGCTTGCGCCAGCCGCCCTCGCAGATCTCGGTGAGCGCCGCCCGGTCTGCGACCCCCCCGAGGGAGACGACGTAGATCATCTCCATTTCGAGCAGCGCCTCCGGGGTGACCAGGCCGGCGTGTTCGGACAGCACCGTCCACGCGCTCTCCAGGGCGTCGGTGTGCCGGAGGTGAATGCAGCAGGTGGCGGCGTGCGCGAGCAGGGCGCGGGCGCGCCGCTCCGGCTCGGTGGCCAGCTCGGCGGCGGCCCGCAGCCGGCGTTCCGCGGCGTAGCCGTCCTCCAGCATGGCCGCGGTGCCCAGGGCGATCAGCTCCCCGGAGGCCCGCCGCGCGTCCACGAACCGCCCCGCGGCGACGAGTTGCTCGGCGAGGTAGGGGCCGTCCGCGGTGGCCTCGCCCGCCCAGATCGCGGTGACGGCGAGCTGGGCGAGCCTGCGCCGCTCGTACGGCCCGAGGCAGGTGATCAGCGCGGACGCCAGCAGCGGCAGCCGGAACCTCCAGTGGCCCGGCCGGGGCCCCTGCCACAGCACCCCCTCCGCCCACAGCTCGGTCAGGGCCGCGCCGACCTCGTCCGCGTCGGCGCCCACGGCCTCGCTGACGAGCCGGGCCGCCTCCGGGCCCAGCGGGTGCAGCACGGCCAGCGCCTTGGCCACCGGCCAGACCAGCCCGCCCAGTTGCCGCAGATACTCGACCGGCGGCAGGCCGGCCGGCAGCGAGGGCGGCCGGTTCGGTGAGGGGAGGAAGGCGTGCCGGTCGAAGACGCACAGGGAGTCGCTCCGCCGGTACCCCGCCAGGGCGGTGAGCACGGCGGCGGGCCTGCCGCGGCACTCCCGGTTGAGATACCCGAGCAGCGACGGCGACGGCTTGGCCTGTAATTGCTGGGCGACCAGCGCGCGCACCTCCGCGCTGCCCAGCGGGCGCAGCGGCACCACCTCGGCGAGGCCGGCCGCCCGTAGCCGCTCCAGCGCGGCCCGGTCGCCCTCCGGGTCGGCCGGGGACGGGCGGAACGCGCAGACGAAGCGGACGGGGCCGGCCCCGGGGGCGCGGAGCAGCGTCAGCAGCACGGCGCGCGAGCCCGGATCGGCCCACTGCGCGTCGTCGATGAGGACGACGGGCGCGCCGGAGGCCGCGAGGGACGTCCGCAGTTCGGCGGCGAGCTGACGGCCGGTGTCGGGGCCCGCCCCCGGGGCGGCCGCCCTCACCGCGACCGCGCGCCTGGGGTCGCCGTTCCGGTGCCGGACGGCGAGTTCGGCGGAGAGGCGGGCGGCGAGGGAGTAGGGGCGATCGCGCTCGTTGCGCGCCACCCGCAGGGTCAGGGTGGGGAGGCCACGCGCGGCGAACGCCTCCCGGGCGGCGGCCAGCACCGTGCTGCGGCCGATCCCCGCCGGGCCCGTGACCAGGACCAGCGGGGTCCCGGCGGTGCCGGTGACGGCGCCGGTGGCGGTGCCCGTGGCGGCGTCGACGACACGCGCGACGCAGGCGTCACGGCCGTACATCGCCTCCGCCGGCACGTCGCAAACGGCCGCACAGTGCCCGTCGTCCATCACCTCAGCAGTATGCCCGGCGCCGGCCCAGGGCAGGGCGGGTGAAAGTTCCTTCTCCCTGCCCCATGGGGAATGCCCTCCAGGGCGGGCCGGTCACGGGAAGACCTCCGGGACGCCGGGGCCGGGCCGGGCGGCGGCCACGCGGCCCCATTGCCGCGCGGCACGGGAGACAGCACAGTGCTCTCCGTACGCCGCGCCGGTACCGACCCGCGCACGTACGGCCCGCTCGCGCACCGCATCTCCACCGCACGGCACACGCACCACACCTGCACCGCACCGCACTCGCACCACACCTGCACCGCACCGCATGTACCACTCGCCGCACCACGCCACGAGAGGAGAACCGCAGTGGCCCGAACGCGCGCCGTGCTCCGGGGACGGGACGAGGAACTGGCGGTGCTGCGCACCGCGCTGACGGCCGACGGCGGGCGCCTGGTCGTCCTTCTGGGCCCGGCCGGCAGCGGCAGGACCGCCGTGCTGGACGAGGTGGAGCGGCTGCTGGGCGCCGCCGGGACACGTGTGCTGCCGATCCGCCCGGGCGCCGGCCCGGACGGCGGTGACGATGGTGACGACGCGTTCGCCCTCGCACCGCTGGTGCGCACGGTGCGCGACCGGTTCGAGCAGTTCCCGGAGGGCGGGCCGGCCGACGAGCTCGCGGCCGTGGCCCGGTTGAGCGAGGCGGCGGAGCGGGACGGCGGGGGATGGCGGCCGTCGATGATCACCACGCTGGGCGACCTGTTCGACCGGATCGGCCGCCAGGGCCGCACCGCGATCCTCGCCGACGACGCGCACGCGATCGCCGAGCCCGCCCCCCTGCTCACCGCGGCCCGCCGGTCGGGGTTAACCGTGCTGGCCACCTGTGAGACGAGCGCGCGGCACGCCCCGGGAGCCGCCGAACTCCTGGCCCTGGCCGATCAGGTGGTGACGCTCGGGCCGCTGGCCGACGACGCCGCGGAGTCCCTGGCACGCCGCGCGCAGGGCGCACGGCTCGACGAGGCGGTGCCGGACCTTCTGCGCGGGGCGCTGGGGCCGCTGTTCGGCAACCCCGGCACTGTGCTGAACACCCTCGCCGACCTGCGCGAACGCGGCCGGCTGACGGTCTTCCGCGGCCGGCTGTGCCTGCGCGCCCCGTCCGAGCCGATCGAACTGCCCGCCGGCCACCCCCTCCTGCGCCGGGTCGCCGCGCTCGGCGAACCGGCGGGGCGGCTGCTGTCCGCGGTCGCCGTGTGGGACGGCGTCGGCGTCTCCGATCTGCCACTGCTCGCCGAGGTGATCGGGGCCCGGCTCGCCGACTGCGGGCGCGCGCTCGACGAGCTGATCGACGCGGAGGTGCTCGTCGCCGACCCGGCGGGCCGGGTGAGCTGCCGGTGCCCCGCCCTGGCGGCCTCCGCCGCCGCCTCACGGGGCGATCAGGGTGGCGCGGCCCTGCACGCGGAGATCGCCCGGCGGCTGCTGGCGGAGGACCCGCTGGAGGGCGGGGCCGGTTCCGCGGCGCTCGCCGACCACATCGCGCTCGGCGGACCGGCCGTCACCCTCGACGCGCCCCGGGTCACCCGGCTGCTCGGCCTGGCGGCGGGCGCCGAGGCGGAGCAACCGGAGCGCGCGGCCGGGTGGTACGCGGCGGCGCTGCGCCACCTGCCTCCGGGGGAACCGGAACATGCCCGTACGCTCTACCGGCTGCTGGACCTGGTGCTCCGGACGGGCCGGTACGAACTGCTGCGCGACGTGCTCGCCCGGGCCGCGGAACAGGGCCTGCTCGACTGTTCCGCGCGGCGGGGCGGTCCGGACCGTCCCCCGGAGCCGGGCCGGGCCGCGGTGGGCTCGCCGTTGATCCGCCTCGCCGCGGTCGTGGCCGCCCTGCACTCGGGCGAGCCGCCCGCCGGGGAGCCCGCGCTGTCCGTGCTGGACGAGGGGATCACGGGCCGCGAACCGATGGGATTCGCGCCGTGGTGGTTCGGGCGTCCGCCCGCTCCCGGCGGCGAACCCGGAGGGCGCGAGGCCGATACCCCGGACGGCTCAGGCGGCCCAGGCGGCCCAGGCGGCCCGGACGCCTCGGACTCCCCGGACGCCTCGGACACATCGGACGCCTCATGTATCTCAGAGGTCTCAGTCTCTTCGGAGGGCTCGCCGGCCCCGGGCATCCCGGCCGGCGCCCCGAACCTGCTGCCGGCCGGCCGGCTGGACCTGCTGACCACCGCCCTGGCCGGTGATCCCGGGGCCTTCGAGCGCGCCTGGCGCCGCTCCGGCCGGTCCGTGCCCTCCGCGGAACTGGGACGGCTGCACCGCGCGGCCGCGGTGGCCGACATCGCCACCGTGGCGCGGCTCGTACTGGGGGACCGGTACCGGGTTCCGGAGACCGGCGTGCTCGGCGTGTACCGCCGGGTGGTACGCGGCTACGCCCGCGCGGACTGGTCGCAGGCCATGTCCGCGGCCCGCGAACTGGAGCTGTCGTATCCCGGGGAGACGCTGGCGCACCAGGGGGCCCGTCTCTTCGCCGCCGAGATCTGTGCCGCCCGCGGCGAGACCCGGCAGGCGGCCCAGTGGCTGGACGACGCCGAGCCGGCCCCCGGGCTCGTCGTGATGCGGGCCTGGGTGCGGATCGGCCTGCTGAGCCATGCGGGCGCCGGCCGGCGCGTGCCGCCGCTGGTCCGCAGGCTCAGCGGCCGGCTGCGCCGGGAGGGGGTGGTCGCGGGGCTCGACCTCCTGCTGATGCGCGCGGTACGGATCGCCGCCTTCACCGACGACCACCAGGGCGCGGCGTCCCTGCTGGAGGAGATCGAACTGGCCCGCCGCGACCTCGGGACGGAGGCGGCGGAGAGTCTCGCCCTCGCGCGCGGCCTCGTGCGGCGCGACCTCCGGCAGGCACGGCGGGCCGCCGAACTGGCCCGGCGGCGGGGGGACCTGCCCTCGCTGCTGTGCCTGTGCCTCGTGGTCGCGCGGTTCGCCGAGGACCCGCGGCCCTGGCTGCGCGAGGCCCACGCCCTGGCCACCCAGTGCGACGCGTCGGTGCCGCTGGCCCACGTCCGGGCGGTGACCCGGGAGCGGGGTGTGCCGGCCCCGCGGGCCCGGGGCCGGCGGGAGGACTCGGCCGTCACCGAGCGGCGTATCGTCGAACTGATCGGCGAGGGCCTGACCAACCGGCAGATCGCGCTGCGCCTGAGGATCAGTGAGAAGACGGTGGAGAACCACCTGACCCGGCTGTTCGCCCGCACGGGGGTCCGTTCCCGCGTCGAACTGGCCGCGGTCAGCCTGGGCGGCCGGCTGACGCGTACGGTGACCTGAGCACCGCGCCGTCAGCGTCAGCGCCACCGCCACCGCCCCGGGCCCGCGCTCCCCGCGGCTCGGGGCACACGCGCCGGCCGCCGCTGCCGCCCGGGACGGCCCCCACCGTCCCGCCACCGCCCCGTCACCGCCCAGGTCCCGGGCCAAAGATGCCAACCCCCGGTCCCACTCGGGCCCAGGCGGGCCGCCGGTGACGACAGTCCCCCGGCCTCCTCCTTAGCGTCGTACTCATGACCGACGTCGATGTTCCTCAGGTCGCTGATCCCGAAGTGGCAGCCATCGTGCGGGCCGAGGTCGAGAGCCGGTGGCCGCACGACGTTTCCGGCCTCGATGAGCTGGTGCGCTACGCGCTGGTGCCCTTCGGGAAGATGATGGGCCCCTGGCTGGTGGTCCGATCCAGTCTCGTGGTGGGAGGTGACGTGGCCACCGTCCTTCCCGCGGCGGTGGCTCTGGAATGTATCCAGGTCGGCGCGATGATGCACGACGACATCATCGACAGCGACGGAGAACGGCGCGCCAAGCCGGCCGCGCACACGGTGTACGGAAAGCCCGCGGCGATCGTCGGCGGCGACGGGCTGTACTTCCACGGCTTCGGCGCCCTCGCCGAATGCCGGGCGGCGGGAGCCCCCGCGCCGCGGGTGGCGGACGCGCTGACGGTGCTGTCCAAGGCCGGACTGCGGATCGGGGACGCGGCCCTCCGGGAGATCCGGATGAGCCGCGAGGTCTGCTCCGTCGACGACTACCTCGACATGATCGCGGACAAGAGCGGCGCCCTGCTGTGGATGGCCTGCGGTGTCGGCGCCACCCTGGGCGGCGCCGACGACACGGAGCTGAAGGCGCTCAGCGAGTACAGCGACCAGCTGGGCATCGCCTACCAGATACGCGACGACCTGATGGCCTACGACGGCACGCGGGCGGGTAAACCGAACGTCTCCGACATCCGTAACGGCCGCCCCACCCTGCCGGTCCTGCTCGCCCACGAACGCGCCTCCGCCGCACGGCAGCGGCGGATCGAGACCCTGCTCGCCGACATCTCGGTCCCGGTCGGCGAGCGCTACGAGGCCATGGCCGAACTCGTCCACGCGTACGACGGAGCGGCGGCGGCCCGCGAGGTGTCACACCGCCATGTGCGGATGGCCGCCGCCGCGCTGGAAGCCCTGCCACCCGGTGTGCACCGGGACGCGCTGATGGACCTCACCGTGCCCGGTCGCCTCGTGTGACACGAGCGGTGCGTGGAGCGCGACTCACCCCGAGGAGCTGGCCCGATGCCCTATCCCACCTACGCCTCGTATCTCCGTCTGGACGAACTGCTCTCGTTGCAGCGGCCGTTGACACCGGCGGAGCAGCGGGAGCTGAGCGACAGTGAGCGGCTCTTCATCGTCGTGCACCAGGCGGCCGAGACCCTGCTCAGCCAGGCCCTCGTCGACCTGAGGCACCTCGACGACGGCCGGTGCGGACCCGCGTGCACCACCTACCGGCTGGAACGGGCAGCACGGGTGGTGGACGCCCTGGTCGGGCAGTTGACGCTGCTCCGCCGCACGCTGCGCCGGGAGGACTTCATGGGCTTCCGGGACCGGTTCGGCACGGCGAGCGGGCTGGAGTCGGAGCAGTTCAAGGAGTTGTTCGCGCGGGTCAGGCGGCTGACGCGGCAGGCCGGCGGCGACCGCGTGCCCGAGGAGGCCCGCTGGCTCGGCGAGCTGGACGAGGCCGTGCGGCGCTGGCGGAGCACACACCTGGAACTGGTCGCCCACATGCTCGGCGACCAACCGGGTACGGCGGAGACCTCCGGCGCCCGGTTCCTGGCCGCCCGGCTGGACGACGCGCCCGCGGGCGCCCCGTCCGGCCGCCCGGCCACATCACCGTCCCGGCCGGTCCGCGGCGATGCCCACGCGGCCCGGCCGGGGCACGGGGACGGCCCGGCCCCCCGTCCCGGTCAGGGGGACACCCCGGCCCCCGGGCCGGACCGCGGCGGCGCCCCCGCCGCGGGGCTCCCGGCGGTCTCCCCACCGCCGGCCCCGCTGCCCGCGCCGTCCGCGCCGGCGGCGGGGGCCCGGCTGGGGCACGTGGCCGTCGTGGGCGGCAGCGTCGCGGGGCTGCTGGCCGCGCACGTCCTCGCGGACCACGCGGAGCGGGTGACCCTGCTGGAACGCGACACCTACCCGGACGACCCCGGGCCCCGCGCGGGCGTCCCGCAGTCACGCCACACCCATGTGCTGCTGACCAGCGGGATGAACGCGCTGGAGGAGCTGATGCCCGGTCTGCTCGCCGAGCTGGCCCGGGCGGGTGCGCCGCGCCTGGCGGTGCCGGGGGACCTCGGGGTGTGGCAGGCGGGGCAGTGGATCTCCCGCCGCAACCCGTCCGAACCGATCCTCACCCCCTCCCGCCCCCTGCTGGACCACCACATCCGCCGCCGGGTCCTGGCCGGCTCCCGTATCGAGGTACGCACGGGGGCCGAGGTGACGGGGCTGCTCGGCCGGCCCGGGCAGATCACCGGGGTGCTCGTCCGGGAGCGTGGCGGCGGCCGGCACACCGCCCGGGAACTCACCGCCGACCTCGTGGTCGACGCCACCGGCCGGGGCGGCCGCACCCCCCAGTGGCTGGCCGGGCTGGGCGGCCGGACCCCCGCCGAGGAAGTGGTGGACACCGGGCGGGCCTACGCCACCGGGGTGTTCCACGCCGACGAACCGGCGGCGGATCTCAGGGGGTTCTACATCGTGCCCGACGCCGGGCAGCCGTTCGGCGCCATCGTCCTGCCCGCGGAGGGCGACCGCTGGATGGTCACCCTCTCCGGTCCGCGCCACCACGCGCCGCCCACCGACCCGGAGGGCTTCACCGACTTCGCCGAGCGGCTGCCGCACCCGGCCGTCCACAAGTGGCTGAGCGCCGCCGCCCCCCTGGGCCGGCCCGTGGGCTACCGGCAGACCGCCAACCGCCGCCGCCGCTACGACCGGCTGGGGCGGGAGAGCGCCGGACTGCTCGTCGTCGGGGACGCGGCCTGCGCGCTCAACCCCGTCTACGGGCAGGGCCTGTCGGTGGCGGCACTGGGCGCGGCCGCGCTCCGGAAGGAACTGGCCGGCGGGCGCGCCCCCACCCCGCACGACCTCCAACGGGCGGTGATGCGCGCCTCCCGCACGGCGTGGGAGGTGGCCACGGGAGCGGACAGCCCGATGCCCGGCGCCACCGGCAACGCGGTGCGGAGCGGCCCCGTCACCCGGCTGCTGGACCGGTACCTCGGCCGGGTGCGCGACCGGACAGCCGGCGACCCGGTGGTGTGCACGGCCAACCGCGACGTCCTGTTCCTGCTGGCCCCGCCCCACTCCCTGCTCACCTCCCCCCGGGTCCTGCGGCGGGCCCTGCTGACCCCCGCCGTGCCGACCTCCCGCGACCTGCCCACCCCCTGAGCCCCTGACCGCCCTGAGCCCTTGACCGTTCTGAGCCCCCTGGCCGTTCTGAGCCCCCTGGCCGTTCTGAGCCCCCTGACCGTTCTGACCGCCCTGATCAACCCGTGACCAGCACGAGCAGACAGCGAAGGTGCACCATGCGACACGCCAGTGCGTACCCGGACCGTCCGCGCGCGGACCGGTCCCGGACGTCTTCCCGTCACCCCCTCCGCCGCGCGGACGGCCGGTGGGGCTCATGACGACGACCCCGGTCCGGGCCCTCACCCCGGTCCTCGACACCGGCCGGACGACGCTCGGCCCCGCCCTGCGCGACGCCGTCCGCTCCCACCTGGGCGAGCAGATGAGCCGGATCGCCGGCTACCACTTCGGGTGGGCGGACGCCGACGGGCTCCCCACCGGCAGCTGGGGCGGGAAGATGGTCCGGCCCGGCCTGGCGCTGCTGTCCGCGCGCGCGGCGGGCGCGCCGGCCGAGGACGGCCTCCCCGCGGCGCTCGCCGTGGAGCTCGTGCACAACTTCTCCCTGGTGCACGACGACATCATGGACGGCGACGAGACCCGGCGCGGCCGCCCCACCGCGTGGACCGTCTTCGGTGTGCCGGACGCCGTCCTGGCCGGGGACGCGATGGCCACCGCGGCCACCTCCGTGCTGCTGGAGGCCCCGGGCCCGGGCGCCCGGGCCGCCACCCTGTCGCTGATGACCGCCACCCAGCGGATGATCGACGGCCAGACCGCCGACGTCGGGTTCGAGCGGCGTGACGACGTGACCCTGGCCGAGTGCCTGCGCATGGCCGGCGACAAGACGGGCGCGCTGCTCGGCTGCGCCTGCTCCCTCGGCGCCGAACTGGTGGGCGGGGAGCAGGTCCTGGTCGAGAACCTCCGCGCCTTCGGCGAGCACATCGGGCTCGCCTTCCAGCTCGTCGACGACCTGCTGGGCATCTGGGGCGACACGGAGCGGGCCGGGAAGCGGGTGGGCGCGGACCTGTGGGCCCGCAAGAAGTCCCTGCCGGTGGTGGCCGCGCTGAACGCACCCGGATCGGAGGAGCTGCGCGCCCTCTACCTGGGCGCCGAGCCCCTCACCGAGAGCGACGTCCGGCAGGTCACCGCACTCGTGGAACGCGCCGGCGGGCGGGACTGGGCCCAGGACGAGGCCGCCCGGCAGATCACCGCCGCGGAGGAGTGCCTCGCCGCCGCCCCCCTCCCCGGCGGCGTGCGCGCCGAGTTCCTGGAGATCGCCGGATTCATCCTGGGCAGGCAGCTGTGAGGCGGCACCACCCCGCCCGGCGGGACGCGCGGCCCTCCGGCGGCGGACCGCCCGCCGCGCGCCGCTCCCCGGCCCGCGCCGGCCATGCCACCCGCGCCACCGCGCCCGTTCCGCCCGTTCCGGCCGTTCCGGGGCGGTGTCGCGTGGCCGCGCGGAACGCCGTCCCTTGTTCCCTGACGCACAGAGAGGCCCGCTCATGACCGAGTCCGCAGCCATTCCCATCGGGGGACGGGCCGCCGGCTGCCCGTTCGCCCCCGCGCCGGAACTCACCGCGGCGCAGAAGGACCCGGAACTGCCCCGGGCCACCGTGCCCAGCCCACTGCTGGGCGCCTTCGACGCGGTGATCGTCACCCGTTACGAGGACGTCAAGACCGTGCTCGCGGACGACCAGCTCCGCATGGGCGGGTCGATGCCCTACCAGGCGGGCAACCTGCTGAGCTACGACGGCCCGGAACACACCCGGCTGCGGCGCATGCTGACCGGGTCGTTCACGACCAAGCGGGCGCGGGAGCTGCGCCCGCGGATCGAGGACGTCGTCAACTCCGCCCTGGACGCGGTGGAGGAGGCCGGCCGGGGCGCGGACCTGGTGCGGACCTTCTGCACCCCCATCCCGACGGCCGTCATCTGCGAACTGCTCGGCGTGCCCTACGCGGACCGTGAGGAGTTCCAGCGCCGCACCGCGATCGCGCTGGACTTCACCACCAGCCGCGAGGTGCAGATGGAGAAGGCCGCCGAGATGGAGGCCTACATGGCCGGGCTCGTCGCCCGCCACCGGGAGGACCCGGGCGACAACGTCCTGGGCCGGGTGGTGCGCGACTTCGGCGACCAGCTCACCGACAGCGAACTCGCCGGCATCGGCAACATGCTGCTCATCGCCGGGCACGAGACGATCGCCTCCACCCTCTCGGCCGGGATCGCCCTGCTGCTGCGCAACCCCGACCAGCTCGCGGTGGTGCGCGACGACCCCTCGGCCGTCGACGGGGCCGTCGAGGAGCTGCTGCGCTTCTGCGCGCCGGCCGCCATCCTGCCGCGCCAGGCGGCCGGGAACATCTGCGTGCGCGACCAGGAGATCAAGGCGGGCGAACGGGTCGTGGCGTCCGCCCTGGCCGCCAACCGGGACCCCGGCCGGGCGGACCAGGCCGGCCTGGCCGAGAGGTCCGACCGGTCCGACCGGGCCGATGACGGTGTCCCCCTCGACGAGCTGGACGTGCGCCGTCCCCCGCAGCGCCACCTCGCCTTCGGCTTCGGCCCGCACCAGTGCCTCGGCCAGCAGCTCGCGCGCATGGAGCTGCGGGTCGCGCTGCCCGCCCTGTTCAACCGGTTCCCGGAGCTGCGGCCCACCGTCCCGCACGACGAGGTCGACTACCGGACCAACGCCCTGGTCTTCGGCGTGAACGAGCTGCCGGTCACCTGGTGAGACCGGGAGACCTGGCGAGGCCGGGAGACCTGGCGAGGCCGGGAGACCTGGTGAGACCTGAGAGAGGGGAGAAGCCATGAAGGTGGAGACCGACGAGAACCGGTGTATCGCGGTCGGCAACTGCGCCGCGGTCGCGCCGGCGGTCTTCGACCAGAACGACGAGGACGGCACGGTGCTCCTGCTGGACGCGGCTCCGCCGGAGCGCGAGCACGCCGAGGTCCGGGCGGCCGCCCTGCGGTGCCCGGCCTCGGCCATCACCGTGCACGAGAAGGCGGGGTCCGGCGATGACTGACGACCCGATCGCGCCGGCGGCCCGGCCCGCTCCCGGGGTGCCCGCATGTGACCGGGAGGTGCCGGTGCTCGTCGTCGGCGGTGGCGGCTGCGGACTCGCGGCGTCGGTCTTCCTGTCCGACGCCGGCGTGGACCATCTGCTGGTGGAGCGCCGCGAGTCGACCTCGGTGCTCCCCAGGGCGCACTACCTGAACCAGCGCACGATGGAGATCTTCCGCCAGTACGGCATCGCCGACGACGTCTACCGGATCAGCGCCCCGCTCGCCCATATGAGCGAGATCGTGTGGACCACCTCGCTCGCCGGGGACGGCCCGCTGGACGCCCGTGAGCTGCACCGGATGGACGCGTTCGGCGGCGGCGGCACGGCCGGGCCCTACGCGGCCGACAGCCCCGGCCCCTCGACCAACCTCCCGCAGCACCGGCTCGAACCCCTGCTGCGCCGGCACGCGGAGCGGCGGGAGCGGGCCGAACTCCTCTTCCACCACGAGATGACGGAGTTCACCCAGGACGAGACCGGCGTGACCGCGCTGATCACCGACCGCTCCACCGGCCGGACGAGCACCGTCCGCGCCCGCTATCTGCTGGGCGCCGACGGCGGCCGGAGCATCGGCCGGTCGCTCTCCATCCCGATGGACGGCGCCGGCGGCGGCTTCACCATCATCTCGGTCCACTTCAGCGCGGACCTCTCGCGCTGGTGGCCCGGCGACTCGGTCCTGATGACCCACATCATCAGCCCCCAGGGCGAGGTGTCCGTGGTCGTCGCCACCGGGCCCGAGTGGGGCCTGGCCTCCGACGAGTGGGCGCTGCACTTCCGGGTGCACCCCGGGGCCGAGGTGGACCTCGGCACGGAGGCGATCGCCGCCCGGGTGCGGGAGCTGCTGAAGCTGCCCGCGGAGCTGGACGTGCTCGTCCGCCACGTCAGCGAGTACCGGCCGGAGGCCGTCGTGGCCCGGTCCTTCCAGGACCGGCGGGTCTTCCTCGCCGGGGACGCCGCGCACCGGCAGCCGCCGGCCGCCGGCGGTGGCCTCAACACGGCGGTCCAGGACGCGCACAACATCGCGTGGAAGCTCGGCGCCGTCGTCTCCGGCCGGGCCGAGCCGGCCCTGCTGGACACCTACGAGGCGGAGCGGCTGCCCGTCGCGACCCGCAACGTGCGCTGGGCCATGGCCTGCCTGCGCAACTACGGGGTGCTGTTCGCGAGCCTCGGCATGGTGCCCGGGCAGCCGGAGGCCACCCTGGCCGGTTTCGGCGAACTCCTCTCCGACTCCCCGATGGGGGAGACCCGGCGGACCGTGACGCGCGAGGTGTTCGCCACCCAGCGCATCGAGTACCAGGCGCACGACATCGAACTCGGCCACTCCTACCCCTCCGGGGCGGTCGTCCCGGACGGCACCCCGCCGCCGCCCCGCGACCCCCTCGGCGCGGTCCACCACCCCGTCACCAGGCCCGGCCATCGGCTGCCGCACGCGTGGCTGCGGCACGGGGACACCCGGGTGTCGACGCTCGACCTCGTCGGCCGGCACGCCGGCTTCGTGCTGATCACCGGTCCGCTCAGCGAGGTCTGGGAGGTCGCGGCGAAGAAGGCCGCGGACACCTACGGGGTGGCGGTCACCGTCGTCTCCGTCGGGAACGCCCCCGGCACCGCCGACCACTGGGACGACGAGGGCACCTGGGCCGCCGTCCGCGGGACCGAGGACGACGGGGCGCTGCTCGTGCGGCCGGACCAGCACGTCGCCTGGCGCGCCGAGCGCCCGGGGCCGCAGCCCGACCGGGACCTCGGCGGGGCCCTCCGCCGGGTCCTCGGCCACCCCGACGCCACGGCCGCCGGGGGGTGAACGCGAACATGAACGCGAACGTGAACGCCGGCACCACCGACGGCGAGCGCGTCGTCCGGGACTTCCTGACGCGGCTGGGGCCGACCCCGGCCGCCGTCAGGAAGACCATGGACGCCTTTCTGACCGACGACTGCGTGTGGGAGAACCCCGGAGCCCCGGTGTGCCGGGGCAAGGAGGAGATCTTCGCCCTCCTGCCGGCCGACTTCGCCCGCCTGGAGGTCCGGTTCCGGCACCTGGCCACGGCGGGGGACACCGTCCTGGCCGAGCGGATCGAGAACATGCTCCGCACCGACGGCACGCCCATCGCCCGGAACCTGAAGGTGATGGCGGCGTTCGAGCTGCGGGCCGGCCGGATCTGCGGCTGGCGCGACTACTACGACCCCACGCATCTCATCTCCGAGCGCCCGGACTGGTGATCATGACGTACACACGAACGGATCTGTCCCGGCTCCGGGGCGAACTGGTGGACCGCGTCCACAAACTCGGGCCGGTCCTCGCCGGGGGCGTCGCCGAGGGGGAGCGGGAGCGGCGGCTGCCCGAGACCACGGTGCGGGCGATCGACGAGGCCCAGCTGAGCAGGGTGTGGACCGAGAGCGTCTACGGCGGGCTGGAGGCCGACGTCCGCACCATGAGCGAGGTCGCCAAGGCCCTGTCCCACCACTGCCCGTCCACCTCGTGGGTGGTCAACAACATCAACGGGTCGAACCTGCTCGCCGCGAAGTTCCCGCGGGAGGCCCGGGACGAGGTGTTCGGCGCCGACCCCGGCGCCAAGCTCGCCTCGGTCTTCGCGGCCACCGGCACCGCGGTGCGCACGGACGGCGGCTATCTGCTCTCCGGGACCTGGCCGTACGCCACCGGGATCCTGCACGACGACTGGACGATCCTGGTGGCCCGGGAGGTCGACGCGGACGGCGAGCCCGTGGGCGGGCTCTCCCTGCTGGTGCCCGCCGCGGACCTGACCATCGAGGACACCTGGCACACCGTCGGCATGCGCGCCACCGGCAGCCACTCCGTCGTGCTCCGGGAGATGTTCGTACCCGCGCACCGGGTGATCGCCGCCGACCGGCAGCGGGGGCGGGAGAACACCACCGACACCGCGCTGCCGCCGCTGCTGCGGACCGCGGCGATCGCGGCCATGGGCGTCGTCTGCGCCTCCGTGGTGGTCGGCGTCGGCCAGGCCGCGCGCGCCTTCGTCGTCGACAAGGCGCCGGGGCGGGGCATCGCCCCCAGCCGGTACACCAGCCAGCCCGACTCCCAGGCCTTCGTGGCCGCGCTGGGCAGGACGGCCCTGACGATCGACGCGGCCGAGCTGCACGTGGACCGGGCCGCCGAGGTGCTGGACGAGGCCGCGCGCGAGGCCACCGGACTCACCGACGCCGAACTCCGCCGCATCCGCGGGGACGTCGGCCAGGCGGTCAGCCTGACCACCACCGCCCTCGACGAGCTGATGTGGGCGCACGGGGCCGCCGCCTTCGCCGAGGCCAACCCCTTGCAGCAGTTCTGGCGGGACGGCAACACGGCCGCCCGGCACGCCCTGCTCAACCCGCGCATCGGGCAGGAGCTGTACGGCGGCGCGTACTTCGGGCTGGATCTCGTCGTCCCCAGCCTCTGACCGGGCCGGGCCGGGTGCGGCCCGGACCGCGGCCGGGCGGGCCCCCGTCCGGCCGCGCGACGGGCCGCCCGGGGCCGCCCCCGGACCACACAGCCCAGCCGGCCGCCCACCCCTCCGTCCCTCCGCCCCTCAGCCCCCGCACGGGCCCCGCCCGCCTCGTCCCCGAAGGATTCCCATGGACTGGCTGCCCCCCTTCCTCATCCCGATGTCGCAGCCGGCACCGGTCACGGAGGGGGCGGCCGACGTCCCCGACGGGCTCTTCTGGGCCCTCGCCGGGCCGACCGCGATCGGCTGGGTCCTGACCTACGTGCTGGCCATCCGGCAGGCCGTCGTGGACGGCCGGGTGGGCATCCCCGCCTACATGGTGGCGGTGAACTTCGCCTGGGAGTTCAGCCTGACCTTCGTGCTGGAGCAGACGCCGACGCAGCGGCAGATCAACGTCCTGTGGCTGATGTTCAACTCGGTCCTGCTGTACCAGGCGCTGCGGCTCGGCCCGCGCGACTACCCGGCGATGCCGCCGCGCGTCTTCCGGTGGACCTTCGCCGGCCTGCTGGTGTGGGCGGCCCTGCTCGTCGTCGCGGGCGCGAACGAGTTCCACGACCTCGACGGCATGTACACCGGCATGATCATCCAGGTGCCGCTGAGCGCCGCGTTCCTGCTGATGCTGCGGCGGCGCGGGTCCAGTGTGGGGCAGTCCCTGCACCTCGCGGTCGCCAAGCTCGTGGGGTCGGTCTTCGCCGGGCTGACGGGTTTCGTCCTCTACCCGTCCCACCACCTTCTCCAGGTGCTGGTGCCGACCTACGTCGCCCTGGACATCGCCTACCTGGTGCTGCTGCGCAGGACGATGCGGAGGGAGGGACGGCCGCCGTGGTCGCTGCGCGGCCCGGCGGCGGCCGTCCCCGGGGCTCCGGCGGACACCGCGGGGGTGGGAGCCGGGGCCGGTACCGCGCCGGCCCGGGGCTCCGGCGCCACGTCAGATGACGCCGCTGCGTAGTGCGTAGGCCACCGCGTGGGGCCGGTTGCGCAGGTTGAGCCGGCGGGTGACCCCGAAGACGACCCGCTTGACGGCCCGTTCCGACAGGCACATCTTGTCGGCGATCTCGGCGGTGTCCAGGCCCTCCGACATCAGCCGCAGGACACCGATCTCCCGGGGGGTCAGCCCGGAGTTGTGCAGACCGTGCGGCGAGAGCACCTCCCGCTGCATCCGCTCGACCTGCCGGAGCAGTTCGCCGAGGAGCTGGGCGGGGAGCGCGCCGCCACCGGTGGCGGCGGTCACCACCGCGTCCTCGATGCGCTTGCTGGTGGCGGCGGCCCGCGGCAGCACCGCGACAACGTTGCACTCGACCGCCATGAAGAGGTCGGCCCGGTCGATCTCGGAGGGGATCAGCACCACCGGCACCCGGAGGGTGTTCTTGATCCTGCGCAGGAGGGAGGTCACCTCCACGGTCATCCGCTCCGCGACGACCACGGCGACATCCGCGGGGTCCGGGCGTTCCTCCGAGACGATCTCGATGTTGGGTGCGGCGCCGAGGTGACCGCTGACGGCCGATTGCGTCAGCGGATCGGGAGCCCGTACCAGTGCCTTTATCGCACGTGTCGCGGTCTTGGTGGTCATGGTGAACCTCCGGAGGGGGGCGGCGTGTTCGTCGAGGCATTCCGTCGCGATGCCGGACGCGATCGTGGCAATTCCCGAGCCGAACGGCTGAGTGGCGTGAATGCGCCCGCTCAGCGTGTCCGTAACAGACTTCTGGACCGTCCGGGGTATTCGGGCTGTTCGGGCCGGTCGCGGGACGGGGCCGGGCAGATGCCCACGCTGCGCCTTTCCGGGCCGTGCATTTCCGGTGAAGCGACGGGACCGCGCCGGTGAACGGCCGTCACCCGAAACATCGTTGTCATCCTGTGCATATCCGGCGGTGCGCCGCACTGTGCCAGCACGTGTGAACTCCCCGAGAGTGGCCTGCTAGGGCAGTGACCATCGGAAACGAACGATGGAATAACCATAGCCGGGCCGACTTTCGGGGAGCCGGGTGATCGAGTCGTTCGTGTTCTCCCGAGGGGAATCCCTCACTCAGCCGGCGACGACGGTCACACGGCCGCCTCCGGCGGGTTCCACCGTCCCGGCGAGGGCCATGGCCTCTTCGGCGAGGGGCTCGACGATCTTCGATTCCGGGACGGTCCCGATGGCCTCGCCCTTGACGAAGATGTTCCGGTCCAACTCTCGGCCGAGGGACGTCGCGTCGAGGCGGACCACCGGGTGCGGCCCGCCCCTGGCCGGTCCCGGGGCGCCGGTGACCGCGCGCTGTTCGGCGATGCCCCCGTCGACGACCCGGTCCGGGAACCGCTCGGCGAAGCCGCGCGGGCCGGCCGGTCGCAGCGTCGCCGCGGTCAGCGCGACGACGTCCGGCCGGCCGGCGGGCGGCCCGTCACGGGGCCGAGGACCCCGATGCCGTGCAGGGGGCCGGACCGGTCGTTCTCCGCCGGGGCGTAGCCGCGGTCCTTCCCGGTGACGCGGTGGACGAGGACCGGCTGGTCCAGCCCCGCCGCGAGACGGCAGGCCAGCTCGGTGGCGGCGATGTCGTGTCCGTCCACCGGGCCGAGGTAGGCGAAGCCCATGGACTCGAAGAGGTTGGGCCCCCGGAGCCGGCAGCGGCGCAGCGCGGCCAGATGCTCGCCGACCCCGCCGACCCCGCCGGCCCCGCCGGCTGTGGGGCTGTGGCTGCTGCCGTTGTCGTTGAGGACCACCACCACGGGCTGCCCGCCGCCGCCGAGGGTGTTCATGGCCTCCCAGGCCGTGCCGCCGGTCAGCGCGCCGTCCCCGATGACCGCGACCACGTGGCGGTGTTCCTCGCCGGTCAGCCGCCGCGCCTCGGCCAGGCCACCGGCGCAGGAGAGCGAGGTGGAGGCGTGCGGGTTCTCCACGAGGCCGTGCGGGGACTCCGCGCGCGACGGGTGACCGGCGAGCCCTCCGGCCGCGTGGAGCGGGTCGAAGCCGGACTGCCGGCCGGTGAGGATCGTGTGGACGTCGGCGTGGTGCCCGGTGCCGAACAGGATGTGGTCCGCCGGGGAGTCGAAGACGCGGTGCAGGGCGATGGTCAGTTCGACCATGCCGAGGGCCGGGCCGAGACGCCCGCCGGTGGCGCGGGCCTTGTCGATCAGGAACTCCCTGATCTCGCGTGCCAGCGCGGGCAGTTCCTCCGGAGGCAGTTCCTTGAGTTCCTGGGGGCCGGTGACCCGGCCGAGCACACTGGATGACATGTTCCTCCTCGCTCAGCTGGAACGGACGTCGGCCGTCCGCCGGGCGTCACCGCGCAAGGGCGAGGGGAGATCGAAGGTCACGGTCTCCCGGCGATCTCCCGCTCCTCGACATGGCCCGGCCCGTTCCACGATCGCGACGGCCCTCTCGGCCCCGCGCGGAAGGAGCGGGGGCCGGCCGGCGGGGCCCGGCGGACGGCCTCGGTCTCCGCATGTCCGTACGAGCTCCCCTCCGCCATGGCCAGGACGGTACGGAGGGCGGTCCGCCCGTACCACGGCGGTTCCCACCTTCCGGAACGATGGTGGCCCAGGGAGCGGAGAGGGTCGAGCCCCGGCGGCACCGGGCCCGCCGAAAGGGCCCACCTGAAAGCACCCACGGGACAGCACCGCGGAACGATCTTGAGTGCGCGGCCCCGGCACAGGTAGGCATGGACCCGTTGGTGTGTGCTCGGCGACGGGAGCATCACGGTGGACGGTGAACGGCATCCTCAGGCGCCACGCCCGGGCGCGGCGGCCGGCACGATCGTGCCGCCGGCCGGGCCCGGAGCCGTGGGCGGCCCCCTGCGCAAGGCGCTCACCGTGCTCGAAGCGCTGGCGGAGGCGTCGCGGCCGCTGACCCTGTCGGAGCTGTCACGCCGGGTCGACCTGCCCAAGTCGACACTGCACCGGCTGATGCGGTCGCTCACCGACATCGGACTCGCCGTCCGGCGCGAGTCGAAATCCTACGAGCTGGGCAGTTACCTGTCCCGGCTGGCGGCCACGGGCGGCCCCACCGGGGCGCAGCGGCTCAGCTACCCCGTCACGCCCTTTCTGCTCGAACTGTTCCAGCGCACCCACCGGATCGTGAGCCTCGGCATCCTGTCGGGGACGAGGGTCCAGCACGTCGGGACCCTCTACGGGCAGGAGCACCTCCGCCTCGCGATGGCGCTGCGCCGCCCGGTCCCGGCGCACGCGTCCGCGCCGGGCAGACTCCTCCTCGCCCTCTCCCGGCGGGACCCCGCGGAGCTCCTTCCTCCGCCGGCGGGGGCCACCGGCCCGGCCCGCGCCCGGGCGGACGAGATGCGGCGCGAGTTCGACCGCATCCGGCGGACCGGGCCGGCCTGTGCCCGCAACGAGTGGATCCCCGGCCTGGTGGAGCTGGCCGCCCCGGTCCGGCTGGGGAAAGCGGGCCCGATGGCCGCGGTCGTCGTCGGTGACACGGGGAACGCCCGGGACCTGCGCGGCGTGACGCGTTCCCTGCTCGGCACCGTCGACGCCATCGAACAGCAGCTGGCCGACGCCCGCTGATCAGGCCGCTGGCTCCTGCCCCTGCCCCTGCCCCTGCCCCCTGCCCCCTGCCCCCTGCCGGGGGAGCCCAGCCGGTGGGGTACTGCCCGCGCGTGATCCCGTCCGGTGGGGAACCGTCCGCTCCCGGGCGGGGCGCCGCCCCCGGGCCGGTCCGCGCGTCCCGCCCCTGACGTCTGCGCCCCCTGACGTCCCCGCCGCACGATCCGCGCCGCCCGGCCGCCCGGCCGCGCGGCGGGAGGCGCGGGGCCGGGGCGGGGCGGGGAAGCGGCCGGCCGCCCGACGTCCCCCGCCCGCCGCCCGCCGCCCGCCGCCCGCCCTCGCCCCGATGACCCGCCGCCCCGCCGGGTCCCGGCCGTCCTCCGCCGGAACGCCCAGGACCTGCGGCGGAGCCGGGGCTGGTTCATATTGCGTACATACGCGCGAAACAAAAGCGGCCGCCCGGGGTGTTCTCGTTCCTGGTGCCCGGGAGAGCCGTGGCGCCGTACGACGAGTGGGGACGACGGAGGTCTATCGGTGAGCGGCACGGCGGCGGAGGCGGGGGTCCGGGGCGGCGGCACGGCCGGGGGGCCGGGCGAGCCCGGCGGTCCGGAGCGCCCGGACCGGCCGGAGGGCCCCGGCAGCCCGGGAGGCCCGGCAGGCTCCGGTGACGCCGGCCGGCCGGAGGGCCCGCGGGGGCCGGGCGGGGGCCGGGGGGAGCCGGCCGCGCGGGACGAGCCCGGCGCGTCCGGGGAGCCCGCGCGCGGCTGGGCGCGCCGGCTCACCGGCTACGCCTGGCGCTACCGCCGCAACGTGCTCCTCTCGCTCGGCGCCTCGCTCGGCGGGATGGCCGTCATGGCGCTGGTCCCGCTGGTCACCAAGCTGATCATCGATGACGTGGTGGTCAGCCACAACCGGCCGATGGGCCCGTGGGTGGCGCTGCTGATCGCCGCCGCCGTCGTCGTCTACGTCCTCACCTACGTCCGCCGCTTCTACGGCGGACGGCTCGCGCTCGACGTCCAGCACGATCTGCGGACCGACATGTTCCGCTCCCTGGTCCGGCTGGACGGGCGGCGCCAGGGTGAGCTCTCCACCGGTCAGGTCGTCGGCCGGGGCACCAGCGACCTCCAGCTGATCCAGGGGCTGCTGTTCATGCTGCCCATGATGATCGGCAACATCCTGCTCTTCCTGATCTCGCTCGCCGTGATGGTGTGGCTGTCGCCGCTGCTCACCCTGGTCGCGCTGGCCATGGCCCCGGCCCTGTGGTTCATCGCCGACCGCAGCCGCAAGCGCCTCTTCCCCGCCACCTGGTACGCGCAGGGGCAGGCGGCGGCCGTCGCCGGCGTGGTGGACGGGGCCGTCACCGGTGTCCGCGTGGTCAAGGGGTTCGGGCAGGAGGAGCAGGAGACCGGGAAGCTGCGCGAGGTCAGCCGCAAGCTCTTCGCGGGGCGGATGCGCACCGTCCGGCTGAACTCCCGCTACACCCCCGCCTTGCAGGCCGTGCCCTCCCTGGCCCAGGTGGCGATGCTCGCGCTGGGCGGCTGGATGGCCACCCGGGGGCAGATCACCCTCGGCACCTTCGTCGCGTTCTCCACCTACCTCGCCCAGCTCGTCGGCCCGGTGCGGATGCTGACCATGGTGCTCACCGTCGGCCAGCAGGCGCGCGCCGGCGTCGAGCGGGTGCTGGAGCTGATCGACACCGAGCCCGCCATCCGTGAGCGGCCCGGCGCCCGGGAACTGCCCGCGGACGCGCCCGCGACCGTCGAGTTCGACCGGGTGACCTTCGGCTACGAGCCCGGCCGCCCCGTCCTGGCGGACTTCTCGCTCCGCATCGGCCAGGGCGAGACCGTGGCCGTCGTCGGCGCCTCCGGCAGCGGCAAGTCCACCCTTTCCCTGCTGCTGCCCCGCTTCTACGACGCGACGGACGGCGCCGTGCGCGTCGGCGGGCACGACGTCCGCGAGCTGACGTTCGACTCGCTGCGGGCCGCCGTGGGCCTCGTCCCCGAGGACAGCTTCCTCTTCTCCGACACCGTCCGCGCCAACATCGCCTACGGGCGCCCCGACGCCACCGACGAGCAGGTCCGCGCCGCCGCGCGCGCCGCCATGGCCGACGGTTTCATCGAGGCGCTCCCCGAGGGGTACGACACCAAAGTCGGCGAGCAGGGCCTCACCCTCTCCGGCGGGCAGCGCCAGCGGGTCTCCTTGGCCCGCGCCATCCTCACCGATCCCCGGCTGCTCGTCCTGGACGACGCCACCTCCGCCGTCGACGCCCGCGTGGAACACGAGATCCACGAGGCGCTGCGCGGGGTGATGGCCGGCCGCACGACGCTTCTCATCGCGCACCGCCGCTCCACCCTCGCCCTCGCCGACCGGATCGCCGTCCTGGACCGCGGCCGGCTGTCGGACGCCGGCACCCACGAGGAGCTGGAGCGGCGCTCCCCGCTCTACCGGCGGCTGCTCACCGACCCCGACGAGCTGGGCGGCGTCGACCGCGACCCGGTGGCCGGGCTGCGGCGGGACGCCCCCGGGACGGAGACGGCCCGGGCCGGGACCGAGCGCGAGCCGGACTTCGAGGCCGAGCTGGACGCCGAGGCGGAGATGGGCGCCGAGCCGGTCAGTGCCCACCGGCGGGTCCCGGAGCGGGTCACCCCCGAGCTGTGGCGGCGCGCCGAGGAGACCGCCCGGACGGAGGAATCGGAGGGGCCGGAGGGCCCGGAGAAAACGGAGGGGTCGGGGGGAACGGCGAAGGCGGGCCCGGCGCGGGCCGGCGCCGGCCGCCCCGCCCCGGCCCCGGCGGGCGGCCCCGGGATCGCCGCCGCGATGGCCGGGATGCCCGCCACCCCGGAGCTGCTGGCGAAGGTCGCCGCGCTGCCGCCCGCCACGGACACCCCGGACGTGGACGAGGAACGCGCCGCCCAGCCCGAACGCGAGTACGGGCTGCGCCGGCTGCTGCGCGGCTTCGGCCGCCCCCTGCTGCTGGCCCTCGGACTGGTCACCGTGGACGCGGGGGCCGGGCTGCTGCTGCCGATCCTCATCCGGCACGGCATCGACGACGGCGTGCAGCGGCTGGCGCTCGGCGCGGTGTGGGCGGCCTCGGGGCTGGCGCTGCTCGTCGTCCTCGCCCAGTGGGCGGCGCAGGCCGGGGAGGTGAGGATGACCGGCCGCACCGGCGAACGCATCCTCTACAGCCTCCGCGTCAAGATCTTCGCGCAGCTCCAGCGGCTCGGGCTCGACTACTACGAGCGCGAGCTGACCGGCCGGATCATGACCCGGATCACCACCGACGTCGACGCCCTCTCCACCTTCCTCCAGACCGGCCTGGTCACCGCGCTGGTCTCCCTGGTGACCTTCTCCGGCATCCTCGTCGTGCTGTTCGTCCTCGACGTCGAACTGGCGCTGGTGGTCTTCGCGACGCTGCCCCTGCTGGCGGTGGGCACCGTGTTCTTCCGGCGGCGCAGCGTCGCGGCGTACGAGCTGGCGCGGGAGCGGGTCAGCGCCGTCAACGCCGATCTCCAGGAGGGGGTCGCCGGACTCCGCATCGTCCAGGCGTTCCGCCGCGAGGGGGACGGCGTCCGCCGCTTCACCGAGCGCAGCGACGGCTACCGGCGGGCGCGGGTGCGCGGCCAGTTCCTGATCTCCGTCTACTTCCCGTTCGTGCAGCTCCTGGCGTCCGTGGCGGCGGCGGCCGTGCTGATGGTGGGCGCGGGCCGGGTGGCCGAGGGCACCCTCACGGCCGGGGCGCTCGTCGCCTACCTGCTCTACATCGACCTGTTCTTCGCCCCCGTGCAGCAGCTCTCCCAGGTGTTCGACGGCTACCAGCAGGCGACCGTCTCGCTCGGCCGCATCCAGGAGCTGCTGCGCGAGCGGACGAGCACGCCGGCGGCGGCCCGTCCGCTGCCCGTGCGGTCGCTGCGCGGCGAGATCGCCTTCGACGGCATCCGGTTCCGCTACACCACGGAGGACGGGCCCGGGGCGGGGGACGGGCCGAAGGAGGCGCTGTCCGGGGTCGACCTGCGGATCCCGGCCGGGCAGACCGTCGCCTTCGTCGGCGAGACCGGCGCGGGGAAGTCCACCCTCGTCAAGCTGGTCGCCCGGTTCTACGACCCCACCGAGGGCGCCGTGCGCGTGGACGGCACGGATCTGCGCGAGCTGGACCTGGCCCGGTACCGGCACCGGCTGGGCGTCGTCCCGCAGGAGTCGTACCTCTTCCCCGGTACGGTGCGGGACGCGATCGCCTACGGCCGGCCGGACGCCACCGACGCCGAGGTGGAGGCGGCGGCGCGGGCCGTCGGCGCGCACGACATGGTCGCCTCGCTGGACGGCGGCTACCTCCACGAGGTCACCGAGCGGGGCCGCAACCTCTCGGCCGGACAGCGGCAGTTGATCGCGCTGGCCCGCGCCGAGCTGGTCGACCCCGACGTCCTCCTGCTCGACGAGGCCACCGCCGCCCTGGACCTGGCGACGGAGGGACTGGTCAACCAGGCGACGGACCGGCTGGCCGGGCGCCGGACCACGCTGGTGGTGGCCCACCGCCTCACCACCGCGGCCCGCGCCGACCGGGTCGTCGTCCTGGACGGCGGTCGGGTCGTGGAGGACGGCACCCACGCCGAACTGCTCGCCGCCGGCGGCCGCTACGCCCGGCTGTGGCGCACCTTCACCGGGGTCCCGGAGGCCGCCGCCGTGTGACCGGAGGGGCCACGCGCCGGCCGCCGGGCCGCGCGTGGCCCCTCCGCTCCCGCCCAGCCCGCGGCAACGGCCCCGGCCTGCTGTTCTGTTCGATACGTAAGCGATACGTTCCACTCCGTGGCTTGGGCACGCTCCCACAAGGGACACTCGTGCGCCACGCCGTGTTCACACTTTCTCCGTACGCGGCGGTTCGGCGGTCCGTCGCGGGGGGCACCTCCGCCCGCCCGGGCCGGGACACCAGGGCAACACGGGCAAGACACAAGGGCGGTAGTGCGGTGCGACGGCGTTTTCTCGGTCCACTGGCGGCGGGACTCGCGGCCGGTCTGGTCCTCACCCTCTCGGCGTGCGGCGACGGCAGCGCGCCGGCGGAGGACGGTGAGGTCAAGCTCAAGCTGGTCGCCACCGAGTACGGCGACAGATCCGGCACGAGCACGAAGAGATACTGGGACCAGCTCATCGGCGAGTTCCAGTTCGACAACCCCGGTATCTCGGTGGACGTGGACGTCTACGACCGCGGCGAGGTGGACCGCGAGGTGGCCGAGCTGGTGAAGGCGGGCAACGCGCCCGACATGGCGCAGATCTCCACCTACGCCGACTACGCGGCCGACGGCAAGCTCTACAGCGCCGACGAACTCCTCTCCATCCCCGCGCAGGCCGACTTCGTCCGCGCCGTCGCCGAGGCCGGCACGGCGCAGCGCAAGCAGTACGGGCTGCCGTTCACCGCCTCCACCCGGGTCTTCTTCTACAACAAGGAACTCTTCGAGCAGGCCGGGATCGAGAGCCCGCCGAAGACCTGGGACGAGCTCCAGGCGGCCGCCGCGGCCCTGCGCCAGTCCGGGGTCACCACCCCGTACGGCCTGCCGCTCGGCCCGGAGGAGGCGCAGGCCGAGGTGCTCAACTGGTTCCTGTCGAACGGCGGCGGCTTCACCGACAACATCGGCGGCTACACCCTCGACGAGCCGGAGAACGTCAAGGCGTTCACCTGGCTGCGGGACGAGATGGTCGGCAAGGGGCTCACCAACCCGGAGCCGGGCCGGACCAACCGCAAGGACATGTACGAGGCGTTCGTCCGCGGCGAGGTGGCCATGCTCAACGGGCACGCCTCGCTGATGGAGCGGGCCGCGGAGGGCGGGGTCGACTTCGGCATCGCGCCGATACCCGGGCGCACCGGCGAGTCCAGGGCCACCACCGGGGTCGCCGACTGGATGACGGCGTTCAAGGCGAACGGGCACCGCGAGGAGATCGGCGCGTTCCTCGACTTCGTCTACAGCAAGAAGAACGCCCTGCGGTTCGCCGAGACCTACGACCTCCTCCCCGTCACCAACGCCGCCTTCGACGCGATGCGCGCCGACGAGGGACACCGGGCGCTGTGGGAGTTCCTGGACCAGCTCCGCACCGCACAGCTCTACCCGGTGGACAAGGTCTCCTGGGCGCCGACGCTCGACCGGCTGCGGAAGGAGATCGGCGGCACGGTGGACCGGGGCGGCGACCCGGCCTCCGTCCTCGGCGCCATCCAGCGGAAGGCGGAGGCCACGGAGAGCGCGGGATGACCGGGCGCCGGGGCGCCCCGGTGTTCCGGCGGGCCGGGATGCCGGGGCGTGCCGGAGGTGCCGGCCGGGCGACGGGGCTGACGGCCGGATGGCCGGACGGGCCGGCGAGCTGACGGGCTGACGAGCTGACGGGCCGTGTGCCCCGAGACGGGTGGGACGAGGCAGCCGGCGAACCGGGCCCGGGATCACCGGCTCCCCGTCCCCGGGCGCGGTCTGGCGGACGGGGCGGCGTGCCGCTAGGTTCGCCAGACCTCGTGATCCCGTGCCCCAGGGAGGGCGTATGCGCAAGGCCGCGCGCACAGTGAGGGTGTTTCCGGTGTTCCCGGTACTCCTGGCGCTGGTGGTGCTCCTGGGCGCCGTGGGTGCCGGGACGGCGCCGGCCGGTGCCGCCACCACCGTGGCGCCCGTCCGGCCGGCCGCCGCCCCCGGCTCCGATGCCACCGGAGCCACCGGAGCCACCGGGGCCGGCCCTGCCACCGACATCGAGCAGCGGCTCCGGTCCGTCCCCGGCCTCAAGGTGATCGAGGAGAAGCCGGTCGAGGGCTACCGCTACTTCGTCATGGAGTACACCCAGCCCGTCGACCACCGCCGCCCCTGGCGGGGGACCTTCCAGCAGCGGCTGACCCTGCTGCACAGGTCCACCGACCGGCCAGTGGTCTTCCACACCTCGGGCTACCACGTCTCCACCACTCCCTCCCGCGGCGAGCCCGCGCGGATCGTGGACGGCAACCAGCTCTCCCTGGAGTACCGGTTCTTCGAGCCGTCCCGGCCGGACCCCGCCGACTGGTCCCGGCTGGACATCCGGCAGGGCGCCGACGACCAGCACCGCGTCTTCCGCGCGCTGAAGCGGATCTACGGCGCCAACTGGCTGGCCACCGGCGGCAGCAAGGGCGGCATGACCGCCGTCTACTACCGCCGCTTCCACCCGGGCGACATGGACGGCACGATCGCCTACGTCGCCCCCAACGACGTCGACAACGACGAGGACTCCGCCTACAGCCGCTTCTTCGCGGAGGTCTCCACCCCCGAGTGCCGCGCCGCGCTCGACGCCGTGCAGCGCGAGGTCCTCGTCCGCCGGGACGAGATCCTCGCCCGGTACACCGGCTGGGCCCGGGAGAACGGCGCCACGTTCACCGTCGTCGGCAGCGCCGACCGGGCGTACGAGAATGTCGTCATGGACCTGGTCTGGGCGTTCTGGCAGTACGGCGATGAGCGGGACTGCGCCACGGTGCCCGCGTCGACGGCCACCACCGACGAGCTCTACGCCTTCGTCGACCAGGTCTCCGGCTTCGCCTTCTACACCGACCAGGGCCTCGACCCCTACACGCCGTACTACTACCAGGCGGGCACCGAGCTGGGCGCGCCGTCCTTCGCCACCCCGCACCTGGCCGGCCTGCTCCGGTACCCCGGCACCTACGAGCCGCGCAGCTACGTCCCGCGGGAGATACCGATGCGCTGGCGCGGGCAGGTGATGGACGACGTCGACCGCTGGGTGCGCCACCGCGGTGAGCGGCTGCTCTTCGTCTACGGCGAGAACGACCCCTGGGGCGCCGAACCGTTCCGCCTAGGCCGGGGCACGGCGGACTCCTACGTCTACACCGCCCCCGGCGCCAACCACGGCGCGGGCATCGGGGATCTGCGCGAGAAGGAGCGGGACCGGGCCACCGCGGCGGTCCTGAGGTGGGCGGACGTCGCCCCCGCCGCCGTACGGGAGGGCGCGGCGGCGGCCGGGCCCCTGGCCCGGCGCGACGCGCTGCTGGACGGGCGCGCCGAGGCCGAACGGCTGCGCGCCCCGCGCCGGTGACGAGCCCCGCCCGGGGGCGCCGGCCGGTACCCCCGGACCGGGGACGGAGGCATCGCCCGGCCCCGGGGCGGGGCACCGGGAGCGCGCCGTCGCCCGCTTGACCCCACCCCGCCTGATCCCGCCCCGCCTGACCCCGCCCCGCCGTCCGGCCGGTCGTCCCGGCGCGACGCGTGGCGGCGGTGCGGGCGCGTGGCGGCGCGGGCGCGCGGCGGCCCGCCGTTCCGCCCGCCGCCGGCGCTCCCGGCGGTGATCAGAGGCGGCGGGCGCAGCCGACGGGCTTCCCGCCGCCCAGTTCGACGTAGAGATCGGTGCCGGCGGGGCAGTCGTCACGGTCGCGTACCGCCTTCACCACCGTGAACTCCGGGGCCGGGTCGGCCGAGGGCTCGCAGGAGGTCTCCCGTACCTCGTTCGCGCGGGTCAGGTGGACGCAGTCGCCGGTGATCACGCGCGGGCCGCCCCCGCCGCCCGGGTCGCCGGGGTGCGGCGGCTCCAGGTTGCGCAGGCAGGCGTAGCCCCGCCGGCGGTCCGGACCGTCACCGGCCCCGTCACCGGGGCCCCCGGTGCCGGGAACCGTGGTGGCGCCGGCGGTCCCGGAGCCGTCGGCGGGTTCGGTGACGTGCAGCAGGACGTCGGTGCGGGCCGGGCACACCGGGCCGGTGGGTGGCGGTGCCGCCCCGGTAGCGGAGCAGCACCCGGGCGACGGCCCGCTCGCTCGTGCAGGACACCTCCTCGAAGGACGCGCGCCCGCGGGCAGCGCACTCGCCCTCGGCGAGGAACACCCCGCCGGAATCCGCGGGGCCGGGGCCCTGGCCGGGCCCGGAAGCCGGAGGGCCGGACTCCGGCGGCCCGTCGTCGCGGGCTCCGGAGGTGCCCGGGCCCGGGCCGCCGGTACCGCCGGAGTCCTCGGAGCCACCGGTTCCGCAGCCGGCGCCCAGCAGCAGCAGAACGGTGAGCAGCCCGGCCGGCACGGCGCGGCGGGCCCGGCGGGCGGGGTGGTCCGCGGCGGCCGTCCCGCGTTCCCCGCGCGCACGGCGGTGGGGGTGTCTCGGTGCGCACATGGCGCTCATCATCCCCCCTCCGCCCGGTGCGGCCCGCCGGGGCGGGCGCGCACCGGGCGGCGACGAGGGCCCACGGCCCGTTCCGTCCGGTGCCCCTGAAGCCGGGGAGCGGGGCTCAGTACGACAGGCCGTGGCCGATCGGGTACAGCACCTGCGCCGGGTCGTCCGCGCGGGGCACGGGCACGGGCAGGCGGCCGGTGGGGTCGGTCCGGCCCGCGACGACCCGGGCGGCGGCGCGGATGTCGGTGTCGGTCCAGGAGTAGCCGGCCAGTGAGGCCGCCACCCCCTCCAGCCGGGCGATGTCGTACGGGTTGCGGAGCGCGAGCTGGACGACGGGCACGCCGGTGGCGGCCAGCTCGGCGACGAGGGTGATCTGCGGGGAGCCGGCCGCCACGTTGTAGGTGGTGACGACCACCGCGTCCTGCCCGGCGGCCCCGGCCACGGCCCGGTCGATCGCCTCCCGGGTGGGGGAGGTGCCGGTGGACACCGCGGAGGCGGCGAAGCCCAGCTCGGTGAGGGCGCGGGCGAGCACGGCGGTCGGCGGGCCACCGGTGCCGGAGGGCGCCGCCGGATCGGCGCCGGTCACGAGCACCCGGGGCTGCCGGCGCGGGTGGAGGGGCAGCGCCCGCCGCCCTCCGGCTCCGGAGCGCCGGTTGACGAGCAGGGTGACGGCCCGGTCCGCGATCCGGTCGGCGGCCCTCAGGTGACGGCGGACGCCGACGGTGCGGTCCACGTCCGCGCGGGTCACCAGCGGCTCGTCGAACAGGCCGCGCCGCGCTTTGAGTTCGAGGATGCGCAGCAGCGAGGCGTCGACGCGCTCCTCGCCGATCTCGCCGTCCTCCACGGCCCGTTTGACGGCGTTCCAGGCCAGCGGCAGGTCCGGGGCGTTGAGCAGCTGGTCCACCCCGGCCTTGAGCGCCAGTACCGGCACCCGTTCGTCGCCGTACTTCTGCCGGACGCCGGCCATGTCCAGCGCGTCCGTGACGATGACACCCTCGAACCCGAGTTCCTCCCGGAGGACGCCGGTGAGGATGGGCTTCGAGAGGGTCGCCGGGTCCTCGTTCGGGTCGAGCGCGGGGAAGAGCAGGTGCGCCGTCATGATCGAGTCGATGCCGGCGGCGATGGCCGCGCGGAAGGGGGGCGCGTCCAGCCGCTCCCACTCCTCGCGGGTGTGGGTGATGACCGGCAGGCCCGTGTGGCTGTCGGTGGAGGTGTCGCCGTGGCCGGGGAAGTGCTTGGCGGTGGCCGCGACCCCCACGCCCTGGTACCCCGCCACCTGCGCGGTGACCAGCCGGGCGGCGGCCGCCGGGTCCGCCCCGAAGGAGCGGACGCCGATGACCGGGTTGGCCGGGTTGACGTTGACGTCGGCGACCGGCGCGTAGTCCTGCCGGATGCCCATGGCGGCCAGCTCCGCGCCGGCGACCCGGGCGGCGGTCCGGGCGTCCGCGCGGGAGCCGCCGGCGCCGAGCGCCATCGCACCGGGCAGCAGCGTGGCCGGGGCCCCGATCCGGGCGACCACGCCGTGCTCCTGGTCGGTGGAGACCAGCAGCGGCACGGGTACCGGCTGCGCGAGCCCGGCGCGCTGGATCCCGTTCGAGAGGTCCGCGATCTGGTGCGGGTCGCGGACGTTGTGCGCCCAGGCGAAGTAGATGATGCCGCCGACGTGGTACTCCGCGATCAGCTCGGCGGCGGTGGAGACCCCGAACTCCTTGCGGTTGGTCTCGGCGTCGGCCGGGTCCGGGTCGGTCGCGGAGTGCCCGTACACGCGGGTGACGAAGAGCTGGCCGACCTTCTCCTCCAGGCTCATCCGGGAGATGAGCCGGCGCAGTGCCGCCGGGCCGGGCCGGCGCGCCGGGGGAGCGGCGAGGGCGGCCCCCGGCCCGGTGGCGGCGAGGGCGGCGGCACCGGCGACGGTGGCCGTCACGGTCAGCAGACCGCGGCGGGAGGGGGCCGGGGCCGCCCGGTGCGTGGGGGCGGGCCGGGCGCGGTCGGGTGAGGGTCCGGGTGAGCGGTCCGGTGACGGGTCCGGGTGGTGCACGGTGCGCTCCTTCCGTACGGAGGTGCCGGGCGCCGGGCCGGCCCCGGCCGGGGCACCCGCCCCGCCGGTGCCGGGCCCCGCGCGGCGGCCGGGGGCACGGCGGGCGGTGACCGCCCCGGCCGGCGGGGGCCGGGACGGCGGGGCCGGCGGCCGGTGCCGGCCGGTGCCGAGCGGGGACGGGCCGGGAGGGCGCGGTGGGGGCGGGCCCCTTCGGCGCGGTGCGAAGGGGCGGGAACGGCGGGGACGAGTGAGCCGGCGGGCGGGTGCGGACTGCTGCGGATATGAAGAAAATTTCCAGCGCTCAACGGATATCCGGAAAGTTTCCGCCAGTCAATGGGGGGCGCGCGCGTCCGCCGCGCCCGGCGGAGACGGAGCGGCGGGCTCCGCGGCGGGCGCCGGCCGGGGGGTGTGGCCGCGGGGTCCCGTCGTGGCGTTCCGGGCCGGCCGCCGGTTCAGCCGTCGGGGGCGGGGCTTCCCTGGGGCGCCGTTGGTCCGGGTGGGGGGGGCCGGCGGGCCGGCCGGAGGGGCGGTCGGCGTCGGCCGGCGGGTCAGGGGCCGCCGGGTACGGGGCCGGGCGGCGGGCCCGTCAGGAGCGGTGCGGGATGGCGTGGCCCGAATTTTAGGTGTAGAAACCACTGATATATTGGATGCCTTCGGCAACCATCTGACCACCGCTCCGGAGGGAGCCGAGAACGCTGTATGTCCCACACCCCCGCCTCACCGTCCCCCTCGCCCGGCTCGTCGGTGTCCCCGCCGTCCCCGCCGTCGCCGTCCCCGCAGTCCTCGCCGTCCCCGGCCTCCCGGGAGGTCGCCCGGGCCGCCGCGGCCGTCGCGGGCCCGGTTCCGGAGGGCGCCCCCGCGGCAGTCGCGGGTCCCGTGCCCGCCGGGCCGCCGGCGAGCCCCTTCCGCCAGCCCAGGGCGGTCTGGGCCGTCGCCTTCGCGTGCGTGATCTCGTTCATGGGCATCGGGCTCGTCGACCCGATCCTCCCCGCGATCGCGGGTGACCTCGACGCCTCGCCGAGCCAGGTGACCCTCCTCTTCACCAGCTACCTGGTGATGACGGCGGTCGCCATGCTGATCACCGGCTGGGTCTCCAGCCGGCTCGGCGCGAAGCGCACCCTGATCCTCGGCCTGGCCCTGATCGTCGTCTTCGCGGCGCTCGCCGGTACGAGCGACAGCGTCGGGGGCGTCATCGGCTTCCGCGCCGGCTGGGGCCTGGGCAACGCCCTCTTCATCGCCACCTCGCTGGCCGTGATCGTCGGCTCCGCCAGCGGGGGCTTCGCGGGCGCCATCGTGCTCTACGAGTCGGCGCTCGGCGTGGGCATCGCCACCGGGCCGCTGCTCGGCGGGGTGCTCGGGGACATCAGCTGGCGCGGCCCGTTCCTCGGGGTCTCGGTGCTGATGCTGATCGCCCTGGTGGCCACGGCCGTCCTGCTGCCGCCCGCCCCGCGGAGCGAGCGCCCCGAACGGCTGCGCGAACCCTTGCTGGCGCTCCGTCACCGGGCCCTGGCCGCGACGAGCGTCACCGGGCTCCTCTACAACTGGGGCTTCTTCACGATGCTCGGCTACGCGCCGTTCCTCATGGACCTGGAGGCCATGGAGCTCGGCTGGGTCTTCTTCGGCTGGGGGCTGCTCGTGGCGGTCTTCGCCGTGTTCGGCGCGCCGCTGCTGCGCCGCGCCCTGGGCACGCCCCGCACGCTGTACGGCAACCTCGTGCTGATGGGGGCGGACCTCGCCGTCATCGGGTTCTTCCACGACCGGCCCGCGGTGGTCGCCGGCGCCGTGATCGTCTCCGGTGTCTTCATCGGCGTCAGCAACACCCTGGTGACCACGGCGGTGATGAGCGTCGCCCCGGTGCCGCGGCCGGTCGCCTCCGCGACCTACGGCTTCGTGCGCTTCATCGGCGGCGGGCTCGCCCCGTTCGCGGCCGGCAAGCTCGCGGAACACAGCGGCGCCCGGCTGCCGTTCCTGCTGGGCGCGGTGGCCGTCGCGGCCGGCGCGGTGGTGCTGTCCACGGTGCACCGCACGCTGTCGGAGGCCGACACCGGCCACGGCTGAGGCGCCCACGGGGGCCGGGCCGGCGGCCCCGGGGAGGGGTTGCCGGCCTGCCCGGGGCCCGCGCGGCCCGGCCGCCGGGCCGCGCGGGCCCCGGGCGGTCGCCGGGCCGCGCGAGGCCGGGGCAGCGGCGGGCTCAGGCCGACTGCGTCAGCAGCCCCATCAGGTGGTCGTGGCCGGGACGCAGCACCTCCGGCAGCTCCGGGACCTCCGGGTACCAGCGCTTCTCGTACTCCCAGCACAGCCACTCCGTGCCCGCCGCCGGACGGGTCTGGGCCGGGTCCTGCCGGGTGAGCAGGTCCACGCACTCGGTGAGCGGCAGCACGCCCGCGCCGAGCGGCAGCGGAGTGGTGTCCTCCACCGAGGTGATGTCCTTGACCTGGACGTACGCGAGGTAGGGGGCGAGTACGGCGTACGAGGTCTCCGGGTCCTCACCGGCCAGCCAGGGGTGCATCACATCCCAGATCGCGCCGACGGAAGGGTGGCCCACCAGACCGAGCACCCGGGCGGTGTCGGTGCCCGTGCGGTGCGAGTCGTGGGTCTCCAGGCAGAGGGTGACACCCAGGTCGGCGGCGTACGGCGCGGCGGCGGCCAGCCGGCGGGCGGCGGCCGCGTCGGCGTCCTCGGTGGCCGGCTGGTCCACACCGCCGGGGAAGACCCGCACGTAGGGGGCGTTGAGATCACTCGCGAGGGTGAGCAGCTCATGCAACTCGTCGACGACCGTCTCGTCGGCGCCCGGGGCGGCCACCCGGGTGTAACCGGCGGCGCTGAGGACGCGCAGTCCGGCGTCCTGGAAGCGGCGCGCGGTCTCCTTGCGCACCTCGCCGCCGACCCCGGGGTGCACCGGCTCGTCCCCGTGCACGCGCAGCTCCACGCCGTGGAAACCGCCCTCCGTCGCGAGCCGCACCACCTCGGGAATCTCCATGCCGGGGACGCCGAGGGTCGAGAAGGCGAGTTGCACGGTTGCTCCTGGTGGTCGGGCCGGAAGGGTGGGGGTCCGGCGGGAGGGCCGGCGGTCCGCCGGGGCGGGGCCGGGACCGGTCGCGTCCGCCCCTCCCGGCGTCCGGGCGGACACAGGCCGGGTTCCCGCAGCGGGCACGGACATGCCGGACGCGGCCCGGACGGCGGACGCGGCGGGCGGCGCGGGGAGGGGGTCGTGGGGCGAACGGGGCGGGGCGGACGGGGGCGGGCGGCGCGGGACGGAGGGGACGGGCCGGGCCGGGCGAGGGGACCGGACCGGGACGGAAGGCGGACGGGGCGAGCCCCCGGCCCCCGGGCCTGGGAGAGCCGGGGGCCGGGAAGACCCCGAACCGCGGAGAGCCCCTGTCCCCGGGAGGCCGGGGACTTCGGGGGCGGCGCTTCCGGTGCGGCGGTACCGGGCGGCGGAGAGCCCGACGTCCGCCGGTCCGCCGGGCGGCTCCCGTCGCCGGGGAGGCCGGGACTCCGGGGGCAGGGAGCCCGGAGGGCGGGGCGCCCCGAGGGAACCCCGAGCGCCCCGGCTGCCGCCCCCGTCGGGCTCTGCTGCCCCCGTCGGCCCCCGTCGCCCCTGTCAGCCCCGGTCGCGGGGTGGCGCCGTCGACGCCCGGACCATCAGCTCGGCCCGGATCGTGGCCACCCCGCCGGGCGGGGCCGGCTCCCGGTTCGTGGCGAGCCGGCCCGCGCGGGCCCCGGCCTCGTGCAGCGGCAGCCGGACGGTGGTCAGGGCGGGCACGGCGTCGGCGCTGAACGGCAGGTCGTCGAAGCCGGCCACGGAGACGTCCGCCGGGATGCGCAGCCCCTGGTCGCGCAGGGCGGCGCAGGCGCCGAGGGCGATGGTGTCGTTGGCCGCGACCACCGCCGTCAGCTCCGGTTCCCTGCGCAGCAGTTCGAGGGTGGCGTCGTAGCCGGAGGCGCGGTCGAAGCGGCCGTGCACGGTCAGCCGTTCGGCCGCGGAGGTACCGGCCGCCGCCGGCGCCCCGGCGCCGGGGACGCCCGCGGCGGCCAGGGCGGCCCGGTGCCCCTCCAGCCGGTGACGGGTGGTGGTGCGGTCCGGAGGCCCGGTGACGTAACCGATGCGGCGGTGGCCCAGCGTGAGCAGGTGCTCGGTGAGCCGCCGCGCGCCGCCGCGGTTGTCGAACGCCAGGGTGGTGACGGCCGGTTCGCCGTCGCCCCGCGGGGGCAGCGGCGGGCGGCCGCACAGGACGACGCGGGTGCCGGCGTCGGTGAGCCGGCCCAGCTTGGCGGCGACGGCGGCCGCGTGGTCGGCGCCCTCGGCGGCCCCGCCGGTGACGACCACGGCCGCGGCCCGCTGCCGCTGGAGCAGGGTGAGGTAGGTGAGTTCCCGCTCGGGGGAGCCGCCGGTGTTGCAGACGACGGCGAGCTTCGCACCCGTGCCGTGCAGTTCGGCGATCTCCGACTGCACGGCCCCGGCCATGATGCCGAAGAACGGGTCGGCGATGTCGTTGACGAGGATGCCGACCAGGTCGGAGGTGGCCGCGGCGAGCGCGCTGGCCGGCCCGTTGACGACGTAGTCCAGCTCGCCGACCGCGCGCAGCACCCGCGCCCGGGTCGCCTCGGAGACCGGGTAGTTGCCGCTGAGGACCCGGGAGACCGTGGCCGAGGAGACCTGGGCGTGGGCCGCCACATCCGCCAGGGTCACTGCCATGTGTACCTCCGTGTGCGCGCCGGCCGGGGCCGCCCCTCCGGTCCCCGGGGAGTGCATCGTCTCACCCCGCCGTGGGCGGGACGGGCCGGGCGGAGGGGTACGTCTTGTCCCCGGCGGCGCCCTCTGCCTAGGGTCCGGGGGGAAAGCGCTTTCCCGCGCCGCCGTCCCGGGCCGGGACGGCCCGCCCCCGCGGCCACCCCCGGCCCCCGCACCCCCGGAGAGCCATGAGCGCGCCCGTCACCCTCACCCACGTCCACGGCGAACGGATCTCCGTCACCTCCGGTGGCGTCGAACTGATGGCCTACGTCTACCGGCCGGATCCCGAGCCGTACGAGGCGCCCAAGCCCTACGCCCACCCGCTGCGCACCCTCGCCGGGCACACCGTCACCGGCTACCGGCCCAACGACCACCGCCACCACAAGGGGCTCCAGATGACCGCCAGTCATCTCTCCGGCCAGAATCTGTGGGGCGGCAACTCCTATCTCCACGGCCAGGGGTACCGGCGCGTCCCCGAACGGGTCGGCTCGATGCGCCACGACGGTTTCGGCCACGTCACGGCGGAGCGCGACCGTGTCTCGTTCACCGAGCGGCTGACCTGGCGGGCGCACTCGGGCGAGGAGTGGGCCCACGAGCGGCGCGACCTCGCGGTCCACTCCGCCGACGCCGGCGCGGGCTGCTGGACCCTGGAGTGGGCCACCGAGCTGACCAACCTCCGCGCCGAACCCCTGAGGTTCGGTTCCCCCACCACGGCCGGCCGGGAGATGGCCGGCTACACGGGGCTGCACTGGCGCGGCCCGCGCGACCTCACCGGCGGGGACGTGCTCGGCCCCGAGGGGCGCGGCGGGGACGGGGAGGCGGGGGCCGTGGCCATGATGGGCACCCACGCGCCCTGGCTGGCCTTCACCGGCGTCCACGACGAGGTGGACGCGCGCTCCACGCTCGTCTTCCTGCACGATCCGGCCAACGAGCGGGCGATCCACGCCTCCCACTGGTTCGTCCGCTCCGAGCCGGCGCCCAGCGTCGCCTTCTCCTGGGCGTTCTTCGAGGAGTTCGCGCTGGCCCCGGGGGAGAGCTTCGCCTACCGCTACCGGGTGCTGATCGCCGACGGCGCGTGGGACCGGGAGCGGATCGCGGAGCGGGTCGCGGCGCAGCGCTGGTGAGCTGACCGCCCCGTCCGCGAGGTGGTGGCGGGTGGCACCGGGCCCGGCGGGCGATCGCGGGGACGGGCGCCCTCCGGGCGGCGCGGAGCTGTGCGGGGGGTGCGACGCGGCGCGCGGAGACGCCACGAGGCGCGCGGAGACGCGGAGGGCGCCCCGGGTCGGTGGCCGGCGGCGCCTTGTGGTGACGGGCGTGGGGGGATAGCGTCGTAGAAAGCGCTTGCTCCGCCCGCGCCCACCTTCCCCCACCCCGCCGTGCTCCGGTCTGTCCGGAGGCGGCGCGGCAGGCGACGGCGGCGCGGAGAGGGCCGAAGGGGCCGGGAAGGCGCGGCAGAGCGGGAGAAGGGACGGCCGAGTGACACGCACGACGCTACGCATCGCCATGAACGGGGTGACCGGCCGCATGGGCTACCGGCAGCACCTGCTGCGCTCCCTGCTCGCCATCCGCGAGCAGGGCGGCGTGGACGCGGGGGACGGCACGGTGCTCTGGCCCGAGCCGGTGCTCGTCGGCCGCCGCGAGCACGCCCTGCGGGCCATCGCGGACCGGCACGGCCTGGAACACTGGACCACCGACCTCGACGCGGTGCTCGCCGACCCGGCCACCGACATCTACTTCGACGCCCAGATCACCTCGGCCCGCGAACCCGCGCTGCGCAAGGCGATCGCCGCCGGCAAGCACATCTACTGCGAGAAGCCCACCGCCTCCGGGCTCGCCGGCGCGCTGGAGCTGGCCCGGCTCGCCGAGCGGGCCGGTGTCCGCCACGGCGTGGTGCAGGACAAGCTCTTCCTGCCGGGGCTGCGCAAGCTCAAGCGGCTGATCGACGGCGGCTTCTTCGGCGAGATCCTCTCCGTGCGCGGCGAGTTCGGCTACTGGGTCTTCGAGGGTGACTGGCAGCCCGCGCAGCGGCCGTCCTGGAACTACCGCGCGCAGGACGGCGGCGGCATCGTCGCGGACATGTTCCCGCACTGGGAGTACGTGCTGCACGGCCTGTTCGGCCGGGTGCGCAGCGTGCAGGCCGAGGTCGTCACGCACGTCCCGCGCCGCTGGGACGAGCGCGGCAAGCCGTACGAGGCGACGGCCGACGACGCCGCCTACGGCGTCTTCCGCCTGGAGGGCGGCGCGGTGGCGCAGATCAACTCCTCCTGGGCGGTCCGCGTCCACCGCGACGAGCTGGTGGAGTTCCAGGTGGACGGCGTCGAGGGCTCGGCCGTCGCCGGGCTCCGCCGCTGCCGCGTCCAGCACCGCTCGGCCACCCCCAAGCCGGTGTGGAACCCGGACCTGCCGCTCACCGAGTCCTTCCGCGACCAGTGGCAGGAGGTCCCGGACAACGAGGAGTTCGACAACGGCTTCAAGGCGCAGTGGGAGCTGTTCCTGCGCCATGTGGCGCTGGGTGAGCCCTGGGGCTGGGACCTGCTGGCCGGGGCGCGCGGGGTGCAACTCGCCGAGCTGGGGCTGCGGTCGGCGGCGGAGGGCCGCCGGCTGGACGTGCCGGAGCTGACGCTGTGACGCTCCGGCTGCCCACCCCCGGGGGAGGGCTGCGCGGGTACGAGCCGCGCCGCGAGCCCGCCCCCGCCGTCCTCGCGCCGGCGGGGGGAGGTGCGGCCGGGGCGCCGCGCTCCCGTACCGTCCACGCCGCCGCGCACGTCGTCGTCGACCCGTTCGCCGACACCACGCCGGACGGCCCGGCGGCCGTCGACTGGGAGGCGACCCTCGCCTTCCGGCGCCACCTCTGGTCCCACGGCCTGGGCGTCGCCGAGGCCATGGACACCGCGCAGCGCGGCATGGGGCTGGACTGGAAGGGCGCCGCCGAGCTGATCCGCCGCTCGGCCGCCGAGGCGCGCGCCGAGGGCGGTCTCCTCGTCTGCGGCGCCGGCACCGACCAGCTCGCCGCGGACCCGGCGCGCCCCGCGTCCCTCGCCGAGGTGCGCTCCGCCTACGAGGAGCAGCTCGCCCTGGTCGAGGACGCGGGCGCGCGGGCCGTGCTGATGGCGTCCCGGGCCCTCGCGGCCGCCGCCCGGGGACCGGAGGACTACCTGGAGGTCTACGGTCATCTGCTGCGCCAGGCCCGGGAGCCGGTGATCCTCCACTGGCTCGGCCCCATGTTCGACCCCGCGCTGGAGGGCTACTGGGGCGGCGCCGACCTCGACCGGGCGACGGAGACCTTCCTGGAGGTGATCGCCGCCCACCCGGACAAGGTGGACGGCGTGAAGGTCTCCCTGCTGGACGCCGGCCGGGAGACGGACCTGCGCCGCCGGCTGCCGGACGGCGTGCGCTGCTACACCGGCGACGACTTCCACTACCCGGAACTGATCGCGGGCGACGGCCGCCACTTCAGCCACGCCCTGCTCGGGATCTTCGACCCGCTGGCCCCGCTCGCCGCCGAGGCCGTGCGGGTGCTCGACACCGGCGACGAGGCGGGCTTCCGCGCCGTCCTCGACCCCACGGTGGCGCTCTCCCGCCATCTCTTCGCCCCGCCCACCCGCTACTACAAGACCGGGGTGGTGCTGCTGGCCTGGCTCGCCGGGCACCAGGAGCACTTCACGATGGCCGGCGGCCTCCAGTCGGCCCGTTCCCTGCCCCATCTGGCCCGCGCCTACGAACTGGCCGACGGGCTCGGCCTGTTCCCCGACCCCGGGCTCGCGGAGGACCGCATGCGCCACCTGCTCGCCGTCCACGGGGTCGCCCCGTGAACGAGCCGGTGAACAGCGGCCCGGTGGGCGGGGACCCCGTGAACGGAAACCCGGTGGGCGGGGGTCCGGTGGGCGCGGGCCAGGTGAACGGCTGTCTCGTGGACGGGGAAGGGGATGTCATGGCCGGACTCGACCGCTTCAGCCTCAACCAGGAGACGATCCGGCAGTGGTCCCTCCCGGAGCTGGCGGACGGATGCGTGGCGGCGGGCGTGCGCCACGTCGGCCTGTGGCGCGCGCCGGTGCAGGAGTACGGGGTGGAGCGCGCGGCGAAACTGATGCGCTCCGCGGGGCTGTCCGTCAGCAGCCTCTGCCGGGGCGGCTTCCTCACCGCCGCCGCCCCGGCGGAGCGGGCCGCCGCCCTCGACGACAACCGGGCCGCGCTGGACGAGGCCGCCGCGCTGGGCACCGGCACCCTCGTCCTGGTCTGCGGCGGGCTGCCGGAGGGCGACCGTGACCCGGCCGGCGCGCGCGAACGGATCGCCGACGCCGTGGCCGAACTCCTCCCGCACGCCGAGGAGCGCGGGGTACGGATGGCCGTCGAGCCGCTGCACCCGATGTTCGCCTCGGACCGCTGCGTCGTCTCCACCCTCGGGCAGGCGCTCGGCATCGCCGAGCGGTTCCCCGCCGAACGGGTCGGCGTGGTCGTGGACACGTACCACCTGTGGTGGGACGACACCGTGCCCGCGCTGATCGACCGCGCGGGCGCCGCCGGGCGGATCGCCGCCTTCCAGCTCGCCGACTGGATCACCCCGCTCCCCGAGGGCGTGCTGCTCGGCCGCGGACAGCTCGGCGACGGCTGCGTCGACCTGCGTGGCTTCCGGGAGCGGGTGGACGCCGCGGGTTACCGGGGCCCGGTGGAGGTGGAGATCTTCAACCCCGCGCTGTGGTCCCGGGACGGCGCCGAGGTGCTGGCGGAGACCCGGGAGCGCTACCGGCGGCTGGTGCTCTGAGGCCCCGGCGGGCGCGCCCGTGGCCCGGGGCCGGTTCCGCGGCCCCGCCCGGGGCCCGGAACACCGCCGCGCCGGTGCCCGCGCCACCCGGGCCCCGCCTGACCACCGCCCGCGCCGGGCACCACCCTCCACGAGGGCGGTGCCCGGCGCGGCGTCCGTCCGACGCGGGCACCGCCACCCTCCACCGGGAAGCCGGGAAGCCGGGAAGCCGGGGCCCGCGAGCGGGCCCACGTGACCGGGCGTCGGCGGTGGCCGGTCACGTGGTGGCGGCCGTTGACGGGACGGGCCTTCCGGAGAACCCGCCACCCTGTGACGTTTCGTCAACCAGAAGGACGGCGGACCCCATCAACGGGAGGGATCTTCCGGCGCGTGAATGGGTACAGCAGGTAGCGAAACGATCGCACAGCGCGACGGAGTTCCGAAAGGTGCCACCTCGATGACGGAGACAAGCGACCGGACGGGCGGGCCGGAGAGCCGTTTCCCACGTCACCCCCGCAGCGTCGGCCGGGCCCGCGCGGCCCTGCGGGCCCAGCTCTCGGCCTGGGGGGTGGCGGGTGACGCGGCGGACAACGCCGAACTGCTGATCTCCGAGCTGATGACGAACGCCGTCCGGCACGCCCAGGCGCCGCCGGGCCGGGAGATCGCGGCCCGCTTCGCGCTGACGGAGGGGCGGCTGCTGCTGGAGGTGTCGGACGCGGGGGAGCGGCTGCCGGTGCCGACGCAGGCGCCGCCGGACGCGGAGAACGGGCGCGGGCTGGCCCTCGTCGCGGCGCTCGCCCACGACTGGGGCGTGCGGCCGCGGGACGGCGTGGGCAAGTGCGTCTGGGCGCTGCTCGACCTGGCACCCGGCCTCGTCCCGGTGCCGCCCGCCGGTCCCGCGCCGGACGCGGGCGGCTGTCCGGGGCCGGTGCCCCCGGGCGGGGCGGGGATCGCGGGGCCGGGCGCGGGCGCGACCGGCCCCGTGGCGTGTGAGCCGGTGCCGTCCGGCGTCACCGTGGTGGCACGCTCCGCGCCTCCGCCCCCGCCTGTGTCATCCCCTTCGCGTTCCGCGGCCCCGTGTGCCGTACCGGCCGCGGAGGGCGGCGTGGGCGAGCGGAGCGGCTGACCGGCCCGGCCGCGGGGCGCGTCAGCGCTTCTTCCCCCGGCGCTTGGCGAGGGCGGCGGCCGCGATCGGAAGGCCGGCGTTGAGCACGCGGGTGACCTTGGCGACGGGCAGGCCGGTCCGCCGTGACACGGTCCGGGCGAGCGGGTCGACGATCTTGTTGAGGAACATCATGCCTTCACCGTACGTCCGTTCCGGGGGGAATGGCCGGGACCGGTTCGCGGCGGGTTCCGGGGGCGGGGCGCCGGCGGAAGCGGTCCGGCCCCGCCGGGAGGGCGGTCCGGGCGGGGTTCCGGAAGCGGTCCGAAGCTGCCTGAGGCCGTCCGGAGCTGCGCGATGCCACCCCGAAGTCACTCGAAGTCACTCGAAATCACTCGAAGTCACCCGGAGCGGTCCACCGCCGGTGCCCGAAGCGGCTGGTCCCGGGGCCGGTGACGGCGGGCGCGGACGTCCGGTGAAGAAAACCCGGAATATCTATGAGCATCCGTGCAACCGTTTCCGGGGCAGGCGAGTCGTACTGGGTGTCGGACTTCCCGGGGAAAATCTGGGGGGATTTCAGGGGGGCCGATCGTTTGGGGGGATCCGAGGGCGCCCGGCCGGTCAGGCAGGGCGCCCTCGGTGGTTTCCGCCCGGATCGCGGCGACCGGGCCCGTGGTGCCGTCGTCGGGCACGGTCAGGAGGCCCTCCGCCCGGCCTGGGGCCCGTGGCTTCCTTCGGTGCCCGCCGGGGCCCTCGTCCGCACGCACCTCGGGCCCCCGGGGCTCCGGCGGTCCACCGGCTGCCGCCCGCCACCCCGAGGTCGGCCGGTCCGGCCCCGTGGCCCACCGCCGTCCACGGCCGCCCACTTCCGTCTACGGCCCTTCACCGAGCCCTTCGGCGTCCCCCGCGCGCGGAAAGGAACTCTGCGCCCCCGCCCCGGCGCAGGCAGCCGCGCCCACGCGTACCGCGTACCGCACCGCCGCCTCCAGCCCGTCCCCGGTGCTCAGCCGCCAGGCCAGGGCGCCGGTGAAGGCGTCGCCGGCGCCGGTGGTGTCCACCACCGTCACCCGGGGGGCGGGCACCGTGAACGTCCCGTGCCGGCCGGCGGCCAGCGCGCCGGCGGCCCCGAGGGTGACCACGACCGACCGCGGCCCCCGGGAGAGCAGCGCCGAGGCCCAGGTCCCGGGGTCGGTGGAGTCCCCGGCCGGGTGGCCGCCGAGCAGGGCCAGCGCCTCGTGCTCGTTGACCACGAGCGGGTCGCAGGCGGCGAGGACCTCGGGCGCGAGGGCGGCGGGCGGTGAGGCGTTGAGCACCAGCCGGGCGCCCGGCGCCAGCGACCGGGTGACCTCCGCGACCGTCTCCGCCGGGATCTCCAGCTGCACCGAGACGACCCGCGCGGCGGCCAGCAGGCTCCCGGCGGCCCTGATGTCCTGCGGGGCGAGGCGGGCGTTGGCGCCGGGGGAGACGACGATGCTGTTGTCACCGGCCCCGTCCACGGTGATGACGGCCACCCCGGTGGGCCCGTCGCCGACGAGGACCCCGACGGTGTCCACCCCGGCCGCGCGCTGCGACTCCAGCAGCAGCTCCCCGTGGGCGTCGGCGCCGACCCGGGCCAGCAGCGCGACGCGCGCCCCGAGGCGGGCCGCCGCGACGGCCTGGTTCGCGCCCTTGCCGCCGGGATGGACGGACAGGCCGGAGCCGAGCACGGTCTCACCGGCCCCGGGGCGCCGATCGACCCCGATGACGAGGTCGGCGTTGGCCGAGCCCACGACCAGCAGGTCGTAGCCGTGCATGTGCGGTCTCCCTTCGTCCGGGACATCCCGGGGTCTCCCGGACGCTCCCGAGCGGAACGCGCGTCCGCCCGGGCGGTGGACGGCGCTGTCCCGGTGCTGTCGCCGGGCCCAGCTTGACCCATCGCGGGGCCCGTTGGGGGCGGGTCACCGCCGATCGGCCGTTCCGGGACGCCCCCGGAACCCCAGGGGGACCACACGGGGACGACTCCACGCGGCTTCGTGGGCGGTCCGGGTACGGATCCGGCCGCGTCCGCCGCCGGGCCGAACCCGCCGCCACGCGCCCCGCCTGCCCCCGCCCTCCTGCCCCGGCCCGGCGCGGGAGGGCTGTCCGCGCCTGCGGGTACCGTCCCCCCATGGCACAACTGGCGGTTGTCGAGGGAGTCCTGGAGCGGATCACCTACGCGAACGAGGACAACGGCTACACGGTGGCCCGGGTCGACACCGGCCGCGGCGCGGGCGATCTGCTGACGGTCGTGGGCTCGCTGCTCGGCGCCCAGCCGGGCGAGTCGCTGCGGATGGAGGGCCGCTGGGGCTCCCACCCGCAGTACGGCCGGCAGTTCACGGTCGAGAACTACACCACCGTGCTCCCCGCCACCGTCCAGGGCATCCGCCGCTATCTGGGCTCCGGGCTGATCAAGGGCATCGGCCCGCGGATCGCGGAGCGGATCGTCGACCACTTCGGCACGGACACCCTCGATGTCATCGAGGGGAGCCCGGAGCGGCTGATCGAGGTCCCCGGGCTGGGGCCGAAGCGGACCAGGCTGATCGGCGCCGCCTGGGAGGAGCAGAAGGCGATCAAGGAGGTGATGATCTTCCTCCAGGGGGTCGGGGTCTCCACCTCCATCGCCGTGCGCATCTACAAGAAGTACGGTGACGCCTCCATCTCCGTCGTCCGGAACGAGCCCTACCGGCTGGCGGCGGACGTCTGGGGCATCGGCTTCCTCACCGCCGACCGCATCGCGCAGTCCGTCGGGATACCGCACGACAGCCCCGAGCGCGTCAAGGCCGGGCTGCGGTACGCGCTGTCGCAATCCTCCGACCAGGGGCACTGCTACCTCCCCGAGGAGCGGCTGATCTCCGACGCGGTGAAGCTGCTCCAGGTGGACACCGGCCTGGTCATCGACTGCCTGGGGGAGCTGGCGGCGGACGAGGAGGCCGGGGGCGTCGTCCGGCAGTCCGTGCCCGGCGAGGAGGACGGCAGCCCGGTCTCCGCGGTCTACCTGCTGCCGTTCCACCGGGCCGAGATCTCCCTCGCCGGGCAGGTGCTGCGGCTGCTCCGCACGGAGGAGGACCGGATGCCCGCCTTCGCCTCGGTGGACTGGGCCAAGGCGCTCGGCTGGCTGGGCCGGCGCACGGGCGCGGAGCTGGCGCCGGAGCAGGAGCAGGCGGTGCGGCTGGCGCTCACGGAGAAGGTCGCCGTGCTCACCGGCGGTCCCGGCTGCGGCAAGTCCTTCACCGTCCGGTCCGTGGTGGAGCTGGCCCGGGCCAAGCGGGCCAAGGTGGTGCTCGCGGCGCCGACCGGCCGGGCCGCCAAGCGGCTGGCGGAGCTGACGGGCGCCGAGGCGTCCACGGTCCACCGGCTGCTGGAGCTCAGGCCCGGCGGGGACGCGGCATACGACCGGGAGCGCCCCCTGGACGCCGATCTGGTGGTGGTCGACGAGGCGTCGATGCTCGATCTGCTGCTCGCGAACAAGCTGGTCAAGGCCGTGCCACCGGGCGCGCACCTGCTGCTGGTGGGGGATGTGGACCAGCTCCCCTCGGTCGGGGCGGGGGAGGTGCTGCGCGATCTGCTCGCCCCCGGCTCCCCGGTGCCGGCCGTCCGGCTCACCCGGATCTTCCGCCAGGCCCAGCAGTCGGGGGTGGTCACCAACGCCCACCGCATCAACTCCGGCGTCCCCCCGATCACCCACGGCCTGCCCGATTTCTTCCTCTTCCCGGAGGAGGACACCGAGGAGGCCGGGCGGCTCACCGTGGACGTGGTGGCGCGCCGCATCCCCGCCCGGTTCGGGCTGGACCCCCGGCGGGACGTGCAGGTACTGGCCCCCATGCACCGCGGCCCGGCCGGGGCCGGCGCGCTCAACGGACTGCTCCAGCAGGCGGTCACCCCGGCCCGCCCCGACCTGCCGGAGCGGCGCTTCGGCGGCCGGGTCTTCCGCGTCGGCGACAAGGTCACCCAGATCCGCAACAACTACGAGAAGGGCGCCAACGGCGTCTTCAACGGCACGGTCGGCGTGGTCACCGCGCTCAGCCCGGACGACCAGCGGCTCACCGTCCGCACCGACGAGGACGAGGAGGTCCCCTACGACTTCGACGAGCTGGACGAGCTGGCGCACGCCTACGCGGTGACGATCCACCGTTCCCAGGGCAGCGAGTACCCGGCCGTGGTGGTGCCCGTCACCACCGGCGCCTGGATGATGCTCCAGCGGAATCTGCTCTACACGGCGGTCACCCGGGCCCGGAAGCTGGTGGTGCTGGTCGGCTCCCGCCGGGCGCTCGGGCAGGCGGTCCGCACCGTCTCGGCGGGGCGGCGGTGCACCGCGCTGGACCACCGGCTGCGCGGTGCGATCTGAGCCGGCGGCGCCCGCCCCGCCCCGCCGGCCCGCCGTCTCTCCCGGCCCCGCCGCAGCCCCGTCCCGGCCCGGGCACTGCCCTGTCACCGCCCGGTCACTGCTCCGGCGGCGCCGTTTCCTGCCGGTTTCCGGCGTTTTCCGTCCGCCGGTGACCGGCGTCGCCTTTCACGATCGCGCGACGTGCAGCAGGATGGACGGACAAGCGGCACGCCGTGCCATCCATAGACCTCTCGGCCGACCCCGAGTGCACTGCTGCACGCCATATGGGGGAAGGTAGAGGCAGTCAGGGCACCTCGAAGAAGAGGCACAACCGTCGGTGAGGGACCACGTGAGCGACAACTCAGTAGTACTGCGGTACGGGGACGGCGAGTACACCTTCCCCATCGTCGACAGCACGGTCGGCGACAAGGGCTTCGACGTCTCGAAGCTGCGTAACCAGACCGGTCTGGTGACCCTGGACAGCGGTTACGGCAACACCGCGGCGTACAAATCGGCGATCACCTATCTCGACGGTGAGGAGGGCATCCTCCGCTACCGCGGCTACCCCATCGAGCAGCTCGCCGAGGGCAGCAGCTTCCTCGAGACCGCCTACCTGCTGATCAACGGCGAGCTCCCCACCGGCGACGAGCTCTCCGCCTTCCAGAACGAGATCACCCAGCACACCCTGCTGCACGAGGACGTCAAGCGCTTCTACGACGGCTTCCCGCGTGACGCGCACCCGATGGCGATGCTGTCCTCGGTGGTCAGCGCGCTGTCCACGTTCTACCAGGACAGCCACAACCCGTTCCACGAGAACCAGCGCCACCTCTCGACGATCCGGCTGCTCGCCAAGGTGCCGACGATCGCCGCGTACGCGTACAAGAAGTCCATCGGCCACCCGGTGGTCTACCCGCGCAACGACCTCGGGTACGTCGAGAACTTCCTGCGGATGACCTTCTCGGTGCCCGCCGCCGAGTACGAGCTGAACCCGGTCGTCGTCGACGCGCTGGACAAGCTGCTGATCCTCCACGCCGACCACGAGCAGAACTGCTCCACCTCCACGGTGCGCCTGGTCGGCTCCTCGCAGGCGAACATGTTCGCCTCCATCTCGGCCGGGATCAGCGCCCTGTGGGGCCCGCTGCACGGCGGCGCCAACCAGTCGGTGCTGGAGATGCTGGAGGGCATCCGCAACTCCGGCGGCGACGTCGACACCTTCATCCGCAAGGTGAAGAACAAGGAAGACGGCGTGAAGCTCATGGGCTTCGGGCACCGCGTCTACAAGAACTTCGACCCCCGGGCGAAGATCATCAAGGCGCACGCGCACGAGGTGCTGGCGGCCCTGGGCAAGTCCGACGAGCTGCTCGACATCGCGCTCAAGCTGGAGGAGCACGCGCTGGCCGACGACTACTTCGTCGAGCGCAAGCTCTACCCCAACGTGGACTTCTACACCGGTCTGATCTACCGGGCGATGGGCTTCCCCACCGAGATGTTCACCGTGCTCTTCGCCCTCGGCCGGCTCCCCGGCTGGATCGCCCAGTGGCACGAGATGATCAAGGAGCCCGGTTCCCGTATCGGCCGCCCGCGCCAGATCTACACGGGCGTGGTCCAGCGCGACTTCGTGGAGCTGGAGAAGCGCTGACGCTCCGCACCACCGCCGGGGCCTGACCGCCCCGGCGCGCGCCGCCCACTCCGAGAGGCCGCCCCCACCGCCCGGTGACACCACCGGCCGCACGGGCGGCCTTTCGCACGCCCCGGCCGCCCGGCTTCTGTGCCGCGGGGCCGCGACGGTTCGTGAGTAGCCGGGTGGCCGATTCGTTGAAGTGGCCGCGCGGAGGGGCCGGGGCGGAAAAGGTGGAGAGCGCTTCCCGCGGTCGATCCCCCCACGGGTCGACCGGTGAAGCGCTCTCCAATCCCGGATCGGATTCCCCCCACGGGATCCGGCCGGGGGCCTTTCGTCCGCCGCGGAGGTCCGCGGGCGGGAAACGGTGAAGCCCACTGCTGTTCGGTTGTCCGGGCGTGCCGGGTGCTGTCTGCCGGGACGGCGCGTACGGGAGGGCCGCTCAAAGCTCCCCGGGCACGCGCCCCGGCCGCGCCGGCCGGGATCCGTCCCCCAAGACGGTCCGTCCGGCGGATGCCGCACCCCGCCGGAGGTGTTGCATCGCAGGGTTAGACACACGACCACCCCGGATGGTTACCCCCCGATGAGTGTGACCTGCGTCTCATGCCATACGGGGGCAGGCCGGGGCAAGGGGCCCGAAGGGGAGGTCCGGCCGCCGGGGTGAGGGTGTCATGGGGTGTCCGGTGACGGTGTGAAGGACCGCAGCCGGAGGCTGTTGGTGACCACGAAGACGGACGAGAACGCCATCGCGGCCCCGGCGAGCATCGGGCTGAGCAGTCCGGCCGCGGCGAGCGGCAGCGCCGCCACGTTGTAGCCGAACGCCCAGAACAGATTGCCCTTGATGATGCGGAGGGTCCGGCGGGAGAGCCGGATCGCGTCCGCCGCCACCCGCGGGTCACCGCGGACCAGGGTCAGGTCGGCGGCCTCGATGGCCGCGTCCGTGCCGGTCCCCATCGCCAGGCCCAGGTCCGCCGCGGCCAGCGCCGCCGCGTCGTTGACCCCGTCGCCGACCATGGCGACCGTCCGGCCCTCCGCGTGGAGCCGGCGGACGACCGCCACCTTCTCCTCGGGGAGCACCCCGGCGATCACCTCGTCGATCCCCACGGCGCGGGCCACCGACCCGGCCACGGCCTGGTGGTCACCGGTGAGCAGGACGGGGGTGAGGCCCAGCTCCCGCAGCGCCGCCACGGCCGCCGCGCTCGTTTCCTTCACGGTGTCCGCCACCGTCAGCAGGCCCAGCGGCCGGCCGTCCACGACGACCGTCATCGCCGTGCGGCCGGCGGCCTCGGCGGCCTCCTTGGCGGTGGCGAGACGCGCGGGGAGGTCACCGGGGCCCACCGCGTCCCGGGCTCCGTCCCGGCCGGCGGCGCCCCGCCGGCTGTCCGGACCCTCCGGACCCCCCGGACGGTCCGGACCCCCCGGACGGTCCGGGCCGTCCGGGCCGGTCCGGCCGGCCGCCTGCCGTTCGCCGCCGGAGGGTGTCTCCCGGCCGACGAAGACCTCGCGGCCGTCCACCCGGCCCCGCACGCCCCGGCCCGGGACGTTCTCGAAGCGCTCCACGGCGGGCGGCGTGCCCGTGCGCTCCGCGGCCCCCGCGGCCACCGCGCGGGCGATCGGGTGTTCGGAGGCGTTCTCCACGGCCCCGGCCAGCCGGAGCAGCTCGTCCTCCGTCACCCCGTCCGCCGGGACCACCTCGTGCAGGGTCATCCGCCCCGTGGTGACGGTGCCGGTCTTGTCCAGGACGACGGTGTCCACCCGGCGGGTCGACTCCAGCACCTCCGGGCCCTTGATCAGGATGCCGAGCTGGGCGCCGCGGCCCGTGCCGACCAGCAGCGCGGTGGGGGTCGCCAGGCCGAGGGCGCACGGGCAGGCGATGATCAGCACCGCCACGGCGGCGGTGAAGGCGGCGGTGGCGCCCGCGCCGGAGACCAGCCAGCCGGCCAGCGTCGCCAGGGCGAGCACGATCACCACGGGAACGAAGATCCCGGAGATCCGGTCGGCGAGCCGCTGCACCGCGGCCTTGCCGCTCTGGGCCTCCTCGACGAGCGTGGCCATCCGCGCGAGCTGGGTGTCGGCGCCGACCCGGGTGGCCTCCACCACCAGCCGGCCGCTGACGTTGACCGTCGCGCCGGTCACGGTGTCCCCGGCCGCCACGTCCACCGGGACGGACTCGCCGGTCAGCATCGCGGCGTCGACCGCCGAACCGCCCTCCACCACCCGCCCGTCGGTGGCGATCTTCTCGCCGGGGCGGACGACGAAGCGGTCGCCCACCGCCAGCCGGTCCACCGGGACGCGCTCCTCCCGGCCGTCCGGCCCGAGGACGGTCACGTCCCGGGCGCCGAGCTCCAGCAGCGCCCGCAGCGCCGCGCCCGCGCGCCGCTTCGCACGCGCCTCCAGCCAGCGGCCGAGCAGGATGAACGTGGTGACCCCGGCCGCGACCTCCAGGTAGATCGCGGAGGAGGCGGCCTCGCGGGAGAGGGTGAGGCTGAACCCGTGGCGCATGCCGGGCATCCCGGCGTGGCCGAGGAAGAGCGCCCACAGCGACCAGCCGAAGGCGGCCAGGGTGCCCATGGAGATCAGCGTGTCCATGGTGGCGGCGCCGTGCCGGAGGTTGGTCCAGGTGGCGCGGTGGAAGGGGAGGCCGCCCCAGACGACGACGGGCGCGGCCAGGGTCAGCGAGAGCCACTGCCAGTTGTCGAACTGGAGGACGGGCACCATCGCGAGCAGCACCACGGGGACGGAGAGGGCGAGCGAGACGAGGAACCGCTGCCGCAGGGCGGCCAGTTCCGCGCCCTGGCCGGTGGAGCGGCCGGTATCGCGTTCCGCACCGGGGCCGGTGCCTGGGCCGTCCCCGCCGGCCGGGGGCGCGTCCCCGCCGGGGACGGCGGGGGTGGCGGGGGGCTGCGGGCGTGGCGCGGGCGGGAGTTCGGCGGTGTAGCCGGTCCGTTCCACGGTCGCCACGAGGTCGTCGACGCGGACGCCGTCCGCCGCCTCGATCCGCGCCTTGCCGGTGGCGAAGTTCACCGCGGCCGAGACGCCCTCCATCCGGTTGAGTTTCCTCTCGACGCGGGCCGCGCAGGACGCGCAGGTCATACCGCCGATGGCGAGGTCGACCCGGTGCCGGCCGGAGGAGTCCGGCGGGGTCCCGGGTGTCGTGCCGATGCTCATGGGGCCTCTCCTGGGAGGGCCGCGCCGCGCGGGCCGCCGTGCGGGACGGCCGGTCGGCAACGGCGCGGCGTGCGGGGCGCGGGTCAGGCCCGGCCGGCCAGCTCGTATCCGGCCTCGTCGACGGCGGCGCGGACGTCCTCGTCGGACAGCGGGGCCGCGGAGGTGACGGTCACCAGGCCGCTGTCCGCGGTGGCCCGCACGGAGTCGACGCCGTCCAGCGCGGACAGTTCCTCGGTGACCGCCTTCTCGCAGTGGCCGCAGGTCATTCCGGTCACCCGGTAGGTGGCGGTGGCGCTCATGCTCTCTCCTCGGTCCTCGGTTTCCGGTGCGTGCGGAGCGCACGACGGCGGATCGCCGGGCGGGCGCCCCGGGGAGGGGCGCCGGACGCTCCCACACGGGGACTGTACCCCATACCCCTAGGGGGTAAGAACGTGTGGGTGTGGGCACGGAGGAGTGCCGGAGTGTTGCGGTGCGGGTGTGGGAGGGATGGTGGGGCGCCTTGCACACCGCCGCGCGTGATGTGCGCAGGTGTGGGGCGCGGTGGTGCGCCGGGTCGGCGGGGCGCCCTCGTGCGGGAGAGCCAGGTCCTGCATGGCGGAGTCCGGGCCTGCGCGGCGGAGCCCGGGCCTGTGCGGGGGAGCCCGGGTCCTCGTCGTGGCGCCGGTGCCGGCCGGTGCCGGCGCCGGTGAGCCGGTGAGGGGGGCCGCGCCCGCGCTTCCACCCCCGGCTACTCCGGCGGGAACGGAGGTGCCCCGGGGGCCGGCCCGGCCGAGCCGGGCCGCGAGTGCCGCCCGGCGGGCCGGTTCGGCCGGGGCGGGACGATGCCGGGACGGCCCGGCAGGGATCACGCGCGGGGGATCAGCCGTACAGTTCCGGCCGCCCGATCAGGGGAACCGGCACCCGCTCGCCGGTCGCCTGGGCGCGTACCCCGGCCTCGCAGACCGCGGCGGCGGCGTAACCGTCCCACACGTCCGGGCCCGTCACCTCGTCACGCCGGGCGGCCTCCACCCACTCCCGCACCTCGCGGTCGTAGGCGTCCTCGAACCGGGCGGACCAGTCCTGGACGATCTCCCCGCCCCAGCGGCCCGCGCTGTGGGTGACCATCGCGTGCCCGTCGCCGATCCGCGCGCTGCCGGTGGCGCACACGGCCTCGCACTGCACCTGGTAGCCGAAGCCGCAGTTGACGAAGATCTCCACGTCGACGACGGCACCGCCGTCCGTCTCGAAGAGCACGAGCTGTGGTTCGTCCACCCCGCCGGTGCCGGGGCGGAGCACCGTCACCGCCGTGATCTCCTGGCGCAGCAGCCAGCGGACGGTGTCCACCTCGTGGGCCACCGAGTCGGTGATCATCATGGCCTCGGTGAAGCCCGGCGCCGGGGTGACGTTGCGGTGGCGGCAGTGGAGCAGCCGCGGGCGCCCCAGCTCGCCCTCGTCCAGCAGCCGCTTGAGGCGTCGGAACTCGGCGTCGTAACGGCGCATGAAGCCGACCTGCACCCGCCGCCGGCCGAGCGCGCTCTCGGCGCGCAGCACGCGCAGCGCGGAGGCGGTGTCCGGGGTCAGCGGCTTCTCGCAGAGCACCGGCAGCCCGCGTTCCAGCGCCGCCAGGATCTGCTCCTCGTGGACGGGCCCGGGGGAGGCGATCAGCACCGCGTCGACCCCGGCGGAGGACAGCGCCGCCTCCGGGTCGGAGTGGGCGGCGCAACCGGGGACGGTGTCGGCGAGCCGCTTGGCGCGCTCGGCGTCCACATCGGCCACGGCGGCCACCCGGGCGCCGCGGATGGTCCGGTGCAGCCGCCGGACGTGGTCGGCGCCCATCCGGCCCGCGCCGATGACGGCGACGCCGAGGACGTCCGTGAGGGGGGCGGCGGCCGCGGGGGAGGCCGGGGTGGTGGCCGGGCTGCCCGCGGGGGTGTCCGCGGTGGCTGCCGGGAGGACGAGGGGGGCCTGGTCGGTCATCGTCGTGCCTTTCGCCTCTGATGTCGCCTCTGGTGTCGCCTCTGCTGTCACCGCTGCGGCTGTTCTGTTCTGCTCTGTGGCGTGTGGCGTGTGGCGCGGTCCCGGCCGGGGCGGTGTGACGCCGGTGCGCCGGGCGGCCGGTGGGGACGGGGCCGGTGCGCGGCCGGGGGACGGGACCGGTGGGCGCGTCAGGCGCCGCAGCCGCGCAGATACCGCCGGGTCCGCCGGGCGACGGGGAGGGGCCGGTCCGGGTCGCAGGGGTACATGTCCTGCTCGACGATGGCGAAGAGGTCCACCCCCAGGCCCTGGGCGGAGTGCAGCACGGGCTCCAGCGCCGGCAGGCCGCCGGGAGGTTCGCGCATCACCCCGCGGGCCACGGCCGGCCCGAACGGCAGGCCCTCGGCGACCACGCCGGCCAGGACCTCCGGGTCCACCTGCTTGAGGTGGAGGTAGCCGATCCGCTCGCCGTAGGTTTCGATCAGCCGCACGCTGTCGCCACCGCAGTAGGCGTAGTGGCCGGTGTCCAGGCAGAGTCCCACCAGGGCGGGGTCGGTGGCGTCGAGGAAGCGGGCGACGTTCTCCTCGCCGTCGATGTGGGTGTCGGCGTGCGGATGGACGGCGATCTCCAGCCCGTACCGCTCGCGCACCTCCCGGGCCAGCCGCTCCGTGCCGGTGGTGAGGTGGCGCCACTGCTCCGGCGTGAGGACCGGGTCCTCGATGATCTCGGCCGTCCTGTCGTCGCGCCAGAACGACGGGATGACGACGAGGTGGCGGGCGCCCATGGCCCGGGTGAGCCCGGCCACCCGTGAGACCTGCGCCCAGGTCTCGTCCCAGACCGCCGGGCCGCGGTGGAGCGCGGTGAAGACGGTGCCCGCCGAGACCCGCAGGCCGCGCCGGCCGGTCTCGTCCCGGAGGCGCGCGGGGTCGGTGGGGAGATAGCCGTAGGGGCCGAGTTCGATCCAGTCGTAGCCCGCGTCCGCGACCTCGTCGAGGAAGCGCCGCCAGGGCACCTGCCGTTCGTCGTCGGGGAACCACACGCCCCAGGAATCGGGGGCGGAGCCGATCCGGAGCCGGTCGAGCACGGCGTTTCCGGTGGGGACGGCCTGAACGGTGCGGTCGGGGGAGCCGGGGGCCGGGGCGGAGGGTCCTGCGGTCATCGGTCGGGCTCTCCTCTCGTCGGTCGCCGGCGCCGGAGGGGTGTTCCGGGGACCGGCCGGTACGGGTTCCGGGAGAAGGCGGTGACCGCCGTGTCGGCGGGACGGTGACGGGGGAGGGATTGCCGGTAGCTTCCTGCGCCGCACGGGAGGGTGTCAAGGGAACGTCCGGACATTCGGACGTCAGCTCAACTCGCCTGTCCGTGGATGCTGATGTCAGGACATGCCGTTGACAGTGCCCGCCGTACGCGGCTAGACCTGGGAGGGCAGCCACGACCGGATCTGACGGACACGAGGAGCCGACGGGGCCTCAGGGACCCGACGGAGCGCCGCACGCCGCGCCGAGCCGAGGGGATGCGAGGCCATGCCGGAGAGCGCACAGCCACCCGACGGAGCGGCGCCCCGCCCTCCGCACGTCCCGGCCGTTCCCTCCGGCCCCGCCGTCCCGCCCGGAGCGGCCCTTCCCGCGGCCCGCGGCAGGCCCGAAGACACGGCCGCCCGTGACGGAACGGGCGGGCCCGACGTGCCCTTCGAGGTCATCACCATGGGGCGGATCGGCGTGGATCTCTATCCGCTGCGGACGGGCGTGGGGCTGGCCGAGGTGGAGACCTTCGGCAAGTTCCTCGGTGGTTCGGCGGCCAACGTCGCCGTCGCCGCCGCGCGGCTGGGACGGCGCACGGCGCTGCTCACCCGCACCGGGCGCGACCCCTTCGGGGAGTATCTCCGGGGCGCGCTGCGGGGGTTCGGGGTGGACGACCGCTGGGTGACGGAGGTCCCCGGGCTGCCCACCCCGGTGACGTTCTGTGAGGTCTTCCCGCCCGACCACTTCCCGCTCTACTTCTACCGGCGGCCCTCCGCCCCCGATCTCCAGATCACCGCCGGTGAACTGGACCTCGACGCGATCCGGGCCGCACAGGTGTTCTGGGTGACCGGGACCGGACTGTGCGAGGAACCGAGCCGTTCGGCGACCCTGGCGGCCCTGGAGGCCCGCGCGGCGGGGCCACCGCCTGCCACCCGGGCGGGCACGGCGGCGGGAACGGGGGCCGGGGCGGGAACGGGGGCGGGGACCGGGGCGGACGAAGGTGTGGCGGGCGCCGGCGGGGCGGAGCCGCCGGGGACCGGTTCCGGCCGTGGCCGTGACGGTGCGCCGGTGGCGGGCGCCTCCCCGGCCCGTGACCGGGTGACCGTCTTCGACCTGGACTGGCGCCCCATGTTCTGGCCCGAGCCCGGCGGCTCGCCGAACCCCGGCGGCACTGCCGGTCCTGAAGGCCCCGGCGGCCCCGGCGGCCCCGTCGCCCCCGGGACTTCGTCCGCCGCCCCGGGCGCAGCTTCGGGCGCAGCCGCGGGCGGTGGGGACGTGGCGCGCGCCGCCGCGGCCCGGCCGTATTACGTGCGGGCCCTGGCGCACGCCACCGTCGCCGTGGGCAACCTGGAGGAGTGCGAGGTCGCCACCGGGCGCCGCGAGCCGGTGGGGTGCGCCCGCGCTCTCCTCGACGCGGGCGTGGAACTCGCCGTCGTCAAACTGGGCCCGCGCGGGGTGCTGGCGATGCACCGTGACGGCACCACGGCCGAGGTGCCCCCGCTGCCGGTCGAGGTGGTCAACGGGCTCGGCGCCGGGGATGCCTTCGGCGGCGCCCTCTGCCACGGTCTCCTCGCCGGCTGGGACCTGGAACGCACCATGCGCCACGCCAACGCCGCGGGCGCGCTCGTCGCCGCCCGGCTGGCCTGTTCCGCCGCGATGCCGACCGCCGCGGAGGTCGAAGCGGCCCTGGCCGGCTCATGACGGCCGCCACGGCGCGGGCCGTGCCGGGCGCCCGCGGGACGGCGGGCGCGGCCTCTCGCGCCCGTCCCACGGGGATGGGGGCCGCCCCGGGCGCGGTCGCCGATACGGCGGCGGGTCCCGCCCGGCCACCGGCGGGCCCGGGGCGCCGGGGGCACGCGCGCCGATCGCGGCGACGGCGGGGGCGGACCGGGCGCGGCCGGTGCCACGGACGCCGCGCCGTCACCGCTCCGAGCCGCCCGGAGGCCGCCCCGTGAACCTCTCCCTCGCCGAACTCGCCCGGGTGCGGGCCCGCCACCCCGAGGCCGTCGCCGAGGCCGCCGCCCGGCGCCCGCGCCGCCCGCTGCTGGGGCGGAGCGGCCGGCTGCTGATCGTCGCCGCCGACCACCCGGCGCGGGGCGCGCTCGCCGCGGGCGGACGTCCGTTCGCCATGGCCGACCGCCACGACCTGCTGCGCCGGCTCTGTGTGGCGCTTTCCCGGCCCGGGGTGGACGGGGTGCTCGCCGGCGCCGACGTCCTCGACGACCTGCTGCTGCTCGGCGCCCTCGACGCCAAGGTGGCCGTCGGCTCGATGAACCGGGGCGGGCTGGAGGGCGCCGTCTTCGAACTGGACGACCGCTTCACCGGGTTCCGGCCCGCGGACCTGGAGCGGCGCCGTTTCGACGCGGGCAAGCTGCTGCTCCGTATCGACCACGCCGACCCCGGCTCGCTGACCACGCTGTACTCCGCCGCGCGGGCGGTGGACGCCATGGCCGAGCGCCGGCTGCCCGTGTTCGTCGAGCCGTTCCTCAGCCGCCGCACCCCCGGCGGGGTCCGCAACGACCTCGGCGCGGAGGCCGTCACCCGGGCCGTCGCCATCGCCTCCGGGCTCGCCTCCACCTCCGCGTACACCTGGCTGAAAGTGCCCGTCACCGAGGACCCCGGCCGGATGGCCGCGGTGCTGGAGACGTCCTCGCTGCCCACCGTCCTGCTCGGCGGCGACGCCCGCGACCAGGACGCCCTGTTCGAGCGGTGGCGGGAGGCGCTGCGGCTGCCGACCGTGCACGGCCTGGTCGCCGGGCGCTCGCTGCTCTACCCGGCGGACGGGGACGTGGCCGCCGCCGTGGACACCGCCGCCGCCCTGCTCCGGCCGCGCACCGGGGCGGCCCCCGGCTCCGGGGCGCCCGGTGGCCCGGCCCCCGAATCGACCGCCCCGTGAGGAGACGCACCGCCGTGACCACCGAACACCGTGCGACGAACCCGGACCGGCCACCGGACCGGCGGCGGGACCGGCCACCGGACCGGTCCCCGGAACAGGTCCCCGGGCCCCGGCCGGACGGGAGTACCGCCCGGCTGCACCTGCCGGCGGGTTCCACGGCCGCGGGTCCCTACAGCACGGTGGTGGAGCCGGACTCCGCCGGCTGGGAGTTCACCTCCCTGCGCGTCCTCGAACTGCCGCCGGGTGGATCGCACGCCTTCGGCACCGGGGAGAGCGAGTGGATCGTGCTGCCGCTGGCGGGCGCCTGCACGGTCACCGTCACCCCCGGGCCGCCACCGCTCACCCCGGTGGGTGACGGCGGCGCGGGGCCCGGCGAGGGCCGTGGCGACGGCGGGCCCGGCGGCGGGAGCGGGGGCACCGCCGACGGCGGAGGGCCCGGCGGCGAGGCCGCGGCCCCCGGAGACCGCGGAAGCGGGGACGCCGGGGACGCCGGGGACTGCGGAACCCGCGCGGCTCCGGCGACACCGGCCCCACCGCCCGGAACCGACCACACCACCCGCGCCTTCTCCCCGGCCTCCCCGGCCGGGACGGTTCCCGCCCCCGACGCCGGTGACGACGGCGCCGGGACGCCCACCGCCGTCTTCCAGTTGCGGGGCCGTACCGGTGTGTTCGACGCCGTCACCGACTTCGTCTACCTCCCCCGGGACGCCCACGCCGTCGTCACGACGGAGCGCGGCGGCCGTTTCGCGCTCCCCGGGGCGCGCTGCACGCGCCGGCTGCCCGCCCGCCGCGGGCCGGCCGAGGAGGTGGGCGTCGAGCTGCGCGGCAGCGGGACCTGCTCCCGGCAGGTCAACAACTTCGCCGCGGCGGGGGCGTTCGAGGCCGACCGGCTGATCGCCGTGGAGGTCCTCACCCCCGGCGGCAACTGGTCCTCGTATCCGCCGCACAAGCACGACGAGGAGCGCCCCGGCCGGGAGTCGCGGCTGGAGGAGATCTACCACTTCGAGATCGCGGACGCGCCGGACGGCACCCCCGGTCTCGGCTACCACCGCGTCAGCCCCTCCGGCCCGGGGCGGCGGAGCGACCTGCTCGCCGAGGTGCGCGACGGGGACACGGTGCTCGTCCCGGACGGCTGGCACGGGCCGTCCGTCGCCGCGCCCGGGCACGACCTGTACTACCTCAACGTCATGGCCGGGCCCGGAGAGGAACGCGCCTGGCTGATCCAGGACCACCCGGACCACGCCTGGATCCGCACGACCTGGCCGGACCAGCCGGCCGACCCGCGGCTGCCGCTGTACCACGCGCCACCGGCGGCCGGGGCCAGGGCCGGGGACGGGGACGTCCCGGAGCGCCCGGTGGAAGGAGACCGCCCATGACCTCCGCCCCCACCCGCCGCCTGACGGTCGCCCAGGCCCTCGTCACCTTCCTGTCCCGGCAGTACACCGAGCGGGACGGCCGGCGTCACCGCCTGGTCCGCGCCTGCTGGGGCATCTTCGGCCACGGCAACGTCGCCGGGATCGGCCAGGCGCTGCTGGAGGCCGGGCCGGCGCGGATGCCCTTCCTCCAGGGCCGCAACGAGCAGGCGATGGTGCACGCGGCCGTGGCGCACGCCCGGCACACCGCCCGGCTCTCCACCCAGGCCGTCACCACCTCCATCGGCCCCGGCGCCACCAACCTCGTCACCGGTGCCGCGCTGGCCACGATCAGCCGGCTGCCCGTGCTGCTGCTCCCGGGCGACACCTTCGCCACCCGCCCGGCCGACCCGGTGCTCCAGCAGCTGGAGACGGTGTACGCGGGGGACGTGTCGGTCAACGACTGCCTGCGGCCGGTCTCCCGCTGGTTCGACCGGGTGACGCGCCCCGAGGCGCTGGTCCCCGCCGCGCTGGGCGCGGTGCGGGCGCTCACCGACCCGGCCGCCGCCGGGGCCGTCACCCTCGCCCTGCCGCAGGACGTGCAGGCCGAGGCGGGCGACTGGCCGGAGGAGTTCTTCGCCGAGCGGGTCTGGCGCGTGCCCCGCCCCGCCCCGGACGCCACCGCGCTCGCCGAGGCCGCCCGGCTGCTGCGGGGCGCGCGCCGCCCGCTGATCGTCGCGGGTGGCGGCGTCCACCACAGCGAGGCGGAGGAGGCGCTGCGGGCGCTCGCCGGCGCCACCGGTGTCCCCGTGGCCACCACCCAGTCCGGCAAGGGCGCGCTCCGCCACGACCACCCGGCCGAGGTGGGCGGCATCGGCCACACCGGTACCGCCACCGCCGCCGCGCTCGCCCGGGAGGCGGACGTGGTGCTCGGCGTCGGCACCCGCTGGACCGACTTCACCACCGCCTCCGCCACCCTCTTCGCCCACCCCGGCGTCCGCTTCGTCACCCTGGACGTGAGCGCCGCCGACGCCCACAAGATGGGCGGCCTCGCGCTGGTCGCCGACGCGCGTGCCGGGCTGGAGGCGCTGGCCGGCGCGCTCGCCGGGTACCGCGTGGACGCGGCGTACGAGGCCGCGTACCGGGAGGCGAAGGCCCGCTGGGAGGAGCGCGTCGACCGGGCGTTCGCCGCCGGGCCGGCGGAGCCTGCCGACGGCCCGGCGGGCGGCTCTCCGGCCACCGGCGCGCGCGCCGGGGCGGACGGCAGGGGTGGCGCCGCGCCGGTCCGGCCCACGCAGGCGCAGGTCGTCGGCGCCCTGGACGCGGTCGTCGGCGACGAGGACGTGGTGATCAACGCGGCCGGCTCCCTCCCCGGCGATCTGCACAAGCTGTGGCGCGCCCGCTCCCCGCGCCAGTACCACGTCGAGTACGGCTACTCCTGCATGGGCTACGAGATCCCGGCGGCCCTCGGGGTCTGCCTCGCCGAGCCCGGCCGGCCCGTCTGGGCGCTCGTCGGCGACGGCACCTATCTGATGGGCCCCACGGAGATCGTCACGGCCGTTCAGGAAAGGCTGCCGGTCAAGCTGGTGATCCTCCAGAACCACGGTTACGCCTCGATCGGCGGGCTCTCCGAGGCCACCGGCGGCGAGCGGTTCGGCACCGCCTACCGCTTCCGGGACGCCGACGGCGGCTGCACCGGCGACCCGCTGCCGGTGGACCTCGCCGCCAACGCCGCCAGCCTCGGCATGACCGTGCTCCGCGCCGGCACCGCGGACGAGCTGCGGACGGCGCTGGCCGAGGCGCGCGGTCACGACCGGCCGGTCTGCGTGTACGTCGAGACGGCGAGCGGCGCGGACGGGCCGGAGGGCACCGAGTCGGGGGCGCCCGGAGCGCAGGCCTGGTGGGACGTCCCCGTCGCGGCGGCGGCCACCCGGCCGGCCGCCGTCGCCGCGCGCGCGGAGTACGAGCGGCGGGCGGCGGAGCGGCGGCGCCATCTGTAGCGGGTCCGCCCGGCGCGGTGCGGCGCCCGCCCGGTCCCGTCCGGCGCCCGCCCGGTCCCGTCCGGCGTCCGCCCGGTCTCGCCCGGTCCCGTCCGGCGTCCGCCCGGCCCCGTCCGGTGATCTCCGTTCCCGTCCGGTGTTCACCTGGCGGCACGACGGGCCACCGGTGATCCCCCCTGCTTGACGGGGCGGGGAGAGACGGGGGAGACGCGGGAACGGGGAGACCGGGACCGGGACCTCGGCCGCTCCCTCCACCACCACGCGAAAGGTGACCGTATGAAGACCCTGCACCACTGGATCGGCGGCACCGCCGTCCCCGGCGCCTCGGGCGCGTTCGGGCCGGTGACCGACCCCGCCACCGGGGAGCGGACCGCCCGGGTGCCGCTGGCGTCCGCCGCCGAGGCCGGCGAGGCGGTCGCCGCCGCCCGCGCCGCGTACCCGGCGTGGAGCGCCACCTCGCTCGCCACCCGCACCGCCGTCCTCTTCCGCTACCGCGAACTGCTCGACGCCCACCGGGAGGAGCTGGCCCGGGCGATCACCGCCGAGCACGGCAAGGTTCACGCGGACGCGCTGGGGGAGGTGGCCCGGGGTCTGGAGATCGTCGAACTGGCGTGCGGCATCCCGGCGTTGCTCCGCGGCGAGCTGTCCACGCAGGTCTCGGCCGGGGTGGACGTGGCCTCGATCCGGCAGCCGCTGGGGGTGGTCGCGGGGATCACCCCGTTCAACTTCCCCGCGATGGTGCCGCTGTGGATGTTCCCGCTGGCCGTCGCCTGCGGGAACACCGTCGTGCTCAAACCCAGCGAGAAGGCCCCCTCGGCGCCGCTCCTGCTGGCGGAGCTGGCGGCCCGGGCCGGATTCCCGCCCGGGGTGCTGAACGTCCTGGGCGGCGACCGCACCGCCGCCGAACGGCTGGTCGAGCATCCGGGGGTGGCGGCCGTCAGCTTCGTCGGGTCCACACCCGCCGCCCGCGCGGTGTACGGGGCGGCCACCGCGCACGGCAAGCGGGCCCAGGCGCTCGGCGGCGCCAAGAACCATCTGCTGGTGCTGCCCGACGCCGACCTGGACGCGGCAGCCGACGCCGCCGTCTCCGCCGCCTACGGCTCGGCCGGCGAGCGCTGCATGGCGATCTCGGCCGTGGTGGCCGTGGGCGGCACCGGCGACCCCCTGGTGGCGCGCATCCGCGACCGGGCGGCGCGGATCCGGCTCGGCCCCGGTGACCACCCGGAGTCCGCGATGGGCCCGCTCATCACCCGCGAGCACCGCGACCGCGTCGCCGCGTACGTCACGGGCGCCCCCGCCCAGGGCGCCGAGGTGGTCCTCGACGGCACCGGCCGCACGGTGACGGGGTACGAGGACGGCCACTGGCTCGGCCCCACCCTGCTCGACCACGTCCGCCCCGGCTCCGACGCCTACCGCGACGAGATCTTCGGCCCCGTGCTGTGCGTGCTGCGCGCCGAGACGTACGAGGAGGCCATGGCGCTGATCAACGCCTCCCCGTACGGCAACGGCGCGGCGGTCTTCACCCGCGACGGGGGCGCGGCCCGCCGCTTCCAGCTGGAGGTGGAGGCGGGGATGGTGGGCGTCAACGTGCCGATCCCGGTACCCGTCGGCCACCACTCCTTCGGCGGCTGGAAGGACTCCCTCTTCGGCGACCACCACGTCTACGGCCCCGACGGGGTGCGCTTCCACACCCGCGGCAAGGTCGTCACCACCCGCTGGCCGGACCCGGCGACGGCCCCCTCCGGTGTGGACCTCGGCTTCCCGCGCCACGACTGAGGGTGCGCCACCCGCGCGGCGGACCTCACGCGGGACGCGCGCCCGGCCGGCCGCCCGGCCGCCCGGTCACGGCTCCGCGTGCTGTCCGCCGCCCGGGGCCCGCGTCCGTGCGCCGGGGTGAAGCGCCGTCCCCCGGCCGGCGCTTCACCCCTGAGAACGTTCCCCCAGCTCAGGCCGTGTTCGGGCGGTGCACCCGGCGGAGCGGCACGGCCTGCCGGGGTACGGAGTCCCGCGCTCCGCTGTTTAGGTGGAGCTAAAGGTGGCATTCTGGGGCAGTACCCCGGAAGACCTCGCCGTACCAAGGACCATGCCGATCTGGGGGGTTGAGGAGACCATGCCGTTCATGGCGCGGGGCGGGAGCGGTACCGGTACCGGTACCGGAACCGATGCCGCCGCCGCCCGGCTGGCCCGGCAGGCCGCGGCCGCCCTCGCCGGTGAGCTGTCCGCGCGCGGGCTCAGCCGCGCCGAGCTGGCGGCGCTCATGGGCGTCAGCCCCGGCCGGGTCAGCCAGATACTGTCCGGGGACGCCAATCTGACGGTGCGGTCCCTCGCGTCCGCCGCCGCGGCGATGGGTGCCACGGTGGAGATCCGCTTCCACGAGCCGGAACGGCCGTGCCCGTCGCCCGGCCCCGCCGGTCCCGCCCATGCCGCCGGCCCGGCGGCGGACCGCCCCGCCGTCCGCGACCTGCCGGTGGCCCCTGACCCGGCAGCCGACGCCGCCTCGCCGATCGCCCCGGTGGCCCCGGCCGCCCCGGCTCCCCCGGGGTCCACCGCGCCGCCGGGCTTCCCCGGCGGGCCGGAGGGGCCCGGCGGGCCCGATCCCTCCACCCCGCGGGACGGCCGTTCAGGTCTGCGCGGCGGCGTCGTCCGCTCGCGGTTCTGACCGCGCGTCCGCCGCCGTGCCGGGCGCTCCGGCCGTGCGGGCGGGCGACGCCCCGTCAGGCGCGGTGTCCGGCGCGGCGGCGGGCCGCGCCCGGCCCTCGACCGGGCGCCCGCGCCCGTCCCGGTGCCACCCGAACCACCGCAGGTGGAGGTGGAGATGCGGCCGGCGCTGGGCGGGCAGCGGGGCCCCGGGGCGCCCGCCGCCGGGGGCGGTGCCGTCCCGCAGGGCGAGCAGCGCCCACCGGTCGGAGCGCCGGCCCAGCAGATACGCCACCCGCAGCAGCAGCGCGCAGTGGTGCCGCGCCTCGCCCCAGGCGCGCAGAGCCGCCACCCGCTCCTCCTCCGTGCGGTCGCGGCGCGGCCCGGGCCGGCCGTCGAAACCGGGCATCCGGCGTGCCGCCTCGATCCGTTCCTCCGTCTCCAGGGCGCGCCGGATCGCCTCCTCCGCCTCGGCGAAGCGTTCCTCCACCGCCTTGCGGCTCGTCTTGTCCTGGTGCCGGGCGACGAGGTGGAGCCGCAGGGCGTGCACGAAGACCTGGGCCCGGCGCAGGTCCCGGAGCCCGTCGGCGAGGTCGTCACACCAGTCCGCGCAGTCCAGCGCCATCCGCTCCTCCAGCCGTTCGAGGAGGTGGGCGGTGCCGAGGGTGAGGAAGGTGAGGAACGGCTTGGCCGTGTCCGACTGCACCCGCCCGCGGCGCAGCACCCCGGCTCCCGTCGCCACGCCCACGGCCGCGGCCGGCACCTGGGCGAGCAACGGCAGCAGGGAGACGGCCAGCAGGGCGATCCCGGCCATGGCCGTCACCACGGCCGCGGACAGCAGCGCGGCGCGGGCGCTGCCCAGCAGCCGCCCTTTGCCGTGGTACTGGCGGACCAGGCAGATCCAGGCCACCAGTCCGCTCAGGCCCGCGGGAGCCCCCCAGTTCAGGAAGAACGGTGACTGAAACCAGCTCATGGCGGCCCCAGGGTAGGGGTGGACGACGCGGAACCGGCGTCGTGGACGGCGGTCCGGGCCGCTCGGGCGAGGCGTCCCGCGGCGGGTGACCCGCGCCGTCCGCCGGGCCGGTCACGGCGGGGAGGGTTCGGACGGCCCCCCGTGACCGCTCGGGGACGCTCTTCCGGCTCGCGGGACGCCGGTACCGTTTCGACCGTTTCGTGAAAGTCTCCCCATGATGCACCCCGACCGCCCGCCCCGCTGTGCGCCGCTCTCGTGAATCGGCCGCCGGAGGTACGGTGAGGACGGGACGTCATCCGAACGGCTGTTCCCGCCGCGTCTCACGGAGTGGTCATCGGCGGGGGCGGACGCGTCCTCGTACCACGACTGCCGTACGCCGCGCCGTCCCCTCTCCGACCTGAGGAGGGGGCGGCCTCCTGCCCCGGGGCGGGTGTGAGGGCGGCGCGGCTGCGTAGGCTCGGGTGCATGGATGTGCGAAACCTGCGGTCGTTCCGGCCGCTCAGAGGGCCACTCCGGGCCGTCCGGACGGCCCCGCGACGGACCCGGCTGGCCGCCGCCGCGCTCGCGGCCGCCCTCGTCGCCGGAGCGGGCACCTGGACCGCCGTCGCCGACGACCCGGCGCCGGTCAAGCGCGAGGACCGGTTCCTCCCGATGGCCGCCCCGGGCGGTGACGCGGACGGCGGCGGTGAGGAAGCCGGCCCGCGGCCCGCGCGCATCGACACCTCGTTCTACACCTCCGGACCGGCCGGTGAGCGCCGCCCGGCGGTGCTCCTGGCGCACGGCTTCGGCGGTTCCAAGAAGGACCTGCACCAGCAGGCCGAGGAACTGGCCCGGGACGGCTACGCGGTGCTGACCTGGTCGGCCCGCGGCTTCGGCAAGTCCACCGGGCGGATCGGGCTCAACGACCGGGAGAACGAGGTCGCCGACGTCCGGCGGCTGGTCGACTGGCTCGCGGACCGCCCCGAGGTGCGGCTCGACGCCGAGGGCGATCCGCGCGTCGGCATCGCGGGCGCCTCCTACGGTGGCGCGGTCTCGCTGCTCACCGCCGGGAACGACCCGCGGATCGACGCCGTCGCCGCGCAGAACACCTACTGGGACCTCTCCGAGGCGCTCTTCCCCGACGGCGTCTTCAAGAAGCTGTGGGCCGGCATCTTCTTCACCACCGGCTCCACGCCCTTCCCCACGGACATGGGGCCGGGCGCCGAGGAGGCCCCGGAGGGCGGGGCAGGCCAGGGCGGCGCCGGTGGTGAGGGCGGCGCGGGCGGTACCGGCCAGGGCGGTACCGGCCAGGACGGCGCAGGCCAGGACGGTGCAGGCCAGGACGGCGCAGGCCAGGACGGCGCGCAGGGCGGCACGGGCGCCGGGGGCGCGGGTGCCGACGCGCCCGGCGGTACCGCCGATGGCACGGCCGCCGAGGGCGGCCTCGCCTGCGGCCGGTTCGAGAAGGCGCTCTGCGAGATGTACGAGCGCGTCGCCACCGCCGGGAAGCCGGACGCGGAGGCCGAGAAGCTGCTGAAGGAGCGGAGCCCGGCGGCGGTCGGCGACCGCATCACGGCGCCCACCCTCGTCCTCGGCGGGCAGACCGACTCCCTCTTCCCGCTGAGCCACGCCGACGCGATGGCCCGTCAGATCAAGGCCAACGGCGCGCCCGTCTCCGTCGACTGGCTCGCGGGTGGCCACGACGGCGGCGACCAGGAGACCGAACGCGTCCGGCAGCGGATGAACTCCTGGTTCGACCGCCACCTCAAGGGCGACGAGGAGGCGGCCACCGGCCCCGCCTTCCGCGTCACCCGCACCGGCGGCTTCGACTCCGCCGACGCCCGCGTCCGGCTCAACGGCGCCTCCACCGGGCGCTACCCCGGCCTGGAGGGCACCGACAACCGGAGCGTCCGCCTCCAGGGGCGCGAGCAGACCGTCCGCAACCCCGCGGGCGGTACCCCGGCGGCCGTCTCCTCCGTCCCCGGTCTCGCCGGGGCCGCCGCCCAGCTCACCTCGTTCGGCGCCGGCCTGGCGCTGGACTTCCCCGGCCAGGCGGCGGCGTTCGACTCCGCGCCGCTGGACTCGGCCGTCCAGGTCACCGGCCGGCCCACGGCGAAGGTGCGCGTCTCCTCCGACGCGGAGGACGCGGTGTTCTTCGCCAAGGTGTACGACGTCGGGCCGAACGGCAGCCAGCTCCTCCCCTCCCAGCTCGTCGCCCCGATCCGGGTCGAGGGCACCGACGCGGAGGGGGGCCGCACCACCGAGATCCGGCTCCCTGTCATCGACCACAAGTTCGAGGCCGGGCACCGGATGCGGCTCGTCCTGTCCGCCACCGACATGGGCTACGCCTCGCCGGTGGAGCCCGCCGACCACCGCGTCGCGCTGGCCGATGACACCCTGTCCGTGCCCACGACGCCCGCCCTCGCCGCCGGCGAGGGCACCCTGCCCACCTGGGTCTGGGCCCTGCCGCTCACCGGCGTGGCGCTCGCCGCCGCGCTGCTGCTGCTCGGCCGCCGCCGCACCGCCACCCCCGCGCCCGACCCGGCGCGGTCCGCCGTGCCGCTGGAGATCACCGGGCTCGGCAAGCGCTACGCCGGCTCCACCGACCGGTACGCCGTCCGGGACCTCTCGTTCCGGGTCGAACGCGGCCAGGTGCTCGGCCTGCTGGGCCCCAACGGCGCCGGCAAGACCACCACGCTGCGGATGCTGATGGGGCTCATCACCCCCGACGCGGGCGAGATCCGCGTCTTCGGCCACGCGATCCGCCCGGGCGCGCCTGTCCTCTCCCGCGTCGGCGCGTTCGTCGAGGGCCCCGGCTTCCTGCCGCACCTCTCCGGCCGCGCCAACCTGGAGCTGTACTGGCAGGCCACCGGCCGCCCCGCCGAGGAGGCGCATCTGGACGAGGCGCTGGAGATCGCCGGGCTCGGCGACGCCCTGGAACGCGCCGTGCGGACGTACTCCCAGGGGATGCGGCAGCGCCTGGCCATCGCCCAGGCCATGCTCGGCCTCCCGGACCTGCTGATCCTCGACGAGCCGACCAACGGGCTGGACCCGCCACAGATCCGGGAGATGCGGAACGTCATGGTCCGCTACGCGGAAGGCGGCCGTACGGTGATCGTCTCCAGCCATCTGCTGGCCGAGGTCGAGCAGACCTGCACGCATCTGGTCGTCATGGACCGGGGCCGGCTGGTCACCGCCGGACCCGTCGCGGAGATCACCGGTTCCGGCGACACCCTGCTGGTGGGTGTCTCGGGCGACCAGGTGTCCGCGGCCCTGGCCGACCAGGTGACGGCGCTCGACGGCGTCGGCTCGGCCGTCCCCACGGAGGACGGGCTGCTCGTCCGGCTGGACGGCATGACCTCCGCGCAACTCCTCGCCGAACTCGTCAGACTCGGCATCCCCGTCGACCGGGTCGGCCCGCACCGCCGCCTGGAGGACGCGTTCCTCACCCTGATCGGAGGCGCCCCGTGACCGGACCGACCGACCGGCCCGCCCGCAACGGGCGGGTGTCCCGGACGGGCCCGAACGGCCCCGACGGCCCCGGCGGCACAGCCCGCCCGGCGGAACCCGCCCGCGCGAACGGCGCGGCGGACACCACGGTGAACGGCGCGCCCGGCGGCGCGGCGAACGACGCGGCCGGCGGCGGGACCGGTGCGCCCGGCACCGCCTCCGCCGGCGCCGCCACGGCCACCGCCGCCACCGGGACGGCCACGGCCACGGCCACCGGGCCCGGCCCGGAGAGGGCGCCCGGCCCCGCGACGGCCCCCGGCTACCGCCCCCGCCACACCCTCCCGTTCCGGGTGGAGGCGGTCCGGCAGCTCCGCCGCCGCCGCACCCTCGTCATCTACGGGATCCTGGCCGCGCTGCCCTTCATCCTGATCGCCGCCTTCGCCATCGGCGGCGACCCGGACGAGCGCGGCAGCAGCCGCGTCTCGCTGATCGACACGGCCACGGCGTCCGGCCCCAGCTTCGCCCTGGCCTGCGTCTTCGTCTCGGCGGGTTTCCTGCTGGTGGTGCCGGTGGCGCTGTTCGCCGGTGACACGGTGGCCTCCGAGGCGAGCTGGTCCTCGCTGCGGTACCTGCTCGCCTCACCCGTGCCGCGCTCCCGGCTGCTGTTCAGCAAGCTGCTGGTGGCGCTGGTGTTCAGCGCGGCGGCGATGGTGCTGCTGCCGGTGGTCGGCCTGGTGGCCGGCACGGTCGCCTACGGCTGGGACGGCCTGCACCTGCCCACCGGCGGCTCCCTGGACGGCGGCACGGCCCTCACCCGCCTGGCGATCGTCGTCGCGTACGTCTTCGTCAGCCAGCTGGTCACCGCCGGACTGGCGTTCTGGCTCTCCACGGTGACGGACGCCCCGCTGGGCGCGGTCGGCGGCGCGGTGGGCCTGACGATCGTCGGCAACGTCCTGGACGCCGTCACCGCGCTCGGCGACTGGCGCCAGTTCCTCCCCGCGCACTGGCAGTTCGCCTGGGCGGACGCCATCCAGCCGCAACTGGAGTGGGGCGCCATGGCCCGCGGCGCGGCGGTCTCCGTCACCTACGCCGTCGTCCTCTTCGCCCTGGCCTTCCGCCACTTCCGCACCAAGGACGTGGTGTCCTGAGCCGCCGGGCGGTGACGTGAGGTGAGGTGACGACGGAGGGGCGGGCGCCGTGCCCGCCCCTCCACGCGTGTCCTGCGCGCCCAGCCCTCGGAGTCCTCGGAGTCCGCGCAGCTCTCGCAACCGTCGCCGCCCACGGCCGTGCGCCGCCCACGACGGGCCGCGTGCGGCTCGCGGCGTCGGGGAAGCGGAGGTGGTGACGCGCCGGAACCTCCCGCGACGGGCCGGCCGGCGCTCCCCTGGCCCTGGCCCGGCGTTGCCCTTGCGGCGGGCCCCGGCGGGTGGCGCGGAAGACGCCTCCGGCCGGAACGCGCACCGCCCGGGGGCGGCCCCAGGGCGCGCTCGGCCGTCAGGTGGTTCCCTGCCGGCCCTCGATCTCCGCGACGAGGGCCTCCACCCGCGCCCTGATCGCGTCGCGGATCGGCCGTACCGCCGCCACGTCCCGGCCGGCGGGGTCCTCCAGCGTCCAGTCCAGGTACGTCCTGCCGGGGAAGACGGGGCACGCGTCGCCGCAGCCCATCGTGATCACGTAGTCGGACGCCCGTACGGCGTCGGGGGTCAGCACGCGGGGCTCGGCACCGGCGAGGTCGACACCGACCTCGCGCATCGCCTCGACGGCGGCCGGGTTGACGTGCTCGGCTGGGAGGGAGCCGGCGGAGCGGACCTCGATCCGGTCCCCGGCGAGATGGCTGAGGAAGCCGGCGGCCATCTGCGAGCGGCCGGCGTTGTGGACGCAGACGAAGAGGACGGAGGCGAGCGGGGCGTCAGGCATGGGGGGTGGTCCTTCGCGGGGAGGGGGCCGGGTCCGGCGGCGGAAGGGCTTTCCGCCGGGGCCGGGGCGCGGGCCTCGCGGCGCCGCGGCGGGTGGGGCGGACCGGGGTGGGCCGGGGCGGGGGGGGGGGGGGGGGGGGGGGGGGGGGCGGGGGCGGGCGGGGGGGCGGCCGGGGGGGGGGCGGGGG
>NZ_JAATEN010000016.1 GCF_012034935.1 Streptomyces zingiberis
ACGACCGGACCGCTCACCCAACTCCCCGTACGACAACTCACCCTCGGCGCCGCTCACCGCCACCGCCTCCGGCACCGCCGCCACCCGCCCCGCGACCAGCTCCGGCACCGGCCGTACGGGGCGTTCCGACGTCGCCTCCCGGGGCGGCGCCGGGAAGGCGCTCGCGGTGGTGCCCGGCAGCCGGATCCGGCCCACCGGCGCGTTCGGATCGGCCACCGCCCGCTCCAGGAACCCCAGCAGGGAGCGGTGACGGGCGTCGGCCCAGTCCTGGTCGTACAGGGCGGAGTTGGCCTCCAGGGTGATGGCGGTTCCCTGATCGTCGGACCAGCCGCTGACCACCGCTCCCCACTCCTCGACGCGCCGGCTGGACAGATCGCGGACGATGCCCCGGGACTCGCCGAAACGGAGGTTGTCGCCGAGCGGCAGCACGTTCACGGAGGGGCCGAAGTGCCAGCGGCCGTCCCCGGGCCAGCCGAGCTCCTGCCGGATCCGCTCGCCGCGGTAGCGCTGGTGTGCCAGGAGACCGGTGGTCTCCCGCTCCGCCAGACGGGCGAGGTCCAGCAGCCCGGAGCCGGGGGCGACGGGCAGCCGGAACGGCAGCAGGTTCGCCATCGTGCACGGGGTGCGCCGGGCACCGGAGTTCATGCGCCCGGCGACGGGGATGCTGAGGACGGTCTCGGTGGCGCCGGTGAGCCGGGCGTGGAAGGCGGCCACGGCGGCGACGGCCAGCCGGGGCCAGCTCATCCTGGCGCGGCTCGCGGCGGTGCGCAGGGCCGTCACGGCGGCCGGCGGGAGATGGCCGGTGGCGCGGAGCACTCCGGCGCCCGCGCCGGGGGCGGGCCGGCCGGGCGCGGTGGCGGGCTCGGGGCGGTCGGCGAGGTGATCGTGCCAGTACCGGCGGTCCCGCGCGCACTCCTCGGACTCCCGGTAACCGGCCTCCTGCCGCCACAGCTCGCGGAGCGGTGTGTGGCCGGGGGCGCGGGGGGTCTCCGCGCGGACCGCCGCCGTGTAGTGGTCCGCGACCCGGCGGGCCATCAGGGCGCAGGCGAACCCGTCCATCAGCAGATGGTCGTACCGCTGGTACCAGATGTGGTGGTGGGGGGCGAGCCGGAACAGCGCGAAGCCGAAGAGCGCTCCGCCGACCGGGCCGGTGACCTCCCGCAGCTCGGCCCGCATCCATGCCTCGGCGGCCGCGCGGGGGTCCGGTTCGGCGGAGAGATCGGTGAACGGCAGCTCCGGCTCCGGCTGTTCCACCGCGTGCTGGGTGACCCGGCCGGCGGCGTCCTCGCGGAACCGCATGCGCAGGATCTCCGTCTCGGCGGCGGTGCGGCGGACGGCGTGGCCGAACGCGCCGGTGTCCAGGGGGCCGAGCAGTTCGACGTACTGACCGATGCGGTAGAGGCGGCGGGCGCTCTCGACGCGCTGCGCGAGCCAGATGCCCTCCTGGCTCTCGGACAAGGGCAGGGCCGAGGGCAGAGTGGAATCCTCCGGGCCGGTCATCGTTCCCCCTTCGGCGGACGGGCCGCTGCTGTTCTCCCGGCGGTCGCGCCGGTCGGTGTGGATCTCCGGCCACGGCGGCCGGTCCGGTCTCGTGGCATGCCGCGCCGTCCCGGCGGGAGCGGGCCGCCGGCCCGCGCGACGTGGGCCGGCCGGCGGTCAGTACGGCGTGTCGGGGTGGCGGTGGACGGCGGCCTCCCCGCCGGCCCCGGCCGGGGGCGGTCCCTCCAGGGCGAGGGAACCGCCGAGGACGGGCCGGCGCGGGCCGCCCGCCGGTCCCCCCTCCCCCGGGGCCGGGGGACGGGCCGGTGCGGGCGGGCCACCGCGGCGGGCGGGCCCGGGGACGGCGCCGTTGCCGTTCGGGCCGGCGAACTGTGTGTGGTACAGCTCGGCGTAGAGCCCGCCGGCGGCGAGGAGTTCGTCGTGCGTGCCGCGTTCGCGGATGCGTCCGCCGTCGACCACGAGGATCTGGCCGGCCTCACGGATGGTGGAGAGCCGGTGCGCGATCACCAGGGAGGTGCGGTCCCGCAGCACGGTCCGCAGTGCCCGCTGGACGGCGGCCTCGGACTCCGAGTCCAGATGGGCCGTGGCCTCGTCGAGGACGACCACGGAGGGCGCCTTGAGCAGCAGGCGGGCCAGGGCGAGACGCTGCTTCTCCCCGCCGGAGAGACGGTAGCCGCGGTCGCCGACGACGGTGTCCAGGCCGCTGGGCAGCGAGTCGACGAGGTCCCCGATCCGGGCGGCCCGGCAGGCGTCCAGCAGCTCCCGCTCGGTGGCGCCCGGGCAGGCGTAGGCCAGGTTGGCCCGGATGGTGTCGTGGTAGAAGTGCGCGTCCTGGGTCACCACCCCGACCATGTCGCGGAGCGAGTCGAAGGTGACGTCCCGCAGGTCGTGCCCGTCGACGCGGACGCTGCCGGCGGTGGGGTCGTAGAGCCGGGAGACCAGGTGGGTGGTCGTGCTCTTGCCGCCGCCGGACGGGCCGACGAGGGCCGTCAGCGTCCCCGGGGGCAGCCGGAAGCTCACCTCGTGCAGGACTTCCGGGCTCTCCCGCTCGCGTTCGGCCGCCGAGAGCGTGCTGGACTCCAGGGAGGCCAGGGAGACCTCGCTCGCCCGGGGGTAACGGAACGACACCCGGTCGAACTCGATCTCCGGGGCCGGTGAGCGGCCCGGTGGGGGGAGCGCCACGGCGCCGGGGCGCTCCTCGATCAGCGGTTTGAGATCCAGCACCTCGAACAACCGGTCGAAGCTGACCAGTGCGGTCAGCGCGTTGGACTGCATGCTGGAGAGCTGGGTGATGGGGCCGTAGAGCCTGCCCAGCAGGGCGGCGAGCGCGACCAGCGTGCCGATCTGGAAGACGTCACGCAGGACCAGGGCTCCGCCGACACCGTAGACGAGAGCCGTGGTGAGGGCCGCGAGCAGCGCCATGAAGATGAACGACAGCCGGCTGTAGACCGTCCACACCACCCCGACCCGGCGCACCGTGCGCGCACGGGCCTCGAAGGCGGCGGCCTCCTCGCGGGGGCGGCCGTAGAGCTTGGCGAGCATCGCGCCCCCGGCGTTGAAGCGCTCGCTGATGATCCCGCCCAGTTCCCCGTTGGCCTGCATCTGCTCCCGCGAGTAGCGCTGGAGACGCCGGCCGACGCGGATGGCCGGCAGCACGAACGCGGGCAGCAGCGCCACGGCGATCATGCTGATGAGCCAGGAGAGGTAGAACATCTCGGCGAGGACGAGCACCACGGTCAGCACGCTCGTCGCCGCGGTCAGCAGCGTGCTGAGCGCCTGCTGGGCCAGCATGACGTCGCCGTTGAGCCGGCTGGCGAGCAGGCCCGTCTGGGTGCGGGTGAAGAACGCCATCGGCTGCCGCTGGACGTGGGTGAAGGTCTCGACCCGGAGGTCGTGGCTGATGCCCTGGCCGATGCGCCCGGCGACATAGCTCTGCCCGAGCTGGGCCAGGGAGTCGACGACGGCGAGCGCGGCGACGGTCAGCGCGACGGCCGTGACGACCGCCATGTCCTCCCGGAGGATGCCGTCGTCGATGATTTTCCTCAGCAGCAGCGGCGTGGAGACGATGATGACGGAATCGACCACGGTGACCAGCAGCAGAAAGAAAAGCGCGCGACGGTGTGGTTTCACATAACGCAGAGCCCGGCGCACCGTTCCCGGCCGGATGGTCTGTTTCTGCGCGGCGGCGGAATGCGGACCTCCCACGGTGGGACCGCCAGGGCCTTGGGTGATCAACACGCGACGGAAACCTCCTGCATCGCCATTTCTCCTCGTCCGACCGCCCTGAACTGGAGTTGTCCGAAGAAACATACGGGCGAGCGACCGGCGGGAAAACCCTGCGATCGCAGCGCCCTTTTGATTCCGGCGCCCTCCACCCGCACGAGGACGATACCGCCGGGTATTACCCTCCGTCAGCTCCACTCGAGGGTGGACACCGGGGCTCCGGAATTATCGGAAGGCACCTTTGGGAACCGCAGGGAAACACGCGGCGGAAAAAGCGGCAACCGTGGGCGGAAAGGCCGCGCACGGGAGAACACCGGGCGTACCGGTGACCGGCGGGGCGTGGCCGGTCCCCACGGCCTGCGGGGCCCGTCCCCGGCCCCGCGGTGCAGGCCGGCGCATGGGTCACACCGATCCCCTCCGCCGTCCAACCGGACGTCCTGCTCACTCGGACAGCGGCCCCCGGCCCGTCAGCGGTCGCACCACCCTCCCCAGGACGCCCGCCCGTTCCGGGACGGAGCGGCCGGGCGTCCCGTGGAAGGCTGTTCGCGGTCGCGTCGCGGCCGGCCGAACGGACCGGCAGGCGGGCCGCCCGGGGAAGTCGTGGCCTCCGGCGCGGCGTGCCGCACGGGGAGCGACGCCCGGACACCGCACGCCCCCGGATGACGCGGCCCGGGGGCGTGGGGGATGCCCGGGCCGACGCCGGGGGCGCCGAACCGGAGGCCGTGGCCGGGCACTCCCCCCGGCCACGCCCTAGGCCGTTTCGGTCACCTTCCGCCGCAGCCGCGCGGCCAGCTCGGTCCACATCTCGGCGCAGTCCCCGGCGAGGCGCGCCACGATGCCACCGCAGTGGGGCGGGACGTTGTCGATCAGCTCCTCCCAGTCCTCCGTGCTGATCGTGTGGACGTTGAGCAGCCGGAGCAGGGTGCGCCCGGAGTCGCTGAACCGCAGGGCGGGGTCGGCCTTGAGCCGTTCGACCACGGCGGCGCGTTCCTGTGCGGAGGCCCGGCAGGCCACCGCCGTGGTACCGAATCCACGCCGCCGCGCCGCGGCGCTCTCGTGACGGCCACTCTGCCGCCCCTGGCGTGGCGCGGGCATCGGGTCCTCCCCGCGCATCATCCGGTTCCGCACGTCACGCACCGTTTCCGGCGAGATCGACGCGGCGCGCGCGACCTGGCGGAGCGACAGGCTCGGGTCGCTCGCGATGAGTTCGCTCGCGATCCGGCGGCCCTCGGCTCCGTTGAGCGGCCGCACCCGGCCGTCCTGCCCGATGCGGCTCACCCCACCGGCCGGGCCGCCGGGGAGCCGGCGGCGGAGATCGGCGACCGTGCCCGGGGCGATACCCGTGACGGATGCGATCATCCGGTCCGACCAGCGCGAATGGGAGGCGATGATGCGCTCCGCCGCGCGCTTGCGGTCCGCCGTCGTGAGCGGCAGGCCGTGTGCGATGTTGGACTCCACGGCCAGGACGAACGCGTCGGCCTCGTCGCCGTCGAAGAATCTCGCCGCGATCTTGCTCTGCCCCCGGAGCTCGGCGGCGCGCACCCGGTGCAGTCCGTCGATGACCCGCATCGTCGGACGGTGCACGGTGATGGGCGGCAGCGGGGCCTGCGCCACCGCCAGCGACTCCACATGCTCCGGATCGGGTCCGGAGGTGCGCGGCGAGCCGGCCGTCGAGAGCGAGCCGATCTCGACCTCGACGACCATCAGTTGATCGAGTTGCGCGTGCCCAGGTAGTGCCACCCGTATCCCCCTCGTGTTCTGATCTCACCGTCGCGCGCTCCACCGGCGCGCTGGACCAGCTCACTCATGTGCCCGGTGATCACCGGAGGATGGGAACGGGAACGTCCCGGGACGGCGCGGGCGGCCGTTGCACGCCGCAAGCCACGCCCGCTCCGATCGGATGAATTCCCCCGCGCCCGGCACTGCCTCTCCCCCGGAGTACCGCGCCCTCCTGCTGCCCCCTCATGGGCGGAAGGGCGGTCTCCCCAGGCCGAACACGGTCACCTTAACAACGCCCAAACCGGGCGGGTACCCCTCAACTCCCCGGCCGTCCGGGCCGTCCGGCACCCCTAGGAACCCCTACCGCCGCGCCCCGGCACCGCCCGCCGGAGTGCCCGGACGGCTTCGCGCCGGGGCGCACGGGAGCCGCCGGCCGGAGGGTGCGGGCCGGGGCTCCCGGACGGCCGCCAGGGCAGGCTCCGGGGACCCCGGCCCCGGCCACGAGGCCGGCCCCGGCACCGCGACGGCCCGGTGGCGGAAATTCGAAGACGGGCCCGATACATACGGAGCAACCATTCCGCACTTTCCGGCCATGATTTCCGAACGCCTGTGGTGACGGGTTTTCCGCTGTGGCAGAATCGAGCCGGGTACGGTCGGTATGACACACGGTATGACACACGGTATGACACGGCATCGCTCGACATCGTTCGACACGGTGCACGAACGCTCCGGTACCCATTCCGGTCACCCGGAAATCAGCCGCCGGAAACAGGGGGAAGTCGGCTCATGGACTTGGTGGACCGTGGCGAGGAACTGTCGCTCATGGAGGACATGCTCACGGCCGGCGCCGCGGGCCGGGGCGGGGTGCTGCTGGTCAGCGGGCCCGTCGCCGTCGGCAAGACGGCGCTGCTGCGCGCCTTCGGCGAGCGGGCGGCCGCCGCCGGAGCACTGTTGTTGCAGGCCACAGCGTCAGGCGCCGAACAGGAGCTGCCCCTTGGGGTGATGGGCCAGCTGCTCCTCCGGGCCGAACTGCGGGTGGAGGAGGCCCGCCGGGTGACGCGTCTGCTCGATCTGGTGACGGCGCGGGCGGTGTCCGCCCCGGCCGGGGTGACGGCACCCCCGGCGGTCGGGAACGCGCTCCCGCAGCTCTGCCGGCCTTTACTGGAAAAGATGCGGGAAAGACTGGTGCTGATCAGCGTCGACGATGTGCATCACGCCGATCCGCATTCTCTGGAATGCGTGCTTCACATCGCACGGCGAGCCGATTCCGGGCGGATTCTGCTCCTGCTCGGCGAGAACAGCGCATTCCCGTCCGGAAATACGCGACTGCGCGTCGAATTGCTGCGTCTGCCGCGCTGCCGGGAGATCCGGCTCGGCCCGCTGGGGCGGCACGGAGTGGCCGCTCTGATGTCCGCCTCCGGCGCCGCGGGGTGGCGGACGCGGCCGTCGGTGGCGGAGCTGCACCGGCTCGGCGGGGGCAACCCGCTGCTGACGCGGGCGCTGATCGAGGACTGCCGCTTCACGGGGGCGGCGGGCGAACCGGGCCCCGGCGGTGGTCCCGCGGGGCCGGTACCGGGCCGGGCCTTCGAGGGGGCCGTCGCCACCCTTCTCTACCGCGGCGACCGGCAGACGCGCGACGCCGCCTGGGCGCTGGCGGTGCTCGGCCCGCGGGAGGCGGGCGTCGAGCTGACGGCGGAGGTCCTGGGCCGTGGCCGGGACTCCGTGCGGCGCGGCCTCGGCGCGCTCCACGAGGCCGGACTGCTCGACGGGGCCGGGCGGTTCCGGCACGACGCCTGCCGCGCCGCCGTGCTGGCCGGGATCGAGCCGGTCCACCGCGCCGGCCTGGAGGCGAGGGCGGCCCGGGTACTCCACGAGCACGGCGCGGCGGCCACGGCGGTGGTCCCTCACCTGATCGCTGGGGAGCCCGTCGAGGATCCGTGGGCGCTGCCCACCCTGCTGGAGGCGGCCGAACGGGCCCTCGCCGGGGACGAGGTGGAGGCGGCGCTGTCCTGCCTGCGCGCCGCCCGGGACAGCTGTGCCGACGGACGGCTGGCGCTGACCATCCGGGCCGCACTGACCCGGGCCGGGTGGCGGGTCAACCCGGCCTCCGCGGCCCGGTACCTGCCGGAACTCACCGCCGCCGCGCTGGACGGCCGCCTCGGCCCCCGCGAGACCGACGAACTCGTCGGCCATCTGCTCTGGTTCGGCCGGCTGAACACGGCGCTGCGGGTGACGCGCGCCGCCGGGCGCTCCGGAGCTGACCACAGCGGTGGACCCCGGGGCGCCGGGGACCTGAGGTGCTGGCCGGCCTACGGCTATCCGGGCACGCCCGAGGGCGCCGGGACCCGAAGCGGCGGAGCCGGCGGCACCCGCCCGCGGCCGGTGGGCCCGGCCCATGGCACCCACCACCGGGCGGCGACCCTGATGAGGTCCCTGCCCCGGGGCGGCGGCGCGGACGTGGTGGCCCGCGCCGAACAGATCCTCCAGGGCACCCGGCTGTCCGACTCCACGGTCCCGGATCTGGTCACCGCCGTGAACGCGCTGATCCTCACCGACCGGCCGGACCGTGCGTCGTCCTGGTGCCAGGACCTCCTCCGGGAGGCTGCCGAGCGCCGGGCCCCGCTGTGGCGGGCGCTGCTCCTGTCGGCCTCGGCGCGGATCGACCTCCGGCTGGGCCGGCTGCCCGAGGCGGAGGAAGCGGCGGGCGCGGCGCTCGGCCTCGTCCCCCCGGAGGGGTGGGGGGTGGCCGTCGCCGCGCCCGCCGCCACCGTGGTGTACGCCCGGACCGCGATGGGCCGGCTCGACGAGGCCGCCGCCCAGCTGGCCGTCCCCGTACCGGAGGCGGCCTTCCGCACCATCGACGGCCTGCTGTATCTCCGGGCCCGTGGGCTGCACCACCTCGCCGCCGGGCGCCCGTACGCCGCGCTCGACGACTTCCGGCGCTGCGGGCGGTCCATGACCCGCTGGGACTTCGATCTCCCGGCCCTGGTCCCGTGGCGCACGGACGCGGCCCGGGCGCACCTGGCGCTGGGCGACACCGGACGGGCCCGGGCCCTCGCGGAGGAGCAGCTCGCGCTGGCCGGCGCCGGCCGGGGCGGGACACGCGGCGTGACCCTGTGCGTGCTCGCCGGGGCGCTCGGCCCCCGCCACCGGCCGCCGCTGCTGGCGGAGGCCGTCGACCTCCTGCGGGAGCGCGGGCACCGGCTGGAGCTCGCCCGGGCGGTGGAGGAACTGGCGCGCGCGCACCGCGAACTGGGCGAGCACGGCCGGGCGAGGACGCTGGCCCGCAAGGCGCAGCAACTGGCCCGGGAGTGCGGCGTCCCGGCCACGGCCCCGGCACCGTGCGCCGTGGCCGGCGCGGCGGGCGGCGCCACGCCCGGCCCGGGGCGGCATCCGCGCTCCGGGCAGACCCGGCACCGCGTCCGGCTGAGTGAGGCGGAGCTGCGGGTGGCGACGCTCGCCGCCCGGGGCCACACCAACCGGCAGATCGCCGACCGGTTGTTCATCACCGTCTCCACCGTGGAGCAGCATCTGACCCGGGCGTACCGGAAGTTGCAGGTCCGGCGCCGTGCCGAGCTGGCGGCGAAGCTCGACCCGGCCGCGCCGGCGGACCACCGGGAGAAGCACCGTGAGGAGCGCCGCGGCTCCACGCGCGACCGCTTGCACACGGTGTGACCGCGGAGGGCGGCCGTCCGGCGGGCGCACGGGCCCCGCCGGACGGCGTGGGCCCGGGGCGGGCGCCTCCGCACCCGGCCGGGGCGACGGCGCGGGCGGGCCCACCCGGGGGACGGCCGCCACGCGGGGCCACGGGACGGTCCGGAACGCTCTCATGCCGGCCGGCACCCCGGCCGCCGTGCGGGCGACGGCGCCGCGTGAGCCCCACCGCCCCCACCCTTGCCGCCGTGCCCGCCGTGCCCGGCGTTGCCGCCGTCGCAGCTCCTGCCGCCCTTGCCGCCCTTGCCACCGTTGCCGAGCACCGTTCGTTCTCTCCCTCGCCGCCGTGGCACGACCGGTTCCCCGGGCGGGAGACCCGGCCCGGTGGCCGCTGGGCTGCCGGCCGGGGCGGGGCCTGTCCGCCGCGCGTCACCGTTGTACGCGGCCCGCGGTCACACCGCGGTCCGAAATCCTGTGACCGGTGACCGGTTTCTCCGCGAGCGGTGAAGTGGGCCCGTCACGCCCCCGGCCGGCGGTACCCTGCCGCCGGGGGACGGGACGCTCTGCGGCGGCCGGGGGAACGGGCGGGCACCCGCCGGGTGCTGTGACCTCTGTGTGACGCGGCATCGGGCAGTCTGCTGCACCATGATCCGACACCGCCCGCCCCGCTCCCCGGTCCTGTCGTGCCGTGCGGGGAGTGGGCGATGAGGGTACTGGTGGTCGAGGACCACACCGAGCTGGCGCAGTCCGTGGCACGGGTGCTCCGCCGGGAGGGCATGGCGGTCGACGTCGTCCACGACGGCTCGGACGCGCTGGACCGCACCGCGGTGATCGACTACGACGTCGTGGTCCTCGACCGGGATCTGCCCGGGGTCCACGGCGACGAGGTGTGCGGTGAGCTGGCGGGCCGTCCGGCGCACTCCCGGGTCCTGATGCTCACGGCGTCGGGCACGGTCGCCGACCGCGTGGAGGGGCTCAGCCTGGGCGCGGACGACTACCTGCCCAAGCCGTTCGCCTACGCCGAGCTGGTGGCCCGGATCCGCGCGCTCGCCCGCCGCTCGCAGCCGGCCCTGCCGCCCGTCCTCGTCCACGGCGACCTGCGGCTGGACCCCGCCCAGCGGATCGCGACCCGGGCCGGGGAACGGCTGGCGCTCACCCCCAAGGAATTCGCGGTGCTGGAGTACCTCCTCGCCGCCCAGGGCCGCGCGGTGTCGGCCGAGGAACTGCTGGAGCGGGTGTGGGACGAGGCGGCCGACCCGTTCACGACCACGGTGAAGGCGACCATCAACCGGCTGCGGCCCAAGCTCGGCGATCCACCCCTGATCGAGACCGTTCCCCGGGGCGGCTACCGGATCTGAGGCGATCATGCGAAATCCCGTACGCGTCCCCCGAGCCCTCCGCGCCGCCGGCCTCCGCCGCGCCGTCCGGGTCCCCGCGCCCGTCGCCGCCACCGTCCGCCGTCTGATCCCGAAGCGGGTGCGGATGCGGCTCACCCTGCTGTACGGGGTGCTGTTCGTCGCCTCCGGTGTCGTCCTCCTGGCGATCACCTATCTGCTCGTCATGCACTCCCCCGCCAAGCTGGTGCTGGCCAAGACAGGCAGCTCCGATCCGCGGCTCACCGAAGGCGGCATCTCGCTGGGCCTCCCGGACGGGGAGTCGTTCACCGTGCTGAACGCCATCACCCGGCAGTTGCGGGAGCAGGCGCTGCGCCAGCACCAGGCCGAGATGCACCATCTGCTGGTGCAGTCGGGGATAGCCCTGGCGATCATGGCGCTGATCTCCATACTGCTCGGCTGGCTGGTCGCCGGGCGGGTGCTGCGGCCGCTGCGCACGATGACGGGAACCGTGCAGCGCATCTCGGCGCGCAATCTGCACGAGCGGCTGGCGGTCACCGGGCCCGACGACGAGCTGAAGGACCTGGCCGACACCGTCGACGGGCTCCTCGGGCGCCTGGAGACGGCACTCGACTCCCACAAGCGTTTCGTCGCCAACGCCGCGCACGAGCTGCGCACCCCGCTGACGCTGGAACACGCTCTGCTGGAGGAGGCGCTGATCGACCGGGGGGCCACCGTCGAGTCGTTCCGCGCCAACTTCGAGCGGCTGCTGGAGATCAGCCGTCAGCAGGCCCGGCTGCTGGAGTCGCTGCTCACCCTCTCCGGCAGCGAGCGGGGGCTGGACCACCGGGAACCGCTGGACCTCGCCGTTCTCTCGGAACAGGTCGTGCGCTCCTCGGGGCCGGAGGCCGCGCGCCGGGGCCTGCGGGTGGAGACGGCCACCGCGCCCGCGGCCACGGCGGGGGACTCCACGCTCGTCCAGCGCCTGGTGGCCAACCTCGTCGACAACGCCGTCGGTTACAACGTGCCGGGCGGGCTGGTGAGGGTGACCACCGGCACCGAGGGCGGGCGGTCCGTGGTGTGTGTCGTCAACTCGGGACCGGAGGTGCCTCCCGAGCAGGTGGAGCGGCTGTTCGAACCGTTCCAGCGGCTCGGCCGCACGGCGGGCGACGGCCACCACGGCCTGGGCCTGTCCATCGTGCGCGCCATCGCCACCGCCCACGACGCCACGATCACCGCGCGGGCCCGCCCCGGGGGCGGCCTCCTGGTCCGGGTCTCCTTCCCACCCCGTGCCGACCGTCCCGGCCGGCACGGCCCGCAGGCCCCGCTCCTCGCGGCGGCCGCCACCGGCAGGGGCGGGCCGGCGTTGGGTACGGCGGCCGGCGCCGGTCCCTCCCGCTGACCGCCGGGCCCGCCGCGCCCCCCGCGGGCCGCCCGGGGCCGGACCGGAGAGCGCGGAGGGCGGGCCGGGTACAGTCTGCGGGGCTCCGCCACCCACCGGAGCCCCGGGAAACAGGGAACACCTCAGAAGCCGGGACGCCGGGAGCGCCCGGAAGAACGGGAGACCCGGGAGAACCGGGAGAACCGGAGAAGGAGACGGTCCGCCCATGGCTCCGCCCAGGCCGCTGGACGCCCTCGACGCCCGCATCCTCCAGCTGCTGCTGGAGCGGCCCCGGACGAGTGTGCGGGAGTACGCGCGCGTCCTCGGTGTCGCCCGCGGGACGCTCCAGGCCCGCCTGGACCGCATGGAGCGGGACGGGCTGATCGGGGATCCGGTCCCCCGGCTGTCGTTCGGGGCGCTCGGCCATCCCGTGCTGGCCTTCGTGCACATCGAGGTGACGCAGGGACACCTCGTCGAGGTGGGTGACGCCCTGGCGGAGATCCCCGAGATCATCGAGGCGTTCTCCGTCACCGGCGGCGGTGACCTGCTGACCCGGGTGGTCGCCCGCGACAACGGCCACCTGGAGGACGTCATCCAGCGGCTGATCCGGCTCCCCGGCGTGGTGCGGACCCGGACGGACGTGGCGCTGCGTGAGCGTGTCCCCTACCGGGCCGGCCCTCTCGTGGCGTCCCTGCGCCGGGCGGCCGGGGATTCCGGCTGAACGGGCCGGTGGCCGGGCGGGGCCCCGAGGCTCCCGCCCGGCCACCGGCCGGGTCACTGCTCCGCCGGCTCACCGGGCGGCCGGATGCTCCGGGCCCGCGCGGTGCCCGGAAGGCGCCGCCCCCGGGCGACCTCACCCCCCGGTGATCGCCCGCAGCGTCACATACAGCAGTGAGGGGCCCAGCAGGCATCCGAGACCGGTGTAGAAGGTGGCCGTCATGGCGCCGTAGGGCACCAGGCGCTTGTCGGTCGCCGCGAGTCCGCCGGCCACGCCGGAGGTCGTCCCCATCAGCCCGCCGAACGCCATCGCGGACTTCGGGTTGTTCAGCCCGATCAGCGGGGCGACCAGCGGCGTCCCGACCATCACCACCACGGACTTGACCAGGCCGGCGGCGACGGACAGCGCGATCACCTCCGAACTCGCGCCCACAGCGCTCCCCGTCACGGGCCCGACGATGTAGGTGGCGGCGCCGGCGCCGATGGTCGCCAGGGAGGCCGCGTCGGTGTAGCCGAAGAGCGCGGCGATCACGGCTCCGACCACGAAGGAGACGACCACGCCCAGCAGGATGGAGAGCCCGCCGGACAGCCCGGCGCGCTTGATCTCCCGCAGGTCGACACCGTAGGCGGTGGAGACGATCGCGAAGTCCCGCAGCATCGCGCCGCCCATCAGGCCGAGGCCGGAGAGCGCGGCGAAGTCGGCCAGCCCCTTCTCACCCCCGGTCGCGATGCCGCCCCAGTAGGCCAGCGCCAGGCCGAGCATGATGGCGATGGCGGAGCCCTGCAGCCGGCCACGGGTCAGCTTCCTGGACAGCCACCCGGAGAACAGCATCATCGCGCCGACCACCAGGAAGGCCACGATCAGGCCGTTGTTCTCGAAAACGGAGACCAGCAGATCCATCTCAGGCCTCCTGCTTCTCGGCGGCCGTCATCGGCGGCAGCGGCTCGCCCGGCTCACCGATCCGGGCCAGGACGGGCACCAGGGCGAGCCCGGCGACGACCGCGCCGACCCCCGCCAGCAGCGCCATCGGCCCGCCGGTGACCGCCTTCACCACGTTCTGCGTGGCCGCCATGGCGATCACGATCGGTATGTACAGGGCGCTCCAGAACAGGACGCCCTGCTCGGAGGCCGGGGGGAACTTGCCCTTCTGGCGGAGCCAGTGGGTGACCAGCGTCAACATGATCATGGCGAAACCGACTCCGCCGACATTGGCGTCGACACCGAGGACGACGGCGAGTACCTCGCCGACCACCATGCCCACGAGCGTGCACAACGCCAGTGCTGCTACTCCGTAGAGAACCATCGTCATCTCCGCGATGAGAGACCGGGAAAGGGACCGGGGGCTGGGAACAGCCAGGGGTTGGGGGGTGGAAACCGTGGGGAAAGGGGGAGCGGGTGGGGGAAGTGGAGGACGGAGAACGGCGTCAGGGGCCCGCCGGTCCCGCCACCCGGGGACGACCGGGGATCAGGCGCCGGCGCCGGTGAACAGGCCGGCGTACCGCTCCCGGAGTTCGGCCTTCTGCACCTTGCCCATGACGTTGCGCGGCAGCGCCTCGACCAGACGGACGGCGCGGGGGTGCTTGAACCGGGCGAGGTCGCCGGCGACGAAGTCCCGCAGGTCCCGCTCGCCGGGCTCCTGTCCCGGCACGGGGACGACGACGGCGACCACCGTCTCGCCGAAGTCCGGGTGGGGGACGCCGATCACGGCGGACTCCAGCACCTGGGGATGGGCGTCGAGCAGTTCCTCGATCTCCTTCGGGTAGACGTTGTATCCACCGGTGATCACGAGGTCCTTGCCGCGGCCGACGATGCACAGATAGCCGTCCTCGTCGATCCGGCCCAGGTCGCCGGTGATGAAGAAACCGTCCTCACGGAACTCGGACGCGGTCTTCTCGGGCATCTGCCAGTAGCCGGTGAAGACGTTGGGGCCGCGGACCTCGACACTGCCCACCTCGCCGTCCGGCAGCACCTCGCCGGTCCCGGCGTCCACCACCCGGATCTCGGTGCCGGGCAGCGGGGTGCCGACCGTGCCGGGCTTGCGCGGCCCGCCGTCGTAGGGGTTGGTGGTGTTCATGCCGGTCTCGGTCATCCCGTACCGCTCCAGGATGGCGTGGCCGGTGCGGGCCTGAAAGGCCTGGTGGTCGCTCGCGAGCAGCGGGGCCGAGCCGGAGACGAACAGCCGCATCGCGGCGCAGGACTCCCGGGTGAGCCGCTCGTCCTTCAGCAGCCGGGTGTAGAAGGTGGGCACGCCCATCAGCACGGTGGCGCGCGGCAGCAGGTCGATGACCTTCCCGGGGTCGAACTTCGGCAGGTGGTGGAGGGACGCGCCCGCCACGAGGGTCATGTTGACGGCGACGAAAAGGCCGTGGACGTGGAAGATCGGCAGCGCGTGGATCAGCCGGTCCTCGGCCGTGTACCGCCAGGCCTCCAGCAGCGCCCGGCAGTTGGAGGCGAGGTTGCCGTGGGTGAGCACCGCGCCTTTGGAGCGCCCGGTGGTGCCGGAGGTGTAGAGGATCGCCGCCGGGTCCCCGGCCGAGGCCCCGAAGACCTCCTCGTGCCGGTCCTCCCCGGCCAGCAGGGTGCCGTCGCCCGAGACGCCGAGGGTCTCCACGACGAGCCCGTCCCCCGCGTGCCGCTCGTGGCCGGACCGGCGCTCCGGGGAGCAGACGAGCACGCGGGGCCGCGCGTCGGTGAGGAAGTACTCCATCTCCGCGCCGGTGTAGGCGGTGTTGAGCGGCAGGAAGACGGCGCCGATCTGCAGGGTCGCCAGATACAGCGCGATGGCCTCGGGGGACTTCTCCACCTGCATGGCGACCCGGTCGCCGGGGGTGACGCCGTCGGCGACGAGGCGGGCGGCGATCCGCTGCACGGTCCGCGCGGTCTCGGCGTAGGTGACGTTCCCCCCGTCGGGCAGTTCGAAGAGCGCCTTGTCCGGTCGGAGCGCCACCTGCTCGGTGAAGGACCGGTGGATGGTCGGGAAGGGGGCCATCGTGGGTGTTCCTCTTCTGTCTGCCGGGGTCGTGGTCGTGTCCGCCGGGGCGGAGGCGGTGGTGGAGGGAGGGGTGGAGGCGGGGGCGGGGGCGGGCGTCGTGCCCGGGGGGTGGCCCGCCGCCGGGAGGCCGGCGAAGGCGGCCCGCAGCGGCCCGCCGACGGCCACGGTGCGGTGGCGGACGAAGTCCTCGTGCCGCTGCTCCAGCTTCCCGGGCTCGTAGCGGTAGTTGACCATCGCCCCGTAGGACTGCCGCCAGGCCTCGGAAGAACCGTTCGCGGGCCAGTTGACCTGCCAGGCGGCGGCCCCGTTGCCCAGGTGGAAGCGGGCGACCGGGTCCAGCGGACGGCCGTCCGCACGCCGCTCGGCCACGATGTACCGGGCGAGCGCGGCGAGGAGCCGGGGACGGATCCGCCCGGTGTCCGCCGGCGTGAGGTCCTCCGTTCCCCCCAGGGCGTCCAGCTCGGCGGCGAGCGTCCGCGCCCCGGCGTCGCGCCCGGCCTCACGGGTGAGCCAGCGCCGGAAGCCCGGGATGGGTGAGAGCGTGGCGAACCGGGTCAGATGCGGCAGCCGCTGCCCGACGTCCTCGATGACCTGCTTGATGAGGAAGGAGCCGAAGGAGACTCCGGCCAGCCCGTCGAGGGCGTTGTTGATCGAGTAGAGGGCCGCCGTGTCCGCGTCCGCGGGGTCGAGCACCGGGCCGGGGTCCAGCAGCGGGGCGATGGTGTCCGGCAGGCCGCGCACCAGGGCGACCTCCACGAAGATCAGCGGCACGTCCCCGGTGGCCGGGTGGAAGAAGGCGTAGACGCGGCGGTCCGCCGGCCGCAGCCGGCGCCGGAGCTCGTCCGGGCCGGACATGGGGTGGACCCGCTCGCCCCGCAGCAGGTGGTCGTGGAGGTGTCGCGGCGACTCCCAGGTGACCTCCGCCATGCGGAGGAAGCCGCGGTTGAACCAGGAGGTGAGCAGATGGTGGAAGTCGTGGTCGAGGGGGGCCAGCTCCGGGGCGTCGCGCATCAGGCGGCGCAGGTCCGCGCGCATCCCCACCAGGGCGAGGGTGGCGCCGGGCGCGTGGTTCAGCCGGCGCAGCAGCTGCTGGCGCGCGGGCTCGACCGCGTCGAAGAGCCGGACCAGCGCCTCTTCCTGCCGGGCCCGCTCTCCGGCCCGCCCGGCCTCCTCCCAGCGGTGGAAGCCGGCCCGGACCTGCTCGGCGTTGACCCCGTAGGCCTCGGTGACGTGGCCGAAGAAGGCGCGTCTGCCGGCGTCGCCGAGTTCGCCGTAGGCCCCGAGGGCCTCGGCCGCGACGGCGCGCATCGAGGCCTCGCCCACGTCGCTCATCAGCGTCTCGCAGGCGAGGAGCAGCCGGTCCAGCGGGCTCTGCGCACGCTCCATCCCCGTCCTCCTCACAGCGGTGGCTTGATATGCATCAGATGGCTTGATGTATATAACGTGGCACCGTAGAGGACGGGAGTGACCAGCGCCACCCCCTGGACCGTCCCGATAACCTGGCCACTCGGAGGTGCTCATGGCTCGAGTTCCGGAAGCCCGGCGGGTGCGGGACGCATTGGAGAACGCGGTCATCGACGGCCGCTACCGCCCCGGGGAACGCCTGGACCCCGCACAGCTGGAGCGGGAGTTCGCCTGCTCCCGCACCCCGATCCGGGAGGCGTTGCAGGATCTGGAGCGCTCCGGGCTGGTGCGGATCCGCCCCAAGAAGGGCACCTACGTCACGGAGTTCAGCGTCTCCGAGCTGGCCGAGCGCTTCGAGGTCATGGCCGAGCTGGAGGGCATGGCGGCGCGGCTCTCCGCACGCCGCATCGAACGCGAGGCCCTGGAGGAGCTGGACGGTGCTCTGCGGGAGTGCGAGAAGCAGGCGCTGGCGGGCGACGCCGACGCCTACTACTACGCCAACGCCTGGTTCCACGGCGTCGTCTACAACGCCTGCGGCAACGAGTACCTGCGCCTCCAGGCCCACGGCCTGAAGCGGGTCCTGCAACCCTACCGGCGGCTCCAGCTGCGGGTGCCGGACCGTATGCGGCGTTCCCTGGACGAGCACCGCCGGATCGCCGGCGCCATCGCCGCGGGCGACGCGGAGCGGGCGGAGGACGCCGCCCGCGACCACGTGCTCGTCCAGGTGAAGGAGTTCAGCCAGCTCGTGCGGACCTGGCGGCAGCTGTCCCAGGCGGGGAACGGCGCCGGCTGAGAGGCGGGGCGGCGGGCACCGGTCACCGGTCACCGGTCACCGAAGCAGGCTTCAGCGGGCGCCGGCCGCGGCCCCGCACCTCACCGCGGCGGAGCCCGGTCCGGACGCGCCGGGCCCGCGGGCCCCGCCCCGGACCGGCGAGGGGCGCGCCGCGCCGGCGCCCCCTCCGTGCGGGCGCGCCGCGGCCCGCCACGCGAGCCCGTCTCGCTCCGGGCCCGCCCGCGGCCGGCCGGGTTCTCCCACCCGCGCGGGGTTGTCCCCCACCGACCCGCCTTCCCTCCCGGGGAATTCGACCGCGGCACGGCACCCGGACCCGAACACCCCGGCGATCCGCCGCAGTCCGTGCGGCCGGGCCCGTTACGCCCGGGGCCTCCCCGCCGTTGAACCGAGCGTCCGTTTGATTACCCGTCTCCAGCCGCCGCCCCGGGGGGCGCCCGGCTCCCCGCCGCCCACCGCCCGCTCCGGGACCTCCCGGCGCGTGGTGAGCGGCGCGGGGTGAGCACGGCCGGGGACCCGCGCGGAGGAGGACGGCGTGGAGCGATCGGTACAGGACGCGCAGCCGGAGCCGGCCGGTTCGGCCGAGCCGGAGGGAAGCCCCGGCCCCGGGGAACCGGAACCCGCGATCCCCGGGGAGGAGGCGTCCGGCAGGGAGCGGCGGAAGCGGAACGGGCGGGAGCGGGAGCGGGAGGAAGCCGACGGCGGTTCGACCTCGGCGAGTGAGCGGCTGCTGTTCGGCGGGCGGCTCGTCTACGACACCAGCTGGGCCGCGCATGAGCGGAGCCGCTACGCGCTCCCGCTCCGCACGATGGCCGCCACGCTCCCCCGGCTGATGGCGATGGCGGTGCGCATGTCCTGGCAGGCCGACCGGCGGGCCACCCTCGCGGTCGCGCTCGCGGAGACCGGACGGGGGGCCACGCAGGCGGTGGGCCTGCTCGGCATCAACGCCCTGCTGACGGTGCTGCTCGGGGGCGGCGGCCTGGAGGGCCGGCTGCGCGCCGCCCTGCCCGTCGTCCTGTTCGTCGCGGGGGCCGCCGCCGCGGGCGCGCTGTGCTCGGCGGCGTCGACCCGGTTCGCCGGCCCGCTGGAGCCCCGGGTGGAGCGGCTGGCACGGGAGATGTACCTGGAGCGGGCCTACCGGGTCGAGATGGCGGCCATGGAGGACGAGGAGTTCCACCGGCTGCTGCAGTCCGCCCAGTTCGGCGCCGACTCGGCGCGGCGGATGGTGGGGCACTGCGTGGCCGTGATCTCCGGGCTGCTGTCGCTCGTCGCGGCGGGCGGTGTGCTGGCCGTTCTCCATCCGGTCCTGCTGCCGATGCTGGTGGTGATGGTCGTGCCCAGCGCCTGGGCCTCGCTGACCGTGGCCCGCCGCCGGTACCGCTCCTTCCACCGCTGGCTCCAGCACGTCCGGGCGTCGACCATGCTCTCCATGCTGCTGACCGACACCGACGCGGCGGCGGAGGTGCGGGTGCACGGGGTGGGCCCCTTCCTCCTGGAGCACTTCCGCGGCATGTCCCTGGCCGCGGAGGAGGAGCAGACCCGGCTGGCCCGGCTGGCCGCCCGCGCGGGGCTGCTCGCCTCCGCGCTGACCGGCATGGTCGGCCTGGCCACGTACTCGCTGCTGGCCTGGCTGCTGTGGAGCGGGGCCATGGCGCTGGCGGGTGCCGGGGCGGCGGTGATGGCGATCCGCACCGGCACCGGTGCCCTCGACGGGCTGATCCGCCGGATCAACTACCTGCACGAGGAGTCCCTGCACGTGGCGGATCTGCAACGGCTGCTGAGGGAGTCCGACGACCGCCAGATCCCGGCCGGTGGCCGGCGGCTGCCGGACCGGGTGAGGGAGATCAGGCTGGAGAACGTCTCCTTCGCCTATCCCGGTTCCGAGGGCACCCCGGTGCTGCGGGACGTCAGCCTGACCGTGCCGCTGGGCCGGGTCGTCGCGCTGGTCGGCGAGAACGGTTCCGGGAAGACCACCCTGGTCAAGCTGTTGTGCGGGCTGTACGCACCCGTGCGGGGGCGGATCCTGTGGGACGGGACGGACGCGGCCGGGGCGGACCGGCAGGCGGTCTTCGGGCGGTTCGCCGTCGTCGCCCAGGACCATTTCCGCTGGCCGATGACGGCGCGCGTCAACGTCGCGATCTCCGACACCTCCGCGCCGCCCTGCGACCGGCGGCTGGCCGCGGCGGCCGAGCACGCGGGGGTGGACTTCGCCGAGGGTCTCCCGCGCGGCTGGGACACCCTGCTGTCCCGCACCTTCAAGGGCGGCCACCAGCTCTCCGGCGGCCAGTGGCAGCGGCTGGGCATCGCCCGCGCCCGGTACCGGGACGGCGAGATCCTCGTCGTGGACGAGCCCACGGCCGCCCTCGACGCCAAGGCCGAGGAGCGGGTCTTCCGCCAGATCCGCCGGCTCGCCGACGCCGGGCAGACGATCGTGCTGATCACCCACCGCATGGCCTCGGTCCGCCACGCGGACCTGATCCACGTCCTGCACGAGGGCGAACTGGTCGAGTCCGGTTCGCCCGCCGAGCTGCTGGCCCGGCCGGGAGGCCGCTTCCGCGAGCTGTACGAACTCCAGGCCGCCGCCTTCGGCCGGGGCCCCGCGGCGGCGGACGTCCCGGAGCCACGGCCCGCCGGCGGGCGCCCGTGACCGGGCGTCCGGGTGCCCGCCGGACACCGGTGGCACCGGGGGTGCCACCGGGCTTCCGCCCCGAGCCATCACCCATGCCGGGCGCACGGGCGGAGGGGGCCGGTAATTCCGGTCGCGCGGTGGCGCCGATGGGATAGCCTGTTCGGGACTTCGCGTGGCAGGTTCTCTGCCACCCCGCTCGGCGCGCTCGGCGTCGACACGCACCGCGTGCCCTGATCGGGACACGCACCGCGTGCCCTGCCCGGAAGGAGGCGAGAGACATGGACCGTGCCGAATGCGTTGCGGCCATAGTTGCCTCCGGCCGTGTGCCCTCCCTCCTCTGCGGCGCGCGGTAGTTCTTCCCCCTTCTCGTTCCCTGTCCTCGGCATCGTCCTGAGATGCCGCGTCACGGGATGCCCTGGCCCGTGCGGTTCGCCGCCGCGCGGGCCGCGGGGGCGCGCGCCCGAAGACGGGCCCTTCTTTCGCCGGTCACCGTGGTCTCGGCACGCTCCGTTCCACGGCCGGTGAGAGCACCGGCGTGAGTGACACGCGACTGGTGCGGCAAGCCCCGGGTGCTGTGCGCGGTTCCCGCTGCCCCACCGCCGTGCCGTGCCCTCGTGCTGCGTACACCGGCCCGTCACCACCGCGACCGTCCCGGCAGCACTTCGACACGAAACGTACGTGATCGCCATGAGCAGGAAACATCCCGGAGGGGAATCCCTCCCGTCCGCCCCTTCCACGGCCCCCGGCCCTTCGGTGGCCGCCGGCCGTCCCCCGGACCGCGAGGTTCCCACCGCGCCCCCGGCCCCGACACCGGCACCGGCCCCGGCACCGGACCCGGATCCGCAGCGCTGGTGGGCACTGGCCGTCATCGCCCTCGCCCAGCTGATGGTGATCCTCGACGGCACCGTCGTGAACATCGCGCTGCCCTCCGCCCAGCGCGATCTCGGCATGTCGGACGGGGACCGGCAGTGGGTGATCACCGCCTACACCCTGGCCTTCGGCGGGCTGCTGCTGCTCGGCGGCCGCGTCGCCGATCTGGTGGGCCGCAAACGCTCCTTCGTCATCGGCCTGGCCGGGTTCGCCGCGGCCTCCGCACTGGGCGGCGCGGCGGCCGGTCCCGGGATGCTGTTCACGGCGCGGGCCCTGCAAGGCGCGTTCGCCGCGATCCTGGCGCCCTCGGCCCTGTCACTGCTGACCACGACGTTCACCGACCCCAAGGAGCGGGCCAGGGCGTTCGGGGTGTACGGCGCGCTGGCCGGCGCCGGCAGCGCGGCCGGGCTGATCGTGGGCGGTCTGCTGACCGAGTATCTGACCTGGCGCTGGTCCTTGTACGTCAACGTGCCCATCACGCTGGCCGCCCTGCTCGGAGCGGTCGCCTTCCTGCGCGACCGCTCCGGCCGCCGGGGCGGGCACCTGGACGTGCCGGGCGCGCTGCTGGGCTGCGGCGGGCTCGTCGCCCTCGTGTACGGCTTCAGCGAGGCCGAACCTCGCGGCTGGTCCAGCCCCGCGGTGCTCACGCCGCTCGCGGCCGGCGTGATCCTGCTCGCGGCCTTCGTGCGGTGGCAGAGCCGCGCGGCGAGCCCGCTGCTGCCGCTGCGCATCGTCAAGGACCGTGTCCGAGCCGGATCGCTCGCGACGATGGGCCTGGCCACCATCGGCATGTTCGGCGTCTTCCTGTTCCTGACGTACTACCTCCAGGTCGTCCTCGGCTACCCGCCGGTGCGGACGGGCCTGGCCTTCCTGCCGATTTCGGCCGGTATCGTCATCGGGGCGACCCAGATCGCGGCCCGCCTCCTGCCCCGTACGGCGCCACGCATCGTGATGTCGTCCGGCATGGTGCTGGCCGCCGCCGGCATGGTGCTGCTCAGCAGCCTGACCGTGCATGCGCGGTATGTCCCGCACGTACTGCCCGCCCTGCTGCTGCTCGGTCTGGGCATGGGCCTGACCTTCATGCCGGTCTACGCGACAGCCACGGCCGGCGTGCCCGCGCAGGACGCCGGTGTGGCCTCCGCCGTCCTCAACACCGTTCAGCAGATGGGCGCCTCGCTGGGCACCGTACTGCTCAACACCATCGCCACCGGCGCCACCGGCGTTTACGTCCACTCGCACCTGCGCGATCCGGCCGACGGAGGCGTGACCCTCGACGAAGGCATCGTGCACGGCTTCTCCGTCGCCTACCGGTGGTCGGCGGGCGTCCTGCTGCTCGCCGCCCTGGTCGCGGGCCTCACCGTGCGGCAGAAGACACCGGCCCACGCCGGACAGGACGCTCCGGCCTAGCGAACCGGGGCCGTGTCCGCCACCGCCCATCTCACCCCTCGAAGGATTCTCCGTGAAACCCCTGACCGAGCACGACATCCGTACCTCGTTCGTCAACTGCTCGAAGGGCCAGGCCAAACGCCTCCCCCTGCCCAAGAACCTGACGGACCTCGACCACTGGGACGATCTGGACTTCCTGGGCTGGTTCGACTTGTCCGCGCCCCATCGCAGCTATCTCGTCGTCGAACGCGCCGGCGAACTCGTCGGCCTGTCCCTGCGCGCCGTCTCCGGCAGCCGCGGTTTCCTGCGCCGCAGCATGTGCGCGCTGTGCCTGACCACGCATCCCGGCAGTGGCATCTCCCTCATGACCGCCCCCAAGGCGGGCCCGGCAGGCCGTGAAGGCAACTCGGTGGGCCTCTACATCTGCTCCGACCTGGACTGCTCGTTGTACGTCCGGGGCAGGAAGAAGGCGGCACCGGGCGGGCGCATGGAGGAGTCCCTCACCGTCGAGGAGCAGATCGAGCGCCTGTGCGGCAACCTCGACGCGTTCGTGGAGCGGGTCCTCCGCTGAGACCGGCGGGAGAAGCCCGTCAATGACCCGAATGCCACGAACGGGCCGACGGCCGTTCGGTGGCCGGGCGCAGGTCGGCGCTGCTGGTGAGCCGGCCGGCGAGGAGGTCGCCGGCGCAGCACATGGACGACCGCGTTGTGCGCCGGGGGCCGCGGCGCTCCTTGCGGACTCCCGGCACAACGAGGGGGGCCGGCCCGGCCGGCCCCCCTCCCCGTCCACCTGGCGGCCCTCCGGTTTTCTCCGGGAATTCTGCCGGTTTTCTCAGAGCTTTCTCACCCCGGCCCGGTTGTCTGGGGCGCGCCGGAAGGACCGGAGCACCACGACCGAGGAGGCGGGTTGGAGTCACGACCCGAGCGGGCCGCGAGCCCGGAGGCACGGGGGCGGGAAGCCCCTGACAGGCCCGGAGGCCGGGCCGGAGCCGGCGATACGCCCGGCGGAGACAGCGGTGAACGGACGGCGCGGGCGGCGGACCGGCTGCGCTCCTTCAACCGATTCGAGCTGAAGTACCTCGTCCCCGTCGAGGAGGCGGCGGACATCCGCGACGAGCTGGCCGGGCGCATGGACCACGATCCCCACAGCCCTGCCGGCGGTTACGGGGTGTGGAGTCTCTACTACGACACCCCGGGGCTGCGGTTCTACTGGGAGAAGATCGAAGGGCTGAAGTTCCGGCGCAAGCTGCGCGTCCGGCACTACGGCGCCCCGGAGACGGTGACCGACGACTCGCCGGTCTGTGTGGAGATCAAACAACGCGTCAACCGCGTCACCCAGAAGCGCCGCGTCACCCTCCCTTACGCCACCGCCCGCCGGTTGTGCGACGGGCGGGAAATGATCGGCCACGCGGCGGGGGAGAGCGCCTTCCTCCAGGAAGTGCTGGAACTCGTCGTGCGGCTGGACCTGCGGCCCACCGCGATCACCGGCTACCAGCGCGAGGCACTGGTCGGCCGGGGTATGGACAGTGGGCTGCGCGTCACCCTCGACCGGCGCGTCCGTGGCCGGGACCGCGACTTCCACCTGGGCACGCCCACCCCGGAGAACCGGTTCACCATCCCGCCGCACCTGGCGGTGATGGAGGTCAAGGTCAACGAGCGCACCCCGTACTGGATCACCGATCTGGCCGCCCGGCGGAATCTCTCACTGATCCGCGTCTCCAAGTACGTCCAGTCGATCGAGGCGTTCGGCAAGGCGCCCCGGTCCGTCTTCCACATCCGCGAATCCGACCATCCGTCCCCCACCCTCCCCGGCCGTCCGTCGAACGGACAGCCGACTGCGCGTCACGCCTCCGCGTCCGCGCACCTGAAAGCAGGAGCCCGGTGAACTTCGAACTCCAGGAACTCAGCGGCACGTTCAGCGTCACCGACGTGATCGTGGCCATGACGCTGTCGTTCGTCCTGTCCACGCTGATCGGTTACGTCTACCGGTACACGCACCGCAACATCTCCTACAGCCAGACCTATGTGCAGACCCTGGTCATCGTCGGCATGGTCGTGGCGCTGATCATGCTGGTCGTCGGGTCCAATCTCGCCCGTGCGTTCTCCCTGGTCGGCGCGTTGTCCGTGATCCGGTTCCGGAACGCGATCAAGGAGACCCGGGATGTCGGCTTCGTCTTCCTGGCGATGGCGATCGGCATGGCGTGCGGGGCCCGTTTCTACAGCCTGGCGGCGGTGGCCGCGGTGGTCATCTGCGTGGTCATCGTGGTGATGTCCAAGTTCAACTGGTTCCAGTTGTCCATCCAGCGTCAGGTCGTCAAGGTGCAGCTGCCGGCCGGCGAGGACCACACCCCGGCCATCCGCGACGTCCTCATCCGCTACACCTCCGAGTTCGAGCTGGTCTCCACCGAGACCATCCGTGGCGGCGCCCTGGTCGAGGTGTTCTACACGGTACGCATGAAGAAGGGGCACGAACCGGGCGAACTGGTCTCCGCGTTGCAGGAACGCACCTCCGGCCAGCGGGTGACCGTACTGACCGGCTACGACCAGACGGATCTCTGATGGCGCGGGCACGGAAGGCGCGCGGGCGGAAACTGCGGGACCGGGTGCCCGTCTCCCTGCGGCAGCACGGAAAGTCCCTGGCAGTGGTGTGCGCGGGGCTGGCGGTGACGCTGATCGCGTTCGGTGACGTCCGCGTGTCCCCGTACGTCACCTCCGCGTCCCGCGCCGAGGCGGACCTCATCACCGAGGACGTCCGGGGCACCGTCGGGCTCTACGACACCTCGGTGGCGCACTCCATCCAGCTGGAGTACGACGAGGACGCGTTCGACCGGATGATGAAGGAGTTCGAGGAGGAGGGCACCAAGGACTACATCAAGGCGGATCTCACCATCGACGGGGTCCACCTGGAGGACGTGGGCATCCGGCTGAAGGGGAACTCCACCCTGATGTCCCTGCGCGGGGACGACGCACGGGGCGGCGCGCGCGGCCGGATGTTCGGGCCGGACGGCCAGGAAGATCAGCAGGAGCGCCAGGACCAGGGCGGCCAGGACGGCGGCCAGGAGCCGCAGGACCAGGACGGCCAGGACGCCGGCGCCACGAACGGTGCCGGCGGCACGGCCCAGGAGGCCCTCGCGGAGGAAGGTGACACCCCACAGGACGGCGGCGCCGCCCAAGAGGCCCCCCAGCAGGGCCGGGGCGGCGGGATGACGATGTACGAGCTCTCACCGGACAAGCCGGAGGAACTCCCCTGGCTCATCAAGATCGATGAGTACATCGAGGGCCGTGCCTACCAGGGTGAGCGGGAGATCTCCGTCCGCCCGGGCAGCGACGGGCAGGTGCCGCTGAACGAGGCGCTCTCGCTCTCGCTGACGGACGCCTCGGGGGAGCCCGCCGAGCGGTACGCCTTCTCGGCGGTCCAGGTCAACAACGGACCGGCCGTCACCCGGCTCATGGTCGAGAACCCGGACACCGATTACGCCGAATCCACCGGCGACGGCGGCGGCAACGCCGTGCTCTACAAGGCACGGGCCGGCGGCAGCTTCGCCTACCGCGGTGACGACCCGACGGACTACGAGGAGTCCTTCCGCCAGCTCAACCTGAAGGGCAGCCAGGACCTCTCCCCCGTGATGCGGCTGGCCAAGTGGGCCGAGGAGGCGTCCGACGAGGAGTTCGCCGAGGAACTCGGCACCTATGTGGACGTGGAGTCCTTCGCCCGCTACGTCGCGACGCAGAACCTGCTGCTGAACTTCGACGACATGGCCGGGCCGGGCAACAACTACCTGCTCCGGTACGACCTGGACACCAAGAAGTTCTCGGTGCTCGGCTGGGACTACAACCTCAGCATGAGCGGTGACACCGCGGCGGGCCCCGACGACGAGCTGCGCATGGGCGGCGGCATGGGCGGCGGTCCCGGCCGGGCGGGGGGCGACGCCGCAGGTGAGGAAGGGACCGGGAACGGTGACACCACCGGGAACGGTGACGCGCGGGAGACCGGCCCGGGCGCCGGGGCCCAGCAGGACGGCGGCGGCTTCCCCGGCGGTCCCGGAGGTGCGGCCCGGGACAACGCCTGGCCGCCCGGCGAGGGCGCGGCGGGCGAATCGGACGGGGACGGCGAGGCCGGTGAGGCCGGTGAGCGACCCCAGGGGATGCGGGGCGGTCACGTCCTCAAGGAACGCTTCCTCGAACTGGACGCCTTCGACGAGGTCTACAAGGACGCCTACCGCGAGCTGTACGAGACGTTCTACGGCTCCGGCACCGCGCTGCGGAACCTGGAGGAGATCGCGGAGCAGGCCCGGAACGCGGAAGCGGACGGCGAGGACCTGGACTCCGCCGTGACCCGCCTGCGCACGACGGTCACCGAGCGCACCACGGCCCTGGCCGGGGACGAGGAGGTGACCGGCTGATCCCGCCGCCCCGGCCGGACGGCCCCGCGGTCCCCCGTGGCCGGCGCCGTCCGTGCCGGTGGCCCCGGTCGTCCGGGTCGTCCGGGTCGTCCGGGTCGTCCGGGTCGTCCGGGTGGTCCGGGTGGTCCGGGGCCACCCTCAGCGGTACGGGGCCGGGCCCCTCGACCCGCCGCGGCCCCGTCCTCCGGGTACCGCTCCCCCGCCCCGCGCTCCGGTGCCGTCACCCGCCCCGGTGCCGCCCCGCCACCGGGGCGGAGCGCGTCCGGCGTGATCAGCGGCGCCGCAGGGAGGGGTCGAGCAGGGCGGGCGGGGTGTTCTGCTTCTCCTCGGGTGCGAGGTCGGTGCCGGGCGGGACGATCGCGTCCACGGCGTCGAGCACGTCGGCGGTCAGCACGGTGCCGGCGGCGTCGAGCTGGGCGCGCAGGTGGTCCAGGGTGCGGGGACCGATGAGCGCGCTGGTCACGGCGGGGTGCGCGGTCACGAAGCCCAGCGCGAGCTGGATCAGCGTCAGGCCGGCCTCGTCGGCGACGGCGGCCAGCCGCTCGACGGCGTCGAGCCGGGCCCGGTTGGCCGGGCGGTCCAGGTCGAAACGGTCCGGCAGGATCCGCGAGCGGTGAGTGGTGATCTCCCGGCCGGCGCGGACCGCGCCGGACAGCCAGCCGGAGGCCAGCGGGCTCCACACCAGCACCCCCATCCCGTACTCCTCGGTCACGGGCAGCACGTCGGTCTCGACGCCGCGTTGCAGGATCGAGTAGCTGGGCTGTTCGGTGACGTAGCGGCTCAGGCGGTGTTCACGTGCGGCCCACTGCGCCTGCACGACGCGGTACGCGGGGTAGGTCGAGGAGCCGAAGTAACGGATCTTGCCGGCGCGCTGGAGGTCGGTCAGGGCGGAGAGGGTCTCGTCGTCGGCGGTGTCCGGGTCCCAGCGGTGGATCTGGTAGAGATCGACATGGTCGACGCCGAGACGGCGGAGGCTGCCGTCGAGCGCCGTGGTCAGCCGGCGGCGGGAGGCGCCGCGGTGGTTGCGCTCCTCCCCCATCGGCAGGCCCGTCTTGGTCGCCAGCACGAGGTCGTCACGCCGGCCGGCGATGGCCTTGCCGACCATCTCCTCCGACTCGCCGGAGGCGTATCGGTCCGCCGTGTCGATGAGGTTGATCCCGGATTCGAGGGCGGCGTCGACCAGGGCGGTGGCCTCGTCCTGGGTGGTGCGCCCGATGGCGCCGAAGTTCATCGCGCCGAGCGCGAGGGAGCTGACCTGGATTCCGGTGCGGCCCAGGGTGCGGTACAGCATGGACGGGGTCCTCCGTTACGGGTGACGGGTGGGGTGGGAGAGATGCGCGAGGCATGGCTTGGCCCTCGGCCGAACGCTCTGACATCATGGATGAAGCGGAGCGACGTTCCGGAAAAACAATACGGAACCTTGTTCCATTTAGCAACGCACGGCGAACACAGCAGCTCACGACGGGCGGCGGGACAGTGGAGGCAGTGGCGGTGAACGACGGCGAGGAGCGCGCGGAGCAGGCCGGGCAGGTGGCGGCCCGGCCCCGGCGGAAGGACGCCCGGCGCAACCAGGAGGCACTGCTCAACGCGGCCGCCGCCGTATTCGTCCGGTCCGGCGTGGACGCGCCGGTCCGTGAGATCGCGGCGGAGGCCGGGGTCGGGGTGGGCACCATCTACCGCCACTTCCCGACCCGGGCCGATCTCGTCGCCGCCGTCTACCGGCACCAGGTGGAGACCTGCGCCGAGGCCGGGCCGGCCCTGCTGGCGAGCAACGCGAGCCCACACGCGGCCCTGGCACAGTGGATCGATCTCTTTGTCGACTTCCTCGTCACCAAGCACGGCCTCGCCGGGGCACTCCGGTCCGACACCGCCGGCTTCGACACCCTGCACGCCTACTTCCTCGACCACCTCCTCCCCGTCTGCACCGAACTCCTCGGCGCGGCGACCACCGCCCGCGAGATCCGCCCCGAACTCACCGATCTGTCCGCCTACGCACTCCTGCGCGGGGTGGGCAATCTCTGCGTCGGCGCGGAGAACGACCCCCGCTACGACGCGCGCCGTATGGCCGCCCTCCTCGTCGCGGGCCTGCGCCGGACGGACTGATCACCGGCCCCGGGCGACACCAGGCATCCGCCCCGCCGGGCCCGGTGGGGCGGACTCACGCCGGTGAGACGGGCCCGCGTTTCCCGCGTGCTCCCGAAGCCGCTTCTCCCCCTGGGCGCCCGCGGGGCAGGCCCCGGACCGGGCCGGGCCGAAATCCGGTTGTGCCACCGGGCTCCGGTGCCGGATGCTCCGGGCGGACCCACGCGGAGAAGCGCTCCGTCCAGGCGCGTGCCCGGCGTCCCCTCGCCCCTCCGTCCCGTCTCCGGCCCCCGCCCCCTGGAGAAAGCGACCGCCCGGCCCGTGAGTGACACCATCACCACCGACCTCGTCCGCGCCCTGATCGCCGGCCAGTTCCCCCACTGGAGCGACCTCCCCGTCCGCCCCGTGGAACGGCAGGGCTGGGACAACCGGACCTTCCGGCTGGGCGACGCGCTCGCCGTGCGGCTGCCCAGCGCCGAGGGGTATGTGGCGGCCGTCGAGAAGGAGGACCGCTGCCTGCCGCTTCTCCGGGGCCAGGTGCCGCTCCCGGTGCCCGCGCCGGTCGCGGTCGGCCGCCCCGCGGCCGGTTATCCCTTCCCCTGGTCGGTGCGCCGCTGGCTGCCCGGCACGACCGTCGAGGCCGCCCCGGACGTCGACCGGACCCAACTGGCGCGTGATCTGGGCCACTTCCTGACGGAACTCCGCGCGGCACCCGCCCGGCAGGGCCCGGCGGCCGGGAGGCACTCCTTCTTCCGCGGCTGCCACCCCAGCGCCTACGGCGACGAGGTCGAGCGCTCCCTCGGCCTGCTCCGGGACGTGGTGGACACCGCCGCCTGCCGGGCCGTCTGGGCCGAGGCGCTGACCTCCGCGTGGCCGCTGCCCCCGGTGTGGTTCCACGGGGACGTCGCCGTCGGCAACCTCCTCACCACCGGCGGGCGGCTCTCCGCCGTCATCGACTTCGGCACCTGCGGGGTCGGCGACCCGGCCTGCGACCTCGTCATGGCGTGGACGTACTTCACCGGTGAGGAGCGACAGGTGTTCCGGGAGGCGGCCGGGCTCCCGGACGACACCTGGCGGCGGGCGCGCGGCTGGGCCCTGTGGAAGGCCCTCATCACGGTGGCGGCCCGGCCCGGCCCCGACCCGGACGACGTCCAGACCCGGGCGCTGACCCAGGTCCTGGCGGACCCGGTCGTCAGCGGGCCGTAGCACTCCGCCGCGGGCACCGCGAGTTCACCGCGCGCTCACGGCGGGGCTGCGGCGCGAGGAGGCCGCCGTCCTGGCCGGAATGACCACCGGCGACCACGCGCGCCTGGAGCAGGGCCGCGAGCACGGCCCCTCGCCCCAGGTGGCCGACGCCATCGGCAGCGCCCCGCGCCTGGACGACGAGGGGCGGGCCCCTCTGTACCGGCCGGCGGGCGCCCGGCCGGTGGTGCCGGACCGGGGGCGGAAGCCGCCGCCCGGTGCGCTCAGGGCACGCGGCGGTCCGGGACGGCGTCCTGTTCCGCGGCCACCCGGATGATCGAACGGACCTGGTCGATGATGTCCTGCCGGTTCCGGAGGAATTCCGGATCGGTGATCCGTCCCGTGCCCGGGTCCTCGTTGCCCGCGCCGAACTCCAGCACGGGGGTGTGCACATGGCCGCCCGGGATGTCCAGGCCGAGGCGGTCACGCAGCAGCGTCGCCCGGTAGGCGATCTCGTTGGACAGGTAGTCCCCGCCGCCGCCCTGACGGGCGGTGGAGCCCTCGGTCGGGCCACCGGGGCGCGTCACCGCCTGGTCCGCACCGGCCGGGACCTCGACGACCTGGGTGTTGTCCCGCACCGGGAACCGGCCCGTCGGCGTGGACGTGACGGCCTGGTGGGGCAGGGTGGTCACCGTCCACTGCGGCGGCTCACCACCGGGCACCGGCGTCGGCCCGGGGGCGGAGACGCCGTCGTTGTCGGCGGAGGCCCCCCGCCAGGCCCCGTTGAAGCGCTCGATGTCGAACTGTCCGGGACGGCCCTGGCTGACGGTGGCGAACAGGTCGACCTGTGGCAGGTGCGGGCGGAGCGCCCGCTCGACCGTGCCCCGGGTGAAGTCCGCCCAGCGCACGGGGAACATGGCCGTCTCGATCCGGACCGGGCCCGCCGCGGTACGCAGCACCGTGCCGTCGAGCGCGAGCGCGGTGGCGCCGGAGGGGTTGCTGATCCGTATGTCCCGGTCCAGGGTGAACGGGTCGAAGCCGGTGACCAGCACCCGCCGCGGCCCGTTCTCCCGCCCGCCGGGGAAGTCGACGGCGTCCTGGCCGCGCGAGCCGCGCTCCAGCCGGTCGTGCAGTTCCGCGCGCCGGGCCTCGGGGAGAGCGAATCCGGGCTGCCACTGCCGCAGGGCCGCGGTCATCTCCAGCCGCGCCCAGTACAGGGGCCGGTCGTCCGCGCGGCTCAGGTCCCCACCCGCCGGGCCGCGCCCCTGGGCCCGCTCCACCGCGCGCTGCCACAGCCGCTGCCCGTGCCCCGTCACCACGTCCCGCGCCTGGCGGTAGGAGTCCGCACGGCACAGGGCCCGGGCGAATCGCGAACCGGCCGTGTCGAACCCGGAACGCCGCAGGATCTCCTGGGGCACGGGCCCGGCCGCGCGCCGTTCCTCCACGGTCAGGGAGACCGACGGGTCGGCGCACCCGGCCGCCTGCGCGGCCAGCGCGGGCGTCACCGGCAGGGCCAGGCTCGCGACGATCACTGCGGCAAGCTGTGTACGCGGTCGGCGCATCCGGATCTCCTCCATGGGGCGTGTGGGTGGGGCAGCATGTGGCGTGGGGGACGAGCGGTCCGCGAACACGGCGTCTCCCCCGGCGGGGCGACGGCGGCCCGGCGGCGGGGTGACTCGGGCGCCGGCTCAGACTCCGGCCGCGAACCCGACGAACCGCGACCACTCCGCACGCCCGACGGCGAGGTGAGGACGCGCCACATCCTTGGAGTCCCGCACGCGCACGGCCCGCTCGGTGACGGCGACCTCGACACAGCTGTCCCCCTGCGCGCTGCTGTAGCTGGATTTGTGCCAGTCACGTTCGGACGTGCTCATAGCGCTCCCCGAATCCGCTACAGCAGGCCCGCGGAGTCCTGCGGGCCCGCGAACGTAGTGACGAACCGCGACCACTCCGCACGCCCGACGGCGAGGTGAGGGCGCGTCACGTCCTTGGAATCCCGCACACGCACGGCCCGCTCGGTGACGGCGACCTCGACACAGCTGTCCCCTGCACTGCCGCTGTAGCTGGACTTGAACCAGGCACGTTCCATCGGGCTCATAGCTCTCCTCGAAGTCGCTCCAACAGGCGGCGTGAGTCTGTGGGGTTGAGGGCTTGCGAGCGCAGTGTGTCATAGCGCTGCCGGAGAAGGCTCACTTCCTTCGGGTCAGCGATCAGCCGTCCGTTCTCCTGCCCTTCGGCATACGCGAGACGCCTCCGCTCGGGAGTTTCGACGAGTTGCAACGGACCGTCCAGGCACGCGTGCAACTTGGCTCTCAGCGGCACGACTTGGAGCACAACGTTGCGCGGAGCACTGTGTTCCAGCACATGATCGAACAGTTTCCGCATCTCCTCCGCCTCGCCGAACCCACGCCGGAAGACATGTTCCTCCACGATGAAGCTGAACGGCACTTCCGGCCGTGCGCGCAGCATCATCTGCCGCTCCAGCCGTGCGGCAACCTGCGCCTCCAACTGTTCGTCGGTCAGCGGAGGGAGATGATTCTCGAACACTGCCCGGGCGTACCCCTCCGACTGGAGCAGCCCCGGCACCAGCCGGCACTCGTACGTGCACAGGCTCACCGCCACCTTCTCCAGCCGGGCCCAGCGCCGGAACCAGGCCGCCAGCCCGACCTCACCCCGCGTCAGGTGCCTGGCCGCCTTCCGCAGGGCCCCGGTGGAGCCCAGCAGTTCGTCCGCCCGCTCCACGAACGACTCGTCGGGCATCCGGCGCCCCAGCTCCACCGATTCCACGGTGTGCCGGGAGAAGTTGACGTGCGTCCCGAAGTCCGCCCGGCTGAGCCCCGCGTGCTCCCGCAGGGCCTGGACGACGGCCCCGAAGGTCCGCAGACTGTCGGAAGGCGCGGGCTCGCGCTCCACGTCGCAAGCCGTCCCGTCGCTGCTCTCCGTCATACGCGGCCACCTCCACGTGCGTACGCCACCGCGGCATCTCCGCGATCGGCGGCACTCAGCGTGGCGGAATAATCACCGTACGTTCCATCGAACATGTCCGTACGCCGACGCCCCGTACGCGGGCCGCTCGCGTTCGCCCGGGCTCGGCTCCCCCAGCACGGGGCACCGGATCCGGGGCCGGGTCAGCGGCGCTGCGGGTTGCCGCGCGGGCGGATGACGGCGTTGGGCAGGGCCGGGGCGGGGAGGCGGTCCCCGGCGTACCCCTCGACGGCGCCGAAACGGTCGGCGGAGCGCTCCCAGTCCTCCCGGGCGCGGGCGATGTCGTCATGGCTGCGGCCGATGAAGTTCCACCACATGACGATCTCCTCCTCGAACGGCACTCCGCCGAGGAGCACCCCCCGGGCCGGTTCCGCCGAGGCGTTCGCCAGGGTCAGGGCGCGACTCCCGGCGTGGACGAAGCCCAGCTCGGCGCGGTGCAGCGGGGCGCCGGCCAGCCTGAGGTCACCGTGGTCCACGAGCAGACCGTGTTCGAAGCCGGGGTCCACGGGGAGGGTGACCTCCGCGCCCGGGTCCAGGGTGAGCTCGGCGCCGAGCAGCGGGGTGAAGGTCTTCACCGGTGAGGTGTGCCCGGCGAGGGAGCCCAGGAAGACACGGAGTTCCGCGCCCCCGTGCCGGACGGCCCCGGGCACGTGGTGCTGGAAGTCCCGCGCGGCGTGGCGGTGTTCCTCCGGCAGGGCCACCCACAGCTGGACGCCGTGCAGCACGCCGCTCCGTCCCGTGGAGACCTCCGAGTGGCTGATGCCGTGGCCGCCGGTCATGAGGTTCAGCTCGCCCGGCCGGACGAGGGCGTGGCTGCCCAGGCTGTCGCGGTGCTCGATCTCCCCGCTGAACAGCCAGCTCACGGTCTGGAGGCCGGTGTGCGGGTGGGGCGCGACATCCATGCCGCCGGTGGCGGCGACGTCGTCCGGGCCGTAGTGGTCGGCGAAGCACCAGGCGCCGATGAGGGTCCGGGAGCGCTGCGGCAGGGTGCGCCGGACGGTCATCGCGCGGGGGCCGCCCAGCGGTACGTCCCGCGGGGTGAGGACCTCGACCTCCGGTACCGCGCTCGGGCGCGGGTCGTCCTCCGCCGTCCCGCAGCGCACGACCACGGGCTCCGTCTCGACATTGCTCACCGGGGACCACCTTTCGCCGCTTTCTTTCCCCATTCAACCAGTTCTGGCGGCGGACCGGGCCGCCGGACGGGGCGGACTCCCCCGGCCGGCGGCGCGGGACCGCTCAGCCGCTCAGCGGAGGGCGGCCAGGGCGGGCTCCACGGCCCGGTGGAACGTCGGATAGGTGTAGATCATGTGCCGCAGCCGCTCGACCGGCACCTCCGCGTGCACGGCGACGTTCAGCCCGTACAGCAACTCTCCCCCGGCCGGTCCCGCGGAGGTCGCGCCGACGAGGATTCCCCGGTCGGCGTCCTCGACCAGCTTGAGGAACCCCTCGCCGCCGGGCCCGTGGATCCAGCCGCGGGTCGAGGTGGCCAGGTCCAGCACCGAGGTCCGCACCCGCAGGCCCCGCTCGCGGGCGCGCCGCTCGGTGAGCCCGACGGCCGCGATCTCGGGGTCGGTGAACGTGACGCGGGGCAGCGCCCGGTAGTCGGCGTCGGGCCCCGGTGTGCCGAGGATGTCCCGGACGGCGATCTGCGCCTGGTACATCGAGACATGGGTGAAGGCGCCGCGCCCGGTGATGTCACCGACCGCCCAGAGGCCGTCCGCGGCCCGCAGCTGCCCGTCCGTGTCCACCGCACGGGCCTCCGGGTCGAGGCCCACCGACGCGACGCCGAGGTCGCCGAGCGCCGGCTCCCGGCCGGTGGCGACGAGCAGCCGCTCGGCGCGGAGCGGCTCGGCGTCCCCGTCGGGCACCAGGGTGAACCCGGCACCGTCGTGGCGGACCTCGCGCGCCCGGACACCGGTGAGCACCGTCACCCCGTCGCCCCGCAGCGCCGCCGCGGCCAGGTCCCCCGCCTCGGGCTCCTCCTGCGACAGCAGCCGCTCCCCTCCCTCGACGAGCGTGACCCGGACGCCGAAGCGGGCGAGGACCTGCGCGATCTCCGTCCCGATGGCGCCCCCGCCCAGGACGAGCAGCGACCGGGGCAGCTCGGCCGCCTCCATCGCCTCCCGGTTCGTCCAGTAGGGCGTGTCCGCGAGCCCGTTGACCGGGGGGATCCGGGGCCGGCCGCCGGTGGCCAGCACGACCCCGCGGCGCGCCTCGAAGTCCAGGTCACCGGCCGTCACCCGGCGCGGTCCGGTGAGGCGGCCCCGGGCGCGGACGAGCCGGCCGCCCTTGGCGGTGAGGCGGTCGGCCGCCACCTGGTCGTTCCAGTCGTCGGTGGCCTCCCGGCGGATCCGGCCCGCGACCTCCTGCCAGCCGGGGGTCACCCGGGCCTCCCCCGCCCGCCCCGGGACGCGCCGGGCCTCGGCGAGCAGGTTCCCGGCCCGGATCATCATCTTGCTGGGCACGCACCCCCAGTACGGGCACTCGCCGCCGACGAGCCCCGACTCGACCCCGGCCACCTCCAGACCGGCCTCGGCCAGCGCGCCCGCGGCGTACTCGCCGCCCGGCCCCAGGCCGATGACGACCACGTCCACCTGCTCCGTCATCCCGTACCTCCCCATGCGGACGGCTGTGCGATCAGCCGCCGTGCACCGAGATTAGAGGCCGGGGGGCGGGCCGCGTGGCCGGACCGCCTTTCGCGCGCGAGGGGACGCGGCCGGGCGCCTCCGGGAGGGGGTTCCGGCCGTCTCCGGCGCGGCCCGGCAGGGCGGCCGGGCCCCCGGGGAACACCCGCGCCCCGGGGACGGGTCCCGAGGGGTGGCCCGGGGCCACTCCAGGAACTCCGCCGCCGGGGCGCGGTGATCCGCCTCGCGGGTCAGTTCACCGAGGAGGAGAACGAGTTCACGGAGAGCCCGGCGCCGCCGCTCCACGGCTCGAAGCCGGCCTGGACGCTGGTCAGGTACCAGTTGTTCGCCGCCATGCCACGGCGGACCGTCTCCTGGACGAAGTCCATGACGTTGAAACTCCAGCTGGACAGGGCGGACGGCGACACGAACGAGATCACGTCGTTGCCCCCGTTGCTCCCCCGCCACACCTCCCAGCTGCGGCCCCCGACGTTCGCGGTGCCGACCTGGGAGCCGATGGGCTGGATCGGCCCCACCCGGTTGAACCAGATCATGATCTCCGTCCGGTTGACCCCGGTGCGCTTCGGCTCCGGGTCGAGCCAGATGTCGTACGAGGCGTTGTAGACGGCGCCCGAGCCGAACCCGTAGGAGATGCTGCTGGGGGCGCTGTTGATGGAGCTGATCTGCGCGGGGAGGCGGGTCCCCGGCGAGCAGTTGCCGTAGTGGCAGCCGTTGTAGATCGAGGGGTACGACTTCGGTGCACCGCTCGTCGGGACACTGCCGTCCGCCTGGGTGACCCGGAAGCCGTTGCCGGTGACGTCGATGCACTGGGTGGCACCGGTGCCCCAGCGGTTGTTCTGCACCACGTAACCGCCGGCCGTGGCGGTGCCGTACTGGTCACAGATCACCTGCGCGGCGTCGGCGGCCGCGGGGGTGGCCGCCGTGGAGGCGGTCAGCGATCCGGCGGCCACCACGAGCGCGGTGAGCGCCGAACGGAGGGAGCGTGCGGAGAGAGCCATGAGTGTCCTTCAGCGGTCGTGGGTGGAGGGGGTGGAACGCCTATGGGAGCGCTCCCAGTCACGTGCGCCGAGAGCGGACCTTATGACTCCGGCGGAGACCTGGCAAGAGATGCGACCATGTCGCTCCGGCCGCCGGACCCCAGGCGGCCACCGCGCGCGAGGAGGCCGCCGGATGACCGTGGAGACCACCGGGCCGGGGGACGGGGTACGCCTCGTCCACACCGCGCATCTGGACGCGGCCTCCCGCGAGGCCGCCCGGGCCCTGCTCGACGAGGCCTTCGGCGGTGACATGAGCGACGACGACTGGGAGCACGCGCTCGGCGGCTGGCACGCCCTGGCCTTCGAGGACGGCGAACTGGCCGGCCACGCCTCGCTGGTGCAGCGGAGCATGCTGCACCGCGGCCGGGCGCTGCGCACCGGCTACGTCGAGGCCGTCGCCGTTCGCCCGGACCGGCGCCGGCGCGGCCACGGTTCGGCGATGATGGCGGCGCTGGAGACCCTGCTGCGCGGCGCGTACGACCTGGGCGCGCTGGCGGCGAGCGACGAGGGGGCGGCCTTCTACGCGGGCCGCGGCTGGCAGGTCTGGCAGGGCCCGACCTCGGCCCTCACCCCCTCCGGGGTGGTGCGCACACCGGAGGAGGACGGCGGGGTGTACGTACTTCCCCTCTCGGCGCCGCTGGACCTCTCCTCCGGGCTGACCTGCGACTGGCGGGACGGCGACGTCTGGTGAGGCCCGGCCGGGGGCTGACGGGAGCGGGGTGCCGGTCCCGGCGCCGGACCCCGGTGCCGGGCACGGGAGCGCGGTGCCGGCGTGGCGCCGCCGGGCACGACCGGCGCGCTCGGTCGTGCCCGGCGGGCGTGCGATCCGGGACCCGTTCCGTGGAGCCGGCGGGCTCCGTACCCGGTGGGCGGGGTGGGGAGGGGTGATCAGGCCCGTTCCCTCACCGTCCGCGCCCGCCGTGCGTCACCGTCACTGCGGGCACTTCATCCAGGCCATCTGGTAGGTGGTCTTCACGTCGCCGTCCGTGGAGTCCATCGTCATGAAGCTGGTGGTCTTCTTGGTGTCGGACGTGCCGGCGTTGACCCGCAGCTCCGTGTTGATGTTGAAGTTCCGGATCTCACCACAGGGGGCCCAGACCAGGGCTCCCAGCTCTGTGGTGTGGGTGACCTGCCAGTTGTCGTCCAGCGGCCCGTTGAAGTCCTTCTGGCGGAAGTCCGTGTTGGACGAGCCCTGGAAGTAGTACGAGGCCCGCTGCGTGGCGTTGGCGCCCTTCTCCAGGAAGCCGTACCCGCGGTAGTCCACCTTGGCGATGGCGTAGGTGAAGCCCTGCGGGACCTTCATCGCCAGGTTGAGCTGGCAGTTCTTGCGGAAGTCGGTGGGCTTGGAGCCCACGCCGACCTGTGCGAGGTAGTCGCTGTAGGTCACGGTGAAGGCCGTGTTGTCCTCGGAGACGGCGACCGCGGCCGTCCCGGCCGGGCAGCCCGAACCGTTGACGGTGGCCACCGTGATGAGCATCTTGTCGGTGGGCACGTCCGTGAAGTACGGCGGTGTGGCGATCGGAGTGGGCGTGAAGGAGGAGGCGAACAGCGCCACCGCGGCGCCGGCCGCTGCGAGTACACCGGACATGGTTCTCCAATCGGTCTGCTGTGGACCGCGCCGGGGTACAGGGATTCCCCGACGCCGTTTGCTGAATGGAACTCGACGAGCCGTCACCTCCACCCACCGCCGCTCTCCCGCGATTCCGGGAAATGACGGTGGAACGGGCGCAGGTCACTGCGGAGCGCATTGGCGGCTCAGAACAGAACACCCCGTGTTCTCACGCCGTACGGCCTTTCCCGGGGGCGGTTTCCCGCATGGTCCGGGCGGGTGATGAGAGGCCGCCGTCTCAGCGGACGTGACCGCTGAGACGACGGTGGGCCTCGACCCTGGCCTTTCGAGTCCCGCAACCGTGCGCGGAAAGCACCGCGCAGGCCCGGAGTGGGGGGTGCTGGTATCCGGTCACCAGTCCTGTGTTCCTGGATTCACCGGTAGTGCGCGTCCCGCGGGAATCCCGCCGGGCCGCTCACGGGCTTGGTGCGTGTACGGCGTTCCCGTTCCCCGCCCCGCGGCCGGCTCCCGGGCCGTGGGGATCCGGCGGGCCGCCGGGACGCCGTCGCGCCGGCCGTATGCCGCGCGCCGGGCGCGTCAGCACTTCTCCCAGGCGAGGTGGTAGGTGGTGCTGACCGCGGCGTCGGTGGAGTCCATGGTCATGAAGCTGGTGGTCTTCCTGGTGTCGGACGTGCCGCTGCTCACGCGGAGTTCGGTGTTGATGTTGAAGTTGCGCTTCACACCGCACGGCGCCCAGACCAGGTCCGCGTACTCCGTGGTGATGCCGGCCTGCCAGTTGCCGTCGAACGGGCCGTTGAAGGACTTCTGCGAGGTGCCCGTCTCCGAGGCGCCCTGGTGGTAGTACGAGGCCTTCTGCAGGGCCGACGCGCCCTTCTCCAGGTAGCCGTATCCGCGGTAGTCCACCTTGGCGATGGCGTAGGTGAAACCTTGCGGGACGTAGACGTCCAGGTTGAGCTGGCAGTTCTTACGGAAGTCGACGGGCGACGCGCCCACCCCGACCATGGCGAGGTAGTCGCTGTAGGTCACGGTGAAGGCCGTGTTGTCGGGGGAGGCGGCGACGGCGGCCGTCCCCGCACGGCAGCCCGACCCGTTGACGGTGTTGACCGCAAGCTGGATCTTCTCCGCCGGCACGTCGGACGACGCGGCGTTCGCCGAGGTGGCGGCGGAAGCGGTGAGAGCAGAGGCGAGGAGGGCCGCGGCCGCACCGCCGGCCAGAAGAGTTCGGGACATGATTCTCCAATCGATCGTCGTGGACCATGACGGAAGGGGGGCGATCCCGAATCCGCCCACAGGGAACGAGGCCCCGGGAGCACTGGTGTGACAGAGCCTCATCCGGGCAGCGCGCCGGAACCCGGGAGGCGACAGGGCGCGTCGCACGGCAGGGCGGAAAGAGGCCGGCGGAGCTGTCCGAACTCCCAGGAAGTCTGCGGAGGCAGGGGCATGACGGTACGGAACGTCCCTCCGCGGCACGAGGCCGGCGCATTCCGGCGGCCCGAAAACCGTGGCACGGCAGGGCATTCCTGCCCGGTTACGGAGTCCACCGGTGCATTCGGGCGCGCCGCGCAGGGAAAAGTGCGGAGAGTCGCAACGTACGGCCTGCCGGATCGGGAGGCCAGGTGATGCCGGCGCCCCTTTCGGGCGGCGCATTACCTGGCCTCCTGCTGACCCGTGGGGGGGCAGGTGTGGGAGCGCTCCCACCGTAGGGCCGCGTCCGGGTGCATGACAAGGGTGCCCGTCGCGCCCCGGAAACACGGCCGAAATAACACGCTGCCGCTTCCGCCGCGAACTCCGCCGACCGGACGCCTTGTCCGGTGAGGCGTTCACGGCGTACCGGAGAGAGGGAATTCCGCACCTCGGCCCCATTCCGGGGAACGCTCCCCGGTACGCCGTCGGCCGGTTCACGCCACGCCGGTTCCGCGGTGAATGCCGGACGCCCGCGGCGGAACACGGGAGTCCGGTATGTTCCGCCGGCCGCGGGCGACGAAAAGGGCGGAAAAAGCGGAAGGCGGACCCCTCACCGATCGCCTCCCGAAATTCCCCGGCGGGTCCCTTCGGGCGCGCGGAATCCCGGCAGGGGTCAGAGGCGGCCGAAGGGTTCCGCGTAGGTGAACGGCCCACGCAGCGAGGGGTCGTACGAGGTGAGGGCCCGGACCTGGAAATGGTCCCCCCACCGCGGGTCGGGCGGCACGATGCCGTACCCGGCGGCCCGCCGGAAGCCGAACCGTGGGTAGTAGCCGGTGTGGCCGAGGAGGACGACCAGGGGCTCGCCCAGCGCGTCCGCCGCCCCGAGGACCGCGTGCAGCAGGGCGGAGCCGACACCCCGGCGCTGGAGTCCGGGCACCACCCCCAGCGGGCCCAGGCCGAGCGCAGGGGCGTCCCCCACCCACGCGCGGGTGCAGACGACGTGCCCGGCCACCTCCCCGGGGTGCGCCGCCGCCCCGGAGGCCACGGCGCCCCGGGAATCCGGCGGATCCGCGGGGTGGACGGCCACCAGCGAGAGCGCCGGGATCCAGGCGTCACTCACACGCAGCGCGTCCACGAGCCCCGCCTCGGCGGTCGGGGCGTCTCGGTCCGCACCGGGGTGGGCGAAGGCCGCGCGGTGCACGGCCCGGACGGCGTCGTGGTCGGCGGGGGTCTCACGTCTGATCATCACGGGGGTGAGGGTGCCGTGCGGCCGGTGGGCGGAGCAACGCATTTCCGGGCGCCTGGCACCCGCCGGGAGTTCGCCGCCGTGCGGGCCGCGGCTTCTGCGGTTCCACCGGGTTCACCGGTTCCACCGGGGTCTACCGTGGAGAGACGGCACCGGACCGCGGCCGCCGCCCGGTCCGGCCGGGAACGGATCGGGGAAAGGGCCCAGGGCGGAGCCGGGGGACGAAGCGAGGGACGAACCCAGGGACGGAGTGGCGATGAGCGAGAACGCGGTCACCGACGGAACCGCCGGAGCCAGGGCCCGCGTGGAGCTGACCGACGCGGCGGCCGGGCTGCTGCGCCGGCTGCGGGAGATGCACGGCCCGCTGATGTTCCACCAGTCGGGCGGCTGCTGCGACGGCAGCGCCCCGATGTGCTACCCCGCCGGCGAGTTCCGGACGGGCGGCTCGGATGTCCTGCTCGGCGAGCTGACGGTGGACGGCCTCCCGGAGACGGTGCCGTTCTGGATGGCGGCCGGCCAGTACGAGCGGTGGAGCCACACCCGGCTCATCGTGGACGTGGTGCCGGGCCGGGGCAGCGGTTTCTCCCTGGAGGCGCCGGAGGGCGTACGGTTCCTCATCCGCTCCGAGCTGATGGCGGCCGGGGCCTGAGCGGACCGGCCCGACCGGCGGAGCGGGAGACCCGCACCCGGGAAGGCCGCCCCGGGGCCGGCGGCCGGCCGGCAGGGCGGCAGGGGCCGGGTGGCCTCCGGCGGAGGGCCGGGCGCCTTCTCGAACGGGCCGCCGGGGCGCTCCGTCCTCAGGGGCGGAAACCGCTGACGAGCTGCGCGGTGGCCGAGATCCCGTCGTAGACCGACGGGCCCACGCTGGTGCCCGCGAGCAGGAACCCCAGCAGCACGCAGACGGTGGCGTGCGACCACCGGAGGGATCCACTGCGCAGGAAGACCACCGTCAGGATCAGCAGCAGCAGGAACACGGAGAGGGAAACGGCCATCGCGGACTACCTCCTCGGCGGGCCGCCCGGGAGTAACCGGGGATACGGCCGGGGCACGGCACGGAGCGACTCTGCCGCGTCAGTGTGGCGCATCGGCCGCTCCGCGCCGGCCGCCCCCGCGTCCGCCGATCGGGTACTGACCGACAGTCATCGCCGAGGCCCGGCCGTTCTCGTCCCGCGCCTCGCAGCCCTGGAGCGGCCCGGCGGGCGGGGTCAGCGGCCGGGTACCACCACGACGCGGCCGGTGGTCAGTCCGTCGGCCACCCGCTGCACGGCCCCGGCGGCGCCGTCGAGCCCCGCCCGCTCGCTGACCAGGGGCGCGATGGCACCCCGCGCGGCCAGCGCGGTGAGTTCGCGGTGGCAGTCGCGGACCGCCCCCGGGTCCTTGCTCGCGTAGAGGCCCCAGTGGAGGCCGAGGATCGAGTAGTTCTTGACCAGCGCGTGGCTGAGGGCGGGTGCGGGCACGGCGCCACCGGCGAAGCCGACGACCACGATGCGCCCCTCGAAGGCGACGCACTTGGCCGACTGCCGGTAGGCCTCGCCCCCGACGGGGTCGTAGACGACATCGGCGCCGCGCCCGGAGGTGGCCTCCTTGACCGCGGCCACGACGTCGTCGGAACGCCGGTCGAGGACGAGGTCGCAGCCGAGGTCCCGGGCGACGGCCGCCTTCTCCGGACCGCCGGCGACCCCGATGACGGTGGCCCCGGCCGCCTTGCCGAGCTGGACGGCGGCGCTGCCGACGCCGCCGGCGGCCGCGTGCACCAGCAAGGTCTCGCCCGCCTGGAGCCGGGCCCGGCGGTGCAGTCCGAACCAGCCGGTCTGGTAGCCGATGTGAAGGGCCGCCGCCTCGGCGTCCCCGAGGCCGGCGGGGGCGGGCAGCACGCTGGCCGCGTCGGCGACGGTGAACTCGGCGAACCCGCCGCCGGGCAGCGGCGGCTGGGCGAGGACCCGGTCGCCGGCCTCGCCCGTCGCTCCGTCGCCGACGGCGGCCACCTCGGCGCAGACCTCCACCCCCGGGGTGAACGGCAGGGGCGGGCGTACCTGGTACTCGCCCCGGCACAGCAGCGCGTCGGGGAAGTTCACGTTCGCGGCCAGGACCCGCAGCAGGAGCTGTCCGGGGCCGGCGACGGGGTCGGGGACCTCGTCGAGGCTCATCACCGCGCGCGGTTCGCCGTTCCGGTGGACGCGCCATGCCTTCATCCGGGCCTCCGTGAGCCGTCGGCAGATCGGGGACGGGCGGGCGGAGACGAGATCACGGCTCCGCCCCCGGCGGCATACTAAGCGGTCGCTCGCCGACCGGGCCAGGGGCCCGGCAGCCCCGGCCCCGTCCCCGGCACACGGCGGACGACCTGCCGGTACGCGGGCCCGCCGGGGGCGGCGGCACCCGTCGGCCCACCGGGCCGGCATCCCGGAGCGGGAAGCCCCCGGGCGCACCGGTTCCCGTCATCTTCCCCTCCGGTTGAGGCGATCCCGGCCGCCGTACGTAGCTGTGGGAGTACAGGCGCACGGGGAGCTACGGACGCACCGCTCACGCCCCTGTACCCACGGCCGGGGGAACTCCCCACAGGCTCCTCCGGCCGCAGCCCCACAAGCCGGGCCGGCCGGATGCCCCCACCGGCCGGCCCGCCCCCCGATGGAGGTCAGTCAGTTGAGCCACCGACGAGTCAACAAGCGGACCGGTGCCATCGCCGGCGCCGCCGCAGCCGCTCTCGTGGGAGCGGCGGTCCTGCTGCCCCACGCGAACGCCAGTGACGACAAGGAGGCCACCCCCAGAACCTTCGCCGGACCCGCCGCCGCGCAGGTCGGCACGGCCCTCGCGGACGACCTCGGCGGTGACGCGGCGGGGTGGTTCTTCGACAACGAGTCCCGGCGGCTCGTCATGAACGTCCTCAACGACGAGGCCGCCGAGGCGGCGCGGGCCCGGGGCGCCGAGGCCCGGATCGTGGAGAACAGCATGGCCGAACTCAGGTCGGCCACGCGGAAGCTGAGCGCCAGCGCGTCGATCCCGGGCACCGCCTGGTCGATCGACCCCAAGACCAACAAGGTCTCCGTGATCGCCGACCGCACGGTCACGGGCCAGAAGATGGCTCAGCTCGAACAGGCGACCGGCGGCATGGCGGGCATGGTGTCCGTCAAGCACAGCCAGGGCGAGTTCAAGCCCTTCGCCGTGGGCGGCGACGCCATCTTCAGTGGTGGTTCACGCTGCTCCCTGGGGTTCAACGTGGACGTGGGCGGAGCGCCGGGCTTCCTGACGGCCGGCCACTGCGGCCCCGCCGGCACGACCTGGACGTCGGACGCGGCGGGCGCGCAGACCCTGGGCAGCACGGCCGAGTCGGTCTTCCCCGTCGCCGACTTCTCCCTGGTGATGTACGACGACCCCGCCACGGAGGCACCGAGCGCGGTCAACCTGCAGGACGGCACCGCGCAGGAGATCACCCAGGCCGCGGAGGCCAGTGTCGGCATGGAGGTGCAGCGCACCGGGAGCACCACGGGTCTCAGCGACGGCAGCGTCACCGGTCTCGACGCCACGGTCAACTACGGCAACGGCGACATCGTCAACGGCCTGATCCAGACCGATGTCTGCGCCGAACCGGGCGACAGCGGCGGCGCCATGTTCGCCGGGGACGCGGCGGTGGGGCTGACCTCGGGCGGCAGCGGTGACTGCACTCAGGGCGGTGAGACGTTCTTCCAGCCGGTCACCACGGCGCTGGAGGCCGTGGGCGCCACCATCGGCGCGGGCGGCGGCGCGGGCGCGGGCGCCGGTGACGGAGCCGGTGACGAGGGCGCGGGTGACCAGGAAGGCCAGGACGGCGAGAACGGTGCCGCCGGCGGCGCCGGCCAGGGCATCGGCCAAGGTCAGGGCCAGGGCGCCGGACAGCAGGGTGAAGGCGTCGGCCAGGGTGCCGGAAACGGCAACGGCGCCGGAGACGGGCGGCAGGAGCAGGGGACCGGCCAGAACGGCCAGGGCACCGGCGGCGACGGGAGTCACTGACCCGGCCCGGACACCGCGGACGCCTCCGGTGGGCCCGCCGTGACCGGCCCGCCACGGTGAATCCTCCCGTGCCCGCCCGCCGTTCCGGACGGCGGGCGGGCACGGACGCCGGGGCGGAGCACCGCGGGAGAGCCCGTCAACGCGGTGGCCGGACGCCGCGAGGCCCACCGGCGGAGGCACCCCCCGGCATCCGTCCCCGCAGCCCGCGGGGACGGCGCCACCGCCGCACCCGGCCGCGAACGGAAGCTGACGGAGGCGTCCCGCGGTCGGCGGCGCCGCTCACCGCCGGCGCCGGGGCCACCGGCACACCACCCGCCGGCACCACCGCCGGCGCGGCACACGTCACCGCCCGCGGTACCGTCCCGGCCGGCGGTGCGGGACACCCCCCGGTCCCGGGGAACCACGCGGGAAGGCCCCGCCGCCACACCCCGCCCCGGGACCACATTCGGCCGTCATGTGTTCGAAAGGGGCACGGCGGGGCAGACATGTCCGGGACCATCCGCGCCGATGGCCGGAGAGACCGGAGAGGAGGCCCACCGTCCCGCGCGGACCGGCCCGGTGGCGCACCACCGGTCACGGAGCACAGCCACCGTCCCCGTCCGCCGCCGGCACCGTACCCCGGCCCGTACCCCGGCCCGTGCCGCCGCCCCACCGGTCCGACGACGGCGAACCAGCCGCGCGGAACAGCGACGGCGGACCGGTGTCCCCCGCCCGTCACCGGCATGGAACGGCACGGAAACACCCGGTACGGCCCGGTACGGGGGATGCGCCGCCGGACCGCACCACTTACCGTGAGCACGTGCCACCCACCCGCACCGGAGGTTGGGACATGACCGATGTGTTCGACGCGCCGGCCCCGGCGCCGGAGCCCCGCGCCCGCCCCGTCACCACCGCCGAGGTCGACGCCCAGGTACGCGGCATCTGCTTCAAGACCGGCCCGCCGCGCCGCCTCGGCGTGGAGCTCGAATGGCTCGTCCACGACCCCGCCGCCCCCCGCGACCCCGTCGCACCGTCCCGGATCTCCGCCGCCCTCGCCGCCCTGCGGGACCTCCCGCTCCGTTCCACCCTGACCGTCGAACCGGGCGGACAGCTCGAACTCAGCTCACCCCCGGCCGGCTCGCTCGCCGAGTGCACCGCCCTCGCCGCCGCCGACCTGGCCCTCGTCCGCGCCGCGCTCAGCGCCCGCGGCCTGGCCCTCTCCGGCCACGGCCACGACCCCTGGAACCCGCCGCGCCGGCTGCTCACCACCCCCCGCTACCACGCCATGGAGGCGTACTTCGACCGCGCCGGACCGGCCGGCCGGGCGATGATGTGCGCCACCGCCTCCGTCCAGGTCTGCGTGGACGCCGGGCACGAGGGGCCCGGCCCGCTCGGCCACGCCCGCCGCTGGCGGCTGGCGCACCACCTGGGCGCGGTACTCGTCGCCGCCTTCGCCAACTCCCCCCTCAGCGGCGGCGAGCCCACCGGCTGGCGCTCCACCCGGCAGGCGGTGTGGGCGGCGCTGGACCCCGGCCGCGTCCAGGCGCCCGCCGGCGGCCCCGGGCCGCGCGCCGCCTGGGCGGCGTACGCCCTCGACGCGCCCGTCATGTTCATCCGCGCCCCCGGTGACGCCCCCTGGACCGTGCCGCCCGCGGGCCTCACCTTCCGCCGCTGGGCCGAGGACGGCGGCGGCGCCCACCGCCGCCCCACCGGTGAGGACCTGGCCCACCACCTCACCACGCTGTTCCCGCCCGTCCGGCCCCGCGGCCACCTGGAGCTGCGCATGATCGACGCACAGCCCGGGGAGGACGGCTGGGCGGTCCCCCTCGCCGTCACCGCGGCCCTCTTCGACGACCCCGCCGCCTCCGACACCGCGTACCGGGCGGTGCGACCGCTCGCGGACGCGGCGGGCCCCGCTCCCCCGCCGGGCAACCCGCTGTGGCGCAGAGCCGCCCGCGACGGCCTCCGCGACCCCGCGCTGCGCGCCGCCGCCGAGGTCTGCTTCGCCGCCGCCCGCGAGGCGCTCCCCCGGCTCGGGGCACCGCCGGCCCTGCGCGCGGCGGTGGACGGCTTCACCGACCGCTACGTCGCCCGGGGCCGCTGCCCCGCCGACGACCTGCTCGACCTGTACGGACATCCGGCACCAGGGAAGGAGACCCGCTCATGACGGCGCCCCGGCCGACCGCCACCGGCCCCGATACCCCGGGCACCCCCGGCATCCCCGGCAACCCCGGCAGCCCGGACACATCGGGGTCCGCGCTCCCCCCACCGCCCGGCGCGCTGCGGGACCGGCTCGCGGCCCTGCTCACCACGGCGCGCGACCGCACGGCCCTGCTCACCTCCTGCGTCGGGGACCCGGACCTCACCGCCCAGCACTCCCCCCTGATGTCACCGCTGGTGTGGGACCTCGCGCACATCGGCAACTACGAGGAGCAGTGGCTCGTGCGCGCCGTCGGCCGGCAGGAGGCCCTCCGCCCCGACCTCGACAGCGTCTACGACGCCTTCGAGCACCCGCGCGCCGAACGCCCGTCCCTGCCCCTGCTGCCGCCCGGTGAGGCGCGCCGCTACGTCACCGAGGTCCGCACCCGCGCCCTGGACGTGCTCGACCGGTCCCGGCTGGAGGGCGAGGCGCTGACGGAGGCGGGTTTCGTGTTCGGCATGATCGCCCAGCACGAGCAGCAGCACGACGAGACGATGCTCATCACCCACCAGCTCCGCCGCGGCCCGGCCGCCCTCCACGCCCCGGACCCGCCGCCGGCCCCCGCCGGGGCCGCGTCCCTCCCCGCCGAGGTCCTCGTCCCCGGCGGGCCGTTCACCATGGGCACCTCCACCGAGCCCTGGGCGCTGGACAACGAACGGCCCGCGCACCGGCGCGAGGTGCCGCCTTTCCTCATCGACACCCACCCCGTCTCCTGCGGCGCGTATCTGCGTTTCATCGAGGACGGCGGCTACGAGGACCCCCGCTGGTGGGACCCGCGCGGCCTGGCCCACGTCCGCGCCACGGGGCTGTCCGCCCCGCTGTTCTGGCGCCGGGAGGGCCGGGAGTGGGTGCGCCGCCGCTTCGGGATCACCGAACCCGTCCCGCTCGACGAGCCGGTGCTCCACGTCAGCTGGTACGAGGCCGACGCCTGGGCCCGCTGGGCCGGCCGGCGGCTGCCCACCGAGGCCGAGTGGGAGAAGGCCGCCCGCCTCGACCCGGCCACCGGCCGCTCCCGCCGCTACCCGTGGGGCGACGCGGACCCCGCCCCGCACCACGCCAACCTCGGCCAGCGCCATCTGCGCCCCGCGCCCCTGGGCAGCTACCCCGACGGCGCCTCGCCCCTCGGCGTGTGGCAGCTCATCGGTGACGTGTGGGAGTGGACGGCGAGCGACTTCCTGCCCTACCCCGGCTTCCGCGCCTTCCCCTACCGGGAGTACTCGCAGGTGTTCTTCGGCCCGGAGCACAAGGTGCTGCGCGGCGGCTCCTTCGCCGTCGACCCCGTCGCCTGCCGCGGCACCTTCCGCAACTGGGACCTCCCCGTCCGCCGGCAGATCTTCGCCGGCTTCCGCACCGCCCGCGACCTGCCGGAGGGCCCGTGACCCCGGTGACCCCCGGACACCGCGCCGCCCCGCGCACCGGACGGGACAGTGGACCGGGCGGCGGTGGACGGTATGGCGCACCGGACGACGGCGGGCGGAACGGCGCAGGCGGGCCCGCCCCGGCCCCGGCCCCGGGAGGACGCCGCTGATGTGCCGCCACCTCGCCTACCTCGGCCCCGCCGTCCCGTGGCGGGACGTCCTGGTCACCCCGGAACACGCGCTGTACCGCCAGTCCTGGGCGCCCCGCCGGCAGCGGTACGGCACCGTCAACGCCGACGGCTTCGGCGTCGGCTGGTACGCCCCGGGCGACCCCGTCCCCGCCCGCTACCGCCGGGCCGGGCCCGTCTGGGCCGACCCGTCCTTCACCGACCTCGCCCGCGTGGTCCGCACCCACGCCCTGCTCGCCGCCGTCCGCGACGCCACCGAGCCGGGCGCCGACGGTGAGGCGGCCACCGCGCCCTTCGCCTCCGGGCCGTGGCTGTTCAGCCACAACGGCGCGCTCACCGGCTGGCCCGCCTCGGCCGCCCCGCTCACCGCCGCCCTGCCGCCCGAGGACCTCCTCACCCTGGAGGCCCGCTGCGACTCGGCCTTCGTCTGGGCCCTCGTCCGGCACGCCCTCCGCCGGCCGCAGGGCAAGAGGCAGGCGCAGGGGCACGGGCACGGGGACGCCCTCGCCCCGACGCCCGGCGACGCCCTCGGCTCCGCCGTGGCCCGCCTCTCCGCGGCCGCCCCCGGCTCCCGCCTCAACCTGCTGCTCACCGACGGCGCCACCATCGCCGCCACCGCCTGGGGCGACACCCTCTGGTACCTCGCCGGCCCCGCCGCCGGACGGACCGTCGTGGCCTCGGAGCCCTACGACGGCGACCCGCGGTGGACCGAGGTGCCCGACCGCACCCTGCTCACCGCCACCCGCACCGACGTTCTCCTGACCCCGCTCAAGGAGCCCAGTTGAGCCCGTTCACCCTCACCCGCACCCTCCCCGGGGACGCCACCGCCGCCGCGCTCCGCTCCGACGTCCTCCGCGGCCTCGCCACCCGCCCCCGGGAACTCCCGCCCAAATGGTTCTACGACGCCCGCGGCAGCGAACTGTTCGACCGGATCACCCGGCTCCCCGCGTACTACCCGACCCGCGCGGAGGCCGAGATCCTCACCACCCGCGCCGCGGAGGTCGCCGCCGCCACGGGCGCCCGCACCCTGGTCGAACTGGGCTCCGGCTCCTCGGAGAAGACCCGCCACCTGCTGCGTGCCCTGACCGGCCTGCGCGCCTACGTCCCCGTCGACGTCAGCGAGTCCGCCCTGCGCCGGGCCGGTGAGACCATCCTCGCCGGCCACCCCGGCCTGGAGGTGCACGCCCTCGTCGCCGACTTCGGGCACGGCCTGCTGCTCCCGGCCACCCCCGGGCCACGGCTGCTGGCCTTCCTCGGCGGCACCATCGGCAACCTCCAGCCGCGCGAACGCGCCGCGTTCCTCCACTCCGCGCGCGCCCTGCTCGAACCGGGGGACGCCCTGCTCCTCGGCACCGACCTCGTCAAGGACCCGGGAACGCTCGTCGCCGCGTACGACGATCCCGAGGGGGTCACGGCCGCGTTCAACAAGAACGTCCTCTCCGTCCTCAACCGCGAACTCGGCGCCGGCTTCGACCCCGCCGACTTCGACCACGTCGCCCGCTGGGACCCGGCGCACGAGTGGATCGAGATGCGGCTGCGCGCCCGGCACGCCCACACCGTGAAGATCCCCGCCGTGGACCTCGCGGTCTCCTTCGACGCCGGGGAGGAGATGCGCACCGAGGTCTCGGCGAAGTTCCGGCGGGAGGGCGTCACCGCCGAGCTGGCGGAGGCGGGGCTGGAGATGAGCCACTGGTGGACCGACCACGCGGGGCGGTTCGCCCTGTCGCTGTCCGGTCCCGCTTCTCCGCCCGGCCCGGCGGCGGGCTGAGCGGCCCGCCCTCCCGGTCCGGCGCGCCCGTCCGTACGGGGGACGTACCGGAGTGTGACGCCGGGCGCCCCGGGTACTACCCCCTGGGCGCGCCGCACCGCGACCGCACCCGCGCGTACCGTCACCGGCAGGCCCGTTTCCGCGCCGCCGCGCCGGGCACCCGAGGGGGGCGTGAGCGCCCGGCGCGGCACGGACCGGCTCTCCCCACCGGTACGCGCGGCGGCCGGCACGCACGCACGAGGACGACCCGAAACCCCGAACACACAGGCACCGGGCCCGGGAGGCATACCGTGGCTGAGACATCGGCTGACATCTCCACCCTCGAACTCGACGCGCTCTGGGACGAGTTCCACCGGGTGGTCAACATGACGTCCGACGAACTGGCGGCCTGGCTGCGGACCGAGTCCGCCGGCGAGGCGACCGAGACCGAACCGGACCACTCCGGACCGGAGCTCGGCCGGCGGGTGCTGCGCATCCTCCAGAAGCGCCGCACCGACCTCGAGGACGACGACATCCGCGCGATGTACAAGGTCGTCGACCGGGTCACCGCGCAGCGCCGCGAGGACTTGGAGCCCGTCGCCGGGCAGGCGCACTGGCGCCACGGGCTGATGAACATCGGGCACGACCCGCTGAAGCCCCCACGCGACACCGGCCGCTGACGGCCCGCGGCACCGCCCCGCCCACCGGTCCCCCACCGGTGACGGCGGGAACGGCGGCAGGCAGGCGGCGCCGACGGCGGACCGGCCCGCCGACGATCCGGGACGCCGGTCCGCCGCACGCGACGCGGGACCGCCGTACCGGCGCGGGGCCGTCCGGGGGCGGCACGATCCCGGACGGCCCCGCGCCGGGGGAACCACGCCGAGAACCACGAACCGCGATGAGCCAGGGTGGACCGGGGACGCCCCGCAGGGCCCTTCACCGCACGGCGCACCCGCCGCTCCTCCGTACGGCCCCCTCCGTACGGCCCCCTCCGTACGGCCCGCTCCACCGCCCGGCTCTCCCGCCTCGCGCCCTCCGCCGCTCCGGTGCACGGTGGACCTGACCGCACCCCCCGCGCGCCAGGGAGCCCCCGTGACCCACCACGTCTACTCGGTGACCGAGATCGTCGGCTCCTCGCACGAGGGGGTCGACGACGCCATCCGCAACGCCGTGGGGCGCGCCGCGGAGACCGTGCGCCATCTGGAGTGGTTCCAGGTGACCGAGGTCCGCGGCCAGATCAAGGACGGCCACGTCGAGCATGTCCAGGTCGGGCTGAAGGTGGGCTTCCGGCTGGAGGAACCCGCCCGCTGAACGGGCGCCGGCGGGTCACCCGGCCGAGGGTTCCCGGCGGGCGTGTCGCCCCGCGGTGCCGGATGCTGTACGGGAGCGGGCCCGTGCCCGCGCTCCGCTCCGTGCCGCAGGGGAGGACCCGAGGTGCCCGTCAACCTGGAAGAGATGCGCCGCTGCTCCGTCGCCGTCGATCTCGGCGCGTCCCGGAGCAGGGTGTATGTGAAGGACACCGGGATCGTCGTCGACGAGCCGAGCGTCGTCGCCGTCAACACCCGCACCGCCGCCCTGCTCGCCGTGGGCGAGATGGCGGAGCGGATGACCGGCCGGACGCCCGACCACATCCGGGTGGTCCGCCCCGTGCAGGGCGGCACGGTCGTCAACGTCGACCTCGCCCAGCGGATGCTCCGCCACCTGATCGGCGGGAAACTGCGCCGGACCCGTATCCGGCGCCCCGGCATGCGCTTCGCCGCGTGTGTCCCCTACGACAGCGAGCCCCTGGCGCAGCGGGCCGTCCGCGAGACCCTGGCGGCGCTCGGCGCCCGCCGGGTCGAGCTGGCCGACACCCTGGTCTGCGCCGCCGTCGGCTCCGGCCTCCCCGTGGAGGACCCCGAGGCGACGATGATCGTGCTCTGCGGCGCGGGCACCACCCAGGTGGCCGTGTTGTCGCTCGGCTCGATCGTCGCGGCGGAGACCGTGCCCGTGGGCGGCGACTCCCTGGACCACGCGGTCGTCGAACACCTGCGCGGCCGCCATGAACTGCTCCTGGCGCACCACGCGGTCCGCCCGCTGCGGACCCTGCTGCACACCCCGGGCCGGGCGCCGGCCGTCGCCGAGGTGCACGGCCGTGATGTGCGGACCGGGCTGGCCCGCACCGTGGCGATCGACATCGAGGGCGTCCGCCAGGCCGTCAACAGCCCGCTGACCGCCGTGCTCGACGCGATCCGCACGGTGCTCCGCCGCTGCCCGCCCGACCTGGTCGCCGACCTCTCCGACCGGGGCGTCGTCCTCGCCGGTGGCAGCGCCCTGCTCACCGGGCTGGACGGGCTGCTCAGCAGTTCCACCGGCATGCCCGTGCGCACCGCCGAGACCCCCGACACCTGCGCCGTCCGCGGGCTCGGCGCCATGATGGAGGGGCGTGTGGAGGCGATGCGCCTCGATCCCCTGGCCGGATGACGGCTCGCGCGTGACGGCCGGCGCCCGGCGGCCGGCCGGTCGGACGGCACGGTGGCGGAGCCACGGCCGATCCGCCGGCCCCGGCCCCTCGACCACCCCGACGGCCACCCCTGCCCGGCGCCGGCCCGCTTCCGGTCCGGTCCCGCTCGCCGCCTGCGCGATGGTGCCGCTCCTGCCCGGATCTCGCTGCCAAAGGCTTGTTATTTTTCCTCGGACCCGCGGTGACCCCGTTCGGAGAGGACATCGGTGATCTTCGGAAGGGCCCGGCGCCCGCCGGACTCGCGCCCGGGGCGTCAGGTCGCGTCGGCCAGGGAGAGGGTGTGGAGGTGCTCGGGCGGGCCGGGACGCGCGTAGTACCAGCCCTGGGCGGTGTCACAGCCCAGGATCCGCAGGTGCTCGGCCTGGATCCCCGTCTCCACGCCCTCCACGGTGACCGCGAGGTCGAGGGTGTGGGCCAGGGAGACGATCCCCTCCACGATCTTGATGTCCACGGGGTCGGCCGGGTCGCGCTGCATCCCGCGGGTGAAGGACCGGTCGAGCTTGAGCGTGCTGAGCGGCATCCGGCGGAGGTTGGACAGGTTGGAGTACCCGGTGCCGAAGTCGTCCAGGGCGATGTCCACCCCGAGATCGGCCAGTTCGCGCAGCGGCTTCAGCAGGCTCTCGTCCGCGCCGATCAGCGCGCTCTCGGTGACCTCCAGGCAGAGCGAGGACGGTTCGAGCCCGGCCTCCTTGAGGACCTCCACGGTGTCCCGCACCAGGTTCGGGTGGTGGAGCTGGCAGGGCGACAGATTGACGTTGACCCGCAGCGGCCGGCCGTCGATGTGCTGGAACTTCCACTCCCGCGCCTGCCGTACGGCCTCCTCCAGCACCCAGCGGCCGAGCGGCACGATCAGTCCGGTGTTCTCCGCCAGCGGGATGAACTGGTCCGGGCCGAGCACCCCGCGCATCGGGTGGGACCAGCGCACCAGCGCCTCCGCGCCGTTCACCTGGCCGTCGCTGAGCCGCACCAGCGGCTGGTACTCGATGAAGAACTCCCCGCGCTGGAGCGCCCTCGGCAGGCTGTTGGTGAGGCCGTGACGGGTGATGGCGCGGGTGTCGGCCTCGGGGTCGGCGTGCTCGTAGCGGTTGCCGCCGGCGGCCTTGGCCCGGTACATCGTGATGTCGGCGCTGCGCAGCACCTCCGCCGCGCCGAGCCGGCCCGCGGCCCCGTCGACGATGCCGATGCTGCCGCGGACGGTCAGCTCCTTGCCGGCGATGGAGACCGGCTCGGAGAGGGCGTCGAGAATGCGCTCGGCGAAGTCGGTGACGTCCTTCTGCTCGGGCGGGTCGTTGATCAGGGCCACGAACTCGTCCCCGCCGATGCGCGCCACGAGCTGCCCGGGACCCGTGACACAGCTCCCGAGCCGGTCGGCGACGGCGACGAGGAGCTGGTCGCCCACGGAGTGCCCGAGGTGGTCGTTGACGGTCTTGAAGCCGTCCAGGTCGAGGTAGCACAGGCCGAAGCGGCCGCCCTCCCGGGCCGCGACGGCGGACTCCAGCCGCTCGAAGAAGAAGGTGCGGTTGGGCAGCCCGGTGAGGGCGTCGTGCGTCGCCTCGTAGCGCAGCCGCAGGTTGAGCAGGCGGCGCTCGGTGATGTCCTCGATGAGGGCGAGGACATGACGGGGGGTCCCCTCGCGGTCGCGGAGCAGCGAGACGGTGAGGTTGGTCCACAGCACGGTGCCGTCGTTGCGGTAGTACGGCTTGTCCACCCGGAAGTGCTCGCGCTCGCCCCGCATCACCTCGGCGAGCATCGCCCAGACCCCCGGGGCGTCCTCGGGGTGCGTCCACTCGGTGACCAGGCGGCTGCGGACATGGTGTTCCAGGCCGCCGAACATCCGGGTGAGGCTCTCGTTGATGTCGATGATCCGGCCGTCCATGTCGGCGATGCCGATACCGATGACGGCGCCCTCGAAGACCGCCCGGAACCGCGCCTCGCTGGCGTGCAGCGCCTGCTCCGCCTCGGCCTGGGCGCGCAGCGCCGCGCGGGACATGGACTCCTGCTCCGAGCGGGTGCGCTCGCGCAGTGCCTCGGCGAATCCCTCGGCGACGGCGTGCTGGAGCCGGGTGCAGCGGGCCCGGAGCTGCTCCACGGGCTGCGGCTCGTCCGGCGGGCAGTAGAGGGTCAGATACGAGTCGATCACACCGAGGGTGTGGGGCAGGCTGGCGGGCTCGGTGCAGTGGGCCGCGACCAGCGCCGCGCCCACCTCCAGCCCGGCGCCGGGGTCGAACGGCCGGGTCCGCAGGGCCTCGGCCAGCCGGCGCGCCTGCGGGACCAGGTGCTGCTCGAACTCCGCCCGCGTCATCGAGGTGGCGGTGGCGGGGTAGATGGCCCGGCTCCAGATCGCGGCGAAACGTCTCAGCCGGTCGTCCGGCCCGTCGGGGGAGGCACCGGGGCCGGCGGCTCCGGCCCCGGGCGGCTGTGCGGTGGTCACGCCTTGCGCCCCACACCGGCGAAGCCGATGTACACGGACGGATCCTCGGTCTCACCGGTCTCGGGCCGCCAGTCGGGCATGGGGACCACGCCGGGCTCGACCAGTTCGAAGCCCTCGAAGAACCGGGTGACCTCCGCGCGGGACCGCATCACCAGCGGGGAGGTCGCGTTGCGGTACACACCCTCGATGTCGTCACCCTGGCGGGTGGTGAAGACGGAACCGTCGGTGGAGGCGTGGGTGAGGACCAGCAGGCTGCCCGGGGCGAGCGCGTCACGGAGCCGCGCGACGCACTCGGTCGGCCGGTTCTCGTCGGTCATGAAGTGCAGGACGGCGACGAGGAGCAGCGCCACCGGCTTGTCCAGGTCGAGCAGCCGGGCCACCTCGGGGCTCTCCAGGATCCCCTCCGGCTCGCGCAGGTCGGCCGCGGCGATGACCGCGCGCTCGTTCCCCTCCAGCACGGCGCGGCTGTGCGCCACCGCCACCGGGTCGTTGTCCACGTAGACGACGCGCGCCTGCGGGCTGGCGGCCTGGGCCACCTCGTGGACGTTGCCGAAGGTCGGTATGCCGGAGCCGATGTCGAGGAACTGGGTGATGCCCTGGTCGATCGCGTGGCGTACGGCCCGCCGCATGAAGGCGCGGTTGGCCTGCATGACCTTCGGCAGCGACGGCATGATCTCCATGGCCTTGCGCGCCGCCTCCCGGTCGGCCTCGAAGTTGTGCGAGCCGCCCAGGTAGTAGTCGTAGATCCGGGACACGCTCGGCACGGAAAGGTCGATGCCCTGAGGGGCCCAGGAGGGTCGCTCCATCGGTGGTCTCCAAGTGTTCGGCCAGGAGGCCCGGCTGCTTTTGGGCCGGTTGTACGCGCTTGAGGCTACTGATTGGCCGTCAGCAGGGGAACCTCAAACGGAAATCTGCGGTCCGTTCCAGTCACGAACCAGGGGCATGTGCACATACGGCAGGGAGTTGCGCCCCATCCATCCCGCCCACATCACGGGCTTACCACGGCAGCACGGTACTTCAGGCGTCGCCGCTCCGCCCCCGGGACCACTTTTCCGCCAGTTCGGGGTCCGGCCGGATGTCCTGAGGACGCGGGGCGGTCCCCGCCCGTCCCGCGCTAGGCTGTCGGCGCCTGTGTCCCGCGGAGGGGCCCGCGGGGAGAGGGGCCGCGGCTCCCGCAGGGGCCTTCTCCCCCGCGTCCTCCCCCATGCCGGGCCCGCCGCCAGGTACCCGCATCCCGGTCCGTGTCCTCGGCGCCCTCGGCGCCCTCAGCGCGCGGGGTACCCCACTCCCCTCGTCTCACGGCCCGCGCCATACCCCCGTGATCACCAGGTCGTCTCCTTGATCGTCGCCTTGTGCTGCGGCGTGGCGGTGGCGGTGATCTCCGAGCGCCGGCGGTCCCCGGAGAAGGTCACCGTCAGCGCCGCCGGGTCGCTCTGCCGGGTGCGGACCGTGAACCCCCGGGTGGGCACCGCCGAGACCAGGCACACCCCGCGCGCGCCGAAACGGACGGTCGCCTTCCCGCCCGCCGAGTCGATGGTGTGGACCCCCGCGCCTCCCTCGCAGTCCACCGGGGCGGGGCCCCGGGGCGTGCTCGGGGCGGGCGGCGGCGGGGTGGTCAGTGGGGGCGTGGGGGTGGTGGACGGCGGGCGGGCCGTCGTCCGGGACGGGCGGGCCGGGGCCGCCGTCCGGCCGGCCGAGGGGGTCCCCGGGGTGGCGGTGGCGCTCGGCGGGCGGCTGGTGGAGGAGGTGAACACCGTCGGCGCCGACCGGGCCGCCAGCGGCTTGGGCCCGGTCGATCCCACCACGAAGTGCACGGTCAGCAACACCGCCGTCACGCTGACCGCGGTGCAGGAGAGCCACAGGAGGAGATAGCGGAGATAGCGGGCCACGACACCATGGTGACGTACGGGATACCGTGCAGAGCCATGGCTTCCGTGCTGGTCGTCGAGGACGACCCCGTCATACGCGCCGCGCTCATCGAGGTGCTCTCCGCGCACGGCCACGTGGTGCACAGCGCGGCGCAGGGGTTCGAGGCGCTGCGCGAGATCACCTCCCGCCCGCCCGACGTGGTCGTGCTGGACCTGGGCCTGCCCGATCTGGACGGCACGGACGTGCTGCGGATGCTGCGCGGCATCTCCCGGGTGCCGGTGGTGGTGGCCACCGCCCGGGACGACGACGCGGAGGTGGTCACACTGCTGAACGCCGGCGCGGACGACTACGTCGTCAAGCCCTTCTCCGGCGAGCAGCTCGCCGCGCGGATCGGCGCGGTGCTGCGCCGTACCGCCACCGGGGCCGGCGTCCCGGCCGGTGCCCCGCTCGCCGCCGGCCCGCCCGGGGCGGTTCCGGACGAGTCCGGCGCCGCGGCGCGACCGCTGGTGGTGGGCGACCTGGTGGTGGACCCGCGGGCCCGGGCCGCCTCGCTGGCGGGGCGCGAGCTGCGGCTGACCCGGCGCGAGTTCGACCTGCTGGCCTATCTCGCGGCCCACGCGGACCAGGTGGTCTCCCGGCGGCGTATCCTCGCCGACGTCTGGCGGCAGCCCTATGTCGAGGACCAGACGATCGACGTCCATCTCTCCGCGCTCCGCCGCAAGCTGGGCGAGCGGGCCGCCCGGCCGCGCTACCTGCACACGGTGCGGGGCATCGGGATCAAGCTGGTGTCGCCGCGATGAGACGGGCCCTGGCCGGGGTCGCGCTCGCGGTGACCTCCATGGTGGCGCTCTCCTTCCTGATCCCGCTGGCCCTGCTCGTGCAGTCCGAGGCACGGGACCGCTCGACCACGGAGGCCGAGCAGCGGGCCTCCGCCCTGGCCCCGGTGCTGGCGCTCTCCACCCGCTCCCGCGACGTCCAGCAGGCGGTCTCCGCGCTGGACCCCGGGCGGCGGCTGGCGGTGCACCTGCCGGACGGGGAGGTGATCGGCACCCGGCACGCGCCGGCGTCCGCCCTGGCCCGGGCCGGCCGGGAGCGGGCGACGCTGGCCCTGGACACCGACGAGGGCTGGGTCTACCTCCAGCCGGTGATCCTGGCCGGGGACCGGGTGGCCGTCGTGGAGTCCTTCGTCCCCCGGGCCGCCCTCAACCGGGGCGTGACGCTCTCCTGGGTGGTGATGTCCCTGCTGGCGGTGGGGCTCGTGGCGGGGTCGGTGCTGGTGGCGGACCGGCTGGGCGCCCGGGTCGTGCGCTCCTCACGGGAGCTGTCCCGGGCCGCGCACGCGCTGGGCGGCGGTGACCTCGGGGTGCGGGTGGAGCCCGCCGGGCCCCCCGAGCTCCAGGAGGCGGGCCGGGCGTTCAACTCGATGGCGGACCGGGTGACGGGGCTGCTGGCCACCGAGCGGGAACTGGTGGCGGACCTCTCCCACCGGCTGCGCACCCCGCTGACCGCGCTGCGGCTGGAGGCGGAGCGGCTGGGGCCCGCCCCCGGGTCCGAGCGGCTGGCCCGGGCCGTCACCCAGCTCCGGACGGAACTGGACTCGATCATCTCCGCCGCCCGTACCCCGCTGGCGGTGAACCCTCCGGGCGCCGGCGCGGCGCACGGCGGGGAGGAGACGGGGAACCGCTGCGAGGTGTCGGCGGTGGTGCGGGAACGGGTCGAGTTCTGGCGGGTGCTCGCCGGTCAGCAGGATCGTTCCTGCCGACTGGTGGCCACGGCCGAGCCGACCCCCGTGCGGCTGGGGCACGACGATCTCGCGGCGGTCGTCGACGCGCTGATCGGCAACGTCTTCCAGCACACGCCGGAGGGAACGGCCTTCGCCGTCGAGGTGGAGCGCACCGCGCAGGCGGTGGTGCTCTCCGTGGACGACGCCGGCCCCGGCATCGCGGACCCCGACCTCGCCCTCGCCCGGGGCGTGAGCGTCGGCGGCTCGACGGGGCTGGGCCTGGACATCGCCCACCGGGCGGCGCGCGCCACCCGGGGCGACGTCACCATCGGGCGGGGACCGCTGGGCGGCGCCCGGGTCCGGGTGACGCTGGGCCTGGCGGCCGCGGGCGCCCCGGCGGGTACCGGCTCCCGGGCCTCGCGCGCGGTGCGCGCGGCCACCCGGCGCGGCCGGCGTGCGCGGCGCCACCGCCCGCAGGCCGGGGGCGTCCCGGGTGGCACGAGTGCTCCGGACCCGGACGGCACCGTCCGGGACTGACGGGAGCGGCACCGGGGGCGGCGACGGGAGCGCCGGACGGACCGGCGGCGGGAGCGGTATCCGCCGGGCGGACCGGCGCGCGCCCTCGTGGCTCGCACCCGTCCCCGGCCGGTGGCGGGCCCGGGGAAGGTGGCGGAACGAGCGGGGGCGCGAACCGGCGGCGGTGCCGCCGGCGGGAAACCCGGCCACGGCCAGGCCCTCCGCTCGCCCCGGGCGGTCCTCCGGAGCCCTTCGTCCGGCGGCCCGGAGCCGTGACGGCCCCGGTGATGCCGCCGCCCGGGGAGTCCGCCGGGCCCACCGGGCGGGGCCAGGCCACCGCCTACGCCGACGCGACCGGCACCCCGGCACCGCGCGGACGCCCTCGGGCGTCATCGGCCCGTCAGCGGCCGGTGGCGAAGACCTGGGTCCACCAGGGGCCGCCGGCACGCTCCTCGACCCCGAGGCCCATCTCGCGGAAGCCGCAGTTGAGGATGTTGGCCCGGTGGCCCTCGCTGTTCATCCAGGCGTCCATCACGGCCCCGGCGTCGGGCTGGCCCTTCGCTATGTTCTCGCCGACGGCGGACCAGCGGTACCCCTCCCGCTCGACCCGCTGGTCGACGGTGGAGCCGTCGGTGCCGGTGTGGGAGAAGTTCCCGCTGTCCGCCATGGCGTCGCTGTACTTCCCCGCGGCGGCGTCCAGCCGGGCGTCGGCGGTCACCGCCGGGCAGCCGGCGTCCGCCCGTGCCTGGTTGACCAGGTTCAGGACCTCGCCGGCCACTCCCGGCGCGCCCGTGCCGGCGGGGGTCTCCGCCCGCGGGGCCGGGGGCTGGGGGGCGGTGGTCCGCGGTGGCCGGCTCGCCCGCTCGGTCCGGCGGTCCGCCTTGGGGACGGCCGTGCTCCGCTCCGGGCGGGGCGCGGTGGTGCTCTTCTCCGGCCCGGGGGAGGCGCTCCGCCGGGTGGCCGGGGGCGAGGACGAGGCGGAGCGGTCACCACCGCTCTCGGCGCGCGGCAGCGAGGGGGTGACCCGCGCCGGCGCGTCACCGGAGCGGGCCGAGACGGCGGGGCCCTCCCCGCCGTTGAGGGCGGCGACCCCGGCACCGACCCCGGCCACGACCGCGACCGCCCCGGCCGCCAGGGCTATGGGCCCCACGGGGGCGGAGCGGCGCTTGCGGTGGCGGGGGCTCATGGGGTGGGGACCTTTCGGACGTGTACGTCCGTACGGCCCGCGCTGGGACGCGGGCCGTGCGGACCTGGGACCGCCGGCGGTGACCTCGCCGACGAGCCCGACCCTAGAGGCCCCGATCCGGAACGATCCGCACACAGGCAGATTCTTAAAGCACCCATAAGGAAGTGCTCAGAATCCGCTTGGAGAGCCACCACGCACCGCCACCGTCGCGGTCCCCGCCCTCACCGAACGTCACGGCGGCCCGCCGCGCCTCCGCGCGGTCCTCGCCGGGCCGGCGCGGGCCTCCCCGCCCGGGGCCGGACCCGGTGCCGCCCGGCCCTCCCGCTCACTTCAGCAGCCGGGACATCCGGCGGTCGGAGAGCGTCCGGCCACCCGTCTGGCAGGTCGGGCAGTACTGCAGGGAGGAGCCGGCGAAGGACACCCCGCGCACGGTGTCCCCGCACACCGGGCAGGGCTCCCCCGTCCGTCCGTGGACCCGCAGTCCGCTCCGCGCGGCGTCCGCCAGGCGCGCCGGTTCCACGCCGCTCAGCCGCTCCACCGCTTCCCGCAGCGTGTGGCGCGCCACCCGGTACAGCTCGGCGGCGCGCTCCTCGCCGAGGTCGGCGGCGAGGAGGTACGGGGAGAGCCGGGCGGCGTGCAGGATCTCGTCCGAGTAGGCGTTGCCGATACCGGCGACGACGCTCTGGTCCCGCAGCACGCCCTTGATGCGGCGGCGCTCCCCGCGCAGCAGCCCGGTGAAGACCTCCACGGTGAACGTCTCGCCGAGCGGTTCGGGGCCCAGCCGCGCGATGCCGGGCACCTGAGCCGGATCGCGGACGCAGGAGACGGCGAGGGCCTTGCGCGAGCCGGACTCGGTCAGGTCGAACCCGGCCGCGGACCCCCCGTCCGGGGCGGCGCCGCCCGCCGCGCCGGGCCCGTCGGCGGGTTCGAGGCGGACGCGCAGGGCCAGCGGCCCGTACCCGGGGCGGGAGGGGGCGGCGGGAGCGGTCCGGTGCCAGCGGACCCGCCCCGCGCGGGCGAGGTGGAAGACGAGGTGGAGGGGGCCCTGGGAGCCGGCGGAGCCGTCGGCCGTCACGGCGGTGAACTTCCCGTACCGCCGCACGCCGGTGACCAGCAGCCCCTCCAGGGCGGTGAGCGGTGGGTCGTACGTCTTCAGCACGTTCACCGCCGCGGGGCGGACCTGCCGGATCCGGCGGCCGGTGAGCCGGTCGCCGAGGAACCGGGCGAGGACCTCCACCTCCGGCAGTTCCGGCATGTCCCCAGTGTGCCGGTTCAGAGGCGGCGGTGCATGACGTGCAGTCCGACATAGCCCTTGACGGGGTGGTGGAAGCCCTCCGGGACGGTCGCCAGGATCTCGAAGCCGAGGGAGCGCCAGAGGGCGACGGCCCGGGTATTGCTCTCCACCACGGCGTTGAACTGCATCGCGCGGTAACCGTCCTGCCGCGCCTGGTCGAGAACGTGGTGGCCGAGGGCGCGGCCGACGCCCCGCCCGGCGGCCCCGGGGGCGACCATGAAGCTGGCGTTGGCGACATGCGCCCCGCCGCCCATCTGGTTGGGGTGGAGCTTGGCGGTGCCGAGCACCGTCCCGCCGGCCCCGCCACCACCAGCGCCACCACCAGCGCCGCCGTCACCGGCACTGCCCCCCTCGCTCCCGCCGCCGTCCACGGCCACGAGGGTGCGGCCCGGCGCCGGAGGCGTCCACACGGCTCGGGCCGCCTCCTCGTCCATGTCCCGGGGGTAGGTGTAGGTCTCGCCCGCGGCGAGGATGAGGCGCATGAACGCCCAGATGCCGGGCCAGTCGGCCGCGGTGGCTGCTCTGATGTGCATGGCGGCCAGCATGCCCCGTGCGGCCCCGGGACGGCGAACGTGTTTCCGCCCCGGTCGCCCGGGAGCGCCCCCGTCGTGAGCGGGGCGTTCCCGGGTGACCGGGGCCGGGGCCGGGGCCGGGGCCGGGCCGCTCAGCCGCTGAGCCGGACGGGCAGCTCGGGGGCGTTGTTCTCCAGGGGCACCGCGTCGGAGCGGACCAGCCCCATCTGCACGGCCTGCCGGGACAGGGCGGCGTCCAGCAGCCAGTCCGCGCCGGTGCGCACCCGGTTCCCCGGCATGGCCGCCAGGTGGTAGCCGCGGGTGACGGCCTTGGCGACCGGGCCGGACAGCGGGACCTGCAACGGGTTGGCCGCCGCCTGGAACCCGCCGAGGTCCACCACGAACCCCAGGTCGCGATGGCGGTACCGGCGCCGCTCGCCCCGGCCGTAGGAGGCGGCGATGTTGTGCGCGACCGTCCGGCCCTGGCGCCAGGCGTGCTGCGCCGTCATGGGCGTGATCTCGCCCGGGTTGTTGAGGTCCGGCACGGCGGCCGCGTCGCCGCAGGCGAACACCTCGGGGTGGCCGGGCACGCTCAGGTAGGCGTCGACGCAGAGCCGGCCCTTCGCGGTCTCCAGCCCGATGTCGCCGACGAGGGGGTCGGGCCGGACGCCGACACACCAGATCAGGGAGTGGGTGGGGACGAACCGCCCGTCGGTGAGGCGCACCCCCTCCTTGGTCGCCTCCTCCACGGAGACGCCCATGGACACCTCCACGCCGCGCCGGGTCAGGACCCGCTCCGCGGTCTCGGCCATGTGCTCCGGCAGGCCGGGCAGCACGCGCGGGGCGATGTCCAGCAGCTTCCAGCGGGGCGGCTCGCGGTCCCGGAGCGTGGGCTGCGTGCGGGCGAGTTCATCGGTGAACAGCTTGCCGTGCGCGGCGACCTCGGTGCCCGTGTAGCCGGCGCCGACCACCACGAACGTGGAACGGGCGGCGCGCTCCTCGGGGTCGTCCGCGGCACCGGCCATCTCGATCTGGCGCGTCATGTGGTCCCGCAGGTAGAGCGCCTCCGGCATGCCGCGGAAACCGTGGGCGTGTTCCGTGACGCCGGGGATCGGCAGCAGCTTGTTGACGCTGCCGGCGGCGAGGACCAGCCGGTCGTAGGAGATCTCACGGCGGTGGCCCTCGGGGTCGACCAGGCCGACGGAGCGCCGGGTCAGGTCGACGCTGTCCGCCTCGCCGAGGATGAGCCGGACGTCGGGCAGGGTGCCGGGGATCGACACCGAGATCCGCCGGGGTTCGAGGATGCCGGTCGCCACCTCCGGCAGCAGCGGTACGTAGAGGAAGTAGTCGTGCGGGTTGATCAGCACGACGTCGGCCGCGCCCTTGGAGAGGCGGCAGAGGGTGCGGGCGGTCTGGTAACCGGCGAAGCCGGCTCCGACGATCACGATGCGCGGTCGGCTCATGGTGGTGTCCAGTTCGCTTCCTTGTCGGCTGCTTGTCGGCTGCTTGTCGCTGCTTGTCGACGGAATTTCGGCGTCTTGTCGGCGTCAGGGGCCGGCGGGCCGGTCACGGGCGGGCCACCTGGCGGGGGCTCCGGGGCGGGAGCCGGCGTCCGCGGGCCCGTGCGTCGGGGCGTCGGGGCGTCGGGGCGTCGGGTGATCTTGGCCAGGTCTCCGCCTGCGGGTTCCCCGCCGCCGCGGGACAAATCCCCCGTGGCGGTCCGGACCGGCGGGCGGGCGGACAGGCCGGCGGGCGGGCGCCGGGCGGCCGGGCCCGGCGTGGCCTCAGCCGCGGCCGCCGCGTTCGCGGCGCCGCCGCCGCACCACGACCACCAGGTCCACCGCCGCCAGGACGGCGAGCGCGGCGCACACCCCGGCGACCACGGCCAGCCCGTCACCGCTGGGGACCGACCCCGGTCCCGCCGACGCGGCCCAGAGCGAGAAGACCACCGCGCCCAGCACGAACAGCGGGGTGTACACGGCGGCCAGCACCAGCCGCAGCCCGAGCGCGCTGCGTGCGGTGACCGGCTCGGTCCCGGTGCGTTCCAGCCGCCGGCCGACGACACCCGAGCGCGAGCGGGGAACCGGCTCCGGGCCACCGGTCCCACCGTCCGCAGGGGTGTCCGCCGGCCGCTCCCCGGCGCCGCCGTCCGGCGCGTACCGGCGCGGGTCGCCGGCTCCGCCGTCGTGCTGGTTCATCGGTATGCGCCTCCTTGAGGGGGTTTCTGTGGGCCGGTACGTTCCCCGCTCCGGCACGGCCGCGGCGGGCCGGCCGGGACGTGCGGGCCGCCGGTCAGGGCTCCACGGCCCCGGCGGGAGGCCCCGGCGAGCGGGTTCCGCCGTGTGATGGTGTGCGAGTTCCGTGCGGGTGCCGCGCAGGTTCCGTGCGCCGCGTCCGGCGGGCCGCGGGTGCTGCGCCCTCAGGCGCCCGGCCCGGCTTCCCGCGCCCGGTTCTCCGGGAGGAGTTCGCCGATGTCGGCGGGGAGGACGGCCATGAGCTTGTGCATCAGCTCCGGGTCGACGGCCGCGTCCAGCGCCTCCAGCACCGCCGCGGCCTCCCGCAGCGCGGTCGCCTCGGAGCTGCCGGTGCGCCAGGCGATCCGTCCCGCGAAGGCCGTCAGGTCGAAGCTCTCGCCGTGCTCGCGGCTGTGTTCCCGCTGCCGGGGAGCCGCCTCGTGGGCGGCGGTCACCCGCCGCACCGCCTCCGCCGCCCCTTCGGGGAGCTGGGCCGCGAGGTGGTCGGCGAGGCCGTCCGGCACCCGCTCGGCCAGCGTCTCCAGCGTGGCGCCGAGCGCGCGTTCGGCGCTCTGCCGGTCCGGGAGTCCGGCCCGGGCCTGCACCGTGCCCGTGAGTTCCTCGTAGCGCATGATGAGCACCGCCTCGGTGAACGACTGTGGTCCTGCGTTCTCTGTGGCCCGGTGGCCCCTCGGGTCCACCCGTCGCCGGTTCCGGCCGGCCCGGAGGGCCGCCCGGGCCGGGTCCGCGCGCCGCGCATGGCCCGCGGTGGCGCCCGGACCCGTCACTGCTGTCCGGGTGACCACTCGGGGCCGGTCCGTAACCCGCCGGCGGCGGAAAATCCGTGCCCGGTCCCGGAGGGCCGGTCCCGGAGGGCCGGGCCCGCGGAGCACGGCACGGCGGAATCGGACATGTTCCGCCGCTCCGGGTGGCCGGTCCGGCGCTCCCGGTCACGCGGCCCCGCCGCCCTTCGCCACGCGACCTGCCGGGCGGGGGCACCGCCCGGCCCCCCGGCGTCCGCGCCGGACACCAGGTGTGAAGACCGGATACCGGTTCACCCGGAGGCCATGGAGAACAGGAAGCAGGACCAGGACCCCGACCCCCGCACCACCCCCGGTCTGGAGCCGGGGGGCGGCGTACCGCCCGGCGAGACCCCTCCTCTGGAGGGCAGCCTCTCCGAGAGCGGGCCGGAGGAGACGCCGCACAACCCGCCGAAGGGGTGGAGCAGGGGACCGCTGATCGTCATCGCGGTCGTCGTGCTGCTCTTCGCCGTCTTCATGGTGGCGCGGGCCGCGAGCCTGTGGGAGTGACGCGCGGCCGGCCCGGGGCGAGGGGGCCGGTGCGCCCCGGCGGCGGCCCGGCCTCCGGGGCGGCCGGTGGCCCGGGCACCCCGGGTGGGTGCCCGGGGTGCCCGGGCGGCGGTCAGCCCGTCGCCGACACCAGGCGGCGGGCGGCCGCGACGATCGCCTCGGCGTCGATCCCCGCGGCGGCGAGCTGCTGCGCGGCGGTGGCCGAGTCGGGCATGGTGCGGACGGCCAGCCGGACCACGCGCGGCACCGGCCGGCCGTCGGCGAACGCCTCCAGCACCGCGTCACCGAGTCCGCCCTCCGGCCGGTGGTCCTCGACGGTGACGATGCGCCCGGTGTCCTCGGCGGCCCGGTGCAGGGTGTCGGCGTCCACGGGCTTCACCGAGTAGCAGTCGATCACGCGCGCCGCGATGCCCTCCTCGGCGAGCCGGTCCGCGGCGATCAGCGCCTCGTGCACGGTGACGCCCGCGCCGGCCAGCGTCACCCGGTCCTCGCCGGAGGAGCGCAGCACCCGGCTGCCGCCGACGGCGAACGGCTCGTCCGGCCCGTAGAGCACCGGGAAGGCGTCCCGGGAGGTCCGCAGGTAGCTGATGCCGGGCCGGTCGCAGACCGCCGACACCAGGCGGGCCGTCTGGTTGGCGTCGCAGGGGTGGAGGACGGTGCTCTCGTGCACCGAGCGGAACATCGCCAGGTCCTCCAGCCCCATCTGGGAGGGGCCGTCCTCCCCGATGGCGACCCCCGCGTGCGAACCGGCGACGGCCAGCTTGGCCCCGCTCACCGCCGCCATCCGCAGGAAGTCGTGGGCCCGGGTCAGGAAGGCCCCGAAGGTGGAGACGTAGGGGGTCCAGCCGCGCGCCTGAACCCCCGTGGCGGTGGCCACGAGCTGCTGTTCGGCGATGTAGCACTCGATGAACCGCTCGGGGTGCTCCTCGGCGAAGAACTTCGCCCGGGTGGAGTCGCTGACCTCGCCGTCGAGCGCGACGACATCGCCGCGGGCCGTGCCGAGCGCCGCAAGGGCCTGCCCGTAGGCGTCCCGGGTGGCGACCTCGTCGCCGGGCTCGTACACCGGCAGCGCCAGGTCGGCGCGCGGGTGTTCGGGGGCGCGGACCTCCGGGGGCGGCTGGACGTCGACCAGCAGGTCCCGCCGGCCACCCAGCTCGGCGACGGCCTCGGCGGCGTCCGGCAGCGGCTTGCCGTGGGCGCCCTCCCGGTCCCGTACGGCGGAGACGCCCTGGCCCTTGACGGTGCGGGCGATGACGGCGGTGGGGCGGCCGGTGGTCTCACGGGCCTCGGTGTAGGCGGCGTCCACGGCGGCCGGGTCGTGCCCGTCGACCTCGACGGTGTGCCAGCCGAAGGCCCGGATCCGCGCCGCGTAGGCGTCGAGGTCCCACTCGTGACGGGTGGGACCCCGCTGGCCGAGACGGTTGACGTCGACGATCGCGGTGAGCTGGTCCAGCCCTTCGTGCCCGGCGTACTCGAACGCCTCCCACATCGAGCCCTCGGCGAGTTCGCTGTCGCCGCACAGCACCCACGTCCGGTACGGCAGCCGGTCCAGGCGCTTCCCCGCGAGCGCCAGCCCGGCACCGACCGGCAGCCCCTGGCCGAGGGAGCCGGTGGCCACGTCCACCCAGGGGAGCCGGGGGGTGGGATGGCCCTCCAGCCGGCTGCCCTGCTGCCGGAAGGTGAGCAGTTCGTCGTCGCCGACCGCGCCCGCGGCCTTGAACAGGGCGTACAGCAGTGGCGACGCGTGGCCCTTGGAGAAGATCAGGTGGTCGTTGCCGGGGTGGGCGGGGTCGCCGAAGTCGTACCGCAGATGCCGGGCCAGCAACACGGCCATCAGGTCGGCAGCCGACATCGAGGAGGTCGGGTGGCCGGACCCGGCGGCGTCGGCGGCCCGTACGGCGTCGACCCGCAGTTGCTGTCCCAGTTCACGGAGGTGTTCGAGATCCATGGGTTCCTTAACTCTCAGTTCTCAGTTCTCAGTTCTCAGCTCGCGGCGCGCGGCTTCCCGGCGGTGGCCGGATGGTCGGGGGGCGGAGGGGCCCGGCGGCGGACCGCGGGAGCCTCTCCCGGGCTGCGGGACAACAGGGCGTTCCGGCTGGAGTACCCCGCATCGGGCGCGCCATCCCCCGGCCGTCCGGTGCGATTCCGGCGGTACGGCGCGCCGCCGCGGGCCCCCGCCCCGCCCGCCGCACGCCCTCCCCCGCCCGCGCTCCGCGCCACGGCCCCGGCGGCTCCCGCCCGTGTCCCGCCGGGTCCCGCCGCCGTCCCACCCGGCCCCGCGGGCGCGCGGAGCGAACCCGAGACGGGGCGGCCGCCCGCCGCGTCCGGCGTGAGCGCCAGATCACCCCGGGCCGGATGCGTGAGAGGAGCACCGGCGTGGCACGCGCAGGGGACGATGTCACGCACCGCTCACACCTCCCGCATCCCGCACCCCCGTTCCCCGCGCCCCTGGCTGCGCTCCGAGGCCACCGCCGCGCTCCGCGCCGCGCGGCGGGCCGCGCGGGGCCCCGGCCGCGAACGCGACCTGGCCGTCCAGTCGCTGAAGGCGGCGCTGGCCGCCGTGCTCGCCTGGCTGCTCTCCTCGTGGCTGCTGACGGACACCCTCGCCCTGATGGCGCCGTGGGTGGCGCTGGTCCTGGTCCAGGCCACCGTCTACCGGTCGATGGCGCGCGGCGCCCAGCAACTGGCGGCGATCGCGCTGGGCACCGTCCTCGGCACGCTCACGCTCGCGCTGCTCGGGCACCCGGTGGCCGCGATGGCGGCGGTGCTGCCGCTGACGATCCTCATCGGCAACTGGCCCCGCTTCGGCGACCAGGGCATCTACAGCGCCACCGCGGCCCTGTTCACCGTGACGGCCGGCGGGGAGGCCTCGGCCGCGATCGCCGGGGAGCGGGTGCTGGCCGCGCTCCTCGGGGCCGGGGTGGCCGTGGCCGTCAACGCCCTGCTCCGCCCGCCGACGTATCTGCGCGACACCTGCAAGGCGGTGTGGAACGTGGTCTGCGAGGCGTCCCGGCAGCTGGAGACCATCGCGGACGGGCTGGAGGAGCCACTGGAACGCGACCGGGCGCTCGGCTGGTACCACCGCGCCCAGCGGCTGCCGCGGCTCATCGACGGGGTGCGCTCCTCGGTGGCGTGGACCCGGGAGAGCGTGTGGTTCCACCCGGAGAAGGAGAAGCGCGGCGAGGCGCGGCGCCTCGCACCCTGGTACGACGAGACGCTGCACACCCTGGACGACGTCGCGGGGAACCTCTCCGCGCTGACCGGCATCCTGCTGGAGGCGGCCGACGGCGACTCCGCCGTCCCGCGCCCGGCCGCCGGGGTGACCGAGCCGTACGCCGCCTTCCTCCGCGAGGCCGCCGCGGTGCTGCGCGCCTACGGGGAGTGGGTGACCCACCCCGACACCGGGAAGGAGCGCGAGGAACTGGACGCACGGGCGGACCGCGTCCGGGAGACCCACGACCGGCTGCGCGGGGAACTGCCCCGGTGGGCCACCGGGGATCCCGAGGCGGTGGCCTTCTTCGGGTCCCTGCTCCGGCACGCGAGGGCACTGACCGAGCGGCTGTCCCCCGACCAGGCCGGTGATCATCAAACCTAGTACCTGGCGCTACGCTGTGCGGCGGCACGCGGTCACCGCCCTCCCGGGTGGTGGATCCGCAGGCCACCTGCCTGCCGTAATCCGGTGTGGCGTAGGGTGGCGGCGCCCCCGAGAGTCACCAATTACCCTTGTCCACACGCGCGTTGACGGTTAGCCCGCCCGTGAACCGACTGATCACCGGTGCGCCCCCGGCTGACCCGGAGGAAACCTTCATGTCCGCACCTGGCGCCTACGCCGCCCGCTCCGGGACCGACTCCGGTCCCGCCCCCCGCAGCGGGCGGCACGGCAGCCCCCCTCCCCACGAGGCCGCCGCCGACGCGGCGCTCCGCTCGCGGACGGCGCGGCTGGCCGCGCTGCCCGCGCTGGCCGTCACCCTGATCGCGGTGGCCGCCCTGGTGTTCGTGCTGCGGACCACCGAGTCCGGAAGTGACACGGCGGCAGGCTGGTGGGTGACGGTCGGTCTGGCCGTGATCGGCTGCGGCGTGGTCACGGCCGCCGCCGCGGCGGGGGATGCCCAGGCCCGCTCCACGGTGCGCCGGTACGCGGCGCTGCGCCGCTCCGCCGGCCGCGCGCAGTCCGACCTCCAGGAGCTGCTGCGCAGGCTGGAGGCCGGCGAGCGCATCCCGCCGTACACGCCGCCGCAGCAGCCCCGGGCCGAGGGGGACTGCCTGGACCTCGTCGCCTTCGAGTTCTCCCGGACCCAGCGCGCCGCCGAGGCAGCCGTCGTCCAGGCCGCCCACGCGGTCCGCGGTGAGTCGGACAACCGGGAGAAGGTGGAGGTGTTCGTCAACCTCGCCCGCCGGCTCCAGTCCCTCGTCCACCGCGAGATCGAGCTCCTCGACGAGCTGGAGAATGAGGTCGAGGACCCCGACCTCCTCAAGGGCCTCTTCCACGTCGACCACCTCGCCACCCGCATCCGCCGTCACGCCGAGAACCTCGCCGTGCTCGGCGGCGCCGTCTCCCGGCGCCAGTGGAGCCGCCCCGTGACCCTCACCGAGGTGCTGCGGTCCTCGATCGCCGAGGTGGAGCAGTACTCCCGGGTCAAGCTGGTGCCGCCGATCGAGGGCACCCTGCGCGGCCACGCGGTGGCCGACGTCATCCACCTCCTCGCCGAACTCGTCGAGAACGCCACCCTCTTCTCGCCTCCGCACACCCAGGTGCTGCTCCGGGCGCAGCGGGTCTCGGCCGGTCTCGCCGTCGAGGTGGAGGACCGGGGGCTCGGCATGCCCGGCGAGGAGCAGGAGCGGATGAACGCGCTCCTCGCCGACCCGGGCCGGATCGACGTGGGCGAGCTGCTCCAGGACGGCCGCATCGGGCTCTTCGTGGTCTCGGCGCTGGCCCGCCGGCACGGCCTCGCCGTCCAGTTGCGGAACAACATCTACGGCGGGGTGCAGGCCGTGCTGGTGCTGCCGCTCGCCCTGCTCGGCTCCGACACCACCGACCCCCGCGGCATCCCGGTGACGGGCGCCGGCGAGCCCCCCGCGGTCGCCCCCGGCGTCCCCGCGGGCACCGGCGGGCGGCAGAACGGGCAGACCCCGGCCCCCCTCCGGGGCGGTTCCCCCGCGGAGGGCGGGGAACGGCCCGTGCCGCCGGAGATGCCCCGGGAGCAGCGGGAGGCCGGCCCGGCGGGCGGCGGCCCCGGCCCCGCTCATGGTTCCTCTCGTGGCCCAGCCCATGACGTCGACCGGGACGGCCCGCCGACGATGACGCTGCAGCCGACCCCGGCCGCCCGCGGCGCCGGCTACGGCCACGAGCGGGACGGGCGCGCCCCGCACCCCCAGCCGAACGCGCACACCCCGCCGGCCCCTCGTGAGGGAGGCGCCCGCCCGGCCGCCCCCGCCGGGCCCGCGACGCCCCCGGGCGGGTCACCGGCCGTCGGCTCCGGGCCCTCCGGGGTACGCCACCACCCCGGGCCGCCGGCCGAGCACGCCGGCGGGCAGCCGCGGCCCGCGGGCACCGGTGGCGGACCGGGAGCGCACCCGCCCGCCCGGACTCCCGCGCCGCCGCCGGCCCTGCCCCAGCGCGCCCCGCACCCGGGCGCGCCACACCCCGGCGCCGGGCCCACCAGGGCCGCCGAGCCCGGTCCGCCGGCGCCCCGGCCCACGCAGCCCGGCGGGTACCCCGGCGAGGACTTCGGCGGAGACTTCGGCGACGACTTCGGCGGGCACGGTGACCGCCCGGTGCTGCCGCGGCGGCGCCGTCAGGAGCACCTCAGCCCCGAACTGCGGGACTCGCCGGGCCCCCGGACGGTGCCTGCGGACCGCGGGCCGCAGGCCGAACACGACCCCGAGCTGATGGCGGCGTTCCGCCGCGGTTTCGGCCTCGCGGAAGCGCCCGGCGCCCGCGAGGAGAAGGGCACGGACAGCACCCGCTGACCGTGTCTCCCCACCCTCCCTGACCCGAGGAGACGACCCTTCCATGGTGAGCGACATGCGCACCGGCCAGAGCAACGACCTTTCCTGGCTCCTGGCCGGCCTCGTCCAGCGCGTGCCCCATACCCGCAGCGCGCTGCTGCTGTCGTCGGACGGCCTGGTGAAGGCGGCCGACGGCCTCGACCCGGACGCCGCGGACCACATGGCGGCCCTGGCCTCCGGACTCCACTCCCTGGCGCGCAGCGCCGGCGTCCGTTTCGACAACGGCGGCGAGGTGCGCCAGGTGGTGGTCGAACTCGACGGCTCGCTGCTGTTCGTGTCGGCCGCCGGCTCCGGCGCCTGTCTGGCCGTGCTGGCGAGCCGGGAGTCCGACCCGTCCGTGCTGGGGTACGAGATGGCCATGCTCGTGAAGAGCGTCCGCCCGTATCTGGGGACTCCGCCACGGCGCCCGGCGGCGGGCGGCGGGCCCGAGGGCGCCGGGCCGCTGGGCCCCGGACCGGGACGCTGACGTGCCGCGTTTACCCGATGACGCGGAGCCGGACGCCCTGTGGATGGACGACAGGGCCGGCCGGCTGGTCCGTCCCTACACGGTCAGCAACGGGCGTACCCGGCCGTCCTCGGAACTCGGCCTGATGACGCTGGTGATGGCCACCGGTTCCCGGCCGAAGAACTACCTGGGCCCGGACCACGCCCAGGTGCTGGAGCTGTGCGGCGGGCCGATGTCGGTCGCCGAACTCTCCGCCCATGTCCGGCTGCCCGCGGTCGTCACCAAGGTCCTGCTGTCGGACCTGGTCGACTGCGGGGCGGTCACCACCCGTGAACCCCGTACGGCCGCCGCGGTCCGTACCGACAAGGATGTGCTGAAGGCGGTGCTGCATGGACTACGCAAACGGCTCTGACCCCTTCCCGACCGCCCTCAAGATCCTGGTGGCGGGTGGTTTCGGGGTGGGCAAGACCACCTTCGTCGGCAGCGTCAGCGAGATCGAGCCGCTGTCGACGGAGGAGCTGCTCACCCAGGTCAGCGCCCGTACCGACCCGCTGGACGGGGTGGAGGCCAAGGCGACGACGACCGTCGCCATGGACTTCGGCCGGATCAGCCTGGACGGCAACCACGTCCTCTACCTGTTCGGCACCCCCGGGCAGGAACGGTTCTGGTTCCTCTGGGACGAGCTGTCCAGCGGTGCCCTCGGCGCGGTGGTGCTGGCCGACACCCGCCGGCTGGAGCACTGCTTCTCGGCGGTGGACTTCTTCGAGCGCCGCGGCATCTCGTTCGTCGTCGCCGTCAACGAGTTCGACGGGGCCCACCGCTACACGCCCGACGAGGTGCGGGCCGCGGTGGACCTCCGGCCGGAGGTCCCGGTGGTGCTCTGCGACGCCCGCCACCCGGACTCGGGCACCCATGTGCTGCTGGCCCTGGTCCAGCACCTGCTCACCTCGGTCCCGGGGCAGCCGGCCGGGGTCACGGGCTGAACCGGGGGCCGCTCCGCCCCGTACCCCCTGTCCCCCGGCCGTCGCCCTTCCTCCGCCCCCGTCCCCTCTCCCTCCCCCGTACGTCCCCCGAACGGAGAAGCCACCCGTGGCCGCACCGACACCCCCTCCCTCCTACGACCCGACCGGTCATCTCCTGCTCACCCCCGAGGACGGGCAGGCGCCGGCGCGCCGGGTCCGCCTGAACGAACTCGGCCTCGGGGACAACCCGGTGCCGGAGTTCGACGACTTCGCCCGGGAACTGGCCCGTGTCACCGGGGCCCCCTACGCGATGGTCAACTTCATCGACGAACACCGCCAGTACTTCGCGGGCCTGTACACCCCCGGCAGCGGGGGCTCCGGGGTCGAGTTCGGCCCGGTGGCGCCGGAGCCGGGCCGGGTCATGGCCCGCGACCACGGCTACTGCCCGCACGTCGTGGTGCGGCGCAAGGCGCTGGTGCTGGAGGACGTCTGCGACTACCCGCGGTTCGCGGGCAACCCGGTGGTGGACGAGATCGGCATCCGGTCCTACATGGGTGCCCCGCTGATCGACCGGACGGGCATGGCGCTGGGGACGGTCTGCGTGGTGGCCCAGGAGGCGCGGCCGTGGGGGCGGCAGGGCCTGGAGACCATCAAGGCGATGGCCGCCGAGCTGGTGGACCGGATCCACCACCGGGAGGCCGGCGGGCTCTGAGCCCGCACCGTGCGGGTCCGGCGCGGGGCCGGGGGGCGCTCCCCCGGCCCCGCGCCCTTGTCACACCGCGCTGGGTTCCGGCCGCCGCACCCGGTCCGCGAGCCGCTCGGACCACTGGCCCCGCCCCTGCCCGAGCGCGAGCTCGCCGAGCCGCAGGAGCTGGACGTCGGAGGTGCCGGCGGGCGCGAAGATGTGGAAGGCGTCCCGCAGGTAGCGCTCCAGGGGGCGGTCGGTGAAGAGCCCGCAGGCCGCGTGGATCTCCATGGCCGCCCGTGCGGAGTCGAGTGCGTACTCGACGTTGATCAGTTTGGCGTTCATCAGCTCCGCGTCGCACGGCAGGCCCTGGTCGAGCAGATGGACGGCGTGGTACGCGGCGAGCCGGGCCGTCATCAGCCGGGACTGCATCTGGCCCAGTTTGTGCTTGACGGTGCCCAGGGCGCCGAGCGCCCGGCCGTACCGCTCCCGCTCGGCGCAGAAGGCCGCGGTCTCCTCCATGACCGCCTGGTGGATGCCGAGGGAGACGGCCGTGAGGTTGGCGCGGCCGTAGAGGACGCTGGAGGAGTAGGCGACCGACAGGCCGTCCCCCTCCTCACCGAGCCGGTTGGCGGCCGGTACCCGGCAGTTGTCGAAGCGGAGTTCGCCGAAGCTGAAGCCGTGCAGGCCCATCGCGGGCCGCTGCTCGCCGAGGGAGAAGCCCGGCGCGCTGGACTCCACCAGGAAGGCGGTCAGCCCGTCCGAGCCGGGCCCGGTGCGCGCCACCACCCCGTGCAGGTCTCCGACGTGGCTGTTGCCGACGTAGACCTTGCCGCCGTTGAGGATGTAGTCGCCCGAGTCCTCGTCACGGACCGCGGTGGATTCCATGCCCAGGACATGGCCGCCGGAGCCGGGCTCGGTGACCGCGATGGTGGGGAGGCACTCGCCCGAGGCGATCCTGGGCAGCCAGGTCTTGCGCTGTACGTCGCTGCCGAAATGGACGATCTTGGCCACGCCCAGCTGGGACGCCTGGACCATGGCGCCCATGGCGCCGCTGACCCGCGCCAGTTCCTCGATGACGATCGTCTTGGCGAGGTGCCCGGCGCCCATGCCACCGTACGCCGGGTCGATGGTGACACCGATCCAGCCCTGACGCGCGATCAACCGGGAGAGTTCGTGGCTGACGGTGCGGGAGTCCTCCATCGCGGGTATCCGCGGCCGCACCTCCCGCTCCGCGAAGTCCCTTACCTGCTGGCGTAGTTCATGGTGGAGGCGGTCGGTGAAATAGTGTTCCACTGCACGTCCCTCGTCCGCGTGTCCCCCAGGCCGGTGGCTGGGGATGGTCACTCCGGGCGACTCCGCTGTCACGGTGGTTGCCGCCCGCACCATGGTCCACTCCAGAAGACGGTCCGTCACGGATCGACAGACCTTTGGCCAAAAGCGCCGCTGTTGTGTTGGCCACCAGATTATGCGATATGGCTTCACCCACCGTTCACACCTGGGCCGATATCTGCCCTCCGGGGTCACGAACCGGTTCCCCGGAGCCCTCGTGACCGCCCTGACGAGGGCCATCAGGGGACTGCCCGGACCGACCGGAGGAAAGGATTCAGCCACCGGCGTGCGGAGCCGCCCCGGACAGCGGATACGGTGAGCCCTGCCGGTGGACCGGGGTGGGCGGACGGCGCGGCACGGCGCCGGGCCGGTGACGACGGGACGGGGACGGATTGGTGGCGGAGATCCAGAGCGGACGGGCGGCACGGGACGGCGCCGGGGCGGCGCTCCCGGCCGGTGACGCGGCGGCCCCGGGGGCCGTGCTGCTGCTGGCGGCCGCACCCGCCGGACGGCACCGGCTGGTGGACGCGGCCTCCGCGCTGCCCGCGCTGGCGGCCGTACGGCCCGAACTGCTGACGGGCACGGGGGCCGCGCGCGTGGTGGAGCTGGTGGACCCGGCCGACCCGCAGGTCGTCCTGGTGCGGCTGCGGAGCGCGGCGGCGGCCCCCGGGCCCCTGCTGATCCACCTCATCGGCCAGCTCACCGTGGACCGCAAACAGCAGCGACCGCATCTGGCCCTGGCCCGCACCACCTCCGCCACCGCCCGCTACACCGCGCTGCCCTGGCACTGGCTCTCGGCCGAACTGGGCCACCGCCGTCCGGGCACCACCACGGTCCTCGCCGACCTGGTGGCCGACTCCTCCGCCGGGGAGCGGCTGCCGGAGCTGCTGGCCTCCCTCGCGGTGACCGGTGCCGCCGTGTACGGCGCGGTGACCCCGCCGCCGGAGCGGCGCACGCCCGCCGAGCCGCGCTACAGCCGGGCCGTCGCCGAACTCCTGCGTACCGCCACGGCCCGGCCGGACCCGGCCGAGCTGCACGACCTCGCCGCCGCCCGGGCCGGACTGCCCCCCGGCGCGCTGCTGCTGACCCCGCGTCCCACCGGGGCCGCCGGTCCGGGCACACCCGTCTCCCCGGTCCCTCCGGCCGCGGCACGGCAGGTGCCGCCGTCGGTTCCGCAGCCGCCGCCCCCCTTCGGCGCCGTCCCCACCCCGGCTTCCCGGCCGGGGGCACACCCGGACACCGGGACCCCGGGCGCCGCTCCCCCGGCCGGGGAGAGGCAGGACGGCCATGGCTCCTCCGGCGCTCCCTCCGCGGGCGATGCCGTGTACGCCGTTCTCTCCCCCCTCACCGCGCAGGCCGCGCCGGCCCCGGGCCCCTCCCCCGTCCAGCCACCCCCGCCGGTCTCCCCGGGTGGAACGCCCGCCGGCGCGGCCCCCGCGGGCGCGGCGACCGCCGGCGCCCCGGCGGAAGCAGGCGGTCAGGCCCGGTCCGCGGACCGTGAGCGCCCGTTCCCGCCGCCCGCTCCCCGCCAGGAGCCGGGCCGGGAGACCGCAGCGGCATCCCACCCGGCACCGGACGCCCGGCCGGGCACCGCGCAGGAGCCCCCCGCTGGGGCCCCGGCCCCCGCCGCTCCCCCGGCGGCCCCGGCATCCCCGGCGGCCCCCGCGCCGGGGCCGCCGGCTCCCGCGCCGTCCCCGGCGGAGGACCCGCACCCGGCGATCCTCGCCGCGGCGCACGCCGGCCGGCACAGCGAGGCCGCCGCGATGGCCGCCGCCTGGGAACAGCACGCCTGGCGCGCCCACGGCCCCGACTCCGCGGAGGCCGTGCACTGGCTGGAGGTACGGGCGGACCTCGCCCGGCTCGCCGGCGACCCGGCCCGCTCCTGCGAGTTGTGGCTGTCCGCCGCCACGGCCCGGCTCTCCGCCGGGGAGGAGGAGGCCGCCGCGGACGTGGTGGCCGCCGTGGACCGCGCACACCACTGCTGGGAGCAGGTTCGCGACGGAGCCGCCGCGCGGGGGCTGAGCGAGCGGCTTGCGACCCTCCGCCGGCGGGTACCCGGACGACGTCCCGGTGCCGTCGAGGCACTGGAGCGCCGTATCGAGGCCCTGAGCTCCGCGTCCGCGAGCTGAAGGGGGCCCTGACCGAAGGAGGCCGCCTTGGTGATCGATGTCCGGAACCAGCCCGCCGAGTCATCCGGTGAGCGGCCCGAGGAGCGGCCCGGCCCCCAGCTCACCGGGCGGGACGAGACCCGTGAGGAGCGTGCCGACCGGAAGTGGGGCGAGCTGATGCAGGAGGTGCGGGTCGCCCAGACCGGCATCCAGATCCTGCTCGCCTTCCTGCTGACCTCGGCGTTCTCCCCACGCTTCCCCGAACTGGACGCCTTCGGCCACGATCTGTACGTCTTCACCATCATGTCCGGGGCGGCGGCCACCGGCGCCCTGATAGCCCCGGTGGCCCTGCACCGCATGGTCACCGGGTACTCGCTGAAGCCGCAGACGGTCATCTGGGCCTCGCGGTTCACCATGGTGGGGCTGATGCTGCTGCTGGTCACGGTGGGCGCGGCGCTGACGCTGATCCTCCGCTTCGTCATCCACGACACCCTCGCCGTCTGGCTCGCGGGCGGCGTGCTGCTCTGGTTCGCGGGCTGCTGGTTCCCGCCGGCGGCCTGGCTGCGCCACCGGCGCAGGCAGCTCGGCGCGGTGCCCGGCGACCCGAGCGACCCCGCGGACCCGGACGTGCGCTGCGTGCCCGAGTTCACCGAGCGCGGCTGACCGGCACCCCGGGGAAGGAGCAGGGCAGAACCCCGGGGCCTCCGAGGTAAAGGGCCGCCCGGCACCCCGCGAAGGGGTACCGGGCGCGACGCGGCGGCGGGCCGTCGGCGGTGTCGGACTCGGCGGGGTGGTGGATCGGCGGGGTCAGGCGGCCCCGGGCCGGAACACCGTCTTCACCATGCCGTCCGCCTTGTCCTGGAAGGTGCGGTAAGCGGCCGGCGCCTCCTCCAGCGGCAGGGTGTGGGTGGCGAACTGTTCCACCCCGAGCGGGTCCCCGTCGGTGAGCAGCGGCAGGATGTCGCCCACCCAGCGGTGGACGTTGGCCTGGCCCATCCGGAGCTGGATCTGCTTGTCGAAGAGGGTGAGCATCGGCAGCGGGTCGGCCATTCCGCCGTAGACCCCGCTGAGCGAGATGGTGCCGCCCCGCCGTACCGCGTCGATGGCGGCGTGGAGGGCGGCGAGCCGGTCCACCCCCGCGCGGCTCATCAGCTTCTCGGCCACGCCGCCGGGCAGCATGCCGACCATCTGGTGGGCCAGCTTGCCGGCCGGCGCGCCGTGCGCCTCCATGCCCACCGCGTCGATGACGGCGTCGGCGCCCCGCCCGCCGGTCAGCTCGCGGACGGCGTCGCCCAGGTCCTCGCCCCGCTCGTCCAGGTCGAGTACGTGGACACCGCGCTCGGCGGCCCGCTTCAGCCGCTCCGGCACCCGGTCCACGCCGATGATCTTCTCCACGCCGAGGTGGCGGGCGATCCGGCAGGACATGTCACCGATCGGGCCGAGCCCGAGGACGAGCAGACTGCCACCGCGCGGCACCTCGGCGTACCGTACGGCCTGCCAGGCGGTGGGCAGCACGTCGGAGAGGTACACGAACCGCTGGTCCGGCGGCCCGTCCGGTACCTTCACCGGCAGCGTGTTGCCGAACGGCACCCGCAGGAACTCGGCCTGCCCGCCGGGCACCTGCCCGTAGAGCTTGGTGTAGCCGAAGAGGCTGCCGCCCGTCCCGCGCCCGGTGTTCTGGGTGGTCTCGCACTGCGAGTGCAGCCCCTGCCCGCACATCCAGCAGGTGCCGCAGGAGACGTTGAACGGGATCACGACGCGGTCCCCGGGGCGCACCTCGGTGACCTCGGAGCCGGTCTCCTCGACCACGCCCATCGGTTCGTGGCCGAGGATGTCGCCGGGCTCCAGGAAGGGGCCGAGCACCTCGTAGAGATGCAGGTCCGATCCGCACAGGCCGGTGCTGGTGATCCGGACGATGATGTCGGTGGGCTCCCGGATGACCGGGTCGGGAACCGTGTCCACCCGTACATCGCGCTTGCCGTGCCAGGTCAGGGCTCTCATGGCGTGGTTCTCTCCTTGTAGCGGGTGTAGCGGGTGTCGCGGCGTCAGGTGGCGGGCAATCAGGTGTCGTGGGGTCAGGTCCCGCCGTGCCGGGCGGGCGCCGGCTCCGGCGCCCCCGGCGGGCGAAGCGCGCCCCTTACCTCGGTTTGCCGGAATCAGGCCGTTCACACCATCCAGCCCACTTCCACCGTTTCCGCGGACGGGCCCGCGCGTCCGCCGGGCGTGCGGCGCTCCCCGCGGTCGCGCCACGGGCCCGGCGGACGGGCGGGCCGTCAAAGGGGTCAGGCCGCCGTGGCGCCCCCGCCGGCGGGGCGGTCCCCGTCCGTGACCTCCCCGTCCCCGGCGTGCTCCGCCTCCCGCTGCTCCGCCTGTTCCCGGTACCGCTGCTCCAGCCGCTCCCGCTGCGGGACGACCGTGTACTTGGGGTCCTCGGCCGAGGCGATCCCGGCGTGGAAGACACCGAAGCGGGTGCAGGCCGAGCCGGCGAGCAGCGCCAGGCCGCTCGCGACCGCCGCCCCCCGGTACCGGCGCCCCAGCAGCGCGGCGCCCAGCGCGCCCCCGGCGGTGAGGAGTTCGGCGGCGCGCATCAGCCGGCCCGCCTTCCCCTGCCGGTAGGTCTCGGCGATCATGCCGAGCCTGCGCCGCTTCAGCCGCACGACGGCGGCCTCGCAGGCGGCGGCGAGCAGGGCGGCGTGGCGGGCCGACGCGTTCTCGCGGACCGGCGCGGTGGCGAGGGCCATGCCGGAGGCGGCGGCCGTCGCGGAGGCCACGAACAGGTACGGCAGCTCACGGTGCGCCTCGTGCCAGGCCGGCACGGCGGTGTCGGCGGCCAGTACCGCGGTGTACGAGGCCACGGCGGGCCCGAGGGTGGCGGCGGCCCCCGTCGCGAGGGTGTTCAGCCGTGGGAACCAGCCGGTGGTCTCCAGCACGGCGGCGGCACCGGCGGCCGGGCCGTAGGCCGACAGCAGCCAGGACCCCATGGACATCGGGGAGGTCGGCTTGATCACCCGGAGCATGTTGGCGAACCGCCCGGGCCGCCCGAGGTCGTGGATGAGCGCGGCGGTGGAGACGCCGATCGCGGCGGCCGAGGAGATCTTCAGCGCCCTGGCCGTGGCCGGGCGTCCGGTGGCCTGGGCGCCGGCGGCGAGCACCGAGCCGGCCCCGGCGAGCCCGCCGGTGTAGAAGTAGCCGGCGATGTCGACGGAACTCCAGCCCGGCGCCTTGATCACGGGACGCCCGTAGTAGGACTGGAACTCGGCGCGGGGCACCATCAGCTCCTCGCCGCGCTTACCGCGCTTCCCGCGGCGCTTCCCGCCGTTCCCGTTCCCGCCGGCGCCGGGCGAGGTCCCGCCCGGCTGGAGCGAGCCCGGGGCCGCCTCGTGACCGGGCCGCTCGCCCCGGGTGCCGCTCCTGGTGACGTCCGAGCCGGTCATCGGCCGATTCCCCTTCCGGGTCCGGGACGGGCCGCACGGGTGGCCCGGGTGACGCTGCCGCCGCGCCGGCGGACGGCCGGTGAGGTGAGAAAGGCGGCGGCGACCCCGCCGAGCAGGGAGAGCGCCGCGGCTCCGGCGTGCGCCCACATCCGGGGCAGATCGCGGGTGGTGACGACGGGGTCCGGCGGCAGCCCGTAGACCTCGGGGTCGTCCAGCAGCAGGAAGAACGCCCCGTCGCCGCCGACGCCGTCCTCCGGGTCCTCCCCGTAGAGGCGGGCGTCGGCGACCCCGGCGTCCTTGAGCTGCTCCACCCGCCGCCGCGCCCGGTCGCGCAGCTCGTCCAGCGGGCCGAACTGGATGGAGTCGGTGGGGCACGCCTTGGCGCAGGCCGGTTCCTGCCCCTCGCCCAGCCGGTCGTAGCACATGGTGCACTTGAACGCCCGGCCGTCCTGCGGGCGCTGCTCGATCACCCCGTAGGGGCAGGCGGGCACGCAGTAGCCGCAGCCGTTGCAGATGTCCTCCTGCACCACGACGGTGCCGAACTCGGTGCGGAAGAGCGAGCCGGTCGGGCAGACGTCGAGGCAGGCGGCGTGGGTGCAGTGCTTGCAGACGTCGGAGGACATCAGCCAGCGCAGCTCGGTCCGGCCGTCGGGGCCCGGCACGGCGGCGCCCGGCCCCCCGTCACCGGGGGCGGCGGTCCCCGGCACCGCCGTGGCCGGCGCCCCCGGTCCTGCCGTGGCCCCGGTCTCCGGCCCCGCGCCGGCAGTGGTCCCCGGCCCGCGGGTGACCGCGCTCTGCTCGATGAACGCGACGTGGCGCCAGGTGGAGGCGCCCAGATCGCCCGTGTTGTCGTAGGACATGCCGGTGAGCGAGAGGCCGTCCTCGGGGATGGCGTTCCACTCCTTGCACGCCACCTCGCACGCCTTGCAGCCGATGCAGACGGAGGTGTCGGTGAAGAACCCCACCCGCTCGGGGTGGCCGTCCCGGTCGTACCCGGCGTCCGTGGCGGGGTCCGGCTCCGGCCCGGAGAGCAGGCTCCGGATGTCGATCTCGCTCATGAGCGGGCCTCCGTACCGGTGGTGGCGGTGATGCCGGCGCGCTCGCGGTAGCCGGCGACGAACCGGGGCAGGTCCGCGCCGCGCGGCCGGCGGCCGGGGCGGATGTCGGCGGTCAGCGCCTTGTCCTCCTGGATGTGCGTACTGGGGTCCTGGGCGATGGCCGTGAGTTCGTTGGCCGCGTCACCGGGCGCGATGCCGTTGGGGCCCCAGTGGAAGGGCAGTCCGATCTGGTGGACGGTGCGCCCGTGCACCGTCAGCGGCCGGATCCGCTCGGTGACCATCACCCGGGCCTCGACGGCGTTCCGGGCGGTGACGATCGTGGCCCAGCCGCCGTGCTCCAGGCCGCGCTCGGCCGCCAGGGCGGGTGAGACCTCGCAGAAGAACTCCGGCTGGAGCTCGGCGAGGTAGGGCGACCACCGGCTCATGCCGCCCGCGGTGAAGTGCTCGGTGAGCCGGTGGGTGGTGACGACGTACGGGTAGACCTCCGCGCCGGGCTCGTTCCCGCTGGGGTGGTAGCGGTTGCCCTCCCGTTCCTTGACCGTGCGCACCGGGGACCGGCTCTGCCGCTCGTAGAGCGCGTTGTGGAACGGCGAGTCCTGTGGCTCGTAGTGGGTGGGCAGCGGCCCGTCCATCAGCCCGGCGGGGGCGTAGAGCCAGCCCTTGCCGTCGGCCTGCATCACGAACGGGTCGTCGCCGCGGATCGCGTCGGGCCCGGAGGCGTCCGGCGGCGGCACGTAGGACGGCGCCCGGTCCGGGATGAAGTCGGCGTTGTCGTGGCCGGTCCAGCGGCCGGTCTCCTCGTCCCACCAGACGTACGCCTTGCGTTCGCTCCACGGGACGCCGTCGGGGTCGGCGGAGGCGCGGTTGTAGAGGATCCGGCGGTTGGCGGGCCAGGCCCAGGCCCACTCGGCGGCGACCCAGTCCTGCTCGGTGTGCGGTTTGCGGCGGTTGGCCTGGTTGACCCCGTCGGCGTAGACACCGCAGTAGATCCAGCAGCCGCAGGAGGTGGAGCCGTCGTCGGCGAGCTGGGTGTAGGCGCCGAGCAGCCGGCCGTCCGGGCCACGGCCGTTGATCTCCTTCAGGACGGCCTCGGCGGACGGCTCCGCGATCGGCCCCTCCTCCAGCGGGTAGTCCCAGGCCAGGTCGAGCACCGGGCGGTCCGCCGGGTCGGTGGAACCGGCCAGCCGCTCCTTGATCCGGCGGCCGAGGTGGTACATGAACCACAGGTCGCTGCGGGCGTCCCCCTCCGGCTCGACGGCGGCGGCGTGCCACTGGAGCCAGCGGTTGGTGTTGGTGAAGGAGCCGGACTTCTCGGTGTGCGAGGCGGCGGGGAAGAAGAACACCTCGGTGCCGACGTCCTCCGTGCGCAGCTCACCCGACTCGATCTCGGGTCCGTCCTTCCACCAGGTGGCCGACTCGATGAGGGAGAAGTCGCGGACGACGAGCCAGTCGAGCTGTGCCATCCCGAGCCGCTGGAGGCGGGCGTTGGCGGAGCCCACGGCGGGGTTCTCGCCCATCAGGAAGTAGCCCTTGCAGCGCCCGTCGAGCTGGGCCATCACCGTGTCGTAGGTGGAGTGGGAGCCGGTGAGCCGCGGCAGGTGGCCGAAGCAGAAGTCGTTCTCCGCGGTGGCGGCGTCCCCGTAGTAGGCCTTGAGCAGGGAGACCATGTACTTCCGCATGTCGCCCCAGTAGCCCTTCTCGGTGCGGCTGCCCAGGATGAAGGAGTCGAGGTCCTGGTGGGCGTGGGCGTGCGGCATGGGGAGGTAGCCCGGCAGCAGGTTGAACAGGGTGGGGATGTCGCTGGAGCCCTGGATGGAGGCGTGGCCGCGGAGCGCCTGGATGCCCCCGCCGGGGCGGCCGATGTTGCCGAGCAGCAGCTGGAGGACGGAGGCGGCCCGGATGTACTGGGAGCCGGTGGTGTGCTGGGTCCAGCCGACGGCGTAGACGAAGGCGCTGGTGCGCTCCCGGCCGGAGCCGGCGGTCAGGGCGTCGCAGACGGCGAGGAAGTCCTCGCGGGGCACGCCGCAGACCTTCTCCACCAGCTCGGGGGTGTAGCGGGCGTAGTGGCGCCTGAGGATCTGGTAGACGCAGCGCGGGTGCCGGAGCGTCGGGTCGCGCTCGGGCTCGGGGACGGCCACCGCGCCGCCGGAGCCGTGGCTCTCGGAGCCGCCGGCCTCCTGGACGCTCTCCTGTTGCTCCGTGCCCCCGCGGTTCTCCAGGTGCTCGGTGTAGAGCGTGGCCCGGTCCCCGGACGCGGCCTGCACCGGGCCGGTGCTGTAGCTCCAGGTCGTCGGGTCGTAGGCGCGCTCCTCCGCGTCGAAGCCGGAGAAGACGCCGTCCAGGTCCTCGGTGTCGGCGAACTCCTCGGAGACGATGGTGGCCGCGTTGGTGTAGGCCAGGACGTAGTCCCGGAAGTCCTTCCCCTCCGTCAGCACATGGTTGATGATCGCGCCGAGGAAGGCGATGTCGGTGCCCGCCCGGATCGGCACGTGCTGGTCGGAGAGGGCACTGGTGCGGGTGTAGCGCGGGTCGACGTGGATCACGCGGGCGCCGCGCGCCTTGGCCTCCATCACCCACTGGAAGCCGACGGGGTGCGCCTCGGCGAAGTTGGACCCCTGGATGACGATGCAGTCCGAGTGCTGGAGATCCTGCATGAAGGTGGTGGCGCCGCCCCGCCCGAAGGAGGTGCCGAGCCCGGCGACGGTGGAGCTGTGGCAGACCCGGGCCTGGTTCTCCACCTGCACCACGCCGAGGCCGGTCAGCAGCTTCTTGATGAGGTAGTTCTCCTCGTTGTCGAGGCAGGCCCCGCCGAGGCTGGCGATCCCCATGGTGCGGTTCACCGGCACGCCGTCGTGCTCGTCCTCCCAGCCCTCGCGCCGGGTCCGCACCACGCGGTCCGCGACCATGTCCATGGCCTCGTCGAGGCCGAGCCGCTGCCACTCGGTGGCGTGCGGGGGGCGGTAGAGGACATGACGCTCACGGGCGGAGCCGGTGGTGAGCTGGAGGGTCGCCGACCCCTTGGGGCAGAGCCGCCCGCGGCTGACCGGGGAGTCCGGGTCCCCCTCGATCTGGACGACCTTCTCGTCCTTCACATAGACGTTCTGGCCGCAGCCGACGGCACAGTAGGGGCAGACCGACTTCACGACCCGGTCCGCGGTGGCGTTCCGGGTCGTGAGGGCGGCGCTCTGCCGTGACTTGGCGGCCGCGCCGCGCCCCAGGGGATCCTTTCCGGTCAGTTGCCGGTACACCGGCCATTCGAGCATCCGGCTGCGCACGCCCATCGATTCCTCCGCCGTCAGCTGATCGTCGATCGCGCGACGGGTGCCCGAGGGACGCTCCGGGAAACGCCGCGCGACGGGATCGTCCGGGCCGTCGCGGGAACGGGCCCGGCGCGGCGCCCCGGCGGGGGAACCGAGGGGACGGGACGGGGAGGCGTCAGTCGATGCCGCGGAGGATGTGGGACTCGGCCGGGTCGTCGTCGTAGCCGGCGAGCCGGATGGGGGCGGCCGTGGACCAGGCGTCCAGGCCGCGGAAGGCCGCCCACCGGGAGGCGGCGAGCGGTTCCGCCGGTTCGGCGGGGAGAGGGTCGATGCTGGTCTCGGTGGTCGTGGTCACCGCGCACTCCTTCACAATCGGGTGCACCGGACGCCCCGCGCCACGGGCATATGACAGGACATACGCCGGGCGCCGGCGCCCGATCGGGCTGGTGGAACGTCACTGCGGGCGCGGTGGCGCCGGACGAGGAACCGGGAGTCAGGCCACGGTGGCGGGCCGTTCCCGGGACGGGCCGAGGGTCTCGGTGCTTCACATGCCGGAAGGGCTGTCCGTCTGGTCACCAGCCTACCCCCGCGGGAGGCGTGACGCGCGCGGGTATCGCCGTGGCGCGAGCCGGAAGAGCGGCTCGGTGCCCGCCACTTGGCGCCACGGGCCGCGGCCGGGAGGGCGGCCCGTGTGACGTCACCGCAGGCCGGGGACGGTCGCACGGGCGGCGCGCGGTCGAGGGCCGCGTCCGCTCCGCCGCACCGCCGATTGCTCCATTCGGGTGAGGCGGAGGGGAGAGGTTCCGCCACGTGTGACGGCCCGGGGCGGTTTCTCCGGCGCCGAGGGCACGGTGGCGGAGGATCTCCGGCCCGGTGGCGGCATGCCTCCGGGGCACGGCGCCCGGCCGGGTCTCACCAGCCGGCGGGCGCGTAGTCCTTCAGGAAGCAGCCGTGGACGTCCTCGCCCCGCTCACCGCGCACGATGGGGTCGTAGACACGGGCGGCGCCGTCCACCAGGTCCAGCGGTGCGTGGAAACCGTCGGCGGCCAGCCGCATCTTCTCCGGATGCGGGCGCTCATCGGTGATCCAGCCGGTGTCGACGCTGGTCATCAGGATGCCGTCGGTCTCCAGCAGCTCCTGTGAGCTGGTCCGGGTGAGCATGTTGAGCGCGGCCTTGGCCATGTTGGTGTGCGGGTGCCCCGCTCCCTTGTAGCCGCGGCTGAACACCCCCTCCATGGCCGAGACGTTGACCACGTACTTGCGGCGCGCGGTGGACGCGGCCATCGCCGGGCGCAACCGGTCGACCAGGATGAACGGCGCGGTGACATTGCAGAGCTGTACCTCCAGCAGCTCCACCGGGTCCACGTCGCCGACCGTCCGGCTCCAGCTGTTGTCACCGGCCAGGTCGGGCACGAGTCCGCCGGCGTCGACGGCGGTGCCGGCCTCGATCCGCGCGAGGGAGGCCGAGCCGCCGGTCAGCGCGAGGGCCGTGACCGCGTCCGCCGTGAGGACGTCCGGCCCGCCCCCGGACGCCGTCAGCGCGGGCCGGGCGCCGCTGCCGAAGCCGCCCAGGACCAGCGGCTCGGGCAGGTCACCCGGGGGCAGCGGGGCCGTCTCGCCGGCCAGCAGCGCGGCGTAGGACTCGGGGGGACGGCGCACGGTCTGGGCCGCGTTGTTGATGAGGATGTCCAGCGGGCCGGCGGCGGCCACCGTGTCGGCCAGCGCCACCACCTGCGCCGGGTCCCGCAGGTCGGTGCCGACGATCCGCAGCCGGTGGAGCCAGTCGCCGCTGTCGTCCATGGCCGCGAAGCGGCGCGCGGCGTCCCGGGGGAAGCGGGTGGTGACGGTGGTGTGCGCGCCGTCGCGGAGCAGCCGCAGCGCGATGTACATGCCGATCTTGGCGCGGCCCCCGGTGAGCAGGGCCCGCCGGCCGGTGAGATCGGTGCGGGCGTCGCGGCGGGCGCGGTTCTCGGCGGCGCAGGCGCGGCAGAGCTGGTGGTAGAAGGCGTCCACCTCGCGGTAGCGGGTCTTGCAGATGTAGCAGGACCGGGGCCGCTCCAGGACGCCGGCGAACTCGGCGGTGGTGGCCGAGGAGAGCGGCACGCCCGCGGTCTCGTCGTCGATCCGCTCCGCGGAGCCCGTGGCGGTGGCCTCGGTGACGGCCCGGTCGTGGGCGGTCTTGGCGGCGCGCCGCTCCTGGCGGCGGCGCTGCTTCACCGTCCGGTAGATGCCGGCGGTGGCGCGGCGCACCATGACGGCGTCGGGGTGGTCCAGGGGCAGCTCGTCGAGTTCCGCGAGCACCTCCAGGCACGCGGCCAGCCGCTGGGGGTCGATGCCCGGGTGCCCGTTCCGGCCGTCGTCAGTCAGCTCAGTCACCGTCATCGCCGCAGCCGCTTCCCGTTCCCGCTCCCGCGCGCCTCGTCCGCGCGCACTCCGCCGGAACTCTACGGAGCCCCGGGCGGCTCCGCCAAACCGGCCGGGGTGGGCGGGAGGAAGGTCACACGGCGGGGGCGGGCGGGAGGAAGAGCACGGCAGGGGCGGGCGCGAGGAAGACCACAGCCGGGGCGGCGCGAGGAAGACCACAGCCGGGGCCGCCCGGGTGGAACGCCGGACGGAGGAAGCGGCCCGGACCAAGGGGGCCGCCCGCGGCCGGGACGGGAGACCCGGCCGCGGGCGGGGCTCAGGGGCAGGGGTCCCGCCAGGCGTCCAGGGCGAGCCGCTTGCGCATCGAGCTCAGCCCCAGTCGCTCGCTCCCCGGGCAGAAGCGGCTCGTCGGCAGCGCGTACTCGACGTGGAAGACGGCCTTGCCCTGGTCGATGAAGGGCCCCAGGCGGTCGCACTCGCCGAACTCGGCGCACTCCTCGTTCACCGCGAAGTCGAAGGAGTCCACCAGCTCCGGGATCTGCGGGAGGTCGTTCTTGAGGCCCACGGAGAGCCCCCGCTCGTGGGCGAGAGCGGCCAGCATCCGGTTGTAGGCGAGCTGGTGGCGGGCGGTGAGCGGGAAACCGGTGCGGTTGAGGTAGCCGTCCATCAGGTCCGGTTCCACCGCGTCGAACCCCTTCTCCCGGCACATGTCCATCCGGCGGGCCATCAGCGGGCGCAGGACGTCCGTGCGGCGGATGTCCAGCCAGCGCTCGCCCGGCCAGCCGTTGGACCGGCCCAGCACCGAGCGGGGGAAGGCCGCGCGGTCGGGGCGGAAGTCCTCCCAGGCCCCGGCGTTGATGTAGCAGATCACCTTGCGGCCCCGGGCGTGCAGGGCGGTGACCGTCGACGCCGTGTTCTCGAAGCCGTCGATGTCGTAGACGGGGACGTCCACGCGGGTGTCGACGCGCCCGCTGAGCTGCCACTGCCAGGGGGTCCGCGGGGCCGGGCGCCAGCGGTCGGCGGCGGACGGCGCGCTGCTGCCGGGCGCGGCGCCGTCGGCCGGCGGCCGGCCCTCCGCGCCGCCCGAGCATCCGGTGAGCAGCAGCAGCGGGAGGAGGACCGCGGCCAGGGCGAGCCGGCGTACCCGCTCCCGGCCGCTCCCGGCCGCTCCCGGCGGGGCTGACGGGGCTGACGGGGCTGACGGGGGCGGCGGCGCGTCCGCCGTCCCGCGGCCGGCCGGGTGGCGGCGGAGACGGGCGGGCAGTCCGCGGACGGCGGTCCGCCGCGCCCGGGGCGCCGGGAGCGGGTGGGGGCGCGCGCGGCGGAGGCGCGCGGGACGGCGGGGGGTCATGGTGTTGGGTCCTCCTCGGACGGGCCCGGGGGCTCCTGAGTCTCTCCCGGCGCGGGTCTCCCGGCGACCGCGTACGGCAGCCCGGACCAGGGATTGTCCCCCGTCCCCGGCACGGCGCAGTGCACCGCCGCCCCGCGCTCCCGGGCCGTTCGGGCAACGGTGGCGGCCTCCTCCGGGGGCACCGCGTACACCAGATGGCAGAAGCGTTCCGGGGGGTGACGGCGTGTCCATCCGGGTGGCGGCCCGGCCCGCCGGTACGTCTCCCAGGGGCCCTCGAAGGTCACCAGGAGGTCGCCGGCCCGGGCGTACCCCGGGTCCGGGTGGGTGCCCGGGTTGAGGACGACGGTGCGCGCCCCCAGCAGCCGGGCGCCCCGGGTGACGCGCCGGTAGTGCGCCAGCGGACCGGGGGCCGAGGCCGTCCGGTCCAGGAAGACCCCGTCCACGCGGTACCAGCGGCGGTGGCGCAGGACGTCCCCGAGCACCGCGCGGGCGGGGCGGTGGCCGTAGCCGGTGTCGGCGTAGCCGAGCACCGGGACGCCCGCGGCGCGCAGCCGGGCGGCGGCTCCCGTGAAGGCGGGGTCGGGGCGGCGGCCGGGACCGTCCGCGACGTTGAGCACCACGCCGTAGAGCCGCCCGGCCGCGCCCGCCGGCGCCTCCCACGCGCGGGGGGCCACGGCGGGGTGGACGTACAGCGGTACCAGCAGCGTGCCGACCCCGGGCGGGGGGTGGCCCCGTCCGTTCTCCGCGTCCCCGGTCATGCCGGCCGTCCTCTCCGTGCCGTCGCGCCTCTGTGCCGTCGCGCCGCACGCGCCGTCACAGCCGTCATACCGCCGCGCCGCGCGCCGCCGCCGCTCCCCCGCGCCGCCACCGGCCGGCGCGCACGGCCCGCCGGCCGGCGGCGGACCGTGCGGGCCGTCCGTCACCGCGGTCCGTGGCCCGCCGGGAGGGCGGCCCCCGCCGCCCCCGCGGCCCACAGGTCCCGCAGCGAGGTGTCCAGGCCGTACTCCGGCCGCCAGCCCAGCGCGGTGGCCGCGGACCGGATGTCCGCCCGCTGCCAGGAGACCGCCGCCGACCGCTCCGGGCCCAAGCCGCGCTCCGTCAGCCGGCCGCGGAAACCGGCGGCCCGGACGAGCCCGTCGGCGACGGCCCGGACCGGCCGGGCCTCACCGCCCCCGATGTTGAGGATCCGGGGCAGCGGTGCGGGGGCCGTGACGGCGGCCGTCACGGCGCGCGCCACGTCCCGGGCGTCCACGAAGTCACGGTGGGCGGAGAGATCCCCGACCACGACGGTGCCCCCGGGCCCGGCCCGCCGCAGTTCGGCGGCGAGCCGGCCGGGCAGGCCGCCTTCGGGCGCGCCGGGCCCGACCGGGTTGAAGACGCGCAGCACCACGGCGTCCAGCGGCGCGCCGCTGACGGCGAGAGTGCCCGCGAGTTTGGTCGCCGCGTAGAGGCTGGTGGGGGTGGCGGGGTCGGTCTCGGCGAGGGACCGGCCCTCCTCGGCCGGCCCGTACTCCCCCGCCGAGCCCAGATGGACCAGCCGGGCGGCGGGCGCCGCGCGCTCCAGCGCGGCGCAGAGCACGGCGGGCAGCCGGGCGTTGAGCCCGGCCAGCCGTACGGCGCCGCCGCCGACGGCGCCCGCGCAGTTCACCACCGCGTCGGGGCGGAGCGCGCCGAGCGCCTCGGCCAGCGGTTCCACACCGGTGGCGGCGAGGTCGAGGGAGAGGTCACCGGCGGGCGAGCGGCCGCCGCGGAGCACCCGCGCGCCCGGCAGGGCGCGCAGGGACTCCACGGCGTGCCCGCCCAGGAAGCCGCCGGCCCCCAGGACGAGGACGCGCATGACGGGCCGTCACGCTCCCTTCATCAGCCGGCCGCGGAAGCCGGGGAACTCGGCGTTGGCGCGGTCGTAGTCGTCCGGCCGGCCGATGTCGAGCCAGTAGCCGTCGAAGTCGTAGGCGCGCGGCGGGGTGCCCTCCCGCAGCAGGTCGAGCACGAGCTCGTCGAAGCCGAGCGGCAGTCCGGGTGTGTAGCGGGCGAGGGCGCCGCGGGTCACGCCGTAGACGCCCATGGACACCCGGTAGTCCATGCTCGGCTTCTCGGAGAAGCCCACGACCCGCCCGGACTCGGTGGTCAGCACGCCGAAGTCGATGCTGACCCGGCGGGCGTAGGTGGCGATGGTCAGCGGCGCCGCCCCGGTCCGGTGGTCCCGGAGGAGGTCGGCGAAGTCCAGGTCGGTGAGGATGTCGCCGTTCATGGCGAGGAAGTGCTCGGGAAGCCGGTCGAGCACGGTGAGCAGCGGGCCCATGGTGCCGAGCGGGCTGTCCTCGCTGATGTAGCCGACGCGCAGGCCCCACCGGGAGCCATCGCCGACGTAGGCGCGGATGATATGGCCGAGGTGGCCGATGGCCAGGGTGCAGCTGGTGAAGCCGGCCGCGGCCAGCTGGCGCATCACGATCTCCAGGATCGCGTGCTGGTCGCCGATGGGGACGAGGGGCTTGGGCAGCGCGGTGGTGTACGGGCGCAGACGGACGCCCTTGCCGCCGGCCAGGATGACTGCGTGCATCAGGGGTCGTGCTCCTCTCGGGGGATCGGGTGACGGCCGCGGCCACCGGGTGTGCCGGGACGGGCGGGCCGTCCCCGGGGTGACCGCCGCCCGTGGTGACCGCCGCCGGTGGTGGCCGGCGCCGGAGGTACGGGGCGACGCACGGGGTGGCGCCGGAGGTGCGGGGACGCGGTTCAGACGTTGTAGCGGTCGGTCTTGTAGCGGGCGAGGTTGGCGGGATCGCGGAAGAAGTCGATGGTGCGTTCCAGCCCCTCCTCGAGGGTGTGCGCCGGGACCCAGCCGGTCGCGGCGCGCAGCCGGGAGGCGTCGCAGACCAGCCGCATGACCTCGGACTCGGCGGGCCGGGCCCGCTGCCCGTCCTCGACCGGCCGCAGCTCGGCGTCCATCAGCTTGGCGATGAGCAGCACCAGGTCGCCGACGGAGATCTCCCGCCCCGTGCCGGCGTTGAAGGTGCGGCCCACGACGTCCGCGGCGGGGGCGGTGCCGACGGCGAGGAAGGCCGCCGCGGTGTCCTCGGCGTAGAGGAAGTCGCGGGTGGGCCGCAGATCGCCGAGGCTGATCTCGCGGCGCCCGGCGGCCGCCTGGCCGATCACGGTCGGGATGACGGCGCGCATGGACTGGCGCGGGCCGAAGGTGTTGAACGGCCGGAGGGTCACCACCGGGGTGCCGAAGCTCGCGTGGTAGCTGTCGGCCAGCCGGTCACCGCCGGCCTTCGACGCGGCGTAGGGCGACTGGGTGTTGATCGGGTGGTCCTCGGTGATGGGCACCGTGCGGGCGGTGCCGTAGGTCTCGCTGGTGGAGGTGTGCACCAGCCGCGGGATCTCCAGGTGGCGCACCGCCTCCAGCACGTTGAGGGTGCCGGTGACGTTGGTCTCCACATAGCTGTGCGGGGCCCGGTAGGAGTACGGGATCGCGATGAGCGCGGCGAGGTGGTAGACGGCCCCGGCGCCGGCGGCCAGCCCGTGCACGGAGCCGGGGTCGCGGACGTCACCGAGCACGACCTCCACCTGGTCGGTGACCTCCGCGGGGAGCGTCTCCAGCCAGCCGAAGGAGGAGAAGGAGTTGTACTGCACCATGGCCCGCACCCGGTGCCCCGCCGCGACGAGTCTCTCCACCAGGTGGGAGCCGATGAACCCCTCGGCCCCGGTGACCGCGACCGGCGGGCCGGACGGTCCGGGCGCCGGGGCGGGCGGTAAGGCGGTCCCCTCCGCGGGCGATCCGGCCGCCGGCGGAGGGGGGCCGGCCGGAGGAGCGGCGGGCGCGGACGGGCCGGCCGCGGCCGGTGGGGGGGCCGGTGAGGGGGCCGGTGCGCCACCCGTGAGGGCGGCCGGGCCGGTGGCCTCGGACATGGGAACTCCTCTTCGTGTCGGGCCGGCGCCAGGGGCGGCGCCGGGTCGCGCGGAGCCGGCGCGGGGCGCCGGGCTCGTGGTCCCGCACGGTCTCCGTCCGGCGGCCGGGACGGGCCGCACGGTGGTGGCGCACGGGACAGGGGCGGCCGGGCCGGTCGGCGCGAGCGGTCGCGGAACACGGCGGACGGCGGTGGGTGGCGGACGGTGGTCCGGTGGTCGGGTTCCGGTGCCGCACTCCCTTCGGCGGTGGGGACAGCGATGGCTCAGCGGTGGGCCGTGGCGCGGCCCAGGGTGGCGACGGCGGTGACGAGCAGGGCCGCGGCGGCGCAGGCGAGGACGGCCATCTGCACCGCGGCCGGTCCGGAGATCCCCAGGGCCGCCGCGGCGCACTCGGCGGCCGCGGCGAGCAGACAGACCACGGCGGGGATCCGGGCCTTCCCGAACGCCTGGAGCAGCAGCCCGGTCCACAGCACCGCGCCGAGCGCCAGCCCGGCGAGGAGGGGGGCCGGCTCCGGGGGCGCGCCCCGCCCCAGCGCGGCCTCCGCGGCCGCCTGCAGGGCGGCGAGCAGCGCCAGATATCCGGCCAGGCACACCAGCACCGCGCCCCCCGCGCGCCGCCGGAGGGCGCCGGTGCTCCGGCTGCGCCGCAGGGCGGCGTGGGTCAGCGAGCGGAAGCGGTGGAGCAGCCACTCGGCGGCGCCCATGCTCGCCGTCAGCGCCAGGACGGCGGCCCCGGCCGGGCCGGGCGTGCCGCCCCCGAGGGCCGGCCACAGGCCCTCGCCGAGCACGGCGACCGCGGTGAGCACGGCGCACCCCAGCCCGAACAGCCCGTACGGGACGGACGCGGCGGGGCCGGGCGGGCCCGCGCCGGGCGGTGAGGTGTCCGGCTCCAGCGCCGCGTCCCGCAGTTCCCGCACCGCCGCGACCGGGGCCGCGGCCGCGGTGAGCAGCGGCAGCGCGATCCGCGCGCCGGGGGACAGCCCGGTGACCCCCAGCGCCACCGCCCCGGCGGCCGGCGGGAGCAGCACGGTGAGCAGCAGGCGCTCCCGCCCGAGGACCAGCAGCACGGTGGCCGACGCCAGGTACAGCGACTGCCCGGCGGCGAAGGCGAGCGTCCCGCCCGGGACCGGGCCGGGGAAGACGAGCGCGGCCAGCAGCCCGGCCAGCGCGGTCAGCGGCGCGCCCGCCCGGAGGCTCCGGGCGGCGGCGCCGCGGCCGCCGGACGCCATCCGGGCGTAGGCGCGGTGCGCCACGGCCTGGCTCCAGGCCCAGACGGTGACGGCGGAGGCGGCGAGCGCGCCCGTCCCGGCGGGCAGACCCCAGGTGCCGGTGCCGGGGCCCGTGGCGTAGGGGGCGGCGAGGAGGCAGCCGAGCCCGGGCAGGGTGAACACCGCGCCGCGCAGCAGGAAGCGCCAGGGGCGCACGGCCCAGGGGTCCGGGGCGGGCCGCGGCTCCGGGTGGCGGCGGGGCACCCGGTGGTACAGCTCGGCGGCGAGTTCGAAGGCGTCCCGGCGCCCGTACCCGGCGGCGGCCCGCTCGTCGGTCAGCCCCTCGGCCTCCAGGACGGCGGCGATCTCGTCGGGGTGCACGGCCCCGGCGCAGACGTCCGCGAGCCGCTCTGCGAGGTCGTCGAGCGGGTCCGGGCGGGCCCAGGAGGGGGCGGGCCGTGGCGGGTCTCCCCCGCCCGGCCCGGGGAGCACGGGCACGCTCCCGCCGCCCGTTCCCCGGGCGGGCCGGGCGGGGCCGGTGGGCGTGCCCCGGCGGCCCCGTAACGGGACCGGTGGCGCGGGGGCGTCCTCCTCCGGGAGGGGCGGCGGTCCGGGGACCAGCCGCAGCGGGCCACTCACCGGGCACCTCCCGCCGCCAGCAGGGGCCCGTCCGGGACGGCCGCGGGGGCCGCGCCCGGCGCCGGGACCGCACCGGGCGCGCCGGCTCCCCGCGCCGGCGCGCACAGTTCCCGGTAGATGTCCCGGAAGGCGCTGATCGTCTTGCGGAGCGTGAACTGCTCGATGACCCGCAGCCGGGCCCCCTCCCCCATCCGGGCGCGGCGCTCGGGGTCGCGGAGCAGTTCCAGCGCCGCCCGCCCCATGGCGTCCGGGTCGCGCGGGGCGACCACCAGGCCGCAGTCGCCGACGGCCTCGCGCACCCCGCCGACGTCCGTGGACACCGTGGCGCGGCCACAGGACATGGCCTCGATGAGGGTGAACGGGAAGCCTTCGCTGATGCTGGAGAGCATCACGACGTTCCCGGCGGCGTAGGCGTCGCGGATGTCCTCGACCCGGCCCTCGAAGGTCACGGCGCCGGCCAGGTCCAGTTCCGCCGCCAGCTTCTCGCAGCTCTCCCGGTACCCCTGGGCGCCGCGCGGCGTACCGCCGAAGATCCGCAGCCGCGCGGCGGGCAGTTCGGCGCGGACCCGGGCGAAGGCCCGGATCAGCGTCCCGAGGTCCTTGATGGGGTCGATGCGCCCGGCCCAGCTCAGGGTGGGCGCGGCCGGTTCGGGCCCGGCGGGCGGGAACGCCATCGGGTCCACGCCGTTGTAGACGGTGCGGATGCGGTCCGGCGGGGTGCCGCCGCGCTCCTCCCAGCGGCGGTTGTAGCGGTTGCCGGGGGTGACGAGCGCCGCCCGGCAGTAGGTCTCCGCGGCCAGCAGGCGGAAGAAGGCGAGCATGACGGCCTTGACCGGCCAGCGGTAGGGCTCGTGGCGGAAGCTCAGATAGCGCTCGCGGAGGTAGATCCCGTGCTCGGTGAGGAGCAGCGGGGTGCCGTGGCGCCGGTGGGCGAGCAGTCCGGGCAGCACGGCGAGACCGCCGCTGGCGGCGTGGCCGACCCCGCCGGGCGGCAGGTCGACCCCGAGCGGCCGCAGCGCGTGTTCCAGCAGGTCGGTGGCGTCGAGGGCGTCACGGAGCGTGGGGCGCGCGGCGGCGGTGGCGGTCCCGGGCCGGTTCCACAGCCGGACGAGGACGCGGACGGCCCGCTCGCCGCCCAGCGCCGCGGAGAGCTCCCCGCGTGCGGCGTACTCCGCGAGTTCGTACAGCGCGGGGGCGAAGCCGGCTTCGGCGGCCGGGTCGAGCAGGGTCAGCAGGAACCGTTCGTAGACGGTGAGGAAGTGGCGCAGCCGGCGCCCCCGGGGCGCGGGAACGGCCGCGGCGGGCCCCCACAGGGGCAGGCAGATCACGTCGGTGACGTTGGCGGGGAGCTGCCAGGAGAGGGCCTCCCTGCCGGTGCCGGTGACCGCGCAGATGCGGAACTCCACGTCGGGCATGCCCTGGAGCAGCTGGTCGCACCAGACGCTCACACCGCCGTGGCTGTGCGGATAGGTGCCCTCGGTGAGCAGGGTCACCGTGTCGATGCCCGTGGCCGGTGCGGCGAGGCGGGTGTGCATGGCGAACGGATCTCCCCCGGGGTGCGGGCGGGTGGTGACGGGAGCCGGACGGACGGTCCCGGAGCCGCCGGGCGGGCGGCCGGGCACGGAGGGCGGCCGGGGCGGCGGAACGGGGCGCGGACCGGGGTGTGCGCGGGCGCGGACGGGTGGCACCGGCGCGAGCCCGCCCGGGCACGGCCCGGCGGTGCCGGAGGCGCCGCCCGCGGCCGGCGGCGCGCGGCCGGAACGTTCCCGTACGGCCGCCGGGTGGCGCCCGGTGAGCTCCGGAACGGCACACGGCGGAGCCGGCACCGGGCCCGCGGTCCCCGCCGCCGGGGTGAGCCGTGGCGCTCGGCTCACCCCGGCGGCGGGCCCGGGGCCGGTGGCCCGTCAGGAGGTGCGGTCGTCCCCCGGCCCGGCCGGTACCGGCGTGGTGACGCCGGCGGGCAGCGGCAGCCCGCTCACCCGCGAGGGCAGGGGCCCGGCGCGGCCCGTGGCCGCCTCCGGGGCGGCGGTGCCCGGCGCTCCGTCCGGCAGGGTGAACTCCACGGTGTTCCCGGGCCCGTCGGCGGTGGCCCAGCCGGTGGCGAGTCCGGCGTAGGGGGAGCCGAAGGGGCCGCCGCCGTCCGCGCCGGTCCGGGTCCCGGCCGGCATCGTGGCCGGTACGGGCGTGCCGGCCTCCGGGGTGGTGACGGTGACGGTGTCCCCGACGCGGTAGCCGGCCGCCCCGTCCCGCGCGGCGCGCCACGCCTCCCGGTCGCGCAGCTCGGCCCCGGCGTCCCGCATCCGGGGGTTGAGCAGCGGGGCGGAGTCGGTGAACAGGGCGTCGTAGTCGGCCAGGACCCGGTCGAGCACGGGGTAGGCGATGCGGTCCTCGGCGAGGTTCGACTGGTGGACGAAGTGCGGGCGCGGGTCGCCCGACAGGATGTGGGAGAGCGCGATCCGGGCTTCCAGCGGCACGATGTGGTCCGCGTATCCGGTCCCGGGGTCCAGCGGCTCGTCGAGACAGGTGGTGTGCTCGCTGGTCTCGCAGATGCCGCTGCCGCCGTCGGCCTTCCGGCCGTAGATCCAGTTGTACTCGTCCACCTGCTCGGCGATCCGGCCGGCGTTGTAGAAGACGTTCATGGGGTGGCGGGGCACGGTCAGCGCGGGACCGGCGGCGCGGGGCGCCTGTTCCCGGGAGTTGTCGGAGGCCAGCCAGGTGACGCCGGTGTCGGCGAGCGAGGGCGCCAGCGCGGGGTTGTCCGCGGGCTGCTGCGGGAGGGTCGCCAGACCGGAGTGCTCACCGGTGACGAGTTCGGACCGGTCCACGGCGAGGCCGTTGCGGTCGGCCCAGTCGAGGTTGCCGGCGATCTCCGCCGTGATGTGGTCGCGGCCGGTCCACCGGACGTCCCCCGTGGCGTCGGTGGCGCACCGCCAGGGCACCACGGTGACGTCCTGCTCGCAGCCGAGGAAGGTGTGGTCGTAGGTGTGGTTGATCCAGCGGTACGCGTCCTGGTCGGCGAGGAGCCGGTCGGTGAGCGGGTCGGCCCCGTCCTGCTGCTCCCGGTGGCTGTCGCTGCCGCCGGCGTTGTAGGCCAGGTCGAGCCGGAAGCCGCTCCGCTCGGACCAGGTGCGGGCGTACGACGCGTCCTCGGGGGTCATCCGGATCGGATCGGGCTCCACGGTGTCCCCGGCCGGGCCGCAGTCGACGTCGCCCGGGGTGCAGTTGAGTTCGGTGTGCCACCGGTCGTCGGCACCGAACACGTCGTCGACGTGGACGGCGAAGTGGTTCCGCGTCCCGCCGAGGTGGACGCCGTCCGTCATCCAGGCCACGATGCCCCGGGCCAGCAGCCGGTACTGGAGCTGGTGCCGGTCGTAGGCGAAGGTGACGACCAGTTCGCGGCGGCCGTCGCGGGCGTACTCGCCGACCAGCGAGCCGCGGCCGGAGCCGCCTGGCAGCGGCGCGTCCACGTAGGAGGTGTAGGTGGCGCCGTCCTCCTGCTCGGCGAGCGGGGCCGCGAGGTAGCCGTAGCTCTCGTCCACCGAGGGGTCGTTGTCCTCGAACGGCACGGGGCCCTCCAGATAACCGAAGGGTCCGGCCGCCCCCGCGGGGGTGACCGCCGCGGTGTGGCCGTCGAGCGTTCCGGCGTATCCGGACTCGGCGGCGGGCCGGAGGCCGACGGCGGGCCGGGCGTAGGTGTAGGCGTCCACCTGCTTGATCCCGAAGCGCCGTTCGTAGGCGGCCAGGGCGGCCATCTCGGCCGAGTCCGCGCCGAACGGGTTGTCGTTCGGCAGGACGACGGCCTGGTAGCGCGCGAGCGGCCGGTCCTCCTCCCCGTCACCGGAACCGGCCGTACCGGTCAGGAACGCCTCGTCGACGCGGGGCCGTTCCGGGTCCGTCAGGTCCACGGTCGTATACGGAGTGCCGCCGTCGGCCAGTTCGGCCTCGATGGCCCCGGTGGCGGGGCCTCCGTCGTCCACGACGAGCACGCGCAGATCGATTCTGGCCGACGGCTCCGCCGCGGCCGCCCCGGCAGCCGGAAGGGCCGCGCCGAGCAGGACCGCGGCCAGGCATGCCGCGGATATCCGGGTCCTCCGACCCATGGTGTTCACCCCCCGGGGAGGCACGCTCCGCGCGCTCCCCACACGTGCGCCCCGGCGGAGCCGCGCTGTGCGCGCCACCGGGGCGTCCCTGTCCATGACAGCCGTGCGGCCGGGTCCCCATCCGCCCGGCACGGCGCAGGCACATCGTGCGGCATGAGGCCCGCCGCCCGCGACGGTGCGGGGCCAATTCACGAAGCGGAACGGCGGGCCGCGGCGCCAGGACTGTCCGGAACTCATCGCCCACATATTCGATATTCATCGGTACAGCACGTGGTGTTCCTTCCACGGGCGCCACCGGTGCTCCCACCCCATCCGCCCCACGCGTACCGGCCCGGGGTATCACCGCTGATGACGGGCGCGAAGGTGCGTGCGGCGCGGGCGGCCGGGCCGGCGGGCGGGGCGCGGCGCGGGCGGTGCTTTCGTTTCGTACGGACCACCACGGGAAGTCGTCCGATTTTCCACAGTCTCGATCAATGACGGGGGCATAGGCCCCGGACAGCCCGTGCGGCGCCGGCCGGGCCCGTCCGGCGCCGGTCTCCGGCCTCCGGGACCGGAGGGCCGGGCCGCCGGCGCCCGGGCCGCCCCGCCCCTCGGGAGGCGCCACCGCCGGCAGCCGGCCGGTGCCGGGAGTCCGCCCCGCGGAACGGCGCCGCCACACCGTTCTTCTCCCCAACCGTCACACCCGTTACGGTCGTTGACCTCGTCCCCGCCCGTTCTCCGCCCTTAGGATGGCCGCGCGGAGTCCGCACCTGCGGGCCGCGGAGAACATTTGCGAGGATTCGGATGGGCCAGACACACGAGCCGCTGCCCCAGGGGATCGACGTCAACGTCCCCAGCGTGGCACGGATGTACGACTTCTTCCTGGGCGGCAAGGACAACTACGCCGCGGACCGGGAGGCGTCCCAGGAACTGCTGAAGGTGGCACCGAGCACCAGGGAACTGGCGCTCAACAACCGGGACTTCCTCATCCGCGCGGTCCGCAAGCTGGCGGAGGAGCACGGCGTCCGGCAGTTCCTCGATCACGGATCCGGCCTTCCGACGCAGAACAACGTCCACCAGATCGCGCAGGAGGTCGACCCGTCGGCCCGCGTCGTCTACGTGGACAACGACCCGATCGTCCTCGCCCACGGCCGGGCACTGCTGGACGAGAACGACAACACCGCCGTCATCCAGGCGGACATGCGGGACACCCACGGCATCCTCGGCCGCCCGGAGGTGCAGCGGCTGATCAACTTCGACGAGCCGGTCGCCGCCCTCTTCGTCTCGGTGCTGCACTGCATCCCGGACTCCGACGACCCGGCGGGCCTGGTGCGCCGCGTCGCGGAGCGGCTGGCCCCGGGGAGCTTCCTCGTCATCTGCCACCTGGTGAGCGAGGACCAGGCCACGCGTGATTTCGTCACCGACTTCATGAACCGCTCCACCCAGGGCAACTGGGGCCGGGTCCGGCAGCAGCACGAGGTGGAGCGCTTCTTCGACGGGCTGGAACTGCTGGAGCCCGGGCTGGTGGAGGTCTCCACCTGGCACCCGGACTCGGAACTGACCCACCGTCAGCGCACGCGCGAGTGGATCGAGTTCGGCGGCGTGGCCCGCGTCCCGTAAGGCCCTGCCGGGGCGGCGCCCCCGCTCGCCACGTGGCCCGGGGGCCGGCCGCACCGCACCACCGCACCCTGCCTCCGGGACCGGCCCGCCCGGCCGCCCGCCGCCGTTCGGTGGCGGGAACCGCGCGGCGTGCGAGCGGCCCCGTCCACCCGGACCCCGGCCACCGGAGCACCACGGCCCGGGGCGCCGGACGGTCAGCGCCCCGGCGCCCGCGGCGTCTCCCTCCGCCCCCTCCACCACGGTCGCCACACTCCTGACAGCCGTGACAGCCGTGACAGCCGTGACAGCCGTGACAGCCCCGGCAACGGTGACCGCCCGCCGTCGCCCCGGACCGGGCCGGGCCCCGGAGCCGGGAGGGCGGCGGGCGCGGTCGCGCCGGGTCTGCGCGGCACGGTCCGCAGCTCGGAGGGCACCGGTCGCGGGGCCGCCGCCGGGTGACGGGACGGCGGGCCGCCCGGCACCCGCGCGGCGGTGCGCGCCCGGACTGGGGTGAATTCCACCGGCAGCGCGACGAGGTGACGGGCCGTCGGCACCGGCCGCCGGCGCAGTTCCCCCTCCGGGACCGCCAGCCGCACATCGGGCAGCCGGGTCAGCAGCGCCTCCACCCCGGTGTCCGCGATGGCCCGTCCCACGTCCTGCCCGGGGCACTCGTGCGGGCCGCCGCCGAAGGCCAGATGGGAGCGGTTGCCGTGGACCGGCACCGCCGGATCCGGGCGGACGGCCGGGTCGAGGTTGCCCGCGGCCAGGCCGAGGACCAGCAGGTCACCCGCGGCGATCCGGCGCCCGGCGAGCTCCGTGTCACCGACGGCCCAGCGCCCCCCGGAGGCCGTCACCGGCGGTTCGTCCCACAGGACCTGTTCCATGGCGTCGGGCAGCGTCATGTGCCCGCCGGCGAGGTCGGCGCGGAAACGGGGGTCGGTGAGCACCATCCGCAGCATGCTGGTGACGAGGCCGGTGGTGGTCGCGCAGGCGGCGAGGAGCACCAGCCGCAGATGCCGCACCGCCTCCTCGTCCCCCAGTCCCGCCGGATGCTCCAGCAGCCGGCTCGCGAGGTCCCGGCCGGGCAAGACGTGTTTGCGGGCCACCAGGCGTCGCAGGGTACGCAGCAGGTACTCGTCGGCGGTGCCGCCGGGGGTGCCGCCGGCGGCACCGATCCCTTCGAGGACGCCCCGGGAGGCCTCGGCCAGCCTCGGCCCGTAGGACTCGGGCATCCCCAGCATCGGGGTCATCACCAGCATCGGCAGCTGCTCGGAGAACTGTTTCACCAGATCGGCGCGGCCGTCGGCGTGGAACCGGTCGACCAGGAGGCCCGCGGAGCGGGTCACCGCACGCCGGACGCCACGCCGGTCGAAGCGGCCGATGGAGTCGGTGACGGCCGCGCGGAGCCGCCGGTGCTCCGCACCCTCCACCTGCGTGCACAGCGGCTGCCAGGCCGCGTCCGGGGCCGGCGGACGGAAGGCGGCGCCCCGGCCGTCCCGTACGGCACTCCGGTGACGGGGGTCGCGGGAGAAGCGGGAAGGGCTGCGGACCACCTCGAGGATCTCCCGGTAGCCGAGGACCAGCCAGGCGGGCAGGTCGCCGTGGAGCAGGACCGGGGCGACGGCTCCGTACCGGGAGCGCAGCCGTTCGTGGAGACCCGGCGGGTCGCTCTCCGCCTCGGGACCGTACAGCCGGACCGCGCCGCCGGGCGCGCCGTGGCCGCGGGGGCGGCGGCCGGCCGGGCCCGCGGGACGGCCCGCGCCGGCCGGCTCCTCCGCCGGGGCGGCGGGCCGACCGGGGGGACCGCCCCCCGCTCCGGGTGCGGGTTCCGCGGTGGGTGGGGGTCCGGGGGGCGGTGCGGTCACGGGTGCTCCGGGGTGACGGTGGCAAGGGTGTGCGGATGACGGATCAGGGCGAGCAGGACGTCACGGCAGGAGCCCCGGTCACGGGCGTCGGGCTCCACCAGCGACCGGCGACCGCCGCCTCGGCCGCCGCCTCGGCCGCCGCGGAGGCCGTGGGCGGGAGGAGCCGAGGGTGGCAGGAGGCGCTCCCCGCGCGGACCCCCGTGCGGGTCAGAGGTTCCGCAGTCCATGCACCACCGCTTCGAGGAGTTCCGTGTCGGGCAGCTCGGCCGCGGGGACGGGGGCGCGGGCCTCGGCCCGCCCGTCGGCCAGCAGATCCGCCAGGAGTACGGAGACCGTGGAGACGGGCAGCTCCAGATGCGCGGAGATCTCGGCCACGGAGAGCGGGTGGTGGCACAACCGCAGCGCGGCCGCCTGTTCGGGCCGGCCGGCGGCCTGTGGCGCGGCCCTGGCCACGATGAGGGTGACGAGGTCGAGCGCCGCCGCTCCACCGGAGGGCGGGGCGGGCCGGCCCGCGAGGACGTACAGCCGCTCGGGGGCGCCTTCCCGCCAGCCCGGGACCGGGCGGGTCACCGTGCCCGCTCGCCGGCCCGGGGCGGGCTGCCGAGGTGCTCGCCGATCCGGGCGACCAGGTCCCGCATGCGCTGTCCCATCAGGCCGGCGTCGACGTCCTCGTCGGCGAGCACGGCCAGATAGGCGCCCTCCCCGGCGGCCATCAGGTAGAAGAAGCCGCCACTGACCTCCAGCACCACCAGCCGCATCCGCCCCGTGCCGTGCGGGAGTTCGGCGGCGACCGCCCCGGCGAGGCTCTGCAACCCGGCGCAGGCGGCGGCGAGCCGGTCGGCCACGGCGTCCTCGGTGCCGTGGCGGGCGACGCACAGGCCGTCCGCGGAGAGCACGACGACATGCCGGGTCTGCGGGACGCTCTCGGCGAGGTCGCGGAGCATCCAGTCCATCGAGTACCGCGGTCGCGTCACGGTGCCGTCCCCTTCCGCCCGGGCGCCGGTTCCCCGGCCCGGGGCGCCGGTGTCTCTCCGTTGATGCCGCTGTGGAAGGCGGCGAGCCGCAGTCCCGGGGCGACCTGTTCCGCCGGGGTGGCCGGGGGTGCCCCGGCCGGGCCGGGCGCGGTGCCCGCGGTGCGGGCCGGGCCCGGCGCGCCCGCCGCGGGCCGGGCGCGGAAGGCGGGGGCCCGGCGGCGGCGCTGCGGCAGGGCGCCCGGGGACCGCCCGGCGACGGCCGGTGTGCCGCCACCCGGCACGCCGGGTCCGCCGGGGCCGCGCTCCCCGCCGGGGCCGGTGCGGCCGGACCCGGGGTGACCGGCGGCCCGCGCGACCTCCGGGCCGGTGGCCCCGCCCCGGCCGGTGTCCTCGTCCTGCGGCTGGGTGGGCACCGGCCGGGTCCGCAGGCGGCGCGGCGGCAGGACCGCGGCGCGGGCGACGGCGCCGCCCGGTGCCGGGGTGGCGGTGAGGTGCTCCCGCGGAACGACGAGCACGCAGCGGACCCCGCCGTACGCCGATGAGCGCAGCGCCACCCGGAAGCGGTTGCTCCGGGCGAGCCTGGCCACCACGGCGAGGCCGAGCCGGGGGGTCTCGCCCAGGTCGTCGAGGTCGATGCCGCCGGCATGGCCGCGGGCCAGGGTGTCCTCGACGCGGCGGCGGGCCTCGTCGGACAGGCCGATGCCGGCGTCCTCGATCTCCACCGCGACACCGGTCTGCACCTCGGTGGCCGTGAGGTGCACCCGGGTCTGCGGCGGCGAGTAGCGCGTGGCGTTGTCCAGCAGTTCGGCGAGGGCGTGGATCAGGGGCTCGACGGCGGGACCGACGACGCCCACCTCGGCCACCGAGTGCAGATCCACCCGCTGGTAGTCGCGGATCCGGGACATGGCGCCGCGCAGCACGTTGTAGAGCGGGACGGGCTGCCGCCACTGGCGTCCGGGGTGCGAGCCGCCGAGTACGGCGATGCTGTCGGCGAGCCGGCCGACGAGGGCGTTGCCGTGGTCGAGGCGGAGGAGGTCGCCGAAGACCTCGGGGTCGTTGCCGTGCCGGTCCTCCATCTCCCGCAGGTCGAGCGCCTGCCGGTGGACGATCGCCTGGACGCGCCGGGCGATGTTCACGAAGGCGCGGTGCGCCGATTCCCGCAGGTCCTCCTCGGCCCGGACGGCCTCCAGGACGGAGCGGAGCACGGCCTGGTGGATGTCGCGGAGGCCCGGGTCCGTACCGGGGGTGTGCTCCACCCGGTCGAGCACCTCTTCGACACCGGCCCCCTGCTGGAGGCGTTCGACGGCCGCGGGCAGCAGGTCCGCGGCGAGCCGCGCGGTCTCGGTCTCCTGCTCGGCGAGGCGCCGGCAGAGGGCGGCCTCCCGTTCCGCGGACCGCCGGACCGCTTCCCCGGTTCGCGGCGCCCGGCGGACGGCCGCGGCGGCCGTGACGGCCACCGCCGCGACAGCGGCCGCGCCGCACCAGGCGACGGGTGTGCGGGCCGTGGCGGGGGAGGCGAGGACGGCCGCGACGGCGCAGAGCGATGTCACGGCGGGGGGAACCAGCAGGAACAGCCACATCGGCGCGGAGGCGGGCCGCCCCCTCGCGGGTGACGTGCCGGCACGAACCATCAATGTCTCAAACCCTTGCGGAAGGAAATGGAGCCGGCCGGCGCGTGGGGCACCGGCGGGTACCGCCGCCGCGGCCCGCGGCGCGGTGGGTCACGTCACCGCGGCAGCTGCTGGGGCGACCTGCGGGAATTCCGCAACTCGCCTGCGGGACACGGAGCATAGCCCTTTCCCCGCACCCCCCGGGATGAAGATGACCTTTTCCCAGAAATGCACTGGAGTGCGATTGCGGACCACTGAAGAAAACGATCGGGAAAGTTCTGTGGAATTCTCCGTCCGGTCATTTCTCTCCGTTCTCCGGATCATCTCGCGCCATACGGGGGCCGATTCGTTCGGCCCGGGGCCGACCGCCGCCTTCCCTCGCTCCGCCGCAGATCCGCGGAGCCCTTCCGTCACGGGTCCCGGCGCCAGAGGGCCCGCATCGCGGGCACCTGGGTCCCGGGGCAGGGAGCACGGGACCGGGAGCGACCGGGGCCGGGAGCACGGACGCCGCGCCGTCCGGTGGCTCTCCCACCCGGCTCCGCCTTCGTCACGCCGGCCTCAGTGCCCCGGCTCGCCCCGTGACGCCGTCCCGGCGGGTGCCCCGGCCGGTCCGGTGGCACGGGGCCGCGGTGCCGTGCGCGCCCGGTGCCGCCGGACGGGGCCGGACGTTCCTCCGTCCGGACCACCCCGGTGGTGGGCGGGCACGGCCCGCCGGAAGGTGGTGTCCGCCCCCGCCCTCCGGCGGTGCCCGGCCCGCGCCCCGGGCCGGCGCGCGGCGCCACGGCACGGCCGTCACCCGGCGCGGGGCCGCCCGCGGACCCCGTGCTCCGCGGGCGGTCCGGCCCCGGCGGTGGGGTACGCGCCGGGCATCGGACGCGCCGCCCGGCGCGCACCGGTCACCGGCCGGGAGGGCGTCACCCCTCACCCGCGGCGAGGTCCGGCCATGCAACCACCCCCGGTCACCGGCACCCGGGACGAGATTCCCCGCCCGCCCCGGCGGGCTCCCCGGGAGACCGCCTCCCGGCGGGCGGCCCGGGCCGCCCGCCACGGCCCGCTCGCCGTCGCGGCCGTCTTCACCCTGCTCCAGCTGGCGCTGGTGGCCCCGGGCAGCGGGCTCGGCTGGGACGAGACGGTCTACGTCAGCCAGGTCAGCGGACACGCGCCGGCGGCGTACTTCAGCGCCCCCCGCGCCCGGGGCATCAGCTACCTCGTGGCCCCGGCCACCTGGTTCACCGACGCGGTGCCACCGCTGCGGATCTGGCTGGCGCTGCTGAGCGGCGCCGGTCTCCTCGCCGCGCTGCGCGTGTGGCGCGGACTGCTGCCGCAGTCCGTGATCACCCTGGCGGGCGCCCTGTTCGCCGGGTTGTGGGTGACCCTCTTCTACGGGCCCCAGGCGATGCCCAACCTCTGGGTGGCCCTCGGCGCGCTGTTCGCGGCCGGCTGTCTGGTACGCGCGCTGCGGAACCCGTCCTCCCGGCTCGCCCCGGCGGGCGTCTGCGGGGCCCTCGCCTTCGTCGCGCTGATGCGCCCCACGGACGCGGTGTGGCTCGCCGTGCCGCTGGCGGCCGCCCCGCTGCTGGTCAGGTTCCGGCGGGCTCCGGCGGCCGGCCCGGCGGGGCGCCTCCCCGGTGTGGGTCCGGGGGGCCCGGGCGCCGCCGCCCCGGCCGGGCTCGCCCTGGCGGTGGCGGCCGCGCCGGCCGGGGCGGCGCTCGGCTGGACGCAGTGGACCGCCGAGGCGTTCACCGGGTACGGCGGCCTGGTGGCGCGGCTGCGGCGGGCCAGCGAGATCCAGGGCCATCTGGCCCCGTACTTCTCCGTGGACGACCACATCCGGGCGCTGGCCGGCCGTACCCTGTGCCGGCCGTGCGCGGTGCCCTGGGACAACCCGGGCACCGGGGTGTGGTGGTTCGCCCTGCCGCTGCTCGTCACCGGCGGGGCCCTCGCCGCGCGCCGCGGCCGGCACCGGGAGCCGGTGCTGCTGGCCACCGCCGCGGGGAGCCTCCTGGCACTGCCGTACCTCTTCCTCGTCGGCTACGCCGCGCCGCGGTTCCTGCTGCCCGCGTACGCCCTGCTCGCGCTCGTCGTCGCCTACGGCATGGTCCGGTTCGGGCAGGTCCTGCGGGAGCGGCGGCCCGCGCTGCGCACGGCCGCCGGCTGTCTGGCGGTGGCGGTGCTGGGCCTCCATCTGGCCGTGCAGTTCACGGTGTTGCACGCGACGGTGACCAAGTTCCGGGCCAGCGGGCGGGTGTTCGACCAGGCGGCGGCCGAGCTGAAACGGCAGGGCGTCCGCCCGCCGTGTGTGGTGTCGGGCCACGAGGCGGTACGGATCGCCTTCCGCGCGGGCTGCTCCTCCCGGCAGGTGGGCGGGCACGACGGCTCCATCACCGCGTCCGGGCTGCGCGCCGCGGCGGGCGCCGGTCCGGTGGCGGTGGTCGTCCCGGGCGGTGCCGCGCCGCCGGTCCACGCGCGGGGGTGGCGCCGCCACCCGATCCCGGGGCACGGGCGGCAGGGGTTCGACGCCTACCTCTCACCGGCGGTCCGCCCCGGAACGGGGCCGTCGGCCCCGGCTGCGGCGCCGTCGGCTTCTCCTACTCCTACTCCTACGGCTTCGGCTTCGGCTTCGGCTTCGGCTTCGGCGGGACGCTGATCGCCACGGCGTCCGCAGGGCAGGGGTGAAGGCGGGGCCCACCGGACCGGGACGGAACCGGAGTTCGGACCGCGCCCGGGATGGATGCGGCGGCGGGGCCGGTGACCGGGCCCGCGGTGGTGGCGCCCACCGCGCGCGAACACACGTGGACCGTTCACCGGCGGCCCCGGCCCGGGTCGTCCCCGGCCTTGACGTCCCTCGCCTCTCCTGAGCCGGAGAGCCGCGACGGCCACCGGAACACCAGGAACCGGACGCGACCACCGGACCGGGCCACCCGGCCCCTCAGCCCTCCTCGCCGCTCCCGGCCTCCAGGTCCCCCTCGGTCTCCAGCAGCAGGCGGCGCAGCCCGGCCAGCACCTCCGGGTCGGGGGCCGACCACAGGCCCCGGCCCTCCGCCTCCAGCAGCCGCTCCGTCATCCCGTGCAGCGCCCACGGGTTGGCGGTGCGCAGGAACTCCTGGTTCTCCGGGTCCAGCACGTAGGTGCGGGCCAGCGTGTCGTACATCCAGTCGGCCACGACCCCGGTGGTGGCGTCGTAGCCGAAGAGGTAATCGACGGTGGCGGCGAGTTCGAAGGCCCCTTTGTAGCCGTGGCGGCGCATGGCCGCGATCCACCGGGGGTTGACCACCCGGGCGCGGAAGACGCGGGAGGTCTCCTCGGTGAGGGTGCGGGTGCGGACGGTCTCCGGCCGGGTGGAGTCGCCGATGTACGCGGCGGGGGCGGTGCCCCGGAACGCGCGGACGGCGGCGACCATCCCCCCGTGGTACTGGAAGTAGTCGTCCGAGTCGGCGATGTCGTGCTCGCGGGTGTCGGTGTTCTTCGCGGCGACGGCGATTCGCCGGTAGGCCGTCTCCATCTCGCCGCGGGCCGGGCGGCCGTCGAGCCCGCGCCCGTAGGCGTAACCGCCCCAGACGGTGTAGACCTCCGCCAGGTCGGCGTCGGTGCGCCAGTCGCGGCTGTCGATGAGCTGGAGCAGACCGGCCCCGTAGGTGCCGGGGCGGGAGCCGAAGATGCGGGTGGTGGCCCGGCGTTCGTCGCCGTGCTCGGCGAGGTCGGCCTGGGTGTGCGCGCGGACGAAGTTGTCCTGGGGCCCCTCGTCCAGGCCGGCGGCGAGCCGTACCGCGTCGTCCAGCAGGGCGACGGCGTGCGGAAAGGCGTCCCGGAAGAAACCGCTGATGCGGAGGGTGACGTCGACCCGGGGACGGCCGAGATCGGCGAGCGGCACCGGTTCCAGACCGGTGACGCGCCGTGAGGCGTCGTCCCACACGGGGCGGATGCCGAGCAGCGCGAGCGCCTCGGCGATGTCGTCACCTGCGGTGCGCATCGCGCTGGTGCCCCACAGCGACAGCCCCACGGACTCGGGCCAGCGGCCGGTCTCCTCGCGGTAGCGCCGCAGCAGCGAGTCGGCGAGCGCGGTGCCGGTGTCCCAGGCGAGCCGGCTGGGCACGGCCTTGGGGTCGACGGAGTAGAAGTTCCGGCCGGTCGGCAACACGTTGACCAGCCCGCGCAGCGGGGAGCCGGAGGGGCCCGCGGGGACGGCGCCCCCGGCCAGGGCGTGCACGGCGTGCCGGATCTCGTCGCCCGTGGCGGCCAGCCGGGGGACCACCTCACGGGCGGCGAAGTCCAGGACGGCGGCGACGGCCCGGTGCCGCGCACCACCCGCGCCGGGCTCCGGGGCCGGATCGGCGGCCACGCCGGGCGCGGGGCCAGGGAGCCCCGTGGCGTCCGCCTGGTCTGCCGCGTCCGCCGAATCCGCCGCGCCCGCCGGGGCAGCGGTGTCCGCCGGATCCGTGGTGCCGGTGGCCCCCGGGGAGCCCGTGGCGTCCGTGGCGTCCGTGGCGTCACCGGGGCCCGCGCCGTTCACGGAGCCCGTGCCGTTCGCGGAGCCCGCACCGTTCGCGGGGGCCGTGCCGGCTCCCCCGGTCAGGTCCGGGCCGGGCGTTCCGCCGGAGCGGCCGGGTTCCGGTCCGAGCACGCGCGTGACGGCGGAGCCGACGGCGGCCGGGTCCCAGCCGGTCTCCTCCATCGCCGTCACCAGCGCCCGGGCGCGTTCCTCCGCGGCGTCGGCGGCGGTCCGGGTGGCCGCCGACTCGTCCAGGCCCAGCGCCTCCCGCAGCCCGGGCAGGGCGGTGGTGCCGCCCCAGATCTGCCGGGCGCGGAGGACGGCGAGGACGAGCCCGACGCGCTCCGGCCCGGTGGGCGCCTGCCCGAGCACGTGGAGGCCGTCGCGGATCTGCGCGTCCTTCACCTCGCAGAGCCAGCCGTCGACATGGAGCAGGAAGTCGTCGAAGCCGTCGTCGTCGGGGCGTTCGTCCAGGCCGAGGTCGTGGTCGAGTTTCGCGGCCCGGATGAGGGTCCAGATCTGGGCGCGGATCGCGGGGAGTTTGGCCGGGTCCATGGCGGAGACGGCGGCGTACTCGTCGAGGAGCTGTTCGAGCCGGGCGATGTCGCCGTAGGACTCGGCGCGGGCCATCGGCGGGACGAGGTGGTCGACCAGGGTGGCGTGGGCGCGGCGTTTGGCCTGGGTGCCCTCGCCCGGGTCGTTGACGAGGAAGGGGTAGACCAGCGGCAGGTCGCCGAGGGCCGCGTCGGGGGCGCAGGCCGCGGAGAGCGCGGCGTTCTTCCCCGGCAGCCACTCCAGGTTGCCGTGTTTGCCGAGGTGGATCATGGCGTCGGCGCCGAAGCCGCCGTCCTCGCGGCGGGCGGCGATCCAGCGGTAGGCGGCCAGATAGTGGTGCGAAGGCGGCAGGTCCGGGTCGTGGTAGATCGCGATGGGGTTCTCGCCGAAGCCGCGCGGCGGCTGGACGAGGACGAGCAGGTTGCCGCGGCGGAGCGCGGCCAGGACGATCTCGCCGTCCGGGTCACGGCTGCGGTCGGTGAACAACTCGCCCGGCGGCGGGCCCCAGTGCTCCTCGACCCGCCGGCGCAGCTCCGCGGGCAGTCCCCCGTACCAGCGGCGGTAGTCGGCGGCGGGGATGCGGACGGGGTTGCGCGCGAGCTGTTCCTCGGTGAGCCAGTCCTGGTCGTGGCCGCCGGCCTCGATCAGCGCGTAGATCAGGTCGTCGCCCTCGCCGGAGACCAGTCCGGGCAGCGCCTCGGGGCCCTCCTGGGGACCCAGGTCGTAGCCGGCCGCGCGCAGGGCCCGCAGCAGGGCGACGGCGCTGGCGGGGGTGTCGAGGCCGACGGCGTTGCCGATCCGGGAGTGCTTGGTGGGGTACGCGGACAGGACGAGCGCGATCCGCTTCTCCGCGGGCGGGATGTGGCGCAGCCGCGCGTGGCGGACGGCGATCCCGGCGACGCGGGCGGCCCGTTCGGGGTCGGCCGCGTACACGGGCAGGCCGTCCTCGTCGGTCTCCTTGAAGGAGAACGGGACGGTGATCAGCCGGCCGTCGAACTCGGGGACGGCGATCTGCGTGGCCGCGTCCAGGGGCGAGACGCCCTCGTCGCTCTCCTCCCAGGCGGCGCGCGGGCCGGTGAGGCAGAGCGCCTGGAGGACGGGCACGTCGAGCGCGGCGAGGGCACCCGCGTCCCAGGTCTCGTCGTCCTCGCCGGCGGAGGCCGCGGCGGGCCGGGTGCCGCCGGCGGCGAGGACGGTGGTGATCACGGCGTCGGCCGCGCGCAGCGCCTCGGTGAGCTCGGGTTCCGGGGCGCGGAGCGAGGCCACGTACAGCGGCAGCGGCCGGCCGCCGGCGGCCTCGACGGCACGGCAGAGGGCCTCCACGAAGGCCGTGTTGCCGCTCATGTGGTGGGCGCGGTAGTAGAGCACGGCGATCACGGGCCCGCCGGCGGGCGCGCCGGGTGCCGGGGTGCGCTCCAGCGGGCCCCAGGCCGGGGCGGGTTCGGGCGGGGCGAAGCCGTGCCCGGTGAGCAGCACGGTGTCGGAGAGGAACCGGGCGAGCTGCGCGAGGTTGGCGGGCCCGCCGTGGGCGAGGTAGGCGTGGGCCTCGGCCGCGGTGCCGACGGGCACGGTGGAGGCGGCCATCAGCTGGGCGTCGGGGGCCTGTTCGCCGGTGAGGACGACCACGGGCCGGTCCCCGGCGAGCAGGGCCGCGAGCCCGTCCTCCCAGGCGCGGACCCCGCCGAGCAGCCGGACGACGACCAGGTCGACGCCGTCCAGCAGCGCGGGCAGGTCCGCCAGGGCGAGCCGGGCGGGGTTGGCGAGCCGGTAGGGGACGGGCCCGGCCGCGGCGCGGGCACTGAGCAGATCGGTGTCGGAGGTCGACAGCAGCAGGATCACGGGTGCTCGCTCCGCGGGGTCGGGGGGACCGCCGGCGCCGGGGCCGGCATGCGGTCGGGGACGGACGGCCGGCGGACGGGGAGCCGGTCCGGGACACGCCGGACCGGCCGGGGGCCGGGCCGGGAGGCGCGAGGGTCACCGGCGGTGCGGGCGGCGGGACCCCGGCGGGCGCTCGTGGCGGGGCCCGGGGAGACGGCGCGCGCCAGGGCACGGCGGTGGGCGAGGCGGCAGGTGAGGGGGCGGGAACGGGACCGGCGGAACCGGCCGCTCCATGGCCGAGTGCGCATGCGGCGGCGAGCCTTCCTCGGGGTCCTCGCCCCGGGTCGGTGGGGACGGCGGGAGTTCCTGACTCACCCGGCGGTGACGCTGCCGGGTTCACAGTGGCGGGACCGTGCCGGATTCGCACCGGCTTCCTCCCCTGGCGCCGTCCATGGCGTCGCCGGGCCCGCTCGGGGCCCGACGGTGAGCATCGTAGGGCAGGGCGGCGGCGCGCGGCACCGGGCCCCGCGAGCGGGACGGGCGGCGCCGCGTCCGCGCCGGAGCGGGCGAACCGCCGCACACCCGGCCGAACCGGTCTCCCCGGCCGGCCCCGGGACACCGGCCGGAGCGGGTCCGGCGACCGCGCCTCCCGCCGGGATCCGGCCGCCGGGGCCATCGCCCGGGGGGCGCGCCGCGGCGGCGCGGCACCGGTTCCGCCACGGTCCGCCGTGGCCCGGCCCGCCGGGCCGCTCTCCGCGGGTCCCGGCCCGGCCGGCCCCTCCCCCGCCCGGCCCGTGGAGGGGCCGGCGGGACTTCTCCGCCTGGTCGCGCGGCTCACCGGCGTCTGTATGCTCGCCGCCATGCCCTCCCCCGTACCCCCTCGCCGCGGCCTGCCCGGACCGCCCCGGCAGCGCGCCGAGGACGCCTGCCCCGGCGCGTTGCGCCTGCACATGGCGGATGACGGAGCGCTGGCCCGGATCCGGCTCCCGGGCGGGCTGCTGACCTCCCGTCAGGCCCATGCCCTCGCCGACATGGCCGAGGAGATGGGAGACGGCCACCTCGACCTCACCGGGCGCGGCAACGTCCAGGTGCGCGGCCTGGCGGACGGTTGCGGAAGCGAACTCGGGGACCGGCTGCGGGCGGGGGGACTGCTGCCGTCGGAGAGCCACGAACGGGTGCGGAACCTGGTGATGTCGCCCCTGTCCGGGCTGGACGGCGGCGGGTTCGCGGACACCACGGAGTGGGTCCGCTCCCTGGACGCGCTGCTCTGCTCCGACCCGGCCATGGCGGCGCTGTCCGGGCGTTTCCTCTTCGCCCTGGACGACGGGCGCGGGGACGTCGCCGCGCTCGACGCCGATGTGACGATCGTCGCACTGCCGGCCGGCCGGGCGGAGCTGCGGATCGGCGCGGGCGGCGCCCGGCTGCGCATCGCCGCCCGGGACGCCGCCCGGGCGGCACTCACCGCCGCTGAAGCGTTTCTTCAGGCCGCGGCGGCGGCCGGGCCGGACCCGGAGACCGGGCGTGCCACCCGGGCCTGGCGGGTCCGCGACCTCCCCGCCGCGCCGGGCGCCCCCTCCCCCGCCGGCACCCCCGGCGATCCGCCCGCCCCCGCCGGACACCCCCTGGACGGCGCGGCGCTGAGCCACCGTCTCCACCGCGTCGGCATCCCGTGCTCCCGCCCCCCGTCCGCCACCGGGCCCGGGACGGATCACGGGACGCGTCCCGGCGGCCCGGCCCCGGCAGCGGTCGCCGGGGCGGGGGGAGCCGCGGACGGCGCCACCGGCACCGCGGAGCCGGGCGGCCGCTCCCCGTACGCCCCGGGCCGGCCGCGGCCGGTGGACCCCGCACGCGACCCGTCCGGGCCGCCGGCCGGGCCGGTCGCCGGGCCCGACGGCCGGTACGCGCTCTCCGTGACGGCCCCGCTGGGGCGGTACCCGGCCCGCGCCTGGCGGCTGCTCGCGGCCACCGCCGAGCGTTCCGGCCGGCCGGAACTCCGGACGACCCCCTGGCGGGGTGTGGTCCTCCCCGCACTGCCCCGGGACGCCGTCGCGGAGGCGGCACGGCGGCTGGCGGCGGCCGGGCTCCTGACCTCCCCCGGCTCCCCGTGGTCCGGGGTCGGCGCCTGCACCGGACGCCCCGGCTGCGCCACGTCCCTGGCCGACGTCCGCGCGGACGCCGCGCACGCCGTACGGGCCACGCCCCCGCCGGACACGGGGAGGCCGGAACACCGGAGCCCGGAGGCGGAGCCGCCGGACGCGGCGGCGCCCGGCGCCCCCGCCCTCCTGCCGGTGTACTGGTCCGGCTGCGAACGCCGCTGCGGCCGCCCCGCGGGGAACGGCCCGTGGGTGGACGTCGTGGCGACCGGCGGCGGTTACCGGGTGAGCCTCGCGGGTGCCCCGGCCGGGGCACCCGCCGGAGAACTGGCCGACCCGCCCGAGGTGCCCCCCGGCGAGCGGCTCGCGGCGGCCGTCGCGTCCGCCCGCGCGGGCTCCCCGCCCGCGCCCGCCGCACCGCCCCCTCCCCCCGGTGCCACGTCCGCGGGGCGCCCGGACTCTCCCCCGCCGCGACCGGACGGCGCCTCCCGTGCCCCGGGAGCCCCCGGCGTCCCCGGAGCCGGCCACGCGCCCCCGGGCCGCACGCGGAGGAGAACCCCCGGCCCCTGCCCGGGAACGCACGGCGGACGGGGCGATGGCCGGGGCCACGGGGCGGACGCCCCCTCCACCGGCCCGGGCACCGCCCCCGCCGCCGCGGGCGGCCGGCCCGGCGCCGCGGGACCGGGCCTCCCGGACCCTCCCGGCGCCCCTGCCGGGCCACCGCCGGGCGGCGGACGGCGGCCCGCCGGACCACGGCACCATCACACGAGCGAGGACCTTGTGACCGGTTACGCGTACGAGAAGGACGGTGCGGCCATCTACCGCGCCTCCTTCGCCACCATCCGAGCCGAGGCCGACCTCGGCGGTCTGCCGGCGGACCTCTCCCGGGTCGCCGTGCGCATGATCCACGCCTGTGGCATGACCGACCTGGTGCGCGATCTCGCCTGGAGCCCGGGCGTCGTGGCGCGCGGCCGGGCGGCCCTGCTCGCCGGCGCGCCCGTGCTCTGCGACGCGCGGATGGTGGCCGAGGGGATCACCCGCCGGCGGCTGCCCGCCGGGAACGACGTGGTGTGCACCCTCGCCGACCCCTCGGTCCCGGAGCTGGCGCGCCGGCTGGGCACCACGCGCAGCGCCGCCGCGCTGGAGCTGTGGCGCGACCGGCTGGAGGGCGCGGTGGTCGCCGTCGGCAACGCCCCGACCGCCCTCTTCCGGCTGCTGGAGCTGGTCGGCGAGGGGGCGGGCCGGCCGGCGGCGGTGGTCGGCGTCCCGGTGGGGTTCATCGGCGCCGCCGAGTCCAAGGAGGCACTGGCGGCCCACCCGTCGGGCCTCGACCACCTGGTGGTGCGGGGGCGGCGCGGCGGCAGCGCCATGGCGGCCGCCGCGATCAACGCGATGGCGAGCGAGGAGGAGTGACGCGCGGCCGGTTCGCGGGGACCGCCCGTGCGGCCCGGCGCCGAACCGGCCTCCCGCGCACTGTTCCGTTCGTTCCGCCTGTTCCGTGTCCGCGGGAGTTCCGTTTCTCCCCGCGGACGGGAGCCGCCCCACCCCGGCCCTCCCGGGCCGCCCGACAACCTACGGAGTCCCGATGAGCGAGCAGCAGCAGCGGCGCCCGGCACCCACGGCGGACGCCGGGCCGCCCGCCACGGACCGGCGGGCGCCGGTGACCGGCCCCGGCCGGGAGGACCGGGAGGACCGCCACGACCGGCACGACCGGCGGCACCCGGAGACGGCCCCCCGCCCGGCCGCCGGACCGGAAGCCGGGGCGGAAGCCGGGACGGGGGGCTCCACCGGCCGTCTCTACGGCGTGGGGCTCGGCCCCGGCGATCCGTCCCTGATGACCCTGCGCGCCGTGGAGGTGATCACCGGCGCGGAGGTGGTCGCGTACCACAGCGCCCGGCACGGCCGCAGCGTCGCCCGGGCCATCGCCGCCCGCCACCTCCGCCCCGGCCAGCTCGAGGAGCGGCTCGTCTACCCCGTCACCACCGGGACCACCGACCACCCCGGCGGCTACCGGGGCGCGCTGGAGGAGTTCTACGCCGAGGCCGCCGCCCGGCTCGCCGCGCACCTGGACGCCGGGCGCTCGGTGGCGCTGCTCGCCGAGGGCGACCCGCTGTTCTACGGCTCCTACATGCACATGCACAAGCGGCTCGCCGACCGCTATCCGACCGAGGTGGTCCCCGGGGTGACCTCGGTGAGCGCGGCCGCCGCGCGGCTGGGCACCCCGCTGGTGGAGGGCGAGGAGGTGCTGACCGTCCTGCCCGGCACGCTGCCGGAGGAGGAGCTGACGGCGCGGCTGGCCGCGGCGGACGCGGCGGCCGTGCTGAAGCTGGGCCGCACCTTCCCGTCCGTCCGGCGGGCCCTGGAGCGGGCGGGCCGGCTGGACGAGGCCCGGTACGTGGAACGCGCCACGACGGACGCGGAACGGACCGCTCCGCTGGCCGGGGTGGACCCGGCCACGGTGCCGTACTTCTCCCTGGCCGTGCTCCCCAGCCGGGTGGCCGCGGTCCCGCCCCCCGGGCCGTCCGGACCGCCCGGGCCCGAACGGCCCGGGGAGGGCGCCGGAGCCGGTCCTCTCTCCCCCGGCCGGCCCGGCGCGGGTTCCCCCATGGAGTCCGCCGGGGGGACGGGTGACCCGGCCGGCCGGCCCGGGGACGGCGAGGTCCCGGGGGGCGGCATTCCGGGCGATGCGCCCCCCGTTCCCGCGGGCGTGCCCGGCGCACGGCCGGCGGCGGGGTTCTCCGCCCCGGCGGACCGGCGCGCGGCCGTACCCGCGTCCGCCACCCCCTCCGCCGTCCCGCCGGCCACCGCCGGCGCCACCGCCGCCTCCCCGGCCGGCGCCACCGCGTCCGGGGAACCGCTCCCCGCCGGTGTGCCGGCCACCCCCGACGAGGCGGCCGGGTCCGGTCCCGGTGAGGTGGTCGTCGTCGGGCTCGGTCCCGCCGGGCCGCTCTGGCTGACCCCGGAGGCGCGCGGCGCGCTGGCCCGCGCCGAGGACCTCGTCGGCTACACCACGTATCTCGACCGGGTGCCCCCGCGCCCCGGCCGGCGGCGGCACGCCTCCGACAACAAGGTGGAGGCCGAGCGCGCCGAGTTCGCCCTCGAACTGGCGCGCCGGGGGCGCCGGGTGGCCGTCGTCTCCTCCGGCGACCCGGGGGTGTTCGCGATGGCGACCGCCGTGCTGGAGGCGGCGGCCGGCGATCCGTACCGCGAGGTGCCGGTCCGGGTGGTGCCGGGGGTGACGGCCGCGCACGCGGCGGCCGCCCGGGCCGGAGCCCCGCTGGGCCACGACTACGCGGTCATCTCCCTCTCCGACCGGCTGAAGCCCTGGGACGTGATCGCCGGCCGGCTGCGCGCCGCGGCCGCCGCCGATCTGGTGCTGGCGCTCTACAACCCCGCCTCCCGCAGCCGGGTCCACCAGGTGGCCGAGGCGCGGGAGGTACTGCTGGAACACCGGAAGCCGGACACGCCGGTGGTGGTGGCGCGGGACGTGGGCGGCCCGGAGGAGAGCGTGCGGATCGTGCCACTGGCCGGCCTCGAGCCGGAGCGGGTGGACATGCGCACCATCCTGCTCGTCGGCTCGTCCCGGACCCGCACGGCCCGGCGGGGCGACGGCTCCGAGGTCGCCTGGACCCCGCGGCGGTACCCGCCGGACCCCTCACGGCCGTGACCGGTCCGGCGGGTGGCGCCGCGGGGTCCGGTGCTCCGGGACCGGCCGGTGAGCGGTCAGCCGAAGCGTTCCCGCAGCCACTCCAGGGCCTCGTCCTCCCCGGTCACCAGCGGCACCCCGGCCGGTGGTTCGGGCCGCCGGACCAGGACCACCGGCAGGCCGGCGAGGCGGGCGGCGGTCAGCTTGGCGGCGGTGGCGTCACCGCCGCTGTCCTTGGTCACCAGGACGTCGACGCGGTGCTCGCGGAGCAGTTCCCGCTCGCCGTCCAGGGTGAACGGCCCCCGCGCGAGCAGGAGCCGGTGGCGGGGCGGGAGCGGCGGGTCCGGGGGGTCGACGGTGCGGATGAGGAACCACGGGCCGGTCAGGCCCGCGAAGGCGGCGAGCCCGGTGCGCCCGGTGGTGAGCAGGACGCGGCCGCCCAGCGAGGGGAGGAGACGTGCCGCGGCGTCGAGGGAGGCGGCCGGGCGCCAGTCGTCACCCGGGCCGGCCACCCAGCCGGGCCGCCGCACCACCAGCAGGGGAACATGGGCGTCGGCGGCGGCACGGGCCGCGTGCCGGGTGATCGTGTCCGCGAAGGGATGAGTGGCGTCGATGAGCGCGTCCACCCGCTGCTCACGCAGCCAGCGGGCCAGGCCCTCCGGGCCGCCGAAGCCCCCGACGCGCACTTCGCCGGCGGGCAGCCGGGGCCGCGCGACCCGTCCGGCGAGTGAACTGGTGACCCGCGGGCCGGAGCCGCCGGCCAGCATCCCGGCGAGGCGCCGGGCCTCGCCGGTGCCGCCCAGGATCAGGACGTGGCGCCGCACGCCCGGTCCTCCTCCCGCCACCGGCGGCCGGGCCCCGGCCCCGGGCGGCCGGTGCGCCCGGTACACCCGGGGCGCGATCCCCGGGCACCGCCCACCGCGCCGCGCCACCGCCGTGCCGCCCCCCGCACCGTCCGCCACCCGGAGCGCTCCATGACCCCCTCCGAACCCGCCGGCCCCGCCGGCTCCCCCGGCCCCGCGGGCCCGTCCGGATCCGGCGGCTCTCCCGAACCCGCCGGCTCTCCCGGCCCCGTAGGCTCTCCCGGCCCCGCAGGCCCGTCCGGATCCGGAGGACCCGCCGGCCGTGCGCCCGCCTCCGGCGGGGCCACGCCGCCCGCGTCCCCGCGCGGCGGACGGGCCGGGCAGCTGGAGCGCTCCGGGCTGCGGCCCGGCTGGACCACCGGGGCCTGTGCCACGGCCGCGGCCACCGCCGCGTACACCGCCCTGCTCACCGGCCGCTTCCCGGACCCCGTGACCGTCACCCTGCCCGGCGGGCAGACGCCCGCCTTCGCCCTCGCCGCCGAGGAGCTGCGCGAGGAGCCGGGACCGGACGGGCCGGTGCGCCGGGCCATGGCCGGGGTGGTCAAGGACGCCGGCGACGACCCGGACGTCACCCACGGCGCCCTGGTCCGGGCGGCCGTCCGGCTGCTGCCGCCGGGCGCCGGGGTGGTCTTCCGCGCCGGTCCGGGCGTGGGCACGGTGACCCGTGCGGGGCTGCCGCTGGACGTGGGGGAACCGGCCGTCAACCCGGTGCCGCGGCGGATGATGCGCGAGCACGCCGCCGCGGTGGCGGCGCGCCACGGCGCCCCCGGCGACCTGGAGATCGAACTCTCGGTGGACGACGGGGAGGAGATCGCCCGCTCCACCTGGAACCCGCGGCTGGGCATCGTGGGCGGGCTCTCGATCCTGGGCACCACCGGGATCGTCGTGCCGTACTCCTGTTCGGCCTGGATCGACTCCATCCGGCGCGGGGTGGACGTGGCGCGGGCGGCCGGGCGCACGCATGTGGCGGGCTGTACCGGTGCCACCTCCGAGCGCACGGCCGCGGCCGTCCACGGGCTGCCGGAGGACGCGCTGCTGGACATGGGCGACTTCGCCGGGGCGGTGCTGAAGTACCTCCGCCGCCACCCGGTGGACCGGCTGACGATCGCGGGCGGCTTCGCCAAGCTCTCCAAGCTCGCCGCGGGCCACCTCGACCTGCACTCCGGGCGCTCCCAGGTCGACCCGCGCCACCTGGCGGCCCTCGCCCGCGAGGCGGGCGCCGGCGAGGACCTGGCCGGCGCCGTCGCGGCCGCCGGAACGGGACTGGAGGCGCTGCGGCTGTGTGCGGCCGGCGGGGTGGCGCTGGGCGACCGGGTCGCGGAGGCGGCGCGCGCCACGGCGCTGGGGGTGCTGCGGGGCGCGCCGGTCACCGTCGACGTCCTCTGCGTGGACCGCGCGGGCGTGGTCGTCGGCCGGGCGGCCCCCGCCGGTCCGCCGGAGCGGGGCACGGCGGGAGGGGCCGCGCGGCAGGACTGAGCCCCGGCGGGCGCCCGCCGGGCGGTCGGGGCGGCGGCGCCCATCCGCGGGGCGGCCTTCCGGCACGGGCCGTCCGCTCCGGGGCGGGAGGCCCGGCCCCCGGCCGGGCACAGCGGGCACACCGGGCTCACCGGCCCACCGGTCCCGGTCCCCCCGCTGGACCGCCGTCCCGGCCGCCGGCGCCACCGACTCCGGACGGGCCCGCGCCCCCGGTGGACGGGGCCGGCGGGGGGCCTGACGGGTCCAGGCGACCGGACGGCTCCGGGTGGCCGGGTGGCTCGGGGCTGCCGGACGGCGCCGGGCAACCGGACGGCCCGGCGCCGCGGTCGCGTCCCGCCGAGTACAGGTGGCTGTCGGGGAACTGCCCGGCGCCCAGCACCCGCCCGACCATGATGACCGCGGTGCGGGTCACCCCGGCCGCGCGCACCTGGTCTCCGATCGTGCCCAGGGGACCGCGGAGCACGAGCTCGTCCGGCCTGCTGGCCCACGCGACCACCGCGGCCGGGCAGTCGGCCCCGTAGTGCGGCAGCAGTTCGGCCACCACCGCGTCCGCGTACCGGGCGGCGAGATGGAGGACGAGCAGCGCGCGGCTGCGGCCCAGCGTCGCCAGGTCCTCGTGCTCGGGCATCGGTGTGGCCTGCCGGGCGATCCGGGTGAGCACCACCGTCTGCCCGACCGCGGGCACCGTCAGCTCCCGTCCGAGGGCCGCGGCCGCCGCCGCGAACGACGGCACCCCGGGCACCATCACGTACGGCACGCCGGCCGCGTCCAGCCGCCGCATCTGCTCGGCCACCGCGCTGAAGACGGACGGGTCGCCGGAGTGCAGCCGGGCCACGTCGTGCCCCTCCCGGTGGGCGCGCACCAGTTCGCCGGTGATCCGGTCCAGGTCGAGCCGGGCGGTGTCCACCAGCCGGGCGCCGGGCGGGCACACGGCGAGCAGTTCGCGCGGCACCAGGCTGCCGGCGTAGAGGCAGACGCGGCAGGAGGCGAGGAGGCGCTGCCCGCGGACCGTGATCAGGTCGGGGGCGCCGGGTCCGGCCCCGATGAAGTACACCGTCACGACGTTTCTCCTCGCTCGGTTCCGTCCGCGGGCGCGGGCTTGGTGACGGCCCACTGGGTGACCGGCATCGCCGGGCGCCAGCCGGTGAAGCCGCCCACCGGCGCGGCGCGGGAGACCGCGATCCGCACGAGTTCACCACCGTGCCGCCGGTGCCAGACGGCGAGCAGCGCCTCCGACTCCAGGGTCACGGTGTTGGCGACCAGGCGGCCGCCGGGCGGCAGCGCCGCCCAGCACGTCTCCAGCAGCCCGGGGGCGGTCAGCCCGCCGCCGACGAACACGGCGTCCGGGGGCCGGAGACCGGGCTCCAGCCCGTCCAGGGCCGCGGGCGCGGTACCGGTGACCACCCGCAGCCCGGGCACCCCCAGCGCCCGCGCGTTGCGGCCGATGCGGTCCGCGCGCCCGGGGTCGCGCTCCACGCTGACGGCCCGGCAGCCGGTCCCGGCGCGCATCCACTCGACGGCCACGCTGCCGGAGCCGCCGCCGACGTCCCACAGCAGCTCACCGGGGGCGGGGGCGAGGGCCGCGAGGGTGGCCGCCCGCACCTGACGCTTCGTCAGCTGCCCGTCGTGCTCGTACGCGGCGTCCGGCAGCCCGGGGACGGCCCCGAGGCGGAGCGTGCCGGGCGCGGGCCGGCAGTCGACCGCGACGACGTTGAGGGGGTCACCGGGCGGGTGCGCCCAGGTACCGGCGGTACCGTCCAGGCGGCGCTCCCGCGGCCCGCCCAGTTGCTCGAGCACCGTCATCGGGCTGGGCCCGTAGCCGCGCTCCCGCACCTCCGCGGCCACCTCGGCGGGGGTGGCGGCGGAGGCGCTCAGGACGAGCAGCCGCCGCCCGGCGCGCAGCGCGGCGGAGAGTTCCGCGACGGGCCGCCCGACCAGGCTGACCACCGCCGTTCCCTCCACCGGCCAGCCGAGCCGGGCGCAGGCGTAGGAGACGGAGGAGACCTGCGGCAGCACGCGCAGCCGCGCCGCGCCCACGGTCTCGGCGAGAGCGCGGCCGATGCCGTGGAACATGGGATCGCCGCTGGCGAGGACGCACAGGCCGCGTCCGGCGTGCGCGGCGAGCAGCCCCGGCAGGGCGGGGCGCAGCGGCGACGGCCAGGGCACCCGTTCCGCCGCGCAGTCGGCGGGTAGCAGGGCGAGCTGGCGCGCGCCGCCGAGCACGGCCCGGGCGCCCCGCAGCGCCTCGCGGGCGGCCGGCCCGAGACCGTCCCAGCCGTCGGCGCCGATCCCGACCACGGTGACCACGCGGTGGCACGAGCCGCCACCGTGGTCGTGATCGCTTCCGGCCGCCGGGGCCGCGGAGCCGGCCGGTCCCACCCCGGGCCCCGGTGCTCCGGCCGCGGGTCCGGGCTCCCCCGCCACCGCCCCGGGCTCTCCGGGCGCCGCCCGCGCTTCCCCGGTCCCGGTGGTCCCGGGCGCCTCTGGGGTCAGGGTGGCTGCGGGGGCCACGGGGTTTCCGGGGGCGTCGGCCGGACCGGCGTTCGCCGCCCCGGAACCGCGCCGGGCGGGCTCCCTCCCGGATCGCCGCCCCGGCAGGCCGCACCCGGACCCGCCGTCCTCGTACCGCACGGATGATCACCGATCCTTCCTGGGGTGTCCTCGCCCCGGGCCGTGGATCGGCGACGGGCCAGTCTCCTGGCTGCCGGATCGTGGCTCGCCCCGCCTTCCGGCCCGTGGGGGCCGTGGCACGGAGGGGTCCGCTCCCCGGTCACAGTGGCGGGACCGCGCCGGAGTCGCACCGGCTTCCTGGTTCCCGTCGCCCTGTTCGGCAGCATCCTCCCCCATCGCGGTCCGGGGAGGAGCGGCGGGTGCGCCCGAGGGCTCGGCCACCCGTCCGAAACCCGCCCTGAGCTGCGATAATTTAAGATGTTTGCCCCGAACAGGGGTTTATGCTCGCCTCCGTGGACCCGAGATCCGTGCCCGTCCGGTACGCCCTCCCCTGCCCGCCGCCCACCGGCGGCCCGGGCCGCGACCGCGCGCCCGGCTCCGGGAGCCGGGGCCGGCCGGCGTCTCCCGCTGCGGCCCGGCCCCAGTACCGGCCGCCGTCCCGGGGGACGGCCCGGCCGGGCGCCGATCGGCCCGGCACCCGGCTCCCCGGCCCGGAGGACACGCGCGGCCCGGACGGCGCGGCGGGCAGGAACGGCACGGCCGGCAGGAGCGCGCCGCCCCGCCCGGACGGCGCGGGCGGCACCGGCGTCACGGGGACGGACCGCACCGGCGGGGCGCCCCGGCCGCCGGTGGCCCGGATACCGGGGGCGGTGCCGCCACCCGCCCGCCCCCGCCGTCCGCCGTCCGCCCGTTCCCGAGGTGTGCCATGGTCCGATCCCCCGCCCTGCTCTCCGCGTCCGTCTCCCTTCTCTCCCGCCGCCGGCTCGTCCGCGCGGCCGCCCTGCTGCTGGCCGCCGTGGCCGTCACGGATCCGTGGGCGGGCGGTCTGTCCGCCGGCTGGGCCCTGGCCTGCCACGCCCTGACCGCCGGTCTCCTCGTCGCCCTCTTCGAACGGACGCTGGCGATGCTGCGCGGCGCCGAGCGGGACGCCCACGCCGCCCGGGAGGAGGCGGCACGGCACGACGCCGAGTGGCGGGACTTCTGCGCCCGTCAGGACGTCCGGCGGGAGGAAACGGTCCGTCATCTGGCCGAGGTCCGGCTGCCGGCCGCGCTCGCGGGAGCACGGGTGCCGGCCGCGTGCCCCGGGGAGAGTCACCCGGGTACGGCCCAGGGCCATGAGCGGGTGCTGGCCACGGCCACCGCCGCGGTGCGGGCCGTCCGGGAACGCGAGGAGTCGCTGCGGCTGGTGGTGGTGGCGCTGGCCCGCCGGGTGCAGGCGTCCTCGCACCGCATCCAGGAGGAGATGGCCGCCCTCGAGACCCACCACTCCGGCCACCCCGACGTGCTGGAGGCCGGGATGCGGGGCGACCACGCGGCGGCGCAGCAGGCGCGGCTGGCGCAGAGCCTCGCGGTGCTGTGCGACGAATGGCCGGGGCAGCGCTGGCAGAAGCCGCACGCTCTGGTGGACGTGGTCCGCGCGGGCGCGTCCCGGATCACGGCGTATCAGCGGGTGCGGGTCTGCGGTGACCAGGAGGTCGCGGTGGCGGCGGAGGCCGTGGAGCCACTGGTGCACGTCGTGGCGGAACTGCTGGCCAACGCCACCCAGTGCGCCCCGCCGACCACCCAGGTCGAGGTGGCCGTCCGCACCGTCACCCGGGGAGCGGTCGTCGAGATCGACGACGCCGGCCTGGGCATGGACGAGTACGCGCTGGAGGGGGCCCGGGAGGTGGCCTCCGGCCGGCGGCTGCTGGGCTTCGCCGATCTGGGGGAGGTCCCGCAGACCGGGCTGGCCGTGGTCGGGCGCTACGCGGAGCGGCACCGGCTGGGGGTGGACCTGCTGCCGTCGCCGTACGGCGGGGTACGCGCCGTCGTACTGGTGCCGGCGGTGCTGCTGCGGGCCCTGGAGCCGGCCACCGTACCCGCCTCGCGGCGCCCGGCCGGCGAGGTGGCGGTACCCGCGGGGACCGTCGCGGCCTCCGGTGGCACCGGGCTGCCGCAGCGCCGCTCGGCACGGCACCGGGCCGCGGTGCCCCCCGTGTCGGCCCTCACCGGGCTGACCGGTCCCGCCCCCGTCACCGGTGCCGCGGGCGCCACGGCGGAGGAGCAGCCGGCGTCCCTCTCCCCCGAGCGCGCCGGGGCGTGGATGGGCGCCCTCTTCGCCGGCGGCCGTGCGCCCGCCGGCCACCGGCCGGAGGACGCCGGGGTGCCGGACGCGGGCCCCGACGGGAGACCGAACGGCACCGTCCCGGCCACCCCGGACGCGGACGACGGCACCCGCCTCGCCGCCGGGGACCCGCCGGAGCGCGGTCAGGACGGGCCCGCCGCGGGTGTACCCGGCGGGCCGGACGCGGAGGGCGGCACCGGCGGCCCGGGCCTCCCGGAGGTCACCGGCACCCCCGGCCACACCGGCACCGGCACCGGCACCGGCACCGGCCGCACGTACGCCCCCGGAGGGGCGGACCTCACGAGCGCGGCCGGAACGGAGTACGGGGGCGTCCCGGACGGACCGGACGTGCCCGGCCCGGCCGGCGTGGTGCCCACCGGGCCGGCGCCGGCGGGGCCGGCGGCGGTGGGACCGGCGGCGGAGGGACCGGCGGCGGAGGGACCGTTGCTGGATGGGCCGCCCGCGCCGGTCACGGCGCAGTCCCCGCCGGACGGCCCGGCCGGCCCGACCCGCACCTCCGGCCCCTCCGGCCCGGAGAGCCCCTCCGGCCCGGACGCCCCGGATGCCCCGTCCGCCGCCGGTCCCGCCGTCCCGCGCCCCGCGGGCCGCGGCCGGCGCGGGCGGCCCGCCGCGGGCCCCGGCCCGTGGCGCCGCGTCTCCGCCCTTCGCGCCGCGGCCCAAGTGGCCCCGGCGGCCCCCGCGGCTCCGATCACGCTTCCGCCGTCGCCGGGACCCGGCGGCCCCGGCGGCGGGGAGGAGCCCGCCGGAGACCCGGCAGCGGAGCAGGCCCCCCGCGCAGCCGGGGCACGCGCCCCGCGCACCACGGCGGCCCCCGGCACCGGGAGCCCGCGGCACGCCGGGCGCCCGGCCACCGACGACGTGACGGGAGGGACCGCATGACGCCCCGGATGGACAGCCCCGCCGGCCGGGACTGGATGGTGGCGGACGTCGCCTCGGTGCCGGGGGTATGGCACGCGGTGGTCCTCAGCGCCGACGGCCTGCCGATGGCCCGTTCCGAGGGCACCGGCCGGGAGGGCGCCGACCGGCTCGCGGCCGCCTGCTGCGGTCTGCAGTCCCTCGCCCGCGGGCTGGGACGGGAGTTCGGCAGCGGCACCCGGGACGTGCTCCAGCAGATGGTGGAGTTCGAGGGCGGTTTCCTCTTCGTGGTCGCCGCCGGGCAGGGCTCCCACCTGGCCGTCGTCACGGACGCCGCGGTGGATCCGCGGCTGATCGCCCAGCAGATGCGCGTCCAGGTCAACCGGATCGGCAGCCATCTGCCGGCCCCGCCCCGCCAGGGCGCCGTCTCATGAGCGGGCCCCGGGAGTACCGGGACTCGCCGCTGCGGCCGTACGTCCTCACCGGGGGGCGGGCCCGCCCCAGCCGGAACACGGTCGCGCTGGACACCCTGGTCGTCGCCGCGGGCCGGGAGGAGGAACTGCCCGTCTCGGCCAGCCGCCAGGAGCGGGCACTGCTGCGGATGTGCTCCCGGCTGCTGTCCCTGGCGGAGGCCGCGGCCCATCTGGGGCTGCCGGTGTCCACGGTGACCGTTCTCGCCTCGGACCTGGTGGACGCCGGGCATCTCACGGCCCGGACGGGCGTCCCCCCGGCCGCGCGGAGCGACGGCGACCTGCTGCGGGAGGTGCTCGATGGTCTCCGCCGGCTCCGCTGAGCCCGCCGGCCCCCGCGAGCCGCGCCCCCTGGCGGAGCCGGTGCCGCCGGCCACCGGGCGCTATCTGCCCGACACCGTGGAACGGGCGGTGAAGCTGCTGGTCGTCGGGGCGTTCGGGGTCGGCAAGACCACGCTGATCGGATCGGTCAGCGAGATCGCGCCGCTGCGCACCGAGGAGGTGATGACGGAGGAGAGCGCCGGGGTCGACGACCTCGCCGGGCTGGCCGGGAAGACGACCACCACGGTGGCGCTGGACTTCGGCCGCGTCACCCTCAACCCCGGTCTGGTGCTGTACCTCTTCGGCACGCCCGGCCAGCGGCGCTTCTGGGATCTGTGGGAGGGGCTGGCGGAGGGCGCGCTGGGGGTCCTGGTGATGGTGGACACCCGCCGGCTGACCGACAGCTTCGAGGTGCTGGAACAGCTGGAGCTGCGCGGGCTGCCGTTCGCCGTGGCCGTCAACCACTTCCCGGACACCCCCCGCCACCACACCGCGGGGGATCTGCGCCGCGCCCTGGACCTGCTGCCCGGGACACCGGTCGTGGTGTGTGACGCCCGCCGGCGCCGCTCCGCCCGTGACGCCCTGATCGCCCTCGTGGAGTACGTCTCCGCCACCGCCGCACCGGAGGTGCACCGATGACCACCGAGACGCCCCCCGGCTGCCCGGCCCACCCCGCGGTGGCCGCGCACGCCGCCCCGCGCACCGGCCCGCACACCGGCGGCGCGGCCGCCCCGCCCGTACCGCTCCGCTCCCTCACCGGGGCCGGGGCCCCGGCCGCGTACGAGCGGCTGCGCGCCGCGTGGGGGCCGGTCGCCCCCGTCGAGCTGGCGGCCGGGCTGCCCGGCTGGCTGGTGCTGGGCTACCGGGAGGTGCTCGCCGTGACCCGGCAGGAACAGACCTTCTCCCGCGACGCCCGCCACTGGCGGGACCTGGCCGGCGGCGCCGTCCCGCCGGACTCGCCGCTGCTGCCGATGATGGCGCACCGCGACACCGTCGCCGGGCGGGACGGTGTCGAACACCAGCGGCTGCGCCGGCCCCTGGTGGACGCCATGGCCGCCGCCGATCAGCGCCGCATGCGCCGTTCGGTGGAGGCCGTCTGCGCCGGGCTGCTGGCGGCGTTCACCGGGCGCGGCACCGCCGACCTGGTCGCCGAGTACGCGCGGACGGTGCCGCTGCTCGCTCTCGGCGGGCTGTTCGGCCTGGACCGGTCCGAGGCGCGGGAGCTGCTGCGGGCCCGGTCCGCACTGCTCTCCGGCGACCGGTCCGCGCCCGCGGCGCGCCGCTTCGAGGAGATCCTGACCGTCCTGGTGCGGGACCGCCGCGCGGCCCCCCGGCCCGATCTGACCTCCGCCTTCCTCGCCCATCCCGATCTGCGGGACGACGCCGAGGTCCTGCGCTCCATGGTCGTCATGATCTCGGCGGGCAACGAGACGACCACCGCGTGGATCGCCAACACCCTGCGGCTGATGCTGACCGACCGGCGGCTGCGGGGCCGGCTGCACGGCGGGCGGCTCGGTGTCGACGAGGCGCTGGACGAAGTCCTGTGGCAGGATCCGCCGCTGGCCGTGCTCCCGGCCCGTTTCGCGCTGCACGACACCGAGCTGGGCGGGCGTCCGATCCGCCGGGGCGACGCCCTGGTCCTCGGGCTGGCCGCCGCCGGCGCCGACCCCTCCGTCCGGCCGGCCGACCCCGACGGCCTGCTCGGCAACCGCGCCCATCTGGCCTTCTCCGCCGGCGCGCACGCCTGCCCGGCGCAGGTGACCGCGCGGCTGATCGCGCGGACCGCCGTGGAGACCGCGCTGCGCGCGCTGCCCGGGGTCACCCTCGCGGCACCGGCGGAGGAACCGGCCTGGCGGCCCTCGCCCTGGACCCGCTGCCCGGCCGCGCTGCCGGTGCGCTTCGCCCCCGGCGGCGGGCGCCCGGCGCCGGACGGCGCCCCGCCCGTCCCGGCACCGGCGGCCGGCGGGCCCGAGCCACCGCCCACCGCCCCCGGAGAGCCGCCCGCCGCCGCCCGGATTCCCCACCCCGCCCCACCTCGCCCGCACCACCGTTCCGGTTCCGGAGGTTTCCCGTCATGACTTCGCACGAGTGCGCTCCGGCCGGCGCCCCGCCCGCCGGCAGGGCGGACACCCCGCCCGTGGCGCTGGTGACCGGGGCCTCCTCCGGTATCGGCGCGGCCGTGGCACGGCTGCTGGCCGCCACCGGCGGGCGGCGGCTGCTGCTCAGCGGCCGGGACGAGCGGCGGCTGGCGGAGGTCGCCGCCGCCACCGGGGGGACCGCGCTCCGCGCCGACCTGTCGGCGGCGGAGGGCTGCCGCGCCCTCGCCGGGCGGGCCGTCGAGGCCGCCGGGCGGGTGGACCTGCTGGTGGCGAACGCCGGCATCGGCTGGAAGGGCCGGTTCACCCAGATGCCGGCCGAGACGCTGGACCAGGTGGTGGCCGTCGATTTCCTGGCCACCTTGCACCTGGTGCGGGAGCTGCTGCCGGCGATGGTGCGGCGCGGCCACGGCCAGGTGGTGCTGGTGGGCTCCGTCGCGGGGACGGTGGGGGTGGCCGGGGAGAGCGTCTACGCGGCGGCCAAGGGCGGTCTCACCGTCTTCGCGGACAGTCTCCGCCAGGAGCTGCCGGGGACGGGCGTGACGGTGTCGGTGGTGCTGCCCGGCGCGATCGGCACCCCGTTCTTCGAGCGGCGCGGCGCGCCCTATGACCGGGCCCGGCCGCGCCCGGTGGCACCGGAGCGGGCGGCCCGGGCCGTGCTGCGGGCCGTGGAGCACGGCCGCCCCGAGGTGTTCGTGCCGGCCTGGCTGCGCGTCCCGGCGCGGCTGCGCGGCGCGGCGCCGGGGCTCTACGGGCGGCTGGCGTCCCGTTTCGGCTGAGGGCGGCCGGTGGCCGGGCCGCGCCGGGCGCGTCCGCCGGTACCCGCCCGTCAGTCCGCGCCGTCCAGTTCCGCCCGCAGCCGGGCGGCCACCGCCGCGGCCTCCTCCTCGGAGGCGTAGCGGCCGCGGGGCCAGAAGAAGCCGCGCAGCCCGTCCCGCGGGTTGCGCGGAACGACGTGCACATGGAGGTGCGGGACGGACTGACCGACCCGGTTGTTGGCGGCGACGAACGAGCCGGCGGCGGCCGTCGCGCGCTCCACCGCGCGGGTGATCCGCCGCACCCGCAGGAAGAACGGCCCGGTCTCCTCCTCGGTCAGCTCGGTGAGGGTGGCGGCGTGGCGCCGCGGCACCACCAGCACATGGCCGGGGAAGAGCGGCCGGCTGTCCAGGAAGGCCACGGCCGTGCCGTCCGCCCAGATCCGGTGGGCGGCGGCCCGCCCGCCGGCGATCGCACAGAAGAGGCAGTCCACCGGCCCAGTGAACGGGGTGGCACGGTGTCCGTACCGATCAGCGCGCCGGGCCGCCCGGAGCGGGCAGACATAATCGCACCAGTGGCTGTCACCGATCACTCATCGCTGATCACCGTCCCGGCGGCCACGACGCACGGCACGCTTCAACGACGAGGCGTCGTCCCCGGAGACGACATGACGCCCCCCGCACGGCCGCATGTCGGGAGAAGGAGCGAGAACTGATGGAGCCGCGCACCACCGCACAGGCACCACCCCGTCCCGGACAGGACCGGATGATCGAATCACTCTACGGCGAGATCCTGCGGCGCAACCCCGGGGAGGCGGAGTTCCACCAGGCCGTCCGGGAGGTGCTGGAGACGCTGGGCCCGGTCCTGGCCCGGCGCCCCGAGTTCGCCGAGGCGAAGATCGTGGAGCGGATAGCGGAACCGGAACGGCAGCTGATCTTCCGTGTCCCGTGGACCGCGGACTCCGGGGAGGTCCACGTCAACCGCGGCTTCCGGGTGGAGTTCAGCAGCTCGCTCGGGCCGTACAAGGGCGGACTGCGCTTCCACCCCTCGGTGAACCTCGGCATCGTCAAGTTCCTGGGGTTCGAGCAGATCTTCAAGAACGCGCTCACCGGTATGCCGATCGGCGGCGGCAAGGGCGGCAGCGACTTCGACCCCAAGGGCCGCTCCGACGCGGAGGTCATGCGGTTCTGCCAGTCGTTCATGACCGAGCTCTACCGCCATCTGGGCGAGTACACCGACGTGCCGGCCGGTGACATCGGCGTGGGCGGCCGGGAGATCGGCTACCTGTTCGGCCAGTACAAGCGGATCACCAACCGCCACGAGTCCGGCGTCCTCACCGGCAAGGGGCTCGGCTGGGGCGGCGCACAGGCCCGCACCGAGGCCACCGGGTACGGCTGCGTGATGTTCACCGCCGAGATGCTCCGCGCCCGCGGCGAGGAGCTGGCGGGCAAGCGGGTCGCGGTCTCCGGCTCCGGCAATGTCGCGATCTACGCCGCGGAGAAGGCGCAGCAGCTCGGCGCCGAGGTCATCACCGCCTCCGACTCCTCGGGTTACGTCGTCGACGAGAAGGGCCTGGACCTCGCGCTGCTGAAGGAGGTCAAGGAGGTGAACCGCGGCCGGATCTCGGAGTACGCCGAGCGGCGCGGCCCGGCGGCCCGTTTCGTCGCCGGCGGCGGTGTGTGGGAGGTGCCGTGCGACGTGGCCCTGCCCTGCGCCACGCAGAACGAGCTGACCGCCTCCGACGCGGCCGCCCTGGTCCGCGGCGGCGTGCTCGCCGTGGCGGAGGGCGCGAACATGCCCACCACCCCTGAGGCGGTGCGGGTGTTCCAGGAGGCGGGTGTCGCGTTCGGGCCCGGCAAGGCGGCCAACGCGGGCGGTGTGGCCACCAGCGCGCTGGAAATGCAGCAGAACGCGTCCCGGGACTCGTGGACCTTCGCCCACACCGAGGAGCGGCTCGGGGAGATCATGACCCACATCCACGGCTCCTGTCACGAGACGGCGGAGCGGTACGGCCGGCCGGGCAACTACGTGGCCGGCGCCAACATCGCCGGTTTCGAGATCGTCGCGGAGGCGATGCTCGCCCAGGGCCTGGTCTGATCCCCGGCAGCCGCCGTTCACGCCCGGCCGTCTCCCACCCGGGGCGGCCGGGCGTACGGCGTCCGGCCCCCCGGCGGGGCGGGCCTGAGGAACGGTCCACGCGGCGGCGGAGCGCGGGCAGGGCCGGAGCCCGCCGTTCCGCCGTACCGTGCACATGCACGGGGGCGGGGCCGCTACGCTCGGCTGCCGAGACCCGGCAGAAACGCTCAACCACCCCTGACGAAGCAGGTGTTATGACGGATCAGAAGGCCCTCCCCACGGGCATCGACACCAGCGTCGCCCACTCCGCCCGGATGTACGACTACTGGCTCGGCGGCAGCAACAACTTCGAGGCCGACCGGGAACTGGGCAGGGCGTTCGAGCTGGCGATCCCGGGCATCCGCACGATGGCCCGGGAGAACCGCAGGTTCCTGGGGCGCGCGATCCGGCAGATGGCCGGGGAGGCGGGCATCCGCCAGTTCCTCGACATCGGGGCCGGTGTCCCGGCCCCGGGGGACACCCCTTCCGTCACGGAGCTGGCCGCCCCCGGCAGCCGTGTGGTCTGCGTCGACAACGACCCGATCGTGCAGGCCCACGCCAGGGCCGTCATGGAGGCCGCCCCGGGGGGCGGCACCGTCTACGTCCAGGCCGACCTGCGCCGGCCGGAGGAGCTGCTGGCGCACCCGGGGGTGGCCGGCCATCTGGACTTCGACCGGCCCGTCGGGCTGCTGCTGGTGGCGGTCCTGATGCTGCTGAAGGACCAGGACCGCCCGTGGGCGACGGTGGCCGCCCTGCTGGACGCCCTGCCGCCCGGCAGCGAGGTGGCGCTCACCCACCCCTCCCAGGACTTCGACCCGCGGGCCATGCGCGAGGTCGTGGAGGCCGCCGCCCGGGGCCAGATGACGCTGGTTCCCCGCACCCGGGCCCAGGTCGAGGAGTTCTTCGGCGGCTGGGAGCTGCTGGAGCCGGGCGTGGTACCGGTGATGGCCTGGCGCCCGGAGGAGGAGCCGACCGACCCACGGGCCGCGTACTACTGGGCCGGGGTGGCCCGCAAGAAGGGCTGACGGCGCGGCACACCCACGGCGGCACGCCCGGGCCCGCGGGGCCCCGTTCCCCTGCCGTCCGGCGGACGAGGCGCCCGGCCGAGCCCTGGAGGGCGCGGTCCGCCGAGGGCCGGCCGGCGACCCGGTGAGCAGGCAGAGCACCACCATATGTAAAGGTTGTGCAATGGCCCGCACTCGCCTTCGCTCAGCGCTGTCGTCCTGGACCCTCGTCGTTCCCCTGCTCGCCCTGGTGGTGCTCGCCCTCACCTGGGGACGTGATCTCGGTGTACTGCCGGTGATCCTCGTGGCGCTCCTCCTGGGCGGTGCGGTGCTCGCGGCGGTGCACCACGCGGAGGTGGTGGCCCACCGGGTGGGCGAGCCGTTCGGTTCACTGATCCTGGCCGTCGCGGTGACGGTCATCGAGGTCGCGCTGATCGTCACCCTCATGGTCTCCGGCGGTGAGGAGACGGCCACGCTGGCGCGGGACACGGTCTTCGCCGCTCTCATGATCACCGTCAACGGCATCGCGGGTATCTCCCTGCTGGTGGGCGCGTTGCGGTACGGGACGACGCTGTTCAACGCCGAGGGCAGCGGGGCGGCGCTGGCCACCGTGGCCACCCTGGCGGCTCTGAGCCTGGTGCTGCCGTCGTTCACCACCAGCCACCCGGGGCCGGAGTTCTCGGGCTCGCAGCTCACCTTCGCCGCGCTCGCCTCGCTCGCCCTGTGGGGCATGTTCGTCTTCACCCAGACGGTGCGCCACCGGGACTTCTTCCTGCCCGTCACCCCGGAGGGGGAACCGGACGAGACCGAGGAGCACGCCGCTCCGCCGAGCGCGCGGGCCGCGCTGATCAGCCTGGCGCTGCTGGTCGTGGCCCTCGTCGCCGTGGTCGGGCTGGCCAAGGTGGAATCCCCGGCGATCGAGGCCGGCGTGCGGAGCGTCGGCTTCCCGCCGTCGTTCGTCGGTGTCGTCATCGCGCTGCTGGTCCTGGCGCCGGAGACGCTCGCCGCGGTGCGGGCAGCGCTGCGGCAGCGCATCCAGATCAGCCTCAATCTCGCCTTCGGCTCGGCGATGGCGAGCATCGGCCTCACCATCCCCGCCATCGCCCTGGCGGGGATCTGGCTCGACGGGCCGCTGGTGCTCGGCCTGGAGCCCACGCAGACGGTGCTGCTCCTCCTGACCATCGTGGTCAGCGCCCTCACCATCGTCCCGGGCCGGGCGACCCGGTTGCAGGGCGGTGTCCACCTCGTCCTGCTGGCGGCGTTCCTGTTCCTCGCCGTCAACCCCTGACCGCTGTTCCCCGCCCGCCGGCCGGGGCGCGTGCCGGCCGGGGACACACGCCGTACCCCGCCACCGCCGGAGCGCGTCCGGCGGGGTACGCGGTTCCCGGACGCCGGGCGGGCGGGCCCCACCGGTTCGCACCCGTCCCGCCCCCGGCGTGAGTGGCCGGGGCGTCCGCCCGCGTGCGCGGCGGGCGGCCGTCCCGGCTCCTCCGCCGGCGGTGGACCGGCGCGGCGGATGCCCCCGGGCGCCCGGGAGACGCGGTAGGCACGGGCGCCGCTTCCGTGGACACTGGGACCGCGGCCGGCCCGCGTCCCCTCACCCGCACCACCGGACCGGCCCCTGCGGCGTGCGCGCGCCCCGCCGGGCACGCCCCCGGCCGTGGCAGGAACGGCCGGCCCGCGCGCACGCGCACCCCCGACGAGGCGGTCCGCAGGACCCAGGGCCCGTACCTCCGGCACCACAAGCAGCCGCACCACAAGAAGGAGTTCCCCGTGCCCGTCCACGTCTGCTCGCTCATCGTGAACGCGCGGCAGTCCGTTCCCGCCGACGGGAACTATCACCTCGTCCGCTTCCCGTACGGCGACCGGGAGTCCTACGACGCCCACGGAATGCACAACGCTCGTCAGCCCGACGGGAAGACCTCCGCGTACCCGGACACGCGCTCCGGGCTGATCTGGCCGGCGGTCTCCGGCTGGGGGTCGCTGACGGCGATGATCCACTGGGAGGCGGGTGACTACACGGAGGTCCGGGACCAGTTCGTCCGGGACCCGCTGGGCCTCGCGGGCGGTGCCGACTCCACCGCCACCGAGGACCACGCCCGCACCCCCGGCGGCCAGTACCGCGCCAAGCACCACGAGATGTTCGTCCACCCCGGGACGCCGGTGGCGCTGCGGGTCCGCCACAACGGCAGCCGCGCGGCGTCCCTCGTCCACGCGCAGTTCAAGCTGGCCATCCACACCTGAGCCGGCCGGCGGGGGACGGCCCCCGGGCACGCGGGATCCGGCGCCCGTACCCGGCCCCCGCCCCGCGCGGCCGGGCGGCCGGGCCTGCCGCGTGACCACCCCGGCCGCGAACGACGGCCCCTTCGGGACGTCCTGGGGGTACCGGCGGGATGGTTTTCCGCCCACCGGCTCGACGGAGCGCCACCAGTCGTTACGTTCGGCGTTCGAAACCCGCGCGGCGCCGAGGTGCCGGCGCGCCGGGGGTGGGGGGTGGGCGTTCTCCGCCGGTGCCGGTGCGGCGCCGGCCCGACGACCCGTCCGCCGGCCGCCGGTGCGCCGCCCGCCGTGGGCGCACAGCGGGGCCGCCACGCGGAGACGCGGGCACGCCACCGGGCCGCCGCCGCGACCCCGATCCCCACCAGGCGCCACCGAGATGAGGAGCACACCGTGAACGAGCAGTTCACCGCCCGCCCGGCCGAGACCACCCGCCCCGGCGGACTCGTCGTGGCCGGGGGCCTGCTGGCCACCGCCGCCGTCGCCGTCGCGCTCAACGCCGTCGTCGCCGTGATCGCGCGGGCCGCCGGGGTCTCCGGCGACTTCGCCCCCCTCCATCTGTCCGACTACGCCCTCCTCACCGTCGTCGGCGTGCTGGCCGGCGCCGGGGGCTGGGCCCTGGTCCGGGCCCGCTCGGCGCACCCCGCCCGGGTGTTCCGCACGTGGATCCCGGTGATCCTCCTGCTCACCTTCGTCCCGGACATCCTCCTCGGCACCTCCGACGAGCCCGGCACCAGCTGGGGCGGCGTCATCGCCCTGATGGTCATGCACCTGGTCGTCGCCGCCGTCGCCATCCCCGCCTTCCGTTTCCTGCTGCCCCTCCCCGCCCGGCAGGACTGACGGACCACCGGCTCCCCGCCCGCCGCGCGAAGGCGCCGGCCCTCCTCATCCGCCCGCGCCAGGAGGGGTGTTGCGACGGCTTCCCGGCAGGGACCGGCCCCGGCCCGGTCTCCGATGACCCGATCGGGCCGGGCCGGGGCCCGGACGGGGCGGGGCGGGGTGGGCAGGACAGGACAGGGCAGGGCAGGCGAACTCCCCCGCGCCACCGTCCCGTTCGGGCCCGCCCCGCGCACCCCGGCGGGTGCGCGCCGCCCCGCGGATCCGCCTAACACGCCGTTGGCACGCAGGCAAGATCCCGTCAGCAGTCCTTCCACTCAGTGGAAGGGCGTCTTGCCGGTCCCGGCCGCCCGCCGCGAGTCTGCACGGCAGACCACACTCCGGCGCCCCCGGGGCCGGCCCCGCCCGCCGGTCTCCGGGACCGCGCCCCGTCCGCCAGGTGAGAGAGGGCAGAGCCGTGACCGCCGACACCCCCGGCACCACCAACACCACGAAGCCCGCCGACACGTTCGTCCGCGACCAGTGGTACGTGGCCGCCTACGGCAGCGAGGTGGGCCGGGAGCTGCTGGCCCGCACGGTCTGCGGCGAGCCCCTGGTCTTCTACCGCACGGAGGACGGCAGGCCGGTGGCGCTCGCCGACCGCTGTGTGCACCGCCGCTACCCCCTGTCGGAGAGCGCGCTGGACGGAGACCGCGTCGTCTGCGGCTACCACGGCTTCACCTATGACACCACCGGGACCTGCGTGGCCGTCCCCGGGCAGAAGCGGGTACCGCGCACGGCGCGGGTGGCCGCCTACCCGGTGGTCGAGCAGGACTCCTTCGTCTGGGTGTGGATCGGCGACCCGGCCCGCTCCGCGGGCACCGCGCCGCCGCGCGCCCCGTGGCTCGCGGACACGGAGAACTACACGACCGTGTGCGGCATGGAGCCGCTGGACGCCCGGTACGAGCTGCTCGTCGACAACCTGCTGGACCTCTCGCACGAGACGTATCTGCACGGCGGCTACATCGGCACCCCCGAGGTGGCGGCCACCCCGATCACCACCGAGGCCGACGACGAGAACGCGATCGTCCGGGTCAGCCGCCACATGGACGACGCCGAGTGCCCGCCGTTCTACGCCCGTTCGACGGGGATCGAGGGCCGGATCACCCGCTGGCAGGACATCGAGTACCTCGCCCCCTGCCTCTACCTGCTGCACAGCCGGATCGCGCCGACGGGCGTGCTGCCGGAGGCGGACGGCTCGGACCCGAACGGCTTCCACACCGAGATCACGTACGCCATCACCCCGTCCACCGCCACCACCACCTACGACTTCTGGGCCGTCTCCCGGGACTTCGCCCGGGACGACGAGGAGGTCTCGCGGTTCCTGCACGACTTCAACCGCGAGGTGGTGATGCAGGACGTGGTGGCGCTGAACAAGCTGGAGAAGGTCATCGCCGCCGAGCCGGACACGGTGCAGGAGCTGAGCATCAACATCGACACCGGCGGCCTGGCCGCCCGGCGTGTGCTGAAGCGGCTCCGCGAGGCGGGCAGGGCGGCCGGGGCACCCGGCGGCGCGGAGACCGGTACGGCGGCGGGGGCGGCGCGGTGAGGGCCCCGGTGAGCGGGGTGCTGCGGGTCTCCTGGATGCCCGGCAGCGACCAGTTGCTGGGCGTCTGTCACTGCGGCGCCGAGCAGGTGGCCGAGAGCCCGGCCGAGGTGTGGGAGTGGTTGCTCGCCCACCCCGAGGGGCACCACGCCCCCGGCGGACCGGCCGGGAACGGCCCCGGTGGGGGCGGGCCGGCGCGCGCCGCCGGGCCCGTGGCCCCCGGCGGGGAGGTCAGGAGCCCCGCCCTGCAACCCGGTTGAGCACACGGCGGGCCGGCCGCCGGATGAACGACCGGGCGCGCCGGCGGCCGGGTGATGGGGGCGGCCGGCCGGGCGGCCATGGAGCCGGGCGGCCGGGCGGCCACGGAGCGAGGCGGCCGGGCGCGGGCCGCCCGCACCGGGCGAACCCGCCTCCGGCCGCGGGCCTCCCCCTGGATCCGGTGGCCGGTCCTCCGCCTCACCCACCCGCCCCGGACCGCTGGACCCGCCGGCCCCGGCCGCAGGTCCCGGAGCCCGGAGGGCGATCCGCCTCCCCGGTGCCCGGGGTGGTTACACCCGGCGCCTCCGCCCGCACCGGCGCGGTCAGCTCCCGGCGCAGGCGGTCCCGCCCCAGCCTCCCCGAACCCCGGCCCGCCCGGCGGCCCTCCGCCCGACCGCGGCCCCGTGCCCGTTCCCGTGCCCGTGCCCGTGCCGAAACTCGAGGGACAGAGCCCCGATGAACTCCACCGGACCCACCGGACCCACCGGACCCACCGGACCCACCGGACCCGCCGGACCCACCGGACCCACCGGACCCACCGCCCCGAGTCACGCCTCCCCCACCCCCGCCGGCCCGGCCGCGCCCGCCACCACCGGCCCCGCCTCCCCCGCCCCACCCGGGCCGGTGTCCCGTACCCGGTCCCAGGGCCCGGAACCGGTGGCCGAGTTGACGGTCCTCCGGAAGGAGCGGGCCGCCGACGGGGTGGTCGCGCTCACCCTCGGCCGTCCCGGCGGGGCGCCGCTGCCCGCCTGGGCCCCCGGCGCCCATGTGGACCTCGACCTCGGTGACGGGCTGGTCCGCCAGTACTCCCTGTGCGGCGACCCGGCCGACCGCGCCACCTGGCGGGTCGCCGTTCTGCGCGAGCGGGACGGGCGCGGCGGTTCGGCGTACGTCCACGAGCGGCTGGCGGAGGGCGGCCGCGTCCAGGTGCGGGGCCCGCGCAACCACTTCGCGCTGGAGCCCGCCGGCCGCTACCTGTTCGTGGCGGGCGGCATCGGCATCACCCCGCTGCTGCCCATGGTCGCCGCCGCCGAGGCGGCCGGCGCCGACTGGCGGCTGCTGTACGGCGGGCGGGCCCGGGCGTCCATGGCGTTCCTCGGTGAACTCGACCGCCACGGCGAGCGGGTGACGGTCTGCCCGCAGGACGAGTACGGCCTGCTGGATCTGGCGGCCGCCCTCGCCGAGCCGGCCCCGGGCACCCTCGTCTACGCCTGCGGGCCGGAGCCGCTGCTGGCCGCCGTGGAACAGCGGTGCGGGGAGAGCTGGCCGCCGGGGGCACTGCGGCTGGAGCGCTTCCGCCGGGCCGACCCGGAACCGGCGGACGGCGCCGGGCCGCCGGCCGCCGACGAGGGGTTCGAGGTGGAGCTGGCCCTCTCCGGGAAGACGCTGCGGGTCGAGGCGGGCCGCTCGATCCTGGAGACGGTGGAGGAGGCCGGGGTGGACGTGCTCTCCTCCTGCCGCGAAGGCACCTGCGGCACCTGCGAGACGGACGTCCTGGAGGGCGAGCCGGACCACCGGGACGTCCTGCTCACCGAGGAGGAACGGGCGGCCGGGGACACCATGATGATCTGCGTCTCCCGCTGCCGCGGCGGGCGCCTGGTGCTGGATCTCTGACCGGCCGGCGGAGGGCCGTGGAGCGGGGGCCCGGAGCCTGCGGGGTGCGGCGGGCCGTGGCCGTCCCGGGTTCGGGCGGGGACGGGCGCCGGGACGGGAAGAGGCGGAACGGCCGGAGGCAGGCCCGCCGGTGTCGGCGGTGGGCGGACGGCCGGGCGCCCGCTCCGCCCGTCACGTCAGGGCCTCCGACCGCTCCGTCCTCGTCCGGCCGGGTGGGCGGCTGCGTGCCCGGCCCCGCCGGCCGCCGGGGCCGGGAGCGGCGCCCCGCGGCGCCGGCGTCACTCCGCCGCCCGTCCCAGCCGCCGCGAGATGCCCCGGGCCGCGACCCGTACCGCCGGCATCAGCGTGTGGGGGCGGGCCCCGGCGCTGGGCACCACCAGGGAGAGGGCCGCCGCCACGTCCCCGCCCGGCCCGCGCACGGGCACGGCGACGGAGAGGGCGTCCATGGTGATCTGCCGGTCGCTGACAGCGGCGTCGGCGCGGCGGACCTCCGCGAGCATCGCGCGCAGCCGCCGCGGATCGCGGACCGTCTTCTCCGTGAACCGCTCCAGCCGTCCCCGGCACACCTGGTCCTGCACGGCGGGCGGGCTGTGCGCGAGCAGCACCAGGCCGACACCGGTGGCGTGCAGCGGCCAGCGCCCGCCGACCCGGGTGCGCACACCGACGGCGGAGTGCCCGGTGATGCGTTCGACGTAGACGGCCTCGGTGCCGTCGCGGACGGCGAGCTGCACGTTCTCGTGGGTGGCCTCGTAGAGGTCCTCCATGAACGGCAGCGCGGCCTCACGGAGCCCGACGGGGCGCGGGGAGAGGGTCGCCACCTCCCACAGCCGCAGGCCGATCTGGTAACAGCCGCCGCCGTCGCGTTCCAGCGCCCCCCACTCGGTGAGCTGGGCGGCCAGCCGGTGGGCGGTGGCGAGGGGCAGCCCGGCGCGGTGGGCGAGGCCGGTGAGGGTGAGGACCCGGTGGCCGCTGTCGAAGGCGCCGAGCACGGCCAGCAGACGCGCCGCTACGGACTCGCTCACCCGCGGCTCCCCTCGTCCCTCGGCGGCCCCTCGGCCCGCCCCGGCCCCCACGGGCCCCTACCGGCCGCCGTCGGCGCGCCCGGAGCCCCCGGGGCTGTCAGGGCGGGCGGTCGGGGCAGGTCGGATGGCCAGGAGTCTGCCAGCCACCCGCGCCACCGGCCAGGCCGTCACCACCGGAAGCGACCCCGGCCGCCGCGGGAGCGGTCCACAGCGGCCGGGAGGCACCACGGTGCCGGGCCCCGCGTCAGCCCGGGCGCGGACGACGGCATCCCGCCGGAGCAACCGAGCGCGCCGAGCGGCGGGCTGGACACGGTCGTCGCGCACGGCGCGTGTCCAGCCGGAGATGCTCGTCACCATCGGCGGCCCAGGCGGGGCTTGTGCCACTTCCTCCGGGTTGATCCGGATACGGCGCGGTGGAAGCCGGCCGCGGCTTCGTCCCCTTGGCCTTGGCGCGCACGGCCGGCCTGATCAGGGGTCACACCCCTCCGGACGGCCTCTGCACCTCCGCCACCACATGCGCCCGCCCTCGCACCGCCGTCGGCCCCGGGCCGGAGAGATGGGGCAACTGGCACACCCCGAGCCTGACCGGAGCTCCTGCGCCCGGTGGCGGTAAGCCGAAACGACCCGCCGGGGAAAGGCGAACACTCAGGCGAGTTCCCGGTCAGCACGTCCCCGGGTTGCTCGAAGGCCCCCCATGGCACTGCTCGAGGTGGCCGCGGGCACTCGTCGTGATGCCGGTGACGTCCCACCAGGTGGCCGGCCGGGTGTCGCTCCGGGCGCGGAGGGGCCAGGATGGCCCCCGGCGCACGCACCTGGCACACCGGCACACCATCCCGCACCCTCCACCGCAGTCACCGGACGAGGAGCCCGAACGTGTTGAGAAGCGCTTGGGGAACGTTACGCACGAGACCGGGGAAGGCCCTGCTCGCGGCCGTCCTCTCGCTGTCCTTCGCCACCGCCGCCGCGCCCGCCGCCCCGGCGCACGGCCCGGCCCCCGGCCCCCGCTCCGGTCCCGGCCCCGGGAAGACCTCCGGCCGGCACGCCACTCCCTGCCCCCGCCTCGCCGCACGGACGCCGCTGTTCTGCGAGGACTTCGAGTCCCTGCCCACCGGCCCGGCCGTGAGCCGCCGCTGGCGGACCGAGAACGCGAACGGCACGCTCACCGTGGAGCGGCAGCGCCCGGGCCGGGGGGTCCACCGCCCCGGGAAGGCGCTGCGCGTCCGCACCGAGGGCAACGGCAAGGCCTTTCTCGTGGTGGACGGGCTCACGCCGCCCGGGAACAGTTTCTGGGGCCGGGCCCGGCTCCGCGTCGCGGAGTTCCCCACCGCCCCCGACTGGGCGCACTGGACGATGGTCGAGGCGACCGGGGAGGGCCCGGGCTTCGTCCGCCCGCTGGGCGGGCAGTACGTGCCCTCGGTGGACGCCAACCTGTGGGGCGTCGGCTCGGACGGCGGGCCCACCGGCGACTGGACGGCCTGGCGGGAGTCGGCGCCCGCGCGGGCGGGCCGCTGGGTGTGCGCGGAATGGCGCATGGACGCGACGGACAACCGGATCGAGGTGTGGTTCGACGGCCGGCCGCAGCCCGACCTGACGGTGAGCACCCGCGACCACGGCGGGGCGGACCCGGGGACCGACTTCGTCTTCCCCCGGTTCGGCACGGTGAAGTTCGGCTGGCAGCTCTACCAGCCGGACCCCGCCCCCGGGCGCTTCGACGTCCTCCTGGACGACCTGGCCCTCGCCCCGGAACGGGTGGGCTGCCCTCGCTGACCGTCCCCGACCGCCTCTGACCACCCCTGACCACCCCTGATCGGTACCCGATGCCCGGCGCCCACGGGGTCCGGTGGAGCCGGCGGCCGGGCCGGGCCTGGCCGCCGGCTCAGTGGATCTGCCGCCGCACCAGTTCGTGGAAGAGCCCGGTGGTGTCGGCGAGCAGCGTGGCGGGCGGGCCCTCCTGGACGACGCGGCCCGCGTCCATGACGACGATCCGGTCCGCGTCCATGACGGTGGAGAGCCGGTGGGCGATGACCACGCGGGTGGCGTTGAGGGCGCGGGTGGACTCGGTGACGACGCGCTGGGTCTCGTTGTCCAGCGCGCTGGTGGCCTCGTCGAAGAAGAGGATCCGCGGGCGGCGGATGAGCGCCTGGGCGATCATCAGCCGCTGGCGCTGGCCGCCGGAGACGGTGCCGCCGCCGTCGGAGAGCACGGTGTGCATGCCCATCGGCATCCGCCGGATGTCCTCCGCGAGCCCGGCGAGCCGTGCGGCCTCCCACGCCTCCTCCAGGGTGTAGGTGCCGGTGCCGCGGATGCAGTCCAGCACGGAGCCGGAGAAGGGCTGGGAGTTCTGCAGGACGACCCCGCACTGGAGACGGACGGCGGCCTGGTCGAGGGCGGCGAGGTCCTGGCCGTCGTAGAGCACCTCGCCGGCGTCGGGCCGGTCGAAGCCGATCAGCAGCCGCAGCAGGGTGGACTTGCCGCAGCCGCTGGCGCCGACGATCGCCACGAACTCGCCGGGCTCCACCCGGAAGGAGACGCCGTCCAGCACCAGCGGGCCGTCGCCGGAGTAGCGGAAGGAGAGACGGCGCGCCTCGATGGCGCCGCTGAGCTCACCGGGCCGGGTGGAGCCGCCGCGGACCTCGGGCACCGCCTGGAACACCGGCCGGACCTGTTCGAACATCGGCAGGACGGCGGCGGCGGAGATCAGCGCGCCGGTGAGCTGGGTGACGGCGCCGAGCATCATCGTCACGGCGGTGTTGAAGGTGAGGAACCCGGAGGGGGACAGGGCGCCCCGGGCGGGGCCGGCCAGCAGCATGAACAGCGTCAGCAGGGAGAGCGGCAGGGCGACCGCGTTGAGGACGGTGATGAGGTTCTTCACCCGCCCCACCCGCTGCTGGAGTTCGCGGCTGCGGGCGAACTCCCCCGCCCAGGCGGCGTAGGCGAAGCTCTCGGCGGCGGCGACCCGCAGCTTGGGCAGTCCGCGCAGGGTCTGGAACGCCTGGTTGTTGAGCTTGTTGGTGAGCACGACCAGCCGCCGCTGGTAGCGCAGCTGCCACAGCCCGAGGGCGAGGAAGACGGCGGCGATGACGGTGAGCAGGGAGAGCGCGACCAGCGCCAGCGGCACGCTGTAGACCAGCAGCAGGACGAGGCTGACGCCACCCATGGTGCCGGCCTGCAACACGGTGGAGCTGATCCCGGAGAGCACCCGGCGGATCGCGCTGATGCCCATGGCGGCGCTGGCCAGCTCGCCGGTGGAGCGTTCGGCGAAGAAGCGGGTCGGCAGGCGCAGCAGCCGGTCCCAGACGGCCGGCTGCAAGGTGGCCTCGACGCGCCCCTCCATACGGAGGATGGAGATGTTCTGCAACAGCAGGAAGGCGGCCGCGAGAACCGCACCGACGATCAGCGCCAGCGAGGTCTGGACGATCAGCCCGGTCTCGGCGGCGGGGACGAACTCGCCGAGCACCTTCCCGGTGGCGACGGGCACCAGGGCGCCCAGCGCGACGGCGACGAGGCCGCCGAGCGCGAGATTGCGCAGGTCCACCCGGGTGCCGCGGAGGGCGAAGAGCAGCAGCCGCCAGGCCGGCTGGGGCCGGTCGGGCAGCGGGCGGTAGAACATGACGGCGCGCGGTTCGAGATCCCCGGCGTTGTCCCCGCCGAGCCGCTCGCGGGTGCCGTCGGCGTCCACGGCCTCGTAGCGGCCGCGGCGCCACAGCAGGGCCACGGGTGACCCGTCGTCGGCCCAGCGGCCCACCAGCGGCCCGGTGTTCTCGCGCCACCAGGCGCCGCCGAGCCGGATGTCGCGGGTACGGAAACGGGAGGCGAGCGCGACGCGCTCCACCGGGTCGAGGCGGGCGCCGGCCCCGGAACCGCCCGCGTCCCCCGGGGCCGCCACGGGGATCCGGGCCGCGGCGGCCACCCGGTGGCAGACGGCGAGGGTCGCGTCGTCGGAGGTGCTCACCGCGCCGGGCGGGCCGGGCAGCGTGGAGCGGCGCCGGGGGCGGCCGATGGAGGCGAGCAGGGCCCGGTCGGCGCGTTCCCGCTCCGCCTCCCCCGCGCGGAGGCCGGCGGCGGTGCGGTCCTCGTGGGCGCGTTCCAGCCGTTCGATCCACCGGTCGAGGGCGGTGAGCAGCCGCACCTGCTGGTTGACCATGGTCTGCCAGAGAGAGCCGTCGATGAGGAGTTCGGCGGCGGTCTCCGCGCCGTAGACCGAGCCGTACTGCACGCTGCCGGGGGTGAGGGACATCCACAGGATGTTCTCGTCGCCGAACTCGGGCTCCCCGGCGGCCGGTCCGGCCCCGCCGTCCGGGGCCCCGCCGTCGCCGGGGGCTCCCGCGCCGTCCGCGCCGAGCGTGGGGTGCTGCTCGCCGAAGGGGGCCTCGAACAGGACCCGCAGGCTGCGTCCGTAGCCGCGGGCGAAGGCGTCGTCCAGCGGGCTGAGGGCCGGCTCGTGTCCGGGGTGGGTCCAGGAGCCGCCCTGGGCGGCGCCCGCGGCGTCGCCGTGGGGGTGCCAGGCACCGTAGGAGTCCTGGTACCAGCCGCCCTGGCCCGCCGGCCCCGCCCCGGGGTATGTCTCCGGGGAGTCGCCGTACGCGGTGTGACCGCCGTACGGGCCGTACGGGCTCCCGGCGCCGGCGGCCGGGGCACCGTAGCCGGGCAGGAGTTCGCGGAGCTGGATCCGGCGCAGGGCGCAGCCCTGCAACGGGCGGCCGACCAGGGTGTGACGGGGGCCTCCGGAGGGGCCGAGCAGCAGGGTGCCCGTCTCCAGCCGGCCGAGGAAGTGCCAGTGGCCCTCCTGGCCGGCGTCGACGGCGAAGAGGTCCATGGCGCCATAGGTCACCAGCCACAGCGTCTGCGGGCCGCCGAGGTCGAGGCTGCGGCTGCCGCTGTGGTCGACGGGTGCGCCGAGGCCGCCCAGGTGGGCGACGACGACATCGTCGGCGGCGGCGGCGGCGCCGACGCCGGCGCCGGCGCCCGCCGTGGCGCCGGGTCCGGTGGGGGCGCCACTGGCTGTGGTGGCGGCGGTGCCGGTGGGCCCGGCCCAGGCGGCGCCCGGAACGGCGCCCGGGGCCGTGCCGCCGGGGTGGTGGCCGGGGCCGGGGGTCCCGGAGCCCTCGGAGATCCCCGGGGTCCCGGCACCGGCCGGTGCCCCGGCGTGCCCGTCGGCTCCGGGTCCGGGCACGGCCCCGCCCCAGGGGGCCGGATCTGGTGTCGTCATGGTGGCGCTCTCAGTGCTCCCGGACCAGCGCGGCGTACGCCCCGCCGGCGGTGACGAGTTCCTCGTGCCGGCCGCGTTCCACGACCGTGCCCCGGTCCAGGACGACGATCTCGTCGCTGTCCCGTACGGTGCTCAGCCGGTGCGCGATGACCACGCAGGCGCAGCCGCGCCGCCGCAGGTTGTCGATGATGACCTGCTCGGTCTCCGCGTCGAGCGCGCTGGTCACCTCGTCGAGGACGAGGACGCTGGGGCGGCGGGCGAGGGCACGGGCGATCTCCAGCCGCTGCCGCTGCCCCCCGGAGAAGTTGCGGCCGTCCTGCTCGACGCGGCTGTGGATGCCGCCGGGGCGGCGGGCGACCACGTCGTACACGGCGGCGTCGCGGAGGGCCGCGGTCACCGCCTCCTCGGGGACGGAGGGGTCCCAGAGCGCGACGTTGTCCCGCACGGTGCCCTCGAAGAGGAAGACGTCCTGGTCGACGAAGGAGACGGAGGCGGACAGCGCGGAGCGCGGGATCTCGTCCAGCCGCACCCCGTCGATGCGGATGACGCCCTCCCAGGGCCGGTAGAGGCCCGAGATCAGCCGGGAGACGGTGGACTTGCCGCTGCCGGAGCCGCCGACGAGGGCGACCTGGCGGCCGGGCCCGACGTCCAGGGAGAAACCGGACAGCAGCGGCTTGTCCAGCGGGCTGTAGCCGAAGGTGACGTTCTCCAGCGTCACGTGGCCGCGCAGCCGCCGGGTGTCCTCGGGCGGCTCGCGCCGGGTGTAGAGGGGGTCGGCGGGGAAGTTCTCGACGTCCTTCAGCCGGGCCAGGTCGGCGGCGAAGTCCTGGAGCCGGCCGGCGACGCCGTTGAGCCGGGTGATGGGCGCGGTGAAGTTGGTGACCAGCGCCTGGAAGGCGACGAGCAGGCCGATGGAGACGGCGCCCTCCACGGCCCGCTGCCCGCCGATGAGCAGGATCAGCGCGCTGTTGAGGGTGGCGAGGGTGGGCGCGACCACCGCGAGGGCTGCGCTGGGGACGCCGAGCCGCTGCTGGGTGTCGAGGGTGGTGGCGTGCTGCCCGGCCCAGCGGCGGAACCAGCCGTCCTCGCCTCCGGTGGCCTTCATGGTCTCGATGAGCTGGAGGCCGCTGTAGGAGGTGTTGGTGAGGCGGGCGCTGTCGGCGCGCAGCTTCTGGGTGCCGACGGCCCGCAGCCGCATCACCACGCGGAGGGCGATCACGTTCGCCAGGGCGATGCCGATGCCGACCCCGGTGAGCTGCGGGTCGTAGGACCACAGCAGCACGGCGTAGAGCACCACCACGACGACGTCCACCCCGGCGGCGGCGAGGTCGCGGGCGAGGGTCTCGGCGACGGTGTCGTTGGACTGCAGCCGCTGGACGAGGTCGGCGGGGTTGCGCTGGGAGTAGAAGGTGACCGGCAGCCGCAGCAGATGGCGGAAGAAGCGGGCGCTGCCCAGGGTGGAGGCGATGATGCGCCCGCGCAGCAGATTGGCCTGCTGCAGCCAGGTGAGCACGGCGATGAGCGCGACGGTGGTGCCCATGGCGGCGAAGAGCACGCCGAGCACCGACGTCTGGTCGCCGAAGAGGAACATGTCGATATAGGTACGGCTGAGGGCGGGGACGGCCGCCCCGGTGAGGACCAGGAGGAAGCTGGCGACGAGCGCGGCGAGCATGGTGCCGCTGGTGCCGCGGAGCCGCGCGGGCATCGCGCCGGCCACCCCCGGCCTGCGCCCGCCGCGGCGGAATCCCTCCCCGGGCTCGAAGACGAGGACGACGCCGGTGAAGCTGGTGTCGAAGTCCTCCGGGGTGATGTGACGGCGGCCGCGGGCCGGGTCGTTGATGCGGACCATGCGGCGGCCGAGGCGGCGGACCGTCCCCTCGTAGACCACGTAGTGGTTGAACTCCCAGAAGAGGATGGCCGGGGCGTTCACCTCGGCGAGCGCCTCGGGCTCCATCTGCATGCCCTTGGCGGTCAGGCCGTAACTCCGGGCGGCCTTGAGGATGTTGGCGGCCCGGGAGCCGTCCCGGGAGACACCGCAGGCGATGCGGAGTTCCTCCAGCGGGACGTGGCGGCCGTAGTGGCCGAGGACCATGGCGAGCGACGCGGCACCGCACTCCACGGCCTCCATCTGGAGGACGACGGGGCTGCGCGCGGCGCGGCCGGGCCTGGGGCGCCGCCCCGGGCCGCCACGCCGGTCCCGGCGGCCACGCCTGCCGTGTCCGGCGCCGGGGGACCCGCCGCGGGCGCGGTCGGCGCGGCGGCGCCCGCCGGTGGCCGGGCGGCGGGCCGGGCCGTCCGCGGCGGGCCGGGGGCCCGGCGGGGCGGGGGCGGGCCGCCCGGCTGCGGCGGGCGCTCCGGAGCCCGAGGGCCCCGGTGTGCCGGTGGGCCCGGTGGAGTCCGAAGATCCGCCGGAGCCCGAAGAGCCTGAAGCGGTGGTCTCGTGCGGTGTGGTCATGGCAGCAGCCAGTCGACGGGGCGCTGGGCGGCGAGGTGGACGGCGCCACTGACGGGTGTGGTGGACTCGATCGGGAAGGGAGGCCCGTCCTCCTGGGACCAGGCGTAGCCGGACTTGGTGCCCGGGTCCCGCTCCAGCTCGACGAGGACGGCCACGGCCGGCCCGCCGGCGGAGAACCGCTCGGCGAGGTCGGCGCTGCCGAGGAAGGAGGCGATCCGCTGACGGGTCTGCGGGACCCGCCCGACGGCCTTGACCCGCCCCTTCAGTACCCCGAACTGCTGGGCGGGCGCGGACTGGACGCTGAGGTCCACGCGGGCGCCGACGGGGACGGGCGAGCCCTTCCCGCCGGGGATGTAGAGCATGGCCACCAGGGGGTCCTCGGGATCGTCCACGCGTTCGACCGTGGCCACCTGGGTGCCGGGGGTGATGACGGAGCCGGTCTCGGCGAGCAGCGAGGTGACCCGGCCGGCCTCCACCGTGCGGACGGCACGGGTGCCGCCCTCGGTGGCGACGGCCAGGACCGGCGCGTCGGCGGGCAGCATCTCGCCCTCCTGGGCCAGGACTTCGGTCACCTGCCCGGCGACGGGGCTCTGCAGGACGTAACTGCCCTCGGGGCGGGTGAGGACGCCGGGCGCCTCCTGCCGGGAGGTGACGGTGCCGGTCACGGCCCACACGACGGCGCCCGCCAGCACGGCGAGGGTGACGGCGAGCACCAGCAGGCCCTGCGGCCGGGCGAAACGCACCGGGATGTCGAGATCTTCGGGCGACTGGAGCTTGGACAGCGCCTTCTGCCGGAACTGCACGTTCTCATTCCTCGCCTGCGGATCCACCGGCCGTTCGGCCCGGCGGCGCACACCGTACCCGGTGGTCCGGGGCGGAACCGGAACCGGGGCCGCCGGATGACGGCACACATGGGCCCCGGAAGGATTCCGGGGCCCATGGTCGGCCCGTGCCGGTATCAGCCGGACCGGCGGGCCGTCAGCTGCCGGTACCCTCGCGGGCCCCGGCGGCGGATGTCTGGATCAGAGACCCGCGACGAGGCCGGTCACCTGGCCGGTCTGCACGCCGGTGACGTCCGTGACCAGGCCCAGGGCCTCCGAGACCGGGGCGACGCCGTCGACGGTGCCGAGGACGGCGCCGACGTTGACACCGACACCGCCGGACACGCCGTCCAGGTCGGCGTCGTCGATCTCGCGGGTCTCGACCTGGGAGGTGAAGTCGTTGCGCACTTGGGCTTCCCTTCAATTCCTTGCTGGGTGTTCTGCAAAACACCGGCCGCTTCAAGGGGGACGAAAAGCGGCCGACGGTCAGGGCGTCAGCTGCCCCTCCCCGGAAATCATGTGTGATCGATCTCCGGGCACCGCCAGATATAAGCATGCCGCCGCGGCGGGAGGCCACCTTCGCCACTACTGCCCCACCGTCACCACCCATGAGAGACCGCAGGTGAGGCACCGGATGATGACAACCCCTTCACACCTTCCACCGCGTGGCCACCGGAATTGGGGGCAGCGCGGGGACCCGACCGCCACGGCGGCACCGTGATTTCGGCCTCATCCCCTTCCTAACGTTCCTCTGTGCCGCTTCTGCAAAAACGGTGTGCAGGGCAGACGGAAAGCGACACGGGAAGACAAGAGGGGTAGGAAATGAAGTGGCGCGGGAAAGCGGGACAGACCCGTGCCCCGGGGCGGCCTGCGCACGGGCCCGAGGGGTGGGGGAGGGACGGGCGGGCAGGGCCCGGAACGCACCGGGCGGGAGACCGGGCGAGAGAGAGGGCGGAGACACGGCAGAGGGAACCCGGCCCGGGAGCGGCCCGGGAAACGGACGGCCCCACGGACGGGACGGGCGGCGGCTCTCCGCTCCCCCGCCGGCGCCGCCGGAACGCCGGTGCCGGTGGCACCACCGGCACCGTCAGTGCTGCAAACCCCCGCCGGCGTTCATCACGATCACACCGATGACGATCAGCGCCGCGCCGATGACCGTGGTGACGCGCACCTGCTCCCCGAAGAGCAGCACACCGCCGATGAAGGCGCCCACCGTCCCGATGCCGGACCAGACGGCGTACACCGGGCCCACATCGAGGCTCTTGAGGGCCTGGGCGAGCAGCCAGAACGCGGCCAGATAGCCGACGACCACCACGGCCGAGGGGCCGAGCCGGGTGAAACCGTGCGAGGCGCGCAGCGCCAGGGTCGCGACCACCTCGAACACGATCGCGACGGCGACCATCAGTACCGGGCCCACAGCGGTTCCTCCCTCGTGCCCACCCGCGGAGCCCCGCCACGGGCCCCGCTTCCGGTTCTCCCCGGGCGGCGGGCGGACGGGGACGGGCCGGCGCGGCGCGCGCCGCGGCCCCGGCCGAGCGTATCCGGTGCACCCCCGGTCACCGCCGCGGCCGGCGCCGGGTCGCGCTGGGAGGCGCGTCACACGGAACCGCCGTCCGCCCGGGCCGGCCCGCCACCGGGTGCGCGCCCCCGGGACGGAACGGGCCGCGGCGCCCTGGTGGGGCGGCGCGGCCGGGGAGCCGCGGACCGCGGGTGACGGCTGCGGTCCGGTGCGGTGTGCCGGTAAGGCCGTGGTGCCGCCCCGCCGGGGCGCGGCGTGGCCCCGGCCCCGGGCCCGGGTCAGCGGCGGTCGGGCGGTGACGGTTCGTAGGGGACGACGGGCGGGGCCGGCCGGGTGGAGAGGCCGAAGAGCGAGCCCGCGGCGACCACGAGTTCCCCGGCGGAGTCGACGGCCGTCCCGGCGGGGACGTTCATCCGGCGCAGGGCGCCCGACAGGGAGTCCTCGACGAGCGCGAGCCGGACGTTCAGGGCGCCGGGCCCGCCGCGGGCGCGCCCGGAGAAGTCGGTCAGCACCTCCTGGGCGTTGGTCTGGAGATCGGTCATGATCTGCCAGTTGCCCGGCTGCTGACGGGGCGCCTGCCCGCCCGCGGCGGGCGCGCCCAGGGTCCGCGGCAGCCGGACCGCGAGGTCGGCGTACCACTCGGAGAGGGCCCCGGACATCTCCGCGCGGAGACCGTCGAGGAGGACCAGCAGCACGGCGGCCCCCATGACATGGCTGACGGGCGGCTGGGCGGGCCCTCCCCCTCCGTTCCGGCCGGGGCCCTGCATCCCCAGATAGGAACGGAGGACGACGGGGACGTCCTCCTGCTGCTGGGGCCGGAGCGGCACCAGCACGTCCCGGACGGGGGCGACCCCGCGAGCGGCCCGCTCCGCCGCTGCCTGACAGGCGTAATCAGTGGGCACGGGGCACACCACTCCTCTCCACTGGCCCATCGGCATCAGTGGCATCGCGTGCTTGTTCGGTGGTTCGTCTTGGTGATCGGGGTCGTACCGTACCCGTATCCGCGTGTTTGGGGGAGGTCTCGGGGCCCGCTTTTTCACGCAGTGGAGGCAAACGGTCGCACAGCGGTCACCCCGCCCCGTTCTCCCTCTCCTCCGGGTGCCGGGCGCGCGGGACGCGGCCTCCACCCCCGGGCGGTGCGGGCCGTGGGCCCGCACCGGCAGCGGACCCACCCGGACATACGAAAGCGGCCCTCCCCCGCCGTCGTTCGGCAGGGGAGGGCCGCGTCGTTCGCCGGAGCCGTGGCCCTGGCCGCCCCGTGCGTCACGGGCACCGGGGGCCGGTCTCCGCGCGGGGTCGGACGGTGGCGCGGGATCAGACGGTGGCGGGGAAGCGGTCCCACACCCGGTGGCGGGTGAGCAGCCCGGCCACGCCGTCCAGGACGTCCACCGCGCCGTCGGGGCCGTCCGCCAGGATCACGCCGGGCGCCGCCGGGTCGATGCCGGCGGCCTCCGTGACGCGCCGGGCGTCGCCCCAGCCGCCGAGCGCCTTGGCGTGCCGGAACGCCTCCCCGGCGAGCAGCGCCACTCGCGGGTCGACCGGCGCGCCGCTGCCGCCGCCCGCCTTGGCGTCCCGTGCCCCGTGGGCGTCGTCACCCGGTTCCGGGGCCCCCGCCAGCAGCAGGGCGTCGAACTCGACGGAGCGGGCGGCGGCGAAGGTGCGCTGCACGGTGACCGGGTCGCCGGAGCCGGCGCCCAGGGTCCCGCCGGTGGGGGCGACCACCAGGGGCACCATGGAGCGGTCGAGCACCGCCTGCCGCACGGCGCGCACCGCGTCGAGGTCACTGTTCCCGTCGGCGACGATGCCGATGATCCGCCCCTCGGCCGGCCACTCCCGGCCGAGCTGGGAGAGCGCGGGGCTCGGCGCCACGTCCGCCAGGGGCTCCGGCGGCTCCGGGGCGGGCATCCCGAGCCCGGTGGCGACCTCCTGGCAGAGCACGGGGTCGATGGCGGCCAGGGTGCGCAGCACCCGCTCCTTGATCGTGTTCTCGTAGCACTTGCTCAGCTCGAAGGTGTACGCGGCGATCACGTGTTCGCGCTCCACCGGGGAGAGGCTGAGCCAGAACTGCCGGGGCTGGCTGTAGTGGTCGGCGAAGGAGGCCGGGGCCTCGCGCACCTTCCGCCCGGCGGGCACCTCGACGGGTGCCTCCACGTAGCCGCCCGCGTCGGCCCCGGCGGTGAAGGGGCAGCCGCCGTCGAGGGAGTTGGGCCGGTACGGGGCCACGCCGCGGTGCACCGCGGTCTGGTGCATGCCGTCCCGCAGCATGTCGTTGACCTCGGTGTGCGGGCGGTTGATGGGGAGCTGGGCGAAGTTGGGGCCGCCGAGCCGGGTGATCTGGGTGTCGATGTAGGAGAAGAGGCGCCCCGCCAGCAGCGGGTCGTCGGTGACGTCGATCCCGGGCACGAGGTGACCGGGGTGGAAGGCGACCTGCTCGGTCTCGGCGAAGAAGTTGGTGGGGTTGGCGTTGAGCGTGAGCAGCCCGATGGGCTGCACCGGGGACAGCTCCTCCGGCACGATCTTCGTCGGGTCCAGCAGGTCGATGCCCTCGAACGTCTGCTCGGGGGTGTCGGGGAAGGTCTGGATCCCGAGCTCCCACTGGGGGAAGGCGCCCGCCTCGATGGCGTCCGCGAGGTCCCGGCGGTGGAAGTCGGGGTCGGCCCCGCCGGTGAGCTGGGCCTCCTCCCACACCAGGGAGTGCACGCCGAGCTTCGGCTTCCAGTGGAACTTCGCCAGGGTGGTCGCGCCGCGCGCGTCGACCAGGCGGAAGGTGTGGACGCCGAACCCCTCCATCATCCGGTAGGACCGCGGGATGCCCCGGTCGGACATGTTCCACAGGGTGTGGTGGGTGGCCTCGGTGTGCAGCGAGACGAAGTCCCAGAAGGTGTCGTGCGCGCTCTGCGCCTGCGGGATCTCCCGGTCCGGATGCGGCTTGCCCGCGTGGATGACGTCCGGGAACTTGATGGCGTCCTGGATGAAGAAGACCGGGATGTTGTTGCCGACCAGGTCGAAGACGCCCTCTGAGGTGTAGAACTTGGTGGCGAAGCCGCGGGTGTCCCGCACGGTGTCCGCGGAGCCCCGGGAGCCGAGCACGGTGGAGAACCGCGTGAAGACGGGAGTCTCCACGTCCTTCTCCAGGAAGGCGGCCCGGGTGACGGAGGCCGCCGTGCCGTAGCCGCGGAAGACGCCGTGCGCGGCGGCGCCACGGGCGTGCACGACGCGCTCGGGGATGCGCTCGTGGTCGAAGTGGGTGATCTTCTCCCGCAGATGGTGGTCCCTCAGCAGCACCGGCCCGCGGGCCCCCACCGTGAGCGAGTGGTCGGTGTCCGGCAGCCGGTGCCCCTGGGCGTCGGTGAGGTGGGCGCCCCCCTGGGCGAGGGCGGCGGGGTCGGCGCCGGTGGGCCGGCCGGTCGGGCTCACCGGCTCCGGGCCGCTCTGGCCGGGCTTGGGGGGCAGCGGCTCGCGCGGCTCGGTGGGTTCCTGGAGCTGCGGCTCCTCGCTGCTGGGACGGCCGGGAATGGGGGCTGGCTGGTCCACGAATCCTCCGCGTGACGTCGAGTGACGGCCTACGCGTGACCCTGGGACGGCCTTCCGAAACCCGCGGACGGGATCCGGTCCCGGCCCGTCCCCCGGGTGGCGGACACCGCGGGACCGGCCCCCGGTGGCCGGCCGCCTGCCGGCGCCCCCGGTTCCGCAGGGGGCTCACCCCGGGCCCCGGGCCGGAGTTCCCTCCGCCCGGCGCCCCGGCCCCGGCTCCGCCCCCGACGCCCGGAGCGGTCCTCATCCCTCCA
>NZ_JAATEN010000017.1 GCF_012034935.1 Streptomyces zingiberis
GCGTTTCGGCCGACCTTGATCGGCTGTTGTTTCCACTGAGAGTCGAGGCGCCCCGTCGGTTCTGCGTCCGAATCGAGGGCGAAGGTGATCTTAACTCCTGCCGGGCGGCCTGTCCAACTGCTCAGGCGCTCGCGGCAATCACAAAAACCTACCTCCCCAGGCTCCCCTTGTCAACAAGGATCCCCTGGGCGAAGAGGAGACTAACAGCTCGGCCGGTGCCGGCGCACATCGACCGCACCGGAAGGACGCGCCTCAGGCCGCGGCGGGCTGCTCCGGACCGCGGTCGGCCGCGGCCACGTCGCCCGTCTCCCCGGCACGGGCGTGCCTGCGGCCCAGGACGAAGACGTAGGCCAGGAACAGCGCCTCGGCCACCACGCCGATGGTGACGCGAGCCCAGGTGGGGAGGGAGGAGGGGGTCACGAAGCCCTCGATGACCCCCGACACGAACAGGACGACGGCGAGGCCGATGGCCATGCCGAGTGCGGCGCGCCCCTCCTGGGCCAGGGCGGTGCGCCGGTCGCGGTGGCCCGGGTCGATCACCGTCCACCCCAGCCGCAGGCCCGTGCCGGCGGCCACGAAGACCGCGGTCAGCTCCAGCAGGCCGTGGGGGAGGACCAGACCGAGGAAGGTGTCCAGACGGCCGGCGGAGGACATCAGGCCGATGCCGACGCCGAGGTTGAGCATGTTCTGGAAGAGCACCCACAGCACCGGCAGGCCCAGGAAGACGCCGAAGACCAGGGAGATGGCGGCGACCTGGGCGTTGTTCGTCCAGACCTGGGCGGCGAAGGAGGTGGCGGCGTGGGTGGAGTAGTACGACTCGTACTGCCCGCCGGGGCGCGTCATCTCGCGGATCTCGGCGGGCGCCGCGATGGCCGATTGGACCTCGGGGTTCGTCGCGATCCACCAGCCGATGGCCGCCGCGACGAGGACCGAGACCAGGGCCGTGGTGATCCACCAGTGGCGCGTCCGGTAGAGGGCGGCGGGGAAGCCCGCGGCGAGGAAGTGCCCGGCGTCACGCCAGCTCGCGCGGCGGGTACCGGCGACGGTGGCGCGGGCGCGGGCCGTGAGCTGGGTGAGGCGGCCGGTGAGCTGCGGATCCGGGGCACTGGACTGGAGCAGCGACAGATGCGTGGCGGTGCGCTGGTAGAGCTCGACGAGTTCGTCGGCCTCCGCTCCGGTCAGCTTGGCGCGGCGGCGGAGCAGGGTGTCCAGCCGGTCCCACTCCGCCCGGTGGGCGGTCACGAAGACATCGAGGTCCATGGACGTCACTCCTGGGGATGCTCGGGACCGGTCCTGCTCCAGCTTGGCAGACCGTGAACTCCCGACGGCAGACTGGTCGCGGGAGCCACCGGGCACGGCGGCTCGGAACCGAGGGAGGAACCGCGTGAGTGAGCTGGTGACCGGTGAGGCGGTGGTGCTCGGGGTCCGCCCGGCGCGGCTGCCGAGCCGCGCCCTGGCCGTCGTCGTCGATCTGGTGGCCGCCTTCTCGCTGTATGTGGCGGTCTCGCTGGCGCTCACGGCCGCGGTGTCCTCGCTGGACGAGGCGGCGGGCGCGGCGGTGTCGGTCGCGACGTTCCTCCTGGTGCTGGTCGGGGTGCCGATCGCCGTGGAGACCCTGAGCCGCGGGCGGTCGCTGGGCAAACTGATGTGCGGTCTGCGGGTGGTGCGGGACGACGGGGGGCCGATCCGGTTCCGGCACGCGCTGGTGCGCGGGGCGGTGGGCGCGGTGGAGATCCTGATGACGTTCGGGGTGATCGCCGTGATCGCGTCGCTGGTGTCGGCGCGGGGCCGGCGGCTCGGGGATGTCTTCGCCGGCACGCTCGTCGTACGGGAGCGGGTGCCGGGGCGGCGCAACGGTCCCGTGCCGGCGGCTCCCGACTGGCTGCGGGGCCGGTTCTCGGGGCTCGATCTCTCCACGGTGCCGGATTCGCTGTGGCTGGCCGTACGGCAGTACCTCACCCGGAAGGAGCAGCTCGACCCGGAGGTGGGCGGACGGCTCGCCGAACGGCTGGCGGCGGACCTCGCGCGGCACACGGGGGCCCCGGTACCGCCGGAGATACCCCCGGCCATGTATCTCGCGGGTGTGGTGGCCGAGCGGCAGACACGGGACGCACGGCGGGTGTGGCCGGGAACGGACGGTGCCGCGGCCCCGGGAGCGCGGCCCGGCGGCGGGGAGGCGGCGGGACGGCCCGGCGGCACCGGTGAGCCGTCCGGGGCGGGGCCGGGGGCGGCCTCCGAGGGGGCTGCCACGCGGCCCGGTACCTCGTTCGTGCCGCCCGGAGGGGCGGTCGGTGCGAGCGCCGGCGGGGCCACCGCCGGTCCGGACCCCTGGGGTGTCTCCGGCGGCGGGGACGGACGGCACGGCGACCCGGACGCGGAGGGAGGGGTCCGGGCAGGGAGCGCACGTCCCGCGGAGGCGCCGCGGGGTGCCGGAGCGGCCGGGACTCCCGGGACGGCCGGGACGGGGTTCGTGCCGCCGGTCTGAGCGGACGGCCTCCGGCGGACGCGCGGTGCGCGGCGGAGGCGGCGGCAGTGGCTGGTGGCCCGGGCGTCGGCGGCGGAGGCTGGTGCCGCCTTGGCGTCGGCGGTACCGGCCGGTCAGGCCGCCGGGGGGAAGGCCGAAGGTGGGGAGTCCAGTTCCTCCAGGTCGACCCCCGGGGCCGCCAGGACGACGTCGCCCGCGATGTGGACCGGTCGCCGTTCGCCGGTGTCCAGGTCCGTGACCTGGTATTCGTCCACGATCAGCGGGCCGTTGTCAGTGGGGTGTGTTTCGCTCCTCGCCAGCGCCCAGGACTGGTCGAGGGTCCGGGGTGCCAGCACGGGGTCGGTGAGGGCGACGACGCGGACACGGACGGCGGGAGCTCCCGGTGCCGGCCGCAGCAGGCGCGCCGTCGCCACGAGGAAGGCGGGGGAGGTCCCGGTGAAGGCCTGGGCCCGGACATGGCCCTCGGTGGCGTGGACGCCGCCGGGGTCGGTGCGTACCCAGGTCAGGCCGTCCAGGGCGGCGCCGCGGACGCGCCAGTCACCGGCCCGCAGTTCCATGCGGATGGGCCGGCCGAGCTGGTCGGTGGTCAGGTCGACGGAGCCCGCCGGGCCGCCCGAAGGGATGGTGGTGCGGGCGGTGTAGCGCCAGCCGGAAGGCCCGGGGGCGCAGTGGAAGTGTTCCTCACCGAGGGGGGTGTGGTCGTGCGGGTCGAACAGGGAGTAGCGGCCGCGGGGCATCAGGGTGTCTCGTGTGCTTCCTCGCCCGGGCGGGCCCCCTGCCTGCGCGCGGGGGCCCGCCGGGTCGGCTCGGCGTTCGTCGGGTCAGTAGCGGTAGTGGTCGGGCTTGTACGGGCCCTCCACCGGCACGCCGATGTACGCCGCCTGCTCCGGGCGGAGCGTGGTGAGCCTGGCGCCGAGGGCCTCCAGGTGGAGCCGGGCGACCTTCTCGTCGAGGTGCTTGGGGAGCACGTAGACGCCGATCGGGTAGGACTCCGGCTTGGTGAACAGCTCGATCTGGGCGATCGTCTGGTTCGCGAAGGAGTTGGACATCACGAACGAGGGGTGTCCGGTGGCGTTGCCCAGGTTCAGCAGGCGGCCCTCGGAGAGGACGATGAGCTTCTTCCCGTCGGTGAAGGTCCAGGTGTGGACCTGGGGCTTGACCTCGTCCTTGACGATGCCCGGGATCGCGGCCAGCCCGGCCATGTCGATCTCGTTGTCGAAGTGTCCGATGTTGCCGACGATCGCCTGGTGCTTCATCCGGGCCATGTCGGAGGCCATGATGATGTCCCGGTTGCCGGTGGTGGTGATGAAGATGTCGGCGGTCTCGACGACATCGTCCAGGGTGGCCACCTGGTAGCCGTCCATGGCGGCCTGGAGCGCGCAGATCGGGTCGACCTCGGTGACGATCACGCGGGCGCCCTGGCCGCGCAGCGACTCAGCACACCCCTTGCCCACGTCGCCGTAGCCGCAGACCACCGCGGTCTTCCCGCCGATGAGCACATCGGTGGCGCGGTTGATGCCGTCGATGAGGGAGTGGCGGCAGCCGTACTTGTTGTCGAACTTCGACTTGGTCACCGCGTCATTGACGTTGATCGCGGGGAAGAGCAGGGTGCCGGCCTGCTGCATCTCGTAGAGGCGGTGGACGCCGGTGGTGGTCTCCTCGGTCACGCCGCGGATCTCGGAGGAGAGCTGGGTCCACTTCTGCGGGTTCTCGGCCAGGGTGCGGTTCAGCACGGTGAGGACGTGCCCGTACTCCTCGCTGTCGGCCGTCGACGGGTCCGGGGCCTCGCCGGCCTTCTCGAACTCGACCCCCTTGTGGACGAGGAGGGTGGCGTCACCGCCGTCGTCCAGGATCATGCTGGGGCCGCCGGTGGGGGTGCCGGGCCAGGTCAGCGCCTGCTCGGTGCACCACCAGTACTCCTCCAGGGTCTCGCCCTTCCAGGCGAACACCGGTACGCCCTTGGGGTCCTCCGGGGTGCCCTCCGGGCCGACGGCCACCGCGGCGGCGGCGTGGTCCTGGGTGGAGAAGATGTTGCAGGAGGCCCAGCGGACCTCGGCGCCGAGCGCCACCAGGGTCTCGATCAGCACGGCGGTCTGCACCGTCATGTGCAGCGAGCCGGTGATCCGGGCGCCCGCCAGCGGCCGGGCCGCGGCGTACTCCGCGCGGATCGACATCAGGCCGGGCATCTCGTGCTCGGCGAGGCTGATCTCCTTGCGGCCGAAGGCGGCCAGGGACAGGTCGGCGACCTTGAAGTCCTGACCGTTCGCAACTGTCGTCATACGGGCTGCTCCTCGAGGTTCGAGTGCGGTACACGGCTGGTCCGCGGCGGCGGGCACACCTGTCCCCCGGCCGCGGCGCAGTCCGTCGGAGGCCCTCTCTCCCTCGGCGGGACCCGGGGACGGGCCCACCGACCGCCATCAGCAGCGACGTCTGTCCGGTCACGAATCTACACCGATCGGCGCAGCGACCCCAGCGCGCCTGCCGGGAACCCGCCACCGGTACGCCTGCCCGGGGAGGGCCGGCCGTATGACCCGGCCGGCCGATGCGGCGGATTCGACCGGTCCACCGGGCTCCGGCCGCCGTTCACCCGGTCCCGCCGGCCCGGCTGTCCGGGCCGGCGGGAGCGACGGGACCCGCAGGAGCGGCGGGACCCGCGGGAGCGGTCATTCCGCGGCGGCCGCCGCCTTGCGGTAGATGTCCGGCTCCAGATAGATCACGCGGGCGATCGGTTCGGCCTCCCGGACACGCGACTCGGCCGCGTCGATCGCGCGGGCGACCTCCGCGGCGGTGTCGTCGTGCTTGACCGCGATCTTGGCCGCGACCAGGAGTTCCTCGGGTCCGAGGTGGAGGGTGCGCATGTGGATGACGCCGGTGACGGTGTCCCCGTCCACCAGCGCCTTGCTGATCCGTTCCACGGCGTCGGGACCGGCGGCCTCGCCGAGCAGCAGGGACTTGGTCTCCACGGCGAGCACCACCGCGATCACGATGAGCAGCACGCCGATGCAGATGGTGCCGACGCCGTCCCAGACGCTGTTCCCGGTGAGCAGCGCCATCCCGACGCCACCGAGCGCGAGTATCAGGCCGACGAGCGCGCCCAGGTCCTCCAGCAGCACCACCGGCAGTTCCGGCGCCTTGGCGCGGCGGACGAACTGGGTCCAGGACTGGCGGCCGCGGAGCTGGTTGGACTCCTTGATCGCCGTCCGGAACGAGAAGGCCTCGGCGACGATCGCGAAGAGCAGGACACCGACGGGCCAGTACCAGTGCTCCAGCGTGTGCGGGTGCTTGATCTTCTCGTAGCCCTCGTAGACCGCGAAGAGGCCGCCGACGGTGAAGAGCACGATGGAGACGAGGAAGGCGTAGATGTACCGCTCACGGCCGTAGCCGAAGGGGTGCTGCGGAGTCGCCTCGCGCCGCGCCCGCTTGCCGCCGAGCAGCAGCAGCCCCTGGTTGCCGGAGTCGGCCACCGAGTGCACGCTCTCCGCGAGCATCGACGAGGAGCCGCTGAAGAGGAACGCCACGAACTTGGCAACGGCGATGGCCAAGTTCGCCACCAGCGCAGCGACGATCGCCCTGGTTCCGCCTGACGCGCTCATGAGTGCCGGTTGTCCTTCCGTCGGGTGCGGCACGGGCGCCGCGCTCTGCTGATGCGGCGCGAGGGCCGCGATGAGGCGGCACATTGTTGCAGCACCGGCTCCGGTCCGGGGTCAGGCGGCCACCGTGGCGCGGAACACGGTTCCCGGGCCCGAGAGTTGGATCTCCTCGCCGGCCGGCACGAAGGCGGACTCTCCCGGGCGGAGCGGGAGTTCACGGCCGTCGCCGGCGGTGAGGAGGGCGGATCCGGCCGTGCAGAGCACGATCTGCGGCCTGCCGGGCGGGAGCCGGCGCGGCGCCTCCCCCTCGGCACGCACGAAGCGGGAGAGGCGGAACTCCTCGGCCGGGGTCTCGTAGGTCTCCTCGCCGTCGACCGCCTCGGGCCGCAGGACGGCCGGCGCGGTGGGCTCGAAACGGGTGACGCGCAACAGCTCGGGGACGTCCACGTGTTTGGGGGTGAGCCCGCAGCGCAGCACGTTGTCGGAGTTGGCCATGATCTCCACGCCGAATCCCCGCAGATAGGCGTGCGGGACCCCGGCTCCGAGGTGCAGTGCCTCACCGGGCCGGAGCTGGACGTGGTGGAGCAGCATGGCGGCGATCACGCCCGGGTCGCCGGGGTGGTGGCGGGCGAGGGAGGCGTAGGCGGCGAGGGCCGCGGCGTGCGGGCCCGGTTCCCCGGCGAGCCGGCCGGCGGCCTCCGCCGCCGCGCGGACGGTCCCGGCCATGGCCTCGGGGTCCGCGGTGAGCACGGCCGTGAAGACCTCCCGGAGCGCGTCACTCGCCGGCGTGGCGGCGCGCAGGATGTCGGCGTAGGGCTTGAGGGAGTCGACCCCGAGGCCGTCGAGGAGCGCGGCGGCCTCCGCGGCCGGGCGGAAGCCGCACAGCCCCTCGAACGGCGTGAGGGCGCAGATCAGTTCGGGCTTGTGGTGGGCGTCCTTGTAGGTGCGGTGCGGGGCGTCCAGCGGCACGCCGCGGCGCTCCTCGTCGGCGAAGCCCGACTCCGCCTGGGCGGGGTCGGGGTGGACCTGGAGGGAGAGCGGCGCGTCCGCGGCGAGCAGTTTCAGCAGGAACGGCAGGCGCGGGCCGAAGCGCCCGGTCACCGCCTCGCCCAGTTCACCGTCCGGGTCGGCGTCGATCACGTCGGCGAGGGTGACCGGTCCGGCGCCGCGGTCCAGCCGGGACGGGGCGCCGGGGTGGGCCCCCATCCACAGCTCGGCCTGCGGCTCCCCGGTCGGCTCGGTGCCGAGGAGGGCCGGGATGGCGGTGGTGGATCCCCAGGCGTAGGGGCGGACGGTGTTGTCGAGTCGGTCCATCACAGTGCTTTCCGGATGAGCTGGGGCGGTGGGGCCGGGGAGCCGCGGAGGCCCGCCGGGACGGTCCGGCGGACGGCCCGCGGTTCACCGGTGGCGCGGCGGCGTGCCCGCGTCCCCCGCGGCGTACGGGAGCGGCCCGGTCCCGGTGGGACGGGACGGCCGGGCCCGGGGGTCGGTGTGCCGTGCCGTGGGGCGTGCGGCCGGCCGCACGCCCAGGGGTCATGATCGCTCGGTGGAGGCGAGCGCCAGGTAAACGGCGGCGAAATCCGTGACGGCCAACAGCTCCGCCGCGGCCTCCAGGACGGTGCCCTCGGCCGGTTCCAGTTCGCTGACCGGGCTGTCGTGTCCCAGGGCGGACTCCCGCGCGGCGGGGGTGGGCGAGCCGGCCGTCAGCGGCTGCTCGCGGAGGAGCACCACGCGGGCGTGGAGGGCGGCCGGGTCCTCCACCCGGTCCCGGAAGAAGTCGTCCGGATCGGCGCCCGCGGCGAAGTCCCCCGACAGCAGCGCGCCGTGCGTCGTCAGCGCCTCCGGCAGGGCCGCGGCCAGCGCGGGGCGCCCGGCGACGGAGGCGAGCGACCGGGCGAAGTGGCGCGCCACCGCCCCGGCCACGGGGCCGTCGCTCCACAGCAGCGGCAGGGAGTCGGCGAGTTCGGCGGCGAGCGTCTTGGCGGGATTGCCGTAGGTGGCCACGGCCGGCCCGCACCGCTCGGCCACCGCGTCGAGCCGGTCGGCGACGAGCTGGACGGTGACCGGCGGCACCGGGTGGAAACCCGTCCGGTCCAGGAGGACCAGGAGGGGCACGAGCATCGCCCAGAGCGTGCCGGGCCGCTCCGCCTCGCCGGTGGCCCGCGGCGGCCGGTCCGGCCGGGCGGGGCCGTCCAGGGGCGGGGCGTCCTCGTTCGGCGGCGGGGTGAGCGGCACCGACAGTCCGTGACGGCCGCCGACCTCGCCGGTGAGGGGTGCGCCGGGCGGGCACACGGAGACGACGGAGCAGCCGCGCCGGTACGCCTGCTCGACGAGGGCGGAGAGGCCCGGTTCGGTGCCCTCGGTGGTGAGGACGATCAGCAGGTCCAGCGGTCCGGCCCAGCCGGGCAGCGTCCAGCGCAGCGCGCCCGGGGCGGCGAGGGCGCCGGTCGCGCGGATACGGCTGACGAGGGTGTTGCCGCCGCTCAGCGCGTCGAGCAGCCCGGTGACCCCGGTGACCAGGCTCCCGGCGGGCTCCGGGCCGGCGACCAGCAGGGCGCGGGGGCGGCCGTCGGGCTTGAGGTCGGCCAGGCCGGCCTCGGCCGCCCCCCGGGCGGCGGTGCGGACCCGGGCCCCGGCCCCGGCGGCGCCGCGCAGCAGCCCCCGGGTGTCGGCGCGGGCGAGTGTCTCCGGTGTGTCGAGGAGCGACTCGTCGAACATCTGGTGGGCCTCCGATCGCCGTGCGGCGGGCGTGCCGGCCGACGGGACGCGCCGGGCCCGTCCCAGGAGCCGTCCGTGCCGTGGTCCGAGCCTAGTGCCCCGGCGGGCGGCGCTCCCCCGTCGCCGGCACGGCACGCCCTCGCGCCTGCCGGGCGCGAGCGCCGGTACACCCGGGGACGCCCCGGCGGGCCCAGGTGGCCCGGGAGGCGGTCCCGGCAGGGGGACGCGGGTGTCAGGCGGGCCGGCGGGCCTCGTCGACGAGGAGCACCGGGATGGAGTCCCGGACGGGGTAGGCGAGTCCGCAGCTCTCACCGGTGCAGACGAGCTCGGTGGCGGCGCCGTCCGCCCCACCGTCACCGGTGTCACCGGTGTCCTCGCGGAGCGGGGCGTGGCAGGCCGGGCAGGCGAGGATGGCGAGAAGGCCGGCGTCGAGCGGCATGGGGGTCCTTCCGGTGAGGTCACCCGCCCCGGGGCGGGATGTTTCGGCCCCGTCAGCGTACCGCCGGGCCGCGCTCCCTCCGGAGTCGCGGCCCGGCGGCCACGGCCGTCACGCGGGCGGGCACGGGCCGCCGGCCACCACGGACGGGCACGGCCCCGGCGGTCACCGTGGACGGCACGGCCCGGCGGCCACCCCTGACGGGCACGGCCTTCCCGCGTGGGGCGGGCGCGCTCAGCCGCGGACGAGGGCGAGCACCTCGTCGCGGACCTTCGCCACCGTCTCCGCGTCCCGGGCCTCGACGTTGAGGCGGAGCAGCGGCTCGGTGTTCGAGGCGCGGAGGTTGAACCACCAGTCGGCGGCGGTGACGGTGAGCCCGTCCAGCTCGTCCAGCTCCGTGCCCGGCCGGCCCTCGTAGGCGGCCCGGACGGCGGCGGCGCGGCCGTCCTGGTCGTCGACCTTGCTGTTGATCTCGCCGGAGGCGGCGTAGCGGTCGTACTGCTCGACCAGGCCGGAGAGCGGGCCGTCCTGCTCGCCGAGGGCGGCGAGGACGTGCAGGGCGGCGAGCATCCCCGTGTCGGCGTTCCAGAAGTCGCGGAAGTAGTAGTGCGCGGAGTGCTCGCCGCCGAAGATGGCACCGGTGCGGGCCATCTCCCCCTTGATGAAGGAGTGGCCGACCCGGGTCCGTACCGGCGTGCCGCCGTTCTCCTTCACGACCTCCGGGACGGACCAGGAGGTGATGCAGTTGTGGATGACGGTGCCGCCACCGTGCTTGGCGAGTTCCCGGGCGGCGACGAGGGCGGTCACCGCGGACGGGGAGACGGGCTCGCCCCGCTCGTCCACGACGAAACAGCGGTCCGCGTCGCCGTCGAAGGCCAGGCCGATGTCGGCGCCGGTCTCGCGGACCTTCGCCTGGAGATCGACGATGTTGGCCGGATCGATCGGATTGGCCTCGTGGTGGGGGAAGGTGCCGTCCAGTTCGAAGTAGAGCGGGACGAGGTCCAGCGGCAGGCCGTCGAAGACGGTGGGCACGGTGTGGCCGCCCATGCCGTTGCCCGCGTCCACCACGACCTTCAGCCGGCGAATGGAGCCCAGGTCCACCAGCCCGCGCAGGCAGGCTGCGTAGTCCCCGAGGACGTCACGCCGGGTGATGGTGCCGGGGTCCGCCACGGGGGCGGGGGCTCCGGACCCGCTCCACTCCTCGACGAGGGCGCGGATCTCGGCGAGGCCCGAGTCCTGGCCGACCGGGGCGGCACCCGCCCGGCACATCTTGATGCCGTTGTACTGCGCGGGGTTGTGGCTCGCGGTGAACATGGCGCCGGGCAGGCCGAGGCTGCCGCTGGCGAAGTAGAGCTGATCGGTGGAGCACAGGCCGATCTCGGTGACATCGGCGCCACGGGCGGCGGCTCCCCGGCCGAAGGCGCGGGAGAGCCCGGGGGACGAGGGCCGCATGTCATGGCCGACGACCACCGCCTCCGCGCCGGTCACCTGGGCGAAGGCGGCGCCGAAGAGTTCGGCGAGCGACTCGTCCCACTGGTCCGGGACCACACCACGCACGTCGTACGCCTTCACGATCTGCGACAAGTCGGGCACTGCCCACCCCTTCCGGGAGTTTCCGGGAGTCCTATCGGTGCGACAAACCTACCCGGATCGGGGGCGCTCACCGCGGCAGGCTCGGAGCACGGGCGCGGGGCCCCCGGGTGGGACGGTGGCGGCGCGCCGGGCCGGGCCGGCGGCCCGCGCCGGCCGCGGCGCGCGGTACAAGAGGCCCGGCGGAGACGGCGGTTCAGGACTCGGGCGAGCGGAGCACCCGCAGATGCCCGCGCCGGGCGACCTCGCGCGGATCGGCCTCCCGGCCTCCGGAACCACCCGTTCCGCCGCCCGCCGCACCGGCGGCGCGCTCCTGCGGGCGGGCCGCCTCACGGACGGCGTTGGCGAGCGCCTCGAGATCGTCACTGCTCGGACGTGACGGGCCGGTGTCGACCGCGAGCCGGACGACCTCCCAGCCGCGCGGCGCGGTGAGCCGCTCGGAGTGGACCGCGCAGAGGTCGTAGCAGTGCGGCTCGGCGTAGGTGGCGAGGGGCCCGAGGACCGCGGTCGAATCCGCGTAGACGTACGTCAGCGTCGCGACGGCGGGACGACCACACGCGGTGCGCGAACATCGGCGTACAGGGCTCACGACGTTGGACGGTACCGCACTCTTGAGCGGGCCGCGACGGATCTCCCCGAGCTCACCCCACCGTGTCGCGCCCCTGAACACAACGGTGTTGACCTGCAGACGGGAAAAACAGGGCGCGGCGGAAGGGCGGCGCGGAGGCGAGGTGTCCCGTTGACGGCGCTTCGTCCCGATCCGGCTCCGGACCGGCTCCGACGCGGCTCCGAACCGAACCGGACCGAACCGAACCGGCCCCGTGACGGTGGCGCGCGGACGGCGGACGGCGGACGGCGGACGGTACCGGCCGCGTGGCGAGGGCCGGCCGGCCCGGTGGTGGGCGCGCCGGGTGCCCCGCGTGTCCGCCCGCGCCCCGCCCCCCGTCACGCGCCGTCCGGTGGGCCCCCGGCACGCCTCGCGGTGAGGTCTCGGGGTGGCCGGGTGAGGGCTACCCTCGGGGGTGATGACCAGTTCCGTGCCCTCTCGTCCCTCCGAGCCCCCGCCGCGCCGCCGCGACCGGCACGGGCGGGGCATGCGCGGGCCGATCGCCCCACCGCAGGTGCCGCTGGCGGTGACCCGGGCGACGGCCTTCACCGACCTGGTGCACGACTCGGTGGAGCGGCTGGAGCGGCACTGGCCGCAACTCTCCGAGGTGGAGTTCGCCGTCCTCGACGTCCCCGTGCTCGACGGCGGCGGGGCGGACCGCTCCGCCGACTGGGAGGACGAGGGGACGGTGCCGCTGGGCCGCGTCAGCGAGGCGGGGGAGGCGGGCCCCGCGCGGATCGTGATCTACCGGCGCCCGGTGGAGATCCGCGCCAAGACCCGCGAGGAGCGGGCACTGCTGGTGCACGAGACGGTGGTGGAGCAGGTGGCCGAACTGCTCGGGCTGGCCCCGGAGTCGGTGGATCCGCGCTACGGGCAGGACTGACGCCGGCGGGAACGGGCCCGGCCGCAGCACCGCCGAGACCCGCACCACCGAGGCCCGCACCACCGAGGCCCGCGGAGCGGCCACGAGCGGCCGGCCGCGAGCGGGGACCGGCCAGAAGCGCGGACGGCCCGGGACGGCGAACGCGCCGGGCCCGTGGCCACGGACGGTGACGGTGAGGGTGACGAACGTCACTCCGCCCCGGCCGTCACCGTCCGCGCGCAGCCGGTGGCCGTCAGCGCATCAGCAGCGAGAGGTCCTCGCGCGCGTCGGGCACGACCACCGTGCCCCGGTCGTCCGGGAGGGTCTGGAGGGTGAACATCGGGGTCTTGCCGGACGGCAGCGCGAGCATCCGCGCGGCGTGGAGGGGACCGCCGGACACCCGTTCCACGGTGAGCGCGTGAACGCCCTTGCCGCCCGAGGGCACGGGGGGATCCACCCGCAGGGTGGTGCCCGCGCGGACGGTGTACTCCTTGCTGACCGGCTCGCCACCACCGCTGCCCGCCGAGGCGGTGACCTTCACCTTCGCCGCCTCGCCGGGTGCGGTGAGCGAGAGGACGGAGCCCTTGGCGCGGTTGTCCGCCGCGGTGGCCCGCCCCTGGACGGGGCCGGCCGCGGGGAGGAAGGCCATCTCGCGGGCGCCGCCCTTACCCCGGATGACCTGGAGGGCGACGGCGAACGGGGCGCTCTCGGCGCCCTCGGCCCGGGTGAGCACCAGGGAGGCCGGCTCGCCCTTGGTGAGGTCGTCGAAGTCGACGGCGGTCACCATGCCCCGCTTCAGATTGAGCGTCTCGTGGCCGGCGGGGGTGAACGAACCCGTGGGACCGGCCAGTTCGACCTTGAGATCGGCGTCGCCGTCACCGGTCGCCAGGGCGACCAGCCGGACGGAGGTGGCGTCCTCCGGGATGCCGGGGAGCACGGCGCTCCCGGTCCCCACCGCGGCGGGGGTGAGCCAGTCGCCGCCGGTGCGCTCGTCGGTGGCGCGGACGGCGGCACCCACCCGCCCGGACCGGGCGACGACGTGCGCCGCGAGATCCGCCGCGCCGCCGGGGGCGAGCGTGGAGAGCAGGACGGAGGTCGCGGAGCGCGGGGGGACGGTGATCCCCTCGCCCGCCTCCGTCTCGACGGGCCCCTTGGCCCCGTGCAGTTCCAGGTCGACGACGGCGGCCGTGTCGTCCGGGTTGGTCAGCTCGATGTAGTCCTGGCGGGTCTCGGCGGCGCTCACGCCCGGGAACCAGAACTCGGAGTCGGGCGCCGCGCAGGCGACGCCGTAGACGCCCCGCCCCTCCCCCGAGCTCACGACCGTGGTCTGCTGGGCGCTCCAGCCGGGGGCGAGGGCGCCGTCGGCGGTGCCCACGAGGGCCGGGGCGCCGCCGCCGTCCGGGGCCGCGGCGGTCACGGGGACGCCGGGCTTCTCCAGCGCCAGGAAGGGGTCCGGCTCGTCACCGGCCTTGCCGGCCTTGCCGTCGTCACCGGCCTTGCCGTCGTCGCCGCCGTCCCCGGACTCCGGCGCCTCCGTGGCGGGCAGGAGCCGGGCGCCGCTCCTGGCGCCGGACCGGTCGCCGGAGCCGCCACCGGGGGTGAAGGCGGTGTAGTCGGTCTCCGCCAGGTCGGAGAGCGAGGGCTGGGGGCAGAGCAGCTCGGAGCGCTCCACGGGCAGCCGGTCGGCCGCGGCCGTGGTGGGCGCCGGTTCCTCGCCGGGGGCGGTCAGGGACGCCACCCCCGTGACCGCGGCCAGCGCGGTGCAGGCGGCGAGCAGGGACAGGGTGGTGCGGTTCACTGCTGGTCGCTCCCGTCGCGGCGGGGGGCGTGCCCGCCCTCTCCGTAGCCCGTGTCGCCCGGTGCCCGGCCGGCGCCGTCGCGGCCGCCGTCCGGGCCGGGGTGGTTCCCGTGGCCGTAACCGTCGGCCCCGCCGTAGCCGCCGGCCTGCCCGTATGCGTCCGTCTGTCCGTATCCGCCGGTCTGCCCGTACCCGTCGGCCGGGCGGTAGCCCGCTTCGCCGCCGTAGCCGCCGCCGTCCGGGTAGGGGCCGGACGGGTAGGGCTCGGCGTACGGGCCGGCGCCGTAACCGCCCTGCTGGTACGGGTCCGCGCCGTAACCGGGGTACGGGCCCTCCTGGTACTGCTGCTGGTCGGCGGCCGCGTAGGTGGCCTGGTCGTACCGCGGTGCGCCCTGGTCCCCGGGGTGCGGGCCGGTCTCCCCGCCCCACGCGTCGTAGGACGGCTGGGACGGCACCTCGGGCGCGTAGGGGGCCGCGGGGTCCTGGGCGGCCCGGAAGGCGTCGAACTCCCCGGCCGTCCCCTGCTCCCCGGGCTGCCCGTGGCCGGCCGTGGTGTGGCCGGCCGTGGCCTGGGCGGCCGTGACGGGCATCGCTTCCGGGTCCGGTTCCGCCACCGCTCCCCCTTCCGGGGCCCGGCCGGCCGCCTCCGCCTCGGCGGCGGCCCGCAGCCGGCGTGCCCGGCGCCCCTCGCCCTCCACGGGCTCCACGGACACCGGCGGCTCGGCCCCGGCCTCGGGGAGGTCGTCGTCGACGTCCCGGCGGCGGCCCGGCAGGGCGAGCACCACGAGGACGAGGGCGAGCAGGCCCTGCGCGCCCAGCCAGAGGGTGTGGCCCAGCGGTGCCTCGTAGCTCAGCTCCAGCCGCCCGCCGGACGCGGGCAGCTCGAAGCCCTGGGCCCACTCGTCCACGGTGGTGGGGGTCAGCGGCCGGCCGTCGAGGGTGGCCGTCCAGCCGGGCGCGGCCCGGTCGGCGAGGCGCAGCACCCGCCCCTCCGGCCCGGCGGGGACGGTGGCCCGGGCCTCGACGGGCCCCGCGGCGACCGGCACCGGGCCGGACCCGCCGCCGCCCTCCGGGTTCTCGACGGTGACGCGGGCGACCCGCCGGTCGAGGCGCCAGAGGGAGCTGCCGTCCTCCTGGCTGAGCCGGGTCAGCCCGGGGGTGTTGTCCAGGACGCGGCGCAGTTCGCGCGGCGCGCCGTCGCGGACCAGGACGTAGCGCACGGCGTACCCGCCGAGCTGGGCGGTCTGGTCGGCGCCGGAGCCGGCGACGAGGTTGGCGACGACGGCGTCCAGCCGCAGGTCGTCCCCGTCCGCCGTGGCGAGGTCGGCGTCGCCGAGGCGGGCGCCGGAGCCGCGCACGAGGGTGTACGAGACGCTGCCGGGCTCGCCGCCGAGGACGAGCGTGCGGGCCTGGTCCTGAGTGCGGCTCTCCTCGGCGACGAACGGCGGCACCTGCACCGGGTCGCGGCGGTCCAGCGGCCCGTCCGCCCCGCCGATCATCCAGCTCGCCGCGGAGAGCAGCGGTGCCGCGGCGGCGGCGAGGGCGACGAGGGCGGCGACCGGCTGGCGCCAGCCGAAGTTCCGCGCGGCGACGCGTTCCCGGGCGTCCTCCGCGCCCACCAGGGCGGCGGCCAGCAGCGCGAGGCCGTAGACGAGCGTGGCCGGCCCGGCCCAGGCGGAGCCGTTGGACAGGGCGGCGAAGAACAGCGCGGCGAGGGCCACCGTCCAGGCGGCACCGGTCGCGCGCCGCCGGTCTCCGCGGAGGAGGGCGGCGAGGGCGGCCGGCACGATCCCCGCGAGCAGCAGGCCGCCGGAGCCCTGGGGGCCGCCGGGGCTCAGCGTCAGCAGGTCCACGGCGGAGGCGGCGCCCGCCCCGTACTCCAGTCCGACCTCACCCAGGAAGGCGGCCGGTGAACCGAGCAGCGACAGCGACCAGGGGGCGAGCACCACCAGGGGCGTGACCAGGGCCACCACGAGCCGCAGCGCGTACGCGGCGGCGCCTTCCCGGCGGCGCACCGCCCGCACCACCAGCAGGGCGCCGAGCAGCAGGGTGAGCGGCCAGACCACCGGGGTGAAGGCGGTGGTGACGGTGAGCAGCAGCGTGTACGCCCACAGGGCGCGCCAGGACGGCCGCGGGGCGCGGGCGGCGCCGGCGTCACCGTCCGCTCCCGCCCGGTCCGCGCCGTCCGCGCCGGCCGCGCCGTCCGCGCCGGCCGCGCCGTCCGCGCCGGCCGGGCCATCGCCGTTCCCGTCCTCACCCGTGCCCCGGCCGGTGTCCTCGGGGTGCTCCCCCCGGTCCCCGTGCGCGTCCCCCGTCCCGCGGCGCGGGCTCAGCCCGCTCGCGGCGACCGCCGCGCGGGCCATCAGCGGCAGCACCACCGCGAGCACCGCGGTACCCAGCCGGCCCCCCGCCAGCGCTCCGGTGACGGCGGGCAGGAAGGCGTAGGCGACGGCGGCCCAGGCCCGCAGCGGCCGGGAGCCGACCAGCGGCCGGGACGCGAAGTAGGCGGTGAGCCCGGCGAGCGGCACCGAGCAGACGAGCAGCACGGTGAGGGCCGCGCCGGTGGAGCCCAGCAGCAGCGTGGCGAGGGTGGCGAGCACGGCCAGGTAGGGCGGCGCGCTCTCGGTGGACCCGGTGCCGACCGGCTGCCAGGCCGCCAGGTAGCGGCTCCACAGGTCGGAGGCCTCGGCCGGGGCGGGCAGCAGCGCACCGCCGGAGAGCGCCCCGGAGCCGAGGAGCCCGCGGCAGGCGACCAGCGAGACCACCAGGAGCAGCAGGAAGAGGACCGGGGCCGGTTTGCGCACGATCCGCTTGAGCCGCGCGAACTGCTCGATCTCCAGATAGTCGGCGTCGTCACCGCCGGGCCCGGACTCGACGGCGCCGTGCCGCCCGCCGGCGGCGAGGTCCGGCTCGGAGCGGCCGGCGAGGTTGCCCACCACCGCCTCGGCGGTGGCCCGGATCGTCGCGCCGGGCGGCGGGAAGAGCGGGCGCAGGTCGGACGGGGCCACCGCCGGGCGGCCGCGCGAGCGCCGGCCGGCGAGGATCCGCCCCGGGCGGAGCAGCACCGCGAAGAGGCCGGCGATCTCGTCCAGCGCCTGCCGGGGCGCCTTGCCGACGAGATACGCCAGGGTCCGCAGCAGCGTGCCGAGAATCATCCGGGGCAGCACGTAGGCGAGCGCGGCGCCCCGGGTGTTGACGAGCATGGTGTAGACGGCACCGGCCTTGTCGACGCGGTGCGGGCCGACCGCCGAGCGGCCGGCGCAGTCGATCGGGCGGCGCTCGCGCGCGGAGGCCTCCGCGTGGCGCAGGACGGCGTCGGGCGCGACGAGCACCTGGTGGCCGGCCGCCTGGGCCCGCCAGCACAGGTCGACGTCGTCCCGCATCAGGGGGAGCCGGCGGTCGAAGCCGCCGAGTTCCTCCCACACGTCACGCCGGATCAGCATGCCGGCGGTGGAGACGGAGAGGACGGGGCGCACCTGGTCGTGCTGGCCCTGGTCCTGCTCGCGGCGGTCGAGCCCGGTCCAGCGGCGGCCGCTGCGCGCGATGCTGACGCCGGCCTCCAGCAGCTGCCTGCGGTCGTACCAGCCGCGCAGCTTGGGGCCGACGATCGCGGTGGACGGGGAGGAGTCGGCGACCCGGAGGAGTTCGGCGAGCGCGTCCGGCTCGGGCGCGCAGTCGTCGTGGAGCAGCCAGATCCACTGCACGGGTTCGCCGTGCGGCAGTTCGGGCATGTCGTACGCCTCGTCGTGCCAGGTCCGGGTGACGGGGTCCCAGCCGCTGGGGCGCTTCAGATAGGGCAGGTCGTCGGGGGTGAGCACCCCGGCGGTGCGGACCGCCTCGTCCACGGCCGTGCCGAAGCCGGAGCGGCGGGCGAGGTGCAGCACCCGGTCGGGCCCGAGGGCCTCGGTGAGCAGTTCGGCGGACGCGTCGGCGCTGCCGGTGTCGGCGGCGATGACGTTCTGGACCGGCCGCTCCTGCCCCACCAGCCCGGCGATCGCCTGGGGCAGCCAGCGGGCGCCGTCGTGGGAGACGAGCACGGCGGTGACGACGTGCCGCGGGTGTGCGGGGGCGGCGGCCGCGGAATGGGCGGCCGGCTGACTGTGCGCCGAGTGGCTGTGCACGGACATCGAGGTACGGGCCCCGGTTCGCTGGACTGTGGTGGACGCGCGCGCTCCGCGGGGAGCCGGGCGCGTCTCGGACGGCCCACCACACTAACGGCTCGGAGCGGGCGTCAGACCCGGCCGCCCGTACAGCAGTCCGCCTCCCACGCCGGTGCGGGGGAGGCGGTGACGAGATCCGTGCGGGGATCTGCGGGGGTCTGTAGGGATATGCAAGGGGGTATGTGGCGGCGGGTACGGAGAACGCGGAGGAGACGTCCGGTCTTCACACCGCGGCCTTCTTCAGCCGCCTGCGCTCGCGCTCGGAGAGCCCGCCCCAGATGCCGAACCGCTCGTCGTTGGCGAGAGCGTATTCGAGGCACTCCGAACGCACCTCGCAGGCGAGGCAGACCTTCTTCGCCTCACGGGTGGAACCGCCCTTTTCCGGGAAGAAGGACTCGGGATCGGTCTGGGCGCAGAGTGCGCGCTCCTGCCATCCGAGCTCCTCGTCCGCCTCCTCGACCAGCAGTTGCTGGAACAGCTCGGTCATGTGCGCCCCTGTCTGTCTTTACGTCCCCGTGATGCTGCCGTTACCGATAACGGCCGAACGACACGAGTGAAATTACAAGTGTGCCGATCCGAGCCAGTCAAGCCGGGATCTGCTATTGGGCCCCTTATTCACTCTGGGGAACCAAGCCTGCCCGTAAAGTGTTCAAATCGTCCTAAAACATGACGTCGCACCTGACCCAACTCCGGTCCACCCCCTCGGTGACGGAGACGCCCGCAGGTGCCCGCGCCGTTCCACCCCACGCCCGCGAGCGGGAGAACGGTCACGCTCCGATCACGGATGCGCAACGCCGCTCGTCGGGCGACTGCTCCGCCGTGTGTCCCGATCGGAAGCGCACAAACCTTTCACCGTTCTCTGGTGTGTCGCGGTTCCAAGATCACAAACTCCCCACGGTTCACCACTCTCCGCCCCCTCCGCCGCCGCACCGCACCGCGGCTCCCCGTGCCGCACCGCACCGCGGCTCCCCGTCACCCGGCGGTCCGGCCCGGACCCCGCCGGGCCCGTGTCCGGCCCACGGCCCCGCGCGTCCGTGGCCCCGTGGTCCCCGCTCACCCGTCCGCCGGCCGCGGCCGCCTGCGCCGGACGAGGTGACGCGCCGCCGAAAGGGTGCCGGCTCGTTTGACAAGCGACGAGCCGAGCGGGTCTGCTGGTCCCATGCCACTGACGCCCGCGCTGTCCCGGACCGGCTCCCGCCTCGCGTGCGGTGACGCTCTCCGCTGTGGACCCGGCTTCCCGTGTGGCTGTTGTGGCGCTCGCCGCGGCTGTCGCTGTTCCTGCCGCTGACCGACCCGCCGTCCCCGGCCGGGCCTCCGCGCCCTCCTCTCGCGGCGCCTTCCTTCTCTTTCTCTCTCTTATCGCTCTCCTCCTCTTTCCTATCGCTCTGCCTCCTCCCCCTTCTTCGCCGACGCCCCGGCCCGGGCGTCCCAGGCCCAGGAACCCACACGCATGAACAGCGACACGAACAGCAGCGCCACGAGCGGCGACGCGACCGGCATGACCGGCGCCGTGCCCGGTGCCCTGACCGGCCCCGTGCTCAGCGACATCCAGATCGGCGGGGACCCGCTCGCCTCCCCCCACCTGCTGCCGCCCGCCCGCCGCCACCCCGCCACCGTCGCGGAGTTCGCCGGGCTCGCCCACGCGATCGCCGCCGACCGCGGCTCCTGGGCGCCCCTCGTCCGGTACGACCCGGTCAGCCGCTGGTACCACCGGCTGCGCACCGGGCCCGGTTACGAGGTGTGGCTGCTCAGCTGGCTGCCCGGGCAGGGCACCGGGGCCCACGACCACGGACCCTCCTCCGGCGTCCTGACCGTGCTGGAGGGCGGGCTGACCGAGCACTCCGGGACGGCGCGGCGCGTCCTCGGCGCGGGCGCGCAGCGCGTGGTCGCGCCGGGCCGGGCCCACGAGGTCGTCAACGACGCGCTCGTTCCCGCCGTCAGCCTGCACATCTACTTCCCGGGGCTGACGGAGATGCCGATGCACGCCGGCGCCCGGGGCGACGCCGCCGTGCTCTCCGGCGTCCCGGTGTGCCGCGCCGCGACCGGCACGGGCCGGGGTTCCGGCGGCCGGGCCGTGGGCCGCGCCTGACGGCGCCGCCGGGAGGCGCCCCGTCCCACCCCACCGGTCCGTGGCGGCCGCCGGCCGGCTGACACACTGAACCCATGCGCATTGTGGTTCTGGCCGGGGGGATCGGCGGCGCCCGCTTCCTCCGCGGTCTCAAGGCGGCGAGCCCCGGCTCCGACATCACCGTCATCGGCAACACCGGTGACGACATCCACCTGTTCGGGCTGAAGGTGTGCCCGGACCTGGACACCGTGATGTACACGCTCGGCGGCGGCATCCACGAGGGGCAGGGGTGGGGCCGAGCCGACGAGACCTTCGCGGTCAAGGAGGAACTCGCCGCGTACGGCGTGGGGCCCGAGTGGTTCGGCCTCGGTGACCGGGACTTCGCCACCCACATCGTCCGCACCCAGATGATCGCGGCGGGCTATCCGCTCAGCGCCGTCACCGAGGCGCTGTGCGCGCGCTGGCAGCCGGGGGTGCGGCTGCTGCCGATGACCGACGACCGGGTCGAGACCCATGTGCTGATCGACGACCCGGAGGCCGCCCCCGGCGCGGACGGGCAGAGCGGGCGCCGGGCCGTGCACTTCCAGGAGTACTGGGTGCGGCACCGGGCCGCCGTGCCCGCGCACGCCGTCGTGCCCGTCGGCGCCGACCAGGCCAAGCCGGCGCCCGGGGTGCTGGAGGCCGTGGCGGCGGCCGACGTCGTGCTCTTCCCGCCGTCCAACCCCGTGGTCAGCGTCGGCACGATCCTCGCCGTCCCCGGCATCCGGGAGGCCATCGCCGACGCGGGGGTGCCGGTGGTCGGCCTCTCCCCCGTCATCGGCGGCGCCCCGGTGCGGGGCATGGCCGACAAGGTGCTGGCCGCGGTGGGCGTGGAGTCCACGGCCGCGGCCGTCGCCCGCTTCTACGGCTCGGGGCTGCTCGACGGCTGGCTGGTGGACAGCTCCGACGCGGGGACGGCCGGGGAGGTGGAGGCGGCGGGCATCCGCTGCCGCGCGGTGCCACTGCTGATGACGGACGTGGCGGCCACGGCCGCCATGGCCCGCGAGGCGCTGGCCCTGGCCGAGGAGGTGCGCGCGTGAGCGGGCCCACCCCGGATCTCCCGGCCCCCGCCGGCTCCGTCGTCCCCGCCGCTCCCGCCGGCTCCGTCGCGCCCGCCGTGCCCGGCTACCAGGTGTGGGCGCTGCCGGGGCTGCCGGAGGTACGGCCCGGGGACGACCTGGTGAAACTGATCGCCGGGGCCGCCGGTGCGCCGGGGCTGCCGGGCCTCGCCGACGGGGACGTCGTCCTCGTGACGTCGAAGATCGTCTCCAAGGCGGAGGGCCGGGCCGTCCGGGCCGCCGGCCGGGAGGAGGCCATCGACGCGGAGACCGTGCGCGTGGTGGCGCGCCGCGGCCGGCTGCGGATCACCGAGACCCGGCACGGGCTGGTGATGGCCGCCGCCGGCGTCGACGCCTCGAACACCCCCGCCGGGACGGTGCTGTTGCTCCCCGAGGACCCGGACGCCTCCGCGCGGGCGATCCGGGACGGGCTGCGCGAGGCCCTGGGGGTCACCGTCGGCGTCCTGGTCACGGACACCTTCGGGCGGCCCTGGCGCAGCGGGCTGACGGACGTCGCCATCGGGGCGGCGGGCGTACGGGTCCTGGACGACCTGCGCGGCGGCGTGGACGCGCACGGCAACGGCCTGACCGCGACGGTCACCGCGACCGCCGACGAACTGGCCGCCGCCGGCGACCTGGTGAAGGGGAAGACGGGCGGGCTGCCGGTGGCCGTCGTCCGCGGCCTGCCCCACGTCGTGATACCAGCCATACCGGGGAACGGGCCGGACACGGCCCGCCCGGAGCGGGGGACGGACGGCGATGACGGGACGGGCGGCGGGGACGCGAACGGCGCCGCGGCCGACCCCGGCGCCCGCGCCCTGGTGCGCGACGCCGCGGACGACATGTTCCGGCTGGGCACCTCCGAGGCGGTACGGGAGGCGGTGACGCTGCGCCGCACCGTCCGTGAGTTCACCTCCGAGCCGGTGGACAGCGCCGCGGTGCGCCGGGCGGTCGCGGCGGCCGTCACCGCGCCCGCGCCGCACCACACCACCCCCTGGCGGTTCGTGCTGCTGGAGTCGGCGGAGGCCCGCACCCGCCTGCTCGACGCCATGCGCGCGGCCTGGATCGCGGATCTGCGCGGGGACGGGCTCTCCGAGGAGGCCGTCGAACGGCGGGTCCGGCGCGGGAACGTGCTGCGCGACGCCCCGTATCTGGTGGTGCCCTGCCTGGTCATGGACGGGGCGCACCGCTACCCGGACGAACGGCGGCGGACGGCCGAGCGGGAGATGTTCACGGTGGCGGCCGGCGCCGGGGTGCAGAACCTCCTGGTGGCGCTGGCCGGGGAGCGGCTGGGCTCGGCCTGGGTGTCCTCCACCATGTTCTGCCGGGACACCGTCCGGACGGTGCTCGGGCTGGCAGCCGGCTGGGACCCGATGGGAGCGGTGGCGGTCGGCCACCCGGCGGCCCCGCCCCGGGAGCGGCCCGCGCGGGACGCCGGGGACTTCGTGGTGGTGCGCTGAGGCCGGGGCCAGGGCCGGGACCGGGACCGGCGGCGGCGCTCAGAGGCGCCGGATGTCGCCGACCGGGAAGCGGGGCGCGCGGCGGGGCGGCACGCGCCCGCTGAGCAGGATCAGCCGGCAGGCGCGGTGGCGCTGTCCCGCGTAGGGGGCGAGGAGTTCCAGCATCCCCGCGTCGTCGGTGCCCCGGGCGCCGGTCAGGGCGTAACCGACGGTCCCGGGCAGATGGAGGTCGCCGACGGTGACGGCGTCCGCCGCGCCGTTGGAGCGCTGCAACACCTCGGCGGCCGTCCAGGGGCCGATGCCCGGGATCAGCCGCAGCCGCGCCGAGGCGGCCGGGAGGTCCATGGCGGCGGCCTCCTCCAGCCGGCGCGCGACCCGGGCGGCGCGGACCACCGTCGCGGAGCGCTTTCCGTCGACCCCGGCCGTGTGCCACTCCCAGGAGGGCAGCAGCGCCCAGCCGCGGGCGTCCGGCATGACGCGCATCCGCAGCTGCTCCGCGCCCGGCGCCGGCTCGCCGTGCCGGAGCAGCAGCAGCCGCCAGGCGCGGTACGCCTCGTCCGAGGTGACCTTCTGCTCCAGGACCGAGGGGACCAGGGACTCCAGGACCAGACCGGTACGGGCCAGCCGGAGCCCGGGGTTCCGCCGGTGGGCCTCGTGGACCAGGCGGTGGCGCGGGGTGAACCGCTCGGGCTCGTCCCCGGCGCCGCAGAGCGCGGGCACCCCGTCGAGCAGCCACTCGGCGCCCGGCCCCCAGGCCCGCGCCTCGATCTCGCCGGAGCCCGACCGCGCCAGCCGCAGCGTGCCCGGCCCGGCGGGGGTACGGCTGGCCCGCCAGATCGCGCCGTCGGGCGTGGTACGGAACGCCGGGTCGCCGGGGCCCCGGCGCAGGACGCCCACGGTGCGCGCGACGTCCAGCGGCCACGGCGGCGTCCAGCGCCGGACGCGGGGCGCGGCGGCGCGGGCGCCTCCGGTCCGGACCGGGGGCGCGGCGGCGGTGGGATCCACGGGACGGGCACTTCCTCATGGGGCGGGGGCTCGTGGGGCGGGGCTCATGGGCCGGGAGCCCACGAGGGGGATGGTGCCCCCCGAGGGTAAGCGCCGCGTCCGTCCACGCGGGCGGCCGGGTCCGGAGGGTCACCGCTCACGGAACGGCGCCCCCGCCGGGCACGGGGCCGGCGGGGGTGTCACCGCGCGAGGCCGTCGGGCGCGCGCCCGGGCCGCCCCTGGCCGCCCCGTCACCGGCCGTGGGAGCGGAAGGTCAGCGGCGGGTCACTGGTCGGAGGAGAAGCGGATACCGGCGGCGGGGATGTGGGTGTCGCACCAGACCCGTACCCCGTCGCGGAGTTCGTTGTCCGCGCCGACCGTCGCGCCGTCCCCGACGACCGCGTCGTGCAGCAGCGTGCGGGGGCCGACGACCGCCCGCGCGCCGACCAGCGAGTCCGTGATCCGGGCACCCTCGCCGATGACTGCGCCCTCCAGGACGGTGCTGCCGTCGACGCTGGCCCCGGCGCCGACCCGGGCTCCCGCGCCGATGACCGTGCCACCGGTGAGCTTGGCGTCCGGCGCGACCTCCGCCCCGTCCAGGACGAGCCGGTCCCCGCAGGCGCCGGGGACGGCCGGGGACGGGGCGCGCCCCAGCACGAGGTCGGCGGAGCCGCGCACGAAGGCGCGCGGGGTGCCGAGGTCGAGCCAGTAGGTGGAGTCGACCATGCCGTGCAGATGCGCCCCGGCCTCCAGCAGACCGGGGAAGGTCTCCCGCTCCACGGAGACGGGCCGTCCCTCCGGGATGGAGTCGATCACCGAGCGGGCGAAGACGTAGGCGCCCGCGTTGATCTGGTCGGTGACGATCTCCTCGGGGGTCTGCGGCTTCTCCAGGAACGCCGTCACCCGGCCGTCCCCGTCGGTGGGCACCAGGCCGAAGGCGCGCGGGTCCTCGACCCTCGTCAGGTGGAGGGTGACATCGGCGCCGGCCGTGGTGTGGGTGTCCACCAGGGCGCGGATGTCCAGGCCGGTGAGGATGTCCCCGTTGAAGATCAGCACGGGTTCGTCCGGCCCCGAGCGGAGACGGGAGGCGACGTTCCGTATCGCGCCACCGGTGCCCAGGGGGTCGGTCTCGGTGACGTACTCCAGGTGCAGGCCGAGATCCGACCCGTCGCCGAAGTACGGCTCGAACACCTCGGCGAGGTACGAGGTGGCGAGCACCACGTGGTCCACACCGGCCGCGCGGGCCCGGGCGAGCTGGTGGCTGAGGAACGGGACGCCGGCCGCCGGGACCATGGGTTTGGGCGTACGCACCGTGAGCGGGCGCAGCCGGGTTCCCTTGCCGCCGACCAGGAGGATCGCTTCAGTCACCGTTGTCTTCTCTGCTTCCTGCCAGGGCCGGTGGGTGGGGACGGCCGCCAGTCTATGCAGCCGCCCGGGACGTCAGCGGCCCTGGAGCCGCGCCGCGAGCGCCCGGATGGCGGGGAGCCGGGCGTAGAGCCGCTGTCCGGGGCAGGCGGTGGAGAACCCGTCCCGGTGACCGGAGACGACGTGGAGCGTCACCCGGGTTCCCCTCCGGAAGTTCCCGTTGCCCTCGGAGATCCGCGCCCCGCGGGCCGCCGGGTTCCTGCCGTACAGGCCGAGCTTCCAGGCCGTGAGCTTGGCGACGGCCTGCTGTGCGGCGGCGGAGGGCCCCGCGGAGTCGAAGGTGCCGAGCACGGCGATGCCCATGCTGTTGTGGTTGAAGCCGAGGGTGTGGGCCCCCTGGACGGGCCGGGTCACCCCGCCGGCGCGGCCCTCGTAGATGGTGCCGCACTTGTCGACGGCGAAGTTGTACCCGAGGTCACGCCACTTCAGGGAGATGACGTGGTAGCGGTAGATGCCGCGCAGCACGGCGGGGGCCTGGGCGCAGGTGTAACCGTTGCCGGTGGCGCTGTGGTGGACGAACGCGGTCCGCACCGTGGTGGTGTAGCGGAACTGCCGTTCGCGCCAGCTCTCGTCGGCTCCCCAGCCGCGGCGGATGACGATGCCGGGGCGCGGGCCGACGCGGCGGCTCGCGGCGGAAGCGCCGGTCGTGCCGGCCGCGCCGGCCGCGCCGGCGGTTTGGGTCGCGCCGCTCGTTTCGGCCGCGCGGCGCGAGCCGGCGGAGTCCGCCGCCACTCCGGACGCCTGAGCCGCGTGAGCCGCGTGAGCCGTCCGAGGTGCCTGAGCTGCCTGAGGTGCGTGAGCCGCCTCGGTGGTCGCCGCCCGGTCCAGGGGCGGGATCCGGGTGGAGCCGGGGGCCGCGAGGGCCGCGTTCGCCCGGGCGCTCTGCCGCTCGGCGCGCTGCCGCTCCGTACGTTGCCGTTCCGTACCCTGCCGCTCCGCACCCTGCCGCTCGGTGGCGGCCGTGCCGCCCGGGCGGCGGGACGGCGCCGGCCCCTGCCCGGGGTCGACCAGTTCCAGCCGCAATCCCGGCGGGAGCGCGCGGGGCGCCCGCTGCGTGGTCCGTTCCGGCAGGACGCGCGCCTGCACGCCGTCGCTCTCGCCGACCCAGAGCGGGGCGGTGCCGCCGCGCGGTCCCGCACCGGCGGACCCACCCGTTCCGGCTGTCCCGGGGGTGCCGCCGGGTGACGGGTCCGGGGCGTACTCGGAGGCGTCCGGCGCGTCCTCGGGGTGGGCGGCGAGGTCGCGCCAGCCGCTCCACTCCCCCGAGGCGGTGGAGCGGGTCCGTACCTGGACCCGACCGTGGAGGCCGGCGGCGGCGCCGGTCCAGACAGCACCCACCAGGGAGTACGGGCGGACGGTCCGCGGCGGGAGGGTCCGCACGGCGGGACCGGCGGACCGGGCGACCGGGGCGGCCAGCGGCAGCGACTGGGTGGAGCCGGGCCGCTGCGGCGTGGGCGCGGCCCGCTCACGCGGCGCCGGGGGTGCGGCGGCCGCCGCACCGGCGGGCAGGACCAGGGGGAGCGCGAGGGCGGCCGCGGCGGCCCCGGCGACGGAGGCGAGGACGGCACGGGAGCGGCGCGAGGACACCACGCCACCCTTATCACTCATACCAGTCATATTGTTCATATCGGCCATGCTGGCCACAACGGCTACATCTGTCTATTCGTAAGGTGACCCTCCGTCGACACGGTGCCGTCCCGGGCCATCCGTCCGGGTCACGCGCTCCCTCCGCCCCTCCCTCCGGATCATCCGGCCGGTGAACGCGGCCAGTTGTACGGCCCAGGTGGCCGCGTACGCTTGCCCGGGTGAACGCAACCGATCGCACCCCGGCCGACCTGCTGCGATCCGCGCTGACCGCGGATCCGGCCCGCCCGCTGGTCACCTTCTACGACGACGCCACCGGCGAGCGCGTCGAACTGTCCGTCGCCACCTTCGCCAATTGGGTGGCCAAGACCGCCAATCTCCTCCAGGGCGACCTCGCCGCCCAGCCGGGTGACCGCGCGGCCCTGCTGCTCCCCGCCCACTGGCAGACGGCCGTCTGGCTGCTGGCCTGCTCCTCCACCGGGGTCATCGCCGACCTCGGCGGCGACCCGGCCGCCGCCGACCTCGTCGTCACCGGGCCGGACACGCTGGAGGAGGCGCGGGCCTGCCGCGGCGAACGGGTGGCGCTGAGCCTGCGCCCGCTGGGCGCGCGCTTCCCCGAACCGCCGCCGGGCTTCGCGGACTACGCGGTGGAGGTGCCCGGACAGGGAGACTCCTTCGCGCCGTTCGCCCCGGTGGACCCGGACGGGCCCGCACTGGCCTTCCGCGGGGACGGGGAGCTGACCGCCGCGCAGGCCGTGGAGCGGGCCGCGGCCGACGCCCTGACGCGCGAGTACACCCCGGTCTCCCGGGTGCTCTCCGGACTGGCGTACGACTCCTGGGACGGCGTCTCCGCGGGGTTGCTCGCCCCGCTCGCCGCGGGCGGATCCGTCGTCCTCTGCCGCCACCTGGACCGGCTCCCGGCGGAGACGCTCGAACAGCGGCTGGAGAGCGAGCGGGTGACCGCCACGGCGGGCTGAGGACCGGGCGGGCGCCTCCACCGCGGCCCGCTCCCCCCGGGCGCTCCCGACGGACACCCGGGGGGACGGGCGCGCGGGGGGCCCGGACGCCCCCCGGGTGGACCGCGAGCACCGCCGATGGCCGAAAACCGCCAGGGCACACGTACAACCAAGTGGCCACATCCGCCGTCTTCACCTGTGACCGGCGGCTCCCCGCGCGGTACGCCACTGCCGCCGCCGGAAGCCGTGAGGGATGGATCCACCGTGACCGACACCGCCACCCCCTCCGCGGAGCCGGAGAGCGGCCCCGCCGACAGCGGCCCGCCGCAGCCCGGGCCCCCCGCCGAGGCCGCCGCGGAGGACGGTGAGCCGGGCCCCATACGCCGGCGCCGCCGCTGGCTCCGCTGGACGGCCGTGGGCGCCGCCGTGACCGTCCTCGCGGCGGCCGGCACGGCCTGGACGCTCTACGAGCGGCTGGACGCCAACATCCGCACCGACCCGGAGATCTCCCGCGAGCTGGACCGGCACGCCGCGGACCGTCCCGCCTCCGTCGTGCGCGAGGCGGTGAACATCCTGCTCATCGGCTCCGACGACCGGGGCGGCGGCAACGCCCGCTACGGGCGGGACAGCGGCACCCAGCGTTCGGACACCACGATGCTGCTGCACCTGTCCGCCGACCGCTCGCACGCCACGGCGGTCAGCATCCCGCGCGATCTGATGGTGGACGTCCCCGCCTGCACCAAGCCGGACGGTTCCCGCACCGCGCCGCAGTTCGCCCAGTTCAACTGGGCCTTCCAGTTCGGCGGGGCGGCCTGCACGATCCGCACGGTGGAGGAGCTGACCGGCGTCCGGATGGACCACCACGTGATCGTCGACTTCACCGGTTTCCGGAAGATGGTGGACGCGATCGGCGGCGTGGAGTTCTGCCTGGAGGAACCCGTCGACGACGACGAGGCCCACGTGAAGCTGCCCGCCGGGCCGCAGACGCTGGACGGCGAGGAGGCCCTCGGCTACGTCCGCGCCCGCTACAGCCTCGGCGACGGCACGGACACCGCGCGGATGACCCGGCAGCAGGAGTTCCTCGCCACGGTGATGGAGCAGCTCCGCGCGAAGGGGACGCTGCAGAACCCGGCGGAGCTGTACGCGCTGCTGGACGCCGCGACCTCCTCGCTGACCACCGATTCCGGGCTGGCCTCGCTCGGCAGCCTCTACGAGCTCGCGGAGAGTGTGCGCGGGCTCCCGGAGGACGGGATCCGCTTCCTCACCGTGCCCCGGCAGCCGTATCACCTGAACGTCAACCGCGACGAGCTCGTACAGCCTGACGCGTCGGAACTGTTCGAGGAGCTCCGGAACGATCTCCCCGTGACGGCCGGCGGCGAGGGCACGGAGAACGAAGAGGACCGGGGAGAGGACCCGGGAGAACGGCCGGAGGCCACGGCGGGCTCCGGCGCGGACGGGGCGAGCACTCCGGGGCCCACCTCGGACGGCCCGGCGGCCTCGCCGTCGGGCTCCGCGACCCCGCCGGGATCCTCTCCGACGGCGACCGCGGAGGCCGGAAAGAGACCCCTCTGCGGGTGAGAATCCGGAAGTTGTCGAACAGCACAGAAAAAAATGCCGACTTTGCCCGCTTGTCAAGACGTTGAATGCGTCACCGCCGTCGCCGAGCGGTGAACCGGGCGGATAGTGTGAGCGACCCGACGCGCACGACCAGCGTGTTCGGACACCGGCAGCAGGACCAGCCGAGCGCCCGCGAGGGGGGCGGGCGCCGCGTGGCACCGACGGAGGACTCAGCGAACCGTGGACGCGCAAGGCCGTGGGCGGGCGGACGACATCGACCCCGCTGACCAGTGGGTGCTCGACCCGGACACCGGAAACTACGTTCTGCGACTACAGGCTCCCACGGAGCGACCGGCCGCGCCCGGCCCGCGCAGAGCCTCCGGACCGCCGGCCGCCGCGTCCGCCGCGTCCGACCCGGCCGGCGCCACAGGCCAGGGCCCCCCGGGCCAGGGCGCCCGGGGCACGGCGCCCCGCGCCGGCTCCCGCCGTGCCGCGCAGGCCGCCCCGGAGCGGGAGGAGTCCCGGGCCGGGGCCGCCCCGCAGCGGGGCCGCCGGGCCGCCGGGCGCGCCGCCCCGAAGACGGCCGCGGGCAGCAACCGGCGCAAGCGGCGCCAGCAGAAGGCCGGCCGGAAGAAGGCGCTGCTGTGGACCGGCGGCGTGATGGCCTTCGTCCTGCTCGCCGGCGGCGGAGGGGCGTACTACGTCTTCGAGCGGATCAACGGCAACCTCAACACCGTGGACGTCGGCGACGCGGGCAGCGACACCATCACCGACGGCCCCATGAACATCCTGGTGCTGGGCACCGACGTCCGGACGGGCAAGGGCAACGAGGGCTACGGCGACAAGGGCAGCGTCGGCCACGCCGACACCACGATCCTCTTCCATGTCTCCGAGGACCGGACCAACGCCACCGCGCTGAGCATCCCGCGCGACATGCTGACCGACGTCCCGGACTGCCCGACCAAGCAGGAGGACGGCTCCACCGAGGTCATCCCGGGGGAGCGAAGCGTGCGCTTCAACACCAGCCTCGGCCAGAGCGGCCGTGACCCGGGGTGCACGATGCGCACCGTCGAGGGGATAACCGGCCTTGAGGTGGACCACTTCATGATGGCCGATTTCAACGCCGTCAAGACGCTGTCCACCGCCGTGGGCGGCGTCGAGGTCTGTCTGGCCAAGCCCATCGACGACCCCAAGTCGCATCTGAAGCTCAGCGAGGGCAAGCACGTCGTGGAGGGCGACGACGCGCTGGCGTTCGTCCGCACCCGTTACGGCCTTCAGTTCGGCAGCGACCTGGACCGGATCAAGCTCCAGCAGCAGTTCCTCAGTTCCATGATCCGCAAGATGAAGTCCGGCGACACCCTCACCGACCCCAAGAAACTGTGGGACCTGGCGGACGCGGCGACCAAGGCGCTGACGGTGGACACCGGCATCGGCTCGGTCAACAAACTGATCGCCCTCGCGAACAACCTGAAGAAAGTCAACATCAAGAACATCTCCTTCGTGACCGTGCCGGTCCTCGACTCCGAGGACAAGGCCTCGGTCGTGCTCAACAAGCAGCCCGCCGACCAGCTCTTCGCCATGCTCCGCGACGACATCTCCCTCACCGAGGTGAAGAAGAAGGAGAAGGCCGAGGAGAAGGCGGAGGAGAAGGCCAAGACGGAGGGGCCGAAGGCCGAACCGTCCGAGGTGCGGGTCGACGTCTTCAACGGCGGGGCCCCCATCGGCGCCGCGCAGACCACCGTGGACTGGCTGCAGAACACCGAGGGCGTCAACCGCTCGGCCAACGGCGGCAACTCCGGGTCCCGGAAGACGCTGAAGAAGACCGTCCTGGAGTACACCCCGGACCAGGCCGACCAGGCCCGGGCGCTGGCGGAGATGATGGGGCTGTCCGCCGCGGCGATGAAGCCGTCGAAGGACGGCGGCGGCTCCGCGGAGACGGGGTCCATGACCCTCACCCTCGGCGAGGACTTCACCGAGCCCGGGGTGCCGCTGACCGCCCCGAGCAAGGCGCCGGAGAACATCCAGCGGGTCGAGGCGGACCAGCAGGTGTGCGCCAAGTGACCGGCAGACGCCGGCCCCCCGGGGCCGGCCACGAGTGATCCAACGGGGAGGCCCGATGCGGCGGACGACACATGCGCGCGGGGGCGGAACGGAACGGGACCGGCCCGAGGCGGCCGACCTCGGGTGGGACGACAGTCTCTACGACGGCCCGGCCCACGCCGGCGGCCGCCCCGGGCCGGACGCCGTCCCGGCCGCGCACGGCCAGACCGGCCAGACCGGCCACAGCGGCCACAGCGGCCACAGCCGGGACGGCGTACCCGCCGTCGCCGACGGGCGCGACGGCACCGGTGACCCCACCGGCCAGGGCCTCGCGGAGGCCGCGCCACCGCCCCGGCGGCCCGGCGGGGGCCGCCGGATGCTGCGCTGGTCGGCCACCGTCCTCGCGGTGCTGATACTCGGCACGGCGGGCGCCGGCTACCTCTACTACGAGCACCTCAACGGCAATCTCGAGAAGGACCTGCTCAACCTGGGCGACAACCGGCTCGACAAGGCCGCGCCGGACGCCGACGGCAACCGGCCGCTCAACATCCTGCTGCTGGGCTCCGACAGCCGGAACTCCGCGGCGAACGTCCGGCTCGGCGGGGCCCGCGCGGACGCCGGGCGCAAGCCGCTCGCCGATGTGCAGATGCTGCTGCACGTCTCCGCGGACCGGAAGAACATGTCGGTGATCAGCGTCCCCCGCGACACCCGGGTGACCATCCCCCGGTGCACGGACCCCGAGGACGGCAGTGTCTACGGGCAGACCAGCGCCACCATCAACACCAGCCTCCAGCACGGCGGCCCGGGCTGCACCGTCGCCACCTGGGAGGAGCTCACCGGCGTCCCGGTCGACCACTTCATGATGATCGACTTCGCAGGTGTGGTGGACATGGCCGACGCGGTCGGAGGAGTCCCGGTCTGCGTCCGGGACAACCTCCAGGACCCCAAGAGCGGACTGCGGCTGAAGGCCGGGGAGACGGTGGTCAAGGGGGAGCGCGCCCTGCAATGGCTGCGCACCCGCCACGCCTTCGAGAACGGCAGCGACATCGGCCGCGCCCGGGCCCAGCACCAGTACATGAACTCCATGATCCGCCAGCTGAAGTCCGGCACCAAGCTCACCAACCCGGGGCAGCTGCGGGGTCTCGCCGAGGCCGCCACCAAGGCGCTCACCGTGGACGAGGGCCTGGGCAGCGTCGGCAAGCTCTACGACCTGGCGGGCGAACTCCGGAAGGTGCCGACCGGCCGGATCACCATGGCGACCATGCCGTGGACGGAGGACCCGCAGAACCCCGCGGCCCACCTGATACCTGAGCCCGGCGACGCCGAGCAACTGTTCTCCCTGGTCCGCAACGACATCGCGCTGGACGGCAAGGACCGCGGGAAGACCGGCCGGAAGAAGGCCGAACCGAGCGACCCCGCCGCGCCCCCCGCGGAGATACCCGTCACCGTGCAGAACGGCACCGGCACCGCCGCGCAGGCCGCCGTACCGGGCCGGGCCGCCGCCGTCGCACAGCAGCTGGCCGGGAAGGGCTTCACCCGGGCCGCGGCCGACGCGACCCCCAAATCCCAGGCGGACACCACCGTCGCCTACCCCACCGACGAACTGCGCGGGGACGCCCGGGCCGTCGCGGAGGCGCTGGGGCTGCCGGCCGGCGCGGTACGGCCCGCCCCCGCCGGGGCGGCGCAGGTCACCGTGGTGATCGGAACCGACTGGCGGACCGCCGGCGCCTATCCCCCGGAGAAGGGGGCGGGCGAGAAGGACGACAAGGCCCCGGAGAGCGCCGACGCCCTGGGCGGGGACGACACCTCGGCCTGCATGGACGTGAACCCGCGCCACACGTTCTGATCCACCGCCCCGTCAGCCGCGGGGCACGTATGCGGCGCGGGGCCACGGAGTGACGAGGGGCACCGCGCGACTCCTCGGCCTCCGGCGGGGGCACGCATGCCATGGCGCCGGGACGGGCCGCACCCTCGGCGCCGGCCTCCCGTGCGGCACCCCGAGGCGGCGGTGGGCGGGGAGCGCGCTGCCGGCGCCACCCGGGTGACCGGCGGCAGCCTCCGGCGCCCGGACGGCGAGGGCCCGCCGTGACTCCCCGCGCCCCGGGCCCCGTCCACGCCCGCGTGCCGGGGACGGGCCGGGCCGGCCGCGCTCCGGGCGGCCCGGGGCTCCGCCCTGGCTCCGTCTCCGGCCGGTCAGGCCCCGTCTCCGCTCAGGCCCCGCGCTCGGGTCCGTCCGCCGGTCCGGTGCCGGCCGTTTCCCGGCCCGCCTCCGCTTCCGCGGTCACCGCCGGGCGGCGGCTCGCGATCACCTTCCGCGCCAGGGAGCGCGGGCTGGTGAGGAAGCCCCAGCCCCAGGACATGTGCATGGTGGCCAGCGCCACCGGGATCCGCAGCCGCGCCGCGAGCGGCAGCCCCCGCCCGGCCGGCACCGAGCCCGCCGTGACGGCGGCGAGGTATCCGGCGGGAACGACGAAGCCCCAGGGGGTGAGCGCCGCGCCGACGACCGTCCCGGCCGCGATGGCCAGCACGGCGGCCGGCGGCGCGAGGTAACGGAGGTTGATCGAGCCCTGGTGGTAGCGGGCGACGACATGGCGCCAGCGGCCGTAGTCCTTGTACTGCCTGGCCAGCGCCCGCACCGTCGGCCGCGGCCGGTAGGAGACCCGCAGCTCGGGGGAGAACCAGATCAGGCCGCCCGCCTCGCGGATGCGGAAGTTCAGCTCCCAGTCCTGGGCGCGGATGAACTCCTCGTTGTAGCCGCCCTGCTGCTCCAGGGCGGCGCGGCGGAAGACGCCGAGGTAGACCGTCTCGGCCGGGCCGGCGGCGCCGCCGGTGTGGAAGGCGGCGTTGCCGACGCCGATCTTCGAGGTCATGGCGGCCGCCACGGCCCGCTCCCAGTCGTTCTCGCCCTCGGCGTGCATGATGCCGCCGACGTTCTGCGCGCCGGTCTCCGCGAGCAGCCGGACGGCGGTGGCGATGTAGTCCGGGGAGAGCATCCCGTGGCCGTCGACACGGACCACGACCGGATGGCGGGAGGCCTTGATCGCCGCGTTGAGGGCGGCGGGGGTACGGCCGGTGGGGTTGGGCACCGTGTGCACGCGGGGGTCCTCGCGGACCAGCTCGGCGGCGATCTCGTCGGTCCGGTCCGAGGACGGGCCGAGGGCGATCACGACCTCGAGTTCACCCGCGTACTCCTGCCGCAGGATGTGCCCGACGGCATCGCGCAGATGCCGCTCTTCGTTGAGCACCGGCATGATCACGGAGACGGCCGGCGGCGGCTGTTCAGGGGAGGCGTTCATCGTTTCTCACGTTACCGCGAACGGGCGACGGGGCCGCAGCCACCCGGCGGCCACCGGCGGGTACGCCCCGCCCGGGGCGCGACCGCCCGGGTGTCCGGCGGCGGCACGGGGAGAGGCGCCTGGCACGGAAATGCGGTACGACGATCGTACGGACCTCCGGTGAGGTCCCGCTCCTCCTCGTCCCGCGACCTTCCCTCCTCGCGCGCCCTTCCTCCTCCTCGCCGTTCCCCGCCTCCCCCTCCCCCTCCCCCTCCCCCTCTTCGTCCCGCCTCCCCGCTTCTCCCCACTCCGCCCTTCCCCGCCCCTCCCCGCCTCGGCAGCCCCCTTCCCTGGCTCCGCTCCCCATCTCCCGCCCCGGCACGGCACGGCGCGGCGGTCCCCTTCCCCGCTCCTCCGGCCTCCGCCCCGCACCACCCAGCCCTCGCTCGCCACCGCCCCTGCCCGTCTCCGTGCCGCTCCTCACCCGTAGCCCTCTCCACTCCGGACCGCGGAGGTGCCCGTGACACCCCCTGTGCCGACCTCGGACCGCGGCGGTGACTCCGGTCCCGACGGCCCCGACGGCCCCGGCCCGTGCCCCCGTGACGCCGTGGGCCCCGTCCCCGACGGCGGCGGACCCGCCGATGGGCGAGGACGGCGCGCCCGGCACCGCAAGCCCCGCCGGGCGCGCTGGGGGCTGCGGCTGTCCTGCTGCGCGTCCGCGCTCGTCCTGGTGGCCGCGGGGGCGGGGCACGCGGTGATGGCCGGGCTCGGGAGCACCATCGAGCGGGTGGACCCCTTCACCGGCCTCTCCGGCCGTCCCGACCGCTCCCGGCAGGACGGTTCCGGGGAGGCGCTCACCTTCCTCGTCGTCGGCACGGACGGCCGCGACCGGATCACCGAGGAGCAGCGGCGGAGGTTCCGCCTGGGCGGGGAGCCCTGTCACTGCACGGACACGATCCTGCTGGTGCACCTCTCCGCGGACCGCCGGCGGGCCGACGTGGTGAGCATCCCCCGCGACACCTACGTCGGCCTGCCCTTGGACGGTGAGGCACCGGACGGCCGCGCGAGGGGCGAGGCGCGGGGCGGAACCGGCGGCGGGGCGGACCGCGGCCAGGAGGCCGGGACGGAACGGGGTCCCGCCGGCACCACGGCCCCCGGCCCCGGCAGCGGGGCGGACGGCCCCGGCCCGGACAGCGGCGAACCCACCGCGGGCTCCGATTCCGGCGTCGGGTCCGGCCCCGGCCTCGATGCCGGCCCCGGCCCCGGCCGGACCGGCACCCGCGCCATCAAGATCAACTCGGCCTACGCCGAAGGCGGACCCCGGCTCACCGTCCGCACGGTGGAGCGGCTGACGGGCGTCCGCGTCGACCACTACCTGGAGGTGGACTTCGCCGGCTTCATCCGGACCGTCGACCACCTCGGCGGAGTCGAGGTGTGCACACCCGTGCCGCTGCGGGACGAGCGGAGCGGCCTCGACCTCCCGGCCGGCACCAGCCGGCTGGGCGGCGGTGAGGCGCTGGCCTACGTCCGGGCCCGCCATGTCGACGCCGAGGGGGATCTGGGGCGGATGCGGCGCCAGCAGCGGTTCCTGGCCGCCCTCGTCGACCGGGCGGCGCGGAGCGGAGTGCTGCTCAACCCCGTGAAGCTGACCGGGGCGGCCGAGGCGCTGCTCGGCTCGGTCCGGGCGGATCCGGGGCTCGGCACCGCGGAGCTGATCGGCCTCGGGCGGGCGATGCGCGGGCTCACGGCGTCCGCGTCGGAGTTCGTCACCGTGCCCGTGGCCGACCCGGACCACCGGGTGCCGGGCATCGGCTCGACGGTGCTCTGGGACGCGGCGGCGGCCGAACAGATCTTCGCCGCGATGCGCGAGGACCGCCCGCTGCCCGGGGCGGCCCGGCGCCACCACACGGGCCCCGCGGGGAGGGGGCCCGGGCCCGCCGCGGCCCCCTTCCGGGAGCCGGACGGCACCCCGCCCCCGGCCGCGGGAGGCGACGGCTCCCCGGAATCCCCCGGGGGAGTGACGGAACCGACGGAGCTCCCCGGCCCCGGCGGCCCCCCGGAACCTCCCGGACCGTCTCCGGACCGGCCCGCACCACCCGAGCGACGCGACGGCGAGCCCCAGCCGGACGCCCACGGCGACACCCCGGACGGCACGGCGGACGGCACCGCCGGCGGCACACGGGACGCCACCCCGGCCCATGGAGCCGCCTGCCCCTGAGACACCACGGCGCGAGGCCGCGCCCGTGACACCGCGGAGGTGAGATCGCGGAGGTGAGATCGCGCGGCGGGAGCCGTGAGACCACCGCCGCCCGTCAGTCCGTCAGCCCCTCCGCCCGTCCGTCCGTCCCGGGACGATCAGTCGTCGATCCCCTCGGCGGCGCGCTTCTCGCGCAGTTCCTTGATCGCCCTGCGGCGCGCCAGCCGGTGCGTCCGGCGGATCTGCGCCTCCTGGTAGCGGCGCTTGTCCCGTTCCGACTCGGGCGCCACCTGCGGCACCGGCCGCGGCTTGCCGTCGGCGTCGACGGCGGTGAAGACCAGGTAGGCGCTGCCGACCTGAGTGGCGGGCGTCGACTCGTTCCAGCGCTCCGCGACCACGCGGACACCGATCTCCATCGAGGACCGCCCCGTCCAGTTGACCTGTGCCTTCACATGCACGAGATCACCGACCCGGACCGGCTCCAGGAAGACCATCTCGTCCATCGAGGCCGTGACGGCGGGCCCGCCCGAGTGCCGTCCGGCGACCGCGCCCGCCGCGTCGTCGACCAGCTTCATGATCACGCCACCGTGCACCGTGCCCAGAAGGTTGGTGTCATGGGCGGTCATGATGTGCGAGAGGGTGGTCCGGGAGGCGCTGGTCGGCTTCGTCGGAACCGTCGGATCTGCGGAGAGGGCCTGATCGGTCATGCCTTCAACTGTATGCTCCGCCCTTCCCCGCCCCGTCCGTGCTCGGACTGCATCAGCTCTGCTACAGCCTTGTCCGGGTATTGCTTGTATCCAGCACCGAATCTGGGAGGAGCCCCCCTCCGCCGTGCACACTTCCCCCTATGAATGACTGGCCCCAGGGATGGAACGCGGACGGTGGCGGCTACGGGCGCGGTGGCCCGAGACCCGCCCAGCAGCCGGCGCACGGGATGCAGCCCACCGCCGCGCCCCCGTACGGCCACGTGCCTCCGCAGCAGTCCCAGGGCTACGACGACCGCTACGACGGCTACAACACCGGCCAGGTCTACGGGGGCGGCGGCGACCCGCAGGGCCCGCCGGCGCCCGCACGGCGCGGCCGCTTCAAGCGCATCCTGGTGACCGTGCTCATCGTCCTGCTGCTGGTGAGCGTCGGCACCTACTTCTGGGCCGACTCCAAGCTCCGGCGTGAGGTCGATCTCAGCATCGTGAAGGACCGGCCCGAGGCCGGGGAGGGCACCAACTACCTGATCGTCGGCTCCGACAGTCGCGAGGGCCTCTCCCCCGAGGACCAGAAGCGGCTGCACACCGGCAAGGTCGAGGGCAAGCGCACCGACTCGATGATGATCCTCCACGTCGGTGCCAACGGGAACACCATGGTCTCCCTGCCACGTGACTCCTACGTCACGATCCCCGAGTTCACGGGGTCCGAGAGCGGCAAGAACTTCCCCTCCCCCGGCCAGGCCAAGCTGAACGCCTCGTACTCCACGGACGGCGCGCCGCTGCTGGTCCGCACCGTGGAGTTCAACACCGGGCTGAAGATAGACCACTACGCGGAGATCGGATTCGGCGGTTTCGCCGAGATCGTCGACGCGGTGGGCGGTGTCGAGATGGACATCCCCCGCGACCTCAAGGAGAAGAACTCCGGCATCGACCTGAAGAAGGGCCGCCAGACCCTCGACGGCGAACAGGCGCTGGCCTTCGTCCGCCAGCGCTACGGCCTGGCCGGCGGCGACCTCGACCGGACCAAGAACCAGCAGAAGTTCCTCTCCGCCCTGGCCTCCCAGACGGCCACCCCGTCCACGGTCCTGAACCCGTTCAAGCTCTACCCGGTGATGGGCGCGGGCCTGGACACGCTGATCGTCGACGAGGACATGAGCCTCTTCGACCTCGCCTCGATGTTCTGGGCGATGAAGGACGTCACGGGCGGCGGCGGCAAACAGATGAACATGCCGATCGCGGGCCCCGCCCCGGGCGGCTCCCTGAAGTGGGACATGCCGAAGGTCAAGCAGCTCGTCTCGGAGCTCAAGAACGACGACCCGGTCACGGTCACCGACTGACCCCACACCCACCCCGCGCCGCCGCCCCAGACACCCCCGACGCCCCGCTCGCCCCCGGCGACCGGGGCGTCGGCGCGTCCGCCAGATCCGTCAAACATGTGGCGGCGTACGATTTCAGGAATCACCGCACGGCAGCGTCTTCCTGTAATTGGGGACATAGGATTCCACAAGATCTTCCAGCGCCTCCCGGTTGACATTCTGATCTCCCGGGACAGGAGTCCGGGCCACGACGGAATAACGGCTCCCGCCCTTCGGACCTCCAGGACACTCGAATACGACGGCAGCACCATCCGCCCACGTCGCCATGTTTCCGTTTATATTTACTGCCGACACATTCTGCACCGCTTCGTCTGCGGCGTCACGCACGGTGAAATTCGCTGCACGCCAATCGCCGTACAGGACGATTGAAGCTCTGCCGTCAATTCGGAGAGTGCACGAATATTCGGCGCCACCCTGGCCGTGAGGTTTTTCTCTCTGCCTGGCCTCTTCCCCGTTTACGAGAAAAGGTTCGACAAGTGACGGGTTCACCCGAACACCGCATAGATTGTCCGGCGTGGCGTAACTACGCTTTGGATCATTGCCGCAGGCCGACAGACCCGCGACAAGACCAGTGATCAACAAGGTGCCCACTATCCGCGCCGTCAACCCTTGATGGACAGGCCCCACGACACCCCCTCCACATGACTACTACCCGCCTGAATCGCGGCGACATCAGAAAGGACTCGTACGGTATCGCCGTCGACTCCACCCCTCCTTCCCGCACGAACAACCGCCTCCCGGGCCGCTTCGATCACCGCATCCCGGCCACCCGCGTATGCGGCGCCTGCTTTCACCTGCGCTTCGGTGGCCGTGTCCTGGGAGACACCCTTCACAATGCTCTCCTGAATGTCTTCGGAAAGCCATCCGATGACATTTCCCGCGGCAGGCACACGCGAGGCGGCAGCGTCAATTCCGGCACCAAGGATACGGTCCACCCATTTCTGCTTGTCGGCAACCGATTCATTGAATGCTTCATCCGAAGCTGCATGGTATTCGTGGACAGCCTCGATGCGAGCCTCGCTCATGATGCCCGCCATCAATGCACCTGGGGCCAGTACGCTGCGCAAACGCTCGGCATCGTAAGCGCCCGGCCGCTCACCCCCGTTCACCGCCTCGTCCACCAATTGAGAGGTGAGCGCTCGCTGAGCGGCAGTGATCGAGCCGTACGCCTCCGGATCCTGGGAAATGACGGACAGGAGAGACTGAATACTCTCGTTGCGGAAATTTGCAGACTCCCCGAATGGGCGGAAAATGGAATCTTCTCCGGAACTGTAGAGCGCCCGCTGAACATCCGGCATATATTCAGCGACGATGTTTCCGAGGCTGTCACGCATCGCGTAAAGCGGACCAGAATCTGCGGATATTTCTCCGTTTTCGTTACGTCGAAGCATCTCCTGGTTGATCCCGAAAAGGTCTACCACCTGAACGGCTAGTTCTGCCTGCTCGGCGGTGTGTTTAACAGCAAACACCGATGGGTCCACGTCATACGGTCGCCCAGTTGTTGCGGCCTCCAAGGCGTGCCCCAAGGCGTCAGGACCTCCGGTGGCTGCGGCAGGACCGTCAGGGTACGGAAGTAGGCTGTCAGCGGGCCACTTGAACTCCTCATCCGCGAATACATTCAAGTACTGCGTGAAGTCAGCCTCTGCGGACCGGTCCGCCGTCCCGTCTTCCCGGTAGACCGTCGGGGTGTCGGTGAAGAATTTCGTAGCCGCCTCCGGACTGTGGCCCAGAGCTTCCAGGACGCTGTTGAGGGGAATGTATCCCGCACCGTTCTTCCCCGAGGGGTTGAAGCCGTAGTCCTCATCACCGGGCAGCGTCGGCTTGTTCCACAGGAATCGGCGCAGGTCCTCGCGGTGGAGCTGGGTGACATGTTCGGCGATCGGGTTGAGGAATTCCGGGTCGTAGTTTCCGTAACGGAGCAGACCGCCGAGCACCTGATATCCCAACGGGCTCTCGAAGGCTCCCCGCTCCAACTCGATCGGCTGGGTACCGAGTCGCCGGAATTCGGCACCCCAGCTCTCCGGCAGGTGATATTTCCTGCCCTCAAGACCCTTGGGAGCATCCGGTTCGGTGGCGTTCGCCAGCGCGTGGCCCATGTTGCGCTGCAACTCCCGCACGCCGGCCAACCGTTCGGGGTTGTCGCCCTCGGTACCGTTGATGGACATCCGGCCGTAGAAACGCAAAGCCTCCTCCGGTCCGCCCAGCCCTTCGTAGAGAAGGGTGGCGAATCTGCCGTTGGGTTCGCGGCCGTTGTGCTTGACCAGAGTATTGAACTCGGCAAGCTGCCGGTTACTCATGTCCGGCCCCAGCGCTGCCAGTTCCAGAGCACGTTCGGCCTGCGCGTCGTCGAGCGATGTGTACCGGGCGTGACCGAAGTCATGGGCATTGCCACCGTGGCTCTTCCGGAGAGCACGGGCGACGGAAGTGTCGATCTCCTCGGCCCGGGCGACAAGCCGGTTGATGCGACTCTCCAGCCGGTCCTTCGCCTCGGTCTGCTCCGGCGTGAACTCTGCGGCAGCCGTCGGACCGCCGGGAAACACACAGCGGACCGTGCCGTCGCGGAGATCGGTCACCCCACAGCCGATGACTGCCGCATCCTCGTCATAGGCCTTGCGGAGCGCCGACCGGACCTCGGTCAAGTCGGACTGCGCGTCTCTGAGGACGCTCCAGATGCTCTTGGCCTGAACATGTGCGTCCCGGATCTCCCCCGCGGTCTTGCCTACGAACGGTTTGGTGACCCCGGCGTTCACTCCGGCCCAACGGGCCCGCTCGGAGCGCTTGTGCATGCCCTCCGAAGCCTCGGTCGCCAGTTCATCCAAGGCGTCGGCCATCGCCTTCCAGGCACCGACCGCTTCACCGAGACCGGACAACGGCACCTGGTACACATCGCTGAAGGTGAGTCTTGACATGCCGCTTCCCTCACTGGAAGTACTGGCTGATCTTGGAGACGGGCATGGCCGTGCCGTCACGGTTCCGCAGGGAAGCCTCGATGTCCGCCTCGTCCTCGGAGTGCCGCTTCCGCGTGAAGTCCAGGTGGTTGGAGATGTGGGCGAGCGCTTGGAGCAGCGTCTTGGCCTGGCTGTCCCAGATCTCGACCGTGAGCGAGAGAGCGGCCCCCGTGGCGAAGTTGTGTGCCGTCAACTGCTGAGCGGCGCGCATGCTCGAGCCGGCACCGTCCTTGCCGGCTCCGGCGCCGGCGATGTCGGCAGCCTTTCTGAGGTCACCGTGGAGCTTGAAGGCATCATTGCCCACCCGGCCGAGATCGTCCTGACGGACGACGAGATCCTCAGCCCCACCGCCCCCTCCTCTCGAGGCGTTGTTCAACCTGGTTCGTGTGGATGCCTCCGCCTTGAGGCGGGTCCACTCCTCGTCGAACGACACTCGTCCCCCACGGTTTCTCCGGCCAGTCACGGTCCGAGCGCGACTGCGTACGCGAAGCTACCGGATTCCGGAGAGAGCTACCACGAGGGGTGGCCGCCTTCACGAATCATGCGCGGATCGCCGGCAGGCCCCGAGGTGAGTCCCGCGCCGCATCCACAGCCCCGACATCGGCGGGGTCGCCCACAAGCGCATCGCCATCCGCCTCGGTGAACGGCGAATGCCCCCGCCGGGCCGACCGCGGGGGCATTCATCTCCGGGGCGCTGCGGGGGCCCGGAGCGCCGGTCGGTCACCTGGGCAGGTTGCGGGCCATCACGATGCGCTGGACCTGGTTGGTGCCCTCATAAATCTGCGTAATCTTGGCGTCGCGCATCATGCGCTCCACCGGGTAGTCCCGGGTGTAGCCGTACCCGCCGAGGAGCTGGACGGCGTCGGTGGTGACCTCCATGGCCGCGTCGGAGGCGAAGCACTTGGCGGCGGCGCCGAAGAAGGTCAGGTCGGCGTCGACCCGCTCGGACTTGGCGGCGGCGGCGTAGGTGAGCTGGCGGGCGGCCTCGATCTTCATCGCCATGTCGGCCAGCATGAACTGGACGCCCTGGAAGTCGGCGATCGGCTTGCCGAACTGCTTGCGCTCCCGGACGTAGCCCTTGGCGTAGTCGAGGGCGCCCTGGGCGATGCCGAGGGCCTGGGCGGCGATGGTGATGCGGGTGTGGTCGAGGGTCTTCATCGCGGTGGCGAAGCCCGTGCCCTCCTCGCCGATCATCCGGTCGGCGGGGATCCGGACGTTGTCGAGGTAGACCTCACGGGTGGGCGAGCCCTTGATGCCGAGCTTCCGCTCCGGGGCGCCGAAGGAGACGCCCTCGTCGGACTTCTCGACGACGAACGCGGAGATGCCGCCCCGGGTCCGCTTCTCCGGGTCGGTGACGGCCATCACCGTGTAGTACTCGCTGACGCCGGCGTTGGTGATCCAGCGCTTCACGCCGTTGAGCACGTAGTGGTCGCCGTCGCGGACGGCGCGGGTCTTCATGCCGCCGGCGTCCGAGCCCGCGTCGGGCTCCGACAGACAGTAGGAGAACATCCCCTCGCCCCGGGCGAGCGGTGTCAGGTACTTCCGCTTCAGCTCCTCGGAGCCGGAGAGCGCCACGGGCAGCGAGCCGAGCTTGTTGACGGCGGGGATGAGGGAGGACGAGGCACACACACGGGCGACCTCCTCGATCACGACGACGGTGGCCAGGGCGTCGGCCCCGGCACCGCCGTAGCTCTCGGGGACGTGCACCGCGTGCAGGTCGTTGGCGGTGAGGGCGTCCAGCGCCTCCTGGGGGAAGCGGCCCTCCTCGTCCACCTCGGCGGCGAAGGGCGCGATCTTGGCCTCGGCGAGCGCGCGCACCGACTCGCGGAGCATCTCGTGCTCCTCGGACGCCCGGTAGAGGTCGAATTCGGTGGACGACAAGAGCCCTCACTCCCAGCTGCTAACTACCGTTAAGTAACGTGATTCTAGTGCGGCGCCCCGGACCGGGCATAGGTGACGTGGGCGACAGCGGGGACGACCGCGGGGACGGCGGCCCGCCCGCCCGGCCGATATGCTCGCCGCAATCCGCTGGCACGCGTATACGGAGTAGCGATGGCACCCAAGATCACCGTGATCGGCACCGGCTACCTAGGCGCCACCCATGCCGCCGCCATGGCCGAACTCGGCTTCGAGGTCCTGGGGCTGGACATCTCCCCCGAGAAGATCGCGACGCTCTCCGCCGGCGAGGTCCCCATGTACGAGCCGGGGCTGGAGGAGCTGCTGCGCAAGCATGTGGCGGGCCACCCGGGCGCCAGCGGGCGCCTCCGCTTCACCACCTCCTACGAGGAGGTGGGCGAGTTCGGCGACATCCACTTCGTCTGCGTCAACACCCCGCAGAAGCACGGCGAGTACGCCTGTGACATGAGCTACGTCGACAGCGCGTTCGCCTCCCTGGCGCCGCATCTGCGCCGCCCCGCGCTGGTCGTCGGCAAGTCCACGGTGCCGGTGGGCAGTGCCGAGCGGCTCGCCGCACTCCTGACGGAGCAGGCCCCGGCCGGGGAGGGCGCGGAACTGGCGTGGAACCCGGAGTTCCTGCGCGAGGGGTTCGCCGTCCAGGACACCCTGCACCCCGACCGGATCGTCATCGGTGTGACGAGCGAGCGCGCCGAGAAGCAGCTCCGCGAGGTCTACGAACGGCCGCTGGCCGAGGGCTCGCCGCTGGTGGTGACCGACTTCCCGACCGCCGAGCTGGTGAAGGCCGCCGCCAACTCCTTCCTCGCCACCAAGATCTCCTTCATCAACGCCATGGCCGAGGTCTGCGAGGCGGCCGGCGGTGACGTGGCGAAGCTGGCCGAGGCCCTCGGCCATGACGACCGGATCGGGCCCAAGTTCCTGCGGGCCGGTATCGGCTTCGGCGGTGGCTGCCTGCCCAAGGACATCCGGGCGTTCATGGCCCGGGCGGGCGAACTGGGCTCGCCGCAGGCGCTGGCCTTCCTCCGCGAGGTCGACTCGATCAACATGCGGCGCCGCGGCCACATGGTCGAACTGGCCCGCGAGGCGGCCGGCGGTTCCTTCCTCGGAGTACGGGTGGCGGTCCTCGGGGCCGCCTTCAAGCCGGACTCCGACGACGTCCGCGACTCCCCCGCGCTCAACGTGGCCGGGCAGATCCACCTCCAGGGCGGCCAGGTCACCGTCTACGACCCCAAGGCCATGGAGAACGCCCGCCGGGTCTTCCCCACCCTCGGCTACGCCCCGAGCGCCCTGGAGGCCGCGCGCGGCGCCGACGTGGTGCTCCACCTCACGGAGTGGCGGGAGTTCCGTGAGCTGGACCCGGCGGCGCTCGGCGAGGTCGTCACCGGACGGCACCTCCTGGACGGGCGCAACGCGCTCGACGCGGACCGCTGGCGCGAGGCCGGCTGGACCTACCGCGCCCTGGGACGGCCCCGGGCCTGACCGGCACGAGCCTGTTCAGGCCGGTGGAGCGGGCCCTGCGTCCCCGGAAAACTCACCTCGCCGGGAGCGGTGCGCCGCTCGGCGGAGCGTCGCGGGTGACACCGCACCGTGACGGGTTTCGTCCGGGGGCCCCGGGTCAGCCGTAGGGGTGTCGGCCCGGCCCCGGGCGGCCGGGGGGCGGGAACCTCGGAGCTGAAGGAGAGACCATGGCCGTCGCACGCAAGGGCTGGACCGTCATCGACTGCCCCGACCCGGACGCGCTCGCCCGCTTCTACGCCGACCTGCTGGGCGGGGAGCCGCGGAGGGGGGCCGGTGGGCAGGAGGAGCCGGTCTCCGACCGCTGGGTGGAGCTGACCACCGAGGACGGCTGGAAGCTGGCGTTCCAGCGGGCCGAGGACTTCGTCCCGCCCCGGTGGCCCTCGGGAGAGCGTTCCCAGCAGATGCATCTCGACGTGTACGTGGACGACATCGCCGCGACGGAGCCCGCCGTGCTGGAGCTGGGGGCCCGTGCCCTGGACACCGACGACGAGGGCGGGAAGCGGGGCTTCCGGGTCTACGCCGACCCCGCGGGGCATCCGTTCTGCCTCGTCCGGCAGAGCTGAGCGCCCCAGCGGCACGGGGCGGCGCCCTTCCGGCGCGGGGCGGGCGACGCGACCCGGCTCCGGGCGGCGCGAGGCGGCGCGGACCGGCGCGGCCCGGGCCGGCGCGGCGCGCGATGCTCCGGCCGACGGCGCCGGGTCCCGCGGACCTCAGCCGGTCCCGGCACCCGGCGGCCCGGGCGGCCACCGGCTTCCTGACCGGCCGGCCCGCCCGCCCGCCGGAGCCTGCCTCCGGAGCCCTCGCGGCCGTGCCGGAACCGGGCGGTCCGCGGCGTCCCGCCCCCTCTGCCCGTCCCCTCTGCCCGCCCCGGTCCGCGAGGCCCGGTCCGCCGGTCCGCCGGGCCACCGGGCCACCGGACCGCCAGGGAGGGCGAGCGGGTCACCCGCCTCAGATCATCCGGCCGGTCCGTCGAGTTCCTCGATGGTCGCGTTGGACGGCCCGCGCCGGGTGCGCAGCTCCCGGGCGACGTCCTCGGCGGCGCGCAGGGTCCGGACGGCGTTCTGCCAGGTCAGCTTGGCCAGATCGGACCGCGACCAGCCACGGCGGAGCAGTTCGGCGATCAGGTTGGGGTAGCCCGCGACGTCGTCCAGGCCGGCCGGGGTGAAGGCGGTGCCGTCGAAGTCGCCGCCGATGCCGAGGTGGTCGATCCCGGCGACCTCGCGCATGTGGTCGAGGTGGTCGGCGACGGTCGCGGGGGTGGCCACGGGGCGCGGGTGGCGCTCCTCGTACATCCGCTGCACGCGCATCGCGGCCTCGGTGGTGTCGAGCGGGTGGAGGCCGTGCGCCTTCATGTTGAGGTCGGCGGCGTGCGTCCACGCGATGGCCTCGGGCAGCACGAACTTCGGGACGAAGGTGACCATCGCCGTGCCGCCGTTGGCGGGCAACTGCTCCAGCACGTCGTCGGGGATGTTGCGCGGGTGGTCGCAGACGGCGCGCGCGGAGGAGTGGGAGAAAAGGACGGGCGCCTCGGTGACGCGCAGCGCGTCGCGCATGGTGCCTGCCGAGACGTGCGAGAGGTCGACGAGCATCCCGAGGCGGTTCATCTCCCGGACGACCTCCTCGCCGAAGCGGCTGAGGCCGCCGATCCGTTTCTCGTCGGTCGCGGAGTCGGCCCAGGCGATGTTGTCGTTGTGGGTGAGGGTCAGATAGCGGACGCCCAGCGCGTACAGGGCGCGGAGGGTGCCCAGGGAACAGTGGATGCTGTGCCCGCCCTCGGCGCCCATGAGGGACGCGATCCGGCCCTCGGCCCGGGCGGCCTCGATGTCGTCGGCGGTCAGGGCGCGGCGCAGGTCGGCGGGGTGGCGGGCGAGGATCTGGTCCACCGCGTCGATCTGTTCGAGCGTGGCACTGACGGCGCGGTCACCGTCGTAGTCGGAGCGGACGAAGACGGACCAGAACTGCGCGCCGACGCCGCCCGCCCGCAGCCGGGGGATGTCGGTGTGCAGGCAGTCGCTCTGGTCGGTGGCGAGGTCGCGCCGGTCCAGGTCGTAGCGGACCTGTTCGCGCAGCGCCCAGGGCAGGTCGTTGTGTCCGTCCACGACGGGGTGTTCGGCGAGAAGCGCTCGGGCTTCGGCGAGGTGGTCCGGTGTCCGGTCGAGATCGGTCATGATCCCATCCTCACCCGCGATCCGGCCGTTCTCGACCGAGCGCGCACGATCACCTTCGGTCGGCCACCGTCCGGCCCTTCCCGGACCCCTGTCCGGCCCCGGACCCTCGCGCCCGTCAGCCGCCGAAGCCGAAGCCGCCCGCGCCGCCCGTCCGGGCCCGCAGCCGCCGCCCCTTCTCCGCCGCCTGCTCCCCCAGCTTCCGCTGGAACTCCCGCATCCGCTCCCGCAGCCCGGGGTCGTGCGCCGCGAGGATCCGGACCGCCAGCAGCCCGGCGTTGCGCGCTCCCGCGACGGAGACGGTGGCGACGGGCACCCCGGCCGGCATCTGCACGATGGAGAGCAGGCTGTCCATGCCGTCAAGGTGTTTCAGCGGCACGGGGACGCCGATCACCGGGAGCGGGGTGACGGAGGCGAGCATCCCGGGGAGGTGGGCGGCGCCGCCCGCGCCCGCGATGATCACCTTCAGGCCGCGGTCCGCCGCCTCCTCCCCGTAGGCGATCATCTCGCGCGCCATGCGGTGCGCGGAGACGACCTCCGCCTCGTAGCCGATCCCGAACTCGGCGAGGGCCTCGGCCGCGGCCTCCATCACCGGCCAGTCGGAATCCGAGCCCATGACGACGCCGACGACGGGTGCGGGGGCGGTGGCGCTCATTCGGTGATCGTCCCTCGGAGGTAGCCGGCGGCGTGCCGGGCGCGGTCGAGGACCTCGGACAGGTCGTCGCCGTAGGTGGTGACGTGGCCGACCTTGCGGCCGGGCTTCACGTCCTTGCCGTACATATGGATCTTGAGCTGGGGGTCCCGGGCCATGCAGTGCAGATAGGCGGAGTACATGTCCGGGTAGTCGCCGCCGAGGACGTTGACCATCACGGTCCACGGCGCGCGGGCCCCGGGCGCGCCCAGCGGCAGGTCGAGGACGGCGCGCAGGTGGTTGGCGAACTGCGAGGTGACGGCCCCGTCCTGGGTCCAGTGGCCGGAGTTGTGCGGGCGCATCGCCAGCTCGTTGACGAGCAGGCGGCCGTCCCGCGTCTCGAACAGTTCGACGGCGAGATGGCCGGTGACGCCGAGTTCACGGGCGATGGTCAGCGCCATCCGCTGCGCCTCGGCCGCACGCTCCCCGGAGAGGTCCGGTGCGGGCGCGATCACGGTGTCGCAGACCCCGTCCACCTGCACGGACTCCACCACGGGGTAGGCGACGGCCTGGCCGTGCGGCGAGCGGACGACGGAGGCCGCCAGCTCGCGGGCGAAGTCCACCTTCTCCTCGGCGAGCACGGGCACGCCCGCCCGGAACGGCTCGGCGGCCCCGGCCTCGTCCCGGACGACCCAGACGCCCTTGCCGTCGTAGCCGCCGCGGACGGTCTTGAGGACCACCGGGTATCCGTCGCCGCCGGTGGCGCCCTCGGCCGCGAAGCGGGTGACGTCGGCCGGGTCCGTGACGATCCGGTGGCGGGGGCTCGCGATGCCGATCCGGTCCAGCGCGGCCCGCATCACCCCCTTGTCCTGCGCGTGGACCAGCGCGTCCGGGCCGGGACGGACGGGGACGCCCTCCGCCTCCAGCGCCCGCAGATGCTCGGTCGGCACATGTTCGTGATCGAAGGTGATCACGTCACAGCCTTGTGCGAAACGCCGAAGGGTGTCGAGATCGCGGTGGTCCCCCACCACCACGTCACGCACGACCTGGGCCGCGGACTCCTGCGGGGAGGCGCTGAGCAGCTTGAACCTGATGCCGAGCGGGATGCCCGCCTCGTGGGTCATACGGGCGAGCTGGCCGCCGCCGACCATGCCGACTACCGGAAATGTCACCGGTCCAGGGTATCCGCCCGCCGGTGGTGCCCCGGCGGGCGGATACTCGGAGGATCCTCCAAGCACCCGGCCACCCGCCCGCGGCGGGGCGCTGTCGCCTTCCGGGCGCGAACCGGCGAGCGACGCGCCACGGCCCTGGATAGCATGAGGAGCCGGACCACCCAGCACCCAGGCCGCCGAGCGACGGAGCCAGATCACCCCCATGACCGGACGGCCGACGAGACTGCGCCAGCGCCTACGGCGGCTCGCCCGCGAAGCCGCCAAGTTCGGGACGGTGGGGGCCTTCGGCACCGTGGTCAACATCCTGGTCTTCAACCTCTGCGTGCACGGCTTCGGGCTGGCCGTCGTCCGCTCCGGGGTGATCGCCACGGCCGTCGCGACCTTCACCAACTACATCGGCAACCGGCACTGGACCTACCGGGCCCGGGACAAGAGCGGGCAGAGCCGGGAGCTGGGCCTGTTCCTCTTCTTCAACCTCATCGGCCTGATCATCGAGAACGGCATCCTGGCGCTCTCCCACTACGGCCTCGGTTTCACCTCCGCGCTCGCCGACAACCTCGCCAAGAACGTGGTGGGGGTCGGCGCGGCCTCGGTGTTCCGCTTCTGGTCCTACCGGACCTGGGTGTTCCGGGGGCGGCCGGAGCGGGAGACCGTCACGGTCGGTACCTTCCCCGCCGGCGCGGCCGGGCCCGCCGGCGCGGCCGGCGGGCCGGGCGGTGCCGGCCCCGTCGGGGAGCAGGAACGCCCGCTGGGCTGAGCGCGGCTTGCCGTGCGCCGGCCGGGGAACGACGAGGCCTACGGGGCCGACCGGACCCGCGGGCCCGCCTACCTCACGAGCCCGCGCACCTCAGGAGACCGCACCTCACGAGTCCGCGCCCCACGAGACCGCCCGGCTCAGGAAGACCGCGAACACCGGTGGCCGCTGCTGCAGCAGTTCGAGCCGGCCGCCGTCCGCCTCCGCCAGGTCCCGGGCCACCGCCAGGCCGATGCCCGTGGAGTTGCGCCCGCTGACCGTGCGCTCGAAGACGCGCGCGCCGAGTTCCGGGGAGACGCCCGGGCCCTCGTCCGCGACCTCGACGACGACCTGGTTGCCGGTGACCCGGGTGCGCAGCGCCACCGTCCCCGCCCCGTGCATCAGGGAGTTCTCCACCAGCGTGGCCAGCACCTGGGAGACGGCGCCCGGGGTGCCCACGGCCCGCAGCCCCTTCTTGCCCGAGCAGACCACGGCCCGGCCCGCGCTGCGGTAGGCCGGCCGCCACTCCTCCACCTGCTGCTTGACCACCTCGTCCAGGTCGAAGGAGACACCCGAGCCGCTGCGCGGGTCGCGGGAGTTGGTGAGCAGCCGCTGGACCACGTCGGTGAGCCGCTCGACCTGCCCGAGCGCTATGGCGGCCTCCTCCTTCACGGTCTCCGGGTCGTCCGTGGCGGAGATCTCCTCCAGCCGCATGGAGAGCGCCGTCAGCGGGGTGCGGAGCTGGTGCGAGGCGTCCGCGGCGAGCCGCCGCTCGGCGGTGAGCATCCGCGCGATCCGTTCGGCGCTGGCGTCCAGGACATCCGCGACCCGGTCGAGTTCGGGGACGCCGTACCGGCGGTGACGCGGCCGGGGGTCGCCGGAGCCGAGCCGCTCCGCGGTGTCGGCGAGGTCGGTGAGCGGGGCGGTCAGCCGGCGTGCCTGCCAGAGCGCCAGCAGCAGGGCCGCCAGGACCGCGAAGAGCGAGACGGCGCAAATGATCAGTACGGCGCGGACGATCTCGTCACGGACGGCGGCGGAGGACTCCCGGACGGTGATCCGTTCCCCTTGCTCACCGGTGACCCGGGCCTCGATGGCCTCGCCGCCGGGGCGGTCGCCGATCTCGATCGTCCCGCCGCCGGGGAGGTCGACGCGGGCGTAGCGGCCCGCGGTCACCTGGTCGTGGAGGAGGTCGCGGCCGATCTCCTCACCGCTGTCGCCGCCGGCGAGCCGGCCGTCCACCACGCTCATCAGGCGGACCGCGTCGGACTCCACGCTCTCGTGCGCCGACTCCATGATCGTGCGGGACTCCACCAGGACCAGGGAGATCCCGAACACGGCGATCACCACGAGGACCACGGCGAGGGTGGAGTTGATCAGACGACGGCGCACGGTGCCCTCCGGGGCGAGGGCCTGGCGGGGTTCCGGGGACGGTCGCGCGGGCCCGCGGGGTCAGCTCTTCTCGAAACGGAATCCGACACCGCGCACGGTGGCGATGTAGCGGGGGTTGGCGGCGTCGTCGCCCAGCTTCTTGCGGAGCCAGGAGATGTGCATGTCGAGCGTCTTGGTCGAGGACCACCACGTGGTGTCCCAGACCTCGCGCATCAGCTGGTCCCGGGTGACGACCCGGCCGGCGTCCCGGACCAGCACCCGCAGCAGGTCGAACTCCTTGGCGGTGAGCTGGAGTTCCTCCTCGTCCATCCAGGCGCGGTGGGACTCGACGTCGATCCGCACCCCGTGGGTGGCCGGCGGCTGCGGGGCCTCGGCCACGCCCCGGCGCAGCAGGGCCCGCACCCGGGCCAGCAGCTCGGCCAGGCGGAAGGGCTTGGTGACGTAGTCGTCGGCGCCGGCGTCGAGGCCGACCACGGTGTCCACCTCGTCGGCGCGGGCGGTGAGCACCAGGATCGGGAAGGTGTGCCCCTCGGTGCGGAGCCGCCGGGCCACCTCCAGCCCGTCCATGCCCGGCAGCCCCAGATCGAGGACGAGGAGATCGACGGCGTCCCGCAGGCCGGTGTCGAGCGCGCCGGGGCCGTCCTCCTTCACCTCGACCTCGTACCCCTCGCGGCGCAGGGCGCGGGCGAGCGGCTCCGAGATGGACGCGTCATCCTCGGCGAGCAGTACACGGGTCATGGGGTGATGGTAGTCCGCGCGGGGTGGCGGCCGGGGTGGTCCCCGGGACCCGGTGGCCCCGGGGGACTGCCGGGGCCACCGGGGCCGGAAGGGACCGGGCAGGACGTGATCCGTCTCTCGTACGGGGCCGCAACGGCCGGCGCCGGTCGCCGCGGGCGCCGGCCTGGCGTTCCTGGTGGCCTCCCGCCGCATCCGGGCGCGGATGGGCGACGTCCGCCGACCGGTCCCGCGGACCCGGCGGCCGGCGACGTTCCGGGAGGGGGCGGCCACGCGGTGCACGGCGTGGCCGCCCCCGTCCGGAGGAGACCGGAGCGGCGGAAGGACCGGCTCGGGCCGCCTCCGGCCACCCCGGAGAAAAAGCGCGGAGAAAAATCCGCTCGGCGGGATTGGAGCCCGCCCTCCCGGGTACTCAGCCGGTCCTTGCGGGCGGGAGCCCGTTCGGCCCGGCCCCGCCGGGACCCGGGCCCGCCGGACGATCCGGCGGACCGGAGCAGGTCGGCGCAGGGGAGCGCGGAGCAGGGCAGGGCAGGGCAGGGCAGAGCAGGTCAGCGCGGATCAGGGAGGGGTACGGGGTTGAGGGGCGCGGGGCTCGGGACCGGTCGCGGCGGGAGCCGGCCGGCCCGTCGGGCTGCGCGCGTGACGACGCGGCGCACCGCGGTGCGGTGCGCCGGAGCGGTACGTGCGTGGCCGGGCGCCGGCCGTCTCGTCATGCCAGGGGCCGGGGCACCCGCCGCGGCGCCGGTCGCCCTCCCGGCCCCGGCGCCCCTGAGAAGGGCGGAGCCGTGCGGCGTCCCGGGGCGCGGGACACGGCGGCCGGGCCGGTCACTCCGGTGCGGTGAGCTCCGCCCAGACGGTCTTGCCCATCCCGTCGTCCCGCCGTACGACCCCCCAGTCCTTGCAGAGCCGCTGGACGATGAACATGCCGTGGCCACCGGGGCGGCCCGCGCGGTGCGGGGTGCGGGGCTCGGGGGAGCCCTCGCCGTGGTCCGTGATCTCCAGCCGCAGCACCTTCCCGGCGGCGCCGAGGCGGAGTTCCTCGGGGCCCTCGGCGTGCAGGCAGGCGTTGGTGACCAGCTCGGAGACGACCAGCAGGACGTCCTCGGCGGCGGCACGCTGCTCAGGGGTGCCGGCCGGCAGCCAGCCCCAGTCGTGGAGCGCCTCGCGGGTGAAGTCCCGCGCGGTCGGCACGATCCCGCTGACGCCCTCCAGGCGCAGGGTGCGCACCTGTCCGAAGCCGGCCAAGGGCGGTGGGGACGCTGGATCGCCCGGATCCGGACCGCGATCGCCCGGCGACAACGGGCGAGTGGTGCTCATCAGCGCTTCACCTCACCGGTTCGCCGATAGACAGGTTGTGGGTACCCGACGGTTTCATCAGATTCAGCTGTCTCCTGCCCGACCTCTCCAGGGGAACACCCACATATTCGAGATATTCGTGTCACGTGGTGTGACGGGCGTAACGGTTCGTCCACGGAGCGGGCGGGGCGGTCGAAGGGGTGGATCAGTCGGCCGGTGAGTCGGCGAGCGCTTCCTCAAGGGTGCCGTGGACGGTGAAGACCGCTTCGGCGCCCGTGATCTCGAACACCCGCGCCACGACGGGGAGCATTCCGGCCAGGTGGACCGAGCCTCCGGCGTCCTCGGCCCGGAGCCGGGCGCCGAGCAGCACGTTCAGACCCGTGGAGTCGCAGAACTCCAGCTGGGAGCAGTCCACGACCAGGCGGGACGTCCCCTGGTCGAGGCATTCGTCCAGCGGTCCCCGCAGCGCGTCGGCGGTGTGGTGGTCGAGCTCACCGGCCGGCGTCACGACGGCAGTGGGGCCGTGGTGGCGCACCTCGACGTGCAGTCGGCCCTTGTTCGTACTGCCGACTGTCCCGCGGTCCATGCGCACCCCTTCCGGTTAATGGCGACGGCAGAGCGAAGACTACGCCTTCGATACCGCTCCCGGTAGTCGAACTTCCCCACCAACTACGCAAATACGGACAATTACCCCTTGCTTTGCCACCGGGGAAGCGGGTAGGGCTAGAAGGGACACGTAGGTCACGTCGGCTCGGAGGCGCCGCACACCGCAGGACACGACCGGCTCCGGCAGCCATACGCCGGGAACGATGGAGGATTTTTCCATGTCACGCCAGCTCGACGAAGCGCGCACCGCGTACGGCTCCGCGTCGTACGACCCCGCGTACGAACCCCCCGGGACGCCCGGGATCGCGGCGCTCGCTGCGTCGGCGGCCGCCGACGTGGAGTCCGCGGCTCCGTTCCCCGTGCCCGCCGGCCTCTCCGGCCACCGCGACCTCACGGGCCTCACGGGCCTCGCCGATCTCCCGGCGGCCGGGGGGATCGCGGGGCTCCCCGGGGCGGCGCCCGGTGAGACGGTGGAGCCGCTGGACGCCCGGGCCCTGTCCCGGACGCTCTTCGCCCGGCTGGAAGGGCTGGAGGAGGGTACCCACGAGCACGCCTACGTCCGCAACACCCTCATCGAGCTCAACGTGGCCCTGGTGAAGTTCGCCGCGTCGCGCTTCCGGTCCCGCAGCGAGCCGATGGAGGACATCGTCCAGGTCGGCACCATCGGGCTGATCAAGGCGATCGACCGGTTCGAGCTCAGCCGCGGGGTGGAGTTCCCCACCTTCGCGATGCCGACGATCATCGGTGAGATCAAGCGCTTCTTCCGGGACACCAGCTGGTCGGTGCGGGTGCCCCGGCGCCTTCAGGAGCTGCGGCTGGACCTCGCCAAGGCGGGCGACGAACTGGCCCAGCGGCTCGACCGCTCGCCCACGGTCGCCGAACTCGCCGAGCGCCTCTCGATCACCACCGACGAGGTCGTGGAGGGCATGGCCGCGAGCAACGCCTACACGGCCAGCTCGCTCGACGCCCAGCCCGAGGAGGACGACAGCGAGGGCGCCCTCGCCGACCGTCTCGGCTACGAGGACCACGGGCTGGAGGGCATCGAGTACATCGCCTCCCTCAAGCCGCTGATCGCCGAACTCCCCTCCCGGGACCGGCAGATCCTGTCCCTGCGGTTCGTCGCCAACCTGACCCAGGCGGAGATCGGCGAGGAGCTGGGCATCTCGCAGATGCACGTCTCCCGGCTGCTCTCCCGGACGCTGAGACGGCTGCGCTCAGCGCTGCTCGTCGAGGAGTGAGCGCGGCTCCCCCTCCCCCGTCTTCCCCTCAGCTTCCCCTTCCGGCACATCGCTTCGGCAGCACGGAGAAGCCCGTCCCCCGTGGGGCGGGCTTCTCCGTGTCTTCCCCCGCGCCCGCAGCGGTCCCCCGGGCCGGCGGTACGGCGGCGTGGCGGTGCGGGCGGAGCGGTGGGGCCGTGGCTCAGTGGACCCGTGCGCCGCGCCGCCAGACCGCGGACACCAGGGGCACCCCCGGCCGGTAGGCGAGGTGCACGGGGGACGGCGCGTCCAGCAGCAGCAGATCCGCCCGCGCCCCCGGCGCGAGCCGGCCGACGTCGGTGCGGCGGAGCGCGGCGGCCCCGCCGGCCGTCGCCGCCCACACGGCCTCGTCGGGCGTCATGCCCATCTCCCGCACCGCCAGGGCGATGCAGAACGGCATCGAGCTGGTGAAGGACGAGCCGGGGTTGCAGTCGGTGGAGAGGGCGACGGTGGCGCCCGCGTCGAGGAGACGGCGCGCGTCGGGCCAGGGAGCGCGGGTGGAGAACTCCGCGCCGGGCAGCAGGGTGGCCACCGTGCGCCCCTGGGCGAGGGCGTCGACGTCCTCGTCGGTGAGATGGGTGCAGTGGTCGGCGGAGGCGGCGTCCAGCTCGACGGCGAGCCGCACCCCGGGGCCGTACGAGAGCTGGTTGGCGTGGACGCGCGGGACGAGGCCGCGCGCGGCTCCGGCGGTGAGGATCGCGCGGGCCTGGTCGCCGTCGAACGCCCCCCGCTCGCAGAAGACGTCCACCCAGCGGGCGTACGGGGCACAGGCGTCCAGCATCGGGCCGGTGACGAGGGCGACGTAACCGGCCGGGTCGTCCTCGTACTCGGGCGGCACGATGTGCGCGCCGAGGAAGGTGGTCTCGTCGGTGTGCGCGGCGGCGATCCGCAGGGCGCGGGCCTCCTCGCCGGGGCTGAGCCCGTAGCCGGACTTGGTCTCGACGACGGTGGTGCCCTGGCGCAGCGCCTCGGCGACGTAGCGGGCGACGTTGGCGTGCAGCCGCTCGTCGCCGGCCGCGCGGGTGGCGGCGACGGTGGTGCGGATGCCGCCCGCGGCGTAGGGGCGCCCGGACATCCGCGCGCCGAACTCCTCGGTGCGGTCCCCGTCGAACACCAGATGGGTGTGGGAGTCGACGAAGCCGGGGAGGGCGGCGCGTCCCCCGGCGTCCACCCGGGCGTCGGCCGTGGGGGCCCGTCCGGCCGGACCGGCCCAGGCGACGCGCTCGCCGTCGAGGACGAGCGCCGCCTCCCGCACCAGCCCGAGCGGGCCCTCGCCCAGGGCGGGATCGTTGGTGACCAGCACCCCGATACCGGTGACGAGGGTGGTGCCGGACGGCACGGACGCGGGGACGGCGCCGGTGGCGGCCGGGACGGACGGCGGGACCGCGGGGGGCGCGCCGGCGGGGGCCGGTCCCCCGCCCGGCCCCGGCTCCTGCCCCGCGGGCTCCGGCCGCCGGCCGCCGGGGCCGCCGGGGCCCTCGGGGCCCTCGGGGCGGCGGGACGCGCGGGGTCCGGCGGTTCCGGACGGGCCGGCTCCGGGTGAGTTCACGGTGTCTCCTCGGTCGGGTGCGGCGGCTCCGTGGCGCTCCGGCGCACGGCGGTCGGCGGTCGGCGGTCGGCGGGGTGCCCCGGCGGGTCACCGCTCGTCCAGCAGGCCGGCGATCGAGCGGGCCAGGGCGGCGGGGACGTCCTCGACGAGCCGGTGCACCCCGTCGCGGACCACGGGGCGGCCGGCGACGACCGTGTGCCGGATGTCGGCGGCCGTCGCGGCGAACACGGCCGTCTCGGCGGCCAGGGCGGGCGGCGGGCCCGCCGTGCGCACCGAGTCCAGGGCGACGGTGGTGAGGTCCGCGAGGGCGCCGGGCGCGATCCGGCCCGCCTCGGGCCAGCCCAGCGCGGCGTGCCCGGTTGCGGTGGCGGCGGTCAGCAGCCCGGCGGCCGTCCAGTGGCCGCGGGTGCGGGAACCGAGCCGTTCGTCCAGTTCCAGGGCGCGCGCCTCCTCCAGCAGGTCGATGACGGCGTGGCTGTCGCTGCCGAGGGAGAGGGGGCTGCCCGCGTCGCGCAGGCGGGCGGCCGGGCCGATGCCGTCGGCGAGGTCCCGCTCGGTGGTGGGGCAGACGCACACGCCGGTGCGGCCGCCGCCGAGCAGGGCGATGTCCGCGTCGGTGAGGTGGGTGGCGTGCACGGCGGTGGTGCCCGGGCCGAGGACCCCGTGGTCGGCGAGGAGCCGGGTGGGGGTGCGGCCGTGGGCGCCGAGGCAGGCCTCGTTCTCGGCCGGCTGTTCGGAGAGGTGGACATGGAGCGGTGCCCCGCGTTTCCGCGCCCAGGCGGCGACCACCGGCAGCCCGGCGGCGGGGACGGCGCGCACGGAGTGGACGGCCGCGCCGATCCGGGCGTGCGCCGCGGGTTTCAGCGCGGCGGCGCGCTCCGCCCAGGCCTCGGCGGTGCCGTCGCCGAAGCGGAGCTGCGGGCCCTCCAGCGGCTCTCCGCCGGAGCCGGAGCCCAGGCCGGCGGAGAGATAGGCGGTGTCGAGGAGGGTGATCCGGATGCCGGCCTCGGCCGCCGCCGCGATCAGCGCCTCCCCCATGGCGTTGGGGTCGGCGTAGCGGACGCCGCCGGGCGCGTGGTGGAGGTAGTGGAACTCGCCGACGCAGGTGATGCCCGCCAGGGCCATCTCGGCGTAGACCGCGCGGGCGAGGGCGTGGTAGCCGTCCGGGGTGAGCCGGGCGGCGGCCGCGTACATGACCTCGCGCCAGGCCCAGAAGGAGCCGGGCGCCCCGCCGGGCCGGGCCCGGGCCGCTCCCCCGCCGGACGCCTCCGCTCCCCCGCCCGGGCCGCCCGGGCCGCCGCCGGACTGCGTACGGCCGCGCAGGGCACGGTGGAAGGCGTGGGAGTGCGCGTCGGCCAGGCCGGGGAGGGTCAGCCCGCGCAGCGGCTCCGCTCCGGGCGGCGGGGCCGGGACGCCGGGGGTGACCTCGGTGATCCGCCCGTCCTCGCCGGTCACGACGGTCACCCCGGCCTGGATCCCGGACCCCGCCCCGGCCCCGGCCCCACCACCGCTTCCGTCACCGCCGCCCCGGCCGTCGCCGCCGTCGCCGCCGTCACCGTTACCGTCACCGGTCCAGGCGTACTCGGCCCAGTAGGTCAGGGGCACGCCAGTCCCTCCAGTACGTCGGCGAGCGCGGTGACCCCGGCGAGACAGTCGTCCTCGGCGGCGGTCTCGGCGGGTGAGTGCGAGACGCCGGTGGGGTTCCGTACGAAGAGCATGGCGGACGGGACGGCCGCGGAGAGGATGCCCGCGTCGTGTCCGGCGCCGGTCGGCAGCAGCCGGGCACCGCCGAGCAGCCCGGCGATCCGGTCCCGCAGGGCGTGTTCGAACTCCACCACGGGGGTGTACGACTCCCGGGTGACGCGCACCGTCACCCCGTCCCGCTCCCCGTGGGCGGCCGCGGCCCGTTCGACGGCGGTGACCAGCGCGTCGAGGGTGCGCTCGTCGGCGGCGCGCGAGTCGAGCCAGCCGCGGACGAGGGAGGCGATGGCGTTGACGCCGTTCGGCTCGACGGCGGTCTTGCCGAAGGTGGCCAGCGCCCCGGCGCGGTGGGCCTCCTCACGGGCGGCGAGCACGGTGTGCGCGTAGGTGAGCATCGGGTCGTGCCGGTCGGTGAGGAGCGTGGTGCCGGCGTGGTTGGCCTCACCGTGGAAGTCGAAGCGCCAGCGGCCGTGCGGCCAGATGGCGGAGGCCACGCCCAGGGGGTCACCGGTGCGGGCCAGGGTGCGGCCCTGTTCGACATGGAGTTCGACGAACGCGCCGATCCGGGCGAGGCGTCCGGGGTCGGGGCCGAGTCCGTCCGGGTCGTGCCCGGCCCGCTCCATCGCCGTGGCGAGCGTGGTGCCCCCGGCGTCGCGGAGCGCGCGGGCGGCCTCGGGGGTGAGCCGGCCGGTGGTGAGGCGGGAGCCCGCGCAGGCGAGGCCGAAGCGGGCGCCCTCCTCGTCGGCGAAGTTGGCGACGGCCAGCGGACGGGACGGGCGGGCACCCCGGGCGAGGAGTTCGTCGAGGGCGGCGAACGCGGAGACGACGCCGAGCGGCCCGTCGAAGGCGCCGCCGTCCGGTACGGAGTCCAGGTGCGAGCCGGTCACCACGGCGCCGGACCCCGCGCCGGGGCTGCCGGAGGCGCCGCCGGTGCCGGGTCCGCCGGACGGGGCCGGATCCGCGTCCGCGGGCTCGCCGAGCCAAGCCCACTGGTTGCCGTTGCGGTCCGTCTCGCAGCTCAAGCCGCGGGCGCGGGCCTGGTCGGCGAACCAGGCGCGGCAGTCGGCGTCGGCCGCGGTCCAGGCGTACCGGCGGTAGCCGCCGCTGCCGGGGTGACGGCCGAGGGGCGTGAGGTCGCGCCACATCTCCTGGAAGGACGCGCCGCGCGTCCAGCCCCGGACGGCGGGGGCGGCGGGGCTCATCCGGCCACCCCTTCCCCGCCGTTCCCGGAGCCCCCACCGGGGACGGTCCCGGGGACGCCGCCGGAGCCCTCGGGGCCGCCCTCGCGCATCGGGACGCGGACGCCGCGCTCGGCGGCGATCTCCTCGGCGCGCTCGTACCCGGCGTCGACATGGCGGATGACGCCCATCCCAGGGTCGTTGGTGAGCACCCGGCGGATCTTCTCCCCGGCGAGCGCGGTGCCGTCGGCGACCGTCACCTGCCCGGCGTGGAGGGAACGGCCCATACCGACGCCGCCGCCGTGGTGGATCGAGACCCAGGAGGCCCCGGAGGCGACGTTCACCATGGCGTTGAGCAGCGGCCAGTCGGCGATGGCGTCCGAGCCGTCGCGCATGGCCTCGGTCTCGCGGTACGGGGAGGCGACGGAGCCGCAGTCGAGGTGGTCGCGGCCGATGACGACGGGGGCGCGCAGCTCGCCGGAGGCCACCATGTCGTTGAAGCGCTCACCGGCCTTGTCACGTTCGCCGTAGCCGAGCCAGCAGATCCGGGCGGGCAGCCCCTGGAAGTGCACGCGCTCGCCCGCGAGCTTGATCCAGCGCGCGAGCGACTCGTTGCCGGGGAAGAGGTCGAGGACGGCGCGGTCGGTGGCGGCGATGTCGCGGGGGTCGCCGGAGAGCGCGGCCCAGCGGAACGGGCCCTTCCCCTCGGCGAACAGCGGCCGGATGTAGGCGGGGACGAAGCCGGGGAAGTCGAACGCCCGCCCGTATCCGGCGAGCTGGGCCTCGCCGCGGATGGAGTTGCCGTAGTCGAAGACCTCGGCGCCCGCGTCCTGGAAGCCCACCATCGCCTCCACGTGCCGGGCCATGGACTCCCGGGCACGGGCGGTGAAGTCGGCGGGCTTCTCGGCGGCGTACCGGGCCATGTCCGCGAAGTCCACGCCGACGGGGAGGTAGCTGAGGGGGTCGTGGGCGCTGGTCTGGTCGGTGACGATGTCGATCGGCGCACCCTCGGCCAGCAGCCGGGGCAGCACCTCGGCCGCGTTGCCGAGCAGTCCGATCGACAGCGGCTCACGGCGGTCGCGGGCCTCGGTGGCCAGCCGCAGCGCGTGCTCGGGACTGTCCGCGCGGACGTCCAGGTAGCGGTGGCCGATGCGGCGTTCGATGGCGCGGGGGTCGCAGTCGACGCAGAGGGCGACACCGCCGTTCATGGTGACGGCGAGCGGCTGCGCCCCGCCCATGCCACCGAGTCCGGCGGTGAGGGTGACGGTGCCGGCGAGGCTGCCGTCCCCCCGCCCGCGTTCCGCGAGCCGGGCCGCGACGGCGGCGAAGGTCTCGTACGTGCCCTGGAGGATGCCCTGGGTGCCGATGTAGATCCACGAACCGGCCGTCATCTGCCCGTACATGGTGAGGCCGAGCGCCTCCAGCCGGCGGAACTCCTCCCAGGTGGCCCAGTCGCCGACGAGGTTGGAGTTGGCGATCAGCACGCGCGGCGCCCACTCGTGGGTCCGCATCACCCCGACGGGGCGGCCGGACTGGACGAGCATCGTCTCGTCCGGTCCGAGGCCGCGCAGGGTGCGGACCATGGCGTCGAACGAGTTCCAGTCGCGGGCGGCCTTGCCGGTGCCGCCGTAGACGACGAGCCGGTCAGGGTGTTCGGCGACCTCCGGGTCGAGGTTGTTGCTCAGCATGCGCAGGGCGGCCTCCTGCGGCCACCCCCGGGCGCTCAGCTCCGTGCCGCGCGGCGCGCGCACGGGTCGCGGTCCCGCCATGGGCCTGCCTCCCTGCCGGGCCGGGCCTCCGCCCGACCGCATGGATTGATTCATTCACATGGTCGCCCCCTGAATATCTCTAGTCAACCAGGGGTGAACGCCCGTGCGGCGGGCAGAGGAAGGCTGCCTCCCGCCCCGTCCGCCCTCTCCTTCTCCTTCCTCTCCTCCCGCCGGCCCGCGGCCTCTCCCGCACCCCGCATCCCTCGCCCCTCCCCCCTTTTCCTGTCTCTGTCTCTTCCCCTGGCTGCCGCTGCGCCACCGGGACGGCCCGGTGGCGGAAGGAGCGGACGGCTCCCGGGCAGCGGAGGCGTCCTGACCCGCCTGATGATGGAGTTGGCACCATGACGAGCTATGAGGACGGACCCGGGCGGCCGGACGCCGGGACGGTGGCGGCTCCCCCGCCGGCGACCTCACCGGCGCCCCCGCCGGTTGCCTCACCGGCGGCGTCCGGCCGGAACACCAGGCCCGGCGGCGGCGCGGCCGGGGCCGGAGCGGCGGACGGGCCCCCGGCCGTACCCGGGACCCCGGCCCGCGCCGCCGGGGACACCGCGGCGGCCGCCACCGCCGCCGCTTCCGCCGCGCGGCGGGACCGGGCGGTGTGGGCCGCCGTCCGCCAGGGTCTCGTCGGCCCGGCGGAGCCGGTCGCCGGGTTGCTGGACGTGGCCGGTATCCGGGCCTCCGCCGCCGCGCTGCACGCCGCGTTCGCTGAGGTCACCGCCCCCGGTACGCCCGTCCTGCACTCCTTCGCGGTCAAGGCCGCGCCCCTGGTGCCCGTCCTGCGGCTGCTCGCCGCGGAGGGGCTGGGGTGTGAGGTGGCCAGCCCCGGGGAACTGGCGCTGGCCCGCGCGGCGGGGGTCCCCGCGTCCCATGTCGTCCTGGACTCGCCCGCCAAGTCGGAGGCCGAACTGCGGGAGGCGCTGGCGCTCGGGATCGCCGTCAACGCCGACAACGCGGAGGAGCTGTCCCGCCTGGACTCCCTCGTCGGCGGGTCCTCCCTCGTCGGCGGGGCTTCCGGCGCGCCGCGCGGGCCACTCGGCATCCGGGTCAACCCGCAGGTCGGCGGGGGTTCCATCGCGGCGATGTCCACCGCCACCGGCACCTCCAAGTTCGGCGTGGCGCTGCGCGACGAGGGGGCGCGCGACTGGCTGGTCCGCGCCGCCGTCGCCCGGCCCTGGCTGACCCGGCTCCACGCGCACACCGGCTCCCAGGGCATCCCGCTGGACCTGATGGTCCGCGGGGTGCGGGAGCTGTACGAGCTGGCGGAGGAGATCAACGCGGCGGCGGGGGAACGCCGCATCACCAGTCTGGACCTCGGCGGCGGACTCCCGGTGAACTTCACCTCCGACCAGGAACACCCGTCCCATCGCGACTACGCGCGGGCCCTGCGGAGCGCCGTGCCCGGCCTCTTCGAAGGGCGGTACGGGCTGGTCACCGAGTTCGGCCGGTCGCTGCTCGCCAAACACGGCACCGTCCTGGCGCGCGTGGAGTACACCAAGTCGTCGGGCGGGCGGCCGATCGCCGTCACCCACGCGGGAGCGCAGCTCGCCACCCGTACGGTGTTCGCGCCGGACTCCTGGCCGCTGCGGGTGGCGGCCTACGACGCGGCGGGCCGGCCGCGGACGGGACCGGAGATCGCGCAGGACGTCGCCGGGCCGTGCTGCTTCGCCGGTGACCTGGTGGCGCGGGAGCGCCCGCTGCCGCTGCTGGCGAGCGGCGACCTGGTCGCGCTGCTGGACACCGGCGCCTACTACTTCTCCAACCACTTCGCCTACAACAGCCTGCCCCGGCCGGCGGTCTACGGCTTCGCCGAGGAAGCCGTGGCGGCGGAGGCGGCCGGGGACCCCGAGGCGGCCGAGGCGGCCGGGGAGCCCGGCGAAACCGGGGCACCTGCCCGGCCGGACGGAACGGCCGCCCCGGACGGAACGGTCACGGGCGGCGGCCGGAGCGCGAGCGGCGGACCGGGCGGCGACCCGGCCGACGGTGGGGGCCGGACGGCGGAAGCCGCCCCCGGGGGCGTGCGGTTCGCACTCGTACGCCCGGCGCAGCGGATCGACGAGATCGTCGCCGAGAGCGGCGGTGACCACCGGGAGGCGCTCCTCGGCCTCTGACCTGCCGGAGCCCGGGGGCCGGGGCCCGCGCGTCGTCGCGGTGGGACGGCGCGGCCCCCTGCCCCGGACCCCCGTACGCCGGTACGTACCGACGGCTACGTACCGACGGCTACGTACCGGCGGCCTCGACGGCCCCGGCGCGCCCGGAGCTTCCGGTTTCCCGGGTCTTCCCGGCGCCCCCCTGTGCCGGCTTCCGTCCCCCCACTACGCCGGCGCCGGGGCGCCCCGGCCGCCTACGGGACGGCCCCGCGGCCCCCTTCGGCCGGGGCGGCGGGGTGGGCGCGACCGGAGCGGGAGCCGCGGGGACGGCCTTCCGCCTGCCGCCGCCCGGACCGGCGTCCCCGGCGGCGATGCCCGTCGTGCGGTACCCGTCGACCGCCGTGCCCACGGGGCCGCGCCCGGCGCGGTCGGCACGGAACCACAGCAGCGTCTCGTTCCGGCGTTCGAGGCTGCCCAGCCACACCGCCTTGGCCCACAGTCCGGCCCCGGCCCCGGCCAGCAGCAACCCGCCCGCCGCGGGGGCCAGCAGGGACGAGACAAGGGCCGCCACCGCGCCGGCGAGCAGCCACCAGCGGCGCCGGCGCCGCCAGGCCCGGACCGTCACGGCGCGGTCCTGGAGGAGATCCCGCCGTCCGGCGCGCACCGCGCCCCCGGCGAGTTCCCGGTAGCGCCCGCGGCGGAGGACGAAGGCGGCCACCGCGGCGAGCGGCAGCAGCGCCGCGCCCGCGAGCAGTCCGATCCGCGTTCCCACCAGGCTGACCGGGACCAGGGCGCCCAGCGCCGCGGCCACCAGCCCCGTCCACCACATCCACACCCCTGGTGCCCGTACCGCAACCGCCACCCGGGCCAGCACCGTCGCCGTCTCGCGCTTCACCGCGCGCCTCCTCACGTCCTCGCAGTGGTCCGATGTCTCCTTGCGAAACCTGTTCCGGTGAACGCGCAGTGTAGTGAGCGGCCATGAGAATCGGATGAGAGCGGGGGCGCCCTCCTTCACGGGCGTTCCGCCTCTCCGCGCCGCCTGGGACACCTCGCCCTCGCCCGGGGCGGCTCTACGCGCTGTGCGCGATCTGGATCAGGTTGCCGCAGGTGTCGTCCAGCACCGCGGTGGTCACCGGGCCCATCCGGAGCGGCTCCTGGGTGAACCGCACGCCCAGCCCGCGCAACCGGTCGAACTCGGCGTGCACGTCGTCCACGGCGAAGGACGTGACCGGGATGCCGTCCTCCGCGAGCGCCGCCCGGTAGGGCCCTACGGCGGGGTGGCCGGCGGGCTCCAGCACCAGTTCGGTGCCGTCGGGCTCCTCCGGCGAGACCACGGTCAGCCAGCGGTGTTCGCCGAGCGGGATCTCGGTCTTCTTCACGAAGCCCAGGACATCGGTGTAGAAGCGCAGCGCCCTGTCCTGGTCGTCGACGAAGACGCTGGTCAGATGGATTCTCATGGGGTGGTCTCCGGGGGTTCGGGCCGGAGCCACCGGTTCAGGAGCGGCTCCAGCGGCGCGGTGTTCAGATCGTGGAGTTTCTGACGACCCTGGCGCCGCGTCCGGACGAGCCCGGCGGCCTCCAGGACGGCGAGGTGCTGGCTGATCGCCTGGCGGGACATGCCCAGGCCGTGCCGGGTCGCCAGGCGCGCGCAGATCTCGAACAGCGACTGACCGCCGCGCTCCGCCAGTTCGTCGAGGATGCGTCTGCGCGTGGGGTCGGCCAGTGCCTTGAAGACATCGTCCGCCATGACGGCAGAATAGGCAAGCATCTGCTTGCCTATCAAGGGACGTGTGGACATCCCCCAACCCCGGCCTCACGGCCGGCGCCGCCAGTCGCTGTCGCGGTCAGTCGATGAAGAGTCCCCGGTCGGCGGCGCGGGCGTCGAACTCCTCCAGCCGGGCCTGCGCGTCGGGAAGCGCGTCACACATCGCCTCCAGCAGCACCCGGCCCAGCATCATCGGCGCACACGCGGTGTCGAACACCAGGCCGGTGCCGACGGCCGCCGGGAGCAGCAGGTCGGAGTGGCGGGCGACGGGCGCGAACGCGCTGTCGGCGACGGTCACCACCGTCAGCCCCGCGGAACGGGCGTGGTCCAGGGCCTCGGTCACCTCACGCGGATGGCGCGGCAGCGCGAAGCAGAGCAGGGCGCCGGCGCCGGCCCGGCGGGCCGCGTCGATCCGGTCGGCGAGCATCGTCCCGCCTTCGTCGAGCAGCCGGACGTCCGGGTGGACCTTGGCGGCGAAGTAGGCGAAGCCCCGCGCCTGGGCGGAGGCCGCGCGCAGTCCGAGCACGGGCAGCGGGCTGGACCCCGCCAGCAACCGGCCCGCCCGCTCCACGGGACCGGCGTCGGCGAGCAGGCCCGCCACCTGACGGAGGTTCTCGATCTCCGCCTCCACGGCCTGCTGGTACGGGGTGAGGGCACCGCCGGCGGGCGGGCCACCGGCCGGGGGCACCTCGCGGAGGTGGCGGCGGAGCGCCGGATAGCCGTCGAACCCCAGGGCGACCGCGAAGCGGGTGACGGACGGCTGGCTCACCCCGGCCAGCTCCGCCAGCTCCACGCTGGAGAGGAACGGCACATCGGCCGCGCGCCGCACCATGCAGTGCGCGATCCGGCGCTGGGTGGGCGTCAGCCGGTGGCCTTCGAAGAGCTGCTGGAGCCGCGCCGCGGCGGCAGCGGTTCCGCCCGGCCCGGCGGGCGGGTGACCGTCCGCCGGACCGGCGCCGGCGTTCCCCGGCCGCGCTTCCGGCGAGGTCGCGCCGTCCGCTCCACCGGCCCCGGTGCCGAACCTCCCAGACATCCCAGACATCCCTGAGGCACCAGGCATCCCAGACGTCCCGGCCATCGGAGCCTCCCACCGTCGGACCCCGCACGCGGCGCGAGCCATTCACCAACCTCAAACCCTGTATGAGTCTATGCAGCACCTCGCCCCCGGCGCGCCCGGCGGCCGAGGCCGGCCACCCCCCGCCACGGCCTGACGGGGGCCGCCCACCCCGGTCCCGGCGGTGAACCCGCCCGGATCGGGGGGTTAACCCCAGTGCCTCCGCCACACCCCGTCCTTAGCGTGGACGGCATGGAGACCCGTGACCCCGAGCTCAAGAAGGAACTCGACGCCACCTTGCAGGCCCGCCGGGAGCTGGGACCGGAGTACGAGTCCGAACTCGTCGACTCGTTCCTGGAGAAGCTCGACGGCGCGGTCGACCGCCGGGTGCGCCGGCAGCTCGCCGAACGCCGGATGATCGTCGCGCGAGGGACCCGCTCGCGGGGCGAGGCGGGCGGCGGCTTCGGCAGCCGGTACGGATTCGGCATCTTCTCGCTGGTGATGGCCCTGCCCCTGTCCGGGGTCGGCGCCGCGACGGCCGGCCTGCCCGGGCTGATCGTGACCTGGGTGGGGATCGTCGGGGTGAACGCCGCCCACGGCGGCCTGCTGCCCCGGTTCCGCAACCGCGAGAAGCGACGGGAGCCGGACGAGTGGGACTGATGCCCCTCTCCGGGCCTTCCTGAACCACCCCGCCCGGGAAAAACGTGCTGGGCGGGGACCGCCGCACCCCAGTGTGAGCACCAGGGGCGGGACGACGGCGGTCCCCGCCGATGGACACGGCCGCTCCTTCGACCGGGAGACCGTGTCCGGGCGACCACGGAGGTCCGGGAGCCGCTCCGGATGTCCTTGGCGCCGTTCGCGTGCCGGCCAGGTCACCTGCCCGATGTCCTCGCCGGCACCACCTACTCTGCACGGCCCGTGTTAAGCGCGTGCTGCCGGTGCGTGTCGGCCGCGTACCGTTCCCGGAACTCCCGGCGACCGGGCCCCGCCGCTCTCCCCGTCGCGCGGGAGGGATGCCCTACTTCGCCCTCCTCGCCAGGTAGGCCAGCAGGTCCTGGCGGCTCACCACGCCGGTCGGCTTGCCGTCGACCAGCACCACCGCGGCGTCGGCGCCCTCCAGTACGGCCATCAGGTCCGCCACCGGTTCGCCCGAGCCGACGTGCGGCAGCGGCGCGCTCATGTGCTTCTCCAGCGGATCGCCCAGCTCGGCCCGGCCGGTGAACAGGGCGTCCAGCAGCTCCCGTTCGACGACGGAGCCGACGACCTCGGCGGCCATCACGTCCGGGTGCCCGGCGCCCGGCTTGACGATCGGCATCTGGGAGACGCCGTACTCGCGCAGCACGTCGATCGCCTCGCCGACGGTCTCCTCCGGGTGCATGTGGACCAGCGAGGGCAGCCCGCCGTCCTTGTCGCGCAGCACCTCGCCGACGCGGGCGGCGGGGCCGCCCTCCTCCAGGAAGCCGTAGTCGGCCATCCACTCGTCGTTGAAGATCTTGCTCAGGTAACCGCGGCCGCTGTCCGGCAGCAGCACGACCACCACGTCGTCCGGGCCGAGCCGCCCCGCCACCTCCAGCGCGCCGACCACGGCCATCCCGCAGGAGCCGCCGACCAGCAGCCCCTCCTCGCGGGCGAGGCGCCGGGTCATCCGGAAGGAGTCCCGGTCCGAGACGGGGACGATCTCGTCGGCCACCTCACGGTCGTAGGCGTCCGGCCAGAAGTCCTCACCGACGCCCTCGACCAGATACGGCCGCCCCGAGCCGCCGGAGTAGACCGAGCCCTCCGGGTCCGCGCCGATGACGGCGACCTTTCCGCCGGAGACCTCCTTGAGGTACCGCCCGGTGCCGCTGATCGTGCCGCCGGTGCCGACGCCCGTGACGAAGTGCGTGATCCGCCCCTCGGTCTGCTCCCAGATCTCCGGGCCGGTCGAGTGGTAGTGCGACAGCGGGTTGTGCGGGTTGCTGTACTGGTCGGGCTTCCAGGCGTTCGGCGTCTCCCGCACCAGCCGGTCCGAGACGTTGTAGTACGAGTCCGGGTGCGAGGGGTCGACGGCGGTGGGGCAGACCACGACCTCCGCGCCGTACGCCCGCAGCACGTTGATCTTGTCGGTGGACACCTTGTCGGGGCAGACGAAGACGCACTTGTAGCCCTTCTGCTGGGCCACGATGGCCAGCCCCACCCCGGTGTTGCCGGAGGTCGGCTCGACGATCGTGCCGCCCGGGCGCAGTTCGCCGGACTCCTCGGCCGCCTCGATCATCCGCAGCGCGATCCGGTCCTTCACCGAGCCGCCGGGGTTGAAGTACTCGACCTTCGCCAGGACCGTCGCCGACAGCCCTTCGGTCACATGGTTGAGCTTCACCAGCGGGGTGTTGCCGACAAGCTCGATCATCGAATCGTGAAACTGCACGACGTCTCCAGGTGGTGCGGGTTCTCCGCGATCGGGGGCAGTCGCTGTTCAGGTGCCCGTACCACCAGCCTATTGCGCCGTAGCGCCCCGGCGCCCCGTGCGCCGGGTGTTGCGGGCGGGGCCGCGCCGGGCAGGAAACCGGTACGGCGCCGGCGGGCGGCGCCCGGGGAAACGGGGCGGTCATGGCGGGCACGGCACCATCGGCGCGGACGGCACGGACAGCCCGGACGGCATGGACGGCCCGCGTGCCCTGGGGAGCGGGGGCACCAGGGCCGGCGGGGGTGGAGCGGCCCGCGCGCACGGCACGGTCCGCCTGGAGAGCGCTGACGGCGCTGGTCCCGCCGGCGGCACCGGCCCGGCGGCGTCCGGCGCGGCCGTCCGCCGCCGGGCCCACGGGGCGGGCCGGCCGGCCCCCCCCCCCGCTGCCGCTGCCGCTGCCGCTGCCGGCCTGGATCACGCGGTCACGGCAGGTGGCACGGCCGTCCACCCCCGGGTCCACGGGACGGGCCCGGTGGGCGGGGCCGGAGTGGGCCGCCCGGACGGCGCGGGCGGTCCTGGCGGCACCGGCCGTCCGGCCGGGGGCCCGGCCCGTGGCGGCGCCGCTGCCGGGCTCCCGGGCGCGGGTGGCGCGCCGGATCGCCGCGGCGGCCGCGTACGGCGGGGGCGGGGCCGGGCTGCTGGGCGGCGCGGCGGTCGGGCTGCTGCTGGCGGAGGCCCGCTGGGCGCGGCACCTGGTGGGCACCGCCGGGGGTGAGCCACCCCGCGCTGACGGCCGCTACGGCCCGCCGCTCGCCGCCCGCTCCGGCGCGGTCCCGTTGCGCCTGGGCGTCCTCGGCGACTCGACCGCCGCCGGGCAGGGCGTCCACCGGGCGCGGGAGACGCCGGGCGCGCTGCTGGCCGCGGGGCTGGCGGCCGTCGCGGAACGGCCGGTGGAGCTGCGGAACGCGGCCGTGACGGGGGCGATGTCGGACGATCTGGACCGGCAGGTGTCCCTGCTCCTGGCGGACGCCGGGCGGCTCCCGGACATCTGCGTGATCATGATCGGCGCCAACGACGTCACCAACCGCGTGCCCGCCGCCCGTTCGGTCCGGCTGCTCGCCGGGGCCGTCGGCCGACTGCGCGCCGCCGGGTGCGCCGTGGTCGTGGGCACCTGCCCCGACCTGGGGACCATCGAGCCCGTCCGGCAGCCGCTGCGGTGGGTGGCGCGGCGGCTGAGCCGGCAGCTGGCGGCGGCGCAGACGATCGCCGTGGTCGAGCGGGGCGGGCGCACGGTCTCCCTGGGCTCACTGCTCGGCCCCGAGTTCGAGGCCAACCCGCGGGAGCTGTTCGGTCCCGACAGCTACCACCCCTCGGCTCAGGGGTACGCCACGGCCGCGATGGCCGTCCTGCCGGCGCTCTGCGCGGCGCTCGGCCTGTGGCCCGAGGAGGGTCCGGCCGGAGCGCCGGCCGGGGAGGCCCGCCCGGGTTCCGCGGCCCGCCCGGTCCTCCCGGTGGCCCAGGCCGCGGCCCGGGCGGCGGCGGAGAGCGGCACGGAGGTGTCGTACGCGGGGGTGGCCCCGGTGGCTCCCGGCGCACGCCGTGGTCCGTGGGCCCAGCTCCTGCGCCGCCGCCGGGGAGTCCCCGCCGCGGCGGGCGGTCCGGCTCCCGTGACGGCGCGCGGCTCCACGGACGCGCCGGCGGCTGGGGAGGGGCCGGCGACCGGGACCGGCGCGGTCACCCGTGCGCGGCCGGCCGCGGAGGTGGCGGCGCCGGCACCGGACCCCGCGGGCGGCACGCGTCCCGTGGCCGGTGAAGGGATCCGGTAAGCAAGCGCTTGGAAAAGAGTCCGTTCTCACACGGCGCCCGCCGTGACCCCGGCCGCTACGTGGGGGTAACTTCCAGTCGGAATCCCCGCACCGCCGTCCCCTGGGAGCCGTGATGCCCGAAGCCGTGATCGTCTCTGCCGCCCGCTCACCGATCGGCCGGGCCTTCAAGGGCTCGCTCAAGGACGTCCGCCCGGACGATCTGACCACCACGATCATCCGGGCCGCGCTGGACAAGATCCCGGAGCTGGACCCGCGTGACATCGACGACCTGATGCTCGGCTGCGGCCTCCCCGGCGGCGAGCAGGGCCACAACCTCGCCCGCGTCGTGGCCGTGCAGCTCGGCATGGACCACCTCCCCGGCTGCACCATCACCCGCTACTGCTCCTCCTCGCTCCAGACCTCCCGGATGGCCCTGCACGCCATCCGCGCCGGTGAGGGGGATGTCTTCATCTCGGCCGGTGTCGAGACCGTCTCCCGTTCGGTGAACGGCACCTCGGACGGGATGCCGGGCACCCACAACCCGCTCTTCGCCGACGCCGAGGCCCGCACCGCGGCCCGCGCCGGGGAGGAGGGCACCGGCTGGCACGACCCGCGCGAGGACGGCCTGCTGCCCGACCCGTACATCGCCATGGGCCAGACGGCCGAGAACCTGGCCCGCCTCAAGGGGGTGACCCGCCAGGAGATGGACGAGTTCGGCGTGCGCTCGCAGAACCTCGCCGAGCAGGCCCTCGGGAAGGGCTTCTGGGAGCGGGAGATCACCCCGGTCACGACGCCGGACGGCACGGTCGTCGGCAAGGACGACGGCCCCCGGGCCGGGGTGACCCTGGAGGGCGTCGCGGGCCTGAAGCCCGTCTTCCGCCCGGACGGACTGGTGACGGCCGGCAACTGCTGCCCGCTCAACGACGGCGCCGCCGCACTGGTGATCATGTCCGACACCAAGGCGCGCGAGCTGGGCCTCACCCCGCTGGCCCGGATCGTCTCCACGGGCCTGTCGGCCCTCTCCCCGGAGATCATGGGGTACGGCCCGGTCGAGGCGAGCGAGCAGGCGCTGCGCCGGGCGGGTCTGGCCATCGGCGACATCGACCTGGTGGAGATCAACGAGGCGTTCGCCGCACAGGTCATCCCCTCCTACCGCGATCTGGGCGTCGACCTGGACCGCCTCAACATCAACGGCGGGGCCATCGCCGTCGGGCACCCGTTCGGCATGACCGGCGCCCGCATCACCGGCACCCTGATCAACTCCCTCCAGTGGCACGACAAGCAGTTCGGCCTGGAGACGATGTGTGTCGGCGGCGGACAGGGCATGGCCATGGTCATCGAGCGGCTGAGCTGAGGCGGTCCCGGCCCCGGCGGCGGGCGGGGACGACGGGCGGGGACGACGGCTCCCCGCCCGCCGCCGGGGCGCCCCGCCGCGTCCGCTCCTCAACCGCACCCGAGCGCTCCTCACCTGCTCCCCGAGCACTCCCCAACACCTCCGCACCGCCTCCTCAACGCCTCCTCAACGGCGGAACGGCGCGCTGACCCCGTTGTGACCTAATCTCCCCCAGGATGTGATCTGCGCCGCTGTATGCCCGTTCTCGCAGCTCAGACGGTTGACTCAACGACGCGCCTCCACCCAGACTGCCCGTTCGGCGAGGTTCCGCGCCCACGGGGACACGGCCGGGCCGCCGAGCTGAGGTAGGAATTTCCGGGGGAGACGTCAAAACCGGGAGAGAATCCAGTGAGCGCCATGTCCATCGCCCTGCTGCTGGCCGCGTCCGCCGCCGCGGCGGCGGCAGTCGCGGCCTGTCTCGCCGCTCGCGGCGTGCGCCGGCGGATCGACGCCCTCCGGGCCGAGCTGGCGGCCCTGGGCCACACCGCTCCGGCCCCCCGGCGGGCCCCGGCCGAGGAGGCCCGCGAGGACATGCGGGAGGGCGTGCGGGAGGACATGCGGGAAGAGATACGCGCGGCCGTCACGCAGGCCCTGGCCGAGGAGCGCGAACGGGAGCTGGCGGAGGCCCGCGCCTTCTGGGCCGCCCAGGAGGCCCGGGACGCCGCCGACGCCACCTCGCTGCTCAGCGGTCTGACGGGCTGCGGCGAGGACGGGCCCGGCCTGCTGCCCCGCCAGCCCGACCCCGCCGGTCTGGAATCCTCCCCGGTGGCGGACTCCGTGACCGGTGCCGAGCTCTTCGAGGGCGACGAGGGCGACACCTCGGCCGAGATCGAGGAGCCCGCCGGTCCCGCCGAGCTGGCGGCCGCCCGCCGGCGTCACCCCTCGCACCCCGACTTCGCCTCGCACGCCGCCGCCGGCGTCCACCACGAGCGGACCATCGCCCTCCTCGCCGAACTGGCCGAGGACGGCATCCCGCTGGTGGATGTCCGCCCCGGCCCGCTCGGCACGCTGGACGTCTACGTCTTCGCGGACGGCACCACGGTCTGCATGACCCCCGGGCACAAGGAGACCGCCGAAGCGCTGTCCGCGGCGCTGCGCGAGGGCGCCACACCGATTCTGCTGGGCGGCTCCGCGGTGTCCGGGGCGTACGCGCTGACCTTCTCCTGCGGGCACGACAGCGTCTTCGTCCTCGCGGACCGCGTCATCGCCTCGCTCTGACCCGCCTCGCTCCGACCCGCCCCTCCGGGCTCCGCGCCCCGGCCGCCTCGCCACGGGGAACCGCGAAGGAGCGGCGGACACCTCCCGCCGGGGCCGTGATCACGATCCCTCCCGGCCTCACGCCGGGGCGACGCGGCCCGTGCCCGGCGCGCGTCCCGGGCCGCTCCGGCCGCGCACACCGCGCGCTGGGCTCAGCAGCCGCACCGCGCCCCCGCCGCCCGGACCAGCTCCAGCGCCTCGGCCAGCCGCTCCCCGGCCGCCTCCCCGGAGCCGGATCCGGACCCGTCAGCCGCACGATCCGCGTGATCCGCGCGCCGGCCGGAACCGCCGGCGTCAGCATGGCGCAGCGCCATCGCCAGATCGTGTCCCGCGACGGCCACCTGGTCGCCGACGGCGAACAGGCCTGCCTCCGGCATGATCGGCGGCTCCGCGCCCGGGCACTCGATACGCCGGGCCCGCACCGCCAACTCCCGCGCCAGCGCCAGCCCTTCGGCCGCGGCCCCCTGACGGAGCCGGCTCCGCGGGGCGGCCCGCAGTCGGTCGGCGAGGCGGTCCACGGCGGTCTCCAGCGAGGTCACGTCCAGCACGCCCCGAGCGTATGGGGCCTTCCGGACCATTGCCAACAGGCGAGCCCTCAGGCACGGTGACGTGAAGGACCAGCGTTTGGAACCGCCCGGAGGCGCCGATGTCCCAAGTGTTCTCGGAAGAGACCCACCGGAACCTGCTCTCCCGCATCCCCCACTGCACCGGCCGGGAGATCTCCGACTGGCTGCGCACCGTCGACGAGGGCCCGGCCCTCGTCCGCTTCGAGGAGAAGGTCAGCTGGCTGCGCGGCGAGCACGAGCTCGCCTACGGCCACGCCAAGGCCATCATCCATGAACACGACCTGAGGCGCGCCGCGCGCAGACTGCACTGAGGAGGCCCCTCCCGTCCGGCGGCGGACGACAAGCCACACCGGCGACCCTCACCCATCTCAACCCCTCCCCGTCACGGCATGCGAAGGGCCCGGAGGCAGCGGCCTCCGGGCCCTTCGGCGCGTCCCACGCGGTGCGGACACCACGGGCGGGGGACGGGGGTCAGTCTCCCCGCAGGATGGCGATCAGCCGCAGCATCTCCAGGTAGATCCAGACCAGGGTCAGCGTCAGGCCGAAGGCCGCCAGCCAGGACTCCTCACGCGGAGCGCCGTAGGCCAGGCCGTCCTCGACCTGCTTGAAGTCCAGGGCGAGGAACGCGGCACCGAGGACGATGCCGACGATACCGAAGATGATGCCGAGGCCGCCGCTGCGGAAGCCGAGGCCGTCACCGCCGCCGAAGACCATGAACAGGAGGTTGACCGCGGTCAGCAGCATGAAGCCGATCGCGGCGGCCATCACGAAGCGGTAGAACCGCTGGTTGACCCGGATGATCCGGGTCTTGTAGGCGATGAGCACGCCGACGAAGACCGCCATGGTGCCGAGCACCGCCTGCATCGGCGCGCCGGCGAACTGCGCGTTGATCGCGCCGCTGAGCGCCCCGAGGAAGAGGCCCTCGAAGGCGGCGTACGACAGGATCAGAGCCGGGGAGGGCTTGCGCTTGAACGACTGCACGAGGGCGAGGACCATCGCGACGAGCGCGGCGCCGATGGCCAGCCCGAGCGGCATCTGCATGATCCAGGCGATCGCCGCACCGACGATGACGGTCCCGAGCGTCATGCCGGTCCGCATGACGACGTCGTCCATCGTCATCCGGGCGGCCTGTGGCGGGGCGCCGTAGCCCTGCTGCTGTGCGTACGGGTTGGTGCCCGCGTACGGGTTGCCGGTCTGGACTGCGGGCCCGGCCTGCGGTGCCGCGTTGAAGCCCGCGTAACCGTTGTCGCGGCTGAATCCCCGTCGCGAGAAGACCGGGTTGCTGCTCCTCATCTCACTCCTCCATGGCCGCCCTGCGCGACCTTGCCCTCAAGAGTAATAGCCAGGCAAAAAAATCACCCTAGTGCCTGGGGAGGATCTTTTGCGGGTGCCGCCCCGAGGCCACGTCCCCCGCCGGCGGCCTCGGGTGAGCCCCGCTCGGAAGCCGCGGGTCCACGGCCCGCGACCGCGATCCCTCCTGTCAGCACAGACGCCGGGAAGAAGATTCCCGTTCCGGCCCGGCCCACCCGGCTCGCCGCCCGGTCCACCCGGTCCGCCCGGTCCGCCCGGGGACAGGGACCACACCTCCGTCGGGCCGCCGGCGCCCCACCGGCTACGCCGGCCGCCCGGGTTCCGGCTCGCCCTCGCGCGCGAGGGCACGGAGATCGCCGGCTTCGCCTGCGGCTTCCACCTGCCGCCCGGCACCCGGTGGTGGGCGGGCGTCGTCGACCGGACGCTGCCGGATGGCGTCGTCCGCGAGGACGGCCGCCGGACCACAGCTTCCCGGCCGGGCCACAGCACCGGCCGGTCAAGTCGTCCCGATGCCGATCGCACCCCCTGCCCGGACGTCGCCTCCGGCCGGGACGTCACCTCGTCTGCCAGGTGCGTGCGCTCGACCTCATGTGCCATGACACAGCATCAGGAACGCCGTGCGCCCACGGTGCGCCCAAAGGCCGGCGACAAGCCCCCGGAATTCGGTCGTTTCCGCAGGTCAGACCCCACGTGCGTGGGGGTGCCCGGAGCCGGACTCGAACCGGCACGGCCTTCTAGGCCAGTGAGGTTTAAGCTCACCGTGTCTGCATTCCACCATCCGGGCGGGATCCCCCATGACGATGCCGTTGGGGCTGGTCAGGCCTACGGGACCGCTCCCACGAAACGCGGTCCCCCCACGGCGCCCTCCGAGACTAGCCGGGCGCGTGACGCCGAACAGCCCGTTCCCGAAGGGTGGTTGTCTGATTTTATTGGCAGCTGAAGCCCCGTCAGAAGTCGCCCCCTGAGAAGCCGCTGCTGGTCCCGGTGTACCGGTCTGCCCCGCTCCGGCCAGGCTGTCGGTAAATGACGCGATCTCGATGGCCCCCGGCGGCCGCCGGGGCTCCGTGGTCATCCCCAGGGAGGAGACCGGGCGTTCGTGTAGCGCTCGGGAGGGCCCTGAATCTGGTTACGCGGACTGATCCGGACGCCACCGGGAAGCGGGACGATGAAGAGGTCCGGCCGCCGGTTCTCCCGGCGGCCGGGCCCGTTGCCGGTCCGCGTGGTCACTCCCGTGGGCCGGCCGGGCCTCCACACGTACCGGAACAGGAGAACTCCCCCGTGACCAGCAGCTTCACCGGCGCCACGGGCGCCGCCCCATCGACCGCGGTCGCCGCCCGCGCCACCGGCCTCACCAAGGTCTACGGGGAGGGGGAAACCAAGGTGGTGGCGCTCGACGCCGTCTCCGCCGAGTTCCGGCAGGGCGAGTTCACCGCCATCATGGGCCCGTCCGGCTCGGGGAAGTCGACGCTGATGCACTGCGTCGCGGGGCTGGACACGATCACCTCCGGTTCGGCCGCCATCGGCGGCACGGAGCTGGGCCCGCTCAAGGACAAGCAGCTCACCAAGCTCCGCCGGGACAAGATCGGTTTCATCTTCCAGGCGTTCAACCTGCTGCCGACCCTCAACGCCCTGGAGAACATCACGCTCCCGATGGACATCGCGGGCCGCAAGCCGGACCAGGATTGGCTGGAAAAGGTGGTGAAGACCGTCGGCCTGGAGGGGCGACTCACCCACCGGCCGAGCGAGCTCTCCGGCGGACAGCAGCAGCGCGTGGCCGTGGCCCGCGCCCTCGCCGGGCAGCCCGAGATCATTTTCGCGGACGAGCCGACGGGCAACCTCGACTCCCGTTCCGGCGCCGAGGTGCTGGGCTTCCTCCGCAACTCCGTCCGGGAGCTGGGGCAGACGATCGTGATGGTCACCCACGACCCGGTCGCCGCCGCCTACGCGGACCGCGTCGTCTTCCTCGCCGACGGCCGCATCGTCGACGAGCTGCACGGCCCGACGGCCGAGAGCGTGCTGGACCGGATGCGCTCGCTGCCCACGGGAGCGGCCGCCCCGCAGCGGGAGTCCACGCGGCCGGGCTCCGAAGGCACCGCCGCTCCCACGGGCTGAGCGCCGGCCCTCGGCGGACGCCCTCTCCGGCGGGCGGCCCCGGCCGGTTCCCCCGCCCCCTCCCGACACCTCCCACCCTGGACACACCCATGTTCCGTACCGCCCTGCGCAATGTGCTCGCGCACAAAGCCAGGCTGCTGATGACCGTGCTCGCCGTGCTCCTCGGCGTCGCCTTCGTCTCCGGCACCCTGACGTTCACCGACACCCTCGGCGAGGCGTTCAAGAAAAGCTCCGCCCAGAGCTTCGACCACGTCTCCGTCGCCGTCCGGCCCCACAGCGCCCGGGAGGAGGACCGCCCGAAGCTCGACGACGCCCTGCTGGAGAAGTTCGGGAAGCTGCCCGGCGCCGAATCCGTCACCGGCACCCTCTCCGGCTTCACCGCCCTCGCCGGCAAGGACGGCAGGCCCGTCGGGGACGGCTGGTCCGCCCAGGGCACCAACCACTTCCCCGGCCCCGACGGCGAGGACCCACGCCACCGGTTCACCGACGGCCGGGCACCGCAGGGCCCGGACGAGGTGGCCATCGACAGCCGCACCGCCGAGCGCACCGGCTACCGCACGGGCGACACCCTGCGGCTCTCCGCGGACGGCTCCGTGCGCACCCCGAAGATCACCGGGGTGTTCGACACCGACGACGGCAACGTCGCCGCCGGCGGCACCCTGACGGTCTTCGACAACGCCACCGCCCGCAAGCTGTTCGACGGCGACGAGTACGAGGAGATCACCCTTCAGGCCGCCGCCGGGACCTCGGAACGCGAACTCCGGCAGCAGGTGGCCCAGGTGCTGCCGGAGGGCCTGAAGGCCGACACCGGGCGCCAACTGGCCGACGAACAGGCCGAGATGATCACGGAGCAGACCTCCGCGATCAGCAACACCCTGCTCTACTTCGCCGCGATCGCGCTCTTCGTCGGCGTCTTCATCATCGCCAACACCTTCACCATGCTCGTCGCGCAGCGCACCAAGGAACTGGCGCTGCTGCGGGCCGTCGGCGCCTCCCGGCGGCAGGTGACCCGCTCGGTGCTGCTGGAGGCGTTCCTCATCGGGCTGATCGCCTCCGTCCTCGGCTTCGCGGCCGGCATCGGTATCGCCGTGGGGATGCGCGCCGCGATCGGCGCCACCGGGGCGGAGCTCCCGGACGGCCCGCTGGTGATCTCGCCCACGACCCCGCTCGTCGCGCTGGCCATCGGGGTGCTGGTGACGATGGCGGCGGCCTGGCTGCCCGGGCGGAAGGCCGCGAAGGTGCCGCCGGTCGCGGCGATGAACAGTGTGCACGCCGCGCCCACCGCGCGCGGGCTGGTGGTCCGCAACTCCCTCGGTGGGGTGATCACCGCGATCGGCGCGGCCATGCTCTTCCTCGGGGTCTCCGGCGGGACGACCGCGCTGCTGGCCGCCGGGGCCGCGGCCGTGCTGATCGGCGTGATCGTGCTGACGCCGCTGCTGTCCCGTCCGGTCGTCGCCGCCTCCGCCGTGGTCGTGGACCGCTTCGGGGTGGCCGGGCGGCTGGCGCGGCTCAACGCGGTGCGCAACCCGCGCCGTACCGCGTCCACGGCCTCGGCCCTGATGATCGGGCTGACCCTCGTCACCGGGCTGACCGTGGTGGCCGTCTCGGTCCAGACCGCCGTGGACAAGATGGCGGTGGGGCTGATGCGCGCCGACTACGTGGTCACGTCGGTCATCGGCCCCGGGCTCCACCCGGAGGTCCGCGAGAAGCTGGACGCGCTGCCGGAGGTGGCCGCGACCAGCCCGATGCGCCAGGGGAACGCCGATCTGGACGGCTCCTACCAGAAGGTCACGGGCGTCGACCCGGCGGCCGTCGGCAAGGTGCTGGACCTGGACTTCGCCGGCGGTTCCCTGGCGGGCCTGGCCGGCGGCGGCGCGCTCGTCGACCAGGAGACGGCCGACGCCGCCGGCCTGGCCACCGGTGACACCCTCACGCTGAAGTTCTACGACGACGACAAGACGGAGAAGCTGGAGGTCACCGGCGTCTACAACGGCAACCAGATGATCGACGGCATCTTCGTGGACACCGCCGTGATCGACCGCCACCAGGACAAGCCCCGGGACTACCAGCTGATGGTGGCGATGCGCGACGGGCCCTCCCCGGCGGCGGAGAAGTCGCTGATCGCGGCGTCCGACCACAACCCGGCCGTCCGCGTGCAGGACAAGGCGGCCATCAGCGAGGAGATCAGCTCGGTCGTCAGCCTGCTGCTGAACATGCTCTACGGGCTGCTGGCGATGGCCGTGCTGATCGCGGTGCTCGGGGTGGTCAACACCCTGGCCATGTCGGTCTTCGAACGGAAGCACGAGATCGGCATGTTGCGGGCGATCGGGATGGACCGCGCCCGGGTGAAGCGGATGATCCGTCTGGAGTCGGTGGTGATCTCGCTCTTCGGGGCGGTGCTCGGCATCGGGCTGGGGATCTTCCTGGGCTGGGCCGCCGGCACCTCCGTCCGCGACACCCTGGAGGCGTACACCATGACCGTCCCATGGGACCGGATCGCGCTGTTCCTCGCGCTGGCCGGGCTGGTCGGCGTGGTCGCGGCGCTGTGGCCGGCGCGGCGGGCCGCGCGGCTCAACGCGCTGGAGGCGATCAAGGCCGAATAGGCGCGCCACCCCGCCGTTCCCGGTCCCGGTCCGCCGTGACCGGGGACGGCGGCGCCACCGGGCCCCGGTCCGCGGTATCTCCCGCGGTCCGGGGCCCGGTCGCGGGACGGTCCGGGGCGGCGGACCCGCCGCCGTCTCCGCCGGTGGGCGGCCCGCCCGTGCCCTCTCCCCGGGGGCCGGCCACCGGCCGTCATCCGGTGGCCCGGGCCGCCGGCCGTCCCCTCAGCCGGTCCACTCCCGCAGCCGCAGCGGCAGCCCCGAGCCGCCGCCGGGCCCGGTGCGGACGGCGAGGACCTGGTTGACGCCGATGTCGTTGTGCTCGAACGCGATGGCGGACGCCGCCATGTAGAGCCGCCACACCCGGGCCCGCCCGGGGGAGACGAGCCGCAGCGCCCGCGGCCACTCGTCCTCCAGCCGGGCCACCCATCCGCGGAGCGTCAGCGCGTAGTGCTCGCGGATCGCCTCCACGTCCCGCACCTCGAAACCGGCCTCCTCCAGCCGGGACACCGTGGAGCCGAGCGGCGCCAGTTCACCGTCCGGGAAGACGTAGGCGTCGATGAACGCGTCGATCCGGTACGCCTCCTCGTCGGCGGCCGGGCGGCGGGAGATCTGGTGGTTGAGCAGCCGTCCGCCAGGGCGCAGCAGGCCGTGGAGGGTCGCGGCGTAGGCGCGGTAACGCTCCGAGCCGACGTGTTCCGCCATCCCGATGGAGGAGATCGCGTCGAAGGGGGCGTCGCCGACCTCGCGGTAGTCCTGGACGCGGATCTCCACCCGGTCGGTCAGCCCGGCCTCGGCGATCCACTTGCGGGCGTACGCGGCCTGCTCCTGGGAGAGGGTGATGCCGACGGCGTGCACCCCGTACTCGCGCGCCGCGTGGAGCACCAGCGCGCCCCAGCCGCAGCCCACGTCGAGCAGGCGCATGCCGGGACGGAGCGCCAGCTTGCGGCAGACCAGGTCGAGCTTGTCCCACTGGGCCTGTTCCAGGTCCGCGCCCTCACTCCAGTAGGCGCAGGAGTAGACCATGGAGGGGCCGAGCACGAGGGCGTAGAAGTCGTTGCCCACGTCGTAGTGGTGACTGATCGCCTTGCGGTCGCGTCCCAGGCTGTGCCGTCGTCCGGCGCGCGTGCGCCGGTTCTCCTCCGGCGGCGGGGACGGGGGCAGGGGCAGCCCGGGCCCGGTGAGCCGGATCAGCTCGCGGACGGCGGAGCGGGTGGCGGGGTCCCGGGCCGCGCCCACGAGGGCGGCCGGGCGGGCCGGGCGGCCTTTCCCGCCGCTCCCCGCGGTGTTCTCCCCCTCCCAGAGGAGACCGGAGAGACGGCCGAGCCCGTCGTAGAGGTCGCCCTCGATGTCGAGCTCCCCGGCCACCCACGCGCGGGCCAGGCCCAGTTCGCCCGGCCGCCACAGGACGCGGCGCAGAGCGCGCCGGTGGCGCACGACGAAGGTGGGTGTGCCGGCCGGGCCGGCCTCGCTGCCGTCCCAGGCGCGGATCCGTAGCGGGAACGGGGTTCCCAGCAGTTCCCCGGCGAGCGCGGCGAGCCGGGACGCGGCATCGGCCATGAGCGGTACCTCCCGTGAGCACATGCGGTGGGCGCTGAGGGTCACGGAGCGTGGGCCCCGGGGTCGCGGCACCGGTCAGCCGGTCGCGCAAAGGGTGCACGGGTGCAGGGGACGCACGGGTCGTCACGCTCCGCCGTCCTACGGAACCACCGGTGCGGCCGGGAAGCACAGTCCCTCGCCGGACAGAACGGAGGGCAACCGGACCGGCCGACCGGCCGGCCGGAACCGCTCCCCCGGACGGTCCCTCCCGGCCGTCCGCCAGGCAGGGCCCGCCCCGGCCCGTACCCGCCGCCCCGTCCGGCCGCGGCCACGGCCACGGCACGGCACGGCACAGCACAGCACGGCCGCGGGGTACGCGATACGGGGCAGCGGCCCGGGCGCCCCGGTGGCGGCCGGCCGGGCCCGGGCAGGCCGAAGGGGCGCCCGCCCCACGGATTCGGCGGACGCCCCTTCGGGCTGCTGCGTTACGGGGCGGTGCCCCGAGCGGTCAGGAGGCCGCTGCCTTCTCGGACTGCTCGGCCTTCCCGGACCCGGCGTTCCCGTGCCGGCCGGCCGGCACGGACCCGGCAGCGGCGGCGGCCGGAGCCGGGCGGGCCGCCTCGTAGAACTCCTCGCGCGGGTTCTCCATCGCGCCGAGGGAGACGACCTCGCGCTTGAGGAACATCTGGAGGGTCCAGTCGGCGAAGACCCGGATCTTGCGGTTCCAGGTCGGTACCGCCATGCCGTGGTAGGTGCGGTGGAAGTACCAGGCGGGGCGGCCCTTGAGGCCGATCTTCAGCCGCTTGCCGAGGCGGATCACCGCGACGCCCTTGTGCAGCCCGAGCCCGGCGACGGCGCCCTTGTTGGCGTGCTTGTACTCGGCCTGCGGGAAGCCGCGCAGCGCGGCCACCACGTTGTCACCGAGCACCTTGGACTGGCGCAGCGCGTGCTGGGCGCTCGGCGGGCACCAGGCGTTCTCCACCCCGGCTTCGCGCGCGGCGAGGTCCGGCACCTGGGCGTTGTCGCCCGCGGCCCAGATGTGGCCGCTGCCCTTGACCTGGAGCGTGGCCTCGGTGTCCACGTGGCCCCGCGGGCCGAGCGGCAGCCCGTAGCGGGCGAGCACCGGGTTCGGCTTGACGCCCGCGGTCCACACGATGGTGGCGGAATCGACCTCCAGGCCGTTCTTCAGCACCACGTGGCCGTCGACGCAGGACTCCATCGACGTGTTGAGGTAGATCTCCACGCCGCGCTTCTGGAGGTGCTCCCGGCCCCAGGTGCCCAGCTCGGGGCCGACCTCGGGGAGGATCTTGTCGGCGGCGTCGACCAGGACGAAACGCATGTCCTCGCGCCGGACGTTCGTGTAGTACTTCGCGGCGTCGCGGGCCATGTCCTCGACCTCGCCGACGGTCTCCGCGCCCGCGAAGCCGCCGCCGACGAAGACGAAGGTCAGCGCCTTGCGGCGGACCGCCTCATCGGTGGTGGAGTCGGCCTTGTCGAGCTGCTCCAGGACGTGGTTGCGCAGGCCGATGGCCTCCTCCACGCCCTTCATGCCGATGCCCTGCTCGGCCAGGCCGGGGATCGGGAAGGTGCGGGAGACCGAGCCCAGCGCGACGATCAGGTAGTCGAAGGGCAGCTCGTACGCCTCGCCGACCAGCGGCGTGACGGTGGCGACCTTGCGGTCCTGGTCGATGGAGGAGACGCGGCCCGTGAGCACCTCGGCCCGGGGCAGCACGCGTCGCAGCGGGACCACGACGTGGCGCGGGGAGATGCTGCCGGCCGCAGCTTCGGGGAGGAAGGGCTGGTACGTCATGTACGAGCGGGGGTCGACGACCGTGACGGTCGCCTCGCCGTACCGCATCTTCTTCAGAATGCGGCGCGCCGCGTACAGGCCGACGTAACCGCCGCCTACAACGAGGATCCGTGGACGCTCCGTGGTGCTCATGCTTCGAGTATCCAGCACGCCCCCAGGGGGGTTCGTGCGACCCTTCACAAGCACTTCCCAGGACCGTGCTACACTCCGCCGACCTGTCGGCGCCCGGCCGGTGCCGTGACCGGCCCGCCGGCCCCCTCTCCCCCTCCACACCGCCGCTGAGCTGCGGTTGTCGGGTACACAGCGAGTGGACCGCGCCGGCCGGGTTTCCCCGGCGCCGATCGGCCCCCCGGGCCGGATTCGGCGTCGGCCGCACATTCCGGGCCGTCTCCCCCGCCCGTCACCCCTTCAGGGGCCTGAACGGCCACTTTTTCATGTGAAGAGTTTCACGAACCCCGTTCCGGCACCCCGCGCGCCGCCCGCGCGGAGGCCCCGGAACCCCGCTCACCCGACGACTCCGCCGCTCAGGCGAGCCGCCATCCCGGGGGTCCACCCGTCCACCCGGGCTCCGGCCACGCCGGGTGAACGCGCCGTCCCGGCCGCCGAGGTGGACGCCCGGCGGGACGTGTACCGCAACCTGTAGGCGGTCAGGCCAGAGACCAGGCGATGCCGTCGAGGATGTCGTGTTCGCTGACGACGACCTCCGCCGCGCCGGTCCGCTCCATGATCGACAGCAGCACCAGGGCGCCCGCGGCGATCACGTCCACCCGGCCCGGGTGCATCACCGGGAGCGCGGCGCGCTCCGCGTGGGTCGAGCGCAGCAGCCGCTCGGTGACCTCGCGGACCCGCGCGACGGGGATCCGGGCGTGGTGGATGGCGCGCGGGTCGTACTCCGGCAGTCCCAGGGCAATCCCGGCGACGGTGGTGACCGAGCCCGCCAGCCCCACCAGCGTGCGGGCCTCCCGCAGCGGGACGGTCTCCTCGGCCAGGTCCAGCGCGGCGGCGATGTCGGCCCGGATCGCCGCGATCCGCTCCGGGGGAGGCGGGTCCGCGACCTCGCCGTCCCGGGTCAGGTGGCGCTCGGTCAGGCGGACGCAGCCGATGTCCACCGAGCGCGCGGCGCGCACCCCGGCGTCCCCCAGGACGCATTCGGTGGAGCCGCCGCCGATGTCCACCACCAGGTACGGGGTGTCCAGGTCGGCCCGCCCGGCCAGGTCGCGGGTGGCCCCGGTGAAGGAGAGCGCGGCCTCCCGGTCGCCCGTGATCACCTGGGGCTCCACACCGAGGATCTCCCGGACGCCGCGGGTGAACTCCTCGCGGTTCTCCGCGTCCCGGGTGGCGGAGGTGGCGACGAAGCCGACGCGCGCGGCGCCGAGGGAGCGGATGACCTCCGCGTACTCCCGGCAGGCGGCGAAGGTGCGCTCCAGCGCCTCGGGGGCGAGCCGGCCGGTGCGGTCCACGCCCTGCCCGAGGCGGACGATGGTCATGCGCCGGTCCAGGTCGGTGAGGGTACCGGTGGCCGGGTCGACGTCGGCGACCAGCAGCCGGATGGAGTTGGTGCCGCAGTCGACGGCGGCCACCCGGGTGGGCGCGGAGACGGCCTGGCCGGCCGCCGCGGCACGCGTGCCGGTCATCGGGGGTCACCTCCCGCCGGCGCGGCGGGAGCCGCCGGGGCCGCAGGAGCCGCCGGGTCCCCGGGGGCGTCCACGGCGGCGCCGCCCGGCTCCCCCGCCGGGTCGCAGGCGCTCACGCACGGGCCCTTGCGCCACCACTCGGGGAGCATCGCCAGCGCCTCGTCCCCCAGCGGGTTGACCCCGGGGCCCGCCGCGAGGGAGTGCGCGACCAGCACGTGCAGGCACTTCACCCGGTCCGGCATCCCGCCGGCGCTGGGGAAGCCGGGCAGCACCCCGACCGCGTCCCGGCGGGCGATGTAGTCCTCGTGCGCGGCGCGGTAGGCGGCGGCCAGCTCCGCGTCCTGAGCGAGCCGGGCCGTCATCTCCTTCATCACGCCCCCGGCCTCCAGGGTGCCGATCGCCGAGGCCGCGCGAGGGCAGGTCAGGTAGTAGAGCGTGGGGAACGGGGTGCCGTCCTCCAGCCGGGGCGCCGTCTCGACCACGTCCGGCTGCCCGCAGGGGCAGCGGTGGGCGATGGCGCGCAGGCCCCGCGGGGGACGGCCGAGCTGCTCCCGGAAGGCCGCGATGTCCGCCTCGGTGGGCGGGGTGGGGTCGGTCTGCGGAGGGGGCGTGTCCATGCCTGTGCGGATCTCTCCGGTGTCGGTTCGGATGGTTACGGGACGGTGCGGGGGCGGGCGGCGCGGGCCGCCGGGGGAAGGGGCTCGGGAGCGGCCGCCCGGCTGCCTCAGCCGCCGGCGTCCGACCGGTCGACGTCCCGCCACAGCTCCTCGTACCAGGGGCGGGCGGGCGCGCTGTCCCCGGGCCGGGGCGGGCCGTAGGCCCCTTCGCCGCTGTCGGCCCCGTCGGAGCCGTCGGCGCCCGCGCCGTCCTCGGCGGTACGCGGCACGACGTAGCCGGTCTCGCCGGGGCGGACGTAGTGCAGCCGCTCCCGGAGCTGCCGCTCGGCGAAGGCGTCGTCCTGCCAGCGGGCCTTGAGGTCGCGCAGTTCCTCGACCGCCGCGCGCGCCTCCTCGGTGCGGCGCTGCTGCTCGGCGATCTCCGACCGCATCTCGACCCACTGCCGCATCGGATAGGCGAGCGCCACCACCAGCGAGCACACGACGAGGGTGAGCAGCGCCGCGCGCCCGGTGAGCCGGTTGCGGCGCTGCGGCCGGGCCCGGTAGACGCGGGCGGCCGCCTGCTCGCCCAGGGCCTTCAGCCGGGTCGTGGTGGACACGGCGGCCGACCTCGCCGATCCCCTGGCGGGGACTTTCCTGTCACGCTCCGGGGCCATCGGCGGCCGGCCTCCTCATCGTGACTCATCGCGGCTCGTCATGACTCGCCGCGGCTCGTCGTGGCTCGTCGTGGCTCGTCGGCCGTTGCGCCGTCCCCGGCCACGGTACGGGACCGGGCCGGGGACGAGGCGTCCGGCGGGACCGCCGGGCGGGGGTCAGCGGCCGAAGCGCGGGAACGCGGAGCGGCCGGCGTACACCGCGGCGTCGTCGAGGATCTCCTCGATGCGCAGCAGCTGGTTGTACTTGGCGACCCGCTCGGAGCGGGCGGGGGCGCCGGTCTTGATCTGGCCGCAGTTGGTGGCGACGGCGAGGTCGGCGATGGTGACGTCCTCGGTCTCACCGGAGCGGTGCGACATCATGCACTTGTAGCCGCTGCGCTGGGCCAGCTCGACGGCGTCCAGGGTCTCCGTCAGCGAACCGATCTGGTTGACCTTCACCAGCAGGGCGTTGGCCGTGGCGCTGTCGATGCCGCGGGAGAGCCGCTCCGGGTTGGTGACGAACAGGTCGTCCCCGACGATCTGCACCTTGGCGCCGAGCTGGTCGGTGAGGGCCTTCCAGCCCTCCCAGTCCTCCTCGTCCAGCGGGTCCTCGATGGAGACCAGCGGGTACGCCTCGACCAGCTCGGCGTAGTAGGCGGTCAGCTCGGCGGCGGAGAGGGACTTGCCCTCGAAGGTGTAGGCGCCGTCCTGGTGGAACTCGGTGGCGGCGACGTCCAGGGCGAGGGCGATGTCCTGGCCGGGCTCGTAGCCGGCCTTGCGGATGGCCTCGACGATGAGGTCCAGCGCCTCCCGGTTGGAGCCGAGGTTCGGCGCGAAGCCGCCCTCGTCGCCCAGACCGGTGGAGAGGCCGCGCTCCTTCAGGACGCTCTTGAGGGTGTGGTAGACCTCGGCGCCCCAGCGGACGGCCTCGGAGAAGGACTCCGCGCCGATGGGGGCGATCATGAACTCCTGGATGTCCACGTTGGAGTCGGCGTGCGAGCCGCCGTTCAGGATGTTCATCATCGGGACGGGCAGCAGGTGGGCGTTCGGGCCGCCGAGGTAACGGAAGAGCGGCAGGTCGGACGCCTCGGAGGCGGCGTGCGCCACGGCGAGCGAGACGCCGAGGATGGCGTTGGCGCCGAGGGAGGACTTGTCCGGGGTGGCGTCCAGGTCGAACATCGCCTGGTCGATCAGCCGCTGCTCGGTGGCGTCGTAGCCGACCAGCTCCGGGCCGATCTGCTCGATGACCGCGAGGACGGCCTTCTCCACACCCTTGCCGCCGTAGCGGTTCTTGTCGCCGTCACGGAGCTCCAGGGCCTCGAAGGCGCCGGTGGAGGCACCCGAGGGCACGGCGGCACGGCCGGTGCTGCCGTCGTCGAGGCCGACCTCGACCTCGACCGTTGGGTTGCCTCGCGAGTCGAGGATCTCGCGGGCTACGACGACGTCGATGGACGGCACGAGCATCTCCTTCTGGGAATGTGACGCTGGGCGCAGTGGTTCTCCGCCGCGCTGGCGGCGCTGCGGCACGAGCCTAACGGGCCGGGCGGCCCGGGCCGTCCGCACGCCCGTCCGGCGAGACGACATATCCCTGGATATCCCCGGAAATTCCCGCGATTCGCCCGGCGGCCCCGCGATCCCCGCGCCCCTGCCCGGACGGGAGGGACGGGAGGGGCCGCCCGGCCCCGGGAACCGCGCCCCACACCTGCGGCCCGGAGCGCCCCGGAGGGCACGCCGGGCCGCTGGGGTGGCGGCGGTGTGGCGGCGGCGGTTGGCGCCGCCGCCCGGTGCCGGTGGGGCCGGCCTGCCGCCCTCCGGCCGTACGGCGCGCGAGGCGCGGGGCCCGCCCGCCGTACGGCGCCGCCGGGTCAGCTCAGGCGCAGGAGCTGCCCCGGGTAGATGAGATCCGGGGAGTCGATCTTGTCCCGGTTGAGGCGGTAGAGCGTCTGCCAGCCGCCCTTCAGATCGAAGGCCTCGGCGATCTCGGAGAGGGTGTCCCCCTCCACGACCTCGTACTTGCCCTTCACCAGCTTGGGCGCGGGCTTCTCGGCGGCTGCCGCGGCCTTGCCGGCTTTCGCGGTTCCACCGGCTTCACCGGCCTGCGCGGCGGACCCGCCCGGCTCCCGGCCCGCCGTCACCCCCGCGCGCCCCGGGCCGGACCCCTCACCGGCCTGCCCCTTCGGGTCCGGTGCGCGACCGGCCCGGTCCGGGCGGGCCGCCTCGTCCCGTTCGCCCGCGCCGAGCCCGCTGAGCGGGGCCACCGCGGCGGGCGCGCCGCCCGCCTTCAGGCCGCCCGCTCCGGCGCAGGTCCAGGCGCCCGGCCCTTGCAGGGCGAGCAGCCGCTCGGCCGCGGCGATCTGTTCCTCCTTGGTGGCCAGGTCGGCGCGCGGCGCGTACGTCAGTCCCCCGGCCGCCTTCCAGCTCGACTGCTTGAACTGGAGCCCTCCGAAGTGGCCGTTGCCGGTGTTGATGTCCCAGCGCCCACCGGACTCGCAGCGGGCGACGGCCTCCCAGGTGTCCACGGAGGCGGCGGAGGCGGAGTCGGAGGGGATGACGAGCGGCATGGCCGCGGCGGTGCCGGCGGCGCCGGCGAACGTGACGATACGACGTGACTTGGGCGGAGCGGGGCGCCGATGCCTGCCCTTGGCGGTACGCAGCATGAAACGTCTCTCTCACCGACGCCTGCGAGGTGAGCTGTCGGGTTCGGGCTGTGAGCGGCCCTGCCGAGTGCTCCCGCACTGGGCTTCACCCCAAGCCGGTCGGCCGCCGTGCGGTCCTCCCGGCACTTACCTGGGTCCCCCGCTCCTGCCTGCGGCGCTTGCGCGGCGACTGCCCGCCGACCACCGGCAGGACTCGGCGTGATGGTCGGCGGCGCCCGCCGGGGGGCGAGCGATAAGACGTTAAGCACATCAGGACAGGTGTGACAAAAACCGACATGCCGTCACGTTGGGCCAATACGGTTCGTCTTCGGCTCTCCCCCTCGCCGTCTGCGCAGGTGGGAACCGGGGAGGCGGAACGGGGCGCCCGAGGCGGCCGGTTCATCCGATGAGACGTACGACGGGGCTGCCAGGAGCGCCCGGGCGATCCCGTGCGGTGCCGTGGCGGCGGGTGAAGTCCCGCCCGGGCGGCGGCCCTTCCCGATGCCGGCGCATGACGGGGCCGGGGCCGTCGGCTCGTGTCCCGCGCGGAAACGGTGGGTGGGGCGCCTGCCGCCGCACCCCTGGGGCCCACGGCGGCGGCAGGGCGCCGGGCGTCAGCCGGAGGTGCCGGCCGACCAGTTCATCGCGTTGGCGGAGTACGTCCACGCGCCGGAGTCCGACCGGTCGTCGGCGGCGCCCGCGAAGACCGAGTCCGGCACGAGGGCGTAGGGGCCGGGGCGCTCCGTGTCGCTGCCCTCCGTCCCGCGGTCCGGCTTCGCGGCCGACGCGCCGTCACGGGCCGCGTGGCGGCCGGAGGACCGGTCGGCGTCGCGCTCGCGGGTCTCCTGGGCCTTCTCCTCGTCGGCGGCCTGGCCACGGTGCTTGCCGGCGCCAGCGGACGGGGAGCCGGACGGACTGGCACTGGGGCTGGGGCCGACCTCGATCACCCCGCCCAGCAGGCCGTCGGAGTCCTCGGGGGAGGCGGAGGGGGAGCCGCCGGGCTCCTGGGTGGGCTCGGGGGACGCGCTCGACGAGCCACCGTTGAGCAGCCCGCCGAGCAGGCCGCCCACCAGGCCGGTGGAGCCGTCCTTCCCGCTGGACTTGTCCCCCTTGACGAGTCCGGCGCTCGTCGCGCAGCCGGACCAGGCCCCCGGGCCCTCGGCCGCGAGCTGCTTCTCCGCGACCGCGATCTGCGCGTTGCGGCTGGCCTGGTCCGCGCTGGGCGCGTAGTTCAGGCCGCCGTAGCGCTCCCAGGCCTCCTGGGAGAACTGCAGGCCGCCGTAACGGCCGTTGCCCGTGTCGGCGCTCCAGAGACCGCCGCTCTCGCACTCGGCGACCTTGTCCCAGGTGGCGCCGGAGGCGGCCTGCGCACCCGTGGCGGCGAGCAGCGGAATCGCGATCCCGGCACCCGTCACGCCGGCCGTGACGAAGATCGCCGGGGCCTGGCGCGGTCTGCGGTGTCTGCCGTTGCCGGAACGCATGGTGTGCCTTTCGCCGTGGACCGAAGGTCGGGGGTCCCGCAGAAAATAACGGCGGTCCACCACCCGTCACAAGCCGATGTCGTGGAGATCACGCGAAGATCACGGTGGTGGCCCGGTCAAGGTTCCGTCAGGTGACCGGCCCTGAGCGGGGCGTGGTCTCCGCGCCTCCACGGTACCCGGCGCTTCCGGGCACCGGCGCGGGGGTGTCCGGGGCGGGCGGGAGCACCCCCGCGGCCGGGGTGAAGGAGACCGGGAGCGTCCGCAGTCCGCGCATGATCAGGCCGCCGCGCCACCGGAGTTCCGCCGGGTCGGCGGCGAGGGCCAGATCGGGGAGGCGGCGCAGCAGGGTGGCCAGCGCGGTGCGCGCCTCCAGCCGGGCGAGCGGCGCGCCGAGGCAGTAGTGGATGCCGTGGCCGTAGCCGAGGTGCTGGTTGTCGGTCCGGGCCAGGTCGAGGGTGTCGGGGTCGGGGAAGCGCTCCGGGTCGCGGTCGGCCGCGGCGAGCACGACGAGGACGGGGTCGCCCGCCGCGATCCGCCGCCCGCCGACGGTGAGCGGCTCGGTGGCGAAGCGCCAGGTGGCGAGTTCCACCGGCCCGTCCCAGCGCAGCAGTTCCTCCACCCCGGTGGCCAGCAGCTCCGTCTCGCCGTCGGCCAGGGAGCGCTGGAGCCGGGTCCGCTGTCCCGGGTCGCGCAGCAGCGCGTAGACCCCGTTGCCGATCAGGTTCACGGTGGTCTCGAAGCCGGCGAACAGGAGGATGAAGGCCATGGCGGCGGCCTCGCTCTCGGTGAGGTGCTCCCCGTGGTCGCTCGCCCGGATCAGACCGGAGATGAGGTCCTCGTCCGGGTCCGCCACCGGTCCCAGCGCCGCCCGCTTGCGGTGGATCAGCTCGCCGAGATAGTCCCGCATCTTCCGCACGGAACGGCCAACGCCGCCGCGCGGGGCCCGCCCGCCGGGGCCGGAGTGACGCATCATCATGCCGGCCCAGTCGCGGAAGTCGTCCTGGTCCTCGCGGGGGACGCCGAGCAGGTCACAGATGGCGAAGATGGGCAGCGGGAAGGCGAAGTCGTGGATGAGATCGGCCTCCCCGCGGGCCGCGAAACCGTCGATGAGCCGGTCGGTCAGCTCCCGCACCCGGGGCTCGAACGCGGCCACCCGGCGGGGGGTGAACGCCTTGGCCACCAGCCGCCGCAGCCGGGTGTGGTCGGGCGGGTCGATGTTGAGCAGATGGGTCATGAGATCGGCGCCGCGCTCGCCGGGGATGCCGACCTTGCCCTTGGCGTGCGCCGTCTCGGAATGGTGCGCCGGGTTCTTCGACAGCCGGGCGTCGGCGAGGGCCTGCCGCGCGTCGGCGTACCGGGTCACCAGCCACGCCTCCACCCCGCTGGGCAGGGTGGTGCGGTGCACGGGGCTGTGCTCGCGCAGCCAGGCGTACGCCGGGTAGGGGTCGTCGGCGAACTCCTTGCCGAAGAGGGTGTGCGGGCAGCGGGCGTCGGTCGTCTCGGGCACGCCCCCGACCGTACCGGCAGGTCACGGACGCGCCGGTGCCGGGCGGGCCCGCCGTGGCCGGTGCGCGCCGGGGCGGGCCGGCCGTGGTGATGTCCCCCGCGTCCGCCCCGGCGGCGGGTGTCAGCCCGTGCCGTGGCCGCTGCCGCCGCGGTCCCAGGCCGGGCGCTCGGGGGCGGGACCGCCGGCCTCGCCGCTGCCGGGCGCCTCCTCCTCCACGCCGTAGGGCCCCAGCTCGTGCGGGAGGCGCCGCTTGCCCTCCGGGGGCAGTTCCGGCGAGTGCTCGCGGTGGCCCTCGACCACGTCACCCGTGCCCGTCGCGTCCTGGTGCCCCGGCCCGTGGTCGGGAGCCGTGCGGTGGCCGTACTCCTCGCGTGTCTGCCAGGCGCCGGCGCGCTGCTGCTGCCCCTTCGGCACGCCGGGCTCGCGCGCCTTCTGCCGCCGGCCGAACGCCACGGCCCCGATCAGGAGGCCCACCACGCCCAGCCCGATCAGCAGAGGGCCGAGCCCCACCCAGAGGTCCTTCGCCGCCGCGATCTCCAAGCTCAGCTGATACATGATCCCCGGGTACCCGCCCCGAAGGGGGTCAATCCGGGCGCCCCGGGGACCACGGCGGGCTCGCGGGAGCGGCGGGCCCGGGGAATCAGGCGGGGCGCTCCGCCGCGCGGATCGCGTCGCGGTAGGCGCGGGACGTGGCGCGGAGCGCGGACTCCGGGTCGGTGCCGGCCGCCTCGGCGCGCGCCGCCAGGTCCAGCAGCGCCGCTCCGAAACGGGCGCTGGCGGTGTCCGGTCCGGCGTCCGGTCCGGCGTCCGCCTCCGGCGCCGCGGGCAGGGGCACGTCCAGCCCGGCGGTGCGGGCCCGGGCGGCCAGCTTGGCGGCCAGGGCGAGCGCGGGCTGTCCGAGCGGGATGCCCTCGGTGACCGAATCCCGGCGCTTCTCGACCGCCTTGGTCCGCAGCCAGTGCGCCTTGACCTCTTCCGGCGTCTCGGCGGTCTCCTCGCCGAAGATGTGCGGGTGACGGTGGACGAGCTTGTCCACGATGGTTCCCGCCACGTCGTCGATGGAGAACGGCTCCGTCTCGTCCTCCTCCGCGATCCGGGCGTGGAAGACCACCTGGAGGAGCACGTCGCCCAGCTCCTCGCGGAGCGCCTGCCGGTCCCCGTCCTCGATCGCCTCGACCAGCTCGTACGCCTCCTCGATGGCGTACTTGACCAGGCCCTCGGCGGTCTGCCGGCTGCTCCACGGGCACGCGGCGCGGATCGTGTCCATCACCTGCACCAGGTCCAGCAGCCGGGCGCCCGGCAGGTCGTAGGAGGCGGGCAGGAGCTCCAGCTCGGGCATCCGGAACCGGCCGGAGCCGGCGAGCCGGGCGAGGCCGTCGGTCAGCCGGGGATCTCCCTCCCCCGCGGGGAGGACGACGACCGTGCGGCCACCCGCCACCGGGCCGGCCGGCTCCCCGGTCCCCGTGTCCCCCGTGTCCCCCGTGTCCCCCGTGTCCCCCGTGTCCCCCGTGTCCCCCGTGCAGTAGGCGACCAGTTCCTCCGCGGACGGCGGCTCCTCACCGGACTCCACCGCGATGCCCGCCTCGCGCAGATACGGAAGCTGCGGATGGTCCGGGTCGGGGCAGAGCACGCGGTCGGCCGCGCGCAGGACGCTCCAGGCGGGCCAGGAGAGCAGGCCCGGGGCGACCCGGTGGCTGGTGGTGAGGAGGACGATACGGCCGTGGGCGGCCGGTGCGGCGGGCCCGGGGGCCGCTGTCGGATCCTGCGTCGCGTCGGTCACGGCATCGAACGTAACCCACCACGCGGGGGCGTCCGGCGCCGGTGGTCACCGCCCGCGGCTCCCCCGGCTCCCCCGGCGAGCACGGCCACCGGGTGGTGCGGCGCGTCGACCGGGCGCCGCCCCCGCCGGGGCGGGCGGCGGCGTCACGAGGCGGCGGGCGGCGGGTGGGCCGTCAGGACTGGCGGGCCGCCTCCGGGGTCGGCTTCAGCCAGGACTCCTGGACGGAGTCGAGCAGCACCTGCTTGTCGTTCCACTTGCCGAAGCGCGGGTTGACCTGGACGTTCATGCTCTTCGACGCCTTCTGGAGCGCCTCGACGACCTTCTGCTGGCCCTGCGGGCTGGTGCGGTCCGCACCCATGCTCTCCGCCAGCTTGTCCATGAGCACCTGGTTGCGCAGCGTCTCCTCCAGCATCGCGGGGCCGATGGAGTACTGCTGGAGCCACATCTCGCGCAGCCGGTCGGCGCCGCCGGCGGCCTCCTCCGCCTGGCCGCGGATCCGCTGGACCTCGGCCCGGCTGGCGCTCACCCCGGCGTCCGCGGCGGCCCGGGCCAGCACCTTGTCGAAGATCATGCTGTTGAGGGTGGAACGGCTGAGCCGTCCCGTGCCGGAGATGAGCGCCTTGGCGTCCCGCGACTCGCCCTGGGCCGCCCGGACGTCCGCCACCTGCGCCTGGACCTGGGAGACGGTGATCCGGTCGCCGTCCACCACGGCCGCGGACCCCGGATGTGTGTCGTCACCACAGCCCGTGAGCAGCGGCGTCGCGGCCATCAGCGCGACGGCGGAGAGGGAGAGGACGGACCGGCGGCGGTGCATGGAGCCTCCAGGCTTCGGGACTCCCGGCCCGGGCGGGGCGGGGAGGGCGGGCCGTGCTGCGGCGGACGATCGGTGCGGTGATCGATATTAGGTAGTCGGCGCGGCGGGAACCAGCACTTCTTCCGGACTCTTCTCGGATCCGCGTGACCGGCCCGCGGCGGGGCCTCCCCCGGCCGCTCCGGGGCCGTCGGATCGGAGCCGACGGGCCGGGGCCGACGGGCCGCAGCCACCGGGCCGGGGCCGACGGGCCGAGCCCGCCCGAGTCCCGTGCCGGTCCTGCCCGGCCCTGCCCGGCCCCGCCGTCCGCACGCCGTACCGCGCGGTGGCGGGCACGCCCGGCGTACCGCGCGATGAGGGCCACCCCCGGGGGGTCGCCGGTCCGGGCCCGTACCGGGTCAGGGGCGGCGACGCCGCTGGAGAGCCGTGAGCCGAGCGGCGCGAAGGCCCGGACCGGGTGCCGGAAAGCCGGAAAGCCGACGGGACCGGGGAACGACGCACGGCACGGAGGACCGGAGGACCGAAAGTTGGCCCGCCGTTCCCCTGGGCTTCGGCCGGGTGTCGCCGGGGCGCGGGAGTCTCGCCCTCCGGCGCGCGCCACCCCGCGCGCGCCGCCGTGCCCTCGTCGCCTCCCCTCCAGGTTGCCCCGTTGCCCTCCCAGGATCTGACCGCCGACGCCACCGCCGCCCCGGGATCCACCCCGGCCCCCGCCGGCCGGCCCACCGCGGACGCGCAGCCCACCGGCGCGGACCCGCGGCCCGCGCCCCCGGACCCCGCCGGCCCGGCCGGCCCGGCTCCCGTGTCGCCGGAGTCCGCACGTGCGGCCGGCTCCGCCGCGCCCCGCGAACACCGGTACGACATCGACCTCATCCGGCTGCTCTGCTCCTGCGGGGTGATCCTCGGCCATGTCGGCTCGGCGTTCATCGCGGCCGTGGCGCACGAGGAGGCGAACGGCCCGGCCGCGTACTGGGCGGGGATGACGGCGGACGCGATCAGCCGCTTCGCGGTGCCGATGTACTTCGCCATCGCGGGCTGGGCCGTCCTGGTGGGCGCGCCCCCGCGGGACGGGCGGCGGGTGTGGCAGCGGATCGTCAAGATCGGGATACCGCTGGCGGTGTGGACCGCCGTCTACCTCCTCTGGGGACGGCTGACCGGGAGCAACGAGGATCCGCTGCGCGAGCTGGCGCCGGCCTCGCTCCTCGCCTCCGTCCGCCCCGCCTACCACCTCTGGTACCTCTACACCTATCTTCCGGTGATCTCGCTGCTGGCGTGCGCCGCCCTCGTGCGCGCCGGCCGGCGGCCGTGGGGGCTCGCCGCCGGTCTGCTGGGGCTGGCCGTCGCGCCCCAGCTCCTGGCCGACCTGGGGGTGCTCACCGGCTGGGACATGCCCCGGTTCGGCTGGGGCTTCGTCGTGTACCAGATCGTGTACGCCGTCGTCGGGGCGCTGCTGTTCGCGCTGCCCGCCGGTGCCGCGGGGCGGCGGTGGCCCTGGGCCGTGGTGACCGTGGCCGCGGTGGGCGGGATCCTCTGGTACCAGCACGCGGTCCACTACGTGATCCCCAACGCGCATCTCCTCGTGGCACTCCTCCTCTTCGGGGCGCTGCTCTCGCTGCACCGGATCCGGGTGCCGGAGCGGCTGCGCCCGGCGCTGGGGAGACTGGCGGCCGCCGCGTACGGGGCCTACCTGGTGCATGTGCTGGTGATCGACGTGCTGGCGGAACCGGTGGTGTCCCCGCGGGCCGGCGTGGCGGGGGCGGCGCTGCTCACGGTCGCCCTCACCGTGGCGACGGTGGTGGTCTCCTTCGGGGCCAGCCTGGCGTGGGGGCGGCTGGGGCTGCGGCGGTGGCTCGGCTGAGCGCTCGTCCACCGGAGTCCCGCGCCGGCGCGCGCTCCATCGCGCCCTCCCCGTGGCACCCCTGTGGCCAGGCCCCCGTGGCACCCCACTGTGGCCACCCTCCGTGGCACCCCACTGTGGCCACACTCCGTGGCCACGGTGCCGGGCGAGCCGCACGCCCCGTGTCCCCGCCCTGCCACCGCCGGCTCCCGCCAACCGCCGGCCCCTGCCGGCGCACCCCTGCCACCACCGGCCCCGGCGCCGGTTCCGCGGGCCGCCGCCCGCCGCACCGACCCGACACCCGGCGTTCACCCGCCGCTCCCCGGGACGCCATCCGGCGGGGCCGCCGTTTCCCTACGGTTCCCCTGGTGCCGTGGCCGGGAAGGGGTGCCGGGAAGCGCGCGCCCCACATGGCGCGTCGCGCGGCGGAGTCCCACCCGTCCACCGGGCGTGCCCGGATGACGCGGGGACGCGGCGCGCGGGCATCCCGGCCGGAGGCCCGGGAGAACGCCGCACCGGACGCCGCGAGCCGGTGTCCCTCCCCGGCCACGGCACCAGCGCCCCGCCGGGGACACCCGGCCGCGGCCCCCGCGCCGCACACCCCGACCCCCGCCCCGAGAACCCCGACCCCGGGCGGCGCCACCGCGGCGCGCCACCGAACCCCGACAAGGCAGACAGACCGTTGACCAAGCTCTCCGTCATAGTCCCCTGCTACAACGTCGAGCGTTATCTGCCCGACACCTTGCACAGCCTGGCCGCCAACGCCGCGGAGCACATCGAGTTCATCCTCGTCGACGACCACTCGACGGACGCCACGTCCGAGATCCTCGACCGCGCCCGCCGGACCCTGCCCCGCGCCACGGTGATCCGGCAGCCGGAGAACGGCGGCATCTCCCACGCCCGCAACACCGGGCTCGCGGCGGCGAGCGGACGGTACGTCACCTTCCTGGACGGGGACGACTGGTACGGCCGCGGCCACCTCGACGACCTGCTCTCCGCCGCGGAGTCGCTGGGCTGTGACTTCGTCCGCACCGACCACGTCCAGTGCACCGGCACCACCCGGGTGGTGCGCCGCGCCCCCGCCCCGGTGCGCGGCACCGTCGTCCACCCCCGGGACACCATCACCCCGGCGCACAGGGAGACGATGGTGGACTACCCCTTCGTCTGGGCGGGCGTCTACCACCGGCGGCTCTTCGAGGACGGGGCGCTGCGCTTCGACACCGGGCTGCGCACCGCCGAGGACCGGCTGTGGACCTGGCGGCTGTATCTCGCCGCCGAGACGAGCGCGACCGTCGGCCTGCTCGGCGTCTTCTACCGGCGCGGGGTCACCACCTCCCTCACCCAGATCCTCGACGAACGCCAGCTCGACTTCCTCCCCGCCCACGACGCGATGCTCGAACTGGTGCTGGCCGACCCGGAGCGGGACCGCTTCCTGCCCAAGGTCGTGCGCACGTACTGCGCGCTGATCGCCTTCCACCTGGCGAAGGCCGGCCGCTACCAGCCGCGCGTGGCGCGGCGGCTGAAGCGGGAGGCCGCGGCGGCGCTGGGCCGGATGCCGGAGGACGTCCTGGAGCGGACGCTGGCGGAGATCGGCCCGGAGCGCGCGCGGCTGCTCGACGGCCTCCGGCCGGGCGGGGCACGGGGCCGCCGCGGTGGCCGGGGACCGGCCGGCACCACGGGGGACGCGGAGGCCGGCCGGGTACCGGTGTCCCGGGCCTGATCCCGGGGCCGGCCCGGCACCCGGCCCGGCGCCCGGATCCGGCCTGGGTTCAGCCCTGATGCACCTGGCGCTGCCGGTCCAGCGCGCGGCGCAGGTCCGCGGCCATCGGGTGGTACGGCCCGTAGAGCCGTTCGACGTCCCCGAGCAGGCGCGACTGCGTCTCGTGCGCCTCGCGGTAGGCGCCGACGGCGTGCAGCAGGGTGCCGATGCGCGCCCGGATCTCCAGCGGGACGGCGGGGCCGGCCGCGGTGTCCCGCTCGAAGGCGGGCAGCAGGGCGCGGTACTCGGCGATGGCGGCGGTCGCCTCCCCGATCTGCTCCAGGCACTGCGCGGCCTCGTAGCGGAACTGCAACGCCTCCCGGAACGCGCCGGGCCCGGGTTCGGCGGAGGTCTCGGCGGCCAGCCGGCGCAGTTCGGGCAGGGCGCGCCGGTACTGGCCGTCGTCGAGGAGCGTCGCGGCGTACTGCTTGCGCAGGCTGCGGACGACGGCCGACTGCTCGCCGTGGTGTTCGGCCGCGACGGGCAGGACGGAGCCGAGGACGTCCACGGCCTGGGTGAGCCGGCCCGCGTCCAGCAGCCGCTTGACCTCCTCGACGGCGTCCGCGACGACCGTCCGGCCGGTGCGGTGCGGCGGGGTCTCGCCGGGCGCCCGGCGCGGGTCGGGGATGACGGGCGCAGGGACGGACGGGGCGGGCTCCGGGACGGCGGCGGCCCCCTCCGGCCAGGGCGCGTGCGGGCGGAGGAAGGGACGGGTGGGGTCCAGCGGCCCGGGCGGGCGCGCGTAGGGCGAGGCGGTGGCGGACGAGGGCAGCAGCGGGGCCAGCGCCTGGTACACCTCCTGCGCCCCGGCCGGCCGGTGGCGCGGGTCCTTGGCGAGCAGCCGCAGCACCAGCGCCTCCAGCGGCGCGGGCACCTCGGGCCGCAGCTGCCGCACGGGCACCGGCGCGTCGTGCAGATGCTGGTGGAGGACGCCGAGGGAGGTGGCCGCCTGGAACGGCACCTGCCCGCTGAGGAGTTCGTGGAGCAGCACCCCGAGGGCGTAGAGGTCGGTGTACGGGCCGACGGCTCCGCCCATCGCCTGCTCGGGCGCCATGTAGGCGGGGCTGCCGATGGGGGAGCCGGTGTGGGTGAGGCGGGTGGTGTCGGTGTCGACGGCGGCGGCGATGCCGAGATCCAGCACGCTGAGGGTGCCGTCCTGGCGGATCATCACGTTCCGCGGTTTGAGGTCGCGGTGGACGACGGGCGCGGCGTGCACCGCGGCCAGCACCGCGCAGAGCTGCGCCGCCACCGCCACGGCCCAGGGCCAGGGGTAGGGGTCGTGCTCGGCGAGGTGGTCCGCGAGGTCGGCGCCCTCGATGTGCTGCATCACGAGGTAGAGGTCGTCGCCGTCGCTGCCCGCGTCGTGCACGGTGACCAGGCCGGGGTGGTCCACGCGGGCGGTGACCCGGCACTCGCGCAGGAAGCGGCGGCGCAGTTCCTCCGTCTCGGCCGCCATGCGGTCCGGGCGGAGCAGCTTGACCGCGATCCGCCGGTCCAGCCGGCGGTCGTAGCCCATCCACACCTGGCCCATGCCGCCCTGGCCGAGGAGCGCGGAGAGTTCGTACCGCTCGGCGATCACCCGGCCGTTCACCGGCGGCCGCCCCCGTCCTCACCGGCGCCGCCGCCCTCTTCCTTGCGGAGGAGGTCGCTGAGCTCGTCCAGCTCGGCGCGGACGCGGTCGATGCGCCGGGGCTGCGGACGGCCCGGGGTGGGCGTGGCCGGGTAGGGCTCGGCGGCCGGGCCGCCTGATCCGGCCGGGCCGCCCTGCGGCGGCGTGCCCGGCGCAGGGCCGGCCGGCGGGCGCAGGGGGCCGCGGGGCGGCCCGGGCTGCTGTGGGTGTGGCTGCGGCTGTGGCTGTGGCTGTGGGAAGCCGTACGCGGGCATCGTCGGCCCCTGCGCGGCCCCGGGACCGGCCGTGACCCCGTGGTTCACCGGGCCCGGCGGGTAGGGCCGCGCCGCCGGCATCCCCGGGTGGAAGGACATCGGCCCCGCCCCGGGCGGCCGTCCGGCCGCGAGTTCCTGATGGTGCCTGATGTCGACCACGAGGTAGTGGGCGGTGACGCCGACGGCCGTCATCAGCAGCAGGACCATGGCGACATCCGTCCGGCGGTCCTCCTCCGGCAGCTCGCCGACGACACCGAAGCAGACGGTGCAGAGCACCAGGATGCCGAGGAAGGCGAGCCAGTCCGAGGTCTTCCGGCGGAGCAGCGCGATCCGCAGCATCGGCACCCACGCCAGCGCCCCGAAGCAGATCAGCGTGAGCGTCACGAACACCACCCGCAGCACGATGACGTTCCGGTCGGCCGGGGGACGTCGCTGCGGAGGCACGGGAACAGGGCCGTACATGAATGCTCCTGGGGACGGGTGCCGGACCGGGGCCGGAGATCGGCTCAAAACGAGCGTATACGGGGACGCGGACGGGGCGTCATCCGTTGCCGCGTTCGGGCTCACGATCCGGTAAACGACTGCCCGTCGGGGCAGATCACCGCAGCCACCCGCCCGGCAAGGTCCGGACATCGGGCGAAAAACCGCCGAACCGGCGCTCGTCACCCGTTTCCCCAGGGGGTGTTACCGCGCGTAAGTCAGTGCCGTCCCCGCTCTTGACCCGCCGGTAACCCCGGTCCATCCTGAGCCCGACCCGTGGCGGAACGGACAGCCCCGGGCTGCCGGACCGCCCTCCCAACTCTCCGGGGGCTCCCGCATGCCGACACGGATCACACGGATCATCCGCTCCGCCGGCGACGGCCGGGGCCGTGCCCCGGGGGCGGGGGCGGCGCGGTCCCGCCCGGAGGAAGGCCCGCGGCCGTCCGGGCGACGGCCGCACCGCCCCGGCCGGAGCCTCCTCGCCGCCGCCGGCGCGGCTCTCGCCGTGCTCCTGCTCGCCCCGCTGACGGCCACCCCGGCGGGCGCCGCCGCGGAATCCGGCTCCGGCTCCGGCTCCGGCTCCGGCTCCGGCTCCGGCTCCGGCTCCGGCTACCAAGTGGGCGTGGGCATCGCCGACATCACCGGCGAGGCCGCCGAGGTCGGCATGATGGGCTACGCCCGGCTGGACCAGGAGACCTCCGGCATCCACTCCCGCCAGTGGGCCCGCGCCTTCGCGCTCGCCGACGGCGCCGGCGGGCGCACGGTCTTCGTCTCCACCGACCTCGGCATGATCATGCAGAGCGTCCATCAGGACGTGATGCGCCGCCTCGGGGAACGCTTCGGCGGCCGCTACACCGACTCCAACGTGATCCTCTCCTCCACCCACACGCACGCCGGCCCGGGCGGCCACTCCCACGACCTGCTCTACAACCTGACGATCCTCGGCTACAAGGAGAAGACGTACCAGGCGATCGTCTCCGGCATCGTCCGGGCCGTCGTGGCCGCCGACGCGGACCTCGCGCCGGGCACGGTGAAGATCGCCACCGGTGAACTGGACGGCGCCAACGTCAACCGTTCCCGGGAGGCGTTCGACCGCAATCCGGCGGAGGACCGCGAGCGCTTCCCCGGAGCCGTGGACCGCTCGATGACGGTGCTCCGCTTCGAGCAGGACGGGCGGCCGGTGGGCATGGTGAGCTGGTTCGCCACCCACGCCACCTCCATGACCCCGGAGAACACCCTCATCAGCCCGGACAACAAGGGCTATGCCCAGTACCGCGTGGAGCACGACGTGCACGGGGTGGACGGGGTGGACGGGGTGGAGCGCGGGGCGTTCGTCGCCGCCTTCCCGCAGTCGAACGCCGGGGACATGTCGCCCAACCTCCGCGAGGGCGGCGCCAAGGGCCCCACCGACGACGAGTTCGAGAACACGGAGATCATCGGCCGTCTCCAGGCGGACCGGGCGGTGGAGCTGTTCGACTCCGCCACCGAGGAGCTGACCGGCCCGATCGGCCACCGGGTGCGCTACGTCGACTTCTCCGGCGTCGAGGTCGGCGCCGGCTTCACCGACCACGGCCGGCCCGCCACCACCTGCCCGGCGGCGCTCGGCCAGGGCTTCACCGCGGGCGCCGAGGACGGCCCCGGCCCGGACATCGCCGAGGAGGGCGAGCTCGCGCCCAATCCGCTGCTCACCGTGGCCGGCGCCGTGGTCGCGCCCACCCCGGCCGCGGTCCGCGCGTGCCAGCGGCCCAAGCCGGTCTTCCTCACCACGGGCGCGCAGCGGCCCACCTGGACCCCGCAGATCCTGCCCCTCCAGCTCGTCCGCGTCGGGCAGCTGACGCTCACCGCCGTCCCCGCCGAGTTCACCGTCGTCTCCGGGCACCGCCTCCTGGACACCGTCGCGGAGGAACTGGGCGCCTCCTCACGCCACACCGTGCTGGCGGGGTACTCCAACGCCTACGCCGGTTACGTCACCACACCGGAGGAGTACGACGCCCAGCACTACGAGGGCGCCTCCACCCACTTCGGCCGCCACACCCTCCCCGCCTACCAGCAGGAGTTCGCGAAGCTGGCCACCGCGCTGCGGAACGGCGAGCCCACCCCGAGCGCCGTCCGGCCGCCCTGGCTCGGCGACCGGCAGTTCGACGTGAAGCCCGGTGTCGTCCTGGACTCCCCGCCGCTCGGCAAGCGCTTCGGGGACCTCGCCGAGCAGCCCGCCCCGAGCCACCGCCCCGGCGAACGTGCCGAGGCCGTCTTCCACACCGGCCACCCGCGCAACAACTTGCGCACGGAGGGCACGTTCCTGGAGGTCCAGCGGCAGACCGCGGACGGCTGGCGGACGGTCGCGACCGACAACGACTGGTCCACCACCTACCGCTGGAAGCGCGAGCACACCGCCGTCTCCACGGCCACCGTCACCTGGGAGATCCCGCCGGACGCCGAGCCCGGCGACTACCGCTTCCTCCACCACGGCGACGCCCGCGACCTCCTCGGCCGGATCACCGGCTTCACCGGCACCTCCCGCACCTTCACGGTGCACTGACACCCCGGCGCTCGCGCCCACGCCGCCGCCCCAGGACAGCGGCGCCCCCGGAACGCGGAGGACCATACCGGCCCGCTGCCGGCTCCCGTGACGCCCCGTCCCTCCGCCGCCCCTCAGGACCCCAGGATCGTCGTCAGGAACTCGCCCGTCCACGCCAGCAGTTCACGGCCGACCAGCGGCTTGCCACCGATGCGGGCCGTGGCCGGGCGCGGGACCAGCACCTGGTGGGCGGACGGCCTGAGCACCGCGCGCGGGTGGAGCCGCTTCAGCCGCAGCTCCTGCGACTCGCGCAGCTCCACCGGGGAGAAGCGGACGTTGGAGCCCTGGAGCGTGATGTCGGTGACCCCGCAGGCGCGGGCCAGCAGCCGCAGCCCGGCGACGAGCAGCAGGTTCTCCACCGGCTCGGGCAGTTTGCCGTAGCGGTCGGTCAGCTCCTCGCGGACGGCGGCGATGTCCCCCTCGGAGTTGGCGGAGGCGATGGCCCGGTACGCCTGGAGGCGCAGCCGCTCGCCGGGGGCGTAGTCGTGCGGGACGTGGGCGTCCACCGGGAGTTCGATCTTGACCTCCAGCGGCGGCTCCTCCTCCGCGCCGCCCTCCAGGCCGGCCCGGTAGTCGGCGACGGCCTCGCCGACCATCCGGACGTAGAGGTCGAAGCCGACACCCGCGATGTGCCCGGACTGCTCGCCGCCGAGGAGGTTGCCCGCGCCGCGGATCTCCAGGTCCTTCATGGCGACGTACATGCCCGCGCCCATCTCGGTGTGCTGGGCGATGGTCGCCAGCCGTTCGTGCGCCGTCTCCGTCAGCGGCTTCTCCGGCGGGTAGAGGAAGTAGGCGTAGCCGCGCTCGCGCCCCCGGCCCACGCGCCCGCGGAGCTGGTGGAGCTGGGAGAGGCCGAAGTTGTCGCCCCGCTCCACGATGAGGGTGTTGGCGTTGGAGATGTCGATGCCGGACTCCACGATCGTGGTGGAGACCAGCACGTCGAACTTCTTCTCCCAGAAGTCCACGACCACCTGTTCCAGCGCGGTCTCCGACATCTGGCCGTGCGCGGTGGCGATCCGCGCCTCGGGCACGGCCTCCCGCAGCCGCGCCGCCGCCCGGTCGATGGACTCGACCCGGTTGTGGATGTAGAACACCTGGCCCTCGCGGAGCAGTTCGCGGCGGATCGCCGCGGAGATCTGCCGGGTGTCGTACGGGCCGACGAAGGTGAGGACGGGGTGGCGCTCCTCCGGTGGGGTGGTGATGGTGGACATCTCGCGGATGCCGGTGACCGCCATCTCCAGGGTGCGCGGGATGGGCGTGGCGGACATGGTGAGGACGTCGACGTTGGCGCGGAGCTTCTTCAGCTGCTCCTTGTGCTCCACGCCGAAGCGCTGCTCCTCGTCCACCACGACCAGGCCGAGGTCCTTGAACTTCGTCTCGGACGAGAACAGCCGGTGGGTGCCGATGACGACGTCCACGGAGCCCTCCCGCAACCCCTCCAGCACGGCCTTCGCCTCGGTGTCGGTCTGGAAGCGGGAGAGCGCCCGCACGATGACGGGGAACTGGGCGTAGCGCTCGGTGAAGGTGTTCATGTGCTGCTGCACCAGCAGGGTGGTCGGGACCAGCACCGCGACCTGCTTGCCGTCCTGGACGGCCTTGAACGCCGCCCGCACCGCGATCTCCGTCTTGCCGTAGCCCACGTCGCCGCAGATCAGCCGGTCCATCGGGACCGTCTTCTCCATGTCCTCCTTGACCTCGGCGATGGTGGTGAGCTGGTCCGGGGTCTCCGCGTAGGGGAAGGCGTCCTCCAGCTCGCGCTGCCAGGGGCTGTCCGGGGCGAAGGAGTGGCCGGGCGCGGCCATCCGCGCCGAGTACAGCCGGATGAGGTCGGCGGCGATCTCCTTGACGGCCTTCTTGGCGCGGGCCTTGGTCTTCGTCCAGTCGGCGCCGCCGAGCCGGTGCAGGGTGGGGGCCTCGCCGCCGACGTACTTGGTGACCTGCTCCAGCTGGTCGGTGGGGATGTAGAGGCGGTCACCGGGCTGGCCGCGCTTGGCGGGGGCGTACTCGACGAGCAGGTACTCGCGGGTGGCGCCCTGCACGGTGCGCTGCACCATCTCCAGGTAGCGGCCGACGCCGTGCTGCTCGTGGACGATGTAGTCGCCCGCCTCCAGGGTCAGCGGGTCGATCGTCCGGCGGCGGCGGGCGGGCATCCGGGCGCCGTCCCGGCCGGCGGTCTTCTGGCCGGTGAGATCCGTCTCGGTGAGCACCGCCAGCTTCAGCGCCGGGTCGGTGAAACCGGCTTCGAGGGTGGCGCAGGAGACCTGGACCACCGACGGGGTGAGCTCCCCCAGGTCCCGCTCCAGCCGGGCCGGGACGCCCTCGCCGCCGAGGACCTCCACCATGCGGGCGGCGGTGCCGTGGCCCTCGGCGAGGTAGACCGCGCGCCACCCCTCGGCCAGCCGGCCCTTGGTGTCGGCCAGGGCGCGGGCGGTGTCGCCGCGGTAGCTCTCCGCGGCGCGCATCCCCAGCTTGACCGTGTCGCCGTCGTCCTCCTCGTCGGCCGCGAAGGGGCTGACCGACCACCACGCCATGCCCAGTTCCCGGGCCCGCTCCCGGACGTCGGCGAGGGAGCGCAGCGAGGCGGCGTCCACGTCGATGGGGGCCTCGCCGGAGTCCGCCATGGCGGTGGCCGCCCAGGACGCCTGGAGGAATTCCTGGCTGGTGGCGACGAGGTCGGAGGCGCGGGTGCGGACCCGCTCCGGGTCGCAGACGACCGTCATCGCGCCCTCGGGCAGGACGTCGAGCAGCAGTTCCATCTCGTCGACGAGGGCGGGCGCGAGGGACTCCATGCCCTCCACCGCGATCCCCTCGGCGATCTTGCCGAGCAGCTCCGCCAGCTCCGGATGCGCCCCGGCGAGCTCCGCGGCACGCCGCCGGACGTCCTCGGTGAGCAGCAGCTCGCGGCAGGGCGGCGCCCACAGACCGTGCTCGGCGACCTCCAGGGACCGCTGGTCGGCGACCTTGAAGTAGCGGATCTCCTCAACCTCGTCCCCCCAGAACTCCACCCGCAGGGGGTGCTCCTCGGTGGGCGGGAAGACGTCGAGAATGCCGCCGCGCACGGCGAAGTCGCCGCGCTTCTCGACCAGCTCGACCCGGGCGTACGCGGCGGCGGCCAGCGCCTCGGTGATCTCCTGGAGATCGGCGCCGCCCCCTTGCCGCAGGCTCACCGGCGTCAGCTCGCCGAGCCCCTTGACCTGGGGCTGGAGCACGGAGCGCACCGGCGCGACGACCACCTGCACCGGCCCGGCGGCCGGGTCGTCGGCCGCCGGGTGCGCCAGGCGGCGCAGGACGGCGAGGCGGCGGCCGACGGTGTCGGAGCGGGGGGAGAGCCGCTCGTGCGGCAGGGTCTCCCAGGAGGGGTACTCCACGACGCCGTCCGGCGGGAGCAGGCAGCGCAGGGTGGCGGCCAGGTCCTCGGCCTCCCGGCCGGTGGCGGTGACGGCCAGCACGGTCCGCCCGGCCTCCCGGGCCAGCGCGGCCACGGCGAAGGGGCGGGCGGCGGGCGGGCCGACCAGGTCGAGGTGCGGCACGCGGCCGCCCTTCGCGGCCTGGGCCGCTTCGGCGAGCGCGGGGTCGCGGACGACGGCGTCGAGCAGACCGTGCAGGCTCATGGAGGCTTTCCGTCCCGGGGGTGAGGGCTTGTGGGGGCAACGCGAGCTGCCCGGCACGTCGCCGCGCGGCCGGCGAGGGCGCACGCGGACGGGCCGGGTGATGCCCTCAGCCTACGTCGCCGCGCCGGCGGCCCCGCCGACAGACCTGCCGCCCGGCCACCGCTCCCGCCCGCGGACGGACGGCGGGCGGACGGACGGCGAACGGACGGCAGGCGGACGGACGGCGGGCGGGTCCGCCACCGGTGGATACCGGCCCGGACCCGCCCGCCGGCGGTACCGCGTCCCTCGCCCCGCGTCCCTCGCCCCCTCCGGAGCCCCGCGGGAGCCGGTAGGAGAAGCACGCATGAGCGAGGGCACGCGGGAGCAGTGGTCCCGCTACTCCGTCGCGATGGCGCCCAGGACGTTCATCCGCCCGGCCCGGAACGCCGGGACCAGCGCCGCGACCAGCCCCACCAGCGCGGAGCCGAGGAAGACGGTGATGATCGTCGGCCAGGGGATGTCCAGCACGCCCAGCCCCTCCAGCGCCAGGAGCTGCTGGGACGCCGCACCCCAGGCCATGCCGAGCCCCAGGCCGAGGCCCGCGCCGAAGAGGGCGATGACCACCGACTCCAGCCGGATCATCCGGCGCAGCTGGCGCCGGGAGAGGCCGATGGCCCGCAGCAGGCCGATCTCCCGGGTCCGCTCGACGACCGACAGGGCGAGGGTGTTCACCACGCCGAGGACGGCCACGATGATCGCCAGCGCCAGCAGCCCGTAGACCATGTTGAGGAGCTGGCCGATCTGGTCCTGGAGCGTCTGCTTGTAGTCGGCCTGGTCACGGATCTGGTACTGCGGGTAATCCTTCATCCGCTCCTTGAGCGCTGCGTACGCCTGTTCGGCCTTGCCCTCCTCGGCCTGGGCGAACATCAGGACGTTCGCCGGCATCTCGTCCGCGGGCAGGTAGCGCTCCACCGTCGCGATGGCGAGGTACATGGCGCCCTGGTCGAGCGAGGTGCCGTCGGTGGTGATCGCGGCCACCGTGAGCCGCGCGGTCTTCCCGCCGGTGAAGGCGACGGCCACCCGGTCCCCGACCTCGATGCCGTGCTTCTTCGCGTAGGCGGCCGGCACGGACATGGCGTCGCGGCCGTAGGCGGCGGAGAGTTCCCCGGCGTCCGTCTCGGTCCGCAGATCCTGCGCGTAGGTCGGATCGGCGGCGGCGAGCCGGGTCTTCTCCTTCTTGCCGTCCGGGGCGGTCAGCTCCGCGTTGACGTTCTTGTAGTCGGTGACATGAGCCAGGTGCGGCGCCGCGTGGACGGCCTTCGCCACCGCCGGGGTCAGCGGCTGGCCCACGTCGGAGGCGATGATGAAGTCCGCGCCGACCGTCTTGTCGAGCTGGTCGTTGGCGGAGGCCACCATGGAGGAGCCGACCACCGACAGCGCCGCGACCAGCGCCAGGCCGATCATCAGCGCCGCGGCCGTCGCCCCGGTACGGCGCGGGTTGCGCAGCGCGTTCCGCTCCGCCATCCGGCCCACCGGGCCGAAGAACCGCAGCACGACGGCGCTGATCGCGCGGACCACGAGCCCGGCGAGCAGCGGGCCGATCACCACGAACCCGATCAGGCTGAACACGATGCCCAGGGCGAGGAGCCCGGACCCGTCCCCGGCCGTCTCCGCGCGGGTGGCGAGCCACAGGCCCGCCGCGCCGGCGGCGGTCAGCAGCAGGCCGAACACGGTGCGCACGGTGCCGGTCCGCCCGTCGGCCGGGGTGCCGGCGTCGCGCAGCGCGGCCATCGGGGAGACCTTGCCCGCCCGGCGCGCCGGGAGGTAGGCGGCGAGGACGGTGACGACGATGCCGAGGAGGAGACCGACCAGCGGCGTGCTCGCCTTGATCGTCAGATCCGAGGTGTCGAGGTTCATCCCCACCGTGCCCATGAGCTGCATCAGGCCGACGGCGATCCCCACGCCGGCGGCGATGCCGAGCACGGAGCCGACCACGCCCAGCAGCAGCGCCTCGATGAGCACCGAGCGGTTGACCTGCCCGCGGCCCGCGCCGATGGCGCGCATCAGGCCGAGTTCCCGGGTCCGCTGGGCGACGAGCATGGAGAAGGTGTTGACGATCAGGAAGATGCCGACCAGGACGGAGATCCCCGCGAAGCCGAGGAGCGCGTACCGCATGAAGTCCAGGAACTCGCCCACCTCGTCCGCCGCGCTGTCGGCGGCCTCCTTGGCGGTCCGCACCTGGTAGCCACCGCCGAGTTCCGCGGCGACGGCCTTCTTGAGCTGCGCGTCGCTGGTGCCCTCCGCGGCGGTGAGCATGACGGCGGTGACCTGGTCGGTGGAGCCGAGCAGCTTCTTCTGGGCGGTGGGGCGGTCGAAGAAGACCAGCGCGGCACCGGGGTTGGTGGCGGTGAACTTCGCGATGCCGCTGATCCGGGCCTCGGTGGTGCCGGTGAAGGAGATGACCTTGACGGCGTCCCCGGCGGCCAGCCCGTGCTTGTCGGCGGTGTCGGCGTCGACGACGACCTCGGTCGGCCCGCGGGGGGCCTTGCCCGAGATCAGCTTCATCGACTTCTTCTCCTCCGGCCCCCAGTCGCCCGCGATGGTGGGGGCGCCGGTGGTCGGCGACAGGTTCTCGTTCCTGTCGTCGACGAGGGTGATCCGCTCGTCGTAGACGTCCGACTGCGCGCTCGCCACACCGTCGAGCTTCTCCAGCCGCTGCGCCGTGTCCGCCGGGATGGAGGCCGGCTTCCCGGTCTGCTGGGCGTCCTCGTTCCGCTCCGCCGTGACGGTGACGTCCGAGGAGGTGGACGCGAAGAGCTTGTCGAAGGTGGTGTTCATCGTGTCGGTGAAGACCAGGGTGCCCGAGACGAAGGCCACCGACAGCATGACGGCGATGGCGGAGAGCACCATGCGCCCCTTGTGCGCGACGAAGTTGCGCAGGGAGGTTCTGACCACAGTCATCGCAGGCCCCCGGGGGCGGTGTGCGCCGCGGTGCCGTCCCCGGACAGGCTGAGCATCCGCTCCAGCACGCGCTCGGCGGTCGGGTCCCGCATGTCGTCGACGATCCGGCCGTCGGCGAGGTAGAGCACGCGGTCCGCGTAGGCGGCGGCCACCGGGTCGTGGGTCACCATCACGATGGTCTGCCCCAGCTCGTCCACCGAGCGGCGGAGGAAGCCCAGCACCTCGGCGCCGGCCCGGGAGTCGAGGTTGCCGGTCGGCTCGTCCCCGAAGATGATCTCCGGCCGGGCGGCCAGCGCGCGGGCCACGGCGACGCGCTGCTGCTGGCCGCCGGAGAGCTCGGTGGGCCGGTGACGCAGCCGGTCCCGCAGGCCGACGGTGTCCACGACCCGGTCCAGCCAGGGCTGGTCCGGCTTGCGGCCGGCGATGTCCATGGGCAGCGTGATGTTCTCCAGGGCGTTGAGGGTGGGCAGCAGGTTGAACGCCTGGAAGATGAAGCCGACCCGGTCCCGCCGGAGCTGGGTGAGCTTCTTGTCCTTGAGCCCGGTGATCTCCGTGTCGCCGAGGCGGATCTCTCCGGAGGTGACGGTGTCCAGGCCGGCGAGGCAGTGCATCAGGGTCGACTTGCCGGAGCCGGACGGGCCCATGATCGCGGTGAAGCGGCCGCGCTCGATGTCCACGTCCACCTCGTCGAGCGCCATGACGCGGGTCTCCCCCGCGCCGTACGCCTTCACGACCTTGCGGGCACTCGCGGCCACGGCCGTATGTCCTCCGCTGCCCCCGGTCCTGGGATTCGATACAGCCGTTGTCACGGTTACTCCTCGTTCGTGTGTGACGCGCGTTGCGTGCGCGCCATCGGTGGTGTCTGGGGTGCCGGCGCCGTCCATGCGTTCGGCACGGTTCGTGGCCCCTGTGCGGAGGGAGCCGTGCGTGCCGTGGACGCGAGAGCGTGCGTGTCACGGCGGTGAGCGGTGTGGGAGCGGACGCGCCGGCCGTGCCGGAAGCGGCGGGTGCCGCTCCGGCCGGCCGGTGTCTCGCCGGCGCCCTGCCCCAGCCTGCCGATTGGGGCGGCGGCTCACGAGGGGGCAGGGCGCCGTGTGCGCGGTGGGGAAGGCCCCACCCCCACGATCAGGGCCTCCCCCCGCGCCGTGTGCCTCAGCTTACGGAGCGGCCGGGCCGTGACTCGTCCTCCGGCAGTACGAAACCGCTGGTACCGGGGGTACGGCACTCCCCCTAAGGGTCTCCACCCGGCGGAGGAGGGCAACTGCCGGGAGGCCCCCTTCCACTTCCGCTCCGCCCTGCGGCGCGCCCGGTCCCACCAGGGTGAACGACGGCACCGGCCGATCAGGCGGGCGAAAAGGATGCGTAGTACACGGATATCCCCGGGAGCGGACGCCACCCGGAGGGCGCGGGGCCGCGCCGGCCGGGGACGGCCCCACCGGCCCCACCGGTCCCAGCGGCCGCGGACCGCGGACCGCGGCCGCTGGGACCGGGCGGGTTGCGTCTTCCCGGCGGAGTCCGCCGGGAAGACAGGGGACGGCCGCCCCGCCCCTCTCCCCGGCTCAGCCGGCGTTCCGCGCGCCTTCGCCGTCCCGCTCCGGCTCCACGGGGATCCACAGCTCGGCGTCCGCCGTGGTCCCGTCCGCCGACAGCCGGGTGCGCAGGATCTCCGGCCCGGGCCGGCTCCGGTACGGGTTGGACGGGAACCACTGGGTGAACACGTCCCGCCACAGGTACTGGAGCGTGCGCGGGAACTCGCCGGAGCTTTCGAAGACGGCCCAGGCCCCGGCCGGGACGTCGAGCGCGTCCAGGCCCTCTGGCGCCCCGGCGGCGGTCACCACCGCGTGGTAGTAGTCGAGTCCGGTCCCCTCCGTGCGGTCCTCGGGCGCCGCGGGCAGCCGGTCGCTGACCCCGACGATCCCGCCGGGCTCCTGGTCCGACAGCTCCTCCAGCCGCCGCAGCGTCTCCGGCGGGATGGACCGGATGAACCCGGCGATCTCCGGGTTCATCCCCTCGTGCACCAGGGGAACCCGCACCTTCTTCCCCACGACGGCGAACCCGTCCTTCTCCACGATCCGGTACCGCATGCTGCTACTCCCTTCCACGATGAGCCGGAAGGACATCCGGGGCTGCGAGCTGAGCACGGCACCACCGCGCCGCGCCTCCCCCGGGCCGACACCGTGGACGGCGCGGAACGCCCGTGCGAACGCCTCCCCCGAGCCGTAGCCGTGGCGCACCGCGATCTCCAGCAGCGTCCCTCTCCCCGCGAGCACGTCGGCGCCCGCGACGGTCAGCCGCCGGCGCCGGATGTACTCGGACAGGCCCACCCCGGCGAGCGCGGAGAACAGCCGCCGCAGGTGGTACTCGGACGTCGCGGCGATCCGCGCCAGCTCCGCCGGTTCGATCTCCCGGTCGAGGTGGCCCTCGATGTGCTCCATGACCTGGTTGAGCCGCTCCAGCACCCCGGTCCCCTTCCTTCTGACCCGTCCCACGCTAGGAAGCGGCCACCCCACCGCACCCGACTTCCTGTGCCCGATCGGATCGGGCAGGCCCGGGCCGGATCAGGACCCGGCCCGGGGGCGCGTGCCCCTCGGGCAGGAGTCGGGGGAGCGCCGCCCGGGCGGTGGGGCCGGTCCTCCCGGAAACGTGGGTCGCACAGTGCGCGTATCCGCCCGGAACCGTCGCTCCCCACCGGCGCGGGGGCCCCGGCGGCGATCAGGAAGGATCTCAGGGGTGGTGACCGGCGGGGACACGGGGACCGCGGCGCCCGGCGGGGTGGCCTCCGCCGGGGAGGCGGCCGGGACGGCCCACGGGCGCCCCGCCGCCTCACGCGGGTGGAGCCCTCAGCCGGCGTCGATCGTCAGCCGCTCCGGCAGACCGCCGGTGACCAGGGTGACGAGAGCGGCGTCGATGCTGTGCCCCAGGAACCAGTCACCGGTGTGGTCCAGCCCGTAGACCCGGCCCTCGGGGTCGACGGCCACCACCCGGCCGCCGCCCGGCGCGTCCGCCCCTGGCTCCGGCGACTCCTCGCCCAGCGGGCAGATCTCCGTGCCCAGCGCCCGCCCGAGGTCGGAGAGGGTACGGGCCAGATGGAGGCCGCACAGCGGGTCGACGAGGAACGGGGTGGGCGCGAGCTGCCGCCCGGGGCCGGGACCGGCGATCCGCAGCCCGCCGAACTCCGCCCACACCTCGACGGCCGCCGGGAACACCCGGTGGCGGTGGCCGCCGGGCGACTCATGGGCACGGAGCCCGTCGGCCCACACCTCGGCCTGCCTGATGTCCCACCGGCCCGGGTGCCAGCCGGACTCCCGCAGCGCCGCCTCGACGGCGACGGGGAACCGGTCGGAGGCCGTACGGTCGAACGCGCGCACCTCAGCTCCCGTCCCCGGCGGACGCCGCCGCCGGATCGACCGCGCGTACGCCGAAGTGGTCCAGGAGGAGCCGGCAGGAGCGGCACGGAGCCGCGTAGCGGCCGTGCCAGGGGTCACCGGCCTCGCGGATGTGCCGGGCCGTCAGCTTCGCCTGCTTCAGCGCCTTCCGGGCCTCGCCGTGGGTGAGGGGGCGGCGGGCGGCGCGCTTGCTCCGGGCGGCCTCGACGGCGGTGAGATGGCGGGAGAGCAGCAGCGCCTCCGCGCAGCGCCCGGTGAATCGTTCACGCTCGGCGGTGCCGAGCCGGTCGAGGAAGTCCCGCACCAGGGGGTGGAGGACGGGCGGGAGATCACCGCGCCCGGCCGTGGCCGTGAGGGTCTGCCCGCGCACCGACAGCGCCGCGGCGACCGCGGGGAGGATGCCGTCCCGGCGGTGGCGGAGCAGGGGCGGGCGGCCGACGCCGCCGGTGCTCCGCCAGCTCAGGCGCGGGTCGCCCGGCAGTCTTGCCGGAAGGTCCTGGGTGGCGCTCATGCGGTGGGTCCCCTCCTGTGCAATCCCCCTCGTTGCGGGGACAGCCTGCCAAACGCCCGGGGAAACCGGAAAGTCCCGCGGACGCCCTCCGCGCGTCGCCCCACCGCAGGTCACCGCCGCGTGACAACTCGTCACGCAAGGACGGCGGACCCCCGAAAGGGTGATCCGAAGCGGCCGTGGAACGGAAGGGCGGACGGCCGGCGAACAGGAGTACGGAAAGGGGTGGCACTTCGCACCGGTCTCCGGCCCACCGGTCGAGTGGGATACGTCACACCGGCCCCTCGCCGGGGCCCTCGCTTCACGCTCCGTCGCCTGGTTCCGCCCGTCGGAACAGCGGCGGAATTCGCCCAATCGGCCTACTGCTGGCCGGCAGGGCCCGGGGCGGGTACGGGCGGCGCCGCCGGCGGGCCCCTCCTGGACCGCACCCCTCCCGGACGGCCCACGGCCCGCCCTCCCGGACGGCCCACGGCCGCGCCGGGCCGGAACGACCGGGCGGGGCAGGGCCGCACGCTCCTGCCCCGCCCGGTCGCGATCGGCCCCGGCTCAGCCCCAGTGGCCGAGCTCCACGTTCTCCAGGACGCCGAGGGCGTCGGGCACCAGGACGGCCGCCGAGTAGTAGACGCTGACCAGGTAGGAGATGATCGCCTGCTCGCTGATGCCCATGAAGCGGACGGACAGGCTCGGCTCGATCTCGTCCGGGATGCCGCTCTGCCGGAGCCCGACCACCCCCGAGTCCGCCTCGCCCGTGCGCATGCAGATGATCGAGCTGGTACGGGTGGAGGAGACCGGGATCTTGTTGCAGGGGAAGATCGGGATGCCGCGCCAGGCGGGCACCCGGTGCCCCTCCACCTCCACCGGCTCCGGGTAGAGACCCCGCCGGTTGCACTCGCGGCCGAAGGCGGCGATCGCCTTGGGGTGCGCGAGGAACAGCCGGGAGCCGCGCCGCCGGCTGAGGAGTTCGTCCAGGTCGTCGGGGCCGGGCACCCCGTGGTGCGGCTGGATCCGCTGGTCGTACTCGCAGTTGTGGAGCAGGCCGAACTCCCGGTTGTTGATCAGCTCGTGCTCCTGGCGCTCCTTCAGCGCCTCAACGGTCAGCCGCAGTTGCTGCTCGGTCTGGTTCATCGGCTTGTTGAAGAGGTCGGCCACCCGGCTGTGGATCCGCAGCACGGTCTGGGCCACGCTCAGCTCGTACTCGCGCGGGGCGCCCTCGTAGTCCACGAACGTGCGCGGCAGCACCGGTTCCCCGTCGTGCCCGGCCACCAGGTCGATGTCGGCCTCGCCGCTCCGGTTGGTGGGCCGCTCGCTCCCGGTGGGGACCCGCGCCAGCTGTTCCCGCAGCGAGTCGGAGCGCTCGGCCAGGGTCCGGATGTCGTCCCGGGAGAGGACCAGGACGGTGCAGTGCGTCAGCGCGCGGGCCGTGCACTCCCGGATGGCCTCCTCGGCGCCGAGGGCCTCGTGCCCGAAGTACGCCCCGTCCGCCAGCACGCCCAGGACGGCGTCCTCCCCGTAGGGTCCCGGGCCGACCTTCTCCACCTTGCCGTGCGCCAGCAGGAACACCTCGTCCGCCTCGGCGCCGAAGGAGGTGAGGACCTCACCCGGCTCGTACTCCCGCTGCCGGCAGCGCCGGGCCAGCTCGGCGAGGACCTCCTCGTCCCCGTAGCCGCGCAGGGCGGGGAGTTCGGCCAGCTCGGCGGGGACCACGTCGACGCGGTCACCGGTCTTGACGAAGGTCACCCGACCGTCACCGAGCGCGTAGCTCAGCCGGCGGTTGACCCGGTAGGCACCGCCCTGCACGTCCACCCAGGGCAGGGTCCGCAGCAGCCAGCGGGAACTGATCCCCTGCATCTGCGGTTCCGACTTGGTGGTGGTCGCCAGGTTCCGCGCGGCGGACGGCGCCAGGCTCTGGCGGCCGCCTCCCTGGTCCGTGAGGTTCTCCGTACCCGCTTCGACCGACATGTGTGGCGTCTCCCTCGTTTTCTGTGACGTACATGACCCATAGGGCCTGTATGGCCCGCACCAGCCCATACGGCCCATCCGGCCCATCCGGCCTGTACAGCTGGTGCGACCGGTGTGGCTGATGCGGCCGGTACAGGCCATGGGGGCCGCACGGCCCCCATGGGCCATGCGGCTCATACCGTCAATGCGTCTGAAAAGCCGTTAATCAGGCTTGTCATGAAAAGACTGGCAGGTGGTGGCACCGCCCGGCCATTACTCGAACGAGTGGGGTTGAGTTCCTCACCGGGCGGGCAAGGGCGGCGCGTCCGGCCGGTCCGCCCGCCGCGTGAGCGGCAGAACGGGCACGCCGGGCGCCTGGAACTCCCGTGCGCCCCCGTCCGGTCCGGCCCCGTCCGGCGCGGGGTGCCGCGGGTCCGGAGAGCCTGACCGGAACGGCAGGGGTGCCGCCGGGGGCGCCGGAACCGGCGAAGTGACCGCGGCTCCCCGGCCCACCGGGACTCCGGCGGTGACGGGAGCCCCGGCGGCGGCCGGCGCCTCCGCACGCGGCCGGGCGAGCAGTTCCGGGACGCGCGCCGCCGCCGTCCCCAGCCCGGTGGGCCCATACGGGAGGGCGCCGGTGCCCGGCCCGGCCGCGGCCACGGGGCGCCGCAGCTCGGCCTCCTCGTAGCGGTGGCAGCCGCGGTGCCAGCGGAGGATGCCGGCGAGCCACTGCTCCAGCTCCCGCGCCCGGCCGCGCAGCGTCTCCCGCACCTCCTCGTCGAGACGCGACCGTTCGAACAGCTCCGGCAGCTCGGTGGCGACGACGTACTCGAACTCGCGCATCCGGGCCGTCATCAGATCGGCGACCAGGCGCAGGGCGTCGTCGCTGCCGCAGCCGAAGAAGTCCTGGACGACGAGGACCGCGTTGTGGACCTCCCCCTCGAACTCGATCTCCTTGCGGAAGGAGAACAGGTCGTTGAGGAGGCAGGCGTAGTCGGCGGCGGCGTTCTCCATCGCCCGCACCGGGCGGTTGTGGTGGACCTCCTCAGGAACGGTGCGCCCGTGGGAGAGGCGGGAGAGGCTCATGGTGAACTCGGCGCCGAAGGTCTTGCGCCGCATCTCGATGTAGTCCACCGGGTCGGGGACACGGTTCTCCGCCGTGTTGCCCAGCTCCCACAGCCAGCTGCCCGTCATCTCCTCGACGGTGCTGCGGAACGCGCTGCGGGCCCCGGCCGTCATCGGGCCGGTGGTGCGGCACCACAGGTCCGCCAGGCCCCGCTCCAGCGCGTTCATCGCCACCGGTACCGGCTCGTGGTCGGAGAGCGGCATGAACGCGCCCAGCCGCTCCGTGCAGACCTTGGCGCCGGCGAGGTCCGCGCGGCGGCCGAACACGACCGGGTAGTAGTCGTCGCCGTAGGTGCCCCAGGTGAGCCAGCCCGTGGTCAGGTCGAGTTCGCGCGGGGAGGCGTCCGGGTGGATGCCCGCGGAGCAGAGCGCGAAGTCGAAGGCGCGCAGCTTGTGTTCGTCCCAGATCGCCGGTCCGGGCAGGCCGGGGACCGGTTCCAGCATCCCCACCGTGCGGGCCCAGCCGACGACGTTCTCCCGGGCCCGGTCCAGATGCGGGCTGAGACCGGTGGTGAACGGCATGTACAGCTCGGGCAGGTCCACCGGCCCCACCCGCCGGAACGGGGGGTGGCTGTGGCTGCGCAGCCGCCGCGGGAGGGTGGCGGCCACCGAGGACAGCGCGGTCACCAGGCTCGCCGCGGAGGTCCCCGGGCCGGCCGGGCCGTACGGCACGGCGGGCGGGACGGCGGGCACGGCCGCGGGGCCGTCCGCGCCGCCCGGGTGCGGGGCGCCCTCGGCCCCCTCGGCCGCCTCGGCCGCCTCGGGCCCCTCGGCTCGTTCGGCTCGTTCGGTGGCCCCGTTCATGTAGCGGCTGGAGCGCATGTGCCAGGCGTGGCCGCCGGACTGCCAGTCCTGGAGCCCCTTGGCGTAGGCGAGGACGGCGGCGCAGGCGGGCGGCGGCAGGGCGTGTTCCACGAACAGCGGGCCGAGCTCCGTCAGCACGGTGTGCTCGAACTGCTGGAGCCGCGAGGTGAGCAGGTCGTTCACGGCGTCGGCGGCCTGCTGCGTGGCACAGCCGAGGAAGTGCTCGAAGACGAGCACCCCGTTGGAGAGTTCGCCCTCCTGCTCGACCTCCCGCTGGTAGGAGAAGAGATCGTTCCGCAGGTGCACCGCGTCGGCGAAGGTGTCCCGCAGGACACGCAGCGGGCGGGTGTGGGCCACCGGTTCGGGCACCTCCGCGCCCGTGGCGTACTCCACGAGCCCGGCGGACCAGGGCGCGCCACCCACCTTGCGGCGCATCTCGACGTACTCCAGCGGGTTGGCGATCCGGCCGTCGGCGATGTTGCGCAGCTCCCACAGCGACTCGTCGAGGAGGTGGCGGGTGCTCGTCGCGAAACGGCGGCGCCAGGCGGGCGACATGGCCGGCACGGTCCGCGCCCACAGGTCGGCCAGACCGCGCTCGACCGGGTTCTCCGGACGCGGGGGCGGCTCCCCGGGGCCCGTGGCACCCGGCGGCCCCGGCTCCACCGGCATGAAGGCGGGCAGCCGGTCGAGGTAGGCGCGGGCGCCCTCGATGTCCTGGCCGTGCTTGAACCGCAGGAGGAAGTCGTCGTCGAAGAAGAAGACCCACACGTACCACTCGGTGACGAGGGAGAGCTTCGCGGCCGGGGTGTCGGGGTGGGTGTGGGCGCAGAGCAGGGCGTAGTCGTGGGCGTCGTGGTCCCGCTCGTCCCAGACGCCTGAGCCGTCGAGCATGCCCATGGCCCGGGCCCAGGCGCGGGATTCCTCCCGCGCGGTCTCCAGATGGGGGTTGAGCCGCGCCGGGTACGGCTCGTAGAACTGCGGCAGCCGGAAGGGCTGTGACACCGTCGGATTCTCCGTTCTCCTGCGAGGGGTTCACTGCTCGGGGTGCGGGGTGCGGGGTTCCGGGTTCGGGACTCAGGGGTTCGGTGTGGGCGGCGGCGCGGACGTGGGCCCGCCGGTCCGGTGCGCGGGGCGTGCCGGGGCGGCCTCGTGGCGCGAGGTCAGGGGGTGCCGGGGCCGAGGGCGGGGGCCGCCGCCGGGAAGAGGTCGAGGAAGGGCTCGAGTGCCTCCTCGGCGTCCCGGCTGAAGGTCGCGTCGAACTCCCAGATGAGGAAGAGCAGAAAAGCGATCAGGGCGCTGAACAACCCGGCGAGCAGCAGCTCCGGCGGCGAGGTGCCGATCCGCAGCGTGAAGATCATGCCGATGGTCACCAGCGCCCCGGCGATCAGGCCGAACCAGACCACGGCCGGGAGCTCCCCGCCGGCCATCTCGGCCCGGGCGTTGCGGGCGGCGTCGGCCACCGCGAGCTGGTCCACCATCGGCTGGTGGGACCGGACCTCCCGCGCGTCCCGTGGTTCGAGACGGGCGACGTACGCGCGTAACTGCCGGAACAGCTCCTCGGCCTCCGGCGACATCCGGCCCTGCTCCGACATGGCGGGCCACTCCTCGCGCGCCACGTGGCGGACGTAGGTGCCGACACGGTCGCGGACGCGGTCCCGGACGGCCGGGGACCAGGCCTGGGCCCGCTCGGTGACCTCGTGCAGCGCCTGGGCCTCGGTCCGCACGACGTCCTGCGCGGTGCCGCGCGCCTCCCAGCCGCCGGCGATGGCGAGTCCCAGGACGATCGCGTAGACCACCCCGATCATCATGGTCATGTACTCGATGACATCGGGGGTCTCCGTCGCGCCCGCGTGATCCCGGCCCCGGCGGTGCCGCAGCACCACGACGCCGAGGACGACGAGACAGACCGAGGCCATCACGATCGTCAGGACCAGCCATCTGGACATGGCACCTCCAGGGTCGGGCGGGCGGTCGCCCGCCGGGGGTCGGAAAGAGGGGGCCCGGCGCACGGCCGGGCCCCGTGACGCGTCACGCCCACCGGGTGGGCCGTCGGTCAGCGGGAACGTCCGCCGCCCCGGGACGAGCCGGAACGCGGGCGCAGGGCGGCGGCGGCCAGCACCGCCGGGGTGATGATCACCAGGACGAGCCGGGTCAGCGGAGGGCCGCCGGCGGCCGCCTCCCGCGGAGGAGCCGCGTACGGCCCGGCGGGCTCCGCCGCGGGCGGGGACGGCGGTTCGGGGTCCGGCGCGGGTGGCGCCGCGGACGCGGGCGGCGGGACGGCGCCGGGCGCGACGGGGGCGACGGGAGCCGGGGACGGCGGGGTGACCGGCACCGGGGCGGGCCGGGGCGGAGCGGGGGCCGGTGCCCCGGGCGCCGGTGGCCCCGACGAGGGCGGGCCGGGAGGGGGTGGTTCGGCGGGCGGCTCCGGCGGATCTGGCGGAGGTTCCGACGGCGGCCCGGACGGCTGTTCGGAAGGCGGCGGCTCGGTGGGCGGCGGAGGCGGGGTGGGAGGCGGCGGAGGCGTGGGGGCGGGCGGGGCCGGGGCGGGCGGGGGGGGGGGGGACGGGCAGGGCGGTGGCTCGGGCGGCCGTCCGCAGCCGAGCCCGAGGGTCACCTCCAGCCGGGGCGGTACCGGTCGCACCGCCACCCCGGCCCGGAGCACCGGGCAGAGGATGAGCTCCACCGCCACCAGGCCGGGCGCGCCACCCGCCCGCGTGATCCGCGCGTCAGAGACGGCGCCGCCCGTACCGCCGGTACCGGCCGCGGCCGGCCCGGCCGGTGACGGCGTGACGGACGGGACGGGCCCGGCCGGCAGTGCCGTGACGGAGACGGCGGACGGGGCGGGTGGGGCGGACACCGCGGACGGAACAGACATGGCGGACGGGACAGCCATGGGCGGCGGGGCGGACACCGCGGGCCCGCCCGCACCCCCGGCCCAGGCCGTCCCCGCGCCCACCGGGCCGGCCGGCTCCACCGCGTTCGCGTGGGCCGCACCGCCCGTGAACACCGCCGGCCCCAGCGTCAGGGCCGCGGCGCAGCAGAGGCGGGCCCAGCGTCCGCCGCCCGGAATTCTTCTCGATTCCCCCATGCCTCCAAGGGTGTGCGTCCACCGGCCCGCGCAACCGGCGCCGGACGGTACTTCCCCCGGATGGGGCAGCATCCGCCCGGATGTCCGAAATCCCTTGTGGTTCACGGCAGTTGGGAAAACGCGAACCAACCGGGACGGCATGGGGCGCAACGGTCCGCGGGCTCCGGGTGGGCGGCGTGCCGCCGCGTCCCTCCCGCGCGCACGCCGCCCGCGCCCCGGCCGTCGCGCCCATGGGCGCGCAACCCGGAGCCGGCACCGGGGACATGGGGCGTGACCTCCCGCGCACACCACCGCGGACCGCGCGGGGGGCGACATCCGCGCCCCCGGCACCGCATAGGCTGTGCGCAACACCGGACGCAGCAGGGGGCAACCGCCATGACGACAGGCCGGCCCGGGCTGGGGGCGCCGCCCAGCCCCCGGACGGGGGGACACCCCGCACCGCCGAACAGCGCCTACGCGGCGCAGGTCGTGCACTTCCCGGACCCGGTCCGGGCCGCGCGCCACCCCGGGGGCGTCCGGGTGGACGAGCAGGGCCGTCCGGACTTCTCCCCTTACGCCCGCGCCGCCGCCGAGATCGCGGACCCGCCGGAGGGCTTCGGCGTCGACGAACTCCGGCTCACCGACCACGTCTCCGCCAACGCCGCGCTGCACGCGGCGGGCCACGAGCTGTGGAGCAGCCTGCCCCCGGTCGCCACCCCGCACGGCTGGACCTGGCACCACGTACCGGACAGCCGCCGGATGGAGCTGGTCCCCACCGAGGTCAAGGCGCTGCTCCGGCACCACGGCGGGCTGGCCACCGCCGCCGTCGACCAGCGGAAGCGCGGCACGCGCCCGCTCCAGGAGACCCGGCCCGCCCATCTCCGGCTGCCCGCGAGCGGGCTCTGTGTCACCGAGAGCCAGGTGCAGGACGTCGAGGAGGACCTCGGTTACCGGCTGCCCGGCGCCTACCGCTCGTTCCTGAAGGCGGCGGGTGGCTGCGCGCCGGTCGGCACCGCGCTCGACGCCGAGCTGGGGCTCCTCGTCGACCAGCCGTTCTTCACGGTGCGCGGCGAACCCGCCGTCAACGACCTCGTCTACGTCAACAAGTGCCTGCGCGACCATCTCACCAAGGACTATCTGGGCGTCGCGTTCGTGCAGGGCGGCATCCTCGCGGTCAAGGTGAGGGGCCAGGCCCTCGGCTCGGTCTGGTTCTGCGCCTACGACGACGCGCGGGACCGGGACGGACTGAGCCTCCAGGAGCGGGTCGACCAGCTCCTGTTCCCCTGCGGTGACGACTTCGACGCCTTCCTGGCGCGGCTGGCGGGCAATCCGCCGGAGCTGGAGACGGTGGCCAACCTGATGGTGGACGGCGGCTTCGCGTACGCCGTCCCGGTGGAGGGGTGAGCGCGCGGTGGTGACCTTCGCGCAGGCGCAGGAGCGCGCGGAAGAGTGGATCAACGGGGATCTCCCCGGCTACCAGCACCGCGCCGTGCACGTACGGGAGTTCGACCTCGGCTTTGTCGTCTGGGCCGAGGACCGCGAGGACGGCCCCCGGTCGGACGGCGGCGGCGCCCGCATGGTGATCGCCCGGGACAGCGGTGACACCACGCTGTGGCCGGCGCTCCCCGTGGGCACCGTCATCCGTCACTACGAGGAGCGCTACGGCGCCACGCCGCAGGACGCGCCCCCGGCGGAGCAGCGTCCCCGGCGGGTGGACCTGGAGGCGACGAGTTTCCTGCTGACCCCACCCCAGTGGCTGCAGGACGCGGCGGACCAGCTCGGTATCCCGGACCGGCGGCGGGACCCCGCGCCGGACTCCCCGGCGGCGAGCGGCCCGGGGGCCTCCCCGGCCCCGCAGGCCCAGCCGGCCCCGCAGGCCCCGCAGGCTCCTCCGGCCCCCTCGTCGCAGGGCGGGGCGCCCGCCGCGGGGACCGCGTGGCCACCGGCCGAAGGGTCCGCCGCGGGCACAACGCCCCCGGAGCCCGGGCCCGCCGAGGGCGCCGCCGTCCACGGGGCGCCCGCGCCCACCGCGCACACCGCGCCCGCCACCGGCACCCCCTGGGCGGGGACGGACACCACGGCCGGTCCCGACGACGCCTCCGTCGAGCTGCCCGAGACGGTCTTTGCACCGCCGCTGACCGGCCCGGGCGCGGAGTCCCCCGCCGCGCCGGCCGGACCGCGGACCGGGAACGGGGACGAGGCGCGCCCCGGTGGCGCGACCCCGCCACCGGTCCCGCCGCCCGCCGGCCCGCCGCCCGTGACCCCGGCCGGCGAGGGGCCCGCCGCCGCGCCCGGCTCCAGCGGCGGATTCGGCCCGCAGTCCGGCCCGGCCACGCCGCCCGGCGGCAGGGCGCCCGGGGCCCCGCCCCCTCCCCCGCCCGGCGCCGCCGGCGGGGACCACCACCACGCGGCCACGATGCTCGCCGGGCCCAACCCCGGCGGCCCGTCCGTCCCCCCGCCCCCCGGACCGCCCGGAACACCCGGCGGCGCCACCCCGCCACCCCCCGGACCACCGCCACCCGCGCCGGGAACACCGCCCGGCGCGCGGCCGGCCACGCCGCCGGGGGCCGGTGGCGCGTACGGCTATCCGCAGGCGCCGGCCGGGGCCCCGATGGTCGGCCCCGGTTACATGGCCGTCCTCCGCTACCGCGCGCAGGACGGATCGGAGCAGCAGATCATCCGCCGCTCCGCCTACGGCACGCCGCACCCGGAGTGGCAGATCCTGCACGAACTGCGCTCCCGGAACGTCCCGCCGCAGCAGGTGCTGGAGCTCCACACCGAACTGGAGTCCTGCGATCTGCCGGGCGGTTACTGCGCGCGCATGATCCGCGAGACGTTCCCCCAGGTGCGGATCAGCCACACCGCCCCCTACGGCCGCGATCACGCCACCCGGCAGCAGGGCGTCCGCCATCTCATCGAGCACCAGGGCGAGTTGCACCAGGTCGCCGACGGCCCGGCGCGGCCCGCCCCGAACCGGGTGCCGCTGCCGCATCCGGGCCAGGTGCCGCCCGTCCCGCCGGTGCCACCCGAGGGACTGGCGCACGAACTGGCGCAGGCGTTCGGCCCGCAGGGGCTGTTCCGCTTCGACCAGCACGCGGTCTCCCGGCAGGGCGTGCCGCCCGTGGTGGGGCACACCCTGGTCGTCGCCGGGCTGCCGGTGGACTTCGGCCCGTTCTTCTGGGCGCAGGCCCAGCCGGGCCGCCCGGTGCCGACGCTGGCCGAGCTGGCCGCCGAGCGCGGCGTGGCGCCCGCGTCGGACGCCGGTTCGTATCTCGTGGTGGGCAGCGACTTCGGCCGCCAGCTCTGCGTGCAGTACGGCACGGCCAACATCGTCGCCGTGCCGCTGGAGGGCGGGCCGGGCGGGCAGCCGGTGCCGCCGCAGTTCGTCAGCACCGGGCTGCCGGAGTTCGTGCGCTGCCTGGCCATGCTCGGCCGGATGTGGCGGCTGCGGTACGGGCTGACGCCGGAGCAGGCCGGACGCTGGACGGTCGACTTCCAGGCGCAGCTCGTCGCCCTGGACCCGGCGGCGCTGGCGACCCCGGAGACCTGGTGGTCGGTGCTGCTCGAACAGATGTGGGACGGCTTGCTCTGAGCCGCGGCGGCCCGGGCGGGTGCGGGCACCTCCGGCGGTTCCGGCGGGGGTGAGCGTGACCGCCCGGCCCCGGCGCCCTCCTCACCAGGGGATTGCCCCTGTCCGCCCGCCGTGCGCCCACTCGGGCCGTTCCCGGTCCGGGCGGGATGACGCATGCTGGAACAGCGGGGACGGGAGGGGCGGAGTGTCGCGTCAGGAGCGGTCGAGTGGCGCCGGGAAGATGGGCGCCGAAGCGGATCTCCCCTCGGGACGAAAGGGCTCGAACGGATGAGTTCGTCTGTGCCACCTCACGGGTTCGCCAGGGTGCGTACCCCCTGGCGCGGTTACCGCCCCGAGCAGGTCGACGGTGCCGTCACCGGCCTCGTGACCACCCGGGACGGGGCGCTGGAGCGCGCCGAGGAACTCACCGCCCGCGTCCGGGAGCTGGAGGGTGAACTCGCCGAGCTGCGGGAGCGGGCCGAGAACCTCCCCCCACAGACGTTCGAGTCCCTCGGCGCCCGTGCCGGAGAGCTGCTGTCCTCCGTGGCGGAGGAGGCCGCCGAACTCCGCGACCGGGCCGAGGCCGACGCACGGTCGGTCCGCGAGGAGGCCGCCGCCACGGCCCGCGCCGCCGGGGACGCCGCCGCCTCCGACGCCGGCGCCGTGCGCGAGGAGGCCGACCGGCGGCTGGAGGAGGCCCTGGCCGCCGCGCACGAGAGCGCGGAGCGCATCCTCACCGCCGCCCGCGCGGCCGCCGACGAGGAGCGCGCCCGGGCCGGGGCCGCGCTGCACGAGGCGCGTGAGCGGACCACCGCGACCCTCGCGGAGCAGAAGCAGCAGAACAGTACCCGCCGGACGGAGGCGGAGCGGGAACTCTCCGCCGCCGAGGCCGCCACGGATCAGCGCGTCCGGGAGCTGACCGAACGCGCCGAGTCCGTGCTCGGTGACGCCCGTGACTCCCACGCCGAGGCCGAGGACACCGCCCGCCGGGAGCGGGACGACGCGGACGCCCGCGCGTCCGAGATCATCGCCCAGGCCAAGGCCCGGCGTCAGCGCATCGAACGGGAGACCGAACGCACCCTGCGCGACCACTCCGCCCGGCGGGACGCCCTCCGCGCCCAGATGGAACACATCCGCACCAGCCTGTCCACCATCACCGGCCGCGGCGGCCGCCGGGACACCGGCGGGGACACGGAACGGGAAGCGGGCCGGGACACGGCCCCCGGCCGGGAGGCCGCCGCGGAGCACGACGGCGGCAGGAACCACGCGAACGGCACGGGCACCCCGCCCGCCCCCCGCACGGAACGCTCACCGTGACCGGCCGGACAGGTAGGCACCAAGGAGTCGTCTCGTGCGAGGCACAGGTCCGGGCGCGCTGGTGCCTTTCAAGCGTTGTGGCAGAGGGCGCGGTCGATGAGAGTACGCAGGGCGGCTTCCTGGCGCTCCGCTGTCAGCTGGTCGGCGGGACGGCTGTGTGCTGAGACGGTGATGGTGCGCCGCCCATCGGCCGTGGTGGCAGTCATGATGAGGTAGCCGATACCGCTTCCGCCGTGCCCGAGGTAGCTGCCTCCGCAGGACAACGGAGTGGAGAACAGACCCAGGCCGTTCCGGGTGCCGACGGGGAAGCCGGAGTCCTGGGGCACAGCGACGGTCGTGCGCATGGCTGCGAGCGTGGTGGGCGACAGCAGCCGTCCCTTCACGAGGGCGGTGAAGAAAAGGTTGAGCTCGCGAGCTGTCCCGGTCATCGACCCGTCTGCCCCGCTGTCCATCGGCAGATAGGGAAGCGTGGTGTCGAGCAGGGGAGCGTCGACGGTGAACTGCTGATGGTTGGACGCATGCGGGGAACGGAGGAAGGGCCAGGTGCCGGGCGTCTCCGTACGGTGCAGTCCGAGGGGACGCAGGATGCGGGCATGTACCTGCTCCTCCCAGGAACGGCCGGTGACCTTTTTGATGATCATTCCGGCGAGCACGTAGTTGGTGTTGGAGTACTCCCAGTCGGTGCCCGCGGGAAATACCGGCGCATGGCGCATGGCCAGGGCGACCAGCTGCTCGGGCCGATATGTGCGCCATCGGTGGGTGTAGTACGTATCGGCGGTCTGGTCGGGCATCACCCCGGGCAGGTAATCCTGCAGACCGCTGGTGTGTTGCAGCAGATCACGGACCGTGACAGTCCAGCCGTCGTTGCCTGCACCGGTCACGACTCCGGGCAGGAGCTGCTCCACTGTCTGGTCAAGGCGGATGCGCTGCTCGTCCACCAGCTGCAGCATGACGCCGGCGACGTACGTCTTGGTGATGCTTCCCAGACGCAGGTAGCCGTTCCGAGGAACAGGGCGGCGGGTGATGAGGTCGCCGACCCCTGAGCGGGCGGTGACGGTCCCTTGCGGGGTTTCCAGGCGGACCGAGACTCCGGTGACTCCTGTATCGCGCAGTGCGTCGGCATCCTGCTGTACGGACCGGGTGATGGAGGCGGACTGCGTACCGGCCGAGGCCACGGTGGACTGCAGCATCGCCATGGCCAGCGCGAGAACAGCGGCTCTGGAGCATAAACGGTGAAAGAACACCATGCGAGGCTAGGAAGCCGCAGGTGCCACCGGCCATCCGGGCATCCGCCGGTTGTCATCGGGGGCCAACCGGATGGACAGTACTCCCGACCTCGCTCGCCTGCTCCATAGTCCCCTGGCACCGAATTCGCCAACGGCATAGCGCTCCGCCACCGGGCGTCCGCCGCAGGGGGCCGGGCGCGGGCGTCAGCCGGTCCGGTCGGGCAGCACCGCCGAGACGCGGAAGCCGCCCGCCTCGGTCGGTCCCGAGACGAAGCCGCCGCCCAGCGCCGTGACCCGTTCCGCCATGCCGATCAGGCCGTTGCCCCCGCTGGGCAGCCGGGCGTCCGAACCTCCCTCGGCCGCGGGGCCGTTCTCCACCTGCACGGCGATCTCGGATTCCCGGTGGGCCACCCGCACCCGGATCTCGGCGCCCGCCGCGTGCTTGTGCGCGTTGGTCAGCGCCTCCTGGACCACCCGGTACGCCGTCTGCTCCACCTGCGGCGCGCGGGGCCGGCCGGCGTCCCCCTCGACGAGGAGGTCCACCACCGTCCCGGCCGCCCGGGAGGCGCCGACCAGGTTCTCGACGTCGCCGAGGCCCGGCCCGTCGGCGGGGTCCTTGCCCACGGGCCGCGGCAGGGACTCCACCGCCACGGCCGCGCCCGGCCCGGCGCCGCGCGCCACGGGGGACGCCATCGAACGCGCCCGCGCCGGCGGGGAGCCCGCGGCGGAGCCGCCGGCCGGCGCGGGCACGGTGGCCGGCCCGGGGCCGGGGGCGGGCGCGGGTCCCGGCTCCGCGGGGGCGGCGGCCGGCGGCCCGGCCTCCGGGGCCGAGCGGAGGACGCCCAGCATCTCCCGCAGCTCCGTGAGCGCCTGCCGGCCGAGGTCACCGACGAGCCCGGCGTTCTTCGCCGCCCGCTCCGGGTCCTTCACGGCCACCGCCTGCAACGCGGCGGCGTGCACCACCATCAGGCTGACGCGGTGCGCCACCACGTCGTGCATCTCGCGGGCGATGCGCCGCCGCTCCTCGTCCCGGGCCCACTCGGCGCGCTCCTCGGCCCGCTCCGCCAGCAGCGACAGCTCCCGCTCCAGGCCGTCCGCGCGCTCCCGCAGGCTCTCCACCAGGCGGCGCCGCGCACCGACGTAGAGCCCCAGGAACACCGAGGGGGCGGTGAGGCCCAGGGCCATGAGGACCGGCGCGAGCACGGCCACCCACAACGGCGGCGGATAATCCGACTGCCGGATGTCCTGCTGGAACTGGATGAGCGTCACCAGCAGGGTGCCCGCCAGTGACATGCCCGCGAGGACGGCCGTGATCCGCCGGGGCACGTCGGAGGCGGCCAGGGTGTAGAGGCCGACGACGCCCAGCAGGAAGCCCATCTCGGCGGGGGTGACGGCCACCGCCACCAGCACCACGGCGATCGGCCACCGCCGCCGCACCAGCAGCGCGGAGCCCGCGGCCATGCCCAGCAGCACCCCGAGGAAGGCCGGGATCCCGGACTGGCCCGCGAACGCGACCCCCTCGACGGCGCACTCCGCGACGGACACCGCCGTCAGGGCGACGTCCAGCGCCATCGCGCGCCGGCGTTCCCACCACCACGGACCCGGAGGCGCGCCCTCCGCGCCCCGCTCCGCGGCTCCTGCCCCCGTTGTGGTCATAACGTCCACCCTACGGCCGTACCCACGGGTTTCCGTGGGGGTGCCCGCGCTTCGGCCGGGTCGGACGGATCCGGCCGCCGGAGGGCGGAGCGGACTGTTGAACAAGCGGGGGCTCCGCCGGGGCCCCCGCGCCACCGTCCGGCGCCGGGGCGGCCTCGCCGCGGCGTCATGGCGGTGCCGTCGCGGTGCCCTGGCCGGTTCCCGTCGCACGGGAGGCGGAAGGTGCGGCATAGTAGGACCGGCTGGAGCGGACGGCCGATAGGGACCGTCCGGTACGGCCAAGTATGCCATCCGCTGTGGTGTAATCGGCAGCACTGCTGGTTTTGGTCCAGTAAGTCCGGGTTCGAGTCCTGGCAGCGGAGCACGGTACCGCCCGCCCCGGGCCCCGGCCTCACCGCCGGGGCCCGCTGCCGTTCCCGGCGGAAAACGCCCCGGTATCCTGCGGGTGTCCACCACCCGAAGCCGAAGGGCACACCCGTGAGCGTCAACCGCCCGGCAGCCGTCGTCGTCCTCGCCGCGGGTGAGGGCACCCGTATGAAGTCGGCCACCCCCAAGGTCCTGCACACCCTCTGCGGCCGCTCACTCGTCGGCCATGTCGTCGCCGCTTCCCGCGAGCTCGACCCGCGGGAGCTCGTCGTGGTCGTGGGCCACGCCCGGGAGCAGGTCACCGCGCACCTCTCGGAGATCGACCCCGCCGCCTTCACCGCCGTGCAGCACCAGCAGAACGGCACCGGGCACGCGGTGCGGATGGCGCTGGAATCGCTGGCCGCCGCCGGCCGCCCGGCCGACGGGACGGTGGTCGTCGTCTGCGGCGACACCCCGCTGCTCACCGGCGACACGCTCGGCCGGCTGACCGGGACGCACGCCGCCGACGGCAACGCCGTGACCGTCCTCAGCGCCGAGGTGCCCGACTCCACCGGCTACGGCCGCATCGTCCGCGACCCGGCGGACGGGGCCGTCACGGCGATCGTCGAGCACAAGGACGCCACCGCGGAGCAGCGCGCCATCACCGAGATCAACTCGGGGGTCTTCGCCTTCGACGGGCGGCTGTTGGCCGAGGCGCTGGGCAAGCTCGGCACGGACAACAGCCAGGGCGAGGAGTACCTCACCGACGTGCTCTCCATCCTCCGCGAGGACGGGCACCGGGTGGGCGCGGCCGTCGCGGCGGACCACCGCGAGATCCTCGGCATCAACAACCGCGTCCAGCTCGCGCAGGCCCGGCGGCTCCTCAACGACCGGCTGCTGGAGGCCGCGATGCTGGCCGGCGTGACGGTGGTGGACCCGGCGACGACCTGGGTCGACACCACCGTCACCTTCGAACCCGACGCGGTGGTGCACCCGGGGACGCAGCTCCGCGGCGCCACGAGCCTGGCGGCCGGCGCCGAGGTCGGCCCGGACTGCACCCTGGACGACACCGCGGTCGGCGCCGGGGCCCGGGTGATCCGCACGGTGGCGGACTCGGCGGAGATCGGCCCCGAGGTGTCCGTCGGCCCGTACGCCTACCTGCGGCCGGGGACGCAGCTGGCGCGCGGCGCCAAGGCCGGGACCTTCGTGGAGATGAAGAACGCGGAGATCGGCGCGGGCACCAAGGTGCCGCACCTGTCCTACGTGGGGGACGCCACGATCGGCGAGGGGACCAACATCGGCGCCGCCAGCGTCTTCGTCAACTACGACGGCCAGGACAAGCACCGCACCACGATCGGGTCCCACTGCAAGACCGGCTCGGACAACATGTTCGTGGCCCCCGTCACGATCGGGGACGGCGCGTACACCGCCGCCGGCTCGGTCATCACCCGCGACGTGCCGCCCGGTTCGCTGGCCGTGGCCCGCGGGCAGCAGCGCAACATCGAGGGCTGGGTGGCGCGGAAGCGCCCCGGGAGCGCCGCGGCGCGGGCCGCCTGGGCCGCCCAGGAGGGCGAGGAGAGCGGCTCCTAGCGCCACCAGGCGCGCCGGGCGCCGCGGGGCGGGGGTCATGGAGGCGGGGGCATGGGGCGGCGCACTCGCGCCGTCACCGCCGTTCACCGCTGTGACCAGCGCCTCGTCACGGGAAAGGCCGTGTGGGGCGTACCGTGAGAACGCACCCGAAGTGCCCCTTCAGTTCCCCCAGAGTTCTGCCGCTGCCAAGGAGACTTGCTGTGACCGGGATCAAGACGACCGGCGAGAAGAAGCTGATGTTCTTCTCCGGCCGCGCCCACCCCGAGCTCGCCGAGGAGGTCGCGCACCAGCTCGGTGTGGGACTGGTCCCGACGAAGGTGTTCGACTTCGCCAACGGTGAGATCTACGTCCGCTACCAGGAGTCGGCGCGCGGCGCGGACTGTTTCCTGATGCAGAGCCACACAGCCCCCATCAACAAGTGGATCATGGAGCAGCTGATCATGGTCGACGCGCTGAAGCGCGCCTCGGCCCGGTCCATCACCGTGATCCTGCCCTTCTTCGGCTACGCCCGGCAGGACAAGAAGCACCGCGGCCGGGAGCCCATCTCCGCGCGGCTGGTCGCGGACCTGCTGCGGTGCGCCGGAGCCGACCGGATCCTCACCGTGGACCTCCACACCGACCAGATCCAGGGCTTCTTCGACGGCCCGGTGGACCACCTCTTCGCGCTGCCCGTCCTCGCGGACTACGTGGGCGCCAAGGTGGACCGCTCCAAGCTGACGGTGGTCTCCCCCGACGCGGGCCGGGTGCGGGTCGCCGACCGCTGGTGCGACCGGCTCGGCGCGCCCCTGGCGATCGTCCACAAGCGGCGGGACAAGGACGTGGCGAACCAGGTCACCGTGCACGAGGTGGTCGGTGACGTGAAGGGCCGCGTCTGCGTCCTGGTGGACGACATGATCGACACCGGTGGCACCATCTGCGCCGCGGCGGACGCCCTGTTCGCCAACGGCGCGGCGGACGTCATCGTCACCGCGACGCACGGCGTGCTCTCCGGCCCGGCCGCCGACCGGCTGAAGAACTCCCGGGTGAGCGAGTTCGTCTTCACCAACACCCTGCCGACCCCGGGCGAGACGGAGCTGGAGAAGATCACGGTCCTCTCCATGGCGCCGACGATCGCCCGCGCGGTGCGCGAGGTCTTCGAGGACGGCTCGGTCACCAGCCTCTTCGAGGAGCAGGCCTGACGGCCGGCGGGCCGCCGCCGCGCGGCGGTCCCGCTCCCCTCCGGCCGGCGGCCGGGTACCGGGTCTCCCCCGGGTACCCGGCCGCCGGCCGGTCTCCGGGCCGGGCCGGTCCGCCCGGGCCCGTGGTTCGGCCGGGTCCGTGATACGCCTCGCGGTGATCGACTTTGGGAGCGGCCCGTCGCACGGGTAGACTCACCGAGTTGCTCGGCGAGGGAGCCCCGCACCGGTGAGGTGCGGCGCATCCGTTATCGACGCGCTCTTCGTAGCAGGTCTGTCGTGGGCCGGGTGACGGCCGCCGGATCAGATCCGCGGCGGGACGGAATCCGCCCGTCGCGCCATACGAAGGGTGCCACCATGGCCGAGATCAAGATTTCCGCCGAATCCCGCTCGGAGTTCGGCAAGGGGGCGGCCCGCCGTCTCCGCCGCGAGGACAAGGTGCCGGGCGTCATCTACGGCCACGGCAGCGAGCCGGTCCACGTGGCGCTCGCGGGCTACGACCTGATGATGGCGCTCAAGACGCCGAACCCGCTGCTCCGTCTCGCCCTCGGCGACGGCAAGAGCGAGCTGGTCATCCCCAAGGCCGTGCAGCGCGAGGCGATCCGCGGCTTCCTCGTCCACGTCGACCTGCTGCTGGTCCGCAAGGGCGAGCGGGTCACCGTCGAGGTCCCGGTCTCCGTCGAGGGCGAGCTGGCCCCGGGCGGCAACCTGCTGGAGCACATGCTGGACGCGCTGCCGGTGGAGACCGAGGCCACGCACATCCCCGAGGGCTTCACCGTCTCCGTCGAGGGTCTGGAGGCCGGCGCCTCCATCCAGGCGAAGGACGTGGAGCTGCCCTCCGGCACCGAGCTGGCCGTCGAGCCCGAGACGGTGATACTGCAGGTCGTCGGTGCGCAGACCGAGCCCCTGCCGGAGGACGAGGCCGAGGCTGAGGCCGAAGGCGAAGGCGAAGAGGCCGCCGAGGGCGAGGGTGAGACCGAGGCCCAGGCCGCCGAGGGTGAGGGCGGCAAGGAGGGCTGAGCCCGTCCGGCCCGGACCGCCCGGCGCGGCGCCTCCGCGCGCCGTCCGTGCCGTGACCGCCGTCCCGCTCCGGCCGGAGCGGGACGGCGGTCGTGTCTTCCCCGGGGCGGTCCGCCGTGCCCCGTGCCGGCGGACCGCCCAGGGCACCACCGGCCCGTCTCCCGGGCCCCGGCCCCACCGGGTCGGGCCCCGGCAGGTCCCCCTGGTCCCGGCAGGCCCCGGCGGGCCCCACCGGAGACCCTTGATCCCGGCAGGAGAACACGACAGATGAGCGATGCGGACGGCCCCTGGCTGATCGCCGGACTGGGCAACCCCGGGCCGGAGTACGCGGGCAACCGCCACAACGTCGGCTTCATGGTGGCGGATCTGCTGGCGGAGCGGATGGGCGCCCGCTTCAAGGCGAACCGCGCGCGGGCCCAGGTCCTGGAGGGGCGGATCGGTGCCCCGGGCGCGGGGAGCCGCCGCGTGGTCCTCGCCAAGCCGATGACCTACATGAACCTCTCCGGCGGACCGGTGGCGCAGCTCTCCGGCTTCTACAAGGTGCCGGTGGAGCGGATCGTCGCGGTCCACGACGAGCTGGACATCGACCACGGCACCCTGCGGCTGAAGCGCGGCGGCGGCGACAACGGCCACAACGGCCTGAAGTCGATCACGAAGGCGCTGGGGCCCGACTACCACCGGGTGCGGTTCGGCATCGGGCGCCCGCCGGGGCGCATGGACGTGGCGGCGTACGTGCTGAAGGACTTCTCGGCGGCGGAACGCAAGGAACTGGACTACTTCGTGGACCGGGCGGCGGACGCGGTGGAGTGCCTGGTCCAGCAGGGACTGGAAGCGGCGCAGAGCCGCTACAACAGCTGACCCGCGCCGGGGCGGGGACTCCTCCGGGCCCCTCCCGGCGCGCCGTCCTTCCCGGGCCCCGCGCCGTCGGCGGCATGGGTGAGGCCCCGGGGCCGCCCGCGAGACGTGGTCAGGAACGGCCCCCGGTGGACTCGAGTGCGGGCGCGGGTTCCGGGGTCCGGGACCGGTGGCTCATCGCGAGGATGCCGTCCATCAGCCGGGCCGGGAGGAAACGGGCGAGGGGGATGATGAAGGCGGCGTCCCGGCCGAGGGTGTACCGGGCGCGCGGGCGGGGCGTGGTCGCCACCCTGGCGATCTTGGCCCCCGCCTTCGCCGCCGGCAGGGCGTGTTCCAGGAAGGCCGCGTTCGACGCCACCGTCGCCTTGATGAGACTGCCGTAGAGACGCTGGTGCCCGGGGCTCATCCCGGCGGCGAGTTCGAGGGAGACGGCACCGCTGCGGGCGGCCATCTCGGTCCGGACACCGCCGGGCTGGACGACGACCACCTGCACGCCGTGCGCCGAGACCTCGCGGCGCAGGGAGTCACTGGCCGCTTCGAGGGCGAACTTGGTTCCCGCGTACGCCCCGAAGACGGGCAGCGCGGCCACCCCGCCCACGGAACTGATGTTGACGATTCTGCCCCGGCTCCGCCGCAGGAAGGGCAGGAGCCTCTGGATGACGGAGATGTGCCCGAAGAGGTTCACCTCGAACTGTTCGCGCCACAGGGCAAGCGGGAGCACCTCGACGGGGGCGTTGATCTCGATCCCCGCGTTGTTGACCAGAAGACGCAGGACGCGCCGCTCGGGGTCGTCGGCGATCCGCCGGGCCAGGGCCTCGACGTGTTCCGGGACGGTGATGTCCAGGGTGACCGGTTCGATGCCGTCGGCCCGAATGGCGTCCGCCTCGCTGTCGGTGCGTACCCCGGCGAGAACGTGGTGGCCCATCGCGGCGAGGGCCCGCGCCGTGGCGGCTCCGATGCCGGACGAGGCGCCGGAGACAACGACGAGCTCATCCCCTCTCCGGGGGTTCTTCCGGGGGGCTTTCCCTGGACGGATCACAGCGGTGAGTCCTTTCACGAGGCGGAGGGCGCGGGCGCGTCAAGGGGGAAGCGCGTGCCGGTCAGTTCCTCCGACACCTCCCACAGCCGCCGTGCCGCCGAGCCGTCACGTGCCCGGGCGGCTCGTCCGGCCGGCGCCGGCGCACCGCGCATGCCCCACAGCCGGTCGGGGCCGACGTAGCTGTCGCCGGGAAGGTCCGCGGTGGCGGCGCACAGGGTGGGCAGGGCGCCCTCCTCGGCGCTGTGGGCGACCAGCCCGACGAGGAACTTCTCGACGCGGAAACCGAGGGAAGGCTTCTTCTCCGCTCGCATCAGGTTCGTCGAGGAGATGCCGGGATGCGCGGCCGTCGAGATCACGCGTGATCCCGCGCGGGTGAGTCTGCGCTGGAGTTCGGAGACGAACAGGAGGTTGGCCAGCTTGGACTGCGTATAGGCGGCGTTCGGCCGGTACGGCCTGCGCTCCCACTGGAGGTCGGAGAAGTCCAGGGAGCCGATCCGGTGCCCGAGCGAGGCCACCGTCACGACCCGCTCCCTGATGCGCGGAAGGAGCAGGTTCGTCAGGGCGAAGTGGCCCAGGTGGTTGGTCCCGAACTGCAACTCGAATCCGTCCGCGGTCCGGGAGAGCGGCCCCAGGGAGAGACCGGCGTTGTTGACCAGCAGATCGACAGGGCCCGGGAGATCGCGGGCGAACGCCCGCACGGAGGAGAGGTCGGCCAGATCGAGGGGGCGGACCTGGACCGGGCCCGTCATGGTCGCCGCCGCCGCTTCCCCCTTCTCCGGACTGCGTACGGCCAGGACCACTCGCGCGCCCCGCTCCGCGAGGACCCGGGCGGTGACGAGCCCGATACCACTGCTCGCGCCGGTGACGACGGCGGTGCGGCCGGTCAGGTCGGGAAGGTCGGCGGGGGAGAAACTCAACATGCCGCGAGAGTAGACACTGGAAACATTGTTGTCAATGAAAACATTGCGCCGAGTAGGCTGGCCCCATGCCTGACACCATCGAGCAGCGGCCCTACCACCACGGGAATCTCCGCGTGGAGTTGCTCAACGCGGCGGAGCGCAGCCTGCGGGCGCACGGGGTCGAGCAGCTCTCCCTGCGGGACCTGGCACGCGACATCGGCGTGAGTCACGCGGCGCCCCGCCGGCACTTCGCGGATCGCCGCGCGCTGCTCGACGCCCTCGCCGAGTCCGGCTTCGTGCGCCTGGGCGCGAAGCTGCGGGCCGCGGTGGACGGGATCGACGACGAGGACGAGCTACCCGCTCGCCTGCACGCGTTCGCGTCGGCGTACATCCGGTTCGCCACCGAGAACGCCGCGCTGACCGGGCTGATGAACTCCAGCAAGCACCGCCCGGGGGCGACCGCGGTCGCCGAGGCCTCCGCAGCCGCGTTCGGGCAGATCCGCGACCTGATCGAAGAGGGCCAGGCGCGCGGCGAGCTGGAGGAGGGCGACCCGGAGGGCATCGGGCTCATCCTCTACGCCACCGTTCTGGGGATCACGTCCATGCTCACCAGCGGCATGATCGAGCCGGAACGGCTGGACGGACTCGTGGACGCCGCGGTGACACATTTCCTGCGAGGCGCCCGCCCGGCGGAACCACGCTGACCGGACCGCGGATCACGCCCTGCCCCGGCCCCCGGCAGCGCATGGCCGGGGGCCGGGGCCGGGCCCGCTCTCAGCCGCCCGTACCCGATCGCACCACGCGGACCTCGCCGGCCGGCAGGTGCAGGGTTCCGCCGACGGGTTCGTCCCGGAGCATCTCCCGGCCCCGCGCCGCGACGGCCACGTCCTCGCCGGTGTGGTTGATGTAGAAGGTGAACGTCTCCTCGTCGTTGCGCCGTACGAGCACCTCGACGCCGTCCGGCAGGCTCGCCGCGGCCGCCGGAGGTGTCAGCGAACGCGCCAGGGCGAGCAGCGCGTCGCGGTCGAGCCCGGCCGACACATAGACCGCGCGGCCCCCGGACTCCAGGGAGCGGGAGGTGATCGCCGGGTGACCGCCGAGGGGGCCCCCGGCGTACCGGGCGATCACCTCGGCGTCACGTACCCGGAGGAGCTCGGTCCAGTCCGTTCCGCTCCACCCGTTGTCGAGCGTGAACCTCTCGCCCTCCTGCAACGGCCGGAACTCCTCGCACCACACGCCCAGGAGGTCGCGGAAAGCCCCGGGGTAGCCGCCGAGCCGCACCTGGTCGTTCTCGTCCACGATCCCCGAGAGGAAGCCCACCACGACCGTGCCGCCCGCCTCGGCGAATCCACGCACCCGCGCCGCCGTGCCGTCGTCGGTCAGGAAGAGGCCGGGCACGACCAGCACCTCGTAACCGGTGAGGTCGGACCAGGGCGGGAGCACGTCGATGGTCTCGTTCAGCCGCCAGAACGCATGGTGCCAGTCGCGGACGATGCGGCCGTAGGAGAGGTGGTTGTTGGGCTTGATCCCCTTCGTCAGCGCCCACCCGGCCTCGTCGTCGAAGAGGATGCCGACCCGCGCCCGGGGCGCGCGTGACCCCAGGACCGGCGCGAGGCTCCGCAGGTGGCCGCCGAGCGTGCGGACGTCACGGTGGACCTCGGTGTCCTCCCCGGCGTGCGGGACCATCGCCGAGTGGAACTGCTCCGCGCCGGCCCGGGAGGCGCGCCACTGGAAGAACAGAACGCCGTCGGCGCCGTGGCCGACATGGCTGAGGCTGTTGCGGATCATCTCCCCCGGTGTCTTGGCGCGGTTCCGTGGCTGCCAGTTGACGGCGCTGGTCGAGTGCTCCATGAGCAGCCACGGACGGCGCTCCGTCGTCATCGCGCGCATCCGGTCCCCGGAGAGGGCGACGTCCTGCTCCGGGACGGGGTCGGTGGAACGGGTGTAGTGGTCGTTCGCGACGATGTCCATGTGCCGGGCCCACCGGGGGTAGTCCACCACGTCCGGTTCGGCGCCGACCATGAAGTTCGTCGTGACGGGGAGGCCGGGTGTGACGCTCTTGAGCACCTCGCGCTCGGCGAGGTAGTGCGCCAGGAGTTCGTCCGAGGAGAACCGGTCGAAGTCGAGGACGAGGGACGGGTTCTTCGCGCCGTCACCGCGCGGCGGGAGGATGTGGCCGAAGTCGCGGTAGGTGTGCCCCCAGAACGCCGTGCCCCAGGCCTCGTTCAGCGTGTCGACGGTGCCGTACCTGCGGCGCAGCCAGGCGCGGAACGCCGCCGCCGAGGTGTCGCAGTAGCAGCGGCCGTTGCCTCCTCCCAGCTCGTTGCTGACGTGCCACATCACGACGTGCTCGCGGTGGCCGTAGCGGTCCGCGAGGGCGCGGACGATCCGGAGCGCGTGGTCGCGGAAGACCGGACTGCTGGGACACCAGCCGAGCCGGGCCCCCGGCCAGTGCTGCCGCATGTCGCGTTCCACCGGAAGGATCTCCGGATGGGCGGCCAGCAGCCAGGCCGGGGGCGCGGCCGTCGGCGTGGCGAGGTCGATGGCGATGCCGTGCTCCTCCAGGAGACCGACGATCTCGTCCATCCACCCCCAGTCGAACTCTCCGTCGGCCACCTCGACCAGGCCCCAGGAGAAGACGCCGAGCGAGACGAGGTTCACGCCGGCCTGCCGCATGAGGCGGACGTCTTCCTCCCAGACTTCCGTGTCCCACTGTTCCGGGTTGTAGTCGGCTCCGTAGCTCAGCCCGCGCGTGGGCCAGGCGTTGTCTCCATGAGACCAGGTCATCCCTTGACTCCTCCGGCGATGAGGTCGAGGCGCCAGAACCGTTGCAGGAACAGCACCAGGGCGGTGAGGGGAACGATCGCGAGTGCCGCGCCGACGATGGCCAGCGAGTAGAGGGACGGGGCGCCCGAACCGCGTTCGAGCAGGGAGTTCAGCCCCACGGTGAGGGGGAAGGTGCGGGTGTCGGAGAGCATGATGTACGGCAGCAGGAAGTTGTTCCAGATGCCCACGAACTGCAGCAGGAACACCGTCACCATCCCCGGCACCATGAGGGGGAGCACGACGGCGCGGAAGATCCGCCACTCGCCGGCGCCGTCGATCCGTGCCGCTTCGAGCATCTCCGCGGGGATGGTGGCCGCCGCGTACACCCGGCACAGATAGATCCCGAACGGGCTGACGATGCTCGGGAGGAGGACCGACCACTGCGTGCCGGCCAGTTGCAGGTCGGACAGGAGCAGGTACTGCGGGACCGCGAGCGTGATCCCGGGGATGAGCAGCCCGGCGATGATGGTGGCGAAGAAGATCCGGCCGCCCCGGAAGTCGAACTTCGCCAGCGCGTATCCGGCGGAGGCCGAGACGAGGGTGGACAGCGCCCCGCCGACCCCCGCGTACAGCAGGGAATTCAGCGCCCACAGGCCGTAGGCACCGTCGTCGTGGGAGAAGAGCCGGGCGAGATTGTCGAGCAGGCCCGTTCCGGGGGCGAAGGTGAAGGAGTTGAACAGTTCGCCCGGAGCCTTGCTGGCGGCGACGAAGACCCAGGCCACCGGGGTGAGGCAGTAGGCCGCTCCGGCCAGCAGGACCAGCGTCGGGAAGATCTTGGTCCGTTCGCGCCGTTCTCCGGCGATCCCGCTCATCGCAGCCTCCGCTTCATGGCGATCCGCACCGTCGCGAGCACCGCCGTGGACACCAGCGCGGTGCCGACGGCGAGAACGATGGATGCCGCCGCCGCGTCATGGAGGTTGTCCAGGACGAAGGCGTCCTGGTAGATCGCCATGAGCGGGGCCCAGGTGGTGGAGATGGTGTTCGTCAGCGGCTTGAGCATCAGCGGCTCGCCGTAGAGCTGGAGGGCGCCCAGCAGCCCGAAGATCGAGGTGAGGATCAGCGCCGGACCGACCATCGGCACCTTGATCCGGAGCGCGATCTGGACCTCGCCCGCCCCGTCCAGGCGGGCCGCCTCGATCAGCTGAGGGGGTATGCCCCGCAACGCCGTGTAGATGATGAGCATGTTGAATCCGGTTCCGCCCCAGATGGAGATGTTGGCGAGCGAGGGGTAGATCCCGCCCGGTTCGAGGAAGGGGATGTCCCCCCAGCCGAGGGACCTGGTGACGTGGGAGAACGGGCTGGTGCCCGCCAGATACATGAACCCCCACATCAGCGCCGCCACCACGCCCGGCACCGCGTAGGGGAGGAAGATCGCTGTGCGCCCGAAGCGCCGCAGCTTCACCCCGGGGGTGTCCAGCAGCAGGGCGAACAGCAGCGCGAGCCCGAGGGTGAACGGCACCGCGATGATCCCGTAGAGCGCCAGCCGTCCGAGCCCGCCGATCAGCCGTGGGTCGTCGAGGACCCCGGCGTAGTTGTCGAACCAGACGAACACGGTGGACCGGGTGCCGAGGGGGCCGCCGCCGACCCGCCGCTGGGCGAAGAAACTGGTCACCAGCGCGTACCCGATGGGGATCACCGTGAAGAGCAGGTACAGCAGCATCGCGGGCGCGCTGAACAGGTACGGCGCGAGGGCACGGCGGCGACGGCGGCGCGGCGACGGAACACCCTCCGTCGCCGGCGGGGTGGCCGGTTCGGCCGCGACGGGGTTGGGCATGCGGATTCCCTCTCTGGCACTTCGCGCTTCTCTTCGATCCAGGCCCCTCGGGCCTGTCCGGCGGATCACACCGGAGGGCACCGGACCACACCGGCGGCGCCCGGCGGCCCCGGCGCGGCGCCGGGGCCGGTGGGGAGCCGGCCCCACGCCTCCGGTGGACTCCGCCGGGGAGGGCTCAGCCCTCGTCGACCTCGAACTCCTGCTTCTTCAGATCCGCCACGACGGCCTTCTCCGTAACGGTCAGGACATCGGCCCAGGAGGTGCCGTTCCGGATGGCGTCGTTCAACGCGTCCGTGAAGGCCGAGGCGGCCACATCGGTGTTGGGGCCCCAGGTCACCGGGCGGGTGTCCCGGGCTATCCCGGCGACGGTCTCGTAGTAGTCGGACTGCTGCGGCATCAGGGCCGGCGGCTTCTGCGCGATGGCCGCCTTCTGCCCGGAGAGGGCGGCGGGGTAGGCGTTCTGCACGTTGAGGATCATCTTCGCGCCCTTGTCGGAGGCGTTGAGCCACTTCGCGAACTCGGCGGCCTCCTCGGGGTGCTCGGACCCCGCGGTGACGGCGACCGACGACCCCCCTTGGAAGGACACGGTGGGGTCGTCCTCGTCCCACCGGGGCAGGGGCGCGAGAGCCCACTTGCCGGCGGTCTTCGGTGCCACGCCGTGGACGACGCCGGGCGCCCACACGGCGGACGGCCAGGACAGCATCGTGCCGTCGTTCAGCTTCTGGTTGTACGTGGGCGTCAGGATCGGGTCGGTCGCGACGAGCCCGTCCTCGTACATCCCCTGGAAGAACTCCATCACCTTGCGGGAGTTCTCGCCGTCGATGCCGACGGTCCACCGGTCCCCGTCGATCGACCACCAGTCGTCGCCCGCCTGCGCCGCCACGGCGGCGAACCAGTCCCAGTTGTCGGTGCTCAGCGAGGCCATCGTGAGATCCGGATCCCGCTTCTTGATCGCGGCGGCCGCCTCACGGTAGTCGTCCCAGGTCAGGGGGGCCTCGACACCGTACTTGTCGAAGACGTCCTTCCGGTAGAGCAGCGCCATGGGGCCAACGTCCTGCGGCAGTGCGTAGGTCCGGCCGTTGAAGGTCGTCTGCGCCCACGAGCCGGGCGCGTACTCCTTCTTCACCTCGGCGACCCGGTCGGTGATGTCCGCCACCGCGCCGGCGACGATCATGCGGGGCAGTGACGGGTTCTCCACGAGGGCAAGATCGGGCGCGTTCCCGGCGCGGTGCGCGGCCAGCAGCTTGGCGGAGGACTGGTCGCCGCCGCCGGCGTCGGTGTGGACCACCTTGATGTCCGGGTGGGTCCGGTTGAACTCCTTGACCTCCTCGGCGCTCCCGGGCGCCCACGCCCAGTAACGGAGCGTGACCTTTCCTCCGTCCTGCGCCGTGGGGCCACCGGCCGAACAGGCGGGGACGAGAAGCGTCGTGACGGCGGTGACGACCGCCGCGGCCAGGAGTTTGCGGGATTTTCCGGTGCGCATGAAGGTCCTTCGACTCGGAGTGGGCTCGCTCTGCCGGCCGGCACGTCACGCCCCTGCTTGCGGGGGGTGACGAGCATCACCTTGGCCAGGAAAGTTTGTCAATATGGGTGACAAACTAAGTCGTCCCTTGGCTTTCGGGGACGCGGAGGGCGAGCGCCCGCCCCGGGTCCGGCCGGGCGCCGGGCCTCACCGTGCCGAGCGGGTGCGACGGCGGCTCCGCCCGGGCCGGTCGAGGCGGCGCCCGGTGGGGGCGTCGGGCCGGACGGAAGAGGAGCGTGCCCCGCGGAACTCCCGGACCCGCCCGAGGACTTGCGGCACCGGACAGCCGCAGGCCGGTGGAGGCCGGCAGGGGCGTGGGGCGCGACGACGCCCCGTCGAGGACGCGCCGGAGAGGCCCCCGGGCGAACACGGCGGAACGGCCCCTCGGGCGGGCAGAGCGGGGGGAGATCCGCGCCGTTCCCCGCCGGCGGCCGCCGTCACGAACCGCCGTGACGGGCGGGCCCGCGCCGGACCCGTGTGGCCCCGAGGCGGCACCGCGGGAGAGGGAGCGGCTACCGCGCTCTCACAGCTCGGATGCGGTGAGACGCCGGTAGAGGGCGAGTCCGGCCGCCGCGCGCGCCCATTCGAACGTGTCGAAGACCGTGACCTCGATGAGGGGCGGCTCCTCGGCGGTGTGCACCGAACGTACCCCCTCCTCGAAATCCTCCGGGTACGCGTCGAGAAGCGACGGACTGCCGCCCGTCAGGATCACCTTGTCGGGGTCGAGCAGGTTCAGGATGTGCCCGGCCGCCACCCCCATCCCCCGCGCGGCGCGTACCAGACGTGCGCGCGCCCTTCGGTCCCCCGCCTCGGCACGGTCGAAGACCTCGGCGGGCGTCCGCGCGCCGGGAACGTCCCCCACCACCGCCTCCCAGGAACTCTCGCCCCACAGGCAACCACGGTGACCACGAGGACAGGACGTGCCGTCGGACGCGACCCGGACGTGGGCGAACCGGCCCGCCCTGCGGTGGGCCCCGACGATGATCTTGCGATCGGCCACCAGCCCGAACCCGATCTCCCGGCCGTGCGAGATGAGGGCCAGGCTGTCCTGCCCCTCGGCCAGGCGGGGCCACTGTTCGAACGCGGTGAGCGCCACGACGTCGTCCTCGGCCCACACCGGAACACCGAACTCCCGCTGCCACGCGGAGCGGGCCGCGTCGGGGGCGACGGCGTAGAGGCCGACCCCCTCAGGGGCGCCGTCGATCCGCTCCGTGGAGCCGCACACGGCGAGCGCCGCCACCCGCAGACCGCTCGTCCCGGCCTCCGCCAGCCAGGCGCGGCAGCATGAGCCCACCACCGACGCGTCGAGGTCCCCGATCCGCCGGCGCCGCTCCCAGACCACCTCATTGGCCAGGTCGATCCCCACCGCGACGAGTTCGCCCGCACGGATGTGCACGCCGAGGAAGTGGAAGAGATCGGTCCTGGCCACCAGCACGTCGGCGGGCCGGCCCGTACTGGACCGCTGTTGCCTGCCCCCTTCGGCCACGAGGCCCGCGGCCTGGAGATCGCGGCCGATCGCGGTCATCCGGGTGCGCGACAGCCCGAGCTTCGCCGCCACCTCGCTCTTGGAGAGACCCCGGTTCCACAGGATGCGGTTGTAGGCCGCCTGCGTGGTCGGGTGCAGCCGTGGCCACCCCTCGCCGGCGGGGTCGGGAGGCGCGTGGTCATCGGGTATGGGCTGTGTCACGGGCCCATCCAACAGGAGTTCCCGTGCCCGCGCGCCGGTGCGGACGTTCCGCGGTGCTCACCTCCGGGGCCGTGCGATGGCCGGCACCGGCCGGCGCGCCCGTCCGGAGCACCGGTTCGCCGTGGGACGCCCCGCACCGCGCCCTCACCTCCGCGACGACGCGCGGCGGAGAGCGCGGGACGCGCCGGCGCGCTCCGGAGGTCACCCCTCGGCCCCGGAACTGCCTGGAGGGGAAGGAGGAGTTGACCGAGCGGATTGCCATGGCCAAGGATCGCCCGCATGGCCCCGTCGAAGTCCCCGCGCCGTCCCGCCGCCCGCCGGGCCGGAGAGAGCGCCTTCGGGCTGCTGCTCGCCGGCAAGCAGGTGCTGATGGCCGGGGTGGCGCTGCTGGTGGTGGTCGCCGGCTTCTCCACCGCGTGGGGGACCGCGCAGCACGCGATGCTGACCAAGGGCCGGGAGCGCGGCACCGTGACCCTGGAGCGCTGCGAGAACGAGGGGTGCGCCGGCCGGTTCGAGCCGGCCGCGGCCGGCGCGCCGGAGACGGCGGGCCCGCGCGAGGTCGTGATCCGCGAGACGGCCGGCCGGGAACCCGGCGACCGTCTGCCGGTGGCCCTCAAGCCGGACACGGACGAGGCGGTGCGGACGGGGATCGGCGGCGTGCTCCACACCTGGGTGCCGTTCGGCGGCGCGCTGCTGCTCGCGGCGCTGGTGGTGGCGGGCGGGCTGCGGATGCCGCGGACGGCCTGGGCCCTGGGGGCCACCGGAGCGGCACTGCTCGCGGGCGCGTTCCTGACCCTCTGACGCGGCGGTGGCCTCCGCGGCGGCGCCCGGGGAGGTTCGGAGCCGGACGAGCGCCGAACCTCCCCGGGCGTGTGGGATCAGCCCGTGTTGCGCAGCCCCGCCGCCACGCCGTTGACGGTGAGCAGCAGGGCCCGCGAGAGCAGCGGATCGGGCCGCTCACCGGCCTCGGCGGCCTTCCGCTGCCGGTCGAGGAGCGCGACCTGCAGATACGAGATCGGGTCGAGGTAGGCGTCGCGGATGCCGAAGGTCTGCTGGAGCACGGGGTTGGAGTCCAGCAGCCGTTCCCCGCCGGTGACCCGCAGCACCTCTTCCACGGTCAGCGCGTGCTCCGCCTCGATGGTGGCGAAGACGTGGCGCAGATCCTCGGGGACGAGGGTCTCCACGTAGTGCCGGGCGATGCGCAGATCCGTCTTGGCGAGCGTCATCTCCACGTTGGAGAGGAAGTTGCGGAAGAAGTGCCAGTGCTCGAACATCTCGCCGAGCACGTCGTCCAGACCGGCCTCGCGGGCGGCCCGCAGACCCGAGCCGACCCCGAACCAGCCGGGGACGATCTGCCGGGACTGCGTCCAGCCGAAGACCCACGGGATGGCGCGGAGCCCGTCGAGCCCGGCGCCGCTGTCGGGGCGGCGGGACGGCCGGGAACCGAGGTGCAGCTCGGCGAGCTGGTCCACCGGGGTGGAGGCGAAGAAGTACGCGGGCAGGTCCGGGTCCTCGACCAGCCGCCGGTAGGCGCCGTGGGCCGCGTCGGAGACGGTGTCCATGGCCGCGTCCCAGCGGGCCAGGGCCTCGCCGGACTGGCGGGGCGCGGTGTGCAGGGCGGACGCCTGGAGGGTGGCGGCGACGGTCAGTTCCAGGGTCTCCCGGGCGAGGGTGGGGACCAGGTACTTGTCGGAGATCACCTCACCCTGCTCGGTGACCTTGATCTCCCCCTCCAGGGTGCCCCAGGGCTGGGCCAGGATCGCGTCGTGCGAGGGGCCGCCGCCGCGGCCGACGGTGCCGCCGCGGCCGTGGAAGAGGCGGAGCCGCACGCCGTGCCGGTGGGCGACGTCCCGCAGGCGGCGCTGCGCGCGGTGGATCTCCCACTGGCTGGTGGTGATCCCGCCGAACTTGGAGGAGTCGGAGTAGCCGAGCATGACCTCCTGGACGTCGCCGCGGAGCGCGACGAGCCGGCGGTAGGAGGGGTCGGAGAGCATGTCGTCGAGGATGACGTCGGCGGCGCGCAGCTCGTCGGTCGTCTCCAGCAGCGGCACGATGCCGATCTTCGCCCAGCCCGCGTGCAGGTCGAGCAGGCCCGCCTCACGGGCGAGGACGGCGGCGGCGAAGACGTCGTCGGCGCCCTGGCACATCGAGATGATGTACGACTCGATCACCTCGGGGCCGAACCGCTCCAGGGCGTCGCCGATCGTCTCGAAGACACCGAGGGTCCGGGCCCCGGCGGCGTCGAGCGGGGCGGGCCGCGGCGCGAGCGGGCGGCGGGAGCGGAGTTCCTTGGCGAGCAGCCGGGTGCGGTAGTCCCGCGGCATGTCGGCGTAGCGCCAGGACTCCTCGCCGAGCCGGTCGAAGAGCTGCCCGAGGGCGTGGTGGTGGGCGTCGGCGTGCTCGCGGACGTCCATGGTGGCGAGCTGGAGGCCGAAGGCCGCGAGGGTGCGCAGGGTGCGGTCGAGGTGGCCGTCGGCGAAGAGGGTGCCGCGGTGGGCGCGGAGCGACTCCTGGACGAGGGCGAGGTCGGCGAGGAGTTCGGCGGTGCCGAGGTAGTCGCGGCCCTCCTGGTGGGGCGTGCCGGAGGCGAGCCGCTGCCGGGTGTTGAGCAGCTTCTGGCGGATGCAGGTCGCCTTGAGGCGGTAGGGCTCCTCGGCGTTGAGCCGCTTGTAGCGGGGGCTGATGCCGGGGAGCCGCTCCAGGTCGAGGGCGAGGGAGTCCAGGAGCGGCTGGGTGGCGCCGGTGTAGCGGACGGAGTTGGAGAGCAGCCCGCGGAGCTGGTCCACGAGGTCGAGCGCGTCGGAGATGCCGTGCTCGTGCTGGAGGATCAGCACCTCACGGGTGACCTCGGGCGTGACGTTGGGGTTGCCGTCCCGGTCGCCGCCGATCCAGGTGCCGAAGGTGAGCGGGCGGGTGTCGGCGGGCAGCTCGACGCCGACCCGGGCCAGCTCGGCGGAGAGGTCCTCCAGGACGTCGCCCACGGCCCCGGCGTGCAGCTCGTCCAGGTAGTAGATGGCGTTACGGGCCTCGTCGGCGGGCTCGGGGCGGACCACCCGGAGCTCGTCGGTCTGCCAGACCAGGTCGATGTTCTCCGCGAGCCGCAGGTCGTGCCGGCGGCGGTCGCCGCTGCCGGCGCCGGGGGAGTCCTCCAGCAGGGTGGCGATACGGCGGAGCTTGCCCAGGACGCTGCGCCGGGCGGCCTCGGTGGGGTGCGCGGTGAAGACGGGCCGGACGTTCAGATGGCGCACGGTCTCGCGGACGTGCTCGGGGTCGGCGTCCTTGAGCCGGTCCGCGGTACGGGCCAGGAGGCCGCCCTCGGCGGCGCGGCGGGCGCGGAGCTGCCGGCCGCGGTGCACCTGCTCGGTGATGTTCGCCAGGTGGAAGTAGGTGGAGAACGCCCTCACCAGTTTGGCGGCGGTGGGCAGATCGGTCTCGCCGAGGAGGCGGGCGGCGGCCTCCCCGTCGGTCCGGGTCAGACGGCGGACGCGCTCGACGAGATCCAGGAGGTCGGGTCCCTCCTGGCGGACGAGCGTCTCGCCCAGGAGGTCGCCGAGCCGCCGGATGTCAGCGCGCAGGGGGGCGTTGTCGTCGGTCTCGGGTGTGGGGTCGGCACTGCTCACAGGTGCTGGCTCCTCAAGTGGACGGGCACGACGGGCAGGGTGCGGACCGCGCTGTCCGGCGCACCCAGGATAGGCGCCTGGTGACCCGCGGCACCCTCCGGACCATTGACCCCACCCCATCCCCTGCCATACTTACGACGCCGTAGGTTACGCCCCCGTAGCCATGCCCCCGTTCGATGAGGGACTCCCCCCATGACCGCAGGTTCCGATGTGACCGACGACGTCAAGACCATCACCCGGACAGCCGGCACCCCCACCCCCCCCCCCCCCCCCCCCCCCCCCCCCCCCCCCCCCCCCCCCCCC
>NZ_JAATEN010000018.1 GCF_012034935.1 Streptomyces zingiberis
TCCGGCCCCACCGCCGCACCCGACAGCCACCCACCACCCCGAAGGGCAACTGCCGTGTACCGCTGGGAGATCACCCGCACCGTGCTGGCGCAGCGCCTGGTCGCCGTCGTCCGCGACGAGACCTACGACCGTGCCGTGACCCGGGCGGAGACCCTGCTCTCCGCCGGGGTCACCGCCGTGGAGGTTTCGCTCACCACCCCGGGGGCCCTGGACGCCCTCACCACCCTCGCGCGTCCCCCGCGCGGGGAGGCGGTGGTCGGCGCGGGCACCGTCCTGGACGCGGCCTCCGCCCGGGCCGCCGTGGACGCGGGCGCCCAGTTCCTCGTCTCCCCCGCCCTCCAGCCGGAGGTGATCCGGACCGGGCACCGCCTCGGCGTCCCGGTGATCCCCGGGGTCGCCACCCCCACCGAGATCGTGCACGCCCTGGAACTCGGCGCGGACGCCCTGAAGGTGTTCCCCGTCTCCGGCAGGTCGCCGCGGTGGCTGGCGGACCTGCGGGCCGCGCTGCCGCAGGCGCCCCTGGTCCCGACGGGCGGGGTGACGGTCGAGGAGGCGCCCGCGTGGATCGCCGCCGGCGCGGTGGCCTGCGGGATGGGCGCGGCGCTCACCGCGGGTGACCCCTCGGAGATCCGCGGGCGCGTCGGCGGCCTGCTGCGCGCGCTGGCCGCCGCGGCACCCCGCGGGGAGACGCCGGCCGGTGACGGTGCCGGCGAGGGAGCATGAGAGGGGACATGCCGGGGCGAGGGGGGAACGGGGGCGCGTCGCCCGGGCGGTGGGGGACGAGGCGTGGTGGCCGGCGGAGCCGTGCGGGCGGGCGCGGGGCCGGAGCGGGTGGCGAGGCGGAGAGGTGGCGGGAGGGGCGACGGCACCGGGCCGGGGACGGCCCTCGACGGACCGTCAGGCGCGGGGAGAGGTACCCCCGAGGCATCACCGGAGCGGCCGGCCGGGGCGGGTGCGGCGCCGGTGGCGCGGCGGCTCCGCTCGCCGTCCGGGCGGCGGGCACCGGTGCCGCGGGACGGGCCGGACGCGGGACCGAGTGGAATGATCAGGCCACGCCCGCATGTCCGCCCCGGGCCCGGGTTCGCGGCCGTGACCAGTCAGTTCTGCGGCGCGGCGCAGTGATCACGGCGACTGGGACCGTCAACTCCCGCTACGGAGCGGCTGATTCCGAATCCCCCGTGGGGCCGACGCCCGCGCCCCGGTACCCCGCCTAGGCTGCCGTCACCGGCCCGTACCGGTCCGTGCCCCCACCCGTTCCGGCGGGATCGGGGCGCGGTGGTCGCGGGCACCGAGAGGAGACAGCGGGAGGGAGCGCTCCATGGAGAAGGGGTACGACACGGGCACGGCGGAGGCGGTACGGAACGGGGGACGGACCCCCGGCGGTGACGCGCCGGACGGTGGCGCGGGCGGCGGCATCGGGAACGGAGGCGCCACGGACGTGGGCGGCGGATCGAACGGCGGCGCCACCACGGCCCTCGCCACCCCGGCGGGCACGGCTGCCCCGGTCGCCGACCTCACCGCCCTCGGCGCCGACTTCACCGCCGACCCGTATTCCGTCTACGCCGGCCTGCGGGAGCGGGGCCCCGTCCACCGGGCCCGCTCGGCGGAGATCGGGGACTTCTGGCTGGTGGTGGGATATGAGGCGGCCCGGGCCGCACTGACCGACCCCCGGCTCGGCAAGGACTGGAGTCTGCTCTCCCCGGAGCGGTTCACCCCGACGCCGATCAGCGCGAACATGCTCCAGGTGGACCCGCCCGACCACACCCGGCTGCGGCGGCTCGTCTCCCGGGAGTTCACGGCGCGCCGGGTGGAGGCGCTGCGCCCCCGCGTCGAGGAGATGACCGACGGACTGCTGGACGCCATGGCGGCGCTCCCCGACGGCCGCGCCGATCTCGTCGACGCGCTGGCCTTCCCGCTCCCGATGGGGGTCATCTGCGAGCTGCTCGGCGTGCCGGACCTGGACCGGTCCGCCTTCCGCGCCTGGAGCTCCGACCTGGTCTCCTTCTCGGGTCCCGAGAAGGAGGCGGCGGCCGTGGAGGCGGTCGGGCGCTACCTCACGGAGCTGATCGCGAGGAAGCGGCTGAACCCCGGGGACGATCTGCTCAGCGCGTTGATCCGGACCACCGACGAGGACGGCGACCGGCTGTCCCCGGAGGAACTCGTCGGCATGTCCTTCCTGTTGCTGATCGCCGGGTTCGAGACCACCGTCAACCTCATCACCAACACCGTCCACGCCCTGTTCCGTCACCCCGACGTCCTCGCCGAGCTGCGCGCCGACTTCACCCTGACCGAACGCGTGGTCGAGGAAGGGCTCCGCTGGGACGGGCCGGTGGAGGGCGCGACGCTGCGCATCGCCGCCGAGCCCGTGGAGATCGGGGACGTGACCATCCCGGCCGGGGGAACCGTCCTCGTCTCCCTCGCCTCCGCCGACCGCGACCCCGCCCGCTTCCCGGACGCCGACCGCTTCGATCCGCACCGCGCGCCCGGCGGCCACGTCGCGTTCGGCCACGGCATCCACTTCTGCCTGGGCGCCCCCCTGGCCCGGATGGAGGCCCAGATAGCCATCCGGCGGTTGCTGGAACGCTTCCCGGAGCTGGCCCTCGACCGCGATCCCGGCGTCTCCGACGCGGATCTGCCCTGGATCCCGGGCACGCTCATCCGCGGCCTGCGGGAGCTGCCCGTACGGTTGCGCTGAGCGCTGAGCGCTGAGCGCTGAGCGCCGGCGGGCCGGGGTGCGAGCCCCGCCCCGCCGGCGCCGGGCTCCCGTGCTCCCCTCCGTACCGGCCGGCTGGAGGAGCACAGGGCAGAGTCAGCTGAAGGAGCGGCGGTAGGCGTGGGGGCTGACGCCGACGGTGCGTTTGAAGCGGTCGCGGAAGGCCGTGGGTGAGCCGAAGCCGACCTGGGCGGCGATGCGCTCGATGGAGTGGTGAGTGGTCTCCAGGAGGTGCTGGGCCTGGCGGATGCGCGCGCGGTGGAGCCACAGGAGCGGGGTGGTACCGGTCTGTGCGCTGAAGCGGCGGATCAGGGTCCGGATGCTGACGCCGGCCTGGGCGGACATGTCGGCGAGGGTGAGGGGGCGAGCGAGGTTGTCCTGCATCCAGGAGAGCAGTGGTTCGAGGGCGGAGCCCTGAGGGGTTGGCGCGTAGCCGTGGACAATGAACTGGGCTTGTCCGCCTTCGCGTTCGAGCGGCATGACGGACAGGCGGGCGGCGTCGGCGGCGACGGCCGAGCCGTAGTCGCGGCGGATCATGTGCAGGCACAGGTCCAGGCCCGCGGCCGCGCCCGCTGAGGTGAGGATCTGCCCGTTGTCGACGTACAGCACGTCCGGGTCGACCTCGACGTCCGGGTAGGTGGTGGCCAGGAGGCCGGCGGCGGCCCAGTGGGTCGTGGCCCGCAGACCGTTGAGCAGGCCGGCAGCGGCCAGGGGGAAGGTGCCCGAACAGATGGAGGCGATGCGCGTGCCGTCCGCGGCGGCTGCTCGCAGCTCACCGCGGACGGCCGTGGAGAGCGGGGCTTCCGGCGCGGCGGTACCGGGCACGATGATCGTGTCCGCGTCCCGGAGCCCATCGAGGCCCCAGGGTGCGCGCATGACGAAGGCCCCGGTATCGATCTCCTGTCGCTCGGCACACACGCGGATCCGGTAGCCGGGTCGCCCGTCCGGGAGACGGGTGCGGGTGAAGACCTCGATCGGGGTGGAGAGGTCGAACGGGATCACATGGTCCAGCGCGAGAACGGCGACGGTGTGCATGGCCGGAAAATACCCCGCCGCCGGACCACGGTTCCGGTCCCGGTCCCGGATATCCCGGCTCAACCGCAGTGCAGCGGCCGCTCCCCAGGCTTGGCACTATCCCGTTGTTTCCTGTCACTCCTGCCACTGGGAGAGGAGGTGGCAGCCGGTTAGGTTCGGGGCGTACCCAACACAGCCGCCACTTCCCGCAGCCGAAGGACCCCTCCATGCATGCCCAGATCGTCTTGTTCGACGGCTTCGATCCGCTCGATGTCATCGCCCCTTACGAGGTGCTGTACGCCGGCGGTACGGCCTCCGCGGGCGCGGTGAGCGTGGAACTGGTCTCGGCCGAAGGGCCACGCGAGGTGGTCAGCGGCACCGGCGGGCTGGCGCTGCGCGCCACCGCCGCCCTCGACCCCGGGCGTGCCGGCGTGATCCTGGTTCCCGGCGCCTCGGGCCGGGTCGGGGAACCCGGCGAGGTCCCTGACGGCGATGCGGCGGCCGGGGAGTGGCAGCAGGACGCATTCATCCCCGTACTGCTGGGCCGCACCCTGACCACCGAGCTGCCCGCGCTGTTGAAGGCTGCGATGGAAAATCCCGAGGTGACCGTCGGTGCGGTGTGCGGCGGCTCACTCGTCCTGGCCATGGCCGGCCTCCTGGAGGGACGCCATGCCACCACCCACCACATGGGCCTGGACATGCTCGACGCCACCGGCGTCCACGCGGTGAGCGCCCGCGTCGTCGATGACGGCGACCTCGTCACCGGTGCCGGCGTCACCTCAGGACTCGACCTCGGCCTGTATGTGCTGGAGCGCGAGGTGGGGCCCCGGATCGCTCATGCCGTCGAGGCGCTCTTCGCCCATGAGCGCCGCGGCACTGTCTGGCGGAACAAGGGCCCGGAGCCTGTCCGGTTCTGACCCGATGCCCTTCCCGCTCCACCGCCCCCCGCACCACTACCGTGAGGAAGAACAGCGGCATGTCCGTCGAAGGAACGTGGGACCTGTCCATCTCCACCCCCATCGGCAAGATCAAGGCCGTGGCCGAGTTCCGGCGCAAGGACGGTGTCCTCGTCGGAACCGCCTACGGGGCCGGAGAGGAAGTACCGCTCAGCGACGTCGTCCTCGACGGCGACCGGCTCACGTGGAAGCAGGCCATCACCAAGCCCATGCGGCTGAACCTGGCCTTCGCCGTGACGATCGACGGCGACACCCTGACCGGAACCTCCAAGGCCGGACGCCTTCCAGCCTCGAAGGTCACCGGCGAGCGCCGCACCCTCCACGCGGGCACAGGGCACTGACTCCCGGGCGGCTTGGCCGGAGCCGGCCGCAGCCGGGCCCTGGCCACGCAGCAGGCCGAAGCCGACGTCGGGCCTGGTGCCGTACCCCTCGGGCCCGATGCCGAGTCGGTGGGTGCCGTACTCGCCGAATCGTGTGATGTGCTCGGTCCGGTACGGGGAGACCTGGGCCACGCCCTCCGGGCCGATCTCCCGTCCCTCCTCCGGGAGCCGGCGGACGATCTCGGCGATACCCCGGGGCGGCCCCGCGCCGCGCCGCGGCGACACGGCCGGTTCCGGCATGGCCGGCCCGGACCCGCGCCACTAGCGTGGTGGCGTCCCGAACCCGGGGACCGGCCCGGAGGCCGGCCCGGGGCGGGACGCCGGGCCGGCGGGCGTCAGCCGCGACGGAATCCGGAAACCGGGCAGAAGGCGGAAGCCGGAACAGGGGACGGGATGACCGGGGAGACGGTGAACACCGCGGAGCCCGGCGGCACTCCGGGCCCTGCGCCCGGCGCTCCGGCCGAGGGCTCAGCGGGTGGCGGCCCGCACCCCGCCCTCCCTCCGCTCGTCGATCTGGCCGCCCTCGGCGAGGAGTTCACCCGCGATCCGTACCGCGTCTACGCCGGGCTGCGGGCCCGTGGCCCCGTGCACCGGGTGCGGATGCCGGAGGGCGCCGAGGCCTGGCTCGTCGTCGGCTACGCGGAGGCGCGCGCGGCCCTCGCCGATCCGCGGCTCTCCAAGGACTGGGAGAACGCCTCGCCCTCCCTCGGCCTGCGGAGCGTCGCGTCCGGAGCGCACATGCTCAACTCCGACCCGCCCCGCCACTCCCGGCTGCGCCGCCTGGTCGCCGGGGAGTTCACCCCGCGCCGGGTGGAGGCGCTGCGCCCGCGGGTGGAGGAGATGGCCGGCGGCCTCGTCGACGCGATGCTGGCCGCGCCGGACGGCCGGGCGGACCTGGTCTCCGCGCTCTCCTTCCCGCTGCCGATGGCCGTGATCTGTGAGCTGCTGGGCGTGCCGGATCTGGACCGGGAGGCCTTCCGCGAGCTGAGCGACGCGATGGTGACCTCCACCGACCGCGCCCGCCGGGCGGCCGCCACCGAGGCGGCCTCCCAGGTCATCGCGGGGCTGGTGGAGAGCAGGCGGCGCGACCCCGGGGAGGACCTGGTCAGCGCGCTGGTGCGGGCCACCGGCGAGGACGGCTCCCGGCTGACGGACCACGAACTCATGGGCACCGTCTGGCTGTTGCTGGTCGCCGGGTTCGAGACCACCGTCAACCTGATCTCCAACGCCGTTCTCGCCCTGCTCACGCACCCCGGCGCGCTGGCCGAGGTGCGCGCCGACCCGTCACTGGCCGACCGGGCCGTGGAGGAGACGCTGCGCTGGGACGGGCCGGTGGCGACGCCGACGTACCGGTTCACCACGGAACCGGTCGCCGTCGGCGCCACGGTGATCCCCGGCGGGGGCGCGCTGGTGCTGCCCTGCCTGGCGGACGCCGACCGCGACCCGGCCCGTTTCCCCGGCGGCGAGGACTTCGACCTGCACCGGCCGCCGGGCGGGCACCTCGCCTTCGGCCACGGCATCCACCACTGCCTGGGTGCCCCGCTCGCCCGTCTGGAGGGACGCACCGCCCTGCGGGTGCTCCTGGACCGCTGTCCGGACCTCGCCCTGGACGCGCACCCGGCGGCGCTCTCCCACCGCGGCGGGATGATGATGCGCGGCCCGCGACGGCTGCCGGTCCGCTGGCGGGCGTGACCGGACGCCCGGACGTCCGGACGCCCGGGAGCGGCCTCGCGCCGCGGCCGGCCGGCCCGCCGGAGGGTACGGGGAGAGGTGACATGCGGATCAGCGGCCGGCGCCCTCATCCGGCCGTCCCATTCCCGTTCCTCAGGCGCGATACCCCTGAGGTATCGGGCTTCTCCGGGGAGACGGCGGCACCGCGCATGTCCGGGCAGCTGTGTATGTCCGGACAAAAAGCCCGGTGAGCTGTCGCCGGCCCGCCCCGGACGGCTACGCTCGCCCCCGTGGTGAAGCGTGACAGGGGCCGGGACGGCGAGCGGGCGGGCGCCGCGGGCTCGCTCCGGCTCGGGGTCGACCGGAGCAGCCCCGTACCGCTCTACTTCCAGCTCGCCCAGCAGCTGGAGGCGGCGATCGAACAGGGCGCGCTCGCCCCCGGCAGCCTCCTGGGCAACGAGATCGAACTCGCCGGCCGGCTCGGGCTCTCCCGCCCCACCGTCCGGCAGGCCATCCAGTCGCTGGTGGACAAGGGCCTGCTGGTGCGGCGGCGCGGGGTCGGCACCCAGGTGGTGCACAGCCAGGTCAGGCGTCCCCTGGAGCTGAGCAGCCTCTACGACGACCTGGCGGCCGCCGGGCAGCGCCCCGCCACCCGCGTGCTGCGCACGGCCGTCGAGCCGGCCGGCGCCGAGGTCGCCGCGGCGCTCGGAGTGGCCGAAGGGGCCGCGGTGTGCCTGGTGGAGCGGTTGCGCCTGGCCCACGGCGAACCCATGGCCCGGCTCCGTAACCACCTGCCGTTCGGCCTGCTGGAGCTGACCGCCGAGCGGCTGGAGGAGACGGGCCTCTACCGGCTGATGCGGGAGGCGGGCATCGGCCTGCACAGCGCGCGGCAGTCGGTGGGTGCCAGAGCGGCGACCCCCGCGGAGGGGGAGGCGCTGGCGGAGCCCGCCGGGGCGCCGGTGCTGACCATGGAGCGCACCACCTACGACGCCACCGGGCGCGCCGTGGAACTGGGCTCCCACATATACCGGGCCTCGCGCTACTCCTTCGAGTTCCAGCTGCTCGTCCGGCCCTGACACCGCCCGTCGCCCCGGGTGCGACGCCCGCCTTGAACACCCTTTCGGCCCTTCTCCGGTTCTCCGTACCTCCGGTTCTCCGGGACCCGGTCCCGGCCCGCCCCGTCCGGCCCCCTCAACTCACCCGTCGATCCAGTGGTGTTGGAGTGTGGCCGAACCGTGTCCACCGCCCGGGCCTGTCCCCGGGGCGGCCGGGGAAAGACCTGCCGGGGGAGCGCCGTGCGCCGTAACGGATACTTGACCGGTTGACCGGGCCCGGACCTGCGGTTCCCTCGGCCGGTGCCCCGGGGCCGCCGCTCCCCGGCCGTGGCAGGGCCGGCCACGACGGGACGGGGGACGGTGACGGCGCGGCGGAACGCGGCACGGCGGTGACGGAGCGCGGCGGAACCGGACGGCCGCGCCGCGGGCGGCCGGCACGGCGCACGCGGCGCGCACGACACCCGTGACCAGGCCCGGAGAACAGCACGGACAGCACAGGCACGACACAGCAGCACAGCAGAACAGCACCGCACAGCGACACAGCACCGCACAGCGACACAGCACGGCACAGCACGACGGGGAAGTCCGTACCGCCGGTACGGACGGTGAGAAAGGCAGAACAACCGTGGCAAGGGTTCACAGGGGCATACGGATGGCGAGCGCCGCCCTGGCGCTCGGCCTGGCTCTCGCGGCATGCAGCAGCACGGGCGGCAAGCGCGCCGAGGAGAAGGCCGAGCAGGCCGGTGGCAGGTCCGCCGCGGGCACCCCGCGCTGGACCTTCGCCATGGTGACCCACTCCGGCGACGGGGACACCTTCTGGGACATCGTCCAGAAGGGCGCGGAGAAGGCCGCCGCCAAGGACAACATCCGGTTCCTCTACGCGCAGCACGACGAGGGGCAGCAGCAGGCCGAACTCGTCCAGTCCATGATCGACCAGGATGTCGACGGCCTGATCGTCTCGCTCGCCAAGCCCCAGGCGATGAAGTCGGTGGTCAAGCGGGCGGTGAAGGCCGGTATCCCGGTGATCACGGTCAACTCCGGCTCCGCCGAGTCCGAGGAGTTCGGCGCCCTGACCCACATCGGCCAGGACGAGACCGTCGCGGGCCGCGCCGTCGGCGAGGAGCTCAACGAGCGCGGCCGGAAGAAGGCCGTCTGCGTCCTGCACGAGCAGGGCAACGTCGGCCACGAACAGCGCTGCGACGGGGCCCGCGAGACCTTCGACGGCAAGCTGAAGAACCTCTACGTCGAGGGCACCAACATGCCCGAGGTGCAGTCCGCCATCGAGGCCGAACTCCAGTCGGACACCGCCGTCGACGCCGTCGTCACGCTCGGCGCGCCGTTCGCCGCCGCCGCCGTCAAGGCCAAGGACACCGCCGGCAGCGAGGCCGAGATCTCCACCTTCGACCTCAACGAGGAGGTCGCCCGCGCCCTGGACGAGAAGGAACTGGCCTTCGCCGTCGACCAGCAGCCCTACCTCCAGGGCTACCAGGCCGTCGACCTGCTCTGGCTGTACCGCTACAACGCCGACGTGCTCGGCGGCGGTGAGCCCGTGCTCACCGGCCCGGAGATCGTGGGCCAGGAGGACGCCGCGGCCCTGACCCGCTACGCGAAGCGGGGTACCCGGTGACGGCGCAGGCCACGGCGGCCCGGCCCGCCCCACCCGCCGGCGGCGCGGGAGACACCGGCGACGACGGACGACTGGAGCGCCGCTCCCTTCCCCGCCGGCTGATGAGCCGTCCCGAACTGGGCGCCGTCGTCGGCGCGGCGGCCGTCTTCGTCTTCTTCGCGGTCGTCTCCGACAGCTTCCTGAAGCCCGCGGGGCTCAGCACCGTCCTCTACGCCGCGTCGACCATCGGCATCATGGCCGTCCCCGTGGCGCTGCTGATGATCGGTGGCGAGTTCGACCTCTCGACCGGCGTCATGGTGACGTCCTCGGCGCTGATCTCCTCGATGTTCAGCTACCAGATGACGGCCAACGTCTGGGTCGGTGTCCTGGTGTCCCTGCTGGTCACGCTCGCCATCGGCTTCTTCAACGGCATCATGCTGATCCGCACGAAGCTGCCGAGCTTCATCATCACCCTCGGCACCTTCCTGATGCTGACCGGTCTCAACCTCGGCTTCACCAAGCTGATCAGCGGCGGTGTCTCCACCCGCACCATCGGCGACATGGAGGGCTTCGCGTCGGCCCGCGTCCTGTTCGCCGCCCACCTCCAGCTCGGCAGCGTCCGGCTGGAGGCCACCGTGCTGTGGTGGCTCGCCCTGGTGGCGCTCGCCACCTGGGTGCTGCTGCGCACCCGCGCGGGCAACTGGATCTTCGCCTCGGGCGGCGGGGCCGAGGCCGCCCGCGCGGTCGGCGTCCCCGTCAACCGCACCAAGGTCGGCCTCTACATGGCCGTGGCCTTCGCCGCCTGGATCTCCGGCCAGCACCTGCTCTTCCGTTACGACGCGGTGCAGTCCGGCGAGGGCGTGGGCAACGAGTTCCTGTACATCATCGCCGCCGTCATCGGCGGCTGCCTGATGACCGGCGGTTACGGCTCGGCCATCGGCGCGGCGATCGGAGCGCTGATCTTCGGTATGACCAGCCGGGGCATCGTCTACGCGCAGTGGGATCCCGACTGGTTCAAATTCTTCCTGGGAGGCATGCTGCTGCTGGCCACGCTGCTCAATGCCTGGGTCCGCAAGCGGGCGGAGGCGACACGATGACCGAGCGAACCGACGAGACCGGGAACACCCCGGACACCGGGAACGCCCCGGACACCGGGAACGCCCCGGACACCGGGAACGCCCCGGACACCGGGAACGCCCCGAAGACCGGGAGCGCCGGAAACACCGGTAACGCCGCGAACGGCATGAAGGCCGCGAACAGCGGGGAGGCCGGGCCCGGCGGTGACGCGGCGGCCGCTCCCCGCCCGGAACGCCCGGGGGAGCCCCGCGACCCCGGCGAGGCGCCCGCCGCGGCCACGGCGCCTCCCGAGCCGGCTCCGGAGACGGGCCCGGCGGCCACCGCCGGGCCGGACCGGGTGGAGCAGCACCCCCCGCTGGTCGCCCTGCGCGACGTGAGCAAGTACTACGGCTCCGTCCGGGCGCTGGAGGGGGTCGGCCTGGAGGTGCACGCGGGCGAGATCACCTGTGTGCTGGGGGACAACGGGGCCGGCAAGTCCACCCTCATCAAGATCATTTCTGGGCTGCACCTCCACGACTCCGGCTCCTTCGCCGTCGCGGGGGAGGAGCGCCGGCTCTCCTCCCCGCGTGAGGCGCTCGACCTGGGGATCGCCACCGTCTACCAGGACCTGGCGGTGGTGCCGCTGATGCCGGTCTGGCGGAACTTCTTCCTCGGGTCGGAGCCCACCCGCGGCCGGGGCCCGTTCCGGCGGCTCGACGTCGCGCAGATGCGCGCCACCACCCGCGGGGCGCTGCTGCGCATGGGGATCGACCTGCGCGACGTCGACCAGCCGATCGGCACGCTCTCCGGCGGCGAGCGGCAGTGCGTGGCCATCGCCCGCGCCGTCCACTTCGGGGCCCGCGTCCTCGTGCTGGACGAACCCACCGCGGCCCTCGGCGTCAAGCAGTCGGGCATGGTGCTGAAGTACGTCGCGGCGGCCCGCGACGCCGGGCTCGGTGTGGTGCTGATCACCCACAACCCGCACCACGCCTACCTGGTCGGTGACCGGTTCGTCCTGCTCAAGCGGGGAGCGATGGCGGGCAGCCACACCCGTGACGAGATCGGGCTGGACGAGCTGACGCGGCAGATGGCGGGCGGCTCGGAGCTGGAGCAGCTCAGCCACGAACTGGAGCGGGCCCCCGCCCCGGACCTGCCCTCGGCCACGCCGCCACCGGGCCCCGCGGCCACCCCGTCACCCGTTCCCGGGAGCAGGCCACCGGCGGGGCCGTCGGCGGTGCCCGCGGAAGCCGCCGGGGACGGCGCCGGGACCGGCTGACGCCGGCACCGCCGCCGGAAGCCGGGACCGGCGGGCCACCGGGACCGGCGGGGCGGCCGGGGGCGGGCCGTCCCGTCCCGCGCCCCGCCGGGCGCCCGGCCGTCCCGCGCGCCCGGGGCCGGGGGCCGCGACGTGCCCCGGCACGGCCGCTTCGCGCCCTCCGCCCCCTCTGAGGCACAATCGTCCACCGGGCGGCCGACCACCGCCGGCCGGGCCCGCCCGGCGCCCCGGCGCGGCGGACGCCTGCCGCCACCCCGACGACCTTGTGAGCCGATGAGCACCTACCGCGAGTTGACCCACCGGGGAGCGGCCCGGGCCACCGTCCTGCGGACCGTGGGCCCGCGCGAGCGGCGCTCGCACCTCAGCGCCCCGCGTGTGCCGACCGTCGGCATCGACATCGGAGGCACCAAGGTCGCTGCCGGTGTCGTGGACGCGGACGGCAACATCCTGGAGAAGATCCGCACCGAGACCCCGGACAAGTCCAAGAGCCCCAAGGTCGTCGAGAACACCATCGTCGAACTGGTGCTGGACCTCTCCGACCGGCACGACGTGCACGCCGTGGGCATCGGCGCGGCCGGCTGGGTCGACGCCGACCGGTCCAACGTCCTGTTCGCGCCCCATCTGGCCTGGCGCAACGAGCCCATCCGGGACGCCCTCACCGCCCGGCTCGCCGTCCCCGTCATGATCGACAACGACGCCAACACCGCGGCCTGGGGCGAGTGGCGCTTCGGTGCGGGCCGGGGCGCGGACCACATCGTCATGATCACCCTGGGGACCGGGATCGGCGGCGCGATCCTGGAGGAGGGCGAGGTCAAACGGGGCGCCTACGGCGTCGCCGGCGAGTTCGGCCATATGCAGGTGGTGCCGGGCGGCCACCGCTGCCCCTGCGGCAACCGCGGCTGCTGGGAGCAGTACAGCTCCGGCAACGCCCTGGTCCGCGAGGCCCGCGAGCTGGCCGCCGCCGACTCCCCGGTGGCCTACAACATCATCGACCGGGTCGGCGGCAACATCGCGGACATCACCGGCCCGCTGATCACCGAACTCGCCCGCGGCGGCGACGCCATGTGCGTCGAACTGCTCCAGGACATCGGCCAGTGGCTGGGTGTCGGCCTGGCCAACCTCGCCGCCGCCCTGGACCCCTCCGCGTTCGTCGTCGGCGGCGGCGTCAGCGCGGCCGACGACCTGCTGCTCGGCCCAGCCAGGGACGCCTTCCGCCGCCAGCTCACCGGCCGCGGCTACCGCCCCGAGGCCACCATCAGCAAGGCGGAACTCGGCAACGAGGCCGGCCTCGTCGGCGCCGCCGACCAGGCCCGGCTGGTGGCGCGCCGCTTCCGCCGCACCAACCGGCGCCGGGTCGAGCGCCACGCCCGCTACGAACGGTACGCGCAGGTCGTCAGGGGAGGCCGGGCATGACCGGTGAGGAACCACGAGCCGCTCGGCGCGAGCCCTCCCCGGTGGACCACGGGCCCGGCGGGCAGCACGGCCCCGGGGCCGGAGCCGGACCGGGCCCCGGAGCCGGACCGGGCCCCGGAGCCGGACCGGGCGAGCCGCCGGCCGGGCCGCGGCACGCGCCCTCCGGTGAGACGCGCCCCGTGCCGTCCGGTGGCGCGTCCGGTTCTCCGCCGGCCGGCGCGGCGGGACGTGAGCCGTCCGCCGGCGCGGCGCGCGGCGCGGGACGTCCCACGGGAAACGTCCCGGAGAGCGGCCCGGAGAGCGGCCCGGAGAGCGGCCCGGGAGGAACCAAGCGGCCGCGTTCCTCCTGGAGGGAGCGCTCGCACTCCTCGTGGAAGCACCCGAGCAACCGCCGCCGCCTCTTCATCCTCTGCGTCATCGTGCTGCTCATCGGCATCCCCACCGGTTACATCGTGATCTCCGCGGAGCAGAGCCGGGACAGTGGCCGGGACAAGCAGGCGCGGGCCGCCGCCACCGGACTCACGTTCGAGTGGCCCCCCCGGGTCACCCGCCGCATCTACGAGGTGCCGATCACCGGCTACTCCGCCGACGTGGCGTGGTACGAGACCAACAGCTGGGAGACGAGCAAGCTCTACGTCCAGTTCACGACCTCGCCGGGCGGGCTCGACCTCTTCCTCGGCCGGATCGGTGCCGTCCGCGGTGACCTCCGCGAGGGCACCGTGCCCGTCGCGGACGAGGATGCCGCCCAGGTCGGCTGGCGGCTCGGCGCCGGGCATCCTTCCGGTTCCTCCCACGCGGTGAGCACCGCCCCCACGGCCCGCGCGGACTGGTCCGGGCTGGTGCTCGACCACCCGGGGCCCCGGCCGCGGCTCGAGATCGCCGTGGACCGCAGCAACCCCGAACACCCCATGGTCTACGTCGTCTCCACCGTGAAGCTCTGAACCGGGCCGGCGGCCCGGTGGCCCGCGCCGGCCGCGGTCCCGTGCGGCCCCGGTGCGGCCGGGCCGCGCGGACCCACGGGACCTCGCGGAACCAGGGGCCGTTCGCCTCCCCGCACGCTTCTACGGGCCTGTAGAGTCCCGTTCGAGGGTACGGGCGCCGGACGCCCGGTGGACAGCCGGCCGGCCGGTGTGGCCGGCCCTTGTCCTGCGCCCCTTCCCCTTTCGGAGGAGTACCTTGTCCGCCAGTCCGACGGACCCCCCGGGGCACAGTCCCCGACCACCCCGCCAGGCTTCCCGGCCTGAGCACGGCACACGGCGGGGTGGTGTTCGTTGAGTGCCGTCGCGGGCCTGCTGGCCGTCTTCGTGCTGACCGCCGGCACCGGCTACTTCGTCGCCCAGGAGTTCGCGTACGTCTCCGCCGACCGCCTCGCCCTGGCCCGGGAGGCCGAGGCGGGGGACAAGAAGGCCGCCCGCGCCCTGAAGGTGCTGGAGCGGCTGTCGTTCATGCTCTCCGGCGCCCAGCTGGGCATCACCGTGACCGGTCTGGTCGTCGGATTCATCGCCGAGCCCTCGGTCTCCGCGCTGCTCCGGCCCGTGCTCTCCGGTGCGGGGGTCCCCGGGGCGGCGGTGAGCGGCATCGCCGTCGTGCTGGCCTTCGTCCTGGCCACGGTCGTGCAGATGGTACTGGGTGAACTGGCGCCGAAGAACCTGGCCATCGCGGTGCCGGAACGCCTGGCCAAGTCGTTGGCCGGTTCCACGCTGGCGTATCTGAAGGTGGTGGGCCCGCTGGTGCGCGTCTTCGACGGGGCGGCGAACAGGCTGCTGCGCAAGGCCGGTATCGAGCCGGTGGAGGAGCTGCACCACGGCGCGACCCTGGAGGAACTGGGGCACCTGATCAGCGAGTCCCACGAACAGGGCGGGCTGCCGCGGGAGACGGCGGCCCTGCTCGACCACGCCCTGGAGTTCTCCGACCGGACCCTGGACGAGGTGATGGTCCCGCGCGCCGACGCGGTCTTCCTCCGCGAGGACGCGACCGCCGAGGAGACCGTCGGCCTGATAGCCCGGCACGGCCACTCCAGCTACCCGGTGCTCGGCGAGCACCCGGACGACCTGGTCGGTGTGGTCGGTGTACGGGAGCTGACCGGGCTGCCCGCCGGCCGGCTCACGGCCACGACGGCCGGCGCGCTCGCCCGCCGCCCCCTGCTGCTGCCCGACACCCTGCCGCTGCCGGAAGCGGTGAAACAGATGAGGGAGCGCGACGACGAGTTCGCCGTGGTCCTCGACGAGCACGGCGGCGTGGCGGGCGTCGTCACCTACGAGGACATCGCCGAGGAACTGGTCGGCGACATCGCCGACGAGTCCGACACCGTCACCGAGACCGCGGTGGCGGACGGCGGTGGCTGGCTGGTGGACGCCGGACGGCGCCTGGACGAGGTGGCCGCCGCGACCGGCGTCCACCTTCCGGAGGAAGAGGACTACGACACCGTGGCGGGCCTGATCGTGGACCGGCTGGGGCGCTTCCCGGCCATCGGCGACCGCCTCACCGTGGAACTGACCGGTGCGGACGGCGCGCACCCAGGAGATCACGCGCGGATCGAGGTCCGCACGCTCGACCGGCATGTGCCGGACCGGGTGCGCCTGGAGCGGGTGGCCGCGTCCGGCGGCGATCCCGGCACCGGACGTGCTGAGGACGGGACGGGACGTGACCGCGAGGCGGAACGCGGGCCCCGGGCCGGACGCGACCGTGAGGAGGGACGGAAGTGAGTTTCCCGATGGCACTCCTCGTCACCGTGCTGCTGCTGATCGGCAGCGGGTTCTTCGTGGCCGCCGAGTTCGCCCTGGTCGCGGCCAAGCGGCACCGGATGGAGAAGGCCGCCGCCGAGGGGCGCCGCGGCGCCGGGGCGGCGCTCGCCGGAATGCGCGAGCTGTCCCTGATGCTGGCGGGCGCGCAGCTCGGCATCACCGTGTGCACCCTGGGCCTGGGGTCGGTGTCCAAGCCGGCGATCTCCCACGAACTCGACCCGCTGCTGCACCGGCTGGGCCTGCCCGCCGCGCTCAGTTACGGTGTGGCGTTCGCCGTGGCCATGGTGGCCGTGGTCTTCCTGCACATGGTGGTGGGCGAGATGGCGCCCAAGTCCTGGGCCATCGCGCGCCCGGAGCGCGCGGCGATGCTGCTGTCCCCGCCCTTCCGTGCGGTGGTCACGGTGGTGCGCCCGCTGATCCGGGTGCTGAACGCGCTGAGCAACGCCCTGGTCCGGCTCTGCCGGGTCACCCCGCGCGACGAGCTCCCCTCCGTCCACAACCGCGAGCAGCTCACCCACCTCGTGGCGGAGTCGGAACGGCTGGGACTGATCAGCAAGGACGACTCCGAGCTGATCACCAATTCACTCACCGAACCGCAGACCCCGGTGGGTGACCTCCAGATCCCGGCCGGCCGGATCATCTCGGTGCCGGCCGGGGCGGGCCTCGACGAGTTGCTCGCCACGGCGGCCGAGCACGACCGCAGCCGCCTGCTGGTGCGGGACGGCCCGCTGGTCGTCGGCTCGGTCCACGCCCGGGACGCGCTGGTCGCCCGCGGCCGGGGGCGCACCGTCACCGCGCGGGAACTCGCCTGCCCGGTACCGGAGCTGACCGTCGGTGACACGGTCGGTCACGCCATCGAGCAGCTCCGGCGGCGCCGGGCCTCCCTCGCCGTCGTCCGCGACGGCCAGGGGCGTCTCACCGGCCTGGTCACCCTGGACGACCTGCTGGCGCGCCTGCTGCACCCGCAGCCGGCGTGACAGAATCCCCTCAGGGCGCGCTCCCGCGGTCCCCGGGCTTCGGCCCCGGTGGAGCGGGGGCGTGCCCGTGCGGAACGGCCGGCGTCCGGAAGGCGGGCGGGGTCGTCACGGAACGGAACAGAGCGCTGTGAAGCGTGGAAAGACTGAGCATCCCCGATGATCGACGACGGGACCACACGCTTACCCCTCCGTCATGCCCTGGCCGCGCACTGCCGCGCCGTGACCGGGACACGCCGGTTCGCCGTCGGCGTCTTCGCCCTCATCCTGGCCAACGCCCTCGTCCTCGGCGTGGAGACCTACTCAGGGGTGGTCCACCGCTGGCACGACGAGCTGAAGCTGCTCGAGTACGGCCTTCTCGCCGCGTTCACGGCCGAGATTCTCCTGCGCGCCGGCGCCTGCGCGGACCGGCCGAGGGAGTATTTCCGCGATCCGTGGAACCTCTTCGACGCCGCCGTGGTCCTCTGCGCCTACCTGCCCTTCGTGCGGGAGAACGTCGTCGTGCTGCGGCTGCTGAGACTGGCCCGCGTCCTGCGCGCGGCCCGCTTCATGCCGCAACTGCGGGTCGTGCTGGTGGCGGTGGCCCGCAGTCTGCCCGGCACGGTGACGTTCCTGATGGTGGGCGCGGTCCTGCTGTACGTGTACGCGATGGCGGGCTGGGTCCTCTTCGCCGAGGAGGCACCCGAACACTACGGCTCCATCGGCCGTGCCGTCCTCACGCTCTGCTTCCTGATGATCCTGGAGGATCTGGGGGACATCGTCCGCGAGGGCCTGGAGATCTCCCGCTGGAGCGTCCTCTACCACGGCTCCTTCGTCCTTCTCGCCTCCTTCGTCCTGGTCAACGTCCTCATCGGGGTCGTCATCAGCTCCCTCGACGAGGCCCGTGAGCTGGAGGGGCACGAGGAGCAGCGGGGCGGCGAGCGCGCCGGCGTCCCGGCCGGGAGGGCGCCCGGCCCGGAGGCACCGTTCGCCGGCGAGGTGCACGAACAGGAGGTGCGGCTCCGGATCGCCCTGGCACGCCGGGCCCTCGACGATCTGGAGGAGAGCCTGGAGCGCCGCCCGCTGCCCGGCGAGCCCGTACCGGGGGACCGCGCTCCGTCCGCTTCGGGGGCCCCGATGCCGTGAGAGACCGGTGCTCCGCCCCGGCCCCGTGGCCCGGGCCGCCGGCCCGTCGGCCTGCCGGCCCGCCTCCGCGTACGACCGGGCCGGGCCACTCGGGCGTGCGCGCCGCGGGGGAGCGGCCTTCCGGCCGTGCCGTCCCGGCTGCCGGAAATCTCCATACTTCCTCCACGACGTGGGCGGCTTGCGGGGGCTCCCGCCCCAGGGACGGCGGAAAACGTGAGATGTGAGAACGTACGGGCGTGAGTGAGACACCGGCGAAGACCCTTCAGTACCGCGTCGACGGGCGGGAAGACGCTCCCGTCCTGGTCCTGGGTCCCGCACTCGGCACCACCTGGCACATGTGGGACCGCCAGGTCCCCGCGCTCAGCGGGCACTGGCGCGTCATCCGCTTCGACCTGCCCGGTCACGGCGGTGCTCCCGCCCACGCCGCGGGCTCCGTGCCCGCCCTCGCCGACTGCCTGCTGGCCACCCTGGACGAGCTGGGCGTGGACCGGTTCGGCTACGCGGGCTGTTCCCTCGGCGGGGCCATCGGCGCCGATCTGGCGCTCCGCAGCCCGGAGCGGATCGTCTCGCTCGCCCTCGTCTCCGCCGCCGCCCGCTTCGGCACCGCCGACGAGCACCGGCAGCGCGGTGTCATCGTCCGCACCAACGGACTGGAGCCGGTGGCACGCTCCGCGCCCGAGCAGTGGTTCACCCCGGCCTTCGCGGCCGCGCAGCCCGCGATCACCGAATGGTCCGTCCAGATGGTGCGCACCACCGATCCGGGCTGTTACATCGCCGCCTGTGAGGCGCTCGCCACCTTTGACGTGCGGGAGCGACTCGGCCGGATCACCGTGCCGACCCTGGTGCTCGCCGGCTCCGAGGACCGGGTCACCTCGCCCGCCGACGCGCGTGTCCTGGTCGCCGGCATACCGGACGCGCGGCTCGCCCTCGTGCCCGGCACGTCCCATCTGGCGCCCGTCGAGCAGCCCGCCGCCGTCACCGACCTCCTCGTCCGCCACTTCACCAGCACCTGGAGGGGCGCCGGGGCCACCCCCGCCCCCCTGGTCTCCGCCGCGGGCCGGTCCGCCGCCCTCACCACCCCCGCCCACGGTCCCGTCGCCGAGATCGCCCCGCCCGAGATCCCCGCCGAGGCCCCGGCCGGCCGTCCCGACCCGTACGAGCCGGGCATGAAGGTCCGCCGTGAGGTGCTCGGCGACGCCCATGTGGACCGGGCGCTCGAGACCACCGACGATTTCACCGCCGACTTCCAGGAGTTCATCACCCGCTACGCCTGGGGCGAGGTGTGGACCCGGACCGGTATCGACCGCCGCACCCGCAGCGTCATCACCCTCACCGCCCTGGTCGCCGGCGGGCACCTGGACGAACTGGCCTTCCACACCCGCGCCGCGCTCCGCAACGGCCTGACGCCGGCGGAGATCAAGGAAGTCCTGCTCCAGACGGCCGTCTACTGCGGTGTTCCGGCGGCGAACGCGGCCTTCAAGGTCGCCCGGGACGTCATCCAGCAGGAGACGACCCCGCCGGCGTGACCCGCCGCCCCTGCCGTTCCCGCGGGAAGCCGGGCCCCCGGTGCGGACGTCCCGAGGGCGCGTCCGGCGAACGCGGTGGGGCCGGTGGCCGGACCGGCCCGTGCCGGGCGCGGTCCGGCCACCGGCCCCGGATACCGGACGAGCCGGTCAGGTGGCCGGCCGGTCAGCCGGTCAGGTGCTCAGCCGGCGGCCAGGTGGCCAGGTGGCCAGGTGCTGATCAGGCCGTGGTCCCGGTGACCGATGAACCCGACTTGGTGACGTGGTACCGCACCGTCGTGCCGCTCCAGTAGTGGAAGGTGAGCGTGACCCGGGCACCGTCGCGGACCTCGGCGAAGAAGTCGGAGGTCAGCTTGGTGGTGCCGGCGGCGTAGTCCGGGGCGAAGGTGCGGCCGAACTCCTTGTAGGAGGTCCAGTCGTGCGGCCCGGCGAAGCTGCCGTCGTCGTACGTGGCCTCCATCGTCGCGATCTGGTCGCCGCGGAACTCCGTGGGGATGGCGAAGCCGCTCGTCGTCCCGGAGGTGTTCCGCAGGATCGGCGGGTCGTAGGTGACGAGGCCGATCCGCCAGGGCACACCCGCCGAGAAGTGCGCCGACAGCGTGGCGTTGGTGCCGTAGGCCCGCGCGCCGCTCAGCCGGCTGATGGTGGCGGCCTTGAGGGTGAGCCGGTCGCCCGAGAGGGTGTAGTCCGTGCCCCGCGTGAGGGTGGTGGTGCCGTGCCGGAGCGCGCTGAACGACGTGCCGTTGAGGTTCAGTGTGAGCGTCTTGTCGGTGACGGCCGCCGAACGGGAGCTGAACACCTGGTCGGACGACGCGGTTCCGGAGCGGGTGGTCCAGCTCGACTTGATCTGGGCGAAGAAGTCCGGGTCGTTCCACCGGAAGGCGGTGCGCTGGAAGTGCTGGCCGTTGTCCCAGAGCATCGTGGTGATCTTCTTGGTGCGGGTGACGTACCCGAGGTACTCGAAGAACTTGAGCATCTCACCGCGCTGGATGGTTCCGGTGGCGAGGTCGAAGCCGAGCAGCCCGTACTCGCCGAGGATCACCGGGATGCCCTTGGCGACGAAGGTGTTGTGGACCCGGGTGAACGCGTCGGTCACGTCCTGCTGCGCGGTGGCGTCGAAGCGGTAGCCGCCCGCGACGTTCACACTGAACGGCCAGTACCCGTAGTAGTGCACCGTCGCCACCAGGTTGGGGTCGTTCAGCCTGCTGAAGGTGGCGGTCAGTTCATCCAGACGGGCCTGGTCGGACGAGGTGTAGACGGTCGGCAGGACGAGCAGGCGGCTGGAGTTGTTGCCGCCGGACTGCCGCACGATGCGGTGGAAGGAGCTGTTCAGCTCGTTCAGCAGCTCGGCGTTCTGGGCGTCCCCCGAACTGTTGGTGAACTGCGGTTCGTTGACGCTCTCGAAGAGCAGCTTGCCCGAGTGGTTCCGGAAGGTGTTCGCCAGCTGCGTCCAGATGGCGTTGTAGCGGGCGAGCACCCCGGACCGGTCGGAGGGCATGGCCGCCATCCACTCCCAGGAGTCGTGGTGGATATTGATCATGACGTGGAAGCCGTCCGCCAGCGCCCAGTCCACCACCTCCTTCACCCGGTTCAGGTAGGCCGGCTCGATGGTGTAGCCGGGTGCGCCACCCTGGTGGTGCCCCCAGGTCACGGGGATGCGGATGCTCCTGAAGCCCTGCGCCCGGATGTTGTCGAGCAGTTCGGGGGTGATCCGCGGGTTGCCCCAGGAAGTCTCGTCGCTGCCCGTGGCGTCGAGCGAGTTGCCGAGGTTCCACCCCGGCTGCATCGCGGCCACCTCACTCATCGCGTCCCGGGGTGCCGCGGCGCCGCCCGGGGCGGCCGCCACCGCGGGGACGCCGGTGACCAGCAGGGCCAGCCCGGCGAGCAGGATGACGGCACCTCCGGCCAGTGAGCGGGCCCACCGCGCGAATACTCCTGTGCCCTCGCGTAATCCGGCCATGACGCTCCTCGGAATGTTGGTCCGCCCATGCGGCGGAACGGTCGGAACGGAACTGAGCGGGAACTCGGCCGGTGGGCGGGGGAAGGGCCGAACGCCTCCGCGGAGCGGCGGTCATGGTCCGTGGGCGGGCCGCTCCGCCGCGTGATGGTGGCAGCGGAGGTACGGCCTCCGCAAGGGCCGGGACAAGGGCCGGCCGGCCTTCCGGAAGCGTCAATCGGACGTCCCGGGCTCAACCCAGACGTTCGACCGGAGCGTTCGACGGGGCCCGGATCGTCGAACGGCATTCGACGGCCGGCGGCGCCGGTTCCCGCCGCCGGTGGTGCCGGTCCGGCGGGCGGCCCGCCGGGGCCGGGCGGAGGGACACGGCGGGGGAGCCGCCGGTGCGGGCCCGCACCGGCGGCGTACCGTACCCGCGGTACGCACCGTGTTCGCCGGACCCCCGTCGCCGCCCCCGTCGCCGTCGTGGAGGCCGGTGAAGTCCGGCAGACAGCAGACAGCAGACAGCAGAACAGACCGCAGCAGCACACACGAGGAGCGCCACGTGGAGTCGAACACGCCGACAGGTCCCGGTGAGCCGGGAGAGCCCACGAGGCTCACGAAGAAGGGCCACGCCTGCGTCCGGCTGGAGAAGGCGGGCCGGACCCTCGTCATCGACCCGGGAGGTTTCAGCGAGCCGGACGCCGCGGTGGGCGCCGAGGCGGTGCTCGTCACCCACGAGCACCCCGACCACTTCGCCGAGGACCGGCTGCGGGCGGCCCTGGAGGCCGACCCGGCCACGGAGATCTGGACCCTGGAGAGCGTCGCCCGCCAGCTCACCGCCGCCTTCCCGGGGCGGGTGCACACGGTCGGGAACGGTGACACCTTCGAGGCCGCGGGGTTCGAGGTGGAGGTGCACGGGGAGCTGCACGCCGTGATCCACCCGGACCTCCCGCGGATCACCAACGTCGGATATCTGCTGGACGGTTCGGTCTTCCACCCCGGGGACGCGCTGACCGTGCCGGGCCGGCCCGTCGACACGCTGCTGCTGCCCGTCCACGCCCCCTGGAACAAGATCGCCGAGATCGTCGACTACCTCCGTGAGGTCCGGCCCCGGCGGGCGGTGGACGTCCACGACGGCCTCCTCTCCGAGCAGGCGCGACCGGTCTACGACCGGATGCTCGGCCCGGACGGCCCGGGGGTGGCGGGCGCGGATCACGAGCGGCTGGCCCCGGGCGCGGCGCTCACCCTGTAGGCCCGGGCACCGCGGCGGCGCCCGGTCCCGTCCCGCCCGGTCCCGTCCCGCGCCCGGCCGGTCCCGTCCCGCGCCCGGCCGGTCCCGGGCGGGCGCGGGCGGGCACGGGCTGTCCGTGGCGGCGGGTAGATTCGGGCCATGCGCATCGCCACCTGGAACGTCAATTCGATCACCGCCCGGCTGCCGCGGGTGCTGGCCTGGCTGGAGGGCAGCGGGACGGACGTGCTGTGCCTCCAGGAGACCAAGTGCACCGACGAGCAGTTCCCGCGTGAGGCGCTGCGGGAGCTGGGGTACGACTCCGCGGTCCTCGCGGACGGCCGGTGGAACGGCGTCGCCGTGGTCTCCCGGGTGGGCCTGGACGACGTCGCCCCGGGCCTGCCCGCGGACCCGGGGTACGACGGCCGTACGGAGCCGCGCGCCATAGCGGCCACCTGCGGCCCGGTGCGCGTCCGGTCGGTCTACGTCCCCAACGGCCGCGAGGTCGGCCACCCCCACTACGCCTACAAGCTGGGCTGGCTGGAGGCGCTGCGCGAGGCCGTCGCGGAGGACGCCGCGGGGGAGCGCCCGTTCGCGGTCCTCGGTGACTACAACGTCGCCCCCACCGACGAGGACGTCTGGGACCGCTCCCTCTTCGAGGGCGCCACGCACGTCACCGGCGAGGAGCGCGCGGCGCTGGCCGCCCTGCGCGGGACGGGGCTGACGGACGTGGTGCCCCGCCCGCTCAAGTACGACCACCCGTACACCTACTGGGACTACCGCCAGCTCTGCTTCCCCAAGAACCGGGGGATGCGGATCGATCTCGTCTACGGCAACGCGGCCTTCGCCGCCGGGGTCGCGGACGCCTACGTCGACCGCGAGGAGCGCAAGGGCAAGGGCGCCTCGGACCACGCCCCGGTCGTGGTGGACCTGGACGTCTGAGCGAGCCGGCGGCGGGTGCCGGCCGGTGGACCCCCGTCCGGGGGCGGCGCGGGTCTCAGCGGTGGCCCCCGCCCGCCAGCAGCCGCAGGTCGACGGCCTCGGCCAGCGCCCGCAGCCCCGCGTCGCCGGGGTGCAGTCCGTCACCGCTGTCGTAGGCGGGCAGCATCCGCTCGGGGTGCTCCGGGTCGGCCAGGGCCCGGTCGGCGTCGACCAGGGCGTCGAACGGGCCGCCGTCCGCCCGGGTGCCGTGCTCCCGCAGATAGGTGTTGACGGCGGTGCGCCGCGCCTCCACCTCGGGGGTGCAGTCCGGGTAGCCGCCGCACGGGGTCAGCGTCATGGCGACGGTGCGCACGCCCCGGGCGCGCGAGCGCTCGGCGATGGCCCGCAGCCCGTCGACGACCTCCTCCGGCGGGGTCTTCCAGCGGACGTCGTTGATGCCCTCGAAGACGAGCAGGGCGCGGACGTTCGTCTGGGCGAACACGTCCCGTTCCAGCCGGTGCTGGGCGCTCGTCCCCGCGGTGTCCGTGTCGACGCCCTCGCCGGGGTAGCGGTCGGTGACGATCCGGTTCGCCGAGAGACCCTGGTTGAGCACCCCGTACCGGTCCACCTCCGCCTGCTGCCGGAGCCGTTCGGCGAGGACGTCGGGCCAGCGGCGGTTGGCGTCCTCCGTCGAGTGGTTGCCGTCGGTGATGGAGTCGCCGAGTGTGACCACGGATCCGGCGCCGCCGCCCACGTCCACGCCGGTGAGGAAGGGGTAGGTGGTGAGTGAGCCGGTCCAGGCCCCGGCGTCGGTGTCGCCGGTGCGGTCCCCGCTGTGCTGGGCGCTGAGGTAGGAACGCTGTAGCGCCTTGCTGTGCACCGGGGCCGCCGTCACCGTCTCCGGCAGATGGAAGCTGACCAGCAGGTTCGTCCCCCCGGAGACGGGGAACGGGAGGGGGTCGCTCCACTGCTGGGTGCCCGCCGGGATCTCCGTCCCGCGGTGACCGCCGAAGGTGAGCGGCACCGGGGCGCCCTGAGGCTCGGCGCCGTCCCGCTGGAGCGCGACCGACGCGGCGCCGATCCGCACCGGCCGGTCCGCGAAGGTGTTGTCCAGCCGCACCCGGACCCGGGGCCCGCCCGCGCCGGCGTGCACCACCAGCCGCAGCGTCCGGTCGGTCCACGGGCCGACCTCGGTGTAACCGCCGACGGCCCGGGACCAGCTCCCCGTCCAGTCCGTGTCCGGGGTGCGCGCCGACACGGCGAACACGTGCAGATCCGTCCGCGGCCCGGGGTCCCGGGGGAGGGTGAGCGAGGAGACGGCCCGGCCGCGCGCGGCGGGGACGGTCACCGCGTACAGCCGGGCTTTCGCGGCCAGCGGGCCGTCGGGCGTGTTGACGCGCGGCAGGGTGAGGGCGCGGGTGGCGGCCGGACCCTCCCGCCAGTCGGGGGCGGTGAGGGTGTAGGTGCTGCGGGAGCCGTCGCGGTAGCGGATGACGCCGGTGCCGCTCGCCTCCCCACCCGTGGCGGCCACCAGGAAGGTGATCGCCCCGCCGCCGGTGAGCCGGACGGACTGGCCGTCGGCCCGGACGTTGTCCGGCCGGCCCGGTGCCGAGTGCGGCCAGGTCAGCCGGGCCGCGTCCAGGCCGAGGACACGTCCCGGCGTCCAGCCGGCGGCCCGCAGGGCGCCTGAGGAGAGGGAGTTCCCGGAGCCGTCGAAATCCGCGCCCGCCGGGTCCGCGTCCTCGCTGACCGCCCGGTTGTCGAACAGCTGATGGAGGGGGCGGGGAGGGCCGCCGGCCGGGGACGGGCCCGTCGCCGCCGCCAGTGCGGGGGTGCCCAGCGCGGTCAGGGAGAGCGAGGTGGCCAGCACCGTTCCCCAGCGTCCCAGACGTGCGGCACGGCTTCCCCGTGACCTCGGCATCGATGACCAACCCCATCTGCTCGGCGGCGGTGAGAACTACGGCGGCGGGACGGCGCCGGGGCGGCGGTGAGGCGTACCGCGGTGACGTCGACGGTGATCGTGGGGAGACCGGTGCCCCCGCGAGGGCGGCGACGGCGGGTACGGCACCACAGGACGGCAACGGCAGGCACGGCGGCGACGGCGGCAGGAGCGGCGGCATGGGCGGCGGCAGGGATGACGGCAGCGGTCACGGCGCCCGCACCGGTCCTCCCGGAGGCGGGCGTGTGGACGCGTGGCAGCCATGGGACAGGGACCGGGTGACGCCCCGGGGAGACCAGGATGACATCGGTGCGAACAATCGGCCAGACGGAGACCGCGCGCCGTGTAGCGGGCGGGTGACGGCGGGTGTCACGCTGATTGGTATGGACATCCCTTTTCTTGCCGGATGGCGCAGGCGCCGGGAGACCGGCGGCGGAACGGCGTTACGGGGCCCCGGGGTGAGCTCGGGGACCGGCAGCGGGAACGGGGACGGGGACGACGGCGGCCGGGCCGCCGGCCAGGTGGGCGAGGGCGGCGACGGGCTGGACGAACTCCTCGCGGAGTGCGAGCTGTTGCGGGCCCGGGCGGAGGCGGCCGGTGTCGGGCTCGACGGCAGCCCCGGCTCCCTGTCCGCGCTGGACCAGATCCCGCCGCGCTGGCGCGAGGATCCCGAGGAACTCTCCCAGCTGGGCAATGACGCCGGTCTCTACCTCGGAACGGTCCTGGTCCGCACGGTGCCCGGTGCCCGCTGGCATCTGTGGCCGGACGTGGGGCCGATGGTGCGGCTGCCGTCGGGCCGCGAGCTGGACGTGGTCCGCGCCGGGACGGACTGGGCGGCGACCGGGGTGCCGGAACTGTCGCAGCTCTACGCGGAGGCGGCGGAGACCTGAGCGGACCGCGCCGCCCGGGCGGGCGCGCCGGCCGCCCCGGTCCGCCGTCCGTCCGGGTCGGTACGCGGCGCGGCCACCGCGCACCGGCCCCGGCGCCGGTCTGCCGCCCTTCCCTCCCGTGGCGGCCGTTTCTCCCACCGCCCGGTCACTCCCGGAACGGCACCGAGACATGGGACGGGTCGCCCGCGGGGGAGGAGAAGGTGAGGCGGGCGCCGCTGGGGTTGTGCTCGGCGTAGAGGGGGTCCACGGAGTCGATCACGAGGGCCAGCCGGTGGCCCGCCGGCACGTCGTACGCCGTGGCGTACAGCTCCAGGTCCACCGGGAACGGGACGCCGGGCGTGCGGTCGTGGAAGGTGACGGGCGCGTGGGTGACGAGCCGGCCGACGCCCAGCGGGCCCACGTCGTAGAGGTGGGCGACGGCCGTGCCGCTGGACTTGTTCCCCGTCACCGTGGTGTGCAGGGTCACGGCGCCCCGGATGCGGCGTTCGGCGCGGTAGCGCTCCGACTGCCAGACGGCGGCGAGGGAGCGGGGCAGCAGCGGGACGGAGACCGCTGGCGGCAGCTTGAGGAACTGGTCGAGCGCGCCGGAGAGCAGGACCGTTCCGCCGTTGGCCCCGGAGTCCAGGTTGGTGTTGATCTCCCGGGTCGCGCTCAGCGGGACGCGCTCCGTCTTCGCGGCGACGGACTTCCAGTCCGGGTAGCTCTCGTCACCGCCGCCCGAGCGGGAGACGAGACGCACCGGCGCCTCGCGGTCGACCCCGTTGGCCTCGCCTTTCAGGTGGTGGTCCAGCCAGCGGCGGGTGCTGGTCCAGGTGTCGTTGTCCAGTCCGAGCAGGCCGCCCGCCTCGGGGGTGGCGTGGTCGCCGGGCCGGAATTCCAGGCGCTTGTCCACCGTCAGCCGCTCGAAGAAGTCGGCGTACTGGTTGGGTGGGAAGATCGAGTCACCCCAGGCGTTGCCGAGCATGATCGCGGCACCGTTGGCGTTGATCCGGTCGGCGTAGGTGGCGGGTGAGCGTGTCCGCCCCCACTCGATCATGGCCGCCTCGCGGGAGAGGTCCGAGGAGAAGAAGCCGTCCAGCACGGCGGTGAGTTCGTCCCCGGGGCGGCCGGTCAGATGGCCGGCGCCGGTGAGCATCGCCGCCGCCTGGAGGTGCTGGGTCCGGCCGCTGTAGATGGCGCCGACCAGATCGGCCCAGCCGCTCAGCGCGGCGACGGCCTTGATCCGGTCGTCGAACGCGGCGGCCAGCAGGCTGATGCCGGCTCCGTAGGACACCCCGGCCATGCCGATCGCGCCGGGGTCGGCGGGCGTGTGGGCCAGGGCCCAGTCGATGACGGCGGAGGCGTCCCCGAGATCCTCGGCCCCCGCGACCTCGATCTCGCCCCCCGACTGCCAGAAGCCCCGGGAGTTGTAGCTCAGCACCACATAGCCGGTGTCCGCCAGTTTCCGGGCCTGCGCCAGGTACTCGACCTGGGGCACCGCCCAGCTCGTGGGCAGGACGACGAGGGGCAGCCGCCGGGACCCGTCGTGGCCCGAGGGCGTGACGACGTTGGCGGCGAGCTCGGTCCCGCCGTGCCCGGGGATCCGGACGAAGCGGACGGAGGCGGATGCGGATGTGGGGGCGGAGGCGGTGGCCGGGGAGACCGCGGGCGCGGCGGCCGTACCGCCGGGATCGCCGGCGACGGTGACCGCGCTGACCGCGGTGGATGCGGGGGCGGCTGCGGGGGCGGCGGCCCCGGCCGCCTGCGCGGCGGACGCGGGGGCGAGCCCGAGGGCGGTGGAGGCGAGCACGGTGGCCGAGGCCAGGCCGGCGGTGGAGGCACGCAGGGGCTTACGGCGAGGGTGTCCCATGGGGGTCAGCTCCTGACATCGGTGCCGGGCGGGTGGGGACCGGCACGCGGACGTGCGGAAGTGACCCGACGGTAACCTCTGCGTCTTACCGCGGGTAATGGTCCGGTCGGTCAAGCGTCGGTAACGATGGCGGTGGCCCGCCGGTGGCGCCGGGGACGGTGCGAGCCCGTCCCCCGGCCCGCGGGGTGGCGCCGGCCGTGCTCAGGTGCCGCTCGCCGCGCGGCGGGCGGTGCGGGGGCCCGGCGGGGCCGGGGCGGGGGAGGTCGCGGCCTCGGTGACGTCCGCGACGAGCTCCACCAGGTCCGGGCCGTACGCCTGGGAGTTGACCACTTTCAGCAGCAGGACGAAGGTGCGGTCGCCGTGCGTGCGGGCCAGCCGGGTGTGATGGCGCGCCAGATAGCGGACGGCCGCCTGGTTGGCGATCGAGTGCTGGCCGCTGGCGAGGAACACCGGCCGCTTCCCCTCCCCGGCGGTGAGCCGCGCCACGAGGACGTACTCGGTGCGGCCCGGCTCCCAGCGGTACTGCTCGGTGCCGATCCGGAACATGCCGCGGTCCGGGCCCGGTTCGGGATCGGTGGTGACCTGGACGCCCGGCAGCATCGAGAACAGGTGGGCGGCCATCCGGTGGTTCGAGACCGGGCCGCCGATGCAGAACTCCGTCCGTTCGCCGAAGCCCTGCTGGGCGGCGTCATGGGGGACGATCTGCGCGTGGGCCTCGCAGTCCTTGATGAGCGCCGCCAGTTCCAGCAGGGCGAAGACGTCGCGGCGGGCGACCGTCCAGTCGCTCGCCCCCGCCGAGCGGTTGACGACCAGCAGGCACTCGGCGTTCGTCGGCAGCCCGAAGAAGCGCTGCTTGCGGCGGAGACCGCGGCGCCACAGATAGGTCCGGGCCAGCCAGCCGAGGGAGGCGCTGACGCCGGTGCCGAACACCCCGAGGACCAGGTTGCGCACGTCGTCGTTCATGCCGGGGGATCGTAGCGGGGCCGGGCACTTCTGTTCGAGAGGGGTGAGGGCGCGCGAGGGCGGGGAGGCCCGCGGCCCCCTCCGGTCGGCGACGCCGTGAGACGGAGCCGGCGGCCCTGCGCGGCCCCGGCCGGGCGCGGGGACGGCGCCACCGTGCCCGCGCGTGGCGTACTGACGGCGGTGGCGCCACGCGGTTAGGCTGCCGCGAACCACCCTTCGGGGGAGCGCCGTTGAGGTCGCGCGGGTGGGTGAGGGCCTCGTGCCTGCGCCGGCCCGCCGGCCCGCCGCCGTGCCCCGCGCCGCCGTGCCGATGGAGGTCCGCATGACCCGTCCCGCCGTACGGAGCCTGTCGCTGCTCACCGCCGTCGCCGCCGTGCTGTCCCTCACGGCCGCCGCCCCGCCGGCGGCTCCGCGGCATCCCGGCGCCGTACCCGCCGCGGCCGGTACGGCCGGGCCCGGTACCGCGCCACCCGTCGGGGCGCCGCCTCCCAAGACACCCGTGGCGGTGGGCCGCGGCGGCGCCGTCTCCAGCGTCGACGCGGACGCCTCGGCCGCGGGCCTGGAGATCCTGCGGCGCGGCGGCAACGCCGTGGACGCGGCCGTGGCGACCGCCGCCGCCCTCGGCGTCACCGAGCCGTACTCGGCGGGTGTCGGCGGCGGAGGCTACTTCGTCCACTACGACGCGAAGCACCGTACGGTGCGCACGATCGACGGCCGCGAGACCGCGCCGCGCACCGCCGACGAACGCCTCTTCCTCGGCGAGGACGGCAAGCCGATCCCCTTCGACGAGGCCGTCACCAGCGGGCTCTCCGTCGGCACCCCGGGGACGCCCGCCACCTGGGACGCCGCACTGAGCGCCTGGGGCAGCAAGTCCCTGCGCGAGGTGCTGCGTCCCGCCCAGCGCATCGCTCGGCAGGGCTTCACCGTCGACGAGACGTTTCGGCAGCAGACCGCCGACAACGCCGACCGCTTCCGGGACTTCCCGGCCTCCGCCGAGCTGTTCCTGCCGGGCGGGGAACCGCCCGCCGTCGGCTCCACCCTTCGCAATCCCGATCTCGCCCGCACCTACGAGCTGCTGGCGCGCGGTGGCGGCCGGGCGCTGTACCAGGGCGAACTGGCCCGGGACATCGTCGGCACCGTGCGCCGTCCCCCGGTCCGCGCCGGCGCCGGCCGCACCCCCCGCCCAGGTGATCTGACCACCGCCGACCTGCGGGACTACCGCACCAAGCGGCAGGCGTCCGTCGCCACCTCCTACCGGGGGCTGGACGTGCACGGGATGGCGCCGTCCTCCTCGGGCGGCACCACGGTCGCCGAGGCGCTCAACATCCTGGAGAGCACGGGCCCGCGCCGCACCGCCGGCGAGCACCGAACCGGTGCGGCCGACGGCCCGCGGAGCGCCGGCGGCACCGCTCGCGACGGCGGCGCCGGCCATCTGCACCGGCTGATCGAGGCGAGCCGGCTCGCCTTCGCCGACCGCGGCCGCTGGGTCGGCGACCCGGCGTTCAACGACGTGCCGGCCCGCGAGCTGGTGTCCCAGCGGTTCGCCGACTCCCGCGCCTGCCTGATCCGCGAGGACGCGGCGCTCACCAGCCCGGTGGCGCCCGGCGATCCCCGGAACCCGGCCGCCTGCGGTACCTCCGGCGCCCCGGCGCCCACCCCTTACGAGGGCGAGTCCACCACCCATCTGACCACGGCCGACCGCTGGGGCAACGTCGTCGCCTACACGCTCACCATCGAGCAGACCGGGGGCAGCGGCATCACCGTCCCCGGCCGCGGCTTCCTCCTCAACAACGAGCTGACGGACTTCTCCTTCACGCCCGCCGCGGCCGGTGTCCCCGACCCCAACCTGCCCGGCCCGGGCAAGCGGCCGCGCTCCTCGATGTCCCCGACGATCGTCCTGGACGAGCAGCGCCGGCCGGTGGTGGCACTGGGCTCGCCCGGCGGCTCCACCATCATCACCACCGTGCTGCAGACCCTGACCAACCATCTGGACCGGGGAATGCCGCTGGCCGACGCCATCGCGGCGCCGCGCGTCAGCCAGCGCAACACCGAGACCACCCAGATGGAACCCGGACTCTGGGACGATCCCGCGCGGCAGCGGCTGGAAGCCCTCGGCCACCGCTTCACCCGCACCCCGGAGATCGGCGCGGTCACGGGAGTGCAGCGGCTGCCCGGGGGGAAGTGGCTCGCCGCGGCCGAGACCGAACGGCGCGGCGGCGGCTCCGCGATGGCGCTGGACGGCGGGGCGCCCGGGCACGGGCACGGCCGCTGACGGGGGAGCGGTGCCGCCGGCCGGAGGCGAGGGGAGAAGCCAGGGGAGAAGGGGGAACGGACGCACGGGCGCCCGGCGGAGCAGCCGACGGCCGGGAGGGGCGGACGGGGGCCGGTCCCCGTCCGCCCGGCCCTGCGGCCACCCGTCCGCGCATCCGGAGGAAAAACGTCCGTAGCCTCGCGGCCACCCCGCGCGTAACACACGGGGTGTCCAATGCCACCGATGCCGACGGAGGCCGCGGCACCGCCCGTGGCCCGGAGGGAGGCGGTGGTGGAGGTCGGGCAACCCCAACCCTCGCCCGGCCTGGGCGAGTTCGGGCGGCTGATCGCCGATGTGACCGGCGCGCTGGACCCGGAGAGCGGCTGGTACGGGGTCTTTCTGCGGCGCGACCCCGAAGCCCTCGCCGCCTGCGCCGACGGCCGCGCGCTGCTGCCGTGGGACGTGACCGAGGCGCTGCTCCAGGATGTCGCGGCGTTCTACGGCGCAGAAGCCGCCGACGGGGCGTACACGCGGCTGCGCGTCGCCTACCGGGCGGCCACCGCGGTGCACGACGCCCGGCCCGACGGCCGGAGCGAGCTGCTGGAGCGCCTGGCCGCGGCGTACCGCGAACGGCGGTTCGCGATGGTGGCGCGACGGAGGCTCGCGGCGGCCCGTGCGGTGGAGCGGGCCCCCGCCGAGCGCGCCCGCCTCGCCGCGGAACTCGCCTGGGCGGACGACGACCTGGGCCGCGCCTCGGCCCGCTGCGCCGAGTACCGCGCCCGGCTCGGCGCCCTGGAGGTCATGGACGCGTGGGTCACCCCGGGCGCCCCGGGCCCGGCGCCCGCACCACAGGGGGCGGCGGGGGCCGGGTGCGGGACGGCGGACGGACCCGGGGCCGTGCCCCGAGCCGCCCCCGTGCCCGCTCCGGTGGACTCCCCGCGCGATCCGGTGGACCCCGGGCGCGATCCGGTGGACCCCGTGCCCGGTCCGGTGGCCTCTGTGCCCGGGGCCACGGCAGAGCGCGACACCCCGTCCGGGACCGCTCCTGGGCGCGGGCGCGGGCCCGGTGACCCGGAGAAGGAGGGGCGTGACGCCCGGCCCCGTGACACATTCCGGGACGTGCCTCCGTACCGGGCCCGTGAGGCGGCGGATACGCCGCCCCGTCCCGTAGACCCCGCACCGGTCTCCGCTGCCGAGCCCCGCCCCGGGACGGCGGCCATGCCCGGGACCGCGGCCGAGGCCCCGGCCGGGACCGGTGCCCCGGCCGGAGCCGAGGTCACGTCCGGAACCGAAGCCGGGGCCCTTGCCGAAGCCGGGGCCGGGGCCGAAACCGCAGCCACCGCCGGGGTGGCCCTGCGAGCGGTCCCCGGCGCGGAGACCGGTGCAGGTGCAGAGGCAGGTGCAGAGGCAGGTGCAGGGGCGGGTGCAGGAGCAGGGGCAGGGGCCGCCGGGGCCTGTTCGGCCGCGCCGCCGGCCGGTGCCGCGGCAGAGCGGAGGAGGGGCCGCCCCCGCGGCGCCCGCTTCGCCGGGCTGGAGATCGACGCGGCCCCGCACCCCGCCGTCGTCCCGCCGCCGGCGGCCCCCGCCGGCGTCTCGGCGGCGGGCGGTTCACCGGCACCGCGCGGTGCGCGGTTCGCGGGCGCCTACGGGGGCGGCGGTGAGGCCGACGGAGACGGTGACCGCGCCGCTCGTGAGCGCGAGGCCCTCGCCTCCGCCCGCACCCACGCGGCCGAGACGGCGCGACGCCTGCGCGAGCTGCGCGGAGCCCGGCGCCACGGTGAGGCGTACGCGCTGCTGTGCGAAGCCGTCTCCGGGGCGCCGGCGCGGCTGCCGCTGCTGGCGGAGGCGCTGGAGCGGACGGGCCTGTCGTCCGAGGTGCCCACCGTGCTGTGGGAGGCGGGCGCGCTGCCGCCCTCCTCCGTGGCCACGGCCGCGGGGGCGCTCGCCGACGCGGGGCGCCCCGGCGACTGCCGCACGCTCCTCGCCCAGTGCGCCGGCCGGCCCACCGCCGAGGTGGCGGACACCGCGATCGCCCTGCGCACCGCGGGGCGCGACGACGAGACCAGGGCACTGTTCGGCGGCGTGCTCCGGGCGCGCACGGACCAGGACGCGGCCACGGTCGCCAAGGCCGACCCGGGAAGCCTGGTCCGCCCGCTCCTGGAGGCGGCGTCCCGCTCGCCGCATCGCTACGCGAACCTCGCCCACGTCCTGCGCGGCGCGGGCCTCCCGGGCGTTCCCGACACGGCATGACGGCACCACGGGATGACGGCACGACAGCAGAGATGCGTGCGGGGGGTGGGCGGGCGGAGGCGGGGCACGGCGGCACGACGGCACCACGGCACTACGGCACCACGGCACCACGGCACCACGGCAAAAAAGCACACGGCACAAAGGCAGGGCAACGGAGCGTGGAGTGGCGGATCGACGACGGGTGTGCCACGGGGTGTTCCGTCTCTCCAGGCGGTCTTGCCCCGGCGCGGGAGGACGGCCTACGTTCTCCCTCACCTCCCGCGGCCCCGTCCGGCCGCTCACGGGCCGGGTGGCCGAGCGTGCCCGGTTCCCCACCGGACACCGCCCGGGCGCCCGGCGCCGTACGCAGAGCCGCGCGGAGAACCCGCCGTCCCCCGTCCGTCCCGTCCTCTCTCCCCGCTCTTCCCCGCTCTTCCTCCCGGGCACCGCACCGCCGTCCCCGCCGGGCAAGGGACCCGCCGGAGGCACGGGGCCCGCACCGCGCCGGGCACCGACCGGGCTTTCCCCGCCGCGGAGCCCGGCCGGCGCCGCCGACCGGGACCAGACGCCCCCGGGACCGCCGGTCACCGTGCCCGGGCGTACCTCGCCCCGGTCCCGGGACCGGGGCTCCCGCCTCCGGCCCGGCCCGACCCCCGTTCCTCCGAGTTCCCGGCCCCGGAACCCCGGTGCCCGTCCCCGAACCCACGCCCACGCCCCGAGCCCACCCTCCGACGCCCACGAATCCGGACGCCCGCCGGCCCCGCGCCCGCCTCGCGTCCCCGGGGGCCCGGAAACACCGAAAGCTGGTGCCGCGCCATGACCGTTCCCTCCTCGTCGGCGGCCTCGGCCGTGCCGTCCGGTGCGGCCGCGCCGTCCGGCCCCACGGAGTCACCCGGCGCCGCGGGGGCACCCCGTCCGGCCACCGCCGATGACACGGCACTCCCCGCCGCCGAGGGCAAGGCGGTCCGCCCCGGGGCCGGTGACGGCGCGCCCCGGACCTCGCTGCACGACCGGCACCGCGCGGTCATGCCGGACTGGCTGACCCTCTCCTACACCTGCCCGATCGAGATCACCCACGGGGAGGGCCGCCGGGTGTGGGACGCGGAGGGCCTCCGCTACCTCGACTTCTACGGCGGCATCCTCACCACCATGACGGCCCACGCGCTGCCCGAGGTGACCGCCGCCGTCGCCGGGCAGGCCGCGCGCGTCCTGCACACCTCCACCCTCTATCTCAACCGCCGGATGGTGGAGCTGGCCGAACGGGTGGCCGCCCTCTCCGGTATCCCGGACGCGCGGGTCTTCTTCACCACCTCCGGTACCGAGGCCAACGACGCCGCTCTGCTGCTGGCCACCGCCCACCGGGGCTCCCACCAGGTCCTGGCGATGCGCAACAGCTACCACGGACGCTCCTTCAGCACGGTCTCCGTGACCGGCAACTCCGCCTGGTCACCCACGAGTTACTCGCCGTTCCAGACGCTGTACGTGCACGGCGGGACGCGCTGCCGGGGGCCGTTCGCGGCGATGTCCGACGCGGAGTTCATCCGGGCCTGCATCGCCGACCTGGAGGACGTGCTCGGGCAGGCGCACGGCCGGGTCGCCGCGCTGATCGCCGAACCGGTGCAGGGCGTCGGCGGGTTCACCTCGCCGCCGGACGGGCTGTACGCGGCGTTCCGCCGGGTGCTGGACCGGCACGGCATCCTCTGGATCAGCGACGAGGTGCAGACCGGGTGGGGCCGCACCGGCGACCACTTCTGGGGCTGGCAGGCGCACGGCGAGGCCGGCCCGCCCGACGCACTGACCTTCGCCAAGGGCATCGGCAACGGCATGTCGGTCGGCGGGGTGGTGGCCCGCGCGGAGGTCATGAACAGCCTCGGCGCCCACTCGATCTCCACCTTCGGCGGCAGCCCCGTCACCATGGCCGCGGCGCTCGCCAATCTGACGTATCTGCTGGAGCACGACCTCCAGGGCAACGCCCGCCGGGTCGGCGGGCTGCTGATCCAGCGGCTGCGGGCCGTCACCGCGGGGGTGCCCGCCGTACGGGAGGTCCGTGGCCGGGGGCTGATGATCGGGATCGAGTTCGCCGGCGCGGACGGGGCACCGTGGCCCCGCGCCGCCGAACTGGCGATGGAACACACCCGCGAGGAGGGCCTGCTCGTGGGCCGGGGCGGCCGGGAGGGGCATGTCCTGCGCATCGCGCCGCCGCTGACGCTGACCGTCGCCGAGGCGGAGGAGGGCGCGGAGCTGCTGGCGACGGCGGTGCGCCGCACCCAGGCCGTGCTGGAGAGCGAACGGCGGCCCTGACCGGCGGCCCTGACCGGCGGGGTGAGCCGGGCCGGGGCGGCGGCCCGGGCCGGGGGCGGCATCTCCCGGCACGAGGCGGGCGCGGGGGCCGCCACTCGTGGTTCGATGGTGGGCATGATCGACAACCTGTCCGCGGAGGAGTGGACCAAGCTGCTGGCCGCCGCCGAGGAGGCCGTGCGGGAGGCTGCCGCCGCCGAGGTGATGCCGCGTTTCCGGCAGCTCGGTGAGCACGAGATCGACGTCAAGACGGGGCCGCACGACCTCGTCACGGTCGCCGACCGGCTGGCCGAGGAGCGGCTGACCGCGGCGCTGCCCGCGCTGCTGCCGGGGTCGGTGGTCGTCGGCGAGGAGGCGGTCTCCGCCGATCCCGGGGTGCTGGCCGCGCTGGAGGGCACCGCCCCGGTGTGGATCGTCGACCCGGTGGACGGCACCCGCCAGTTCGTCCGGGGCGATCCGGGGTTCTCCACCCTGGTCACCCTGGCCCACCGGGGCGAGTCCCTGGCTTCCTGGACCTACGCGCCCGCCTCGGACCGGATGGCGGTCGCCGTCCGCGGCGGCGGGGCACGCCTCGACGGCCGGCCGCTCCGCTGCGGGCCGGCGGTGCCCGGCGAGCCGCTGGAGATCGCCACCTCGCACCCCGACTTCACCTCCCTGGAGGAGGACCGGGCGTTCGCCCGGCTGGTGGTCGACGGGGTGGTGCCACGGCCGTGCGGCTCGGCGGGGCTCGAGTACCTGCACGTGGCGCAGGGGCGGCTCGGCGCGGTCGCGTTCGGCTGGGAGAACCCGTGGGACCACGCGGCGGGGCTGCTGCTCGTGGCCGAGGCCGGCGGCTTCGACGCCACCGTGTCGGGTGAGCCGTTCCGTCTCGCCGGAGGTAACGCGCTGCCCTTCACCGCCGCCCGCGACGAGCGCACCGCCCGGCGCGTCCTGGAACTGATGCGCGGCTCCGACCTGCCGTTCCGCGAGGATCAGGGCGGCCGCTGACCGACGCCGCGCCCGGGGCGCCGGCGACCGGGCGCGGTCACGCCGCGTCACCTGCCTATCCTGGCAGCCGCCGGGACAAGCCGAAGGAGGGCCGGGGTGCCGTCGATGCTCGATGCGGTCGTGGTGGGGAGCGGGCCCAACGGGCTGACCGCCGCCGTCGAACTGGCCCGCCGCGGGATGTCCGTGGCCGTCTACGAGGCGCGGGAGCGGATCGGGGGCGGGGCCGCCACCGAGGAGCTGACGCTCCCGGGGTTCCGGCACGACACCTGCTCGGCCGTCCATCCGCTCGGCATCGGCTCGCCCGCGTTCGCCACGATGCCGCTGGACCGCCACGGCCTGGAGTGGGTCCACCACGAGCTGCCCCTGGCGCACCCCTGGGCGGACGGCACCGCCGCCGTGCTGGCGCCCACCGTGGCGGAGACCGCCGTCTCCCTGGGGGCGCGGGACGCGGGCGCGTACCGGCGGCTGGTCGCCCCGTTCACCGGCCACTGGGACACGCTCGCCGCGGACTTCCTGCGCACCCAGTGGCTCGGCGTGCCCCGGGCCCCGCTGCGCTGGGCGCGGTTCATGGCGGTCGCCGGGCTGCCCGTCGCCGCGCTGGTGCGGCGCTTCCGCGACGGCAAGGCCCGCGCGCTGCTCGCCGGCCTCGCCGGGCACGTGATCGCGCCCCCCACGAGCCTCGCCTCCGGCGGGGTGGCGCTGATGTTCGCCCTCGCCGCGCACGAGCGGGGCTGGCCGATCGCCCGCGGCGGTTCGCAGGCGATCTCCGACGCCCTCGCCGGCTGGCTGCGGGAGATGGGCGGCACCGTGCACACCGGCTTCACCGTCAAGCGGCTGGACGAACTGCCGCCCGCGCGGGCGTACGTCTTCGACACCGCGCCGCGTGACCTCGCCCGGATCGCGGGGCTGGGCGACGCCTACCGGGGTTTCCGGCACGGCCCCGGCGTCTTCAAGATCGACTACGCGCTCTCCGGCCCCGTCCCCTGGACCGCTCCCGAGGCCCGGCGCGCCGGCACCGTCCACATCGGCCCCACCTACCCGGAGATCCGGGACGCGCTGCGGCGCGCGACCGGCGGCCGGCCGCCGCGGGTGCCGCTGCTGCTCACCGCGCAGCCCACCCTCGCCGACGCCTCCCGCGCCCCCGAGGGCAAGCACACCTTCTGGGCGTACGGGCACGTGCCGCACGGCTGGACGGGCGACGCCACCGAGGTGATCGAGCGGCAGATCGAGCGGTTCGCGCCGGGCTTCCGGGACCTGGTACTGGCCCGCGCCACCGCCGGGCCGCCGGAGATGGCCGCGAAGAACGCCAACTACGTGGGCGGTGACATCGGCTGCGGCGCCTTCGACGGCCTGCAGACGGCGATCCGCCCCAAGCTGGCCCGGGTGCCGTACACCACCGCCCACCCGGCCGTCTTCCTCTGCTCCTCGGCGACCCCGCCCGGCGGCGGAGTCCACGGCATGTGCGGCCACCACGCGGCCCGCCACGTCTGGCGCCGGCTGCGGACGGCCGCGCGCTGAGCCACGGGCCCGGCGCTCCGGGCACCTGGGCCGTGCGTTCCGGTGCCGTCACCGTGGTGTCACCTGCCTGCGGCGCGCATCCGCCGGTCCGGGGCGGAGGTGCGGGCCCCTCTCCGGGGCCCCGGTGCGGGACCGTCGCGAGGGCCGTGTCGGAAATCCGCCGGTCCGCCGTCCCGTTCTCACCGATGCTGGAGTCATGCACACCGACACCGAGAGCTGTCTGCGGGCGGTGCGGTCCAGGGACGCGCGTTTCGACGGGTGGTTCTTCACCGCCGTCCGCACCACCGGGATCTACTGCCGGCCGAGCTGCCCGGCCGTGCCGCCCAAGCCCGGGAACATGACCTTCTACCCGAGCGCGGCCGCCGCCCAGCAGGCCGGCTACCGCGGCTGCAAGCGGTGCCGCCCGGACGCCGCGCCCGGCTCGCCACAGTGGAACGAGCGCGCGGATCTGACCGCCCGCGCCATGCGGCTCATCGCCGACGGTGTCGTCGACCGGCAGGGTGTCCCCGGTCTCGCCGCCCGTCTCGGGTACAGCACCCGCCAGGTGGAACGGCACCTCCGCGCCGAGCTGGGCGCCGGGCCGCTGGCCCTGGCCCGGGCGCAGCGCGCCCAGACCGCGCGGCTGCTCATCGAGACCAGCGCGCTGCCCATGGCCGACATCGCCTTCGCGGCCGGGTTCGCCAGCATCCGGGCGTTCAACGAGACCGTCCGGGAGGTCTTCGCCCTCACCCCCACCGAGCTGCGCGCCCGCGCCTCCCGCACGCTCCCCGCGGGCAGCCCTCCCGGCCCCGGGTCCGGAACCGCACCGGCCGCGCCCCGGCCCGGCGGGGACGGCGGCGGCCCGGCCCCGGCCACCCTCACCCTGCGGCTGCCGTACCGGGCCCCGCTCACCCCGGACAACCTCTTCGGCCACCTCGCCGCCACCGCCGTACCCGGGGTGGAGGAGTGGCGGGACGGCGCCTACCGGCGCACGCTGCGCCTCCCCTACGGGCACGGCACCGTCTCCCTCCGCCCCGGCCCGGGCCACATCGCCTGCCGGCTCTCCCTCACCGACCCGCGCGACCTCACCGGCGCCATCAGCCGCTGCCGCCGCCTGCTCGACCTGGACGCCGACCCCGTCGCCGTGGACGAACTGCTCGCCGCCGACCCCGTGCTGCGCCCCCTGGTGGAGCGGGCGCCGGGGCGGCGCGTGCCGCGCACGGTGGACGCCGCCGAGTTCGCCGTCCGCGCCGTGCTCGGCCAGCAGGTCTCCACGGCCGCCGCCCGCACCCACGCCGCCCGCCTGGTCCTCGCCCACGGAGACCCGGTGGACGACCCCGACGGCGGCGGCCTCACGCATCTGTTCCCCACCCCCGAGGCGCTCGCCGGCCTCGACCCCGGGAAACTGGCGCTGCCCCGCGCCCGCCGCGCCACGCTCACCGGGCTCGTCGCCGCCCTCGCCGGCGGGGACCTCACCCTGGACCCCGGCAGCGACTGGCGCTCGGCCCGCGAGCGGCTCGCCGCCCTGCCCGGGTTCGGCCCCTGGACGGTCGAGAGCATCGCGATGCGCGCGCTCGGCGACCCCGACGCCTTCCTCCCCACCGACCTCGGCCTGCGCCGCGCCGCCCGCGCCTGCGGGCTGCCCCCGACCTCGGCCGCCCTCACCGCCCGCGCCGCCGCCTGGCGCCCCTGGCGGGCCTACGCCGTCCAGTACCTCTGGGCGACCGACGACCACACGATCAACCACATGCCGGAGGGATGAGGTGAGGCCGTACCGTCGGCGGGCCGGCGACGGCGCCCGCGCCGGCGGAGAGCCCGGCCCAGGCACCGGCCGCACCGGGACCCTGCCCGCCGGGCCGGCCCACCGCACCACCGAGGGCGCCACCGCGCCGCACCCGCACCACGAGGAGAGCCACGCATGCACCGCAGGACCCACACCGTCACCGACAGCCCCGTCGGCCGGCTGACCCTGGTCGCCACCGACGGCGTCCTCTCCGGCCTCTACATGACCGGGCAGCGCCACCGCCCCGCCGAGGAGACCTTCGGCGACCGGTGGCGCCCCGGGGACGACCCCTTCGCGGCGGTCGTCCCCCTCCTCGGCGCGTACTTCGCCGGAGAGCGCCCGGAGTTCGACCTGCCGCTGCGGCTGGACGGCACCCCGTTCCAGCAGACGGTGTGGTCGGCGCTGCGGGACATCCCCTACGGCGCCACGCTGAGCTACGGTGAGCTCGCCGCCCGCCTCGGCCGCCCCTCCGCCTCCCGCGCGGTGGGCCTCGCCAACGGCCGGAACCCCATCGGCATCATCGTCCCCTGCCACCGTGTCGTCGGCGCCGGCGGCTCCCTCACCGGTTACGGCGGTGGCCTCGACCGCAAGCGGCAGCTGCTCGCCCTGGAGGGCGCGCTCCCCACCCCGGCTCCCGCGACGGCGCCAGGGCCGGCGGCGCTGTTCTGACGGGCGGCCCGGCTCCGGGTACGTGTGGCCGGGCCGCCGCTCCGGTGACCGTCCGCGGTCGCATCGGCGGCGGCCGTTCTCCCCGGCCGGCGCCCTGCCGGGGGCAAAGGGTGGCTCCGACACGCACCGGGCCGCCCATCCGTCCGGAGGTGCCGCCGCCGAACCGTCCCGCACTGCCCGGGAACGGCCCAGGGCCGTTCCCGGGTCACGCCGGAACGCACTCCAACGCGCCGAAACGCCCGGTGTGCCTCATCGCCGCGGCCGGCCGGCGCGCTTCTCAGGTGAGGGCGCGTCCGCGACGGCGGCCACGCCCCCTGTCTGCCCGCCTGCCCGGCCTGGCAGCCTGCCGGTCCTTCTGCCCCGGGCCGATCAGCCACGCCCGTCCGGCGCCGGCCCGCCGCCGGCCGCACCGCCGAGCCGGCGCAGCAGCTCCGGCAGGGCGGTGCCGATGGGCTCCCGGACGATCTCGTCGGCCAGGGCGTCGTACGGGGTCGGCTCGGCGTTGACGATGATCAGCCGGGCCCCGTGGTCCGCGGCGATCCCCGCCAGCCCGGCGGCCGGCTGCACCTGCAGGCTCGTCCCGACGGCGACGAACACCTCGCACGCCTTGGCGATGGCGAGCGCCTCACTGAGCACTGCCGTGTCGAGACTCTCCCCGAACATCACCGTGGCCGACTTCAGGATCCCGCCGCACTGCCGGCACGGCGGGTCCTCCTCACCGGCCTCCACCCGCGCGAGGGTGTCCCGCATCGGGCCGCGGTCGCCGCAGCCCGTGCAGACCACGCTCCGCGCGCTGCCGTGCAGTTCGAGCACCTTGCGCTCCGGCATCCCCGCCCGCTGGTGCAGCCCGTCCACGTTCTGCGTGATCACGCGCACCGGCACCCCGGCCCGCTCCAGGCCGGCGACGGCCCGGTGCGCGGCGTTCGGCTCGGCGTGGAGGGTGCGGTTCTTCCGGCGCATCTGCCAGGACCGGCGCCGGATCTCCGGATCGCCCATGTAGTAGCCGTAGGTGACGAGCTTCTGCGCCTCCGGATCCCGCCGCCACAGCCCGGCCGGCCCCCGGTAGTCGGGGATCCCCGAGTCCGTCGAGATCCCCGCCCCGCTGAACACCGCCACCAGGGGCTGCCGTCCCCTGCCCTCACCGCCGCCGCTCATGCGCCCGAGGGTACGCACGGTGGCCGCGCCCCGGCGAACGGGTAGGGTCACGGCGTCACCGCCCTCCGTCACAGAACAAGGGGTGCATGCAGGTGCCGGACACCGCAGCGGCCGCGAACGTGCTGATCGCCACGGACAAGTTCAAGGGATCGCTCACGGCCGTGGAGGTCGCCGGTCATCTCACCGAGGGCATCCACCGGGCCGCACCCGGGGTGGCCGTGGAGGCGCTGCCCGTCGCGGACGGCGGGGACGGCACCGTCGCCGCCGCTCTGGCGGCCGGGTTCACGCGGCGCGAGACCGGGGTCACCGGTCCGCTCGGCGCGCGCCACACCGCCGCGTACGCGCTCCGCGACGGCGTCGCCGTCATCGAGATGGCCGAGGCGTCCGGGCTCCGGCATCTGCCGGCCGGGCGGTTCGCCGCGCGGACCGCCACCACCTTCGGCACCGGGGAACTGCTGCGGGCCGCCCTGGACGACGGAGCCCGGGAGATCGTCCTCGGGGTCGGCGGCTCGGCCACCACCGACGGGGGCGCCGGGATGCTCGCCGCGCTCGGCGCGCGCTTCCTGGACCCGTCCGGCGCTCCCGTCCCGCCCGGCGGCGGCGGGCTGCGGGAACTCGCCGTGGCCGACTTCTCCGGCCTGGACCCGCGGCTCGCGGACACGGAACTGCTGCTCGCGAGCGATGTCGACAATCCGCTGACCGGCCCGCACGGCGCGGCGGCCGTCTACGGCCCGCAGAAGGGGGCCGGCGAGGACGACGTGCGCGCCCTGGACCTCGCCCTGGTCCACTACGCGACCGTGCTGCACCGGGTCCTGGGGGCGCGGGCCGCCGAGGCCGCGGCGGCGCCCGGGGCCGGCGCGGCGGGCGGCGTGGGGTATGCCGCGCTGGCCGTCCTCGGGGCACGGTTCCGGCCCGGGATCGAGGTGCTGCTGGAGGTCCTGGGCTTCGAGGCGGCCCTGCGCCGGGCCACCCTGGTGATCACGGGTGAGGGCTCCCTGGACGAGCAGACGCTGCGGGGCAAGGCGCCGGCCGGGGTGGCCGCCGCGGCCCGGGCGGCGGGCCGCCCGGTGGTCGCCGTCTGCGGCCGGCTCGCGCTGCCGGCGGCGGCGCTCGCGGCCACCGGTCTGGACGGGGTCTACGCCCTCACCGACGTGGAGCCGGACCCGGCGCGCTGCATCGAGAACGCGGGCCCGCTGCTGGTCCGCACGGGGGAACGGCTGGCGCGGGAGCGACTGGCCCCGGCCGGATAGCGGACGGGGCCGGCCGCCGGGGCGCCGGAGCGTGAGCCGGCCGGCGGCCGGCGGGGGCCGGCGGGGGCCGAGCGGTCAGAGCCCGCACGGGTGACCGGCAGGACAGCGCGGGCCGGTACAGGACCGCGCAGAGCAGGCCGCGAGCTTCCGGCCCCCGTCACCGGCACGGGAAACGCCTGGGGGCCCGAGCGTCGCGCTCGGGCCCCCAGGCGTGTCGTTCTGTTCCGGCTCCCCGGCCGGCCCCTGCCCCCCCCCCGGGCCCCGTGGGGGCTGCCGGGACGGCGGGGAGGCCGCGGGGCGTCACGGCAGCTGGGCCGCCCGCGCCTCGCGGCGGTTGTCACGGAAGGTGTGCACCCGCCGCGCCGTGGCGAAGAGGGGGATCACCGCGCCCAGCACCACCTGGAGCGCGCAGCCCGTCTGCAGCATGAGCTGCCCGCCGGGCGAGTCGAAGGCCCAGGCGGCCAGCATGCCCATGCTCGCGGCGATCCAGGCGAGCATGGCGATGGCGAGGGCGCCCCGCGGCTTGGGGTACTCCACCCGGCTCACCATCAGCCAGGCCACCCCGATGATCGCCAGCAGGGTCGGCAGGAACGGCAGCTCCAGCAGCACGATCGAGACGACCGTCAGCGCGCCGAACGGCGAGGGCATGCCCTGGAAGATGCCGTCACGCAGGGTGACGCAGGAGAAGCGGGCCAGTCGCAGCACCACCGCCAGCAGCACCACGACCGCGGCCACCGCCGACATGCTCTGGTGCGCGTCGTCCGCGACCATGCCCCAGACCAGGACGAAGTACGCCGGCGCCAGGCCGAAGCTGACCAGGTCGGAGAGGTTGTCCAGCTCCGCGCCCATCGCCGAGCTGCGCAGCTTCCGCGCGACCAGCCCGTCGAAGAGGTCGAACACGGAAGCGAGCAGCATCAGCATCACGGCCGTCGCGGCGCTGTGCCGCGCCATGCCGCTGACCTCGCTGCCCGTGATGTGCGGGATGAGCACCCCGGTGGTGGTGAAGTACACCGCCAGGAAGCCACAGGTGGCGTTCCCCAGGGTCAGGGCGTCCGCTATCGACAGCCGCGTCGACAGCGGCATGTCGTCGTCCTCGTCGGCGGTGCCGTCGGGGACCCAGTCGGTGTCGGACTGTGATCGGGATTCAATCGAGGTCAAGACGAGTCACCCCTGCCTGTGTGGCCTGGCCGACCTCGACACCGGGCTCGATCCCCTCGGGGAGGTAGACGTCGACGCGGGAGCCGAAGCGGATCAGGCCGATGCGTTCACCCTGCTCGACCTTGGAGCCCCGCGGGACGTAGGGCACGATGCGGCGGGCGACGGCGCCGGCGATCTGCACCATCTCGATGTCACCGAGTTCGGTGTCGAAGTGCCAGATCACCCGCTCGTTGTTCTCGCTCTCCTTGTTGAACGCCGGGACGTAACCGCCGGGGACGTGCTCGACGGAGGTCACCGTGCCCGCCAGCGGGGCGCGGTTGACGTGGACGTTCAGCGGGCTCATGAAGATCGCGACGCGGGTGCGCCCGTCCTTCCACGGCATGATGCTCTGGACCACGCCGTCGGCCGGGGAGATCACTCTGCCCTGGCCGATCTCGCGCTCGGGGTCCCGGAAGAACCACAGCATGCCCGCCGCCAGAGCGGTGGCGGGCACGGCGACCGCGGCCCAGCGTCCGGAGCGGCGGGAGCGGGAGAGGCTGACGGCCGCGGTGGCCACGGTCGGGAGGAGCCACGGCGACGCGCCGCGCGCGAGGCGGACCCGGCCGACTGGTGCAGAGGCTTGGCTGTGGGGCATGAGTGACCTTCGTAGCGAATGATGCCGCGTTCGACGGGGGACGGCGGCTTTCCGGGATGGTATCGGTTACGGGCGGCAACTGGGCAAGCCAGAGGCCGAGTCGGTGTCCGAACAGCGATCACCCCGGGTGAGCGTCCGTGGTCGTCCTCCGGGGGAAACCGGCACCGAAGGGGATGGATCGGCAGTGATCACCCCTGGATCCGGTACTCCTCCAGCAGACGGCGGCCAATGATCATTTTCTGAATCTCGGCGGTGCCTTCACCGATCAGCAGCATCGGCGCTTCCCGGTACAGGCGCTCGATCTCGTACTCCTTCGAGAAGCCGTACCCGCCGTGGATCCGGAAGGCATCCTCGACGACCTCTTTGCAGTACTCCGAGGCCAGATACTTCGCCATGCCTGCTTCGAGGTCGTTGCGTTCCCCGGAGTCCTTTTTGCGTGCTGCGTTGACCATCATCGCATGGGCGGCCTCGACCTTGGTAGCCATCTCGGCCAGCCGGAACTGGATGGCCTGGTGCCCCGCGATCGGCCGGCCGAACGCCGATCGCTGCTGGGCATAGGAAACGCCCAGCTCAAAGGCGCGCCGGGCGACTCCGCAGCCGCGGGCGGCGACATTGACGCGGCCGACCTCGACGCCGTCCATCATGTGATAAAAACCGCGTCCGGTGGTGCCTCCGAGGACTCGATTCGCCGGTACCCGAAGGCCGTTCATGACGAGCTCGGTGGTGTCGACCCCCTTGTAGCCCATCTTGTCGATCTTCCCGGGAACGGTGAGCCCCGGGCGGACCTCGCCGAAGCCGGGCTCCTTCTCCACCAGGAAGGTGGTCATCGACCGGTGGGCCGGGGCGTCCTCGGGCAGGCCCTCGTCGGTGCGGCAGAGGACGGCGACCAGGGTGGAGGTGGCGCCGTTGGTCAGCCACATCTTCTGGCCGTCCAGGACGTACGCGTCACCGTCCCGGACGCCCCTGGAGGTGATCGCCGCCACATCGGAGCCGAGCCCGGGCTCGGACATGGAGAAGGCGCCGCGCACCTCACCCTCGGCCATCCGCGGCAGGAAGTGGTCCTTCTGCTCCTGGGTGCCGTGCTGCTTGATCATGTAGGCGACGATGAAGTGGGTGTTGATGATGCCCGAGACGCTCATCCAGCCGCGGGCGATCTCCTCCACGCACAGCGCGTAGGTGAGCAGCGACTCACCGAGGCCGCCGTACTCCTCGGGGATCATCAGGCCGAAGAGGCCGAGCTCCTTCAGGCCCGCCACGATCCGCGCCGGGTACTCGTCGCGGTGTTCCAGCTCGGTGGCGACCGGCAGGATCTCCTTCTCGGTGAAGTCCCGGACGGTGGCGAGGACCTCCCGCTGGACGTCGGTCAGGCCGTGGGTCTGCGCGAGTCGGCTCATCACTTCTCCTGGGGCAGGGGCTCGGGGCGGCCGGGCTGCTCGCCGCCGCGCGCCTCGGTGTACTTCGCGGTGGGGACCATCACCTTGCGCCGGAAGACGCAGACCAGCGTCCCGTCCTGCTTGTGGCCGCGGGTCTCGACGTGGACGATGCCGCGGTCGTCCTTGGAGCGGGAGGGCGTCTTGTCCAGCACGGTCGTCTCGCCGTAGATCGTGTCGCCGTGGAAGGTGGGCGCCACGTGGCGCAGCGACTCGATCTCCAGGTTGGCGATGGCCTTGCCGGAGACGTCCGGCACGGACATGCCCAGCAGCAGCGAGTAGACGTAGTTGCCCACCACGACGTTCCGGCCGAAGTCGGTGCTCGTTCCCGCGTAGTTGGCGTCCAGGTGGAGGGGGTGGTGGTTCATGGTCAGCAGGCAGAAGAGGTGGTCGTCGTACTCGGTGACCGTCTTCCCGGGCCAGTGCTTGTAGACCGCGCCGACCTCGAACTCCTCGTAGGTGCGTCCGAACTGCATGGCGATCAGGCCTCCGGCGGGGTGAAGGAGGTGGTCCGGGTCATCCCGGCGGCGCGGCCCTTGCCCGCGACGACCAGCGCCATCTTCCGGCTGGCCTCGTCGATCATCTCGTCGCCGAGCATGGCCGAGCCCTTCGCGCCGCCGGCCTCGGAGGTGCACCACGCGTAGGCGTCGAGGATCATCTCCGCGTGGTCGTAGTCCTCCTGGGCGGGGGAGTAGATCTCGTTCGCCGCCTCGATCTGGCCGGGGTGGAGCACCCACTTGCCGTCGAAGCCGAGCGCCGCGGAGCGCCCCGCCACCTCGCGGAACGCGTCCACGTCCCGGATCTGGAGGAAGGGCCCGTCGATGGCCTGCACGTCGTGGGTGCGGGCGGCCATGAGGATGCGCATGAGGATGTAGTGGTAGGCGTCGGCCGGGTAGCCGGGCGGCTGCCGGCCGACGACGAGGGACTTCATGTTGATGGAGGCCATGAAGTCCGCCGGGCCGAAGACGATCGTCTCCAGACGCGGCGAGGCGGCGGCGATCGCGTCCACGGCGACCAGGCCGGCCGCGTTCTCGATCTGGGCCTCGATGCCGATGCGGCCCACCTCGAACCCCATGGTCTTCTCGATCTGCGTCAGCAGCAGGTCGAGGGCGACCACCTGCTCGGCGCTCTGCACCTTGGGCAGCATGACGCAGTCGAGGTTGGCGCCCGCGCCCTCGACGACGGTGACCACGTCCCGGTACGTCCAGTGGGTGGTCCAGTCGTTGACCCGCACCACCCGGGTCTTGCCGCTCCAGTCGCCCTGGTTGAGGGCGTCGACGATCGTGTGCCGGGCGCCCTCCTTGGCCAGCGGGGCGCACGCGTCCTCCAGGTCCAGGAAGACCTGGTCGGCGGGGAGGCCCTGGGCCTTCTCCAGGAAGCGCGGGTTGCTGCCGGGCACGGCCAGGCAGGAGCGGCGCGGACGGAGCCGGTGGGCGCCGGCGCCCGCGCCGGTGCCGGGCGACGGGGCGGGGGCGGAGGGGGACGGGGACGACGGGGACGCCGGGGACGACGAGGAAGAGGCGGACGAGGCGGACGAGGCGGAGGGGACGGGGGCGGCGGTGGTCATGCGGTGGCCTCCTGGCTGTGCGGCTGATGCGGCTGGTGCGGTTGGTCCGACTGGCGGCGCTGCTCGGGCGGGTGGGGCCGGCCCTCGGGCCGGTCGCCGGGGCCGGCCGGGGGATCGGTGAGCGGGGCGAGGCGGTGGGCGGCGCGGATCTCGTCGACGATACGGCCGATGATCTCCGTGATCCCGAAGTCCTTCGGGGTGAAGACCGCGGCCACGCCCGCCGCGCGGAGCGCCCGCGCGTCGGCGCCGGGGATGATCCCGCCGACGACCACCGGCAGGTCCGCGGCGCCGGCCCGGCGCAGACGGTCCAGGACGTCCGGGACGAGCTCGGCGTGCGAGCCCGACAGGATCGACAGCCCGACGCAGTGCACATCCTCGGCCACGGCCGCGGCGGCGATCTGCCCGGGGGTCAGCCGGATGCCCTGGTAGACGACCTCGAAGCCGGCGTCCCGGGCCCGTACGGCGATCTGCTCCGCGCCGTTGCTGTGCCCGTCCAGGCCGGGCTTGCCCACCAGCAGCCGCAGCCGGCCGCTGCCCAGCTCCTCCGCGGTGCGGGCGGCCTTCGCCCGGACGGCCGCCAGCGGGCCGCCCTCGCCGGCGGCGACGGCCACGGGCGCGCCGGAGACCCCGGTGGGCGCGCGGAACTCGCCGAAGACGTCCCGCAGCGCCCAGGCCCACTCGCCGGTGGTGACGCCCGCGCGGGCGCACTCCAGGGTGGCGGGCATGAGGTTCTCCTCGCCCGCGGCGGCCGCCTTGAGCGCGGCGACCGCCTCCTGGGCGCGGGGCTCGTCGCGCGCGTCCCGCCAGTGGTGCAGCGCCTCGGTGACCCGGGCCTCGTTCCCGGGGTCGACGGTCAGCACGGCGGTGTCCAGGTCCGCGGTGAGCGGGCTGGGCTCCGTCTCCGTGTGGCAGTTGACGCCGACGATCCGCTCCTCGCCGGACTCGATCCGGGCCCGCCGCCGGGCGTGCGAGGCGACCAGCTCGGACTTGAGGTAGCCGGACTCCACGGCGGCCATGGCGCCGCCCATCTCCTGGATCCGCTCGATCTCGGCCCAGCTCTCCCGGACGAGGGAGTCCGTGACCTCCTCGACGACGTGTGAGCCGGCGAAGAGGTCCTCGTACTCCAGCAGGTCCGACTCGTGGGCCAGCACCTGCTGGACGCGGAGCGACCACTGCTGGTCCCAGGGGCGGGGCAGGCCGAGCGCCTCGTTCCAGGCGGGGAGCTGCACGGCGCGGGCACGGGCGTCCTTGGAGAGGGTGACGGCCAGCATCTCCAGCACGATCCGCTGGACGTTGTTCTCCGGCTGGCTCTCCGTCAGGCCGAGGGAGTTGACCTGGACGCCGTAGCGGAACCGGCGCTGCCGGGCGTCCTCCACCCCGTAGCGCTCACGGGTGATCCGGTCCCAGACGCGGCCGAAGGCGCGCATCTTGCACATCTCCTCGACGAAGCGGACGCCCGCGTTGACGAAGAAGGAGATCCGGGCGACGACGTCCCCGAACCGCTCGGGAGGCACCTGGCCGGAGTCGCGCACGGCGTCCAGCACGGCGATCGCCGTGGACATCGCGTACGCGATCTCCTGCACGGGTGTGGCCCCGGCCTCCTGGAGGTGGTAGCTGCAGATGTTGATGGGGTTCCAGCGCGGGACGTTCGCCACCGTGTACGTGATGAGATCGGTGGTCAGCCGCAGGCTGGGCCCCGGTGGGAAGACGTGCGTCCCCCGGGAGAGGTACTCCTTGACGATGTCGTTCTGCGTGGTGCCGGAGAGCGTGGTGATCTCCGCGCCCTGCTCCTCCGCGACCACCTGGTACAGCGCCAGCAGCCACATGGCCGTGGCGTTGATGGTCATGGAGGTGTTCATCCGCTCCAGCGGGATGTCCTGGAACAGCCGGCGCATGTCGCCGAGGTGGGAGACGGGGACGCCGACGCGGCCGGCCTCGCCGCGGGCGAGGACGTGGTCCGGGTCGTAGCCGGTCTGTGTCGGCAGGTCGAAGGCGACGGACAGCCCGGTCTGCCCCTTGGCGAGGTTGCGCCGGTAGAGCTCGTTGGAGGCCTCCGCCGTGGAGTGCCCGCCGTAGGTCCGCATCAGCCACGGACGGTCCTTGTGACGCTCGGTCATGCGGTGGCCGCCCCCTCAGACGTTCCGGAAGCGGTTGATGGCGTCCGCGTGCCGGGCCCGCAGTTCGTGGTCGCGCACGCCCAGGCCCTCCCCGGGGGCGAGGGCGAGCACGCCCACCTTGCCCTGGTGGAGGTTGCGGTGCACGTCGTAGGCGGCCTGCCCGGTGTCCTGGAGCGCGTAGGTGCGGGAGAGCGTGGGGTGGATCCTCCCTTTGGCGATCAGGCGGTTGGCCTCCCAGGCCTCGCGGTAGTTGGCGAAGTGGGAGCCGACGATCTTCTTCAGCGACATCCACAGATAGCGGTTGTCGTACTCGTGGCGGTACCCGGAGGTGGAGGCGCAGGTGACGATGGTGCCGCCCTTGCGGGTGACGAAGACGGAGGCGCCGAAGGTCTCCCGGCCGGGGTGCTCGAAGACGATGTCCACGTCCTCACCGCCGGTGAACTCCCGGATGCGTTTGCCGAACCGCTTCCACTCCCGGGGGTCCTGGGTGTTCTCGTCCTTCCAGAAGCGGTAGTCCTCGGCGGTACGGTCGATGATCGCCTCGGCGCCCATGGCGCGGCAGATGCCCGCCTTGGCGTCGCTGGAGACCACGCAGATCGGGGTGGCCCCGCCGGCCAGCGCGAACTGCGTGGCGTAGGAGCCGAGTCCGCCGCTGGCGCCCCAGATGAGGACGTTGTCCCCCTGCTTCATGCCGGCGCCGTTGCGGGAGACGAGCTGCCGGTAGGCGGTGGAGTTCACCAGCCCGGGGGCCGCCGCCTCCTCCCAGCTCAGATGGGCGGGCTTGGGCATCAGCTGGTTGGACTTGACCAGGGCGATCTCGGCGAGCCCGCCGAAGTTGGTCTCGAAGCCCCAGATGCGCTGTTCCGGGTCGAGCATGGTGTCGTCGTGGCCGTCCGCGGACTCCAGTTCGACGGAGAGGCAGTGCGCGACGACCTCGTCGCCCGGCCGCCAGGCGTTGACACCGGGCCCGGTGCGCAGCACGACCCCCGCCAGGTCGGAGCCGATGACGTGGTACGGCAGGTCGTGCCGCGCGGCGAGGGGGGAGAGCCGGCCGTAGCGCTCCAGGAAACCGAAGGTGGAGACCGGCTCGAAGATCGAGGTCCAGACCGAGTTGTAGTTGACGGAGCTGGCCATCACGGCCACCAGGGCCTCACCGGGCCCGAGTTCGGGCAGCGGGACCTGCTCCACGTGGAGGGACTTACGGGGGTCCTTGTCGCGGCTGTCGACGCCGTCGAACATGTCCTGCTCGTCGCGGTGGACGGTCACCGCCCGGTAGGACTCGGGCAGCGGCAGGGCGGCGAAGTCGGCGGACGTGGTGCCGTCGGCGAGGACGGCGTCCAGGATCTGTTGCACGGTGGCCTCCGGCGGAGCGCTGGGAGAACGCTTGAGGGAACGCTGGGGTCTTGTGGGGTCTTGTGGGGTCTCGTGGGGGCTGAACTCGTCGGTGCGATCGGTGCGATCGGTGCGATCGGTGCGATCGGCGCGGTGCGGAGGGCGGAGCGGTGCGATCCGCCGGGTCGGTGGGGCGCGGGTGCGGCCGGTCCGGCACGGGTGCGGTGCCGCGCGCCGTGCGGTCACACGGGGGTGCGCGGTGCCGCGGCGCGGCGCCGGTGGGCGCTCTGCGTGCCGGACGGCTCCGAAACGGCTGTGACGCGGTTGTGACGCGGTGTCAGGGCGCACGGCGGGCCGCGGGGACAGCGCCCTGGACACCCCTCACGGTAATGGCACGCCGTGCCAGCAATCAAGACACTGCGTGCCAGAAATTCCTCTCGTTCGTCGAGAGGGGTGCACATACGAGCGCGTCCCATGCCCCGGGTGTGGACGCCGGGTGGTGTGGACCCCGGGTGGTGACCACTAGGGGGACGAGGAGAGTGCCGGCGAGCCGCATTCCGGCCGCTGGGGCCGGTAGGGCCGTCGGGGCGCGGAGCCGGTGGCCCGGGCACGGTGCCGGGTGGCGCGGGGTGGCGCGGGGTGGCGCGGGGTGGCCGTGCGGGACGGCGCACGGCGGAGGCGCGGTGGGGCTGGGGGTGCGGGAGAGGGGCCGGGGTGGGGTCCGTGGGCGCGGGCGGCCGGCCGTGGGCGGTTCGGGCCGGGCGCCGGGAGGCCCGGGCGACACCCCGGAGGCCGGGCAGGCGCCCGGCGGGCGAAGTCAGGGCCTCATGGCACACCGCCCGGCTCGCGGCTCCTCACCGGCCCGGCCGGGCACACCGGCCGAACGACGGGCGGGAAGCAGCGGCCCAGGTGCGCCGCGGCCGGCGCCGGGGCCCGCCGCGGCGGTGCCCGTCGTCGCCGGCCTGGTGTGGGACCGGCGCTTGGCGGTGGCGCGCCCGCCGGGCCCACAGCTCCGGGCGGACGCCGGCCCGGGGCTGGCGCTTCCGGGTGGCGCGCCGGCTCAGCCCCGCGGTGTGCGGGTGGGCCGGGCCGGAGCCCGGCCCCGGCGGGGCGGTCCCGGGGTCACCTCTTGCCGAGGGCCTCCTCGATGGTCCGCATCACCTCGCTGAGCGGGGCGTCGGTCCGTGCGACGGTGACCAGAACCTCGTCGCGCACCGACGCCCGCGCCACCGGTGCCGTGCCGTCCGCCCCGGCCGGTTCCCGGCCCTCCGTCCCGGCCGTCCACTCCGGCGCGGCGTCCGTCCCCGGATGCGTCCCGGAACGCGTCCCGGTCCCGGAATCCGGGCCGCCGCCCGCCCGGCCCCGCTTCACCGGGGGCCGGGTGGCCGCGGCGATGCCGCCGCCGAACGTCTCCCGGACGATGGCGAACGCGCGGTCGAGCTGGGCCTCCACGTCCCCCTCGCCGCCGCCCCGCAGCCAGCGCCGCAGCACGTGGTTGTGGGCCGTCACCACGGCCGAGGCGGCGACCTCCGCCAGCAGCGGGTCGTCGTCGCCGTCCCGGTGCGCCCGCTCGTCGAAGTGGCCGAGGAGATAGCGGGTGAACAGCCGTTCGTACCGGGCGACCGAGGCGATCTCCCGTTCCCGCAGGGTGGGCACCTCGCGTGTCAGCCGGTACCGCTCCACGGAGACCGCGGGGGAGGCCGCGTACATCCGCATGACCTCCTTGATGCCCCGGCAGACGGTGTCCAGCGGGTGCTCCTCCGGCGGCGCCGCCTCCAGCACCGCCTCGGCCCGGACGAGCGTGTCGTCGTGGTCCGGGAAGATGGCCTCTTCCTTGGAGCGGAAGTGGCGGAAGAACGTCCGGCGGGCGACACCGGCGGCGGCGGCGATCTCGTCCACGGTCGTCGCCTCGTAGCCCTTGGTGGCGAAGAGTTCCATCGCCGCGGCGGCCAGCTTCCGGCGCATGGTGAGCCGTTGCGCGGCGGCGCGCCTGCTGCCCGGGGCGTCCGGCCGCGGGGGAGACTGCGGCCCCTTCACGGCCGTGCGCGGTGTGCGGGCGGACTTCACGGGGTGGGACATGTGGGGAACGTAACACGGCTCCCCGGGGCCGCGTGGGGACGGGCGGCCGCTCGCCGGCAGCGGCCCGCCCCACCCCGGTGACCGGTCACGCCCGCGCATACTCGTGGAAGCCGCGGCCCGATTTGCGGCCCAGGCAGCCCGCGGCGACCAGGTGCTCCAGCAGCGGCGCGGGTGCCAGCCCCGGCTCGCGGAACTCCTCGTGCAGCGCCCGCTGGATGGCCAGCGAGACGTCCAGCCCGACGACGTCGAGAAGCTGGAACGGGCCCATCGGGTAGCCGCCGCCGAGTCGCATCGCGGTGTCGATGTCGTCCGGGGTGGCGTAGTGCTCCTGCACCATCCGCACCGCGTTGTTGAGATACGGGAAGAGCAGGGCGTTGACGATGAAACCGGCCCGGTCGCCGCAGTCCACCGGGTGTTTGCGGATCTCGGCGCACACCTCGTGGACGGTGGCGTGGGCGTCGTCCGCGGTGAGCACCGTACGGACCACCTCGACCAGTTTCATCGCCGGCGCGGGGTTGAAGAAGTGCATTCCCACGACGTCCTGGGGCCGGCCGGTCGCCCGGGCGCAGGCCACCACGGGCAGGCTGGAGGTGGTCGTGGCGAGCACCGCGCCCGGCTTGCAGACCCGGTCCAGCGCGGCGAAGAGCTGCCGCTTGACCGCCAGGTCCTCGGCGACGGCCTCCACGGCCAGGTCCACGTCACCGAAGGCGTCGAGCGAGCCGGCCGGGGTGATGCGGGACAGCGTCTCCTCCCGGGCCCCCGCCGTCATCCGGCCCTTGTCCACGGAGCGGCCGAGGGATTTCGCGATCCGCGCCCGGGCCTTCCCGGCCTTCTCCGGGGTGCGGGCGGCGAGCACCACGCCGTAACCGGCCCTGGCGAACACCTCGGCGATGCCGGACGCCATGGTGCCGGACCCGGCCACGCCGACGGAGCGCACCGGCCTTCCCGCCGCGGCCGCCGCCTCCCCGGCCGGGGTCAGGGCGTCGGGGACGACCGCCGCGCTGCCCGGGGCCTCGTAGGTGTAGAAGCCGCGGCCCGCCTTGCGTCCGGTCAGCCCCGCCGCGCCGAGCTGCCCCAGGACGGGGGCCGGGGCGTGCAGCCGGTCGCCGGACGCGGCGTACATGGCCTCCAGGACGGTCCGCGCGGTGTCGATGCCGATGAGGTCCAGCAGCGCGAGCGGCCCCATCGGCAGGCCGCAGCCGAGCCGCATGGCGGCGTCGATGTCCTCGCGGGTGGCGTAGCGCGACTCGTACATCGCCGCCGCCTGGTTGAGGTAGCCGAAGAGCAGGCCGTCGGCGACGAACCCGGGCCGGTCGCCGACCGCCACCGGCTCCTTGCCCAGCTCGCGGGCGAGGCCGGTGACCGCGGCCGTGGCTCCCGGCGCGGTCAGCACGGTGGAGACCACCTCGACCAGCCTCATCGCCGGGGCGGGGTTGAAGAAGTGCAGACCCAGCACCCGCTCCGGGTGGGCCGAGCCGGCGGCCAGCCGGGTCACGGAGAGCGCGTTGGTCCCGGTGGCGATCACGGTGTCCGGGCGGACGACGGCGTCGAGGGCGGTGAGGACCTCGCGCTTGAGCGCGTGGTCCTCCGGCACGGCCTCGATCACGAGATCGGCCCCGGCGGCGGCCCGCAGCTCCGTGAAGGTGCGGAAGCGGGCCAGCACGTCCTGGCGGTCGCGGTCGCCGAGCCGCCCGCGCTCCACGGCGTTCGCGGTGGAACGCTCCAGCGCGGTCACGGCGTTCCGCGCGGCGGTCCCGCTCACGTCGATGCCGATGACCTCCCGCCCGGAGCGGGCCAGCACCTCCGCGATCCCGCTCCCCATCGTGCCCAGGCCGACGACGGCGACGACCGGGAGCAGGGAAGGGGCGGGGGAGGGGGACGGGGAGGCGGCCGACGCGGAAGCGGCGGGTGGCGCGGCGGACCTGGAGGGTGCGGCCGGGGACGTGGCGCCGGCCGCCGGAACGGGGGAGGCGGCGGAGGCGGCGGAGGAAGGGGCCGGGGCGGCGGAGGGGGCGGACGAGCCGGAGGGTGCGGGAGCGGCGGATCCGGAAAGGGGCGTGCGGTCCATCACGGGACTCCAGACGGTGATCCCCGACCACGGGCGGGGCGAGTGACGACTGACGGGACGGTGCCGGGGCCGGACACGCCGGAGACGAACGGGCGTGTGGCGGCCGGTTGGTAGGGGGCTGCCGGGGCTGCTGAGCGGCCGGGCGGCGGGGCCGCACCGGCCGCGCCGCGCCGCCGCACGCACGGGTGGGCCGTGCGGTGCGCCGCGGCGCCGTGAGCCGCCCCGCGCGGGCCTGCGCCCGGCGGGACACGGGCGGGCCCTGTCCCGGGACCCGGCCCGTCCTGCGGTACGGCGAGCCGTACCGGAACGGTGCGCCACCGGCGGCTGCGTCACCAGGCCGCCGGGGGCGGGGCCGCGCCACCGCGGTGGCGGCGCGCGGACTCCTGTACCCGAGAGTAGGGGGCGGTTCGCTCCCGCACCATCCCCGTGCGCATGTGATGTGAGTCGCCCTCACGTGAGCGGATTCCCGGCCGGTGTGCCAGGTGGGCCAGGCGGGCCGGGTGGGCCGGGCCGGAGAGGCCGGGCCGTGGAGCGGCGGGCGGCCGCCGGCGCGCGACGGCGCTCGGTGGGGCGGCGCCGGCGCCCGGCGGGGCAAGGCCGGGCGGCGCCGGGGCAGTGGCGCGGCGCCGCCCGCGCGGGCGTGGCGGCGGCGCTGCCGGGACGGCGGCGCAACCAGGAGGGCGGCGCGGCGGCGCGGCCCGGCGGCGCTTCCCGGCGAAGGGGCCGCGCCCGGAAAAAAGCTGACGGATCGTCATCGAATGAGGCCGGTGCGGCGTAAAGTGGCGGCAGAGGCCGGGGCGGGCCACCCGCGGGCCGGTTCCGGGGAACCGGCCGCCGCGCGGAAGTGACCTCGGGCCCCGCGCCGGGTAGAGAGGTTACGCCCGGTATCGGCGGCCGCTTCCCGGCGGCGCGGACCGGTGCGGAACGTTCACGGCGCCCACGGGTGGGGAGGGGGACGGCATGCCGTCCGGTGGTCATACGGCTGGTCGTACGGCGGAGCGCGAGAACCGGTCGGCGTTCGGCGCGCTGCTGGACCGGACCGCCCTGGAAGCGGCCGGAACCGGGGAGTCCGGCGACCACGGCACGCTCGCCACGCTCGCCCGCAAGGTGCTCGCCGGCCCGGACGGCTCCGCCGTCCTGGACGAGCTGGCGGCCGTCCTCACCCGCCCCGGGCAGCCGCTGTGGGCCCGCGAGCTGGCGGCCTTCGCCCTCGGCTGCCGCGGTGACCGGCGCGCGTTCGAGACGCTCGTCCTGCTGCTCAACCACCGCGACCCGGCCCGCTGCGCCACCGCGGCGCACGCCCTCGCCCGCCTCCGCGACCCCCGGACGGCGCGGGCCGCCGCCGCGCTCGCCACCAACCCGCTGCGCACCGCCTACGCCCTCCACCCGGTGCGGCTGCTCACGGCGTTGCGGGCGCCCGAGTCCGTGCCGGCGCTGATCACCACGCTGGAGCGGCTGGTCGGGACCTCCCGCCGCGGCGGCCTGACGGGCTACCGGCAGATCGCGCTGGCCTGCGTGGAGGGGCTGGCCGTCCTGGGCGACCGGCGCGCGATCCCGGTGCTCAACGCCGCCCGGGAGCACCCCCGGCTCGCTCCCGCCGCGTCGGCCGCGCTGGGCCGGCTCACCCGGACCGGCCCGGCGGGCCAGCCGGTGAGCCGCCCGGGACGCACCGGACGCACGGGGCGCAGCGGAACGTCCCCGAGCAGGGGCCAGGGGTCGGCGCCGCCACCCTGAGCCGGTTCACGTCGACGTGCGGGACTCCAAGTCGCGGCGGGTGGCGTCGCCGTACACCCCCTCCTCGTCGCCGCGGATGCCGTACCAGAGCTGGAAGCGTGCCACGGCCTCGGTGAGCCCGGCGTCGTAGCGGCCGTCGACCCGGCCCTCGGTGTAGACGTCGGGGATGCGGGAGAGCCGTTCCTGGAGTTCGGAGACCTGCGGGCCGCTGTCGCCCGGCTCCAGCACCTCGCTGCCCTCCGGTACGACCTCGGTGGGTGGTTCGGGGAGCGCGGTCGGCCCGGCGGGGGAGGCGGTGGCCGTGTCCGGGGCAGCCACGGGCGGGTCCGTCCCGGCGTCGCTCCCGCCGGGGAACAGCAGTACGGCGAGGAGTGCCGCGCCGGCCCCGGCGGCGGCGAAGCCCGCGGCGCGCAGCCCGGCGGGGGCGCGGCGGGACCGTCTCCCGGAGCGCGGGGAGGAGAAGGGCGGGCCGTCCGGCAGGACGCGGGTCGCGTCGGACGGGCCGGGGCCGGCGGTGCCGGTGGCGGGAGCCTCGCCGGCGGCCCCGCGCGGTCCGGCCGTCTCCGGGCGCGGGCCCGCGGTCCCTCCGGCGGAGCCGGTCATTCCGGTGGTGTCCCGCGCGGTCCCGGACCCTCCGGCGTCCGGCCACGCGCTCCCCGCCGGGACGCCGGCCGGGGGGAGTTCCTCGGTCGGCGGGTCCTCCTCCGGCCCGGCCGGAGAGGGGCCGGCCGGCTCCGGCTCCGGGGCCGGTTCCGGAACGGGGGCCGCGGCGGTGGGCGGTGCGGCGCCGGGTTCCGCGTCCCGCCCGGAGGGGCCGCCGGGCCCGGGGCGGAAGAGTTCCAGATCCTCCAGCCGGGTGCTCCGCCGGGCGCTGATCACCCGTGTCGGCTCGACCACCCGCCGGCGCCGGGGTGCCTGCCCGGGCTCGGGACCGCTGTCCACGTTCGACCTCCTGGGGGATGCTGCGTCGCTGAGGCCACCACCCGTCCCCCTGGGATACGCGGGCGGACGCGGGACGTCTCACCGCCCGCCCGGCCGGATCGGCGGGAGGGCCGGCGAGCGGTGGCGAGCGGTGGCGGGCGCCGTCAGAGGAGGGTGAGCTGCGAGGGGCCGGCCGCCTCGGGCGGCGTGGGCTCCGGCGGCGGGACGCGATGGGCGCCGGTGTGGGAGGGGCCGGGGCGGGACGGGCCGATGCCGTACTCGCCGGCCAGTTCGTGGACGCGCCGGGTGATCTGCCGCTGGTACCACTTCGGGGCGTAGGCGCCGCCCGCGTACAGCACCTCGTAGCGCCGCACCAGCTCCGGGTGGTGCCGGGCGAGCCACTCCAGGAACCATTCGCGCGCGCCGGGCCGCAGGTGCAGGACGAGCGGGGTGACGGAACCGGCGCCCGCGGCGGCGACGGCGCGGACGGTCTCCCGCAGTTGCCGCGGGGAGTCGCTGAGGTAGGGGATGACCGGGGCCATCAGCACCGAGCAGGGGATGCCGTGGGCGGTGAGGGTGCGGCAGACCTCCAGGCGGCGCTCGGGGGAGGGCGCGCCCGGTTCGACGGTCCGCCACAGCTCGCGGTCGGTGAAGCCCACGGAGACGCTGATGCCGATGTCCGTGACCTCGGCCGCCTGCCGCAGCAGATCGAGGTCACGGAGGATCAGGGTGCCCTTGGTGAGGATGGAGAACGGGTTCGCCCGGTCGCGCAGCGCGCCGAGGATGCCGGGCATGAGCCGGTAGCGGCCTTCGGCGCGCTGGTAGCAATCGACGTTGGTGCCCATCGCGACGTGCTCGCCGCGCCAGCGCGGGGAGGCCAGTTCGCGGCGGAGCAGCTCGGGCGCGTTGACCTTCACGACGATCTGGGAGTCGAAGCCGGTGCCGGTGTCCAGGTCCAGATAGCTGTGCGTGCGGCGGGCGAAGCAGTACACGCAGGCGTGGGTGCAGCCCCGGTAGGGGTTGAGCGTCCACTCGAACGGCATCCGGGAGGCGCCCGGCACCCGGTTGAGGATCGTGCGGGCACGGATCTCGTGGAAGGTCATGCCCCGGAACTCGGGGGTGTCGAAGCTGCGGGTGACCGCGTCGGTCCCGAAGAGGGCGGGGGATGCGGAGGAGTCGTCGTGGCTCAGGCCGTCCCAGCGCATGTGCGCACGCTCCTTCCGTCCGTACCGTTCCTCCAACGTAGAACACTTATTCGAATCTCGCCAGTGGTGCCGCGCGGCCCCGGGGGGACGGCACGCGGCCGCGGTCGCTCGACCGCCCCGGGGCCCATGACCGCCGCGCGGGCCCGCCGCCGGGTCCCGCCGGTGGTTCCGGCCGCTCGCCCGCCGCGGCGGATTTCGCGTGCTCCGGGCACCGGTGATTGGCTGGCCCCGACCGGATGGGACCGGCCGGGCGCGTGCCCGGTGGGAGTGACCGACTGACAGGAGGACGGACATGGCGCAGGTCGAGGCCACGACCGAGCGGGAGATCGCGGCGCGGCCCGAGGCGGTGTTCGAGGCGCTCGCCGACTACGCGGGCACGCGTGCCCGGCTGCTGCCCGAGCAGTTCAGCGAGTACGAGGTCCGGGAGGGCGGCCGGGGCGCGGGCACGCTGGTGCACTGGCGGCTTCAGGCGACGAGCAAGCGGGTGCGGGACTGCCTGCTGGACGTCACCGAGCCGGGCCCGGGCCGGCTGGTCGAGACGGACCGCAACTCCTCGATGGTGACCACCTGGACGGTGACCCCGGCGGGCGAGGGCAGGTCGGCCGTCCAGGTCAGCACCGTCTGGAACGGGGCGGGCGGCGTCGGCGGCTTCTTCGAGCGGACCTTCGCCCCCAAGGGACTCGGCCGGATCTACGACGCCGAGCTGGCGAAGCTCGCCGCGGAGGTCGAGAAGTGACGTAGGGCCACGGGCGGGGGCCGGTCCGGCCGTCCGCCGGAGGGCCGGGCCGCGGCCGTCCGGAACGAGGAGCGGTCTCCCCGCGTCCGTGGGGGGACCGCTCAGGCCGCCGCGGGGAGGTGGACCTCGAAGCGGCAGCCGCCCGGCACGTTGCGCACGGCCGCGCGCCCCTGGTGGGCCTCCACGATGCCGCGCACGATCGCCAGGCCCAGCCCCGCTCCGGCGGGCGGGGTGCGGGCGTCCGTGGCGCGCCAGCCGGTGTCGAAGACCCGGGGCAGGTCCTCGGGCCGGATGCCCCCGCAGCCGTCCGTCACGGACACGACGACGCTGCCGTCCCGCCGCTGCGCGGACACGGCGACCGTGCCGTCGGCGGGCGTCCGGCGGATGGCGTTGACGAGCAGGTTCGCCAGCACGCGGGACATCTCCCGGCCGTCGACCTCGATCGGCGCGGGCTCGACCCCGGCGCCCACGAGCCGTACGCCGTGCTCCCTGGCCAGGGCGTCGGCACCCGCGATGGCGTCACCGACCAGGTCGTAGACCGAGACGCGGGCGGTGTTCAGGGTGAGAACACCGGCCTGGATGCGGGAGAGCTCGAACAGGTCGCCGACCATGCCGCTCATCCGCTCGACCTCCGTGCGGATACGGGCGTGGTAGACGCCCGGGTCGGCGACGACGCCGTCCTCCAGCGCCTCGGCCATCGCCTGGAGCCCGGCGAGGGGGGTGCGCAGGTCGTGGGAGATCCAGGCGACCAGCTCCCGGCGGGAGGCCTCGAGGGACTGCTCCCGCTCGCGGGAGGCGGCGAGTTTCGCGCTCGTGGCGGCCAGCTCCCGGCTGAGCACGGCGAGTTCGGCCAGGGGTGCGGTGGCGGGCGGGGTGAAGCTGCCGTCGTCGCCGAAGGCGCGGGTGGCCCGGGCCAGGGCCTCGCTCTCCCGGACGACGCCGCGGCCGAGGACGAGGGCGACCGCGAGGGAGACGACGGCCGCCATGGAGCACACCATCGTCACCACCCAGAGGTCGTGGTCGGACAGGAACATCGCCCAGGCCACCAGCATCGTCCCGGCGAGCATCGCCGCGACGGTGACGGCGGCCACCACGGCCAGCGACAGGGTGACCGAGCGGTGGCGCACCAGGCGCAGGGCCGTGGTGCCGAGCAGTCCGGCGGCGGCCGCGCCGGCCGCCGCGTACAGCGCGATCAGGAGGGTGTCACCGAGCATCGCCGGCTCCTTCCGGGGCGGGGGCGTCGAAGCGGTAGCCCACCCCCCACACCGTGGTGATCAGCCGGGGGTGGGCCGGATCGTCCTCGATCTTTCCGCGCAGCCGCCGCACGTGGACGGTCACGGTCGACAGGTCCCCGAACTCCCAGCCCCAGACCGTGTGCATCAGTTCCTCCCGGCTCGTGGCCCGCCCCGGGTTGCGCAGGAAGAACTCCAGCAGGTCGAACTCGCGGAGGGTCAGGGTGAGGTCCTCCCCGCGCCGGGTCGCGCGCCGGGCGGCGGGCTCCACGGTGAGCTGCCCCGCCCGCAGCGGCGCCCCGGCGGGCGCGGTGCGCGCGGCCGCCGCCGTCCCGGCGCGGCGCAGCACCGACTCCACCCGCAGCACCAGCTCGCGCGGGCTGAACGGCTTGGTGACGTAGTCGTCCGCGCCCACCTCGAGCCCGAGGACGCGGTCCTCCTCGTCGCCCCGCGCGGTCAGCATGACCACCGGGAGCGGCCCGGCCTCGCGGAGGCGGCGGCAGACCTCCAGCCCGTCCATACCGGGCAGCATCAGGTCCAGCACCACCAGGTCCGGCGGCCGCTCGGCGGCCCGGGCCACGGCGGCGGGGCCGTCGGCGGCGACATCGACGGCGAAGCCCGCCCGGCTCAGATAGCCGGCGACGACCTCGGAGACCGTCGGGTCGTCGTCCACGACGAGTACGCGTTTCACACGGTGGAGTCTCGCACCGGTGTCCGGCCGGCGGCACGGGCCGTGACGGACGTCAGCGATCCGTAAGGCCACCGGATCCCGGTGCCGCCCCGGTGCCGCCCGGGTGCTCAAGGGGCGGACGCGGCGACCAGCACGGTTCTGCCCCCGCCCCTCCGTCTCCGCTCCCGCCTTCGCCCGGTGCCGGCGGCCGGTCCCGTGCCGGTCCCGTGCCGGGCATGAGCCGGGCACGCGTCCTCGCCGTAGAACCGGAGGACGTAAGGGTTCCGTCATCGGCCTCGGCCACGGGGCGTCCCGTCCCGCCCGTTGAATGGGGTGACGACGAGGTGACAGGCCGACCGGAGGAGGAGAGGCGGGCATGGCACGCGCACGGAAGCTGCTGTTCGGGCCGTTGGGTATCGGGGTGCTGGTCGTGACGGTCGCCGCGGCCGGTTTCGGGCTGTACTGGTTCCAGCCGTGGAAGCTGTGGCAGGACCGGACGGTGCAGGAGACCGCGCCCGTGGCCCAGGTGCCCCCCGGGCCCGACGGGGAGGAGCGGCCGGCCGGCCCGGTGGACGGCGGGGCGGAGCCGTCCGGGCCGCCGTCCTCCCCGTCGGGGCCCCGGGCGGTGGCCGGCGGGGAGCTGATCAGCCATGAGCACGCGACCTCGGGCACGGTGCGGCTCGTGCGGCTGGAGGACGGCTCGCACGTCCTCCGGCTGGAGAACCTCGACACGAGCAACGGACCGGACCTGCGGGTGTGGCTGACCGACGCGCCGGTCAAGGAGGGGCGGGCCGGCTGGCACGTCTTCGACGACGGCGCGTACGTCAGCCTCGGCAAGCTGAAGGGCAACAAGGGAAGCCAGAACTACCCCGTGCCCGCCGATGCCGACCTGTCCCGTTACTCCAGCGTGAGCATCTGGTGTGCCCGGTTCGGCGTGTCGTTCGGCGCGGCGGAACTCGGCCGTCTCTGACACCGGCCCCGCGCCGGCCCGCCGGACGGCATGGCGGGCCGGCGCGCCCGTCCCGGGACGGGGCGCCGATCGGTGGAGTGGGGCCGGGGCCCGTGCCTGTCCGTGGCCGCGGCCCGCGCCGGCGCGTAACGTGACGCGGCAGAAGATCCTCGTTGCCGCCGCGTGCCGGCGGAAACGGCTGTCACCGGCCGGACGGCAAGGTTCCGGCCCGCGAGGGGACGGGCGCGCATGAAGATCCTCATCTCCGCCGACATGGAGGGCGCCACTGGTGTGACCTGGCCGGCCGATGTGCTGCCGGGCCACGAGCAGTGGCAGCGCTGCCGTCAGATGTTCACCTCCGACGTGAACGCGGCGATCGCCGGCTTCCTCGACGGCGGCGCCGACGAGGTGGTCGTCAACGAGGCGCACTGGACCATGCGGAACCTGCTGCTGGAGCGGCTGGACGAGCGCGCGGTGCTGCTCACCGGCCGGCACAAGGCGCTCAGCATGGTGGAGGGCGTGCAGCACGGGGACGTGGACGGCGTGGCCTTCGTCGGCTACCACACCGGCGCGGGGGCCGAGGGGGTCCTCGCGCACACCTACCTCGCCAACTCGATCACGGGCGTCTGGCTCGACGGCGTCCGGGCGAGCGAGGGCCTGCTCAACTCCCGTGTGGTGGCGGAGTTCGGCACCCCGGTGGTCCTGGTCACCGGGGACGACCGCACCTGCGAGGACGCCCTGGGCTACGCCCCCGGGGCGCGTTCGGTCGCCGTCAAGACCTGTGTGTCCCGTTACGCCGCGCTCTGCCGGCCGCCCGCCCGGACCGCCGCGGAGATCACAGCGGCCGCGAAGGAGGCCGCGGCCCTGGCCATCCGGCACGAACCGGCGCCTGACGCCGGCCCGTTCACGGTCGAGGTGGAGTTCGACGCGGAGCACCTGGCGGGCGCGGCGACGGTGGTGCCCGGCGTGGAGCAGTCCGGGGAGCGGCGGGTCGTCTACACCAGCGACACGATGTACGAGGGCATCCGCTGCTTCAAGGCGGTCACCACCCTTGTATCGGCGGCGACGGAGGAGCGGTATGGCTGACACGGTGTCCACCCGGCCGGGCGGCGCGAGCGGCCACGGCGGGGCGAGCGGCCACGGCGGGGCGGCCGGCGGGGCCGGGCCGGCGGTCCCGGCCGGAGGCCCGGCGGGGGAGCCCGGGGCGGCCGGAGTGGACGATCAGGCGCTGGCCGAGGTGGTGGCCTTCACCTCGGATCTGATCCGCGTCGACACCACCAACCACGGCGGGGGCGAGGGGTCCGAGCGGCCCGCCGCCGAGTACGTCGCCGAGCGGCTCGCCGGCGCCGGCCTGGATCCCGTGCTGCTGGAGAAGGCGCCGGGCCGCACCAATGTGGTCGCCCGGGTCCGCGGCAGCGATCCGGCCGCCCCGGCGCTGCTGCTCCACGGCCATCTGGACGTGGTGCCCGCGGACCCGGCCGAGTGGACGGTCCACCCCTTCTCCGGCGAGGTGCGCGACGGGGTGGTGTGGGGGCGCGGTGCCGTGGACATGAAGAACATGGACGCGATGATCGTCGCCCTGGTGCGCTCCTGGGCGCGGGCGGGGATCCGTCCCCGCCGGGACATCGTGCTCGCCTTCACCGCCGACGAGGAGGACAGCGCCGCCTTCGGCTCCGGCTTCCTCACCGAGCGGCACGCGGACCTGTTCGAGGGGTGCACCGAGGGCGTCAGCGAGTCCGGCGCCTTCACCTTCCACGGGGATTCCGGCCGCCGCATCTACCCGATCGCCGCGGGGGAGCGGGGCACGGCCTGGCTCAGGCTCACCGCGCGCGGCCGCGCCGGCCACGGCTCCAAGGTCAACGGTGAGAACGCCGTCAGCCGGCTGGCGGCGGCCGTGAGCCGGATCGGGGAGCACCGCTGGCCGGTGCGGATCACCCCGACGGTCCGGGCCGCGCTCACCGCGCTCGCCGATCTCCACGGCGTCCCGGCCGGGGACCCCGAGCGCGACCTGGACGCGCCCGGGTTCGACCCGGCGCCGCTGCTGGCCCGGCTCGGCCGGTCCGCCGCCCTGGTGGAGGCGACCCTGCGCAACAGCTCCAACCCGACCGTGCTGAACGCCGGTTACAAGGTCAACGTCATCCCGGGCAGCGCCACCGCCCTGGTCGACGGCCGGATGGTGCCCGGCGGGGAGGAGGAGTTCCACACCACCCTCGACCGGCTCACCGGACCCGACGTGGACTGGGAGTTCCACCACCGGGAGGTCCCGCTCCAGGCCCCGGTGGACTCCCCGTCGTTCCGCGCGATGCGTGAGGCCGTCGAGATGTTCGACCCCGGTGCCACGGCCGTGCCGTTCTGCATGACGGGCGGCACGGACGCCAAGCAGTTCTCCCGGCTGGGCATCACGGGATACGGCTTCTCCCCGCTGAAGCTGCCGGAGGGGTTCGACTACTGGTCGCTCTTCCACGGCGTGGACGAGCGCGTGCCCGTCGAGGCGCTGCACTTCGGCGTCCGTGTCCTGGACCACTTCCTGCGGCGGAGCCACGGGTGACCGGCGGGGACACGCCGGAATCCGCGCCGCCGGACGGGGCAGGAACACCGGAGGCCCCGGGGACCGGCCGCGAGCCCGCCGCCGGCCGGACAGGGGTACGGGAAGTACCGCGGGGCGGGTGAACGGCACGGGGACGACGGCGAACACGGCGGGCGGAGAACCACGGAGCGGAGGGACGGCCCCCGGCACGCGGAGACGGGCCGGGGGCGACCGGACACGGACGGGTTCGGCGCCGGGCACGACCCGCCCGGTGGCCGCCGGACACGGAGCAGGTCAGGAGGCGTTGGGGATGGTGGCCACGGCCCCCTACGGCGCGTGGCGGTCACCGATCACCGCCGCGCTCGCCGCGGAACACGACGGACGGCCGGAGTATCCGGGGGCGGTCGGCGACGAGGTGTGGTGGACCGCGCCCCGGCCCGCGGAGGGCGGCCGCCGGACGCTGGTCCGGCGCCGGGCCGACGGCCGCGAGGAGACGGTGCTCCCGGCACCGTGGAACGTCCGCAGCCGTGTCATGGAGTACGGCGGCCGGCCCTGGAGCGGCGCCGGCCGCCCCGGCCGGGGCCCGCTGATCGTTTTCGTCCACCACGCCGACCAGCGGCTCTACTCCCATGAGCCGGACGCTCCCGGCGCGCCCCCGCCCCGGCCGCTCACCCCGGTCTCCGCCGTCGGCGGCGGGCTGCGCTGGGCGGACCCCCTGCTGCTGCCGGAGCGGGGCGAGGTGTGGTGCGTCCTGGAGGAGTACACCGGTGACGGCCCCGGGGACGTCCGCCGGGCCCTCGCCGCCGTGCCGCTGGACGGCTCCGCGGCCGGGGACCGCGCCGCTGTCCGTGAACTCACCGACGGCGCGCACCGGTTCGTCACCGGGCCCCGGCTGTCGCCGGACGGCTCCCGTGCCGCCTGGATCGGCTGGGACCACCCGAACATGCCGTGGGACGGCACCGAACTGCTGGTCGGTGAGGTCACCGCGGAGGGGACGATCCGGGGGGCACGCACCGTGCTGGGCGGCCCCTCCGAGTCCGTCCCGCAGGCCGAGTGGGCGCCCGGCGGCGAACTGCTCGCCGTCTCCGACCGCGGCGGCTGGTGGAACCTCTACCGCATCACCGGACCGGACGTCCGCCCCCGGGGACGCGACGGGGCGGGTGCCGCCACCGCCCCCGGCGCCACGGCCGCTCCCGTCCCCGCCGAAGCCGGCACCGGCCCGGTGACCGGTCCGGCGACCGCCGGGGTGACCGTCACCGCGCTCTGCCCCCGGGAGGAGGAGTTCGGCGGGCCTCTATGGAAGATCGGCAGCCGCTGGTTCGCCCCGCTGCCCAGCGGCCTCGTCGCGGTGGTGCACGGGCGGGGCGCCACCTCCCTCGGGCTGCTCGACCCGGAGAGCGGGGACCTCTACGACGCCCCCGGCCCCTGGTCCGCGTGGGAACCCGCGCTCGCCGTGCACGACACCCGCGTGATCGGGATCGCCGCCGGCCCGCGCAGCTCCTACGAGGTGGTGGAGCTGGACACCGCCACCGGACACGCCCGGGTGGCCGGCGCCGTCCACCGCGACCCCGTGGACCCGGCGTACTACCCCGAGCCGCAGATCCGCACCTTCACCGGACCGGAGGGCCGGGAGATCCACGCGTACATCCATCCGCCCTTCAACCCCGACCACGCCCCACCGGGCGACGAGCTGCCGCCCTACGTGGTGTGGGCGCACGGCGGCCCCACCGCCCACGCCCCGCTCGTGCTCGACCTGGACATCGCCTACTTCACCTCCCGCGGCCTCGGTGTCGCCGAGGTCAACTACGGCGGCTCCACCGGTTACGGCCGGGAGTACCGGGAACGGCTGCGCGGCCGGTGGGGCGTGGTCGACGTGGAGGACTGCGCCGCCGTCGCCGAGGCGCTGGCCGCCGAGGGGACCGCCGACCGTGACCGGCTCGCCATCCGCGGCGGCAGCGCCGGCGGCTGGACCGCCGCGGTCTCCCTCACCGGCAGCGGTCTCTACGCCTGCGGCACGCTGATCTACCCCGTGCTCGACCTCGAGAGCTGGGCCGCGGGCGGCACCCACGACTTCGAGTCACGCTATCTGGACGGCCTGGTGGGCTCCCTCGCCGACCACCCCGAGCGCTACCGGTCCCGTTCCCCCCTCCGCCACGCCGACCGCGTCTCCGTGCCCTTCCTCATCCTGCAAGGGCTGGACGACGTGATCTGCCCGCCGGAGCAGTGCGCGCGCTTCCAGGCGGCGGTGGCCCGGCGCGGCGTCCCGCACGCCTGCCTCACCTTCGAGGGGGAGGGCCACGGCTTCCGGCGGAGCGACACCATGATCCGTGCGCTGGAGGCGGAACTCGCGCTCTACACCCAGGTGTTCGGCATCCCCTCGCCGGACGCGCCACGGCTGGACCTGTCGGGGCGGCCCGGCCCACCGGCGTGAGCGACGCGCCCGAAGGGGCCGGGCCGTTACCGGAGCCGGGCCGTTCCTGATGTGCTGGGCACCCGGTCCGCGCCCGGACCGGGACACAACTGATCCGTACGCGCCCGGCCGTCCCCGGCCCGGCCGGACGAGGGGGAACCCATGACGCTCCACGCTTCCGGCGCCACGCCCGGCGCCCGCCGCTCCGGACCCGGCGGCGGGACCGCCGACGGAACCGCCGGTGACGGAGCGGGCGAGGGCCCCGCCAGGGACGGGGTGGGCGAGGGCCCCGCCAGGGACGGGGCGGGCGACAGAGCCGGAGACGGGGCGAGCGGCGCCACACGGGGCCCGGACGCCGAGGAGACCGGCGCCGAGGAGACCGGCGGTCACCACGGTCCGGTGGTGCGGTGGTTCGACCCCTCCGGGCCGGCCGGCGCGCTCCGGCCGCCGGCGGCCGGGGAGCCCGCGCTGTGGCTGGTCCGGGTGGCCGAACACGCCCCGTACGCCGCGGCGGTGGCCGGCGGCGTGCTGGACGCGGCGGAGCGGGGCCGCGCCGGGGCCTTCGTCCGCGCCGCCGACCGTGACCGCTACCGGGTGGCGCATCTGGCGCTCCGTCTGCTCCTCGGCGGCTATCTGGACACCGAACCGCGGGCCGTGGAACTGGTCCGGGAGCCCTGCCCCCGCTGTGGCGGCCCGCACGGCCGCCCGGCCGTGTCCGCCGGCGCGCCGCACTTCTCCCTCTCCCACACCGGGGACCTCGTGCTGCTGGCCTTCGCGGACCTCCCGGTGGGAGCCGACGTGGAGGAGTGGCCGGAGGAGCGGACCGTCCGCGAGGTGTCGGCGGCCCTGCACCCGGGGGAGCGCGCCGAGCTGGCGGCGCTGCCCGCCGGCGCCCGCCGGGCGGCCTTCGCCCGCTGCTGGACCCGGAAGGAGGCCCATCTCAAGGGCACCGGCGCGGGGCTGTCCGGCGGCCTCGCGGCCACCTACACCGGGACGGGTCCGGTGCCGGCGCCGATCCCGGGCTGGACCCTCACCGATGTGCCCGTCCCTCCCGGCCACGCGGCCGCCTGCGCCGTCCGCCGGGAGCCGCCGGGCGCCCGGTGAGCCCGCGCGGCGGGCCCCGGGGGCCTGAGGGCGTCGGGCCGGCGCGCCCCCGGGGAACGGCCTGAGAGGGACGGGCGGCGCCGGGGTCCGTGCCCGCCGTGGAGCCGCGCCCGGCGTCCCGCCCCTCGCGTCCCCGCGGTGTCAGGCCCGCCCGGAGGACGGGCCGGGGCCGGGAGCGCCGGAGCGGGCCGGCCGGGGCGGCGGCCGGAGCGCGGCGAAGTCCGGAGTCGCCGGGTCACGGTGCCGGGGCCGTGCCAGAGTAGGGCCATGCGCCGTACCGTGCTGATCGACGCCCCGTCCAACCTCGGCCTGCGCCCGCCGGCCCCCGGCACCGTCCCGGGCTGCTACAAGCTCCCCGGGGCCCTGCGTGACCAGGGTCTGCTCACGCGGATCTCCGCCCAGGAGGGCGGTGTGGTCGTCCCGCCCCGGTACGACCGGGGGGAGTGGCGCGAGGGCGACGGGGCGTTCAACGCCGCCGCCCTCGCCGCGTACACCACGCGCCTGGCCGACCGGGTCGAACGGCACGTCCGGGCCGGGGATCTCCCCGTCGTCCTCGGTGGGGACTGCAGTGTCCAGCTCGGCGCGGCGCTGGGCCTGCGCCGCGCCGGCCGTTACGGGCTCGCCGCGCTCGACGCCAGTGCTGACTTCCGGCACCCGGGCAACTCCGGCCGGATCGGCGCCGCCGCCGGGGAGGCGGTGGCCCTGTGCACCGGACGCGGGCAGCGGGACCTCACCGACCTGGAGGGGCTGCGCCCGTATGTGCGGGACGAGGACGTGCGCCTGGTCGGCCTCCGCGACGGGGACCCGGACCGCGCCGAGCTGAGCGAGCTGAAGATCCCGAGCGTGAGCGTCGGCGAGCTGCGCAGCTGGGGCGTGGACGACGTCACCCACGGGCTGCTCGCCGCGCTGGAGACCCACGCCCTGGACGGCTTCTGGGTGCACCTCGACGCGGACGTGCTCGACCCGTCCGTGATGCCCGCCGTGGACTGCCCCGAGCCGGACGGCCTCTCCGCCGGCGAACTGCGGGAGGTGCTGCGCCCCCTGGTCCGCTCCCCGCGCTGCGCCGGGCTGGACGTCACCATCTACGACCCGGACCTGGACCCCGCCGGGACGGGCGCGGCCCTCCTCGCGGACCTCCTGGAGTCGGCGCTGGCTCCGCACTGAGGCGGGGCGGGCACCCGGGGCATCACCCCGTCCCCCGGCCCCGTCGCCTGCCCCCGTCGCCTGCCCCCGGCCCCGTCCCCGTCCCCTGTCCCCGTCACCCCGTCACCCCGTCGGCCCGGTCGCCGTGCGCCCCGCCGCCGGGGCCGCCTAGGGTGGCCGGACCGTTCGTCCCAGGTCCGCGGCGTCCGCGACCGGGACCGGGCGGCCGCCGAAACCGTGATTCTCGCCCCTTCCGGACCGGGAATCCCGCCCGCCGTCCCGTCGTTGGAGCCCCGTATGAAGGCAGTGACGATCGACTCGTACGGCGAAACGCCGAAGACCACCGAAGTACCCGAGCCGAAGGTCGGCCCGGACTCCGTCCTGATCCGGGTGCGTGCCGCCGGGGTGAACCCCGTGGACTGGAAGATCACCGCGGGCTATCTCGACCCGGTGCTGCACGCCGAGTTCCCGCTGACCCCGGGCTGGGACGTGGCCGGCGTGGTCGAGCGCGTCGGCCCGGCCGTGACGGAGTTCGCCCCCGGTGACGAGGTGATCGCCTACAACCGGCAGGACGTGGCCCGGTTCGGCACCTTCGCCGAGCTGGCCGTGGCGCCCATCCGCGCCGTCGCCCGCAAGCCCGCCTCGCTGAGCTGGGCGCAGGCCGCGGGGCTGCCGCTGGCGGGGCTCACCGCCCTCCAGTCGCTGCGCGCCGCCGGGACGGGCAAGGGCGACACGGTCCTGGTGCACGCCGCGGCCGGCGGCGTCGGATCGTTCGCGGTGCAGATCGCCGTCGCGCTCGGGGCCCGCGTGATCGGCACCGCCAGTGAGCGCAACCACGACTATCTGCGCTCCCTCGGCGCCGAGCCGGTCACCTACGGCGACGGGCTCGCCGGCCGGGTGCGCGAGCTGGCGCCCGAGGGCGTGGACGTGGCGGTCGACTTCGCCGGCGGGGACTCCGTCGCGGTCTCCACCGAGGTGGCCCGGTCCGCGGCGCGGGTGGTGTCGGTGGTGGACGCGGGCGTCAAGGAGGCCGGCGGCCACTACGTCTTCGTCCGCCCCTCCACCGCCGATCTGACGGAGCTGGGCGAGCTGGCCGACGCGGGCAAGCTGACCGTCAACGTGGACCGGGAGCTGCCGCTGGACGAGGTGGCCGAGGCGTTCCGGATCAGCCAGGAGGGTCGCACCCGCGGCAAGATCGTGCTGACGGTCTGAGCCCGGCCCGGCGGACCGGGTGCGGCCGAACCGCGCCCGCACCTGATCCACCGGTTCTGCAGTGGCCCCGGGAACCCACGGGTTCCCGGGGCCACTGCGGTCCGGAGGCGTGGGGCCCCGGCGGCCCGTCCGGCCGCGGTCACCGGCCGTCCGGCCACCCCCACCGGTCACCGGGCGCGCCGGACCGCACCCGGCGTCCCGCCGCACCCGGCGTCCCGCCGCACCCGGCGCCGTGCCCCTGCCGCGCGGAGACCGGGGGGTGCCGGGGCCGTTCCTCAGGCGTGGTGCGGGGCGCCGCCGTCGATGTACTCGAAGATCGACCCGTCGGGGTGGCGGGCCAGCATGTTGCGGCCGGGGGTGGGCATGGGCCCCGCGATGATCTGCGCGCCGACCGCGACCAGGGTGCGGACCGCCTCGTCCACGTCCTTCACCGCGATGGTCGCGGAGACTTTCCGCAGCAGCTCCATCTCCGCCTCCTCCCCGCTCATCAGCAGGAACGAGCCCACCGCCGCGACGGAGACGCCCCCTCTGCGGAAACGCATCGCCCGATCGCCGGTCAGCCGTTCGTAGACGGGGACGGCGGCGTCGAGATCGTCCACACAGACACGGAGTGAAGTTCCGAGGATTTCCATGGCCGTTGAGCCTAGTGCCGTGCCGGGTGGCGGCGGTCGCCCGGGACCGGTGAAGCGCCCGCCGGTCCGGCGGCCGCGGGCCCGTCACCGCCCGCCGGGCCGCCACAATCCGCCGGGACCTGCCACGGGACGCCGGTTCACCCGCCGAACTGCACGGACCGCTTGGCCAGCCCCATCCAGAAGCCGTCGATGACGCTGCGCCCGCTGTCCAGGTCACCGGCGGCGTCCGCCGCGCCGAGCGTCACGAACAGCGGGGCGAAGTGCTCGGTACGGGGGTGGGCGAGCTCGCCGGCGGGGGAGGCGTGGCGGAAGTCCAGCAGCGCGTCGACGTCCCCGGCGGCCAGCGCGCGGTTCCCCCAGTCGTCGAACTCCGACGACCAGCCGGGCACGCCGGGGCCGGTGTGGCGGAGCGCCGCGAGGTTGTGGGTGAAGAATCCGCTGCCCACGATCAGCACGCCCTCGTCACGCAGCGGGGCGAGCCGGCGGCCGATCTGGAGGAGGCGCCGCGGGTCGAGGGTGGGCAGGGAGATCTGAAGGACGGGGATGTCGGCCCCGGGGTACATCTCGGCCAGCGGGACGTAGGCGCCGTGGTCGAGGCCGCGGTCGGGGAAGTCCTGCACCGGCGTGCCCGCGCCGCGCAGGGTCCTGCGGACGCGCTCGGCCAGTTCCGGCGCCCCGGGCGCCGCGTAGCGGACGCGGTAGTAGTGCTCGGGGAAGCCCCAGAAGTCGTACACGAGGGGGACGGTCGTGGTGGCGCCGAGGGCGAGCGGGGCCTCCTCCCAGTGCGCGGAGACCATGAGGATCGCCCGGGGCCGGGGCAGCGCCGCGGACCAGCCGGCCAGTTCCCCGGGCCAGAGGGGATCGTCGGCGAGCGGCGGGGCGCCGTGGCTGAGGTAGAGGGCGGGCATGCGCTCGCCGGACGGCGCGACGGACGACGCGGTGACGGACATGGCGGCGGCTCCGGAGAGGGGACGGCGGCGGGCACGGCTGCGACAGGGGCGAGCGTGGTCCGGGCCGCCTGGCGGGACGGGCGTGGAGAGGTTGCTTGAGGTTTCAAGCATCCTCCCGGCCCACCGTACGGGAGCTTCGTTTAACTTTCAAGCTTTTGTTAGGCTGAGGTCATGACCACGTCTCAAGGCCCCCCGGACCCCGCAGGCTCGCCGGACCACCCGCAGCCCGCGGGCGCCGGGCCCCGCTGGCTGGACGACGGCGAACAGCGGACCTGGCAGGCGTATCTGCACGCGACCGCCCTGCTGGAGGACCACTTCGACCGCCAGTTGCAGCGCGACGCCGAGATGCCGCACCTCTACTACGGGCTGCTCGTCCAGCTCTCCCGCGCCCCCGGGCGGCGGATGCGGATGACCGACCTGGCGTGCCAGTCCAAGATCACCCGGTCCCGGCTGTCGCACGCCGTGTCCCGGCTGGAGCGGAACGGCTGGGTGCGCCGGGAGAGCTGCCCGTCCGACCGGCGGGGACAGTTCGCCGTCCTCACCGACCGGGGCGCCGCCGTCCAGGCGGCCGCGGCACCCGGCCACGTCGCCACCGTGCGCGCGGCCCTCTTCGACCGGCTCACCACGGAGCAGGTCGCGCAGCTCGGGGAGATCTGCCGGACGGTGGCCGAAGGGCTCCAGCCCGCGGACCGGCCCGGGGCGGACCTGCCCTGGCTCCGCTGAGGACCGCCCACCGCAAGGCCGTACGTCCCGGGGCCGGGCTTCCGGGGTCCGGAGGGAGGCCCGGCGGCGGCGCACCGGGCGCCGCGTCTCCGGCCCGGCCCCCGGGCGCGCCCTAACGGCAGAGGATCTCCCCGTGCGGCACGGTGAACCACCCGTCCGGGCTGCTGCCCCAGGTCCGCCAGGCGTCCGCGATGCGGCGCAGCTCCTCCCGGGTGGCGTGGCCGCCGTCCACGGCGCGGTCCGCGTAGGACGAGGCGACCGTGCGTTCCGCCCACAGCCCGCTCCACCAGGCGCGCTCCTCCGGTGTCGCGTAGCACCACACCGACGCGGACGGGGTGATCTCCGTAAACCCTGCCTCCCGGGCCCAGGAGAGCAGCCGCCGGCCGGCGTCGGGCTCGCCGCCGCCTGAGCGGGCGACCCGCCGGTAGAGGTCCGACCAGTCGTCGAGCCCGGGCACCCGCGGGTACCAGATCATGCCCGCGTAGTCGGAGTCGCGGGCGGCGGCCACCCCGCCCGGCCGGAGCACCCGCCGCATCTCGCGCAGCGCGCCGACCGGGTCGGCCACGTGCTGGAGCAGCTGGTGGGCGTGGACCACGTCGAAGACCGCGTCGGGGAAGCCGAGCGCGGAGACGTCGGTGACGGTGAAGTCGACGTTCTCCAGGCCGCGACCGGCGGCGGTCGCGCGGGCCCGCCGCAGGATCTCCGGGGCGGTGTCGGCCCCCGTCACCCGGCCCGGGGCGACGCGGGCGGCGAGGTCGGCGGTGACGGTGCCGGGCCCGCATCCCACGTCCAGCAGGCGCCGACCGGGGCGGAGTTCGGGGAGCAGATACGCCGCGGAGTTGGCCGCGGTGCGCCAGGTGTGGGAGCGGAGCACGGAGGCGTGGTGCCCGTGCGTGTAGACGGCGGTCCGCCGGTGTTCCCCGCCGGGGGCGCCCGCCCGGTCGCGGGCGCGTGCGGGCCGGGCGGACGGGGCCCGGGAGGAGCCGCCGGGCCGTCCGTCCGGGGGTGGGTTCCCGGTTTCCGCGGGCCCGTGCCCCTCTCGTGGGGCGCTGCTGTGGTCCGGCACGGCGGGCCTCCCGTGGCAAGGGGTCGGCGGGTGGCCGCAGTCTAGGCGCTTCTCTCACATGGTGAGCAAGAGCGTTCCGGGATGCGGACGGCCGGGTGTGCGCGCCACCACCGGGCGGGGGGAGTGCCGCGGCCCTGGTGGCCGCGCCACCGCCCTCAGTCGGGAATGGTCCGGTACACCGTCAGCGCCTCCTCCGCCTTGTCGATGACGAAGGACGGCGGAGCCGGCGCGACCTCCCCGTCATAGGCCATGTGGGTGCCCTCGGGGAGCCCGGAGATCCGCAGCCACCGGGGCCGGGTCGCGGCGTAGACGGGGGAGCGGCGCAGCGCGCCGGTCAGCGCGGCGGTGAGCAGGCGCACGCGGGCGAAGCGGCCGCCGTGCGCGACGCGCAGGTCCAGCAGGCCGTCCGCGAGGTCGTAGCGGCGCACGGGCGCGAGGCCCACGCTGCGGTAGGCGCCGTTCCCCGCGAAGAGCAGCCACATCGACCGCTCCTCCCCGTTGACCACGGCCCGCAGCGGCCGTGAGGTGCGCAGCACGTGCGCCACGCCGAGCAGCGTCGCCGCCGGTCCGCCGATCCGCGGCGACCAGTGCTCGCGCAGCCGCACCAGTTCCGGGTACGAGCCCAGGCTGAAGGTGTTGACGAAGTAGGACGGCTCCCGGGACACCCCGGGCTCGCCGGTGGGCGTCAGCCGCCCCACGTCCACCCGGACGGCGCTGCCGGACTCCACCGCCGCGCAGACCTCCGCCACGGTCTCCACCCCGAGGTCCTGCGCGAAGTGGTTGAAGGTGCCACCGGGCAGTACGGCGAGCGGCACGCCGTACCGGAGGGCGGTGGCCGCGGCGGCGCTCACCGTGCCGTCACCGCCGATGACGCCCAGCGCGCCGCCCCGTTCGGCGGCGTCGCGGGCGGCGGTGTCCAGCGTGGCCGTCAGCGGGGGCCCCGCCATGTCGTGCAGCACGACCTCGGCCTTGGGCAGCCCGGCCCGCAGCTGCCGTACCGGATCACCCGGCTGAGGGATCGCCCCGGAGCCGGGGTTGACGACGACGACCAGGCCCTCGCCCTCGGGGAGCGCGGGCGCGTCCCCCCGCGGCCGCGCGGGCGGCGGGAGCTGGTGGCGGGACGGGACGAGGCCCCGCACCGCGTAGGCGGCGCCGGCGCCCAGGGCCGCGCCCACCACCACGTCGCTCGGGTAGTGCACCCCCGTGTAGACACGGGAGAAGGCGACGGCCCCCGCGAGCGGCGCCAGCAGGGTGCCCAGCGCCCGCGACTCCAGGGCGACGCCGACCGCGAAGGCCGCGGCGGAGGCGGAGTGCCCGGAGGGGAAGGAGGTCGTCGTCGGCTGCCGGCGCGCCCGCCTGATGTGCGGGACGGCGTCGATGAGGGGCCGGGTGCGGCGCACCGACCGCTTGCCCAGGGTGTTGACGGTGGCCGAGGCGAGCGCCAGCGAGGCCACGCCGCGGGCGGCGGCACGGCGTCCCCGCGCGCCGCCGAGCGCCCACAGCACGCCCGCCGTGCCGAACCACAGCAGCCCGTGGTTGGCGCTGTGGGTGAGCCGGGGCAGCAGCCGGTCGCCGGCCGGCCAGTGGTGGGCGGCCACGCGCGCGAAGACGGCCCGGTCACCTTCGCTGAGCCATCGGTGCAGGGGGCCAGGTGTCTGCTCGGTCATGGCTGACACCTACCCCCGGCCGGTCCGGGCATGAGCCGGGACAGGGCCGGCCGGGGGACCGGAACGGGATTCCGGCGTGCGGTGATCCCGCGCGCCCCGGGGGCGTGCGCCGGGGCCGGTTCCGTTCCGCGATGGTGACCCACCGTCCTCCGCCCTCTGCCCGTCGGCGGCGAGGGACGGGGGACGGGAGACGGAAGGGGGCGGGAATCAGGGCACCTCCCGCCCGGCCCCGGGCCGCCCTGTCGCGGGACCGGGCGGGCAGCCGCGTGACCGCTCCGGCCGGGGCGCCGCGGCGAGGAGAGCCGTACGGAGGTGCCGGGCGCCGCGCCAGGACACCGAGGTCACCCCGGCCATCCGGTCATCCGGTGCGGGGCGGCCGGATGACCGGATGGCGAGACGGCGGCCGGGCGCCGTCCGGAGCCCGCTCCCGCGCCCGTCGCGGGGACGGGAGCGGGAGCGGGCGCGGCTTCGGCGCGCGGGTCCGTCCCGGCCTCCCGTCCCGGCCTCCCGGCCCGGCCGGGAGGCCGGTCCGCGGGGGCCGCGCGGTCCTGGCCTCAGGAGCGCGGCCGGCGGCCCAGGGCCGCCATGACGTCCTGCACGTTGCGGTACTCCTGGCCGTCGGGGAGACCGCCGACCAGATCGACCAGATGGTCCGGCGCGTGCCGTTCGCGGAGGGTCTCCAGCAGGTGGTCGCGCCGCCCGGGGAAGGGGGTCCGCCCGACGTAGCGGGCGAGCTCGGAGCGGAGCGCCTCGGCCTCGGCCTCGTCGCCGACGTCCGCGGACGGGACCGGCCCCACCCCGGTCGCGGGGTCGTCGTCGGCGGGAGGCTCGACGTCGTGCCACTCCTCGGCGCGGGTGGGGTGGTTGCCGCGGAGCATGCCCTGGAGTTCCTGTTTCATCTCGTCGTCCTGGTGGACGTTCAGATGGTCGCTGCCTCGCTGCATGGGGGTTCGTCCTCCCGTGGTGTGGGTGGCCTGTGTGCCGTGTGTCCGGGGGCCGTGGGTCCCGCCTCGGCGCCGGCCGGCCCGGTGGGCCGCCGGAAACCGGGGGCCCGGGGTCGGCGCCGGGGCGGGTCATCCGGTGGTCACAGGGATTCCTCCAGTCGTTCGCCGGGCGCGCCCGGCCAGCGGAGCAGTGCCCCGAGCCCGCCCGCCGGCAGGTCGTCGCCCACGTCCTCCGGCCGGCGCAGGAGCAGGGCCTCGGCGCCGGTGGCGGCCGCCGCGCGGAGCAGGGCGTCGTCGGCCCGCACGGCGACCGGCTCGGTGTCGCCGAGGTACGGGATGTCGGTGTGGCGGACGGCGATCTGGTCCGGCTCACGGCCCACGTACACCTCGCGGTGCACGTCCGGGCCGTCGGGGCGGATGACGAGGGAGTCGATCCGGTGCTCCCGGGCGGCCTCCACGAGCGCGGGCACCCCCTCCGCCGCGTCGTGCGCCACGTCCCCGGGCACCTGGGCGCGGCGGGAGCGGAACCGGTCGGTCAGCTCCGCCGCCCGCCGCCGGGTGTAGTGCTCACGCGCCTCGTCCACGGCCTCGTCGAGCCGCTCCCTGCGGGCCCCCGCGGCCCGGCCGCCGAACTCCGTCTCGACGGCGGCCGACTTCAGCGGCGGGGCGAGCCGGTCGTGCACGGCGCGCCGTTCGCGGACGTCTCCGGCGAGGACCAGGAGCTGGGCGCCGGTCTCCTCCCAGGCCTCGGCCAGCGCGTCCGCGATCACCCCGGCGTTGTGCTCCCAGGTGTCCTCGACCGCGAACTCGAAGTGGCCCACGGACCAGTCGGCCCCGGACTTGGTGCGGTGCATCGGCCACTGCCGGCCCTCCCGGTGCCCGGCGTCCTCGTGGCCGTAGTCGTCGTGGAGTTCGAAGTCCGCGCCCCTGCGGTCGATGGCGGCGACCAGACACCGGGGGTTCTCGCTCCGGTGCTCCAGCAGAGGCAGCAGCCGGGGCACCGGTGACCAGCTCACCGTCGGCAGACCGCTCTGCGGCGGTTCGCCGAGCGGCAGGTCCAGCACCACGTCCCCACCGGTCGCGAAGAGCGCCCGTCCGGGGGCGCCGCTGCGGGGGAGCTCCGCGAGCGCCTCCCGCAGGGTGCGGCAGGTGGCCTCGTCGGCCCCCTGCGCGGCCAGTTCGCCGGCCGCCTCGCGCGCCGCCAGCTCCTGCTCCTTCAGCGCGGACTGGGAGACACGCGAGGTGTCGAAGAAGACCGACGCCCACGGCCCGGGACGCTGTGCGACCGGGGTGAGGAATGCGAGTTCCATGGGTGCTTCCTCCGGACTGTTCTGAAGCGGTGGTCCGTGCCGGGTACCCGACGGGACGGACGTGACACGACAGGATCCCGGCCGGGCCCGGCCGCACCCACCGCCGGGATCCTGCCGCGGACCGGGGAGGGCGGGGCCCGCCGGTCCGGGCCACCGGGGGACGTGCGGGAGGCCCGGGTGGAGCCCCCGTCCGGCACCGGTCCCGCACCGGTCCGGCAGCGGGGTTGAGGAGGCGCTGACGGAGCACACGGCCCCCAGGGAACCCGCGCCCCGTGGCGCTCCCGGAGAGCCGCCAGGCCCGGGAGCCCGGCCGGGCGGTGCGGCGGGTGAGCGGAAGGACGCCCCGGGTGACGCCGGGACGGCAACGAAGGAGGTGCGCCATGGCGGAGACGGAAGCGGAACGGAGCCGGGCCGGGATCGACCCGGCCGGGCTGGACGACCCGCAGCTGCTGAGGGAGCTGGAGTCGCTCCACCGCACCCGGCACGAGACGCTGCTGCACGCCGCGCCGGACGCGCTGGAGGTCCACACCGCGCGGACAGCCGAACTGGAGGCCGAATATCTGCGGCGCCATCCGGAGCGTCAGGTGGCGCCGTCCCGGACCCGGGAGGGCGCCCGGGCCCGGCAGCCCTGACCTCGGGGCACGGCCCGGAGAGCCGCCCCGCGGTTTGGCGGCGGCGGGCCGGGGGACCCGGTGGCACGGCCAGGAGTGGCCGTGAGTGGGGAGCAGGAAGGCTCGGGCCCGGGAATTCAGGGATCCCGGGCCCGAGCCCTGTCCGGCCCCGCGGCCCCACGGCCTCACCTCTTCCCGCCCGTGGTGCCGCCCCGCCGGCCCCGTCGCCGGCCCCCGGCCGCCCGCCGGGGGAACGGGCCCGGGCCGCCGGGAGCACCCCTCCGCCACCCGCCACCCGCCTTCCGGGCCGCGGACCGGCTCCGGGAACGGGGGGGGCACACGCCGTACGTACGGCGGGCAGGGCGGGGAAGGCGGAACCCGCAACGACAGTGAGGACCGGGTACCCCGCACCCGGAGGAGCGCGGGGTACCCGGCGGAGCACCGGAACAGGACAGCGAGAAGGACCGGGAGCGGCACATCCGTGAATCCGCGGTACCGCGACGCCGTGCACGCGTGCAGGCCGAACGTCTGAATACCTGCACGCCTGACGGCGCGAAACCAGCGGTGCCGTAAGGCGCGAAGACACGGCGAACGTCCGGTTTGACCCTGTTGGGAACGGTCACTCGGCCCCCAGGCCCGTGACATACGTCACAGAGCGTGACATCCCCCAGGGAAGGACACGGCCATGGCGGTGTTCGCCATATTCATACCGATGGCCATGCTCGGCCTCCTCCTGGCCCTGAGCCGGTACGAGGAAGTCTTGTTCATGAACGAGAGGGAGGAAGACGCCAGTGACCACGACCGTGAACCGGCGACCGCCCGGCGACGTCGGCGAACCGTCGGTCGGCGACCTCGTCAAGCAGGCCGCCGAGCAACTGTCCGACCTGGTGCGAGGTGAGATGCGGCTGGCCCAGGCCGAGTTGACCCGTAAGGGACGGCAGGCCGGGATCGGCGGCGGGCTGTTCGGCGGAGCCGGCGTGGTCGCCCACGCCGGTTTTCTGACGCTGGTGGCCGCCGGTGTGGCCGCGCTCGCGCTGGTGCTGCCCGTCTGGGCGTCCGCGCTGATCGTGGCCGGGGCGCTGTTCCTCGCCGCCGGGGTGATGGCGGCGCTGGGCCGGAAGCGCACCCGGGAGGCGGCCCCGCTGATGCCCGAGGAGGCGATCAGCGGCGTGAGGACGGATGTCGAGCGGATCAAGGAGAGGGCGCGCCGATGACGAGCACCCCCGACGAGCTGCGGGCCGAGGTGGTCCAGGCGCGGGAGCGGCTCGGTGACACCGTGGCGCAGCTCGCGGCCCGTACCGATGTGAAGGCGCGGGCGAAGGCCCGTGCGGAGGAGACGAAGGAGCGGGTGCGGTCGGCGCCGGTTCCGCCGCCCGTGCTCGTCGTCGCGGGCGCGGCGGCGGTCTTCCTCGTGGCTCTGATGGTTCGCGGCCGGCGCGCCGAGAAGGGGAGGATCTGGGCGTGAGCACGGTCTACAAGATTCTGAGCGCACTCTTCGGCCTGCTGGCCGGGGTGCTCGCCGGTGCCCTGTTCAAGCAGGTCTGGAAGGTCGTCTCGGGCAAGGACGAGGCGCCCGAGCCCACCGATCCGGACTACACCTGGGCGCAGATCCTCCCGCCGGCCATCCTGCGCGGGGCCATCCAGGGCGGCGTTCGCGCGGTGGTCGAACGGGGCGGTGCCCACGGTGTCCGCCGGATCACGGGGGAGTGGCCGACCGACGACTGACCGGCCGCGGGGCGGCCGGGGCGGCCGGCCCCGCTGCCGGTACGGCCGTCACGCCGCACCGGCAGCGGGCGGCGCGGGAGACGCGGACGCGTCTCCGTACCGGATGACATCGCCCATCGGGGACGCCCCGGCCACCGAGGCCGGGGCGTCCCCGATGCGCGGCGCCGGGCGGGGGCGCGAGGAGGGCGGGATGAGCCGGGTGCGTTCCCGCGCCGGGCGGCCCCACCGGCCCGGGAAGGCCCCCGCCGACCGTGCGGCGCGCACGGGTGCCGCACGCCGCCGCGCCACCGTGGCCGGCGGTGCCGGAACCCTCGCGGACCCCGGCCCCGCGGAGCCCCGGCCGCGGAGGGGGACGGAGAACACGCGGCCGGCGGCGCTCCGCCCGCGCCGTCCTTCCGCGGGATTCCGGAACCGGCCGCGGGCGCGCCTCGCCCTCCGCCGGACCGGGGCCCGTGAACGGCCCGTCGCGCCGTCCGGCACCCCGGTTTCCGTCTTTTTCCCGCCCTCCTGACCTGCGCGGATGTCCGGCGCATGGACACAGCGCGGCGGGCTGGGGGCGCTCGGTGATCCTTCCGGTCGCGCGCCCGGCGGACCTGGGTGAGCATGGAGGAGAACCTGTTCCAGCGGGCCCCGCCGCCGCCGGAAAGCACTCCACGGCCCCGTGTTTGCGCCGTGGGGGCCGGGGCAGGCGGACCATCGTGCTTCGGACCGTAGGCACGCCCGTGGGACCAGCTCTGTCTGCGGCCCCGAGCGCGCCTCGGTCCGTACGTCGTGCCTGCTCCCACGGTGATACAAGTCCGACCGTCTGGGAGCGAGACCCTCATGACGACCGTACGCGCTCACACCAAGCGGCCTCGTTCGAGGCACCCGCACGACGACGCACCCGACACCGCCGAGGACTTCCGGAGGCTTTCCCGGATGCCCGACGGCCCCGAGAAGGACGCCCTGCGCCAGCGGATCGTCAGCGCCTGGATACCCATGGCCGAGCGGCTGGCCCGCCAGTTCCGCAACCGTGGCGAGTCCATCGAGGACCTGCAGCAGGTCGCCGCACTCGGCCTGGTCAAGGCCGTGATGCGGTACGACCCCGACCGGGGGAGCGCCTTCGAGAGCTTCGCCGTGCCCACCGTGGTCGGCGAGGTCAAGCGCCACTTCCGGGACCACATGTGGGGCCTCCATGTGCCCCGCCGCGTCCAGGAACTGCGCAACCGCGTCCGCGTGGCCTACCGCGAGTTGTCCACCACCCTCGACGGGCGCGGGCCCAGCATCCGTGAGGTCGCCCGGCACACCGGCATGTCGGAGGACGACGTGCTGCTGGGCATGGAGGCCCTCGACAGCTTCACCCCGCTGTCGCTCGACGCCGAACTCCCCGGCTCCGAGGACGGGTACTCCCTCGTCGACACCCTCGGCTCACCCGAGCCGGGCTTCGACCGGGTCGTGGACCGGGAGGCCATCAAACCCAAGCTGAGCAGTCTGCCCGAGCGGGAGCGGCAGATCCTCTACATGCGGTTCTTCTGCGACATGACGCAGAGCCGGATCGCCGAGCAGCTGGGCATCTCCCAGATGCACGTCTCCCGGCTGATCAGCCGCACCTGCGCCAGCCTCTGCGACCAGGTGATGGCGGACGCCTCCTGACACCGCGGGAGTGGCGGATGCGCAGGACCCGCGCCGGGTCCCGCGCATCCGTCACTCCCGGCCCGCGGGTTCGGGGTTCCCCGTTCCTCCGGGGCCCTCCGTCAGCCCGCCCCGGCATGCTCCGGGGCGGGCGCGGCCGGGCCGCCGGCACCGGTACGGCCCCCGGTGGCGGCCCCGGGCCGCAGGGCCAGGGCGAGATGGCGGGCCATCCGGTGCACGGCGCCGGCCTCGGACAGTTCGAAGGCGCGCCGCCCGCCGGTGCGGAAGAGCGTCAGCACGCCCAGCACCGGCCCGCCGGTCCCGGCAGCCCCCGGGACGGAGGGGTCCGGGCGCGCCGGATCCTGCGCGGTGCCCTGGTGCGGTGCGGTCAGCGGTACGCAGATCAGCGAGGTGACCTGGGCGGAGACCAGCACCGAGGCGCCCGAGGCGTCCCGGCCGAAGGCCTCCGGATCCTCCGGCCGTACCAGCAGGGCCGGGACGCGGTCCCGTACCGCGTCCCGGACCGGCGGGCAGTCCGCCGGGTCCTGGCCCGCCGGGCCCGTACCCGGTTCGGGCCCGGGCATGGGGCCCCGGGCCAGCACGCGCCGCAGCCGGCCGTCCGGCGCGCCGCCCTCCGGCGGGAGGGTGAGATCCGCGATCACCCAGTCCGCGAACCGGCCGTGCAGCAGCTCCGCGGCCCGGTCGAGCACGGCCCCGGGGGTGGCGGGGGAGACGGCGAGGAGCGTGGCGGCCATGTCGTCGACGAGGTCCAGGATCTCGGTGTTCCGGGAGACCTCGGCGAGGTCCGGGCGCGGAACGTTCCAGGGCGCGGCCGGGCGCGGGGTCCGGGCCGGGCGCTCGGCGCGGGCGGCGGCCCGCTGCCGCAGCTCCCGTTCGGCCTCGCGGGCCGGGACGGGGTGGAAGACGGCGAGGACCACGGACCGCTGTTCCTCCGGTGGGCGCAGCTCGGTGAGGGTGGCCCGCAGGATGTCCGCCGGCCCCGGAGCGCCCGGCGCACCGTGCTCGCGGAGGCGGCGTACCAGCAGGCTCCGGCCGCCTTCGCCGCGGGCGACGGCGGCCACCTGGGAGCGGAACGCCGCCCGCGCGTCATGGGTCAGTGCCCCGGTGAGGGCGCGGCCGGTGGCGTAGCCGGCCTGGAGGCCGAAGAGGTTCCCCGCGGCGGTGTTGACCCGGCGCACGGCGGTGGTCCGGTCCAGGAGCACCACCGGCACCGGCAGTCGCTGGAAGAGGTCGCGCAGCAGCCGGGCCTCGGGCTCGTCGCGCCGCCGGCCGTCGCCGTCGCCCGCGGCGGCGAGCTGTTCGTAGCGCGGCCAGAGCACGTCCACCGCGTGCTGGAGTTCGAAGAGGGCGGCGTCGAGCGCGGAGATCCGCTCCTCGGGAGGGAGGGACCGCGCGGACTTGAGCTCCTCGACGCGACCCCGGAAATCGGCCAGTTCCACTCCCAGCTCACCCATTCCGCCCATGAATCCACCGTAACCGAACCGAGATCGGGGCCCCCGGGGGGTCGCCCGGCCGGGCCCGGCCGGGCCCGGCGCGGGTCTCGTTTCCCGGCGTGGGCGCCGGGCAGGAGGGTGGGCAAATCACCCTGGGGTTCACGCCCCTGACGAGCCCCGAGGCGGGCCCGGAGGAGGGGGCTGAGGGAGCGAGGCTCCCCGTGGCGGGGCGAGGACCGCCGCCGACCCCACGGCCGGCTCGTACCGGGAGGTGTCTGCTCATGCCCGAACGTGACCACGCCCCTGCCCGACCGCCGCACCGCTCCTTTCCGCAAGGCTCCGTGCACGCCGGGGTGACGGACGCCACCGGCCCGGGGCTGATCCGGCTCGCCGAGTGGGCCGCCGCCCGCAACCCCCGGTGCTGCGGGGCCAGCGCGACGGCGTTCTCGGCCGCCGGGGCCGCGGAAACCGTCCGGGGCGCCGCCGCGGGCACGGCGGCCGCGGTGGTCCCCGGCGCGCGGTCCGCCGGGGCGGTGGCTCCGCAGCCGCGGGTCTTCGCCGCCCGGCCGCCGAACACGGCCGTGACCCACCCCGATCTCTCCCCGCTGATCACCGTGCAGGTGGAGTCCGGGGAGGGGCCCGTCCCCACCGTCATGGACACCGGCCGCCCGGCCGGCTCGGAGGACCTGCTGCACGAGACCCGCTGGCCCGCCTACCGGGCCCAGGCCCTGGAGGCGGGCGTCCGCTCCAGCATGACGCTGCCGTTCCGCCGGGACGACCTGCTGGTCTGCCTCACCGTCTACGGCTTCCGCCCCGGTCCGCTGGTCGACCCGGAGCACGGGGCCACCGTCCTGCTCGGGGACCTCGTCACCGGCGAGATCGCCCGTGGCATCGAGGAACGCCGGCTGCGGAGCACCATCGACCAGCTCGGCTCGGCGCTGCGCACCCGGCCGGTGGTGGACCAGGCCTGCGGCATCGTCATGCACGTCCTCGGCTGTGACGCCGACACGGCGTTCGGCCTGCTGCGCACGATGTCCCAGCGGGACAACCGGAAGCTGGCCGGCCTCGCCGCCGGGCTGGTCGCCGGATCCGGCCGCGAGGCGGAGGAGGCGATCCTGCGCGCCGCCGGGGACGGGCACCGGCACCGTTCGTCCGGGCCCACCGCGGGCTGACGGGGCGCGCGCGGCGGGGCGCTCGGCTCCCCGGCCGCCGGGGAAGACACCCGCGCGCCCGCGGTGCGTGCCCGGCGGACGGGATCCGTGCCCGGTGAGCGGGGGCCGGCCGGCCCGCCCCGCTCCGGCCCGGTGCGGATCCGGTGGCGCTCACCGCTGTGGACCCGCTGGGATCGCCACCGGCCGCGCGGTCACCGAGGCTGGTGGGGCGGTTCCGGTGCCGCGGGTGACCGGTGGCACCTCCGGGACGGGCCCGCGAAGCCTCCCCGGGCCCGGACGGCGCGGGGCGGGGCCGCCACTCTCCGGTCACGTCCGGGCGTCCGCCGGGGCCGTCTCACCGGCGGCCGGACCGAACGGGACGTAACCGGATGGAACCGTCGGTAACCCGACAAAAATCCCGGCGAAACCTGGCCAGAACCTTGACAGAACGAGGAGAGCCGTCAACGGAACGGGGCACACGGCAAGGACGAACACACCCGCCCGCGGCGGTCCGGTGTCCTCACGGCCTCCGGGCCCGCGACACCACGGGCCGGGGCAGGAGAGCCAAGGGAGCACCGTGATGACGGACGGACAGGAGAGCTTCCTCCTCGGAACCACCACCGGGACCGAGCCGAGGCCCGCCGGGGCCGGCGGCACGCCCCGGGCCCCGGGGGCGGGCCCGGGCACCGCCCCCGTCCGGTCACCGGAGCGCGGCCGGGGCCCCGAAGCGCCCGGCGCGGGCCCCGGAGCCGGGCCGGGCGCCGGTGGCGGTCGCCGCGCCTCCCCGGCCGGCCCCGCCCGCCGCCTCACCGGCCCGGCGGTCACGTCCCCCACCGCCCGGAGCACCGCCCGGAGCACCGCCCGGACCACCGCACCCGGCACCGCGCGCCCCGGCCTCCGCCGCGCCGGCCGGGATGCCGTCGGGGCGCCCCTGCCGGAGCCCCGGCCGCTGGGCGAGCCCCGCCGCTGGCCGCGCTCGTTCGCGGACCGGCTCACCACCCCCCTGCCCGCCGGGCTGGCCGGCCTCGCCCGGGTCGCCCGGGAGGGCGTGTCGCGGCCGCCCACCGCCGCCCTGGCGGAGGTGGCGGAACTGCCCGTCGCCGGGCCGGGCCCGCTGCCGGCGGCCGGCCCCGGTGAGACCACCGTCACCTGGGCCGGGCACGCGAGCTTCGTGGTGCGGATAGGCGGCCTGACCGTGCTGACCGATCCCGTCTGGTCCCGCCGCATCCTCGGCACCCCGGCCCGCGTCACGCCCGCCGGCGTCGCCTGGGAGGACCTGCCGCCGGTGGACGCCGTCGTCATCAGCCACAACCACTACGACCACCTCGACGCGCGCACCCTGCGCCGCCTGCCGCGCGACACCCACCTGTTCGTCCCGGCCGGCCTGGGCGCCTGGTGCCGGCGCCGCCGCTTCACCCGCGTCACCGAACTCGACTGGTGGGAGGCGGTGGAACTGCCCGCGCCGGACGGCGGCTCGGTGCGGTTCGACTTCGTCCCCGCGCACCACTGGTCCAAGCGGACCCTCACCGACACCTGCCGTTCGCTGTGGGGCGGCTGGATGCTCACCGATCCCGCCGGCCGGCGCGTGTACTTCGCGGGGGACACCGGTTACGGCCACTGGTTCTCCGAGATCGGCGCCCGGTACCCCGGGATCGACCTCGCGCTGCTGCCGATCGGCGCCTACGACCCGCCGGACATGCTGCGCGACGTGCACACCGATCCGGAGGAGGCCGTGCAGGCCTGTCTCGACCTCGGCGCCCGCCGCATGGCGACCATGCACTGGGCGACGTTCCTGCTCTCCGCGGAGAGCCCGCTCGACCCGCTGCGCCGCGTCCGCGCCGCCTGGGCGCGCACCGGGCGCCCCCGGGAACAGCTCTGGGACCTCCCCGTCGGCGGTTCCCGCCGCCTCGCCGCGCCCTGAGCCGGGCGGGCCCGGGCCCCGGACGTGGGGCCCGGCCCGGCCCGGGTGGCGACGCCCGGCCGTACACGGGACCCGCCGTGGGTCAGCTCGCCGAGAGCCGCCGGGTCGCCGCCCGGACCCGCCGCCACCCGGCGGGCGCCGCGCCGATCGCCATGGTCAGCACCACCGCGGCCAGCGCCCCCTGCCACGGCTCGGCGAAGAGCGCGCCCCCGGTGACACCGATGACCTGGTAGGTCGCCGCCCACGCCAGGCAGGCGAGGATGTCGCCCCGGATGAAGGTCCGCATCGGGACCTCACCGAGCAGACAGGCCACCATCACCGGTATCCGCCCGGCCGGTACCAGCCGGGACACCACGAGGATCGTCGAGCCCTTCTCCTCCAGCTTGCGCTGCGCCGACTCCAGCTTGTCCGGGGCGGCCCGCTCCCGGAGCCGCTCCAGCCAGCGCGAACCGCTGTCCGAGTGGACCACGCCGCGCAGCCCGAGCCAGTACAGGGCGATGTCGCCGAGGAACGCGGCCAGCGCGGCCACGACGAACACCAGCGGCAGCGTCAGGGCGGGCATGGTGTGCAGGGCCACCGCCGCGGCCGTGGAGACCAGGGCGCCCGTGGGCACCACCGGTACCAGCGAGCCCAGCGTCACCAGCAGAAACAGCGAGGGATAGCCGACGAGATGCTGCGGCGAGGTGGTGGGCACCACGCTCAGCAGCCCGTACATCGTGTCGGGCGCCGCCCGGGTCACCGCTGCCTGGATCACCGCGCGACCTCCGGCCGGACGCTCTGGCCGTGGTCCAGCCGGTGCACGGTCACCTCCGGGGCGAGGAGGGTGGTGTGCCGGACGAACTCGTCCCCCGGCGCGTGGAATTCGTGCGGCCGTACGGCGTCCATGCCGATCGGCCAGTAGGTGCCGTAGTGCACCGGCACCGCGCAGCGCGGCGCGAGCCGGACCACCGCCCGGGCCGCGCGCGCGGCGTCGAGGTGGCCGTGGCCCAGATACGGCCCCCAGCCGCCGACCGGCAGCAGCGCCACATCACAGACGCCCACCACCTCGGCCATCTCGTCGAACAGTCCGGTGTCCCCGGCGAAGTACGTCGTCGAGCGGCCGTGGATCACGTAGCCGAGCGCGGGGGAGCGGTGCGGGCCCCACGGGAGCCGGCGGCCGTCGTGCGCGGCCGGCACGGCCCGCACCGTGAGATCGCCGATCACCGTCTCGTCCCCCGGCGCCACCTCGGTGATCAGCAGCGTCTCCGCCAGCCGGCGCAGCGCCGGCACGGTGGCGAGCGCGCCGCGCGGTACGAGCACCCGGGTGCCGGGGGCGAGCCGGGCCAGGGAGCGCGGGTGCAGATGGTCGGCGTGGAGGTGGGAGACGAGCGCGACATCCGCCTCGGCCGCCTCGGGCGGCGGCGGCGCGCCCCGGCGGCGCCGCAGGTGCGCCAGGCGCCGGGCGAACAGGGGGTCGGTGAGCACCCGGACCCCGGAATCCGTCACCGTCGCGGTGGCATGTCCCCACCAGGTGATCTCGACCGACACCGCGACTCTCCACCTCTCCGCGTCCGCGGGTGCTTCCCGGCCCGGGCACCTGCCCGGCCGCCGGTGCCCGCCGGGCACCTGTTCCCACACCTGCCCCGTTCCGGCGAGCGTAACGGCACAGCGGCCCACAGCGGCCCACAGCGGCCCCCAGCGGCACAGAGCGGTCCGCACCGGTCCATGGCGGCCCACAGCCCAGCCCCCTTCACCGTCCCCACCGTCCGCAGCCGTCCGCAGCCGTCCGCACCGGCCCCACGGCGGCCCCGCGACTGCCCTCCGCACCGCACGCCGGTACGGTGAGCCCGTCCTCCCGGCGGTGCCCGGCGCGGCCCGGCGGCCGGCGGGCGGACCCCGCCGGGGCGGGGCGGAACCGGCGCCCGCCACGGACGCATCCGGAAGTGATCGGAGTGACAAGGAGAATGACCGTGCCCCGATCGACAGTGGCCGTACTCGGACCGGGCGGCGTCGGAGGGCTGATCGCCGCGCTCCTCGCCCGCGCCGGGCACCGGGTGGTGTGTCTCGCGGGACCCGGCACCGTGGAGACGCTCCGTGCGGACGGCCTCCACCTGGCCAGCCGCCGCTACGGGGACTCACACGCCGAGGTCGAGGCCGACACCGAGCTGCGCGAGGCGCCGGACCTGCTCTTCGTCACCGTCAAGGAGACCGCCCTCGCCGCCGCCCTGGAGCGGGTGCCGGCCGCCGCCCTCGGGGACGCGCTCGTCGTGCCGCTGCTCAACGGGGTGGACCACCTGGTCCCGCTGCGCGAGCGCTACCCGGCGGACCAGGTGACGGCCGCCACGATCCGGGTGGAGTCCACCCGGGTGGCGCCCGGCCGCATCGAGCACACCAGCCCGTTCGCCGCCGTCGAACTGGCCGGGCGCACGGTGCCCGCCGAACGTCTCGACCACACCGCGGCCCTGCTCCGGGGCGCGGGATTCGGCGCGGCCGTCCGCTCGGACGAGACCGCCCTGCTCTGGGACAAGCTGGCGCTCCTCGCCCCGATGGCCCTGCTCACCACCCGCCACGCGGCGCCCGTCGGGGAGATGCGGGAGCGCCACCGGGAGCAGCTCCTCGCCGTCCTGCGGGAGATCGGCGAGGTCGCGGCGGCGGTGGGCGCCCCCGTCGACATGGATCAGGTGCTCGGCTTCCTGGACGCGGCGCCGCCCGGCATGAAGTCCTCCATGCAGCGGGACGCGGAGGCGGGCCGGCCGCTGGAGACCGATGCCATCGGCGGCTCGGTGCTCCGCGCGGCGGAACGTCACGGCGTCCCGGTGCCGGTCACCGCGGAGCTGGTCGCCGAGGTGGCCGCGCGCGCCGGCTGAGACCCCGGCGCCCGGGCCCGTCCCCTCGGGCCACGCCGTGCCGCCAACCCCGCGCCTCACCTGCCGCACCGGTCACATCCGTCCCTTCGGCCCCGCTTCGACGGGCCGGACCGGGGCAGAAGGGCCACCGGCTCCCGCTGTGACACGCTGGGACCCGGCCCGCGCATCGCGCTGCGGGCCCTGGGCGAGATGGGAACGCGCGTGAAAAGAGGCAGGTGGCGGGTAGCCGGCGGTGCGGTGTTCCGCGTGCTCGCGGTGTGGGCGGCGAGCACCGTCACGATGCTGCTCCTCGCCGCCGCCCTGCCCGACTTCAGCATCCAGTCACCCGACGGCGACAGCCCGACGACCATCGCGCGCACCGCCGCCATCGGGGCCGGCGCCTTCGGCCTGCTCAGCGCGCTCGTCTGGCCGCTGCTGGTGCGCGCCCTGCTGCTCGTCCCGGCGCTGGTGCTGGGCCTGCTCGTCTTCTTCCTCCAGGGATCGATGCTGCTGGTCGCCCTCCACCTCGTCCCGTACAGCGGGGGAGAGGCCGGGCCGGAGACGGCGGTGCCGGTCGCCGCCGTGATGTCCGCCGTCGCCTCCGCCACCTCCACGGCGCTCACCGTCCGTGACGACGACGCCTACCGGCGGCGGCTGCACCGGCTCGCCCACCGGCGCCGCGCGCCGCGCCCCGACGAGGACGGCTCCGCCCGCCCCGGCACCCTCTTCCTCCAGCTCGACGGCGTCGGCCATGACGTCATCAGCGAGGCGATCACCCCGCGCACCCTGCCGGGCACCGGCCGGACCCAGCCGCCGCTGATGGAGACCGTCGCCTCCTGGACGGCCGAGGGCAGCCACCGGCTGTCACCCTGGCGGACCGACTGGTCCAGCCAGACCGGCGCCAGCCAGCTCGGCATCCTGCACGGCACCAACCACGACGTCCCCGCCTTCCGCTGGTACGAGAAGGAGACCGGACGCGTCATGGTCTGCTCCTCGCCCGGCAGCGTCGCCGAGCTCCAGCGCCGCGCCGTCGAACGCACCGGCCACCCCGGGCTGCTCGCCGAGGACGGCGCCAGCCGCGGCAACCTCTTCGGCGGCGGCGCGGAGCAGCTCGCCCTGGTGCTGTCGGTGGCCGCCCGCCGCGGCCGGGGCACCCGCTCCCGGGCGGGCTACTTCGCCTACTTCTCCGACCCGGCCAACACGACCCGCACCGCGCTCTCCTACGTCGCCGAGGTGGCCCGCGAGATCGGGCAGTCCGTGCGGGCCCGGATGCGGGGTGACGAGCCGCGCGTCCCCCGGGGCGGGCTGTACCCGTTCATCCGGGCGTTCGCCACCGTCGTCTCCCGGGACGTGGTCGTCGCCGCCGTCGTCGGCGACCTGCTCGCCGGGCGCTCCGTGGTCTACGCCGACCTGGTCGCCTACGACGAGGTGGCCCACCACTCCGGGCCGCACAGCCGCGACGCCCAGCAGGTCCTCGCGCGCCTCGACCGCAGCGTGCGGCTGATCGTCCGGGCCGCCGCGCACGCGCCCCGCCCGTACCACGTCGTCCTCCTCTCCGACCACGGGCAGAGCCCCGGCCGCACGTTCGCCGACGCCCACGGCACCACGCTGAAGGAACTCGTCCACGCCGGCTGCCGCGGCGAGCGCCCCGACGGCACCCCCCGCCCCGAGGCGCGGCGGCGCACGGCCGGACGGCACCTGGCCGCGCGCCGCGCCGACGGCGAGCTGATCGGCGCCGAGGCCCGCGCCGTCGCCCGCGCCGCGCTGCACCGGCCCGACGAGCCGGAGAAGGAGGCCCGGCGGGAGGAGGACACCGAACCGGTCGTGCTCGGCTCCGGCAACCTGGGCCTCATCAGCTTCCCCGACCTGCCCGGGCGGGTCAGCCGGGAGGAGATCGACCGCCGTTACCCCGCCCTGCTGCCCGCGCTCACCGAGCACCCGGGGATCGGTTTCGTCCTGGTCCACAGCGAGGAGCACGGGCCGGTGGTGCTCGGCCCGCACGGCGGTGAACACCGGCTGGACGAGGGCGTGGTCACCGCCCCGGACCCCCTCGCGCCCTTCGGTCCGCACGCCGAGGACGCCGTCCGGCGCACCGCGTCCTTCCCGCACGTCGCCGACATCATGGTCAACTCCTCCTTCGACCCGACGACCGGCCGCGTCCACGCCTTCGAACCCCAGATCGGTTCACACGGCGGGCTCGGCGGCGCCCAGGAACAGGCCTTCCTGCTCTGGCCCTCCGAACTCTCCCCGCCCGTGCCCGACGGGGAGGACCTCGTCGGCGCCGAGGCGGTGCACCGGGTGCTGCGCCGCTGGCTGGCCGAGGCGGCGAACGGAACCGATCACGGGGCGGCCCGCACGGCGGAGAACGCGGCGGGGGCAGGTGCGGCGGCCCGGGCCGGGACCGGGGCCACGGCGGTACCGCTGGTCCCGTCCCCCGCGGCCGAGGAGCGGGGGGACGCGCCCGCCGAGGCCCCCGCGGAGGGGGCGCGGCCTCCGGAAGGGGCCGCCGGAACGGGGGCGCCGGGGGCCGCGACGCCGGGAACGGCCATGCCCCGGGCGGGAACGACCGGGCCGGCGGTGCCCGGGGAGTCGGCCGAGGAGCCGGGCGAGCGGGTGCGCTGAGCGGATCCACGACGCGCGTGGGCGCCGCGGCCGCGACACTCCCGTGGCACCGCGGTGCCGTGGCGTGCGGCGCCCGGACATGCGACGGTGGCACCCGGGAACGCAGGCCGTCCGGAGGGAAACACACATGCCGGCACCACAACCGCTCTCGGCCCGGGAGATCCAGGTGGCCCTCGCGGAGCTGACGGGCTGGACGTTCGCCGAGAACTGTCTCGAACGTGAGTACACCTTCGCCGGGCACCTGGCCGCGGCGGCGGTCGTCATGGAGATCGCCCGACTCCAGGACCGCCTGGACCATCATGCCGACCTGACGCTCGGCTACACCACGGTGAAGGTGGCGGTGAACACCCACAGCGTGGGCGGCAAGGTCACGGAACTCGACATCGACCTGGCCCGCCACATCGAGCAGATCGCCGAGGAACACCAGGTCACCTGACGGCCGCTCCCTTGGCGGCGTCGATGGCCTTCAGCGGGCGGGGCCGGTCGGCGACCTGGTGAACCGGGCGCGCCGGCCGGTGCGGACCCGGGACGGACCGGGGCCATCACCCGCGGCAGCCACGCAACCACGCAGCCACGCAGCCTCGCCGTCACACAGGCAGACAGGCAGACAGACGCGACGGAGGCCCGGCGGGCCGGACGCTCGGCGGAGGCCTGGCCGGTTCGTCCGCCGGGCCCGGCGGACGAACCGGAGGACGGATCAGGCGCGCCGGGCCGCCCACACCGTGCGTTCGGTGCGGACCGCGAGGTCGTCGCGGTGGACGACGCTGTCCGGTCCGGCGGTGTCGAGCAGCCGGTCCAGGGCGGCGAGGTCGGCGGCCGGCAGGGCGTGGGCGGCGGCGGACCGCAGGCGGCGCAGCCCGCTCAGGGCGTAGCGGCCGACCGCCGGGTTCCGCGCGGAGTCGACGTGCACCGCGACGGTGCGCTCGCCCTCGACGGTGAAACCGGCCGCGGTCAGCTTCGGCCCCCAGTCGGCGCCGCGGTGCGGCATGCGTGCGGCGTGGTGTTGCGCGAGTGCCGCGTGGCAGCGTTCCTCCAGGCCGGGCCGGTCCTCCGGCGCGTCCCCGGGCAGGACGCGGGGGGAGCCGGCCGGCTCGACGAGGGTGAACAGGCCGCCGGGGGGCAGCAGTTCGCGGACCTGGCGCAGGGTGCGGTCGGGTTCGGCCATGTGGTGCAGCGAGGCCGAGGCCCACACCAGCTCGGGCGCGCCGAGGTCCGGCCAGGCCGGGGCGTCCAGATCGGCGGGCACGGCGCGCACACGGTCGTCCGTCCCGAGCGCGCACGCCTTCTCCCGCAGGCGGCGCAGGTGTTCGGCCGAGGAGTCGACGGCGGTGACGCGCGCCTCGGGGAAGCGGTCCAGCAGGGCGAAGGTGCCCGCGCCGGTCCCGCAGCCCAGGTCGACGATGTGGCGGGGCGGGGCCTCGACGGGCAGCCAGGCCGTGATGGCGCTGATGTGCTCGGCCAGGACCTCCGCCTCCAGGTCGAGGAACTCGGCCTGGTCGCTCTGGTCGGCTTGCCAGCCGGGGCCCGCCGGGGCGCCGGTGTCCGCCTGGCGGCCGGGGCCGGCCGGGTGGTGGCCGGCGGCCGCCTCGCCGGAGCGGTGGGTGTGGGTGTGGGTGTGGCGCGGCGCACCGTCCCCGTGAGTGGTCCGCGGGGCCGTGGGGTGTGAGGAGTTCTGAGACATGGCGTCACCGTAGAAGGGCAGTTCAGGCGAGCGGCCGAACGTTTCCGGATCCGCAAGACGATGCCCGCGTGGCTTGCCGTCCGCGCAACGGGGTGACGTCCGCCGCGCTCCGCCGGGACGGACGGCGCCGACCGCGCCCGCGGCCCGGCGCCGACGCCCGCGGCCCGGCACCCGGCCACCCGGGCAGGGCGACTCGGCCTCCGGCCCACCGCTGACGCCCCTCGGCACGCTGCCCGGCCACCTCACACGGCCCGCGCCCCACCGGGCGCGGCGCCCGCCCCGGGACGGCCCACACGCGACTCCCGGCCCCGGAACCCGCCCCCCGGCGCCCGCGGCACGCGGTCAGGAACGGCTGGTGTCGCGCTGCCCGCCGGCGCGCTGGTGGCCGCGCCGGGCGTCGCGGTCGAAGATGCCCAGGATCTCGCACGGCCCGCCCTCGGAGCCGATGGCGTGCGGCAGCATCGTGGGGAACTCGGCCGCCTGGTTGGTCTCCACGCGGAGCCGCCGGTTGCCCAGCAGCAGGACGGCGGTACCCGAGAGGACGACGAGCCATTCACGGCCGGGGTGGGCCCGCATCCGTGCGAGGTTGGCGGGCGGCGGTTCGGTCAGCCGCTGCCGTACGACCGTCATCCCCGGTTCGGCCCTGACCGGCCAGCGCATCAGCCCGTGCGCGGCGTCGATCGCCGGGCTGGTGATGACGTCGTCGGTGTCGGTCTCGACGAGCTGGTCGAGGGAGGTGTCCAGCGCGCGGGCGAGGGTGACGAGCTGGTCCAGCGCGAGGCGCCGCTGCCCGTTCTCGATGCGGGAGAGCGTGGACGGGCTGAGCCGGGCGCGGGTCGCCAGTTCTTCCAGGGACCAGCCCTGCGCCACCCGCAGCGCCCGGATCCGCCGGCGCACCAGCCCGTCCAGCTCGCCGTCTTCTCCTTGCGCCATGGGCAAGAGGGTATGCGCTTCGCGCGAGGCGCGCCTGGCGTCGTCCGCGGAGGGGCTGACGGTCACCGGGCGGCCTCGGCCGACGGGCCCGCGGAGATCTCGGCCCAGATCGTCTTGCCCACGGGGTGACGGGGCGCCGAGCCCCAGCGGACGGCGAGGGCCTCCACCAGGAGCAGGCCCCGGCCCGACTCGGCGCCGGGGCCCGGCAGCACCGGCCCGGCGGCCGGCCGCCTCTCGCCGGCCGCGTCGGCGACTTCGACCCGGACCAGGCCCGCCACCGCGTCGAGGCTGAGCCGCAGACGGAAGTCCCGGCCCGGTACCCGGCCGTGCCGCACGGCGTTCGCGGCGGGTTCACCGACGACGACGGCGACGGCGCACGCGACGTCCGATTCCGGCGGGTACCCCCAGTCGGCCATGCGCCGCACAGCGAGCCGCCGCGCGAACCGTGCCCCTCGCGACGAGGAGGTGAACTGGGCGCTGAGCGGGGGGCGTTCGGGTGTCCCGGCGCCGAGACGGAGGGTGGGAACTTCCACCGACGTGATTCCGGCGGACTGCCCGGGATCTTCGTCCGGCGCGGGTGAGGGAGGCGTTCCTGTTAGCACAGCCTGTCCGTCCTTGCGTGGTGAGTCCCGCACGCCGTCTCACGGTGTGCGGGATCCGTTACTTTCAGTGCTCAAGAGTCGTCCTCCGGTCCCATGGCCGGAAGGAGGCCCGGCTTTAACCTTCAGCCGGTAAAGGAGGGAAGTGACGCCTTGGCCAACGAAATTGACCCCAGCGCGTCGATGGCGGCGCTGTTCGGATCACGGGTACGCAGACTTCGTCTGGCCGCGGGCATGACCCAGGCCGAACTGGGCGCCCGTACGCATGTGGTGGGTTCCCGGATCGCGCAGGTCGAACGGGCTTCGGGCGCGAAACCGACGTCGGCGCTGGCGAGTGCCCTGGATTCCGTCCTGGACGCGGACGGTCTGCTGGCCGACCTGTGGCCGTACGTGCACCGGGAAGCGTTCCCGGACTGGTCGCGGGCGTTCATGGCGCACGCGCAGCGGGCGGTGGAGATCCGCGAATATGCGGCTCATGTGGTGCCGGGCCTGTTGCAGACCGAGGGATACGCGCGGGAGGTTCTGAGTGTCGGCCTCACCCTCCGCAGTGACGCGCAGTTGGAGGAGCGGCTCACCGCGCGGATGAGCCGCCAGGAGCGACTGGCGTCCGAGGACCGGCCCGTGTTGTGGGCGGTTCTCGACGAGGCGGTGCTGAGGCGTCCGATCGGTGGCCCGGCGGTGATGCGCGGTCAGTTGCAGCGTTTGCTGGACGCTGCCGCGGAGCGCCACATCACCGTGCAGATCCTGCCGTTCGCCCAGGGCGCGCACGATGCGATGGGTGGATCACTGACCGTGCTCACCCTGCCCGACGGTGCGGAAGCCGCCTATACGGAAGGTGCGCACTATGGGCAACTCGTCGAAGAACCAATGGAGGTACGGCAGTTCGCCCTGACCTACGATCGGCTGCGGGCGGCAGCCCTGCCCCCGCTCATGTCGCTCGACATGATCCGATCCGTGATGGAGGACTACCACCGTGGAGCGAATGTCCCGTCTCGATCTGAACGGCGCCGTGTGGCGCAAGAGCAGCTACAGCAATCAGGAAGGGGGCGACTGCGTGGAGGTGGCGGCCGGGTTCCCCGGCGTGGTCCCTGTCCGTGACAGCAAGGCGCCGCACGGCCCCGCCCTGGTCCTCGAAGCCGGTGCCTGGGTGGTGTTCATCGACGAGATGAAGACCGGCATGCGCCTGACCGCTTCCTGACGTGACCCCGATCTGTGACGGAGGGCTATCACCGTGGAGCGAATGTCCCGTCTCGATCTGAACGGCGCCGTGTGGCGCAAGAGCAGCTACAGCAATCAGGAGGGCGGCAACTGCGTGGAGGTGGCGGCCGGGTTCCCCGGCGTGGTCCCTGTCCGTGACAGCAAGGCGCCGCACGGCCCCGCCCTGGTCTTCGGGGCCGGTTCCTGGGCGGCGTTCATAGCCGAAGTGCAGGCCGGCTGGTAAGGCCGGCCGAGCGGACCGCCCCGAGCCGGCCGCCAGGTCGGCGGTCACCGGTTCCGGGTCGGCCGGGTGCTGGTCAGCAGCCGGTCTCGGGGCCCGCCGGTTCCTGGTCCGCCAGGGTCCGGCGGGCCACGGGACTCCTCAAGAACCGGGTACAGAACTCCCCGCCCACCTACCCTCCTTGACCGCGTCACCCGTGCGAGTGAGCAGCTTGCCGGGCCGGGGCCGGGGCGGCTACGTTCGCGGCAACAACCGCAAACAAGTACGGCCCCCGGCCGGGACGGCAATCCCGAACGAGGGCCTGACCGATCAGGAAGTCGAGACCCTTCCCGATGGCTGACCCGCAGTCTAACGCGCGCTTGCGCGCCGACGCCGGAGCTCCGACTTCCGGCGTGATCCATCTCCGCAGCCGCCTCACGGCCGACTTCACCGTGCTCTCCAACGCCCTCGCCCAGCGGCGCGGCAGCGCGGTCACGATCGGCGTCGCGGCCTACATCCTCTCCCTGCCCGACGGCGCCCCCGTCAGCATCGCCGCACTCTGCGAGCACTTCACCGAGGGCGAGATCCTGATCTCCCGCGCCCTCAACGACCTGGAGCGGGACGGATATCTGGAGCGCCGCCGCGAGCGGCTGTCCACCGGACGGATTCGCACCCGCACGTATGTCCGCGATGTGCCCCTCGGCGCTCCCGGCTGCGAGACGGGGCCCCGAGGATTGGCGGGACCGTCGCGGCGCGGTCGATATAACAAGCCTTTGGCCTTCAACGGCGCACCCCTTGCGCGCCCAGTTACGGCCGGGGGGTCGCCCACGGCAGCACCGGGGACCGGCGCCGCGCCGGCAGGCGGAGAGCTCGTGAGGGCCGGAGCGCCCGAAGACACGGGACCCGCCGAGGAAATCGGGAGAGCCGGGGCGGCCGAGAGGGCTGGGAGGGCCGGGGAAGCCGAAGGGGCTGACCGTCTGGCCGATCCCCGGGCCCTCGCCGTCCTCGCCGCACTGCGCAGCGCCGACCCCCGGCTGATCCTGTCCCGGGCCGAGGCCGCCCGCCTCGCCCCGGCCGTCACCTGCTGGCTCGCGGCCGGTGTCTCGCCGACCCGGATCACCGAGCACCTGACCGCCGGGCTCCCGGACCGCTTACTGGCGCGCCCGTCCCGCATCCTGGCGTTCCGCCTCAAGGAGAGTCCGCTCCTTCTCCCGGCCCGCTCCGTCCACGAGCCTGCCTCGCGCCCGGTGATCGTCCCCTTGCGGAACTGCGCCGGCTGCGATCGCGCGTTCCGCTCCACGGAACCGGGACGCTGCCGCGACTGCCGATCCGGGGAGCTGCACCGTGCGGCAGGCTGATCCGAGGAGTTGCACCGTGCGGCAGGCTGATACGGCACGGTGGCGGCCGCCGCGCCCGCACCCGGCAGGCCCGGTGTGCGACCACGCGAGCTCCGTCCGGAATTCGTTACCGTTCTCATCTGGGCCCTGGCCCGGAACGCGGCAGACTACGCATGAAGTGGTCATGCGGAAGGAAAGTGGACGCGGTGACAGACGTCGACGCACTGATCAACGTGTTTCTCGGTGAGGACACCCGCTTCTCCGTGCCGCTGTATTCACAGGAGGCGGCGGCCCGTTATCTGCGCACCCCGGCGCCCACGTTCCGGAAGTGGGCACGGGGATATCGCAACCGTCACGCCAACCGTCCGGACGTCGTCGGAGACCCCCTGATCACCTCCCTCGGGGACCCCCGGCGGGGGGCCTCCGTGCCCTTCATCGGGCTGGCCGAGGGCATGTTCCTGTCGGCGTTGCGGGCGGCGAACGTGCCGATGCAGAAGATCCGGCCGGCGCTGGACCTCGTCCGCACGGAACTCGGTGTCGAGCATGCGCTGGCCTCCAAGCGTCTCTACACCGACGGAGCGGATCTCCTGTACGAGGTGAGTGACCACCTCGACGGTGACGAACGCAGAGAGCCTCGCAAGATCATCGTCCTCCGCGATGGGCAGTACGTCTTCCGTGAGGTCGTGGAGCGCTACATGAAGCAGATCAACTACGACTCCGACGGAATTGCCGGTTACGCCAACCGGCTTCTGCTCCCGGGGTGGGAGGTTGCCGCTATCGCGGTCAAGCCCGGGATCAACTACGGGCAGCCCTTCTTCGTGGGCAACGGCACTCCACTGGCGGTGGTCGAGGACGCGCTGAGAGAAGGAGTCCCGTCCGGCGAGGTGGCCGCGGAGCACGATTTGCCCGACGATGTCGTCGCCGAAGTGGACGACTGCCTCCGGCTGGCCACATGAGCCGGTCGCCGACGCTGCGGCTTTTCCTCGATCGCAGCACCCACGGCGAGGATTTCGTCAAAGGGGTGAAAGAGCTGTGCCCGGACACGCTGTCCATCGCCGAGAAGTACGGTGTCAAAGCCGCGGAAAGTGTTGAGGACGAGCTGTGGCTGGCCGAGGCGACCCAGGAGGGGAGAATCTGTGTCGGAGCCGACCGGAGAATCCTCTCGTCCTCACGCCCTGCGGAGATCGCGGCTCTACTCAAACACAGGGCTCGATATCTGGTCTACGCCAACAACAACATGCGCACCGCTGACCAGCTGAGGATCTTCCGCACCCATCTGGCCGACATCCGTGAGTTATCGGCCACTCCTGGTCCCTGGGCCTACACCATGGCTCAGCACGGTCTGGTCCTGACCTCTCCAATCCAAAAGTTCTGGAGGCGCGCCTCCTCAGCGCGGCCCGGCGCCTGGGGCTCCGCCCGGACGCCTGACACCGGTCTTCTCCCTCCCCCGCGTAGACGTCCCTCATCCGGGACGGTAAGGGTGGTTGTCCACGCCGTGCGGCACGACCGTGTCGGGCGTATGTGGCCCTGACGGTCGTCTCGCCGTGCGGGGTCACCATCCCGCGGCGCCGGTGGCCGAGCGCCGGCCGCCCCACCTCCGGACGGCCTCTGGCTGCGAGGAGGTGAGGAATGACTCGGGTCCTGTGGTGGATCGGCCGGAGCCGACCCGGCGTGGCCCCGGGCCCGGCCCGTCGTCCGCCGGCCCTCTGTGCCGTCCGCTGCCGGTGTCCCGTAACCTCCGAGGCTCCGTGGGCGCTCCCGGCCCGTTCAACGCAAGGAGTCCAGCAGCTGTTCGACCGTGGCCGCGGTGATGCCCTCGTCGTGGTTGTCGAAGACCAGCCGCCGCGTCCCCGCCCAGCGGCAGGGGTTGTCCTGTGCCCGCTTCCAGAAGGCGTCCCAGTCGGCGAGTTTGGACAGGTCACGCGCGTAACCGCGGGCGCGGACCCGTTCGCGGGCCGTGGCGGAGTCGACGCGGACCTCGATCACCACGGTCTCGGTGGCCGGCGGCCATGCGTGGTCCGCGGCGACCTCGGCGAGGTAGCCGGGCCGGGCGAAGTAGCGGCCGAAGGGCGCGTCCAGTACGACGGGCCGGCCGAGGGCCAGGTTGTCGCGGGCGAGGTCCAGCAGCGTCCGGTACTCCAGCTCCATCACGTGGGACTGGTAGTAGGGGTTGTGGTCGCGCTCGTCCTTGTCCGTGCCGGCGAGTTCGAGGAGCGCTTCGGTGAACCGGGTGCAGGCCGTGTCCTTGTCGAGATAGGCGGCTTCCGCCCGCTCGGCGAGCAGACGGGCCACGCTCGTCTTGCCGGATCCGGCCGGCCCGATCACGACATACGCTCGGGGAGTGCTCATGAGACTTCGGTGACTCCTATGGCTCTTGCGGGTCAGGAGAAGGCTGTGACCCGGTTGGTGCGGGCAGGGGGCGGGCCGGGGAGGGGGCCCGCCCCCTGCCGGTGTCCGGTCAGTGCTCCGTCGCGACCGCTCGGCGGTCCTTGACGAAGAACAGGTAGGACAGGGCGCCGACGAGCAGTAGCGCGCCGCCGACGAGGAAGACGAGGCTGAAGTTGTTCCCCGTGGCGTCGAGGATCGCGCCCGTGACGATGGGTGCCAGCGCCGCGCCGAGGAAGCCGCCGAAGTTCTGGATCGCGCCGAGCGAGGCGACCTGGTGGGGTTCGGCCACGTCCGAGGCGAGCGTCCACAGGCAGCCGATGGGCACCTGTGCGGCGAAATACCCCACCGACAGCAGGGTCATCGCCAGCACCGTGCTGTCGACGAACGCCACCGGCATGACGGCGGCGGCCGCGAGCACGGCACCCCCGACGATGGGGATCTTGCGCGACCGGACGGCCGGGACCCCGCGGCGGATCAGCCGCCCGGAGAGGTAGCCGCCGGTCAGGACGCCCGCGATACCGCAGAGGAACGGGAGGGAGGCCAGCCAGCCGGTCGCGACGAGGCTGAAGCCCCGGGAGGTCTCCAGGTAGCTCGGCAGCCAGGTCAGGTAGACCCACACGGTGTAGAAGATGCCGAAGGCGCCGAGGATCATGAAGTAGGTGTTCTTCTGCCGGAACAGCTGCCCCCAGCCGACCTGCGGCTTCCCCTCCGCGGCCCGCCGGGCCTCCGCCGCGGCCTCCTCGCCCTTGATGTGCGCCTGCTCGCGGAGCGTGGGGTCGCGGTAGACGCGCAACCACAGCAGGACGATCACGAAGCCGAGCAGTCCGATGGTGATGAACATGCCGCGCCAGCCCAGCGTCAGCATCAGGATGGTCAGCAGCGGCGGCGCGATGGCATTGGCGATCTGCGACCCGGTGTTGACGATCGACACCGGCAGGGCGCGTTCCTTCTGCGCGAACCAGCGCTCGTTGACCTTGAGGCTGGCGGTGAAGAAGGGGGCCTCGGACACACCGAGGGCGACCCGGGCCGCGTAGAGGGCGCCGTAGGACGTGGCGGTCGCCGAGAGCACCGACACCAGGGACCACAGGCCGGCCGCCCAGGCGTACAGGCGCTTGGGCCCGAAGCGGTCGACGAGGTACCCGGCGGGCAGGTTGGCGAGGGCGTACGGCCAGGCGAAGGCCGCCAGCAACAGGCCCATCTGCGTGGAGCTGAGATCGAACTCCTTCGCCACGGTGGTGTTGGCGATGGAGAGGTTGGAGCGGTCGAGGTAGTTGATCACGCCGCCGACGACGAGCAGGGTGACCAGCGTCCAGCGGAGGCGGACCGACTTCGACGGCGGGGTGGGGTCCGCGTCGGGGGGCGCGGCCTGGGTGAGCGGGTGGGACATGACGGTTCTCCGGGGCGTGATGCACACAAGAGTGGCAAGAGGGGAGGGATTGCCGCAAGACGTGCGGCGGGGTGCCGTGGGGACGGCGGAGGCGGTGGGGGCATCCGGGCTGTGACCCGGGGCCTGTGACCTGCGGCTTGTGGCCGGTGATCGGTGGCCGGTGTGCGGTGGCCCGTGGCCCGTGGCCCGTGGCTCGTGGCTGGTGGCCCGGGTCAGCTCCGCGCGTCCTCGATGGCGCGCAACATGGTGCGGGCGGCTTCGGTGACCTTGCGGTAGTCGCCGTCGCGCCGGGCCGCCTTGGTGACGAAGCTGCCGACGCCGACGGCGACGACACCGGCGTCGAACCATTCCTGGGCGTTGCCGGGGGTGACACCGCCCGCGGGCATGAGCGGGGCGTGCGGGAGCGGGGCCGCCACCGTCCGGACGTAGGCCGGGCCGACGAACTCCGCGGGGAAGAGCTTCACGATGTCGGCGCCGGCCTGCATGGTGTCGACGATCTCGGAGGCGGTGAAGGCGCCGCTGACGGTGACCGCCTGGTAGCGGTTGGCGGTCTCGATCATCGCCGGGTTGAGGTTGGGGCTGACCAGCAGGCCCGCGCCGGCGGTGATGCAGGCGTGCGCCGCGTGGTCGTCCAGGACGGTGCCGGCGCCGACGAGGACGCCGTCGCCGCCGTAGCTCCGGGAGAGCTGGGCGATGACGTCCACGGCGCCGGGGACGGACAGGGTCACCTCCAGTGCGCGGATACCGCCCTCGATGGCCGCTTCGGAGACGGCGAGCGCCTCCTCGGCGCTGTCGAGGCGGACGATCAGCAGGGCTCCCGTCCCGGTGATCGCTTCGAGGGCTTGAAACTTTGTTACCATGGCGGCACACGCTAGAACACAGATTCACATCTTGTCACTAGCTGGGCGGCGGAAAAGTTAACCTGATCTTCACGGGCCCTGGTGCGCAGGTCCCGCGTCCCGTCCCGGCCCCGCCCCGAGGAGAACACCGCGATGAGCAGGCCGCCCCTGATCCCCGAGCAGCGCCACCAGGAACTGCTCCGTCTGCTGAGGAGCGCGGGCGTGCTCGGCATCCGCGAACTCACCGAACGCCTGAACGTCTCGCACATGACCGTGCGCCGGGACATCACCGCCCTGGAGAAGAGCGGCCAGGTGATCTCCGTGCAGGGCGGGGTGCGGCTGGCGGACTGGGTCGGCCACGCGCCGCCGCGCGAGCGGGCCTCCCGGGCGACCCTGGAACTCCCGCGCAAGCAGGCCATCGCCTCGGCGGCCGCGGAACTGGTCGAGGACGGCATGGTGGTCTACCTCGACGCGGGCACCACCTGCCAGTCGATGGTGCCCTTCCTGGCGGACCGCGGCGAACTCACCGTCGTCACCAACGACTTCCACGCGGTCCTGGCGCTGTGTGGCATCCCCGGGATCCACGCCGTGCACGCCGGTGGCGAGGTGGACCCCGTCAGCGGCTCCAGCAGCGGGCTGCTCGCCGCCCGGACGATCGAGAACCTGAGCATCGACGTCGGCTTCCTGTCCACCGGCGCCTGGGACCTCTCCCACGGGGTGACCAGCCCGTCCACCGACAAGGTGCTGCTGAAGCGGACCGTCATCGAGACCGCCGCCTCCGCCGTGCTCGTCGCCGACAGCACCAAGTGGGGCACGACGGAACGGTTCAAGGTCGCCCCGCTCGACCTCTTCGACACCGTCGTGACCGACGACGGACTCCCCGCGGTCGTCACCGACCGCGTCGCCGACGAGGGGCCGCGCGTGCTGACCGCCCCCCTGCCGGGCGCCGGGCCGGCCACCCCGGAAGCCGGCCACGGCTGAACCTCCACCGGGCCGCGGCGCCCTGACGGCACGGCACCGGCCGGCGGGCCGTCCGCCCCCGCGGAGGTGTGCTCCCGGCCGCCGGTGACGGGATAATCCCCTCATGGGGAAGACCTATGAACGGATCGACGGCAGGCTCCGCACCTTCATCGAGGAACAGCGCATCTTCTTCACGGCCACCGCCCCGATCGGCGACGGGGGAACGGTGAACCTCTCCCCGAAGGGGCTGACCGGCTCCTTCGCCGTGCTCGACGAGCACACCGTGGCCTACCTGGACTTCGCGGGCAGCAACGCCGAGACCATCGCCCACCTGCGGGAGAACGGGCGAATCACCCTCATGTGGTGCGCCTTCCAGGGCCCGCCGAACATCGTGCGCGTGCACGGCCGCGGCGAGCCGGTCTTCCGTGACGACCCGCGGTTCCCGGAGCTGGTCGGCCACTTCACCGGCATCGACCCCTCCGGCCACGGGCTGCGGGCCGTCATCGTGGTGCACGCCGAACTCATCCGGGACACCTGCGGCTACGGCGTGCCGTACATGAGCCACGACGCCGACCGCGATCTGCACCGGCGTCGCTTCGAACGGGAGGACGACGCCTCGCTGGACGCCTACTTCCACCGGAAGGAGCACATCGCGAGGAGCATCGACGGCCTCCCCGGGCTGCCGCTGCCCCTGCCGCCGACACCGTGAGGTCCCTGGGCCCTTGAGCCGCCGAGTCCTTGAGTTCCCGGAGCCCTTGAGTTGGGGGAGGTCCTTGAGCCCCCGAGATACATGAGCGCCTGAGGCCCGGGGCGCGGCGTCTCAGCCCGTGAGCACGCCCAGCCCCTCACCGTGGGCGAGGCGTTCGAGTTCGTCCAGCGACGCGAGGGCGCGGGCCGCCGCCCCCGGGTCGCGCCCGGTCAGGCCGCTCTCCGCGAACTCGTCCTCGTCGAGGCGGAGGACGGCCCTCCCGTCGGCGGAACACCACAGGTCCAGATCGAGGTCGGCGACGAGAAGCGTGGCGCGCGCCCCCGGACCGGCGCTCCCGCCGGACCCCGCCCGGCCGCCGCCCCGGCCGGCGCCCCCGGCGGCGGGGGCCGTTCCCCCGTCCAGGACCCGCGCCGGCCGCGTCACGTCGCAGTACCAGCCCTTGAGGGCGCCGTCCGCGGCGCGGACCTCCTTCACCGCGTACCAGCGGTCGCGCCAGAAGTGCTCGGTGAGGACGTCGCCGGGCTCGAAGCGGACGAAGCCGAAGTCGCGGGCGGCGCCGGCCCAGGGCGCGCGGACCGTCACGCGCGTGCCGTCGTCCGCGACCACCGTCGCGGGGTAGGTCTTGTCCGGGCGGGGCGCCTTGACCAGCCGGACGGTGACCTCCGAACCGGCCGGGAGCGGCGGCCCGTCCGCACCGGCCCCGGGGGCCGGGGGCGCGGGGACCTCATGGGCCGCCGTTCCGCCACCGGATGCCCGCGAGCCCTGGGTGCCGCCCGTGGCGGGGGCTCCGTCCGGGCCCGGGACCGCGGCCCGGTCCGGTGCCTCCATGCTCCGGGCCGTCTCCCCGTCCGGGCCGGTGGCCGGGCCCGTGGCCGGGCCGGTCTCCGGGGCGGGGTGCCCTGTCCTCGCGTCGTGGATCATCGTGGCGCGCGCTCCTTCCCGGGGGCCTGCCGCGGGCGGCTCCGGCCCCGACCGGATGTGGCGGCCCGGCTCCCGTGGGAACGGCCGGACCGCGCCACGCGTGCGGCGAGGGTCCGGAGAACCGCCGGGGTCAGGGCCTCGGAAACCCTCAGTATCACCCCCGGACCAGGGCCCAATCACCCCCGGACCAGCGCTCGGTGTCCCCGGCCGCGACGGCGCCCCGCCCCCTGGCCCCGCCCGGGCCGGGGGCCTTCGCTCCCCGGCGGTCCCGGACAGGGGGTCCGGAGGCCGGGCGGGCCCGCTGGTTCAGCGGCCGGTCAGCAGGCCGCGCCCGCGCAGGACCCGCCGCTCCAGCGGACTGAAGATCAGCAGGTCGATGGCGATACCGACGAGCAGGATCAGGAAGATGGCCAGGAACACCTGGGACATGCTGCTGTTGTTCCGCCCGTTCTCCAGCAACTGGCCGAGGCCGACGCCGAGGTCGGGCGAGGAGGCGATGATCTCCGCCGCCATCAGGGAGCGCCAGGAGAACGCCCAGCCCTGCTTCAGTCCCGCCAGATATCCGGGGAGCGCGCCCGGCATCACGATGTGCCAGGCGCCGCGGATCCCGGTCGCGCCCAGCGTCCGCCCGGCGCGCAGGAACAGCGGCGGGATCTGGTCGATGCCCGCGACGAGGCCGTTGGCGATGGACGGGACGGCGCCGAGCAGGATGACGGCGTACATCATCGAGTTGTTGAGGCCCAGCCAGATCACGGCGGGCGGCACCCACGCCACCGACGGCAGCGACTGCAACCCGGAGAGGATGGGGCCGATCGCCGCCCGGACGAAGGGTACCCGGGCCACCAGCAGGCCGAGCGGCGTCCCGATGGCGAGCGCCAGCAGGAAGCCGAGGAGTCCGCGCGAGACGCTGGTCCAGATGTAGTCGAGAAGCGTTCCCTGGAGCCAGGCGTCGCGCACCTCGCCCCACACCTCCGACGGGGAGGGCAGCTTGTAGGCGGGGACGACCTCGGCCCACACCAGCACCTGCCAGACCACCAGTACCAAGGTGACGGCGATGACCGGCGGCAGGACCTTGCGCAGCAGGGTCTCGCGCAGGGGCGTCCGGACGGCCTGCACGGAGTCCAGGGCGTCGAGCCCGGCCTCCAGCCCCGCCAGGTCGTTCGCCTCCCCGCGCCTCCCGCCCGCGGCGGGCTCGTCCTTCCCGGCGCCGGGCCCGGTCGCGGCGGCCCCGGGCCCGGCACCGGTGCGGTGGTCAGTGCTGGCCATGGCGGCGGATCTCCCCACGCAGTTCTTCGGTGATCTCGACGGACAGTTCGGCGACCGCGCCGTCCTCGATGCGGCGGGGCTGCGGGATGGAGACGGTCCACTCCCGGGCGATCCGGCCCGGACGGGAGGAGAGCAGGACGACGCGCTGGGCGAGCCGCACCGCCTCCCGCACGTTGTGCGTGACGAACAGCACCGACACCCCGGTCTCGGCCCAGATACGGGACAGCTCCTCGTGCAGCACGTCCCGTGTGATGGCGTCCAGCGCGGCGAACGGCTCGTCCATCAGCAGCAGCCGGCTGTCCTGGGCCAGGGCCCGGGCCAGCGCGACACGCTGCCGCATGCCGCCCGACAGTTCGTGCACGCGCTTGCCGTGCGCGTCCCGCAGCCGGACGAGTTCCAGCAGGCGTTCCGCCTCGGTGCGGCGCTCGGCCTTGGCGACCCCGCGCAGCTTCAGCGCGAGTTCGATGTTCCGGCCCGCGGTCAGCCACGGGAAGAGCGCGTGCTCCTGGAACATCAGGGCGGGCCGGCCGTCGGTGGTGATGGAACCGGCGGACGGCCTGTCGAGCCCGGCGACCAGGTTGAGCAGCGTCGACTTCCCGCAGCCGGAGGCCCCCAGGAGGGTGACGAACTCGCCTGGCGCGACATCGAGCGTGATCCCGTCCAGGACGAGCTGGCGGCCGCCGGGCGCGCCCGGCACGGGAAAGGACTTCGACACCTGCTCGATACGGGCGGCGTGCGCCACCGCCGTGGCGTCCTCGGCCGCCGTGGCGAGGGTGGTGGCCATGGTCGTCACCTCCTGGGGACGGTCATCCGGTGCGGTCGGTGCGGTCGGTGCGGTCGGTGCGGTCGGGGGTCACTCGGTGCCGAGCCCGGCGGCGCCGACCTTGTCGCCGCCCTCGTCCGTCAGCACCTTGTTGAGCGGGCCGAGGTCGTAGATGCCCTTCAGATAGGGCTTCTCCAGCAGCCCGGCCTGCACGGCGTGTTCGGCCTGGGCGTCGAGGGTGGCGGCCAGCGGGTCGTCGAGGAAGGTGATGGACTCCCACGCCGGGTCCAGGACGTCGGCCGGCAGCTCCTTGCCGGTCAGCTTCTTCAGCGCCGCGTTGGCGGAGGTCCTGGCCTCGTCCGGGTTGTCGCCGATCCACTTGTTGGTCTTCACGGAGCCGCGCAGCACGGCCTCGACGACGTCCGGGTGCTCCTTCAGGAAGCTCTGCGACACGATGATGTTGGTGATCACGAACTTCTTGTCCGGCCACAGGTCGGCCTCGTCGAGGAGGACCTCGGCGCCCTCGGTGACCAGCTTGGAGGCCGTCGGCTCGGGCACCCAGGCGCCGTCGATCGAGCCGGACTTGTAGGCGTCAGGGGTGATCTTGTTGTCCGTGCGGACGACGGAGACGTCACCCTTGCCGCTCTGGGCGTCGACCTTCCAGCCCTGTTCGGCGATCCAGTTGAGGAACGCCACGTCCTGGGTGTTGCCGAGCTGCGGGGTGGCGATCTTCTTGCCCTTGACGTCGTCCAGGGACTTGATCTTCTTGGGGTTGACCACGAGCTTCACGCCGCCGGAGGCGGAACCGCCGATGATGCGGAGGTTCTTGCCGCCGGACTTGGTGTAGCCGTTGATGGAGGGCGAGGGGCCGATCCAGCCGATGTCGATGGAGCCGGCGTTGAGCGCCTCGATCTCGGAGGGGCCGGCGTTGAAGGTCGACGTCTTGATCTTGGTGCCGCCCAGTTCCTTCTGGAGCAGACCCTGCTCGATGCCCACCAGGGCGGTGGCGTGCGTGAGGTTGGGGAAGTAGCCGATCTTCACCTCGTCGGCGGAGAGCTTCTCGGCGCCCGCCGACACCTCGGCGCCCTGCTCGTCGTCGGCGCTCTCGGACCCGTAGCCGCAGGCGGTGAGCAGGAGGGGGAGCGCCACGAGGGCGGCGAGGGTACGCAGGGCGGTGAGCGGTCTTGCGGCAGACACGGAGGTGTCCTCTCAGGGAAAGTGCTGATCAGGGAGGTGTGGAGGGCGCGGGACGCGGGTGGGGTGGACCCGCGCCGGCCTGCGCCGCTCGCGGGCTTCGGCGTCGTCGGGCGCCCCGGGGCCCGGAGGAGGTACGCGGTGGGGCGGGCCGGCGTGGGGGCGCCGGCGGCCGGAGGGGAGGCCGCGGACGGCTCAGACGGGGCGACAGACGGCGCTGGACGTGCGGGCGAGGTCGATGTGACGACGCGAGGTGAGCAGGGGGAGTGCCAGGTCCGCGCGGCTCCGCGTTCGCATGGCCACCCCCGGTGATCCCTAGTTTTCCTACCTGTCTGATGGGGATCGTGTCAGATGGTGGCCGCCACCCCAATGGGGTGTTCATATGATGGACTGCCTTATCTCGCGATGCGGGACAGGTTCGGTCGGTCCAGGCGAGGGGTCCGGGGTTTCGCGGCGGAATGCGGCTTTCCTCCTGCCCTCGTGGCGGTGCGGAGGAACCCCGTCCGCGCTGCCACGGAGGGGCCGGACCTCCCGTCTCAGCCCAGCGCCTGCACGGCGTACAGGGTGCCGAGTGCCGCGGCCAGCGTGCCGAGCAGGAGGCGCAGCGCCGTCTCGGGCAGGTGAGGCTGGAGGCGTGCCCCCAGGTATCCGCCGATCAGCCCGCCGACACCACAGGCCAGGCCGAGAGGCCAGTCGGGCGCGACGGCGCCGGAGCCGGTCAGGGAGAGCAGCGCGAAGGTCCCGGCGCCCGCCACGGAGGTGACGAACGTGGTGGCGAGAGCGGCCGGCGCCACCCCGGCGACGGGCATGCCCCGGCCCACCAGCACCGGGCCGAGGACGGAGCCGCCACCGATCCCGTAGATCCCGCCCATGACCCCGACGGCCAGGGCCAGACCGGTGAGGGCCCGGGGCGAGGGGGACGCGGCCGGGCCCCGCCGGGCGGGCCGGAGGGTGCGCCCGACGAGCCACAGGCCCAGCGGCACCAGCAGCGCGGCGACCAGGAGGCGGAAGACGGTGGCCCCGGGGACGGCGAAGACCCGGACCACCGCGCCGATGACCACCCCGGGCAGGGCGCCCAGGACCAGGCGCCGCGTCAGCGGGCCGAACAGCCGGCCCGCGCGGTGGTGGCGGAGCAGGGCGCCCGGCCCGGCCACCACGTTGAACAGCAGATTGGTGGGCGTGACCGCCGGGCTGGGCACCCCCAGCACGCTCAGCTGCACCGGCAGCAGGAAGACCGCGCCCGACACCCCCACCGGCGTGGCCACCGCCGCCGTCAGCAGCCCGGCGGCCAGCCCGGCCACCGTGGTCGGCCAGGTCATGAGAGCTCCTGGGGGTGAATACGTGATCGGTGCAGCCGCCATGGTGCCGCAGCCGTCCGGCGGAGCGCCCCGGCGCCGTGGCGTGCGGCCGGTCGCTGCGGCGCGGGTGGCCCGGCGGCCGGGCGGTGGTCCCGCGCCCCGGGGCCCGGCCGTGCGCGTACGGGGCGGACGCGCGCGGTCCCGGCGCTCACCGGTGGCCCACCCCGGCGCGGGCCCGGGGCCGGCGGCTCCCACCAGGGCCCGGGCGGGGGAGACGGTGAAAGAGGTGGGACGGGGGCGGGGGCGGCGGAGCCGCGGGAGGGGCTCATACCTGGAGGGGCCGCCCGTCCGCCGGGGACGGGGCCGGGCCGGCCCCGGCGGTGCCCAGGGTGCGGAGCAGGGCGCGGGCCACCGCGTCGTTCTGGCGGAAGGCCGGGGCGTCGGTGTGCGGGCGGGCGAAGGCGGCGAGGGCCCGGCTGCTGGTGGGCGCGCCGAGGGCGAGGCGGCGGGGGTGCGGACCGCCGGCGGCGGGGTCGATGACATGGCCGCCGGGCGAGACGGCCAGCAGACCGGAGTGGTGGGTGCGGGTGGGGTCGGCGATGACCTCCTCGGTGAGCGCGCCGGCCCGGTACAGGCTCCGCAGCAGCGGGTCCTCGGTGCGGCTGAGGGAGGGGCGCGGCAGGTGGGCCTCGATCAGGGCGGTGGCGTGGGTGGTGTGCCCGGGGACGGTGGGGCTGGAGGCGGTGAACGTGCCGGTGGCCTCGTCGGTGCCGACCTGGAGGGACGCCCCCGCGAAGCGGACGGTCCCGGCCCGGGAGAGCGCGAGGAGCTGGCGCAGGCGGAAGCCGGGTGGTCCGGAGGCGAGGAAGCTGAAGAAGCCGTGCCACCAGCCGTCGAGGTCGTCGGCGGCCGATCGGGCGGTGAGACGGCCCGCGGCGGCGAGGCGGGGCAGCTGCCCGTAGACGGAGAGCAGCGCGAGGAAGGCGCCGAGGTCGGCGCTGAACTCCGGATTCTCCCGGCGGGTGACGTCCCGGGTGATGTGGTCGCGCAGATGGTCCTGGAAGTCCTCCGGCGCCGGGAAGGACAGGCCGTCCAGGGGCCGGTCGAGGGACGCGAGGTCCAGCCGGTCCGCCGGGCCGGGCACGGCGGCGCCGACGAGGCCGGCCATGGCGGGGGAGTGCCAGTCGAGGTGGTCGTACGCGGCGAGGAACTCCGGCCAGGGCAGGGCCGTGCGCCCGGGGTGGGCGTGGAACAGCTCGTGGTAGTGGCCGAAGCCGATCTCCTTGGCCATCAGCGGCCACACGTCGCGGCGCAGGTCCAGCGGACGGCCCCCGGCGAGCAGGGCGCCGATCGCAGCGGGCCCGAAGTACCGGGGCAGCGGCGGCCGGGGGCCCTGGAGCCGGTACCCCGTCTTGGCGTGGTACGGCACCCCGCGCCGCGATCCGACGTGGAGGACGGGCTCGCGGCCCGAGGGGAGGTAGGTGAGGACGCCGCCGGGCCCGGTGCGGTACGTGCCGCCCCGGCCCTCGGTGAGCAGCGCCATGAGATCGACGAACGCCAGGCCGAAGCCGCGGACGATGACGTCCTCCCCGGGGCGCAGGGCGGAGAGGTCGGCGTCGGCGGAGAACTCCGGCGGGAGGTGGAAGCGCCCGTGGCGGCGGGCGAAGGCGGCGCGGCCGCGGTGAACCGCGTCGGGTGCGGCGCCGAGGTGTCCCTGGGCGAGCACCACGAGGTCGGCGGTGAGCGGGGTGGCGCGGCCGGCGAGATGGACGTGCTGCGGTCCGTCCGCGGGGCCGGTGACCGCGGTCGCGGTGGCGCGGTGCCAGGTGACGGTGATCGAGGGCGGCAGGTCGGCCAGCGCCCGGCGGAACACCCAGTCCAGGTAGGCGCTCTGGGCCCGGCGGGTGGGGAAGTCCGTTCCGCGCAGGGCGCGCAGCTCGGCGAGCACGTCCGGGTCGGCGGACGGCGGGGGCGGGCCGTCCGGGCCGGGGACGGCCTGGGAGCCCGGCGGGGGCACGCGGCCCGGGCCGGGGGAGGCCGGTGGCCCGGGCGGGGCCGCGCCTCGGCCGGCCGGGGGCGAAGGCGGACGCGGGGACGATGGCGGGTGCGGGGACGAAGGCGGGCGCGGGGTTGTCCCCGGCCGGTAGGACGGCGTGGAGCCGGGCCGGGGTTCTCCCCCGTCGGCCGGGGCCGCGGGCGTGCCCGGGGGCGGCGTCCGGCCGGGCGGGACGGCGGGCCGGGGTGAGGGCGCCTCCCGTGCGGGGGAGCCCGGGAGCCCGGGGGAGTGCGGCGGGTCATCCGCCCCCGCCCCGTGGAACCGGGCGGCCCATTCGGCGAGGGAGGGGCCCGGCCGCACCGGGCCCTCGATCGTGGAGGACGCGTCGGTGAACAGGGTGACGTCCTCGGCCATGGAGTTCATCCGCAGCAGCGGCGACTGCCGGTGCCGCCAGATCCGGCCGGGGCCGGGCGGGTGCGGATCCACCAGATGGATGCGCAACTCCCGGTCCGCGCGCCAGAGTTCGGGGGCGTTGGCGGCGATGCGCTCCAGGAGGCCGGTGGCGCGGGGGCCCGCGCCGACGACGACCAGGACCGCCGCGCCGGGGCGGCCGTTCACCGGTCACCGCCGTCCGCCGGGTGGGCGCCGGGGGCCGGCGCCGTGGCGGGCAGGGCGAGCAGGACGGCCGGGCGGCCCCGCGGCCGCCGGGGCGGAGGCGCGGGCAGCGCGCGGGGGTCTGCCCGGCGCCCGCGCCGCCGGCCGGGGTACCGGCCCGGGCCGAACACACCGGCGACCGCGAGGTGGCGGAGCGCGCAGGTGATCGCCCGGCGCCCGCCGCGGCGGCGCGGCGCGGCCCCCGGTGGGCGGGAACCGGCGCTGCCACGGGGGACGGGCCGGAGGGCGCTCGCCCACCACGAGGGTGTCGCCACACGGACCGCGGCGGCGACGCCGGTGCCGGAGACGGCGGTCGCGACGGGGGGCGTGATCGGGGCTTCGACGGTGATCGCGGTGGTGATCGCGGTGGTGGCGCCGGCCGGCGGGATGCCGGAAGGGCCGGCGCCGCGGGGCACGGCACCGGAAGAGGTGGCCATCAGAAGGTTCTCCGGGGGAGGGAGGCGCAGGCGGGGGCGGTCACCCGGTGACACCGGCGGGAGGCACGGCGCCACGGCGCCGCGCGGGTGTGGTGTGGCCGGGGTCCGGCGTCGTCACATGCGCCGCGTCCCTCAACGCGGCCGGACGGTCCGCCGCGCGGGGCGGAGCCGGTCCGTCCTCGATCGTATGTGCCCATGGCGCGGATGTGTCAACAGCGCGTGGCGGGGGCCCGCCGGAACGGCCCCGGGGGAGGGTGACCGCTTGACGAAGCGTGGGATGTGCTGCTCAATGGTCCGCATGACTGCCCAGCGGCGCTTGGTCTCGCGCGTCCACATCGACTTCGGTCGGGTGTGGTCGGCCTCGTGTTGCGCCTGACGCGGCAGCGGGCCGGCTGACCGGCCCTTCCCTCCCTCGGTGAACCCGCCGTCGCGGGCCGAGTTCCCCCTTCCCGCGCGCTGCCGCGGCCCCGTCCCACCCGACGCCCGGCGTCGTCACACGCGCTGTCCGGCGCGCCCGTTCATCTGACGGGCCGTCACCTGACCGCCCCCCACGCACCTCACCTGCCGTGCCCGTCACCCGTCCCCGTCGCTCCCGGCGCCCGCGCGCAAGGCCGTGCCCCGCCGCGCGCCGGCGCGGTCGTTCCCGAAAGGCCACCGACATGCCCGTGGAATTCCTCGGCATCGCCGCCACCCACGACGGTTCCGAGACCACCCCCCGGACCGGACCCGCCTTCGACAAGGAGTACACGCTGCGGCTCGCCCGGGCGCACGAGGACCACGGGTGGGACCGGGTGCTGTTCGCCTACGGCTCCGGGTCGCCGGACCCCGCGCCCGCCGCCGCCTACATCGCAAGCCGCCTGGACCGGCTCCAGCTCCTGCTCGCCCACCGGCCCAACGTGTCGTACCCGACCTTCGCCGCCAAGACCTTCGCCACCCTCGACCAGATCAGCGAGGGGAGGCTGACGGTCCATTTCATCACCGGCGGCAACGACCACGAGCAGCGGCGCGAGGGCGACACCCTCACCAAGGACGAGCGCTACGCCCGCACCCGCGAGTACATCCGGATCGTGAAGAAGGTCTGGACCAGCCACGAGCCCTTCGACCACGAGGGCGGGCACTACCGCTTCCACGACTTCGTCAGCGACGTCTTCCCCGTCCAGCGCCCGCGCCCCGGTGTCTCCTTCGGCGGCTCCTCGCCCGCCGCGTACGCAGCTGGCGGCGCCGAGGCCGACATCTACTGCCTGTGGGGCGAGCCCCTGGAGCGGACCGCCGAGCAGATCGAGACCGTGCGGGCCGCCGCGAAGGCCGCGGGCCGCACCGACGTCCCCCGCATCCAGGCCGCCTTCCGCCCGATCATCGCCCCCACCGAGGACCTGGCCTGGGAGAAGGCCCACCGCACCGTCGGGGCCATCCGGGACCACCGCCGGGCGGGCCTGGTGCGGCACCACCGGGGCGACGCGCCGGAGAACACCGGTTCGCAGCGGCTCGTCGCGATCGCCGCCGAGGGGGAACGGTACGACCGCGCCCTGTGGACCCCGACCGCCGCCGCGACCGGTGGCGCGGGGAACTCCAACGCCCTGGTCGGCACCCCCGAGACCGTCGCCCGCGCCCTGCTCGACTACTACGACCTGGGCGTCGACATCCTCTCCGCCCGCGGCTACGCCCTGCTGGACGACGCCGCCGACTTCGGCCGCCACGTGATCCCGATCGTCCGCGAGGAGGTCGCCAAGCGCGACGCGGAGGGCGCGGAACGGGGCCCCCGGAACCTGGAGCGGATCCTCACGGCGGTGGGCGGATGACGTCCACGGCACCGCCGCCCCGGGCGGCGGCCGATCCGGCGGTGGTCCGCGTGCCCGTCTCCGACCCGCGCGTCCGGCCCCTGCTGCGGGAACTGGCCCACGAGTACGCCACGCGCTACGGCGCGGACGCCCGGGACGAGTTCACCCGCCACCCCGACGCGGAGTTCACCCCCTCCCACGGGGGTGTTCTCCTCCTGCTCCTCGACCACGGAGAACCCGTCGCGGGCGGCGCGTTCCGCCGCCACGACCCGGCCACGGCCGAACTGAAGCGGATCTGGACGCACTCCGCCCACCGCCGCCGCGGTCTCGCCCGCCGCGTGGTCGCCGAACTGGAGAACGAGGCGCGGGCACGCGGCTACCGGCGGATCCGGCTCACCACCGGGCCGCGCCAGCCCGAGGCCCGCGGGCTGTACCTGGCCACCGGCTACACACCGCTGTTCGACACCGGCGCCGACCCGGAGACGATCGGCCCGCTGGCCTTCGAGAAGCACCTTCCCGAGAAGCACCTTCCCGAGAAGCACCTTTCCGAGAAGCACCTTTCCGAGGGGCGTCTCCCCGGGAGGCGTCCTCCCGCGGCACAGCTGCCCGGGATGCCCGGAACCGGCCTGCCCACCGCCCCCGGAGAGGACGGACCCCGGTGAAGGCCCCCGCCGCCGCGCCACCCGGAGCGGCCTCCCCGGGCTCCGGCCCCGGCACTCCGCCCCTCCCGGACGACCCGGCCTCGCTCACGGTTGTCCCCGCCCGCCACCCCGCCCGCTGGGCCGCCGCCGCGGCCGTGGCCGTGCTCCTCGTCCAGTTCGCGCACGGCCTGGCCACCAACCCCGTCTGGGAGTGGGACGTCTTCGGCGCCTACGTCTTCTCCGAGACGATCGTCCGGGCGGTGTGGGTGACGCTCCAGCTCACCGCCTACGCCACCGTGCTGGGCTTCCTCCTCGGCACCGTCCTGGCGTTCATGCGGCTCTCCGGGAGCCCGGTGCTGCGGACCGTCGCCTGGGGCTACGTCTGGATCTTCCGGTCCATTCCGATGATCGTCCAGCTCGTGTTCTGGTTCAACCTGAGCGCCCTGTACGAGCGGCTGGGCGTCGGCATCCCCTTCGGGCCGGTGCTGTGGTCCGTGGAGAGCAACGACCTGATCGGCACCATCGGCGCCGCCGTCATCGGGCTGACGCTCCACCAGGCCGCCTACGCCGCCGAGATCGTCCGCGGCGGCGTCCTCTCGGTGGACCAGGGGCAGCGGGAGGCCGCCGCCGCGCTCGGCCTTCCCCGGCTGCGGCAGATCCGCCGGATCGTGCTGCCGCAGGCCATGCGGGCGATCCTGCCCACGGCCGGCAACGAGATCGTCGGCCTGCTCAAGGGCACGTCGGTGGTGTACGTCATGTCCATCGGCGAGCTCTTCTACCAGACCCAGGTGATCTACGGACGCAACGGCCGGGTGATCCCGCTGCTGCTGGTCGCCACGGTCTGGTACGTGGTGCTGACCTCCCTGCTGTCGGTGGCGCAGTACTACGTGGAGCGCCGCTTCGCCCGGGGCGCCGACCGCACCCCGCCGCCCACACCGCTCGGGCGCGCCCGGGCCTTCCTGCGCGGCCTCCCCGCCGCGACCACCCGGGGCGGGCCGCCGGCCCGCGCCGCCGAACCCCCGGGAGACCGCCGATGAGCGCGGTGATGGTGGACATCCGCGGTGTCCACAAGAGTTTCGGCGCCACGGAGGTGCTGCGCGGCATCGATCTCCAGGTCCGGGCCGGTGAGGTGACCGTGATCGTCGGCCCGTCGGGGTCCGGCAAGTCGACGCTGCTGCGCGCCGTCAACCATCTGGAGAAGGTCGACCGCGGCTGGATCGGGGTCGACGGGGAGCTCATCGGCTACCGCCGCGCGGGCGGCAAGCTGTACGAGCTGAAGGAGAAGGAGATCCTCAGGCAGCGGACCCGCATCGGGTTCGTCTTCCAGAACTTCAACCTCTTCCCGCACCTGACCGTGGCGGAGAACCTCGTGGAGGCCCCGGTCTCCGCGCTGCGGCGACCGCGCCGGGAGGCGGTGGCCACGGCCCGTGAGCTGCTGGCGCGGGTCGGCCTCGCCGGCAAGGCGGACGCCTACCCCCGGCAGCTCTCCGGCGGGCAGCAGCAGCGCGTGGCCATCGCCCGTGCGCTCGCCCTCGAACCGAAGGTGCTGCTCTTCGACGAGCCCACCTCCGCGCTCGACCCGGAACTGGTCGGTGAGGTCCTCGACGTCATCAAGGACCTGGCCCGCGGCGGCACCACCATGATCGTCGTGACCCATGAGATCGGCTTCGCCCGCGAGGTCGCCGACACGGTGGTGTTCCTCGACGGCGGTGTCGTGGTGGAGCAGGGGCCGCCCGCGGCCGTCCTGGACACCCCGCGCCACGAGCGCACCCGCGCCTTCCTCTCCAAGGTCCTCTGACGGACGCCGCCCCTCCCGCCATCCCCGCCACCGCGTCCCCTGTGTCCTCTCCCGCCCCGCGGCCCCCGCCGCCCCGCGCCTTTCCACCCGTTCCCGTTCCGTCTCACCCGAGGAGAACCACCGTGCCCCCTCTGTTCCGCCGCACCGCCGCGTCCGCGCTCGCCCTCGTCGCCGCGCTCGCCCTGGCCGCCTGCGCCGACCCCACCGACGGCGGCACGGCCGAGGTCGGCGGGGACGGCACGCGGGGCCCCCGCACGAAGATCAACCTCAGCCCCGACCAGAACCGCGTCACCACGGAGAAGGTCGACTCCATCGCCGCCCGGCTCCCGCGGGAGATCCGCGAGCGGGGCACCCTGGAGATCGTCAACTCCTCCGGTTCCGCGGCGCCGCTCACCTTCCACGCCACCGACAACAAGACCGTCATCGGCGTCGAACCCGACCTCGCGTACCTGGTCGCCGACGTCCTCGGCCTCGAAGCGCGGATCAACACGGTCTCGTGGGAGAACATCTTCGTCGGGCTCGACAGCGGGAAGTACGACGCCGGGTTCAGCAACATCACCGTCACCGAGGAGCGCAAGGACACGTACGACTTCGCGACCTACCGCGAGGACAACCTGGCGTTCGAGGCGAAGAAGGGCAGCGGCCTGAAGGTGACCGGACCCGAGGACGTGGCGGGCAGGACGGTCGCCGTGGACACCGGGACCAACCAGGAGAAGCTGCTGATCGAGTGGAGCGAGCTGAACGAGAAGGCCGGCCGCGACCCGGTGGACATCAAGTACTACCGGAAGGTCAGCGACACCTATCTGGCCCTCAGGTCCGGCCGGATCGATCTCTTCCTCGGCCCCAACCCGACCGCCGCCTACCACGTGGCCACCACCGGCGAGACCGAGATAGCCGGCACCTCCTCCGGCGCCGGGGCCACCCTCCAGGGCCTCATCGCGGCCACCACCAAGAAGGACAACGGGCTGGCCGAACCGCTGGCCGGCGCGTTGAACGAGGTCATCGGCAACGGCACCTACGCGCGGGTGCTGAAGCGCTGGGGGCTGAGCGGCGAGGCGGTGCAGGAATCGGAGATCAACCCGCCCGGGCTGCCCCGGACCGACGGCTGACGCGGTGGACGGTCCCGGCGCGTGAGCGGCCCGGGGCCGGCCCACCTGAGTCACCTGGACCACCCGGGCCACCGGCCGGCGACCGCGATCCGCCGCGCCGCCGCCCGGCCGCCGTCGCCGCCCGGTCCGCCCCGGTGGCTCAGCCCTCCCGTTCCCCCGGCCTCCCGTCCCCTTTGTTCTCCCGCCACCCCGTCCCGCACCCCGTCCCGCCGGCCTCGTCCGCCGACGAGAGGAGCCTCATGTCCGCATCAGCCCCGCCCCCGCCGCCGCGCGCTGCCGTGCCCCACCCCGACGAGACCGCCTACGACCGCCGCCGGCTGCGCCAGTGGCTCGCCGGGGAGGCCCGGGCCGACGGGGTGAGCCGCCGCGCCCTGCTCACCCTGCTCGCCGCCACGGCCGGCGGCACCGCGCTGGCGTCCCCGTCCCCGGCCCGTGCGGCGGGTACCGGTGAGCGGGCCCACTCCGCCGCGGGCCGGGCCGCCGCCGGTGACAGCGACGGTGACCGTGCCGGTGCCGGTGCCGGTGCCCCGATCGTCAAGCCGCTGCCGCCCGAGTGGTTCCTCCGCCACGGCACCAACGCCGAGACCCGGTGGGAGGCGCTGCGCGGAACCGGCCTCCACACCCCCAACGAGCTGTTCTTCGTACGCAACCACACCGCCACCCCCGTGCTGGACGCCGGTGACTGGCGGCTGCGGCTGTGGGGCAGCGGGCTGCGGGGGGCACCCGGCGAGGACCGGGCGGTGGAGTTCGGCTACGAGGAGCTGCGCGCGCTGCCCGCCGTCACCCGGACCGCGTTCGTCGAATGCGCCGGGAACGGGCGCGGGTACTACACGGATCAGCAGGGCGAGACGGTGAGCGGCACCCCGTGGAAGCTCGGCGCGATCGGCGTCGCCCGCTGGCGCGGGGTGCGCCTGGCCGACGTCCTGCACCGGGCCGGGCTCTCCCCGTACGCCGTGGACGTCCAGCCGCGCGGCCTGGACGCGGAGTACGTCAGCGGCGGGGAGGACCTGGGCCGGGTGCGCCGTCCGCTGCCCCTGGCCAAGGCCCTGGACGACGTCCTGCTCGCGTACGAGATGAACGGCGAACCGCTGCCGCACGACCACGGCCACCCGGTCCGGGTCCTGGTGCCCTCCTGGGTGGGGATCGCCTCGGTCAAGTGGGTGGGCGACATCGAGGTGTCCGCGCAGCCCCTGTTCTCCCCCTGGAACACCACCCTCTACCGGCTGTTCGGCCCCGCCCACCCGGCGGACGGCAGCGCCCCGCTGACCCGGCAGACGGTCAAGAGCGCCTTCGAACTGCCGGATGGCGCCGCCTTCCCGGCCGGGCAGCGGCAGGTGCTGCACGGCCGGTCCTGGTCGGGCGCCGGAGGCATCACCCGGGTCGAGGTCAGCACCGACGGCGGGGCGAACTGGCGCCCGGCCCGGCTGCACGACTCCTCCCGCGCCGGCAGCTGGGCCCGCTGGTCCCTGCCCTGGAAACCCGGCGCACCCGGGCCCGTCCACCTCCTGGCCCGGGCCACCGACTCCGCCGGCCGCACCCAGCCGGACACCGCCGTGCCCAACACCCAGGGCTATCTGTTCGACGCGGTGGTCCGTCACCCGGTGACGGTCGTCTGACGCGGGGCACCGGCCACCCCGGCCGGCGTGCCCGCTCCGGTGCCGGACCCCGGGTCGCTGAACTGCGTGCGGTACAGCTCCTCGTACCGTCCGCCCGCGGCCAGCAGCTCCTCGTGCGTGCCGCGCTCCACGATCCGGCCGGCCTCCACGACGAGGATCTGGTCGGCGGCGCGCACGGTGGAGAGCCGGTGCGCGATCACCACCGCGGTCCGCCCGGACAGGGCCTCGGCCAGCGCCTCCTGCACCGCCGCCTCGGAGGTGGAGTCCAGGTGGGCCGTCGCCTCGTCCAGGACGACGACCCGCCGGCGGGCCAGGAGCAGCCGGGCGATGGTCAGGCGCTGCCGCTCCCCGCCGGAGAGACGGTAGCCGCGTTCGCCGACGACGGTGTCCAGCCCGTCGGGGAGTTCGGCCACCAGGCCGTCGAGGCGGGCGCGGCGCAGCACCTCCCACACCTCCTCCTCCGTCGCCTCCGGCCGGGCCAGCAGCAGGTTGGCGCGGATCGACTCGTGGAAGAGGTGGCCGTCCTGGGTGACGAGGCCGACCGTCGCGCGCAGGGACTCCGCGGTGAGGTCGCGGACGTCGGTGCCGGAGAGCCGGATCGCGCCCTCGTCGACGTCGTACAGCCGGGGCAGGAGCTGCGCGATGGTGGACTTCCCGGCGCCCGAGGAGCCGACGAGCGCCACCATGCGGCCCGGTTCCACCCGGAACGACACCTCGTGCAGCACGCGGGTGCCCCCGCGGGTGTCGAGCGCGGCGACCTCCTCCAGGGAGGCCAGGGACACCTTGTCGGCGGACGGGTAACCGAAGGACACCGCGTCGAACTCCACGGCGACCGGCCCGTCCGGCACCCGTACCGCGTCCGGCTTCTCCTCGATCAGCGGCTTGAGGTCCAGCACCTCGAAGACGCGCTCGAAGCTCACCATGGCGCTCATCACCTCGACGCGCGCCCCCGCCAGGGCGGTCAGGGGCGCGTAGAGCCGGGTGAGCAGCAGCGCGAGGGCGACCACGTCCCCCGGCTCCAGGCCGCCGCGCAGCGCGGAGAGGCCGCCGAGCCCGTAGACGAGGGCCAGCGCGAGGGCGGAGACGAGGGTGAGCGCGGTGATGAAGACCGTTTGCAGCATGGCGGTGCGGATGCCGATGTCCCGCACCCGCCGCGCGCGGGCCGCGAACTCCGCCGACTCCTCCGCCGGCCGGCCGAAGAGCTTGACCAGGGTGGCGCCGGGGGCGGAGAAACGCTCCGTCATCTGTGTGGACATCGCGGAGTTGTAGCGCGCGGCCTCCCGCCGCAGCGCCGCCAGCCGGCCGCCCATGCGGCGCGCGGGCAGCACGAACACCGGCAGCAGGAGCAGCGCGAGCAGCGTGATCCGCCAGGAGAGGCTGACCATCACCACCAGGGTGAGCGCCAGGGTGACGAGATTGGCGACGACACCGGAGAGGGTGTCGCTGAACGCGCGCTGCGCGCCGATCACGTCGTTGTTGAGACGGCTGACCAGCGCCCCGGTGCGGGTGCGGGTGAAGAAGGCCACGGGCATCCGCTGGACGTGGTCGAAGACGGCCCGCCGCAGATCGAGGATGAGACCCTCGCCGATGCCCGCGGAGAGCCGGCGGGCGAGCAGCCCGAGCCCGGCCTCGGCGACCGCGATGATCGCGATGGCGACGGCCAGGGTGGTGACGGTGGCCGCCGGGGCGCCGCGGACGATGCCGTCCACGACCCGTCCGGCGAGTACCGGCGTGGCGACGGCGAGGGTGGCCGTGAGGACGCTCAGCAGCAGGAACCACAGCAGTGCGGTGCGGTGCGGGCGGGCGAAGGCGCCGATGCGGCGGAGCGTGGCCCGGGCGAACGGGCGCGCGTCGTCCTTGGTGGCGGCGTTGGCGGCGTGGTGAAGGGACGTCCACGCGGTGACTTCCATGTCCATGGCGGACACGTTAGGAGTTCGAGCGCGCTTGAGGTCAACGTTTTTCCGGCCCTCGCCGTCGCGGGGCCGCACCCGGGGCGGCCGGGCCGTGCCCGGGACCACGCGTACGGCGCCGCCCCGCCGCCCGGCCCGCCGGGGGCGGGGGGAGGGCGGCGGGGCGGGCGGTGGGGCGGTGAGGGGCCGGCGGGTGCCCGGGCCCGCCGGTGCGGCGGGCGGGGACGCGCCTCGGCGGCTCAGGTGAAGTCGGCCTCGGCCGGGTTTGCGCCCAGCCGCTTCCCGGAGTCCAGCGCGGCGATCGCCGCCATGTCCTCGCCGTCCAGCTCGAAGCCGAAGACGTCGAAGTTCTCCTTGATCCGGGACGGGGTGACCGACTTGGGGATCACCACGTTGCCGAGCTGGAGGTGCCAGCGGAGGACGACCTGCGCGGGCGTGCGCCCCAGCCGCTCCGCGATACGGCCGATGGCCGGTTCGTCGAGCAGCCCCTTGCCCGAGCCGAGCGGCGACCACGCCTCGGTGGCGATGTCGTGCTCCGCGTGGAAGGCCCGGGAGTCGCCCTGCTGGAGCCAGGGGTGCAGCTCGATCTGGTTGACGGCGGGGACGACCTCCGTCTCGTCGAGCAGCCGCACGAGGTGCTCGGGCAGGAAGTTGGAGACGCCGATGGCGCGGGCCCGGCCGTCCTTCCGGATCTGCTCCAGGGCGCGGAAGGTGTCGACGTAGCGGTCGCGCTTGGGCATCGGCCAGTGGATGAGGTAGAGGTCCACCTGGTCCAGGCCGAGCTTCTCCAGCGAGGTGTCCAGGGCGCGGAGGGTCGTGTCGTAGCCCTGGTCGCTGTTCCACACCTTCGTGGTGACGAAGACCTCCTCGCGGGGGAGGCCGGAACGGGCGATGCCCGCCCCGGTGCCGGCCTCGTTGCCGTAGATCGCGGCGGTGTCGATGGACCGGTAGCCGGTTTCGAGCGCGGCGGTCACCGCGTCCGTGGCCTCGTCGTCCGGTACCTGCCAGACGCCGAAGCCGAGCTGCGGCATGCGGACGCCGTTGTTGAGCGTGATGTCGGGAACGTGGCTCACGAGCGGTCGATTCCTTTGCGTCGTGTGGTCGTACGTGTCGTGTGTGGCGTGTGCCGTGGGGACTCCTCGATTCTGCCCCGTTCCGGGTGATTGATGACCACCGGTTCCGCACTCCGGGAAACGTATTCCGCGTGGAGCGTCACCGGACGAGGAGCCGGCGGGCCGGGCCCCACCGCCGGGGCACCACCGCCGGCGCCGCGCCGCCACCCGGGGGCGGCGGCGCCGGGGCGCGGGTGGCTCAGGTGCGGTACAGGGCCTCGATCTCGCGGGCGTACCGCTCCGCGATGGCCTTGCGCCTCAGCTTCAGCGAGGGCGTGAGCAGCCCCCGCTCCTCGGTGAACTGCCCGGCCAGGATGCGGAAGGTGCGGATCGACTCGGCCTGCGACACCATGGTGTTGGCCGCCACCACGGCGCGGCGGATCTCCGTCTCCAGCTCCTTGTCCCGCACCAGCTCCGCCGGTTTCATCTTCGGCTTGCCGCGCACCGTCAGCCAGTGGTCGACGGCCTCCTGGTCGAGGGTGACCAGCGCCGCGACGTACGGCCGGTCGTTGCCGACGGCGAGACACTGGGCGACCAGCGGATGCAGCCGGACCCGTTCCTCCAGGGGCCCCGGCGAGACGGTCTTGCCGCTCGCCGTCACCAGGATCTCCTTCTTCCGCCCGGTGATGGTGAGATAGCCGTCCTCGTCCAGCGAGCCGAGGTCGCCGGTGGCCAGCCAGCCGTCCCGGAGCACCGCGTGGGTCGCCTTGGGCTCGTTGAGGTAGCCGCTGAAGACGTTGGGCCCGCTGACCCATATCTCGCCGTCGCCGGCGACGCGTACGGAGGTGCCGGGGACGGGCTGGCCCACGGTGCCGTGGCGGAGGCGCTCCGGCGGGTTGGCGGTCGCCGCCCCGGTGGTCTCCGTCAGCCCGTAACCCTCGATGACGGTGATGCCGGCGCCCGCGTAGAACAGGCCCAGCCGCCGCTCCATCGCCGAGCCGCCCGACATGGCGTGGCGGATCCGCCCGCCCATGGCGGCCCGCAGCTTGCCGTAGACGAGCTTGTCGAAGACCTGGTGCTGCATCCGCAGGGCGGGGCCGGGCCCCGGGCCGGTGCCGAAGGCCCGGTTCTCCACGGCCTCCGCGTAGCGCACGGCGACCTCCACCGCCTTGTCGAAGGGGCGCAGCTTCCCCTCGGTCTCGGCCTTGCGCCGTGAGCCGCTGAAGATCTTCTCGAAGATGTGCGGGACGGCCAGGATGAACGTCGGCCGGAACTCCGCGAAATCCGGCATCAGGGCCTTCGCGGAGAGTTCGGGCTGGTGGCCCATCTTCACGCCGTGCACGATGCCCGCCACCTCCACCATGCGGCCGAAGACGTGCGAGATCGGCAGGAAGAGCAGGGTGGAGGGCTCCTCGCCGTCCCGGGTGCGGAAGACGGCCTGCCACCGCTCCACGAGGGTGCCGCTCTCGAAGAGGAAGTTGGCGTGGGTGAGGACGCAGCCCTTGGGCCGGCCGGTGGTGCCGGAGGTGTAGATCACCGTGGCGGGGGAGTCCGGGGTGACGGCCCGCCGGTGGCGGTGGACCACGTCGTCGTCGATGTGCGCCCCGGCCGCGGTCAGCTCGTCCACCGCGCCGGCGTCGAGCTGCCACAGCCGGTTCATCCGCGGCAGCCGGTCGATCACCGAGCCGACCGTCATGGAGTGGTCCTCGTGCTCGACCACGCAGGCCACGATGTCCGCGTCGTGCAGGATCCACAGGACCTGCTCGGCGGAGGAGGTCGGGTAGACGGGGACGGGCAGGGCGCCGATGCTCCACAGGGCGAAGTCGAAGAGCGTCCACTCGTAGCGGGTGCGGCTCATGACGGCGACGTGGTCGCCGAAGCGCACACCCCCGGCGATGAGCCCCTTGGCGAGCGCCATCACCTCGTCGCGGAACTCCCCGGCGGTGACATCACGCCAGACCCCGTCCGTCTTGCGGCCCAGCACGACCTTGTGGGGGTCCTGGACCGCGCGGTCGAAGACGGCGTCCGCCAGCCCCCCGGCCTGGGGCGGGGGCACCACGGCGGGGGTGGACATCTCACGCACCGCATCGCTCCTCGCATCTCACCGAGCGGTGACCGTACCCGAAAGTTCCCGGCCGGTGTGAGGGCCCTGTGCACGCGTGGGGTGCGGTAAATGTGCAGGTCGGGTGGGGGAGGGAGGGAGTCGTGGGGTTCCGTTGGCCAAATCCTGACCCCGCAGCCGGAATTCCCGCCCGTTTTCTGCACGCGATACCCGCCCGGTGGGCACCGGAGCTCCACACGGGCCCGCGCTCGCTCCGGGGGAGCGTACGGGCGCGGGCGCCGCTCGCCCGGCGCGGGCCCCGTGGGACGGTGCGAGTCGGCGCAGGACGGCACGAGGCGGGCGCGCGGGACTCCCGGTGCACGGAGGGCGGTTACCGGCCGGTGTCCACGCGTTCGGCACCGGCGTAGACGTTCATCGAGTCGCCCCGCAGGAAGCCGACGAGCGTCAGTCCGGACTCCGCCGCGAGGTCCACGGCGAGGGAGGACGGCGCGGAGACGGCGGCCAGCACCGGAATGCCGGCCATCACCGCCTTCTGCGCCAGCTCGAACGAGGCCCGCCCCGACACCAGCAGCACGCTCCGCGACAGCGGCAGCCGCCCGTCCCGCAGCGCCCGGCCCACCAGCTTGTCCACGGCGTTGTGCCTCCCCACGTCCTCCCGCAGGTCCAGCAGCTCGCCCTCGGGGGAGAACAGCCCGGCCGCGTGCAGCCCGCCCGTCCGGTCGAACACCCGCTGCGCCTCCCGCAGCCGGTCGGGCAGCCCGGCCAGCAGCGCGGGAGTGAGTCGCACCGGCGGCTCGTCGGCCACCGGCCAGCGGGCGGTGGTCCGGACCGCGTCCAGGCTGGCCTTGCCGCAGAGGCCGCAGGAGGAGGTGGTGTAGACGTTGCGCTCCAGCGTGACGTCGGGCACCACCACGCCCGGCGCGAGACGGACGTCGACGACGTTGTACGTGTTCGCGCCGTCCGCGGTGGCCCCCGCGCAGTAGACGATGTTGGCCAGCTCCTCCGCCCGGCCCAGCACGCCCTCGCTGACCAGGAAACCCGCGGCGAGCGCGAAGTCGTCCCCGGGGGTGCGCATCGTCACCGCGAGCGGTTTGCCGTTCAGCCGGATCTCCAGCGGCTCCTCCGCCACGAGGGTGTCCGGCCGCGCGCTCACCACGCCGCCCCGGATGCGCGTGACGCGCCGCCGCTCGGTGACCCGGCCCATGTGATCCTCCCGCCCGCCGACGACCTCGCCTGCCACCGTATGCCCCGGACCGGCGGAGTGGCGCATCCGGGGGGCCGGGACCCGCGCCTGACCCGGCCCGGCCCTCACACCGGGACCCGGGCGGGACCCGCCGGGCCGCCCTCGCCGTCCCCGGCCGGCAGCCCCTGCTCCGCCCAGATGATCTTGCCCTCCGTCGTGTAGCGGGTCCCCCAGCGCCGGGCGAGCTGCGCGACGATCAGCAGGCCCCGTCCGCCCTCGTCCGTGGTGCGGGCGTGGCGCAGGCGGGGCGAGGTGGAGCTGGCGTCGTAGACCTCGCAGACCAGAGTCCGCTCCCGGAGCAGCCGCAGGGTGATCGGGCCCGTCGCGTGACGGATGGCGTTGGTGACCAGCTCGCTGATGATCAGCTCGGTGGGGAACAGCAGCACGTCCAGGCCCCAGGCCGAGAGCTGACCGGCGGCGAAGGTGCGCGCGTCCGCGACGACCGCCGGGTCGGCGGGCAGCTGCCGGGAGGCGACCTGCGTGGAGTCCAGGACGCGCGTCCGGGCGAGCAGCAGGGCCGCGTCGTCCGGGGGCGGGCCGGTGAGCAGGGCCGCGACCGCCCCGTCGCCGGTGCTCCGGAGCGGGCGGGCCGGGTCGTCGAGGGCCGCCGCCAGCCGGGAGAGCCCGACGTCGATGTCCCGGCTCGCGGCCTGCACCAGCCCGTTGGTGTAGAGCGCGATGAGGCTGCCCTCCGCCAGGCCGACCTCCGCGCACTCGAACGGGAGGGCGCCCAGCCCCAGGGGCGGCCCGGCGGGCAGGTCCACGAACTCGACGCGGCCACCGGGGTGGACGACCACCGGCGGGACGTGGCCCGCGCGGGCCATCGTGCACCGCCCGGCGACCGGGTCGTACACCGCGTAGAGGCAGGTGGCGCCGAGGAAGGTGGCGGCCACCCGGTCCTCGCCGGCCGGCGGGCCCCCCGGGCCCTGCGGTTCCGTCAGGCCGATGACGAGATCGTCCAGGTGGGCGAGGAGCTCGTCGGGCGGGAAGTCCAGGTTGGCGAGCGTGCGCAGCGCGGTCCGGAGCCGCCCCATGGTGGTCGCGGCGTCGATGCCGTAGCCGACGACGTCCCCGACGGTCAGCGCGACCCGCGCCCCGGAGAGGGGGATGACGTCGAACCAGTCGCCGCCCACCCCGCTCGGCGCGTCGGCCGGGAAGTACCAGGAGGCGACCTCCAGGGCGGAGCCGCCGTCCAGGTCGTGCGGCAGCAGGGACCGCTGCATGGTGCGGGCCGCGGCGCGCTCGCGGGTGTAGCGGCGGGCGTTGTCGACACTCACCGCCGCGCGCGAGACCAGCTCCTCGGCGAGGCGCACGTCGTCCTCCTCGAAGGGGCCGAGCCGCCCGGAGCGGACGAGGACGACCGCGCCGAGGGTCGCACCCCGGGCCCGCATCGGCACCACCGCCACCGCGTCCACCCCGGTCTCCGCGGCGAAGGCCGCGAGCACCGGGTCCTCCCGCAGCCAGGCCCGGACGGCGGCACCGTCGCCGGGCTCCACCACGGTCCTGCCCTCCAGCAGGCAGCGGGCCAGTGGCGAACCGGGAGGGGCGCGGAGCGGCTCGCCGGCCGAATCCTGCGCGGAGGCATCTCCGGCCGCCGTCCCGCCGGCCTCGCCGCCTGCCTCCCGGCCCGCCGATCCTGCCGCCTCCCCGCCCGCGGCCCCCGCCGGCTCCCTCTGCCCTTCCCCGCCGGGGCCCGGGGCGTGCCCGGCCCGGCGCAGCTCGGGCAGGCGGCCGAGTGGCCCGGACGCGGGCTCCTCACCCCGCAGCACCGGTTCCAGCAGGGCGACGGTGGTGAGGTCGGCGAGTTCGGGCACGGTGCCGGCGGCCAGTTCACGGGCGGTCAGCCGCATGTCCAGGGTGCCGCTGATCCGGTCGCCGACGGCGTTCAGCAGGGCCAGGCGCCGGCGCGCCCGGTGGCGGTCGGTGATGTCGGTGACCAGATACCAGATCCCGACGCGCTGCCCGTGCCGGTCCTCCATGCCGAAGGAGGAGATGGAGTACGCCCGTTCCCGCTGCGGGTCCGCGAAGCCGGGCCCGCAGAACTCGAAGTCCAGGGACGGCCTCCCGGTCGCCAGCACGCCCCGCATGCGCTCCTCCAGCGCGGCCGCCTCCGCGTCCGGCAGGACCTCCGTCACCCGCCGGCCCAGCCGCCGCCCCAGCGGGGACATGCGCTCCAGCACGCGGTTCACCCAGACGTACCGCAGGTCGGTGTCGAGCACCGCCATGCCGACCGGCGCCTGCCCGAGGGCCGGCTCCAGCATGAGCTGGGTCACCCCGCCGCCCGGCATCCGCCAGAAGGCGCGCTGCGGCGGCCGGCCGGCCCACCGCCCGAACAGGAGTGCGGCGACGGTGGCGGCCAGGAAGCCGGGCACCAGTTCGTAGAGATCGGACTCCAGCGGCCCGAGCAGCGGGTTGATCCGGCCCCAGAGGAGGACGGTGCACGCGCCCGTCACGATGCCGGCCAGGGCCCCCGCCCAGCTCATGCGCGGCCAGTACAGCGAGAGGAGGACCACGGGGCCGAAGGCGGCGCCGAAGCCGGCCCAGGCGTGGGCGATGAGGCTGATCACCACACCGTCCCGCAGCGCCAGCACGCAGGCGACGAGCGTCACCAGCACCACGGTGGCGCGGCCGACCCGGACGAGCAGCCGGTCCCGGGCCCGCCGGTGGAGGAAGGCGTGGAAGAAGTCCTCGGTGAGGGCCACCGAGGAGACCAGCAGCTGGCTGTCCGCGGTCGAGGTGATCGCGGCGAGCACGGCGATCAGCATGACGCCCGCCACCCAGGGGCTGAGCAAGGCGTCGGTGACGGCGATGTAGACGACCTCGGGGTTGCGCAGGGGCCGGTCCAGTACGGCGATACCCGCCAGCCCGACGAGGGTCGCGCCCCCGAGCACCACCACCACCCAGGCCGTGCCGATGCGCCGGGCCGCCGGTACCGCGCGGATGCTGTGGATCCCCATGAAGCGGGCGAGGATGTGGGGCTGGCCGAAGTAGCCCAGGCCCCAGGCGAGCATGGACGCGATCGCGATGCCCCCGAGCGCCCCGCCGGACGACCAGTCGCCGCCGGAGTAGTCGGTGTGAGCCCCCAGTTGCAGGAGCGAGGTGGCCTTGTCGTCGAGGCGCGACCGCAGCTCCCCGAAGCCGCCCAGCGCCGTGAGGGCGGTGGCCGCCACCACGACCAGGGCGACGAGCATCAGGGTGGCCTGCGCCACGTGGGTGGTGCTCACGGCCAGGAAGCCGCCGAGACAGGAGTGGGCCACGATGACCAGGGCGGTGAGGAGCACCCCCACGGCGTAACCCGAGTCGAAGGCGTGCTCGAAGAGAATGCCGCCGGCGACCAGCCCCGCGGCCACGTAGAGCGTGAAGAAGACGACGGTGACGGCGGCGGTGACGATCCGGATGGTCCGGGTCCGGTCCTCGAACCGCTCCTCCAGGTAGGCCGACAGGCTGACGGCGTTGTCGGCCCGCTCGGTGTAGGTACGCAGCCGGGGGGCGACGAACAGCCAGTTGAGATAGGTGCCGACCGCCCCGCCGACGGCGATCCAGGCGCCGTCCAGCCCGCCGGCGTACACCGCGCCGGGCAGGGCCAGGAACAGCCAGCCGGACATGTCACTGGCCCCGGCGGAGAGCGCGGCGACCGGCGCGCGGAGCCTGCGGCCCCCGAGGGCGAAGTCGGTGAAGGTGCGGGTGTGCCGGTACGCCCAGACGCCCACGCCGACCACGGCGGCCAGGTAGACCACGAACACGGTCAGCGTCGGTGCGCTCAGAGCGAACACGTCCTCACCAGTGAGGCCGGGGTGGACTCGTCAGGCGTCCCCGCCGGCGGCGCCGTGGCCCGCGGGCACCCCGGGGCTGGGGAGAGATTTATCCTATGTGCTCGGCAATCATGCCTTCTCTCCCTCCGGCGGGCATCCGGAGCGGGGGAGGGAAGGGGCCGTCCGGCCGGGGTGCCGCCCCCCGGCCGGCCGCCGCCGGTTCTGCTGCCGGACACCGGATGCCCGGCCGCGGGCGGGGGCTCCGTCGGCGTCGGGGCGCAAGGGCTCCGGCGGCGCCGCGGCGCAGGGAGTGTGAGGGGTGGGTGCCGGGTGGGCGATCCTTTGTCTTCAGTCAGGAGAAAGTTACCGATGATTCCTGCCGAACTTCTTCCCACCCCCAACATCCACTGCTAACTTCCCCGTTAAAGCCCGGTGCGCCGAAGACGACCGCCGGGTGGCGAGACCGGCGACCGGCGAGGACGAGGGGACTTCCCTTCCCCGACTCCTCCTGTGTCTTCCCGTGCCACGGGCGAGGGGAGGTGGGAGTGGCGTGAGGCGTATGACGGCACGACCCGCGAACGCGCACCAGGCACGGCTGCTCCGGCTCCTGCGCGACGGCGGCCCCAACTCCCGGGCCCAGCTCGGCGACCAGGTGGAGCTCAGCCGCTCCAAGCTCGCCGTCGAGGTGGACCGGCTGCTGGAGACCCGGCTGATCGTGGCCGACGGGCTCGCCGCCTCGCGCGGCGGCCGCCGCTCGCACAACATCCGGCTGGCGCCCACCCTCCGCTTCCTCGGCGTGGACATCGGCGCCACCTCCGTGGACGTCGCCGTCACCAACGCCGAGCTGGAGATCCTCGGCCACCTCAACCAGCCGCTGGACGTCCGCGACGGGCCGGTCACCGTGTTCGACCAGGTCCTCGCGATGACCGGCAAGCTGCGCGCCACCGGAGTGGCGCCGGACGGGTTCGACGGCGCCGGCGTCGGAGTGCCCGGCCCGGTCCGCTTCCCCGAGGGCGTCCCCGTCGCGCCGCCGATCATGCCCGGCTGGGACGGCTTTCCCGTCCGCGAGGCGCTCAGTCAGGAACTGGGCTGCCCCGTCATGGTGGACAACGACGTCAACCTCATGGCCATGGGGGAGCAGCACGCCGGGGTGGCCAACTCCGTCCACGACTTCCTCTGCGTCAAGATCGGCACCGGCATCGGCTGCGGCATCGTCGCCGGTGGCGAGGTGTACCGGGGCACGACCGGCAGCGCCGGCGACATCGGCCACATCCGGGTCGAACCCGACGGCCGCCCCTGCGCCTGCGGAAACCGGGGCTGCCTCGAAGCCTATTTCAGCGGCTCCGCGCTCGCCCGCGACGCCGAGGCCGTGGCCGGCGAGGGCCGTTCCGGTGAACTCGCCGCCCGGCTGGCGGCCGCGGGCCGGCTCACCGGCGCCGACGTGGCCGCCGCGGCCGCCGCCGGGGACCCGGCCAGCCTGGACCTGATCCGTGAGGGCGGCGAGCGGACCGGCCAGGTCATCGCCGGTCTCGTCTCCTTCTTCAACCCCGGCCTGGTGGTGATCGGCGGCGGGGTGACCGGCCTCGGCCACACCCTGCTCGCCGCCATCCGCACCCAGGTCTACCGCCAGTCCCTGCCCCTGGCGACCGGGAACCTCCCGATCGTCCTGGGCGAACTCGGCGCCGTCGCCGGAGTGATCGGCGCGGCCCGCCTCATCAGCGATCACCTCTTCTCACCCGCCTGACCCCACCCCACCGGACTCTGTTCCTTCCACCCGCCCGGACTCTGTTTCTCCCACCCGCCCGGATCCTGTTCTTTCCCACTCGCCCGGACTCTGTTCTTTCCCGCCCGCCCGGACCCTGTTCTTTTCCCACTCACCCATCCCAACCCCAGACCTCCGGACCCGACCGGGACCGTCCCGCTCCGTCCCCTCGACACCGCATCCCACCCCCGCCCCGCGTCCCGTCCCGCCCCCGGTGTCCCCGGCAAGGCACCGGCGGGCCCCCGGGTGCGCCGGGCCCGTACCCCGTCACGCCCGCCGGCGTGGTGCCGTCGCGGCCGGCCGGGTGGGCCCGAGGCACAGCGCAGCCGCACCACCGCCCGGCCCCGCGCCGAGGCGGAACACCGCACAGCGCCGGCCGGCACCGCACCGCGTCCGGCACCCGCACCGCACAGCGCCGCACCGCCCGTACCGCTCCGCGCCCCCGCGTCACCGCACCACCGGAGTCACCGATCTGACGGCCCGTCACCTCTGCTGGCGGCCGCCCGTGAGGGAACGCCGTACCGCCGCCCCGCCCCATCCGCTCACCGGCACATCCGCCGAGGAGGCCCGCCATGGCACCCGTGCCCGACCCCGCTGCGCCGTCACCGGACCCGTCCGCCTCCACCGCCCCCTCCGCCTCCCCCTCCGCCTCCGCGCCCGCGCCCGCGGCGGACCGGACCGCGCCGGACGGCGCTCCGCTGCTGGTCATGACCGGCATCACCAAGTCCTTCCCCGGCGTCCGCGCGCTGGACGGGGTCGACCTCGACGTGGAGCCGGGCGAGGTGCACTGCCTGCTCGGGCAGAACGGCGCCGGCAAGTCCACCTTGATCAAGGTGCTCGCGGGCGCGCACCGGCCGGACGGCGGCGAGATCCGCTGGCGCGGCGAGCCGGTCCAGCTCACCTCGCCGACGGCCGCCATGTCCCTCGGTGTCGCCACCATCTACCAGGAACTCGACCTGGTGGAGCACCTCTCGGTGACCGAGAACGTCCACCTCGGCCATGAGCCGGCCGCCGGTGGGTTCGTCCGCCGCCGCGAGGCCCGTGAGTCCACCGCCGTGATCCTCGCCCGCCTCGGCCACCCCGAGATCGACCCGGACACCCTGGTCCACGACCTCTCGGCGGCCGGCCGGCAGGTCGTTTCCATGGCCCGCGCCCTCTCCCACGACGTCCGGCTGATCGTCATGGACGAGCCGTCCGCCGTCCTCGACCCGGACGAGGTGGAGAACCTCTTCCGCATCGTCGGCGACCTCACCGCCGACGGGGTGGCCGTCGTCTACATCTCCCACCGCCTGGAGGAGATCCGCCGCATCGGCGACCGGGTCACCGTCCTCAAGGACGGCCGGGTCGCGGCCCGGGGGCTCCCGGCGCGCACCACCCCGACCCGTCAGGTCGTCGCACTGATGACCGGACGGGACGTGGAGTACGTCTTCCCGGAGCGCCCGGCCGCCCCGGACCCGGGCGCGGTCCCCGAGCCCGTGCTGCGGGTCGAAGGGCTCGCCCGCGCGGGGGAGTTCGAGCCGGTCGACCTGGAAGTGCGCCCCGGCGAGATCGTGGGCCTCGCCGGGCTGGTCGGCTCCGGCCGTTCCGAGATCCTGGAGACCGTCTTCGGCGCGCGGCGGCCCACCGCCGGCCGGGTGCTGGTGGGCGGGCGCCCGGTCCGCCCCGGTGACGTCATCGCCGCCGTCCGCGCCGGTGTGGGACTCGCCCCGGAGGAGCGCAAGGCGCAGGGGCTGCTGATGCTGGAGCCGGTCGTCCGCAACGTGTCGGTTTCCTCCCTCGCCCGTTTCTCCCGCGGGGGCTGGCTGGACCGCGCCCGGGAGCGCTCGGCGGCGCGCGAGGCCGTGCGCGAGCTGTCGCTGCGGCCGGACGACCCCGACGTCCCCGTGCGCACCCTCTCCGGCGGCAACCAGCAGAAGGTCGTCCTCGCCCGCTGGCTGCTGCGCGGCTGCAAGGTGCTGCTGCTGGACGAGCCGACCCGGGGCGTGGACATCGGCGCGCGCGCCGAGCTGTACGCCCTGATCCGCCGGCTCGCCGACGAGGGCGTGGCCGTCCTTCTCGTCTCCAGTGAACTGCCCGAAGTCCTCGGCCTCGCCGACCGGGTGCTCGTCCTCCGTGAGGGCCGCGTCGTCCACACGGCGCCCGCCCGCGAACTCGACGAGCACCGCGTCCTCGACCTCGTCATGGAAGGGAGCCCCGCGCGATGACCACGGGAGCCACCTCGGGACCGGCGGTGCCCCAGCCGTCCCCGCCGACCGCCGCCGGCCCCGCCGGGAACGGCCCGCACCCGCCGGAGACCACCAAGGACCCGGCCGGCCCCGGCAAGCCGGGCGGCCCGGGCGGCGGCCCGGGCAAGGGACCCGCCCGCCGGGTGCCGGCCGCCCTCACCGACCTGCGCAACCTTTCGCTGCTGGGGGTGCTCGTCGCTCTGGTCGTGGTCGGTGCCATCACCCGGCCGGAGCAGTTCCTCAGCGGGGACAACCTCACGCTGGTGCTCACCCAGGCGTCCGTGATCGGCGTCGTCACCGTCGGCGTCACCCTCGTCATCATCGGCGGCGGGATCGACCTCTCCGTCGGCGCCATCGTCGCGCTCGCCTCGGTGTGGGCCACCACTCTCGCCACCCAGGAGTACGGGCTCGGCGGCATCCTGTTCTGCGCCCTCTTCGTCGGCCTGGGCTGCGGGCTGGTCAACGGCGTGCTCATCGCCTACGGCCGCATGGTGCCGTTCATCGCCACTCTCGCCATGCTCGCCTCCGCCCGGGGCCTGGCGCTGCTCATCAGCGACGGCAGGACACAGGTCGTCTCCGTGGACTCCGTGCTCCAGCTGGGGCTGCCCGACTCCTACGTGCTGGGCATACCGCCGCTCGTGCTGGTCTTCGCCGCCGTCACCCTCCTCGGGTGGCTCGTGCTCAACCGCACCACCTTCGGGCGGCGCACCGTCGCCGTCGGCGGCAACGCCGAGGCGGCCCGCCTCGCCGGTATCGACGTCAAGCGGCAGCGGCTGAAGCTCTACCTGATCTCCGGGCTCTGCTGCGGCATCGCCGCCTTCCTGCTGATCGTCCTCACCGGCTCCGGCCAGAACACCAACGGCAACCTCTACGAACTCGACGCCATCGCCGCCGCCATCATCGGCGGCACGCTGCTCAGCGGCGGCCGGGGCACCATCACCGGCTCCGTGCTCGGCGTGCTCGTCTTCACCACGATCACGAATCTGTTCGCGCTGAACAACCTGCAGAGCGACGTCCAGCAGATCGCCAAGGGCGCGATCATCGTTGCCGCCGTCCTGATCCAGAACCGCACCGCGCGCGGCTCGGGCACCACCTAGCCGCGCCCCGGTCGCCCATCGTCGCGTGCCCGGCCCGACGCCCCGCCGCGACCGCCTCACCGCTCCACCGCCTCACCGCTCCACCGTGTCACCGCCCCACCGCCTCACCGCTCCACCGTGTCACCGCCCCACCGCACCACCCCGCAGGACCTCACCCCGTAGGACCCACGCCCCGGCGCCCGTATCCCGTGGAGGTTGCCCGCCATGACACCACCGCTCCCCAGCCGCAGAGGCCTGATCTTCGGCGGGGCCGCCGTCTCCGCCGGCGCCCTGCTCACCTCCTGCACCAGCAACGAGTCCAACGAGAAGGGCCCCGCGCAGGCCGGCGGCGGTGCCGCCGACGACAAGCCCGGCAAGGCCGTCACCGTCGGTTTCGCCGGCCCCCAGGCCGACCACGGCTGGCTCAACGCCATCAACGAGCAGGCCCGGGCGCGCGCCAAGGAGTACGAGGACGTCACCCTGGAGATCACCGAGGGCTCCAACGACACCGCCCAGCAGATCGGCCAGATCGAGACGCTGATCAACAAGAAGGTCGACGTCCTGGTGATCCTGCCGGCCGACGGCAAGGCGCTCACCCAGATCGGCCTGAAGGCGATGCGGGCCGGCATCCCCGTGGTCAACCTCGACCGCGTCTTCGACTCCCAGCAGGCGTACCGTTGCTGGATCGGCGGCGACAACTACGGCATGGGGCTCAACGCCGGCCGCTTCATCGGCGAGCGTCTCAAGGACAAGAAGAACGCCAAGGTCGTCGAACTCGCCGGGATCGACAACCTGGAGCTGACCCGCCAGCGCACGGAGGGCTTCGACGACGCGCTGAAGAACTACCCCAACATCAAGAAGGTCGCCCGCCAGGCGGCGGAGTTCACCGTGGAGTCCGGCCAGGCGAAGATGGCGCAGCTCCTCCAGGCCCAGTCGTCCTTCGACGCCCTGTGGAACCACGACGACGACCAGGGCGTCGGCGCCGAACGGGCCATCAAGCAGGCCGGCCGGGACGAGTTCTTCATGGTCGGCGGGGCCGGGTCCAAGCACGCCATGGACGCCATCAAGGCGGACAACAGCGTTCTCAAGGCCACCGTCCTCTACCCGCCGACCATGGCCGCCTCCGCGATCGACCTGGCCCGCGCACTCGGCCAGGGCAAGGGCGTGGGAGGGCTCGCCGAACACGAGATCCCCGCCTCCCTCACCCTCTACTCCGCCGTCGTCACCAAGGACAACGTCGACGAGTACCTGCCCACCGGCTTCAGCTGACGCACGGAGCGCCCTGGAGGGCGCCCGCCCGAGCGGCCCCGCGGCCACCGCGGGGCCGCCGCGGCCCGCGCCCCGCCCCCCGCGTGACGACGACGAGGAGACCTACCGATGGACCAGAGCGAGACCGCCACCGACAACGGGTCCGGCCCCGGCACCCCCGCCCCCACCCTCGGGGTCGGCATGGTCGGGTACGCCTTCATGGGCGCCGCGCACTCCCAGGGGTGGCGCACCGCCGGCCGCGTCTTCGACCTGCCGCTGAACCCGGTGATGGCCGCCGTCTGCGGACGCGACCCGGGAGCCGTGCGGGCGGCGGCCGACCGGCACGGCTGGGCGGCCGCGGAGACCGACTGGCGGGCGCTCATCGCCCGTGACGACGTACAGCTCGTGGACATCTGCACCCCCGGCGACAGCCACGCCGAGATCGCCCTCGCCGCCCTGGAGGCCGGCAAGCACGTGCTGTGCGAGAAGCCCCTCGCCAACAGCGTCGCCGAGGCCGAGGCCATGACGGAGGCGGCCCGTCGCGCCCGGGAACGCGGGCAGCTCGCCATGGTCGGTTTCAACTACCGGCGGGTACCGGCCGTGGCGTACGCCCGGCGGCTGATCGCCGGGGGCCGGCTCGGCACCCTGCGCCACGTCCGGGTGACCTACCTCCAGGACTGGCTCACCGACCCGGAGTTCCCGCTGGCCTGGCGGCTCCAGCGGGAGCGCGCCGGCTCCGGGGCGCTCGGCGACCTCGGCGCGCACATCGTCGACCTCGCCCAGTACCTCACCGGCGAGCACCTGGCCGGGGTGTCCGCCCTCACCGAGACCTTCGTCAAGGAGCGCCCGCTGCCGTCCCGGGCCAGCGGCCTGTCCGCGGCGGCCGACGGCACCGGGCGCGGGCCCGTCACCGTGGACGACGCGGCCCTGTTCACCGGCCGGCTGGAGTCCGGGGCGCTGGCCTCCTTCGAGGCCACCCGGGTCGCCGCGGGCCGCAAGAACGCCCTGACCATCGAGGTCAACGGCGAACGCGGCTCGCTCGCCTTCGACCTCGAACGCCTCAACGAACTGTCCTTCCACGACCACACCGTGGACGCCGCCGAGGCCGGTTTCCGCCGCGTCCTCGTCACCGAGGCCGACCACCCGTACCTGGAGGCGTGGTGGCCGCCGGGCCACGGCCTCGGCTACGAGCACACGTTCGTGCACCAGGCGCGCGACCTCGTGCACGCCATCGCCGCCGGCACCGACCCCGAGCCCTCCTTCGCCGACGGGTTGCAGGTGCAGCGGGTGCTCGCCGCCGTCGAGGAGAGCGCCGCGCAGGACAGCCGCTACACGCCCGTGGCCCCCGCCGTCACCGTCGCCGCCTGAGGAGACCGAGATGCCCCGACCCTTCACCCTGTTCACCGGCCAGTGGGCGGACCTGCCGCTGGAGGAGGTCTGCCGCCACGCCCGCGACTTCGGCTACGACGGACTCGAACTGGCCTGCTGGGGAGACCACTTCGAGGTCGACCGCGCGCTGAACGAGGACGGCTACGTCCAGGGCCGCCACGACCTGCTGGAGAAGTACGGCCTGAAGTGCTTCGCCATCTCCAACCACCTCGTCGGCCAGGCCGTCTGCGACGCCATCATCGACGAACGCCACCAGGCCATCCTGCCGGCCCGCATCTGGGGCGACGGCGAGGCGGAGGGCGTGCGCCGGCGGGCCGCTGCCGAGATGGCCGACACCGCCCGCGCCGCCGCCGCCCTCGGCGTCCGGACCGTCATCGGCTTCACCGGCTCCGCCATCTGGCATCTCGTGGCCATGTTCCCGCCCGTGCCGCCCCACATGATCGAACGCGGCTACGAGGACTTCGCGGAGCGCTGGAACCCCATCCTCGACGTCTACGACGCGGAAGGCGTCCGCTTCGCGCACGAGGTGCACCCCAGCGAGATCGCCTACGACTACTGGACGACCCACAAGGCCCTGGAGGCCGTCGGCCACCGCCCGGCTTTCGGCCTCAACTTCGACCCCAGCCACTTCGTCTGGCAGGACCTGGACCCGGTCGGCTTCCTCTGGGACTTCCGCGACCGCATCTACCACGTCGACTGCAAGGAGGCCCGGAAGCGGCTCGACGGCCGCAACGGCCGCCTCGGCTCCCACCTGCCCTGGGGAGACCCGCGCCGCGGCTGGGACTTCGTCTCCGCCGGCCACGGGGACGTCCCCTGGGAGGACGTGTTCCGGATGCTGCGCTCCATCGGCTACGACGGGCCGATCTCCGTCGAGTGGGAGGACGCCGGCATGGACCGTCTCACCGGCGCCCCGGAGGCGCTCCGCTCCCTCAAGGCCCTCGACTGGGACCCGCCCTCGGCCTCCTTCGACGCGGCCTTCGGCGGCGGGGACGACTGAGCCGGTGACCGGCCCGGGTCCGTCCGGCGGCCACTCCCGCTGCCGCCGGACGGACCCGCCACGCGCCGGGGCGGCGCCGGGACGCGCGGAGGTATGACGGCACGGTGCCGTGCGGTGCCGTGCCGGGCCGTGCCGGGCCGTGCCGGGCCGTGCGCCGTGGCACCGTGACACCCCGGGCGGAGTCTCAGGCGCCCGCCCCCGGGTGGCATCTCGTACGCCCGCGCGCGGGTCCCGGCCCGGCGCGCGGCGGCCGGCCGTCGGCGCCCCGCCACGCACCGGGACCTCCACCGGAGGATCCCGGACGTCACCCGCTCCGGCTCCCACCGCTTGCCGTCCCGGTTCCGCCGCAGAACAATTTCTCCGTTCGGGCGTGCTCCTTGTCCCTGGCATCGGGAGGGCCGGTATGACCGCATTCCGGAAGGGCGGGCGAGGTGGCGGCGGCCGGCGCCTCCGCCGCAGGAATCTGCTGCGGGGCGTCGGCGGCGTCACCCTGGCCGGGCTCGCGGGCGCCATGGCGGCCGGTGGCCGCGCGCACGCCGCCCCGGGGGCCGCCGGGGCTGCCTCGGCCACCTCACCCACCCCGGCCGGCGCTCCCGCGGCGGCCCCGGTCCACCCGGCCACGGGAGCCGCCCGGCCGGCGCGGCGGGAGCCTCCGGTGCTCCGCTCCCGCCGGGAGCTGGCCGAGCGCGGGGTGCCGTCCGGCGTGGACGTGGCCCCCACCCAGCTCCCCCTCACCGGCAGCGGGGCCACCTACGACATGGCCCAGTCCCTCGCCTGGCTGGACGACGCCCACTTCGCGGTGGGCCGCTGGGACGGGTCGCTCAGCGTGTTCGCCTTCACCGCCGGCGAGCCGTTCGCGGGGCCGCTCATCGAGAAGGCGGCGAACAGCCCGTCGTCCGAGGGGGTGCGGATGGTCGTCCCGCTGACCGCGCGCTCGTTCGTCACCTCCAACGACGACCGCTCCCTGTCGCTGTGGAGCGCCCCCGCCGGCGACTGGTCCGGGCTCCGGCTCACCGGGACGTTTCCCCACCCCGCCGGGCTCGGCGTGGCCACCGGAGGACGGGCGGTTCCCCTCGGTGACCGCCGGCTGCTCGCGGTCGGCCACACCAGCGGCCACCTGTCCGTGTGGCGCCACCGGACGGGCCCGTCCCGGCTGGAGTTCCTCCGCTCCGTGGACCTCCGCAACCCCGACCCGGTCAACCCCTGGGGGCTGCACGACGTCCACGCGGTCGAGGTCCTGACCAGGGCGGCGGGGTCGGCCCGGGTCATCACCGGCTCCGAGGACGGCTACGTCTGCGTCGTCGAGGTGCCCTCCGGCCGGATCCTGGGGCAGACCGTGTTCAACCCGGCCGCCCGGCGCGGGATCAACGACCTCAACGTACGGGGCGACGCCGTCCTCGTCGCCAACTGCTCGGTGGGCCCGGACGACTTCAACCTCTGGTATTACACGGTGGACCGCTCCACCTGGCGCCTCGTCCTGCGCGACCGGGCCAACCTCGTCGCCGACACCCGGCGCCCGCAGGTGTTCAACTTCAACACCGTCTGGGGCGCCTACTCCGGCGGCCCGTGCTGGTTCGCCTCCACCGAGGAGGGCGCGCTGTGGATGGGCACCGCGGACGGCGCCGGGCTCCACGTCCTCGGCTACCAGGAGGTCACCAGCCCGCTGGGCTCGGCCCTCGGCTGGCGCGGTGACCCCGGCCGGCTGGCGATGGTCGCCTACGACCTGTACGAGTTCACCACGGACTGACCGCCCACCCCGGGCCGGCCCGCCCGGGCGGCGGTGGCGGTCCCGTAGCGCCGGGCGGGGGCGCGGGGTTCACCGCGCGGCTCGCCACTCCTCCTCCAGCACGGAATAGGTCACCGAGTCCCGCCAGGCGCCCCGGACGTGGACGTGCCCCCGGATCCGGCCCTCCTCCACCATGCCCGCCTTGGTCAGGACGTGGTGCGAGGCGGTGTTCGCCGGTGACCGCGCCGCCCACAGGCGGTGCAGCCCCAGTGAGCCGAAGGCCAGGTCCATCAGGGCCCGGACGGTCTCGGTGCCGTACCCCCGGCCCCAGTGGTCGGGACGGAGGGCGAAGCCGATGGTGGCCGCCTCCGGCTGGTGCGGGTCCATCGCCAGGCGGGCCAGGCCGATCAGCTCCTCGCCGTCCCGCGGGAGGACGGGGAGCGCGTACTCCGTCCGCGGGTCGGCCGTCGCCGTGGCCACCCACCGGTCGGTGAGCTGCCGGACCTGCTCGGGCGAGAGCGGCTCGAAGGACAGGTGCTCGGTCGCCCGCGGATCGCCGTAGACGGCGTGCAGGGCCTGTGCGTCGTCCCCGTGGAGTTCGCGGAAGCGGAGACGGGGGGTGGTGAGGAGCGTTTCCATCGGATCCCCTCCTGAGGGGGCGTCATCGGCAGGGCCGGCGGGGGGATCGTAACCCTGGGCCGGAGCCGGGCGGGGCGCCTCCCTGATGCTGCCGGGGCTCGCCCGTCGCGGGAAGACGCCGGCGCCGGCCGGCCACCGGGCGCGCCGGATCCGGTGGCTGCTCCCGGAGCGCGGCAACCGCCTGCCCCGCCGCGCGAATCCCCGACCTGAGCCCTTCTTTGTCCAGCGCCAGGAAGAAGAGATGACTGATGTATGTCAAAGGGGTTTCCGAATAGGACGAACAAAGCTACGGTCCTTGAGATGTCCCGGTCATCGTGACCCCAGGTCAGCTCGTGGGGCCGATGCCGCTCCCGTTGCCGCGTCCCTCACCCTTCACCTCGTCGGCCACCAGCACCCCCACGGCACGACCGAACACCCCCCCATGCCACCCCCCTCGCACCGCCCGGCCCCACGGCGCGACGGCGCGCGCCTGTCACACCCCGTCATCCTCCGGAGGACACCCCTGTGCACAGGAAACGCTTCAGACTCCGCACCCCCATCGCCCTGCTGACGAGCGCCCTGCTCGCCACCACCGGCCTCTTCCTCACCGCCCCCGTCGCCGGGGCCCACCCGGACCACCCGGACACCCCGGCCGCCGAGGAGTTCCAGCAGGTCACCCTCGCCAAGGGCGCGGCCGAGACCGGCGAGCCCATGTCGCTCGCGGTCCTCCCCGACCGCTCGGTGCTGCACACCTCGCGTGACGGCACGCTGCGTCTCACCGACGCCGGCGGCGCCACCAAGGTCTCCGGCAAGATCCCCGTCTACTCGCACGACGAGGAGGGCCTCCAAGGAGTCGGCGTCGACCCGGACTTCGAGGAGAACCGGGGCATCTACCTCTACTACGCGCCCCCGCTCGACACCCCTGACGGCGACGCCCCCAACACCGGGACCGCCGAGGACTTCGCCCCCTTCGACGGCGTCAACCGGCTGTCCCGCTTCACCCTGAACGAGGACGGCACCCTCGACACCGGCAGCGAGAAGAAGGTGCTGGACGTCCCGGCGAGCCGGGGCATCTGCTGCCACGTCGGCGGGGACATCGACTTCGACGCCGAGGGCAACCTCTACCTCTCCACCGGCGACGACACCAACCCCTTCGTCTCCGACGGCTACACCCCGATCGACGACCGCGAGGACCGCAACCCCGCCTACGACGCGCGCCGCAGCTCCGGCAACACCAACGACCTGCGCGGCAAGCTGCTGCGGATCAAGGTGGCCGAGGACGGTTCGTACACGGTCCCCGAGGGCAACCTCTTCGAGCCGGGCACCGAGAAGACCCGCCCCGAGATCTACGCCATGGGCTTCCGGAACCCCTTCCGGATCAGCGTGGACAAGCCCACCGGCATCGTCTACGTCGGTGACTACGGGCCGGACGCCGGCAGCGCGGACCCGGACCGGGGCCCGTCCGGCATGGTCGAGTTCGCCCGGGTCACCGAGCCCGGCAACTTCGGCTGGCCGTTCTGCGTCGGCGACAACGAGCCGTACCGCGAGTACGACTTCGCCACCGGCACCTCCGGCGAGCTGTTCGACTGCTCCGCCCCGGTCAACGACTCCCGCCACAACACGGGCCTCACCGAGCTGCCGCCCGCGCAGCCGGCCTGGATCCCGTACGACGGCGGCTCGGTGCCGGAGTTCGGCAGCGGCTCGGAGTCCCCGATGGCGGGGCCGGTCTACCGCTACGACGCCGATCTGGACTCGCCGGTGAAGTTCCCCGAGAGCTTCGACGGCGACTTCTTCGCCGGGGAGTTCGGCCGCCAGTGGATCAAGCGGATCGAGCAGGACGAGGACGGCACCGTCCAGTCCATCAACGACTTCCCGTGGTCCGGCACCCAGGTCATGGACATGGCCTTCGGCCCGGACGGCGCGCTCTACGTCCTGGACTACGGCCTGGCCTGGTTCGGCGGTGACGAGAACTCCGCGCTGTACCGCATCGAGAACGCCACCGACGGTCACTCCCCGGTCGCCGAGGCCTCCGCCGACCGCACCTCCGGCAAGGCGCCGCTGAAGGTGAAGTTCTCCTCCGAGGGGAGCACCGACGCCGACGGCGACGAGCTCACCTACGCGTGGGACTTCGGGGACGGGAACACCTCCGACTACCCGAACCCCACCCACACCTACCGGACGAACGGCACCTACACCGCCACCGTGACGGCGACCGACCCCGACGGCCGCACGGGGTCCGCCAGCGTCCACGTCACCGTCGGCAACACCGCGCCGAGCGTCACCCTCGACCTGCCGCTCGACGGCCACCTCTTCACCTTCGGGGACGAGGTGCCGTTCAAGGTGACGGTGAAGGACCCGGAGGACGGGAAGATCGACTGCTCCAAGGTCAAGGTCTCCTACGTCCTCGGCCATGACAACCACGGTCACCCGCTGACCTCGGCCACCGGCTGCTCCGGCACCCTGAAGACCGTGGCGGACGGCGAGCACGACCCCAACGCCAACATCTTCGGCGTCGTCGCGGCCGAGTACACCGACAACGGCGGCGGCGGCCAGCCCGCCCTCACCGGCCGTGACCAGAGCGTCCTCCAGCCGAAGCACCGCCAGGCGGAGCACTTCGGCGACACCAACGGCGCCGAGGTCACCGAGCGGGCCTCCGCCCGCGGCGGCAAGGTCGCCGGCTCCCTGGAGAACGGCGACTGGATCTCCTTCGAGCCGTATGTGCTGGGCAACGCCACCACGTTCACCGCGCGGGTCGCCTCCGCCGGTGAGGGCGGCACGCTGGAGATCCGCACCGGATCCCCGTCGGGCAAGCTGCTCGGCTCCGTGGAGGTCCCCGGCACCGGCGGCTGGACGGCCTACGAGGACGTGACCACCGACCTTTCCGGCGCGAACAAGAAGACGACCACCCTGTATCTGGTCGTCAAGGGCGCCGACGGTGAACCGCTGTTCGAGGTGGACGACTTCACCTTCACCACCGGCTGACCCGCGGCGGGCCGGGCGCACCCCCCGGCCCGCCCCCCCACCGGTCCCCGCGCCGCCCCGGCCGGCCACACCACCGGCCGGGCCGGCCCGCCCCCTCGCTTCCCCGGTACCGGAGGAAGGAGCACCACCCCCCGCCCCCCCCCCCCCCGCCCCCCCCCCCCCCCCCCCCCCCCCCGCCCCGGCCCGGCGCCCC
>NZ_JAATEN010000019.1 GCF_012034935.1 Streptomyces zingiberis
GGGGGGGGGGGGGGGGCCCGGGGGGGGGGGGGGGGGGGGGGGGCCGCCCCCCCCCCCCCGGGGGGGGGGGGGGGGGGGGGGGCCCCGGGGGCCGGGGGCGGGGGGGGGGGGCCGCGGGGGCGGGCGGTCGCGGGGCCCCCCCCCGCCGCGCCCCGCCGCCGCACCACCCCGCACCATCCCGCACCACCCCGCACCACCCCGCACCACCGGCCCCGCCCCCGCACCACCGGCCCCGCCCCCGACCACCGGCCCCGCCCCCGACCACCGACCGCCGCCCCCGACCACCGACCGCCGCCCCCGACCCCCGACCGCCGGCCCCGACCTCTGACTCCCGACCTCCGGCCCTCGACCGCCGGCCCCTCCGGGAACCGCCCCACCGACCTCCCGTCCCACGCCCCCGTCCCGCGCAGCTCGTTCCCCCCACCGACCGCCGGCCCCGCCGGGAGCCGGCGTCCGTCCCCGGTGGACGGCGCCCTCGCCTGTGGCGCCGTCCGCCGGGCGCGGCCGAGACCTTCAGGAGCCGCCCGTGTCCCGCCCCCACCACAGCGCAGCGTCCGCTGCCACGCTCACCCCGACCGCCCCTCCCACCTCGCCCACGCCGATGGTGACGCGGGCGGGCGGCACCGTCCGGGAGGTCGCCGTTCCCGCGCTCGTCCCGCCCGTCGAGCGGGGGTCGCTGGCGGACATCCCGTTCGTCAACGCCACCGAGGCGCCCACCGAGACCGTCCTCAGCCGGGCGCGGCCGGACGGCGGCTGGGGGGACGTCTCGGCGGCCACCTTCGCCCAGGAGGTGCTGGCCGTCGCCAAGGGCCTGATCGCCCATGGCCTGGAGCCCGGCGACCGCCTGGCGATCATGGCCCGGACCACCTACGAGTGGACCCTGCTGGACTTCGCGGCCTGGGCGGCCGGGCTGGTCACCGTCCCCGTCTACCCGACCTCCTCCGCCGAGCAGGCCCGGTGGATCCTCCAGGACTCCGCCACCGCCGCCTGCGTGGTGGAGGACATCGGGCAGGCCCGGCTGATCGGTTCCGTCCGCCCGGATCTGCCGGAGCTGAAACACGTCTGGCAGTTCGACGACGGCGCCGTCTCCGTCCTCGTGAAGGCCGGGGAGGACGTGGAGGACTCCGCGGTTGCCGCCCGCCGGGCGCTGCTGGGGCCCTACTCCGTCGCCACCCTCATCTACACCTCCGGCACCACCGGCCGCCCCAAGGGGTGTGTGCTCACCCACGGCAACTTCCTCGCCGAGGTGGACAACTCCATCGAACTGCTCCACCCCGTCTTCAAGTCGGTGTCCAAGGAGCCGGCCTCGACCCTGCTCTTCCTGCCGCTGTCCCACGTCTTCGGCCGGATGGTGGCCGTGGGCTGCCTGCGCGCCCGGGTCCGGCTGGGGCACGCGCCCTCCATCCAGACCGAGGAGCTGCTGGCCGGGCTGGCCGGCTTCCGCCCGACCTTCCTCCTCGCCATCCCCTACGTCCTGGAGAAGGTCTACAACACCGGGCGCGCCACCGCGGAGAAGATGGGCCGCGCCTCCTCCTTCGACCGCGCCGCCCGGATCGCCCGGCGGTACGGCGAGGCGGTGGAGGCCGCCCAGCACGGCACCGGCCCCGGCCCGGGGATCGGCCTGCGGGCCGCCCGCCTGCTCTACGACCCGCTGGTCTACCGGCGCATCCGGGCCGCGCTCGGCGGCAAGGTCCGCTACGCCATCTGCGGCGGCTCCCCCCTCGGCCACCCGCTCGCCGCCTTCTACGCCGGCGCCGGCATCCAGGTCTTCGAGGGGTACGGACTCACCGAGACCACCGCCGCCTCCACCGTCACGCCACCGCTGCGGCCCCGGCTCGGCACGGTCGGGCAGCCGCTGCCGGGTTCGGCCGTCCGGATCGCCGAGGACGGGGAGGTACTGCTCCGCGGCGGGCACGTCTTCGACGGTTACTGGGACTCCGGGGCCGGCCGGGCCGTCCCGGCGACGGACGTGGACGGCTGGTTCGCCACCGGTGACCTGGGCGCCCTCGACGCCGACGGCTATCTCACCATCACCGGCCGGAAGAAGGAGCTCCTCGTCACCGCCGCGGGGAAGAACGTCGCCCCCGCGCCGCTGGAGGACCGGCTGCGGGCGCATCCGCTGGTCGGGCAGTGCATGGTGGTCGGTGACGACCGCCCGTACATCACCGCGCTGATCACCCTGGAGCCCGACGGGCTGCTGCACTGGCGGCGGATGCGGAAGAAGCAGGACGTCCCGCTCGGCGAACTGGTGCGCGATCCGGAACTCCTCGCCGACCTCCAGCGGGCCGTGGACGAGGCCAACACCTCGGTCTCCCGGGCCGAGTCCATCCGCCGCTTCCGGGTGCTGGACCGGGAGTTCACCGAGGACGGCGGCCATCTGACGCCGTCGATGAAGCTGAAGCGCGCGGCGATCCACCGCGACTTCGGGGAGGAGATCGAGGAACTGTACCGGCGCGAGCGGAACGCGGGGTAGCCGTCCGGCCGGTCGTGCGGTGCGGCGCGGGGCCGGTGATCCCCGGACCGGGTGGGTGCTCGCGGGGATCGCCGGCGCGCGGGTCCATTCCGGGCGGGTCCGTTCTGCGCGGGCCCGGTCCGGGCGGGCCCGGTTCCGCGCCGGTCCGTTCCGCGCGGGCCGTGCCCCGGCCGCACGGTCCGCCCCCGTGCCGTGGTCTCCGGGACCGCCGCGGAGCCTCCCGCCGCGGAGCCTCCCGGCGCGCACGCCGGGAGGCGGACGCGTCTCAGGAGGTGTCCGGCCGCTGCGCGATCCACTCGTCGCCGCCCGGCGGGTAGGCGTAGGCGGGGCGGCCGGCGCCGGAGCTGGTGCGGAACGGGGTGCCGCCGTTGTCGACGCGGACGCTGCCACGGCGGTCACCGCTGGACCACTCCAGGGTGAGATCCCAGCGGACGTCATACGCCGTGGTGCGGGCGGTGACGTAGAAGACCTCCGGGTCGGACTCGCTGACCTTGTACGGGAAGGACCGCACACCCCCGGCGGTCACCGCCGGGGAGCCGCCGTCGAGGTCGACGGAGAACTCCGTGGTGCCGACGTCGCCGCCGCACCCGGAGCCCATCGCGTAGTCGTTCCAGGCGAGCGGAGCGCCTTTCGAGACGACGCGCACGTGCAGCGCCTCCAGCACGACCGTCTCCTTCCCCGTGCCCTGCACGGTGAGGCCGACGCGCTGCTCCCCCGAGGAGACGGCTCCGTACGCGGCGGCCCAGCGGGGCGCGTCCTGTTCGCCGGCGGGCGGGCCGACCCGCTCGGGCTCGCTGTCGACCAGGAAGTTCTGGCTGCACGGGCCGGCGTAGACATAGGGGCGGGTGGCGACGGTGAGCGGTACGCCGGTCCCTCCGGTGGCGCCGCCGGCCCCGGGGCGGGCGCGCTCCGGCTCCCCGGCGGACGGCCTTCCGGCGGACTGCTCCCCGGCTCCCGCGCCGCGGGAGGCGGAGGGCGTGGGCGAGCCCGACGGCGGCGCAGATGAGTCCTCCGCCCGTGCGGGGCCGGAGGTGTCCACGGACCCGGCGGTCCCACCGCCGGCCCGGTCCCCGCGGTCCGCGGAGGTGGCCAGGTAGGCGGCGAGCACGGTGATCGCGGTGACCGTGACGGCGACGGCGACGGCGAGCGGGGCACGGTACCGCCGGGACCGGGTGCGGGCCGGGACCGGGGCGCCGGGGCCGGCGGCGGGACCCGGCCCGTCGGCCCCGGGGCGAGCGGCTCCCGTGGGCTCCGGGCCCTTCGCCGGGCCCGGGGGCGTGTCCTCCGCGCCGGCGGCGCGCCCGGCGGCGTCCCCGGCCGGGCCGCCGGGGCGGGAGCCGACGGCGGGTGCCGAGTCCTCCTGCTCCGGGTGGGCCTCCTGCTCCGGCCGGGTTCCCTGCTCCGGCCGAACCCCCTGCTCCGGCCGGGCGTCCTGCCCCGGTGCGGGCGATCGCTCCGGTTCCCCCGGGGCCCCGGCCGGGGCATTCCGCCCCGCTCCGTCCCGCCCGGCTTCGTCCCGCCCCGCTCCCCTACGCCTCCGCGCCGCGTCCGCCACGATCCACCGCCGGTGCAGCTCGACCAGCTCGGGACGGGTCGCCCGGCAGAGCCGGGCGAGCCGTTCGACCGGGGCGTAGTCGGCCGGGACGGCGGTGGCGTTGCAGTAGCGGTGCAAGGTCGACGTGCTCATGTGGAGCCGCTTGGCGAGCGTCCCGTAACTCAACCCCGAGCGCTCCTTGAGTTCCCGCAGCAACGCCGCGAAATCCTCCGCCTCCTCGGTGGCCCCCGTCGCACCTGCCGCCCCCGGATCCATCGCTCCCCTCTCCGTTCTCGGGCCCGGCGTGTCCCGTTCCCGCGTTCCAGGAACGCCGTGTTCCCCCAGGTCACGGCCGGTTCGGGCGTTCCCGCGTCCCCAACTGCCGGGTGACCGTGGCGGTGGGGACGGACGGCCGCACAAGCTGGGGCCATCCAAGCACCGCACCCACCACAGCACCGAAAGGCGCCATCACATGCTCAGCATCCGGAACTCCCGCCCGCGCTTCCTGGCGGCCGCCGCGACCGGCGTGCTCGCGGTCCTCTCCCTGACGGCGTGCGACGACGGCTCCGGCGTCCGCGACGAGGGCTCCGCCGCGATCCGCACCGCCACCACCCCCGACTCACCGCGGTCCGGCGCCGGTTCCCTCCCCGGCGAGGACGCGCGGCCGGCGTCCGGCGGTTCGAAGCAGGCCGGGGACAAGACCAACGGGGTGGTCCCCGCGTCGTCCGAGCGGGACGGGGCCGGCGAGGGTGGCGACGCCACCGCCGTCACCTGCCGGAGCGCCAACACCAGGACCGTCGCGTCCCTCGTGCGGCGGCCGCTGAACCACCTCCTGCTCACGGTCACCAACACCGGGAGCCGCACCTGCCACCTGTACACGTATCCGGCCGTCCGTTTCGGCGAGGCGCAGTCCGTGCCGCCGGCCATCGAGGAGAGCCGCCCGCAGGCCGTCGTCACCCTGGAGCCGGGCGAGTCCGGCTACGCCTCCGTGATCCTGTCCGCGGCCGACGGCAGCGGCTCCGGGACCCACACGGAGCGGTCCCTGTCCGTCCACTTCTTCGGGGCCGACGGCGGCGGGAGCGTCGGGGGGCCGGCCCACCCCGAACTGCCCGCCGGGGGTGTGCGGGTGGACGACACCCTCAAGGTCTCGTACTGGCAGGCTTCGCGGGAGGACGCCCTCCTCTGGTGACACCGCCGCCGGAGACGGGCAGGAGCCCCGCTCCCCCGGCAAGCCGGGGGAGCGGGGCTCCTTGGGTACTGCGGTCGGCCGCGATCGGCCGGCCCGGTGATCGCCGAGGATCAGGCCGGGGTGACGTTCTCCGCCTGCGGGCCCTTCGGGCCCTGGGTCACGTCGAAGTTCACGGGCTGGTTCTCCTCCAGGGAGCGGAAACCAGACGCGTTGATCGCGGAGTAGTGGACGAAGACGTCGGGGCCGCCGCCGTCCTGGGCGATGAAGCCGAAGCCCTTCTCGGCGTTGAACCACTTGACGGTTCCGGTAGCCATAAAGCCCTCCTTGGGCCAAAGGGTTGCCCTGCTCCAGAACCTGCAAGAAGTCTGAAGAAAACGAGAGCCCGCGGAGTCACATGATCCGCAGGCTCTGTACTGCTAGGGAAACCAAACTGCAACTTGCCGTGAGCCTAACACGGTCGCTTCCCGGCGGGAATGAGGCGAAGATCACTCGTGGCGAGGCGCCCGGCATCTTGCAGAACCGGCTGTGACCTGGGCCGCGATGGAGGACCGAGGGTCCGCCGGCGGCGGCTCCTCGGTCCTCCATCCGGCCGGGACGGCTCCGGGCGACGCTCCGGGGTCACCCGCCGGAGCCGCCGGAATCACTCGTACGGATCACCGCGGTGGTCCGTACCTTGCCGCCACGGACGGCGAGGACCCGCGAGATCGCCGGGCTCGCCACGGCCATCAGGGTGAACGGGGTGGCCGGGTGGCGGATCGGGGGGCCGGAGCGGACGGGCCGGAGGGGCGCCCGGGCGGACCCACGCCCCGTCGCCGCCCCGGCCACCGTCCCCCGTCCGCCGCCCGGCTCACCCCCGGCCGGCCGCGTCCCCGCGGTGCCCCGCTCCCGGCGCCCGTCCCGGACGGCGTTAGCCTCGTGGAGTGGACCATTCCGACCCCATCGCCCCGGCGGGGCCCGCGGACCCCGCGCCCCGGCCCGGCCGTCCGGCGCCCGCACCGGGGCTCCCGCACGGTGACGCCGACGGCCGCGACCGCCGTGCCCCCCGGGCCTCCGGCGTCGCCCATGAGCGGCGCGACCGGCCCCGGGTGGGCCACATCCAGTTCCTCAACTGCCTGCCCCTGTACTGGGGACTCGCCCGCACCGGCACCCTGCTCGACCTGGACCTGTGCAAGGACACCCCGGAGAGGCTCAGCGAACGGCTGATCGCCGGGGACCTGGACATGGGGCCGGTCACCCTCGTGGAGTTCCTCCGCCACGCCGACGAGCTGGTGGCCCTTCCGGACATCGCGGTGGGCTGCGACGGGCCCGTCATGTCCTGCCACATCGTCTCCCAGCTCCCGCTGGACCGGCTGGACGGGGAGCGCGTCGCGCTCGGCTCGACCTCCCGCACCTCGGTGCGGCTCGCGCAGCTCCTGCTCGCCGAGCGCTACGGCATCGCCCCGGACTACTACAGCTGCCCGCCCGACCTGGGGCTGATGATGCGGGAGGCGCAGGCGGGGGTGCTCATCGGCGATCCCGCCCTGCGCGCCGCGCTGCACGAGGCGCCCCGCTACGGGCTGGGCGTGCACGACCTGGGGCAGCTCTGGAAGGAGTGGACGGGCCTGCCGTTCGTCTTCGCCGTCTGGGCCGTCCGCCGCGACTACCTGGCGCGCGAACCCGAACTGGTGCGCGAGGTCCATGAGGCCTTCCTGGCCTCCCGGGACCTGTCCCTGCAAGAGGTCACCAAGGTGGCCGAACAGGCGGCTCGCTGGGAGGCGTTCGACTCCGGGGTGCTCGAACGCTATTTCACCACCCTCGACTTCAGCCTCGGCCCGCGCCAGCTCGCCGGCATCGCGGAGTTCGCCCGCCGTACCGGTCCGACGACGGGCTTCCCGGCGGACGTCCGGGTCCGGCTGCTCGGGGACGAGTCCACCGATGCCCCCGGCGGCGGGGGCACGTAGCCGGACCCGTGGCCGGGGGAGTCCCGGGCGCCCCGGCGCCGGTGGCCGGGCGGTGGGGGAGCGGCCGCGGGGGAACGCCCGCCCCGCCGGGGCCGGGGTGGGGTCACGTACGCTGGATCGGTTCGTACACATCTTCCGGAAGGGACGGATGCCCCGGTGCCCGAGAACGCCGAGTCCCCGGACTCGAACCGCGCAGCCGTACTCGCCCGCGCCGCCGAGGGCGGCCGGATCACCCCGGAAGAAGCGCTCGACCTCTACCGTCACGCCCCGCTGCACGCCCTGGGCGCCGCCGCCGACGCCGCGCGCCGCCGCCGCTACGCGGGCATCGAGCACATCGCGACGTACATCATCGAGCGCAACATCAACTACACCAACGTCTGCGTCACGGCGTGCAAGTTCTGCGCCTTCTACGCGGCCCCCAAGGACACCGCCAAGGGCTGGACCCGCGACCTCGACGACATCCTGCGCCGCTGCGCCGAGACCGTCGAACTGGGCGGCACCCAGATCATGTTCCAGGGCGGTCACCACCCGGACTACGGGGTCGAGTACTACGAGGAGCACTTCTCCGCGATCAAGAAGGCGTTCCCGCAGCTCGTCATCCACTCCCTCGGCGCCTCCGAGGTCGACCACATGGCCCGGATCTCCGGGGTCACCCCCGAAGAGGCGATCCGCCGCATCCACGCCGCCGGCCTGGACTCCTTCGCGGGTGCCGGCGCCGAGCTGCTGCCCGCCCGGCCGCGGAAGGTGATCGCGCCGCTCAAGGAGTCCGGCGAGCGGTGGCTGGAGATCATGGAGACGGCGCACCGGCTGGGCGTCGAGTCCACCTCCACCATGCTGATGGGCACCGGCGAGACCAACGCCGAGCGGATCGAGCACCTGCGGATGATCCGGGACGTCCAGGACCGCACCGGCGGCTTCCGCGCCTTCATCCCGTACACCTACCAGCCGGAGAACAACCACCTGAAGGGCCGGACCCAGGCCACGCTCTTCGAGTACCTGCGGATCATCGCCGTGGCCCGCCTCTTCCTCGACAACGTCGCCCACATCCAGGGCTCCTGGCTGACCACCGGCAAGGAGGCCGGCCAGCTCTCGCTGCACTACGGCGCGGACGACCTGGGCTCGGTGATGCTGGAGGAGAACGTCGTCTCCTCGGCCGGCGCCCGGCACCGCTCCAACCGGCTGGAGCTGCTCCACCTGATCCGGGCCGCGGGCCGCGTCCCGGCGCAGCGCGCGACCACGTACGAGCACCTGGTGGTGCACGACGACCCGGCGAACGACCCCACCGACGACCACGTCGTCTCCCATCTCTCCTCCACGGCCATCGAGGGCGGCACCGCCCATCCCGAGCTGAAGCTCGTCGACGCCGGCTGAGCGGGCCGGGCGCCCGGGCCCGGGACCCGGGCCCGGGTCCCGGGTCCGAGCGGCCGGGCGGCCGGGCGGCCGGGCGGCCGGGCGAGGTAGCCACCGGCCGGGTGCCGGGGCGTCGCCGGCCCCGCCGCCCGCCCGGACGGGGCAAGGAGTGAACAGGTGACACGCGGGAGCCTGCCGTGCTGACGATCCACCGCGCCCGGACGGTGCGCTACACCGCCGGCGGCCCGCCGCACCCCGGGCACGCCGTGGCGGTGGACGGCGACCGGATCACCGCCGCCGGACCGTACGACGAGGTGCGCGCCGCCTGCGGCGAGCGGGCCCGCGTCCGGGACTGGGACGGCGAACTCGCCCCCGGCCGCCATGAACCGGCCGCCCGCGCCTGGCTGGAGGCCACCTACCACCCGGACCCCCGGGAGGCGGACCGGCTGGGCACCGCGCCGGTCACCGGTGACGCGCCGGCGGCGCTGGGCCTCACCGACGCCGACTGGGGCGCGAGCGCCCGGCGTGGCCTGCAACGCCTCCTCGCCGCCGGCACCACCGGCCTGACCGGGCCCTTCGACCGCCCCCGGGTCCGCACCGCCGTGGCCCGCTCCGGCCTGCGTGTCCTGCCGCCGGGCGCCCCCACCGCACCGCCGCCGCTGGCACCGGGCGCCCGCGCGGACTTCGCGGTCCACGCGGTGGAGACGCCGGGGACCGGGACCCCGGACGGGCCCGCGCCCGGTACCCCGGCCGCGCGGGACGCCGCCGCCATCGGGCCCTGTCTCGCCACGGTGATCGCGGGCCGCCTGGTCCACCGGCGCGCCTGACCACACCACCGGTGCCGCCCCACCGTCGCCGCGACGTCAACGGCGGCGAAGCCCCACCATCACTTCGGGCGGCGGTACGGTCGTACCCGACGATGTGATCCGCACGCCCCGCCATGATGCGTCCCATGGGAGTAGCGATGGTCGCCGAACACGAACGGCAGCAGAAGGCCACCCCGGACACCTGGATGTACCCGCCCCACCAGGGCTGGACGTACGAGCAGGTGAAGGACTTGGATCTTCCCTTCGATTGGGAACTGATGGACGGGCGCATCGTGGTACGGGGGATGACGAGCTGGTGGCACAACCGTGTCAGGGACCGGATCTACCACCGGCTGGAGAGCGCCGTCCAGGAGCCGTTCACCGTGGCCACGGAGCAGTGCGTCCTGGTGGACGAGTACAACCCGACGAAACCCGACGTCATGGTCTTCGACGAGCGGGAGCTTGATCCTTTCACCCTGGAGTGCGTTCCTGTCGACAAGGTCTCCCTGGTGGTCGAGGTGGTGTCCCCGGGATCCCGTCAGGACGACCGCATCCGGAAGCCCGCGATGTTCGCGGCGGCCAAGGTGCCGTACTACTGGCGGGTGGAACGCGGCGACGACGGCCTGCCGGTCATCCACGAACTGTGGCTCCACCATGACCTGGGCATGTACGTTCCGGCCCCCGCGCGTCCGCTGCACACCGGCAAGCTGGAGACGGATCTCCCCTTCCCCGTGGCGATCGACCTGGCGGGTCTCATCGGGCGCTGACCGTCCCGGGGCGCCGCGGCCCCGACCCGCCGCACCGGCTCCACCGCGCACCGGCCACAATGGGACGGTGACCCGAGCCTCCCTGGACAAGCAGCCGCACGAAGTCGCCGCCATGTTCGACGACGTGGCGCCGAAGTACGACCTGACGAACGACGTGCTGTCGCTGGGCCAGACCCGGCTCTGGCGGAAGGCCGTGGTGCGGGCCGTGGCCGCCCGGCCCGGGGAGACCGTCCTCGACCTGGCGGCCGGCACGGGCACCTCCTCCCAGCCGTTCGCCGCCGCCGGCGCCTACGTCGTCCCCTGCGACTTCTCCCTCGGGATGCTCCGTGAGGGCCGCAAGCGGCAGCCCGGCCTCCCCTTCACCGCCGGGGACGCCACCAAGCTGCCGTTCGCGGACGGCAGCTTCGACGCGGTGACGATCTCCTTCGGGCTGCGGAACGTCCAGGACACCGACGCGGCGCTCGCCGAGCTGCTGCGGGTCACGAAGCCCGGTGGCCGGGTGGTGATCTGCGAGTTCTCCCACCCCACCTGGGCGCCGCTGCGCACCGTCTACACCGAGTACCTGATGCGGGCGCTGCCGCCGATCGCCACCACGGTCTGCACCAACCCGGACGCCTACGTCTATCTCGCGGAGTCCATCCGCGCCTGGCCCGACCAGCCCGCGCTGGCGGGCCGGCTGCAGAAGGCGGGCTGGTCGAAGGTCGCCTGGCGCGATCTGACCGGCGGCATCGTGGCCCTGCACCGGGGCGTGAAGACCGAGGGCTGACCGCCGCCGAGGACTGACGGCCGCCGCCGGCCCGGCGGTGCGTGGCGGAGAGCGACCGGCCGGAGGGGCGGGAGGTACGTGCCTCCCGCCCCTCCGGCGCGGGGCCATGGGCGTCAGGCGGTGGCGAGTTCCGGCTGGGCGCCGGGAGACGCGAGCCTGCCCGTGCGGTGCAGCCCGAGGACGGCGGCCGCGCAGACGAGGCCGAGCACGGACAGCGCCACCCACGGCAGGGCGGACATCCCGGCGGCCCGTGCGGTGTCGAGCGCGGCGCCCGTCAGCAGATTGCCGAGGGTGATGCCGATCCCGCAGACGGTGTTGTACAGGCCGTAGTGGGTGGCGATGAGCCGGTTGCCGGAGAGGCGGACGATGGTGTCCATCTCGAAGGGGTACGCGATCATCGTGCCGATCGCCAGGAGCAGCGCGGACAGTGCCGGGGGCACGGCCGCGAGCAGCCACAGCCCCGGCCCGCCGGCCGGCACCGGGACCGCGGTGGCGGCCAGCAGCGGGAGGAAGCCCAGCCCCATGGTCAGCAGCCCCCAGGCCAGCGCGCGGCCCGGGGCCAGCCGGGCCTTGCACCAGGCGGTCACCCGGGTCTGGAACAGGATGGTGCTCAGCCCCGAGACGGCGAACAGCACCGCCACCGCCCCCGTACCGAACGTCCCGTCGCCGCCCAGGCGCCGTACCTCCAGGGGCAGGGCCAGATAGACCTGGAACTGCATGACGTAGAAGCCGGTCATGGCGACCGAGAACAGCAGGAACGGCCGGTTGGACACGATGCCCCGCCACTGGGACAGCACCCCGTCCCGCTGCCCCGGCGCCTGGCCGGCGTCGTCGCCCCGGCGGGCGGGGAGGGCCCGCAGCTGCACGGCGCCCAGCACGGCGAAGATCCCGGCCGCGACCAGGCAGGTCAGACGGAAGTCGACGCCGGTCAGCACCATGCCCACCAGCGGGCCGAGCAGGATTCCGGCCTGGTAGAAGACGTTGAACAGCGCGAACGCCTCGACCCGGCGGTCACCGGCGTCCGCCGCCACGTAGGCGCGCACGGCCGGGTTGAACAGCGCTCCGGCCAGTCCCGTCGCGGCCGAGGCGGCCAGGAGGGCGGGCACGGACTGCACGAGGCCGAGCGTCGCGAAGCCGGCGGTACGCAGCACGAGACCGGCGATGATCATGGGCTTGTAGCCGAGCCGGTCGGCGAGCGTTCCGCCGAGCAGGAACATGCCCTGCTGGCTGAAGTTCCGCACGCCGAGGATCAGCCCGACGAGCCAGCCCGCCAGCCCCACGGGCCCGGCGAGATACGCCGCCAGGTACGGCATCAGCATGTAGAAGCCGAGGTTGATGGTGAACTGGTTCACCATCAGCAGCTGGATGCCGCGCTCGTGGGAACGGACCTGTGCGAGGGTGCCCTTCACCGGCCGTCCTCCTCGGCGGCGCCGGGGCCGGCCCGGCGCTCGGAGGCGCCGCCGCCCGGCGGCGTCCCGGCGTCCGTCCCCGCGTCCGTCCCCGCGTCCGTCCCCGGCGCGCCGGGGGAACGGGCCGGGTCACCTGGGTGACCGGGCTCGGCCGGCGTGAGCGGGTCCACGATGTTCTCGCACCGCGTCCAGCGCGTGACCTCCTTCTCGTCGGGCCGGCCGATCACCTCCGGCTCCGGCGCGGGCGGTGAGTCGAGCAGGCCGTGGGCGGCGCAGTAGTCGTCGTCGTAGACGGTGCCGAGGTAGCGCTGCGGGCCGTCGGGGAAGACCGCCGCGATGCGGGCGTCCGCGGGCAGGGTCCGGGCCAGCCACCCGGCGACGAGCGCCACCGCCCCGACACTCCAGCCACCGGTGGCGTAGTGCGAGGTGGCGAGCCGGCGGCAGGTCCACACCGACTCGGCCGGGGAGACCCAGTGCACCTCGCTGAAGCTGCCGTAGGCCACATTGCGGGGGTAGATGCTGGAGCCCAGGCCGCGCATGAGCCGGGGCCGGGCGGGCTGACCGAAGATCGTCGAACCGACGGTGTCCACGCCGACCAGCCTCAGCCCCGGGTAGAGCTGCCGGAGCACCCGCGAGATCCCGGCCGAGTGCCCGCCGGTGCCCACACTGCACACCAGGACGTCGATGTGGCCCAGCTCCCTGGCCAGTTCCAGGGCCAGCGGGGTGTAGGCGGTCGTGTTGTCGGGGTTGTTGTACTGATCCGGGCACCAGGAGCCGGGGTGCTGTTCCCTCAGCCTGGCCACCCGCTCCCGGCGCGCCTGCTGCCAGCCCCCGGTGGGGTGCGGCTCGGAGACGACATTGACCTGGGCGCCGTAGGCCATCAGCAGTTTGGACATGGAGGACTCCAGGCCCGGGTCGGTGACCAGGGTGACGGGGTGGCCGTGGACCATCCCGGCCAGGGCGAGGCCGAGGCCGAGCGTGCCGCTGGTCGACTCGATGATCCGGGCACCCGGCAGCAGCTCGCCGCGGGCACGGGCCCGCTCGGCCATGTGCAGGCCCGGACGGTCCTTGATGCCGCCGGGGTTGAAGCCCTCCAGCTTCGCCCAGAAGCCGCGGCCGGCCGGGGCGAGAGGCTCCGAGACCCGCAGCAGCGGGGTGTTGCCGACCAGCCCGGACAGGGCTGAGCGGGCGGGAGGTGTCAGGTCGGTGGTCGGAGAAGGCATGGTCCGCTCTCGTTCGATGAGGGGTGTCGGAGGTGCGCTCATCTCGCGTGCGGACCGCGCGGGACGGTGGACGGGCCCGTCCCGGCGGGCAGCACGCGGCAGCCGTGGGGTACGGCTGCGACGGAGAGGTCTAGCTGCGCCACCGGCAGACACGGCAGAGCACGGAGCGGCCCGGTATGGCTGTCCGGCGTCCACGGCGCCGGCGGCGGAGCGCCGGCAGCCCGGCGGCCGCGACCACCGGTGCCGCGCCGGCCGCGGGGGGTGCCGCGGCGCGCGTCGGGGCGTCGGAGGCGCCCTGGATCTGGGGGATCAGGCCGGGAGAGGTGCAGGCGGCACCGTGGTGTGAGTGCCCGGGCTCGCCCTGCGGCGCGGTCGCGGTGTGCGGTGCCGTGCCCCCGGCCGCCGTCGGCGACGGGAGCTGACCCTGGTGGCCCAGGGCGGGAAGGACGGGGCAGTGGAAGAGCCCCGTCAGGAGTAAGGCGCCCAGCACCAGGGCCAGAAGCCGGCGGGGCGAGGGGGGAACGGGCCGGGCCGGGCGGGCGCCGGGGTGGTCGTTCGGCACAGGTCCTCCGTGCGGCGGCTGTCTCCCCCGGTGATGGGCAGGGGAGAGCACAGGGGGAGATCGGCGAGCGGGGGCGGGCACCGCTGTCCGGGCTGTCCGGCCGTTCGGGCCGTCCGGGCCGTTCGGGCAGCGAACGGCCATGCGCGAGACGAGGCGCCGGGATCAGGACGGAGCCCCATGGAGATCAGGACGGACCCACGCATGGTGGACGCGGATGGGCCGCTGATCTCCTGGTGCGGAACCGGCCGGCGGGAGCGCGCCGGAGCTAGACCCGCAAGACGACGGAGGACCTGGATGCCCACGGTGGCGAGGCGGCCGCCCGCACGCCGTCCGGGGAGGCCTGGTGGCCGTCCGCCCAGGGGTGCGGCAGCCCCTCACCCAGCGGAGAGGGGCAGGGGGCGCTGACGGCCACGCCCTGCTGCGGCTGCCCCGGCGTGCACTCCGGTGCGGGGTGCGAGGGGGCGTGGGGGGCGGGGCCGTGGCGGTGCGCGTCGAGGGGACCGGCCTCGGGCGGCGCCTGCTCGGTGCCGGGGAGTGCGGGGGCGGACCGGTCGCCGGGGGCGTCCCGCAGGGCGCTCGCCACGGCGGCGTTGAAGTGCCCCGCGACGCCTTCGGTGCTCACGCCGTGGGCGTAGACGAAACCCAGCAGCAGGGCGGCCAACCCGAGGAGATGCAGTGGGCCGGCCCATGAGCGTGCCCGCCGCGTTCCGCGGGGAGACCGGTTCGTGACCACGCCGTGATCGTAGCGTCTTCTCCGGCGCGGGAATGACGTCTTCCGGGAACCCGCGCGTCGGCACGCCACGGGCCGGCCGCGCCGCCCGTCCGGACCCCGGACCCCGGATCCCGGTCACGGGCCTCCGCGCCGGCTTCGCCTTCGGCCGGAGCCGCGGCCGGCCCGGTCCGGCCGTGTGGCTCCGGAGGCCGCGCGTGGACCGGGCGGACTCGGCTGCCGCGGCAGCCGCTCCGGTGCCGGGTGTGACCGCTGGTCGCCGCGGCCGAGGAGGCCGTCCAGCGACCACGGCCCGGGGCCGCTGAAGACGAGGAGCAGCAGCGCCCAGCAGTACAGCGCGGCCCCCTCGCCGTCGTTCTGCATCGGGAACAGCCCCTGCGGCTGGTGGACGGTGAAGTAGGCGAAGGCCATCGCGCCGGCGCCGAGGAAGGCCGCGGACCGGGTGGCGGAACCCAGCAGCACCAGGACGCCCACCACCAGTTCGATCACACCCGCGTACCACAGTGGCCAGGCGCCCACGGTCTCCGGATCGCGGCCGAGCAGCCCGAAGACGGAGGCCGCTCCCTGGCAGGCGAACAGCAGGCCCACCACGGCCCGGAAGAGGCTCAGGACGTAGGGCCGGTTGCGGTCGAGAGCCGCGGACCGCCGCGAGGTCTCCATGGTGACGCTCCTTGACGAGGTGACGAGGTGACGAGGTGACGAGGTGACGAGGTGACGAGGTGACGAGGTGACGAGGTGACGAGGTGACGAGGTGGCGAGGTGACGGGCCGGTGGGGGCCGCCGACGCGGACACCGGTGGGGTGCGCGCCCTCGCCGAGGGCTACGGATCGCGGCCCGCGATGGTTCACCGGGCGCTCTGCGGCACCGCCCGTCAGCCGTCCAGGGGCAGTCCCTGCGGCTCCTTGATGCGTTTCATCACGATCTGTGAGTTGACCTCCGTCACCCCCGGCAGGGCCGTGATCTTCTCGATCCACAGCCGCTCGTAGGTCTCGATGTCCGCGACCGCGATCCGCAGCAGGCAGCCCGGGCTGCCGAAGAGGCGGTAGGCCTCGACCACGTCGGGGAGGTCCTGGAGCGCCTCCTCGAAGGCCTCCACCGTCGCGCGGTCCCGGCGGACCTCCACCGAGACGAGCACCTCGAAGCCCCGGCCCACCGAGGCCGGGTCGAGCAGCGCGCGGTAGCCGCGGATCACGCCGTCCTGTTCGAGCTGGCGCACCCGGCGCAGACACGGGGAGGGGGAGAGGCCGACCCGCTGGGCCAGCTCCTGATTGGTCAGCCGCCCGTCCTTCTGGAGCTCGCGCAAGATACTGCTGTCGATAGCATCCATGCCGGTATTCTCTGCCAATTCAAGGCGCGTAGACCAGCCTTCTTGGCAACTTATTTCGGGCGAAGCTGGCTAAACTTGCCGGTAGGGCGACACTCCGTCGCCGCCGGTGTGCTCGGACCGGTCGCTCCATCACGCCGGTCGCGCGGCGCTCGGCGTGCACAGCAGAAAGCGTTCACAGCGTTCGTAGCGTTCTTGGCGTTCTCAGTTTTTTCTCCGGATCCGGACGGGCGAGGGGGCAGCATGCGACGGGTCGTCGTGGTCACCACGGGCGGGACGATAGCCAGCCGCTGGCAGGGCAAGGGATACGCGGCGGACGCGGGCGGGCAGGACGTCCTCGCCGCCGCCGATCTGCCCGACGGCGTCACCACCGAGGTGGTCGACCTCTTCACGGTCAACAGCCCGCGGCTGACCACCGCGCACCAGATCACGCTGCTCCGCGCGGTCCACGAGGTGCTGGAGGACCCGTCGGTGGACGGCGTGGTCGTCACCCACGGCACGGACACCCTGGAGGAGTCGGCCTTCCTCCTCGACCTGCACCACGCGGACCGCCGTCCCGTCGTCTTCACCGGTGCCCAGCGCCCGCTGGAGGACGCCGAGGGGGACGCCGCCGGCAACCTCTACGACGCCCTGCTGACCGCCGCGACCGTGCAGGACCTGGGCACGCTCGCGGTCTTCGCGGGCCAGGTGCACGCCGCGCGCGGCACGGTCAAGACGCACACCACGGCCCCCGACGCCTTCCGGGACCCGTCCTGCGGCGCGGTCGGCAGGGTGGGCTTCGGGAAGGTGACCGTCCTGCGCCGGCCCGAGCGCATCGAGCCGCTGCCGCTGCCCTCGCTGGAGGCGCCGCTGCCGCGGGTGGACATGGTCATGCACCACGCGGACGCCGACCCGCTGCTCTTCGAGGCCGCGGTGGAGGCGGGGGCGCGCGGTGTCGTCCTCGTCGCCACCGGGGCGGGCAACGCCACCCCGGCGTTCACCGACGCCGTCGCCCGCGCCACGGAACGGGGCGTCCTGGTCGCCCTCACCACCCGCGTCCCGGCGGGCCCCGTCACCCCGCTCTACACGGGCGGCGGGGCCGTGGACCTGATCGAGGCGGGCGCGGTGCCGACCGGCTCGCTCCGGGCCGGGCAGTCACGGATGGCGGTGCTGGCCGCATTGATGTCCGCCACGGACGGGGACGAACGGACGGCCGCCCTGCGCCGGGTCGTCGACCCGGCCACGGCGCCGGCCCTGGTCTGACCGCGGAGCCGGGGGCGGGGACCGGGCACGGACCGGACCAGGACCGGACCAGGACCTGACCTGACAGCCGGTCCGGAACCGCCCGGCCGCCCGCCCGCCGGAGACGCCCCGCCATGGCGGTCTCCGTTCGCCTGCATAGACTTGGGCCGTTCCCAGCAGGCCGCCCGGTGCGTGTCCTGCGCTCCGCCTCTCGCCGGGAGACCCGACGTGACCGACACCGACCTCAACGAGCGCAGCGCCGATGTCATCGTCGTCGGAGCCGGGCCCGCCGGCTCCACGGCGGCGTACCACCTGGCCCGGTCCGGACTGGACGTCCTGCTGCTGGAGAAGACGGCCTTCCCCCGCGAGAAGGTCTGCGGTGACGGGCTGACGCCCCGTGCCGTCAAGCAGCTCGTCGCCATGGGCATCGACATCTCCGAAGAGGCCGGCTGGCTGCGGAACAAGGGGCTGCGCATCATCGGCGGCGGCTCCCGGCTCCAGCTGGACTGGCCGGAGCTCGCCTCCTTTCCCGACTACGGGCTGGTCCGCCGGCGCCACGACTTCGACGAGCAGCTCGCCCACGCCGCGCAGAAGGCCGGGGCGCGGCTCCACGAGCGCTGCAACGTCGGCGCGCCCCTGCGGGACGACCGCACCGGCCGCATCACCGGCGTCGAGGCAAAGCTCGGCGAGGAGAAGACCCCCGTCACCTTCCACGCGCCGCTGGTGATCGCCGCGGACGGCAACTCCACCCGGCTCTCGGTGGCGATGGGCCTGCACCGGCGGGAGGACCGCCCGATGGGCGTGGCCGTCCGCACCTACTTCACCTCCCCCCGCCATGACGACGACTACCTGGAGTCCTGGCTGGAGCTGTGGGACCGGCGCGGCCCGGAGGACCGCCTGCTCCCCGGCTACGGCTGGATCTTCGGCATGGGCGACGGCACCTCCAACGTGGGACTCGGCATCCTCAACAGCAGCTCCGCCTTCAAGGAGCTGGACTGGCGCGAGATCCTCAAGGCGTGGTGCGCCTCGATGCCGGAGGACTGGGGGTACACCCCGGAGAACATGACGGGCCCGATCCGCGGCGCCGCGCTGCCGATGGCCTTCAACCGGCAGCCGCACTACCACCGCGGCCTGTTGCTGGTGGGGGACGCCGGCGGGCTGGTCAACCCGTTCAACGGCGAGGGCATCGCCTACGCCATGGAGTCGGGGCGGATGGCGGCCGAGGTGATCGTGCAGGCGCAGGCGCGGCAGACGCCGGCCCAGCGCGAACTGGCCCTGCGCCACTACCCGAAGGCGCTCAAGGACACCTACGGCGGGTACTACACGCTGGGCCGCGCCTTCGTGAAGCTGATCGGCAACCCGAAGGTGATGAAGGTGGCGACGGAGCGCGGCCTCACCCACCCGCTGCTGATGCGCTTCACCCTCAAGATGCTGGCCAACCTGACCGACCCGACGGGCGGCGACGCGATGGACCGCATCATCAACGGCCTGAGCAAGGTGGCGCCGCGGGCGTAGCGGCGCGGCGCCCGCCGGCGTCGGCAGCCCGGGCGGCTCCCGGGCATGACACAGCTCCATCACGACCGTGATGTCGAGACCATCGCACGTCGCACCCATCAGTCGACGTGCTGGCCGGCGGATCCGCAGTCGGCTAAATGATCATGACCAGCCGGCCGGGCCGAAAGTGAGGGTCGCCATCCGGAACGTTCCGGATGGCGACCCTCCGTGCTGTCCGCCTGGGCCGGGCGGCGCGTGGACGCCGGTGGGCCCGTGGGGGAGGCGGTGCCGTCAGAGGACGCGGACGGCGCCCGTCGGCGGGTCCCAGTCGAGGTCGCGCTCGACGACGCCCGTGCTGGGGTTCTGCGCGCCCACCCACTTGCCGTCGCCGATGTAGACGGCCACGTGGTAGGCGCTGCCCGCGGAGCCCCAGTACAGGATGTCGCCCGGCTGGAGGGAGCCGAGGGAGACCGGGGTGCCCGCGGTGGACTGGTCGCCCGAGACGCGCGGCAGGGAGACCCCGACGGTCCGGAAGGCGGCGCTGGTCAGGCCCGAGCAGTCGTACGCGGAGGGGCCGGTGGCGCCGCTCACGTACGCCTTGCCGACCTGGGCCTTGACGAACTCCACCACGGAGGCGGCGCTGCCGGTGGCGGCCGAGCCCGCGCCCGGTGTGGCGGAGGGGGCGGTGGAGGGAGCGCTGAGGGTGGTGCGCTCCTGCGAGCGGTCGGACCGCTCGGCGGCGGCCTGGCGAGCGGCCTCGGCGCGGCGCTCGGCGGCCCGTTCGGCCTTGCGCTCGGCCTCCGCCGTGCGCTCCGCCTGGGCGCGGGCCTTCTTCTCCGCCTTCTTCTCGGCGGAGGCGAGAGCCGCGCGCTCGCCGGCGATCTCCAGTTCGAGGGCCGCCTGCTGGGTGGCGGCGGTGGAGGCGGCCACGTCCTCGGCGAACGCGGCGCTGATCGTCGGCATCTCCGCCGTCTGAGTGGCGGGCGCGGCGTTGGCGGAGGATGCGGCCGCCGTCACCGCGATGGTGCTGAGGACGCCACCGGCAATCCCGGAACGCAGCACCTTGACGGGGGCGTTGCGCCGGGGTTTCCGGTGGCGGGGTATGTGAGCGCTATGGGACATGGGTCCCTGGCTATCAAAGGACGATCGTTGCGATCAACAACAGTGTTCTCCGCCACAGCGGTCACCCGCACACCGGCATTAACCGGAATTCGATCTTCAAACCCCGTTACCGGTCTGTGATAGCGCGTCAGCTGTGTGCTTGTGAGCAAGGACTTCAAGGGATTGGCCCGTTTTGTCCAGTGCCTATCACCCCACCCCGCGAAGGGGCCAGGCAGCGGATCCCCGCGCAGGAACGGGAGTGGTGAAGCTCACGAATTCCGGCTCTCCCGGTGGGTGACGGAAATCCGTGATAAGCGGCGGAGCGGGCGGTGACCGGCCGTGGCCAGGCGTTTTCACAGCGCACGCGCGCCGTCCTCCGGTCGCGGTGCCGGGTTCCCGGATGCCCCAAGGGCGCCACCCCGGGAGTGGGGTCGGGCGCGTGTTCCCCGGACCGTTCGAGGTCTCCGGGCATCCGGGGCTCCGGGTGGTGAGGTCTCCGGCGGTCCGGGGCTCCGGGGCTCCGGCTATCGGGGTCTCCGGGTGGGGCGGCAGGGAAATCCGCCCGGAGAAAAAGAGTGGAGTCCTCTGTTCCCTCCCCGCCGGGCAGTTCCGGGAAGTGTGCCGCCGTCTTTGCCGGAAAGCGGCACCGGGCCGGATTTCCCGCCGCCGGACCGTACGCCGGCCGTGCCGTGGCGCGCCCGAACTCGCGTCCGCACGCGCCACGTCGTTGGTGGCCGGTGCGCGGGGGCCCGCCCGGGCACCGGCCCGCCGGCCCTTCGGGGCCGAGCGCGGAACTCCGGCGGCCGGTCGTGCTCGTCCGGTGTGTGCCCCTGCCGCGGGGGCCGCTCCCCTGGGTCCTCGCGCCGCTGCGCCCGCCGCCGCGTTCCGCCGGTGCGCACGCTCCGTCCCGGCGCCGCCGCCACGTGAATCCGCGCACGTTCCAGTGATCTTGGCCACCCGGGGGCGCGCGCCGGAGCCCGCCGAACCGGGTCCGGCGGGTCTAGCACGCGGCGACGACCAGCGCCAATTTGTCTGAGACGCCATGTCTCTGCTAGCTCGCACGCTCCCTGACCTGCGGTAAATCCATCCGTCATCACGTCTTGTGTTCCTCCGAGCGCCTGCGGTAGGGAGAGTTCCGGCGTTCGTCGCGCCGGGCGGCGCCCGGGTGGTGGAGATCACAAAGGCCGAGGTGACCCCCGTGTCGCAGATCACAGAGCGGGCGTCATAGGATGCCCTCGGCCCGGGCTTGTGAACTGCCTCACATAAACACGATCTTCGTGGGGGCGGCCACGGTGCGTCGGCCGCCCCCGGCGCCCGACGGGCGTGGGGACCAGCAGTCACCGTCGACTGGAAGGAGCGAGCAGCGTGAACGCCTATGCACCCATCCTCGTGCTCGGCGCCCTCGGTGCAGGCTTCGCGATCTTCTCCGTGGTCATGGCGTCGATCGTCGGCCCCAAGCGCTACAACCGGGCCAAACTCGAGGCGTACGAATGCGGGATCGAGCCCACGCCGCAGCCGCCCTCCGGTGGCCGATTCCCGATCAAGTACTACCTGACGGCGATGCTCTTCATCATTTTCGATATCGAGATCGTCTTCCTCTACCCATGGGCCGTCTCCTTCGACGCCCTCGGGATTTTCGGACTCGTCGAGATGCTCCTCTTCGTGCTCACCGTCTTCGTCGCCTACGCCTACGTGTGGCGCCGCGGCGGACTCGACTGGGACTGACCGGGACTGACTGGGACTAGGGGAACGAAGGAGAAGCCATGGGTATCGAAGAGAAACTGCCGAGCGGTTTTCTGCTGACGACGGTGGAGCAGGCGGCGGGCTGGGTCCGCAAGTCCTCACTCTTCCCGGCCACGTTCGGGCTCGCGTGCTGCGCGATCGAGATGATGACGACCGGGGCCGGCCGCTACGACCTGGCCCGCTTCGGCATGGAGGTGTTCCGCGGCTCGCCCCGCCAGGCCGACCTGATGATCGTCGCGGGCCGGGTGAGCCAGAAGATGGCCCCGGTGGTGCGCCAGGTCTACGACCAGATGCCGAACCCCAAGTGGGTCATCTCCATGGGTGTCTGCGCCTCCAGCGGCGGCATGTTCAACAACTACGCGATCGTCCAGGGCGTGGACCACGTCATCCCCGTGGACATCTACCTGCCCGGCTGCCCGCCGCGCCCCGAGATGCTGATCGACGCGATCCTCAAGCTGCACGCCAAGATCAAGGAAGAGAAGCTCGGCGTCAATCGCGAACAGGCGGCCCGGGAGGCGGAGGAGGCGGCGCTCAAGGCGCTCCCCGTGATCGAGATGAAGGGCCTGCTGAGGTGAGCGAAGCGAACGCGGGAGGGAACGCGCCCACGGGCCGGGAGGCCGGTGCGAGCGGGGCCAACCCCGACCAGGATCTCAACGCGCAGAACCTGCCCGGGCAGCGCGGCCGGCACGGCGAGGTCATCGGCGTCCGGCGCGGCATGTTCGGTGCCGAGGGCGGCGGCGACACCTCGGGCTACGGCGGGCTGGTGCGCAGCGTGCGGCTGCCCGGCCCGGCCGTCCGGCCGTACGGCGGCTGGTTCGACGAGGTCGCCGACGAACTGGAGGGGGCCCTGGAGGAGCAGGGGCTGAACCCGGCGGAGGCGCTCGAGAAGACGGTGGTCGACCGCGGCGAGCTGACCTTCCACATCGCCCGCGCCCATCTGCCGCAGGTCGCGCGGACGCTCCGGGACGACCCGGCGCTCCGCTTCGAACTGTGCACCGGCGTGAGCGGGGTGCACTACCCGGGGGACACGGGCCGTGAGCTGCACGCCGTCTACCACCTGCGCTCCCTGACCCACGGCCGGCTGATCCGGCTGGAGGTGAGCGCGCCGGACGGCGACCCGCACATCCCGTCGCTCGTCGAGGTCTACCCGACCAACGACTGGCACGAGCGCGAGACCTACGACTTCTTCGGGCTGATCTTCGACGGCCACCCCGCGCTCACCCGGATCATGATGCCGGACGACTGGCAGGGCCACCCGCAGCGCAAGGACTACCCGCTCGGCGGCATCCCCGTCGAGTACAAGGGCGCCCAGATCCCGGCTCCCGACCAGCGGAGGTCGTACCACTGATGCCGCGCATCCCCGGGGGGCGACCGGCCCCCGAGACCCACCGGCAGCGGGCCGCGGGGGCACCCATGCCCGCCGGCCGCCCGGCCCCCACCCCGCGAGGAGGGACCCGATGACGACCTCGCATCCGCAGGAGCAGGCCCAGGAGCGCGAGACCACCGAGGGCAAGGTCTACACCGTCACCGGCGGCGACTGGGACGAGGTGGCGCAGGCCGCCGCCCAGGCCGACGACGAGCGCATCATCGTCAACATGGGCCCCCAGCACCCGTCCACGCACGGCGTGCTCCGGCTCATCCTGGAGATCGACGGCGAGACGGTGACCGAGGCCCGCTGCGGCATCGGCTATCTGCACACCGGCATCGAGAAGAACCTCGAGTTCCGGACCTGGACGCAGGGCACCACGTTCGTCACGCGCATGGACTACCTCACGCCGTTCTTCAACGAGACGGCGTACTGCCTGGCGGTCGAGCGGCTGCTCGGCATCGAGGGCGACGTCCCGGACCGGGCGAACGTCATCCGCGTGATGATGATGGAGCTCAACCGGATCTCCTCGCACCTGGTGGCCATCGCCACCGGTGGCATGGAGCTGGGCGCCACCACCGTGATGATCTACGGCTTCCGCGACCGCGAACTGGTCCTGGACCTCTTCGAGCTGATCACCGGCCTGCGGATGAACCACGCCTATGTGCGCCCCGGCGGTCTCGCCCAGGATCTGCCGCCCGGCTCCGTGGACGCCGTCCGCGCGTTCATCAAGCAGATGCGGAAGAACCTCCCGGAGTACGACGCCCTGTGCACCGGGAACCCGATCTTCAAGGCCCGGCTGCGGAACGTCGGCCACCTCGATCTGGCCGGCTGCATGTCGCTCGGTGTCACCGGGCCCGTGCTCCGTTCCACCGGGCTCCCGCACGACCTGCGCAAGACCGACCCCTACTGCGGTTACGAGACCTACGACTTCGAGGTGGCGACCGCCGACACCGCCGACTCCTACGGCCGGTTCCTGATCCGGCTGGAGGAGATGCGGCAGAGCCTGCGGATCGTCGAGCAGTGCCTGGACCGGCTGGAGCCGGGCCCGGTGATGGTCGCCGACAAGAAGATCGCCTGGCCCGCGCAGCTCGCCCTCGGCCCCGACGGCCTGGGCAACTCCCTGGACCACATCAAGAAGATCATGGGGACCTCGATGGAGGCCCTCATCCACCACTTCAAGCTGGTCACGGAGGGCTTCCGGGTCCCGCCGGGCGAGAGTTACGTGGCGGTGGAGTCGCCCAAGGGCGAACTCGGCGTGCACGCCGTCAGCGACGGCGGCACCCGCCCCTACCGGGTCCACTTCCGGGACCCCTCCTTCACCAACCTGCAGGCCGTGGCGGCGATGTGCGAGGGCGGCCAGGTCGCCGACGTCATCGTCGCCGTCGCATCCCTCGACCCCGTGATGGGAGGCGTTGACCGGTGAGCGCACCCGCGAACCGCGACGTGGCGCTCGGCATCCCCGAGATGCCGGCGCCGGACTACCCGGCCGAGGTCCGGGCCCGGCTGGAGACGGACGCCCGGGAGGTGATCGCCCGCTACCCCGACAGCCGTTCCGCGCTGCTGCCCCTGCTCCACCTGGTGCAGTCCGAGGAGGGCCACGTCACCCGCACCGGCGTCCGCTTCTGCGCCGAGCTGCTGGACCTCACCACCGCCGAGGTCACCGCTGTCTCCACCTTCTACTCGATGTACCGGCGCAAGCCGTCGGGCGACTACCAGGTGGGGGTCTGCACCAACACCCTCTGCGCGGTCATGGGCGGCGACGCCATCTTCGACGAGCTCAAGAGCCACCTCCAGGTGGGCAACCAGGAGACCACCGAGGACGGCAAGGTCACGCTGGAGCACATCGAGTGCAACGCGGCCTGCGACTACGCCCCCGTGGTGATGGTCAACTGGGAGTTCTTCGACAACCAGACCCCGGACTCCGCCAAGGCCCTCGTCGACGACCTGCGGGCGGGCCGTCCCGTCGCGCCCACCCGGGGCGCCAGGCTGTGCACCTTCCGGGAGACCGCCCGGGTGCTCGCCGGCTTCCCCGACCCCCGGCCCGGCGCCGTCACCGAGGGCGGCAGCGGCGGGCCCGCCACCCTGGCCGGGCTCCGGCTGGCCAAGGGCGAGCCGGAGGCGCCCCGCGTGGTGCCGCCGCGCGGCGAGACCTCCGTCAGCGGCACGTCCGGCACGTCCGGCACGTCCGGCGCGTCCGGCGCGGCGGGGACGCACGGCGCCGCCGAGGCGGCCCCCGGCACCGCGCGGGACACCCACCCCAGCTCCCACGACGCCCCGCAGGAGACCGCCGAGTCGGACCCGGCCAACCCGGCCGCCCCGGCGTCCGAGGGATCCGAGGAGGGCGAGCGATGACCGCGGTCGCCCCCACCGACGGGAACGGAGACGGTATGGGCCTGGAAAAGCTGCTCGCGCCCGTGCTCTCCGCGTTCTGGGACGAGCCCGAGTCCTGGACCCTGGAGACCTACCGGCGCCACCAGGGCTACGACGGGATGCGCAAGGCCCTGGCCCTGCCGCCCGACGACGTGATCGCCTACGTCAAGGACGCCGGGCTGCGCGGCCGCGGCGGCGCGGGCTTCCCCACCGGCATGAAGTGGCAGTTCATCCCGCAGGGCGACGGCAAGCCGCACTACCTCGTCGTCAACGCCGACGAGTCCGAGCCCGGCACCTGCAAGGACATCCCGCTCCTCTACGCCAACCCGCACTCCCTCATCGAGGGCATGGTGATCGCGTGCCACGCGATCCGCTCCAGCCACGCCTTCATCTATCTGCGGGGGGAGACGGTTCCCGTACTCCGCCGGCTGCACGAGGCGGTGCGCGAGGCGTACGAGGCGGGGTACCTCGGCACCGCCGAACAGCGGGGCAAGCTGGGCCTGGGTGAGCTGCCGCCGCTGGACATCACCGTGCACGCCGGCGCCGGCGCGTACATCTGCGGTGAGGAGACGGCGCTGCTGGACTCCCTGGAGGGGCGCCGCGGCCAGCCCCGGCTGCGGCCGCCGTTCCCCGCGGTGGCCGGCCTCTACGCCTGCCCCACGGTGGTGAACAACGTCGAGTCGATCGCCTCCGTGCCCGCGATCTTCCAGCGCGGCAAGGAGTGGTTCCGCTCGATGGGCAGCGAGAAGTCCCCGGGCTTCACGCTCTACTCGCTCTCCGGCCACGTCGCCCGCCCCGGCCAGTACGAGGCGCCGCTCGGCATCACGCTCCGCCAGCTGCTCGACATAAGCGGCGGGATGCGCCCCGGCCACCGGCTGAAGTTCTGGACGCCCGGCGGCTCGTCCACGCCGATCCTCACCGACCAGCACCTCGACGTCCCGCTGGACTACGAGGGCGTCGGCGCCGCCGGCTCCATGCTCGGCACCAAGGCGTTGCAGTGCTTCGACGAGACCACCTGCGTGGTCCGCGCCGTCACCCGCTGGACCGAGTTCTACGCCCACGAGTCCTGCGGCAAGTGCACCCCCTGCCGCGAGGGCACCTTCTGGCTCGTCCAGCTGCTGCGGGACATCGAGGCGGGCAAGGGCAAGGAGTCCGACCTCGACAAGCTCAACGACATCGCCGACAACATCAACGGCAAGTCGTTCTGCGCCCTCGGCGACGGCGCGGCCTCCCCGATCTTCTCCTCGCTCCAGTACTTCCGCGAGGAGTACGAGCAGCACATCACCGGCAAGGGCTGCCCCTTCGACCCGGCCCGCGCCACCCTCTGGGCCGACGGCCCCACGACCTCTCACCTGGAGGTGAACGCATGACCGTCACCGCCGCAGCGTCCAACAGCGGCTCCGCCGCGGGTTCCTCCGGAAGCGGTGAGGCGGCCGTCGCGCCGGAGGACCTCGTCACGCTCACCATCGACGGCATCGAGACCAGCGTGCCCAAGGGCACCCTCGTCATCCGCGCCGCCGAGCAGCTCGGCCTGGAGATCCCGCGCTTCTGCGACCACCCCCTCCTCGATCCCGTCGGCGCCTGCCGGCAGTGCATGGTCGAGGTCGAGGGCCAGCGCAAGCCCATGGCCTCCTGCACGATCACCTGTACGGACGGGATGGTGGTCCGCACTCAGCTCACCTCCCCCGTGGCGGAGAAGTCCCAGCGCGGGGTGATGGAGTTCCTCCTCATCAACCACCCGCTGGACTGCCCGGTCTGCGACAAGGGCGGCGAGTGCCCGCTGCAGAACCAGGCGATGAGCACCGGCCAGGCCGACACCCGCTTCGAGGGGGTGAAGCGGACCTTCGCCAAGCCCGTGCCCATCTCCACCCAGGTGCTGCTGGACCGCGAGCGCTGTGTGCTCTGCGCCCGCTGCACCCGCTTCTCCAAGGAGATCGCCGGCGACCCGATGATCGAGCTGCTGGAGCGCGGCGCGCTCCAGCAGGTCGGCACCGCCGAGGACGTCCCGTTCCAGTCCTACTTCTCCGGCAACACCATCCAGATCTGCCCGGTCGGCGCGCTCACCTCCGCCGCCTACCGGTTCCGCTCCCGCCCGTTCGACCTGGTCTCCTCGCCCAGCGTCTGCGAGCACTGCTCGAGCGGCTGCGCCACCCGCACCGACCACCGGCGCGGCAAGGTGATGCGGCGCCTCGCCGCGCACGACCCGGAGGTCAACGAGGAGTGGCTGTGCGACAAGGGACGCTTCGCGTTCCGCTACGCGCAGCGCCCCGACCGGCTCACGACCCCGCTGGTGCGGGACGCGGACAGCGGTGAGCTGCGGCCGGCGAGCTGGCCCGAGGCGCTGGAGGCGGCGGCCCGCGGCCTCGCCGCCGCCCGCGGCCGTACCGGGGTGCTGGCCGGCGGCCGGCTCACCGCCGAGGACGCCTACGCCTACGCCAAGTTCGCCCGGCTCGTCCTGGACACCAACGACGTCGACTTCCGGGCCCGCGTGCACTCCGCCGAGGAGGCCGACTTCCTGGCCACCCGGGTCGCCGGCCGCGGCCGGGACCTGGACGGCACGGGCGTCACCCACACGGCGCTGGAGAAGGCCCCGGCCGTCCTGCTCGCCGGTTTCGAGTCCGAGGAGGAGGCCCCCGGCGTCTTCCTGCGGCTCCGCAAGGCGATGCGCAAGCACGGGCAGCGGACCTTCGCCCTCGCCCCGTACGCCACCCCCGGCCTGCGGAAGGCGGGCGGCGTCCTGCTGCCCGCCGCGCCCGGCACCGAGGCGGAGTGGCTGGACGCCCTCGCCGGCCGGGTCGGACTGGAGGGGGAGGGGCCCGCCGCCGCGGAGGCCCTGCGCGCGGAGGGCGCGGTGATCGTCGTCGGCGAGCGGCTGGCCGCCTCGCCCGGCGCGCTCTCCGCCGCCGTACGGGCCGCCACCGCCACCGGTGCCGCGCTGGTGTGGATCCCGCGCCGGGCCGGGGAGCGCGGCGCGGTCGAGGCGGGCGCGCTGCCCGGGCTGCTGCCCGGCGGCCGGCCCGCCACCGACCCGCGCGCCCGCGAGGAGACCGCCACCGCCTGGGGGATCTCCGCGGCCGAACTCCCGCACCGGCTGGGCCGGGACACCGGCGAGATCGTCCAGGCGGCCGCCACCGGTGAGCTGGCGGCGCTGGTCGTCGGCGGTGTGGAGGTCACGGACCTGCCGGACCCGGCGCTGGCGCGGCGCGCGCTGGACGAGGCCGGCTTCCTGGTCAGCCTGGAGCTGCGGCCCTCGGAGGTCACCGAGCGGGCCGACGTGGTGCTGCCGGTCGCCGCCGTCGCCGAGAAGGCCGGCACCTTCCTCAACTGGGAGGGCCGCGCCCGGATGTTCGAGGCGGCGATCAAGCCCGACCAGATGACGCGGCGCCACGTCGTCGCCGACAGCCGGGTGCTGCACATGCTGGCGGACGCCGTCGCCGACCTCCGGGACGGCGAGAGCGCCACCGGCCGCGCCGCGGCCCGGCTGGCGCTGCCCGACCTGGCGGCCGTCCGCCGGGAGATGGACCACCTCGGCGGCTGGGCCGGCGCCCTGCCGGCCGGCCCCGGTGCCTCCGGGTACGGCGGCGCGGCGGGTGGCTCCGGCCGTTCCACGCCCCGCCCGTCCGCCGGGGAGGCCGTCCTCGCAGGTCACCGGCTGCTGCTCGACCGGGGCCGGCTCCAGGACGGCGACGAGGCGCTGGCCGGCACCCGGCACGCGGCCGTCGCCCGGCTCTCCGCCGCCACCGCCGCCGAGGCGGGCCTCGCGGAGGGTGAGCCGGTGCGCGTATCCGGCCCGGCGGGCTCCGTCGAACTGCCGCTGGCGATCACCGAGATGCCCGACCGCGTGGTGTGGCTCCCGCTGAACTCGGCCGGCGGCGGTGTCCTGGCCGACACCGGGGCCCGCCCCGGTGAGCTGGTCCGGCTCGCCGCGGCCGCCGCCGCGCCGGGCACCGATGCCCAGGAGGTGCGCTCGTGAGTTCCGAATCGCTGTGGGCCGCGGCCGGCGGGGGCGGCGGCCAGGCCGTGCACCTCGCCGCCGAGGACCTCTCGGTGTTCGGCGGCGACCCCTGGTGGCTGGTCGTGGTCAAGGCGGTGTTCTGCTTCGCCTTCGTCATGGTGACCGTGCTCTTCTCCATCGTGTGGGAGCGCAAGGTCGTCGCCTGGATGCAGCGGCGCATCGGCCCGAACCGGCACGGCCCCTGGGGACTCCTGCAGTCGCTCGCCGACGGCATCAAGCTGATGCTGAAGGAAGACGTGATCGTCAAGCGCGCGGACAAGGTCGTCTACGTGCTGGCGCCGGTCGTCGCCGCGATCCCCGCCTTCATGGCCATCGCGGTGATCCCCTTCGGCCCGCCCGGCAACGAGGTGTCGATCTTCGGTCAGCGCACCGCGATGCAGCTCACGGACCTGCCGATCGCGGTCCTGTACATCCTGGCCACGGCCTCCGTCGGCATCTACGGCCTGGTGCTGGCCGGCTGGTCCTCGGGATCGACGTACCCGTTGCTCGGCGGCATGCGCTCGGTCGCCCAGGTGATCTCCTACGAGATCGCGATGGGCCTCTCCTTCGCGGCGGTCTTCCTCTACTCCGGCTCGATGTCCACCTCCGCGATCGTCGACGCGCAGACGGACCGCTGGTTCGTCGTGCTGCTGCCGGTCTCGTTCCTGATCTACATCGTGTCGATGGTCGGTGAGGTCAACCGGGCGCCGTTCGACATGCCGGAGTCCGAGGGCGACCTGGTCGGCGGTTTCAACACCGAGTACTCGTCGATCAAGTTCGCGATGTTCATGCTCGCCGAGTACATCAACATGGTCACCGTCGCCGCCGTCGCCGTGACCCTCTTCCTCGGTGGCTGGCGCGCCCCGTGGCCGGTCTCCACCTTCTGGGAGGGGGCGAACCACGGCTGGTGGCCGATGCTCTGGTTCGTCCTCAAGCTCAACCTGCTGCTCTTCGGCTTCATCTGGCTGCGCGGCACCCTCCCCCGGGTCCGCTACGACCAGCTCATGAAGCTGGGCTGGAAGGTCCTCATCCCGCTCGCGATGGTCTGGCTGATGATGGTCGCCACCGTCCGGGCCCTGCGGAACGAGAACTTCGACTTCCAGGAGATCGCCTTCTACGTGGCCGGCGCCACCCTCACGGTGCTGCTGCTGTCCTTCGTCGCCGACCTCTTCCGGGGCAAGGGCGAACCGGAGGAACCGGACGGCGGGGGCCGGGGCGGCGAGGGCGAGTTCGACCCGATGGCGGGCGGCTCCCCCGTACCGCCGATGCCCGGGCAGACCCTGCCGCCCGTACCGCGCCGCCGCCCCCGGCACGAGCGGCAGCCCGTGCCGGTCGGCGCCGGCGCGGGCGGGACGGACGACGCGAGAGACGCCACCGGCGCGACTGGCGCGACCGGTGCCACCGACGCGACCGACGCGACCGACGCGACCGACGGAGAGGAGGCCGGCGATGCCCGATAACCCCGTGGCCGGTTTCGGCGTGACCTTCAAGGCCATGTTCACGAAGCGGCTGACCGAGCAGTACCCCGAGCAGAAGAAGCCCACGGCCCCCCGGTTCCACGGCCGGCACCAGCTCAACCGCCACCCGGACGGGCTGGAGAAGTGCGTCGGCTGCGAACTGTGCGCCTGGGCCTGCCCCGCCGACGCCATCTATGTGGAGGGCGCCGACAACACCGAGGAGGAGCGCTACTCACCCGGTGAGCGGTACGGCCGCGTCTACCAGATCAACTACCTGCGCTGCATCCTGTGCGGCCTGTGCGTGGAGGCGTGCCCCACCCGCGCGCTGACCATGACCAACGAGTACGAACTCGCCGACCGCACCCGTGAGTCGCTCATCTTCACCAAGGACGAGCTGCTCGCCGGATTGCGCGAGGGCATGGTCGACACCCCGCACGCCATCTTCCCGGGCATGACCGAGCAGGACTACTACCAGGGGCTCGTCACCGAGGCCGCCCCGGGGACGGAGCGCCAGCCGGCCGTCTCCAAGGGCGAGATGCCGCAGGACGCCGCCTCCGACTTCGGTCCGGGCGAACCGGCCTCGGAGCAGGTGATCGACCGATGAACGCCGCCACCCTGGCCGCCGCGACCTCCACCGGGGAGGCCGTCCAGTTCTGGATCCTGGGCACCGTCGCCGTGGTGGGCGCGCTCGCCACGGTCCTGCTGCGGAGGGCGGTGCACTCCGCCCTCTGCCTCGCCGGAACCATGATCATCCTGGCCGTGTTCTACCTGGCCAACGGCGCCTACTTCCTCGGCGTCGTGCAGATCGTCGTCTACACCGGCGCGATCATGATGCTGTTCCTGTTCGTGGTGATGCTGGTCGGCGTCACCGCCGCCGACTCCCTCACGGAGACACTGAAGGGCCAGCGCTGGCTGGCCGCCCTCTGCGGCCTCGGCTTCGGCATCCTCCTGATCGCCGGCATCGGCAACGCCTCGGTGACCACCTCCACCGGACTCGCCACGGCCAACGCCGCCGGCAACGTCCAGGGACTCGCCGAACTGATCTTCACCCGCTACGTCTTCGCCTTCGAGCTGACCGGCGCCCTGCTGATCACGGCCGCGGTGGGCGCGATGGTGCTCACCCACCGGGAGCGCACCGAGCGGATGCCCAGCCAGCGGGAGCTGGCCGAGCGCCGGGTCCGCGAGGGCACCCAGGTGCCGCCGCTGCCCGCGCCCGGTGTCTACGCCCGGCACAACGCCGTGGACATCCCCGGTCTGCTGCCGGACGGCACGCCCTCCGAGCTCACCGTCAACCCCACCCTGCGCGCCCGTGGGCAGGTGCGGGACGTCTCCGGGGAGGCGCTGGCCGAACTGGCGGCGCTGGAGCGGCGTTCCGAGGTGCGCCTGGAGCGCCGGGACGCGAGCCCTGAGGAGGCCGGCAAGTGAACCCGATGAACTACGTATACCTGGCGGCCCTGCTCTTCACCATCGGCGCCGCCGGGGTGCTCCTGCGGCGGAACGCCATCGTGGTGTTCATGTGCGTGGAGCTGATGCTCAACGCCTGCAACCTGACGCTGGTCGCCTTCTCCCGGATGCACGGCAACCTCGACGGCCAGATCATCGCCTTCTTCACGATGGTGGTCGCCGCGGCGGAGGTCGTCGTCGGTCTGGCGATCATCGTGATGCTCTTCCGCACCCGCCACTCGGCCTCGGTCGATGACGCCTCTCTGATGAAGCTGTAAGGGGTCGAAGAAGTGGAGAACCTCATCGGACTGCTCGTCGCGGCGCCGTTGCTCGGCGCGGCCGTGCTGCTCTGCGGCGGCCGGCGGCTGGACCGCGCCGGGCACTGGATCGGCACGGCGCTCGCGGCGGCCTCCTTCGCCGTCGGCGTGGTGCTCTTCGCCGGCATGCTGGGCCGGGGGGCCGAGGACCGCGCCCTGCACCAGCACCTGTTCAGCTGGGTCCCCGTCGAGGGGTTCCAGGCGGATGTCGCCTTCCAGCTGGACCAGCTGTCGATGACCTTCGTGCTGCTGATCACCGGTGTGGGTTCGCTGATCCACATCTACTCGATCGGCTACATGGAGCACGACCCCCGGCGCCGCCGATTCTTCGGCTATCTCAACCTCTTCCTGGCGGCGATGCTGCTGCTCGTGCTCGCCGACAACTACCTGCTGCTCTACGCGGGCTGGGAGGGCGTCGGCCTGGCCTCGTACCTGCTGATCGGGTTCTGGCAGCACAAGCCGAGCGCGGCCACCGCGGCGAAGAAGGCGTTCCTGGTCAACCGGGTCGGTGACATCGGCCTCTCCATCGCGATCATGCTGATGTTCACCACCTTCGGCACCTTCGCCTTCGGCCCGGTGCTCGAGTCGGCGGGGGACACCTCCGAGGGGATGCTGACGGCCATCGGCCTGATGCTGCTCCTCGCCGCCTGCGGCAAGTCGGCGCAGGTGCCGTTGCAGTCCTGGCTGGGGGACGCGATGGAGGGCCCGACCCCGGTCTCCGCGCTGATCCACGCCGCGACCATGGTGACCGCGGGCGTCTACCTGATCACGCGTTCCGGGGCGATCTTCAACGGCTCCCCGGACGCCCAGCTCGTCGTCGCCATCGTCGGCGCCGTCACGCTGATCTTCGGTGCGATCGTCGGTTGTGCGAAGGACGACATCAAGAAGGCGCTGGCCGGCTCGACGATGTCGCAGATCGGCTACATGGTGCTGGCCGCGGGCCTCGGCCCGATCGGCTACGTCTTCGCGATCATGCACCTGGTCACCCACGGCTTCTTCAAGGCCGGGCTCTTCCTCGGCGCCGGTTCGGTCATGCACGGCATGAACGACGAGGTGGACATGCGGAAGTACGGGGGCCTGCGGAAGTACATGCCGGTCACCTTCGTCACCTTCGGCCTCGGCTATCTGGCGATCATCGGCTTCCCCGGGCTCTCCGGCTTCTGGTCCAAGGACAAGATCATCGAGGCGGCCTTCGCCAAGGGCGGCACCGAGGGCTGGATCCTCGGCGGGGTCGCGCTGCTGGGCGCGGCGCTCACCGCGTACTACATGACCCGGGTCATGCTGCTCACCTTCTTCGGCGAGAAGCGCTGGGGCTCCACCCCGTCCCCGGCCGCGCCCGACGTGGAGCCCGCCGCCGAGACCTCCGGCGAGCACGCGACGCCGCATCCGCACGAGTCCCCGAAGTCCATGACGATCCCCATGATCGTGCTGGCCTTCGGCTCCGTCTTCGCCGGTGGCCTCTTCAGCTGGAACAGCTCCTTCCTGCACTGGCTGGAGCCGGTCACCGGGCACGACCACGGCCATTCGCCGCTGAGCGCGGCGGCCGTCACCGGTGCCACCGTCGTCGTGCTGCTGATCGGCGTGGCGCTGGCCTGGCTCCAGTACGGCCGGAAGCCCGTCCCGGTCACCGCGCCGCGCGGCTCGCTGCTCACCCGGGCGGCCCGCCGCGATCTGCTCCAGGACGACTTCAACCACGTCGCGCTGGTCAAGCCCGGCGAGTACCTGACCCGCGGCCTGGTCTACGTGGACAACAAGGGTGTGGACGGCCTCGTCAACGGCACGGCCGCCGCGGTCGGCGGGCTCTCCGGCCGGATGCGGCGGGTCCAGAACGGGTTCGTCCGCTCCTACGCGGTCTCGATGTTCGGCGGTACGGCGGTCCTGATCGCCGCGACCCTGCTGATGAGGGCGGTCTGATATGTCGTTTCCCCTGCTGACGGCCGCGGCCGTGCTGCCCGCGGCCGGCGCGATCGCCACGGCGGCCGTGCCCGCCGCGCGGCGCACCGCCGCCAAGTGGACGGCGCTGATCGCGTCGCTGGGCACCCTGGTGCTGGCGGGCGTCGTGCTGGCCCGCTTCGAGCCGGGCGGCGACCGGTACCAGCTCACCGAGTCCCACGCCTGGATCGCCGACTTCGGCGTCCGCTACGAACTCGGCGTGGACGGGATCGGCGCCGCCCTGATCGGCCTGACGGCGCTGCTGATGCCCTTCATCATCCTCGCGGGCTGGCGGGACGCCGACCCCGCCGAGGAGGCGGAGGGCGCCGGCGGGGACCGCCCCGGCCGCCGCTGGCGCCCGGTGCAGGGCTTCTTCGCGCTGATCCTCATGGTCGAGGCGATGGTGATCATCTCCTTCGCCGCGACCGACGTCTTCCTCTTCTACATCTTCTTCGAGGCCATGCTCATCCCGATGTACTTCCTCATCGGGGGCTTCGGGGACCGGGCGCACGCCCAGAGCGACGAGGAGGCGGCGAAGCAGCGCACCTACGCCGCGGTGAAGTTCCTCCTCTACAACCTGGCGGGCGGTCTGATCATGCTCGCCGCGGTCGTCGGCCTCTACGCCGTCACCGCCGACCAGCTCGGCGAAGGCACCTTCTCGCTCCAGCGGATCGTGGAGGCGCGCGCCGCCGGCGAGCTGGAGATGGCCGTCACCACCGAGCGGCTGCTCTTCCTCGGCTTCTTCTTCGCCTTCGCGATCAAGGCGCCGCTGTGGCCGCTGCACACCTGGCTGCCCAACGCCATGGGCGAGTCGACGGCGCCGGTGGCCGTCCTGATCACCGCGGTGATGGACAAGGTCGGCACCTTCGCCATGCTCCGCTTCTGCCTCGGCCTCTTCCCCGGGGCCAGCGACTGGGCGACCCCGGTCATCCTGGTGCTGGCCCTGATCAGCATCGTCTACGGGGCGCTGCTCGCCGTCGGCCAGCGGGACATCAAGCGGCTGATCGCCTACGCCTCGGTGTCGCACTTCGGCTTCATCGTGCTGGGCATCTTCGCGATGACCAGCCAGGGCCAGAGCGGGGCGACCCTCTACATGGTCAACCACGGCATCTCCACCGCCGTGCTGATGCTGGTCGCGGGGTTCCTGATCTCGCGGCGCGGCTCCCGGCTCATCGCCGACTACGGCGGGGTGCAGAAGGTCGCGCCGGTGCTGGCCGGCACCTTCCTCATCGGCGGCCTGGCCACGCTGTCGCTGCCGGGGCTCGCCCCGTTCGTCAGTGAGTTCCTGGTTCTCGTCGGCACGTTCAGCCGCTACCCGGTGATCGGGATCATCGCCACCGCCGGCATCGTCCTCGCCGCGCTCTACGTCCTGGTGCTCTACCAGCGCACGATGACCGGCCCGGTGAAGGAGTCGCTGGGGCGGATGCCCGATCTGCGCCCGCGGGAACTGGCCGTCGCCGCGCCGCTGATCGCACTGCTGATCTTCCTCGGGGTCTTCCCCCGGCCGCTGACGGAGATCGTCAACCCGGCCGTCGAACACACCTTGTCGGACGTGCGGAAGACCGACCCCCGGCCCGACGTCCCGGCACAAGATCTGGAGGCCGCCAAGTGAGCCCCATGGCATCCGTCCACAGCCTGTGGACGCTCTCGGCCGAGGAGCCGCTGAACGTCCAGGCGCCGGAGATCGAGTACGCCCAGCTCGCGCCGATTCTGATCGTCGTCGGCGCGGCGGTCCTCGGCATCCTCGTCGAGGCGTTCCTGCCGCGCCGGGCCCGCTACCACACGCAGACCCTGCTGGCGGCGGTCGCGCTGGCCTCGGCGCTGGCCTCCGTCATCGGGCTGGCGGCCGGCGGCCACGGCACGACGAAGGCCCTGGTCGCGGGGATGGGCTCGCTGGCCGTGGACGGCCCCGCGCTCTTCCTCCAGGGCACGGTGCTGCTGGTGGCGCTGGTCGCCGTGCTCACCTTCGCGGAGCGGAGGCTGGACCCGGCGGCGCACGGCAAACGGGTGGACTCCTTCGCCGCCCAGGCGGCGGCGACCCCCGGCGGCGCCGCCGAACAGGCGGCGGTGAAGGCCGGGTTCACCACCACCGAGGTCTTCCCGATCCTGCTGTTCGCGGTGGCCGGCCTGCTGGTCTTCCCGGCGGCGAACGACCTGCTGACGCTCTTCGTGGCGCTGGAGGTCTTCTCGCTCCCGCTGTACGTGCTCTGCGCGCTGGCCCGCCGGCAGCGGCTGCTGTCGCAGGAGGCGGCGGTCAAGTACTTCCTGCTGGGCGCCTTCGCCTCCGCCTTCCTGCTGTTCGGCACCGCGCTGATGTACGGCTACGCGGGCACCGTCACCTACGGTGGCATCGCCCAGGTGATCTCCGGCGACCTCCAGCAGGTGGAGCCCTCGGTGGCGGACACCATGGGCAACGACGCGCTGCTGCTGATCGGCGGGGCGCTGATCCTGATGGGACTGCTGTTCAAGGTCGGCGCGGTGCCGTTCCACATGTGGACCCCGGACGTCTACCAGGGCGCCCCGACCCCGGTCACCGGCTTCATGGCGGCGGCCACCAAGGTCGCGGCGTTCGGCGCGCTGCTGCGGATCCTCTACGTGGTGCTGCCGGGGCTGCGCTGGGACTGGCGGCCGGTGATGTGGGGCGTCGTGATCGTCACGATGCTGGTCGGCGCGATCGTGGCCGTCACCCAGACCGACGTGAAGCGGCTGCTGGCCTACTCCTCCATCGCCCACGCCGGGTTCATCCTGGCCGGTGTGGTGGCCACGACGCCCTCGGGGATCTCCTCGGTCCTCTTCTACCTGCTGGCCTACTCCTTCGTCACCCTCGGCGCCTTCGCGGTGGTGACGCTGGTGCGGGACGCGGGCGGCGAGGCCACGCACCTGTCGAAGTGGGTGGGGCTCGGCCGGCGTTCGCCGCTGGTCGCCGCGGTCTTCGCGATCTTCCTGCTGGCCTTCGCGGGCATCCCGCTGACCTCCGGGTTCACGGGCAAGTTCGCGGTGTTCAAGGCGGCGGCGGAGGGTGGCGCGGGGGCGCTGGTCGTGGTCGGCGTGGTCTCCTCGGCCATCGCGGCGTTCTTCTACATCCGCGTCATCGTGCTGATGTTCTTCAACGAGCCGCAGCCGGGCGGCCCGTCGGTCGCGGTGCCCAGCGCGCTGACGACCACGGCCATCGCGGTGGGTGTGGCCGTCACCGTGGTGCTCGGGGTGGCCCCGCAGTACTTCCTGGACCTGGCGGGACAGGCGGGGGTCTTCGTGCGCTGACGCTTCTTCGACCCGCCCCGGGCCCCGCCCGGTACGGCCGCACGGCGGGCCGTCGCACCTCACCTGCTCCGGGGGAGTACCCCGGCCCGCGGGGAGGGGCGGCGGCCCGCCGCCGTGTGCCGGGGTGGTGCGCGTGCCGCGGGCGGGGGACCACCCGTGGGCCGGGCGCGCTCGGATCGAGGGGCCGGCTGGCCGGAGACCCGCGGACCCGCGGACCCGCGGACCCGCGGACACCGGGACACCGGGACACCGGGACACCGGGACGCGGGGACACCGGGACGCGGGGGATCGTGGGTGCCGCCGCTCGGAGGCCGGACGCCGGGGGAGCGCCGGGCCGGGCCCCGGCGGGGATTCCACGAAGGGGATGCCGTGGCGCGGGAACCAGGCGGCCGGGGGCCGTCAGGCCGCGACGACCCGGCCCGTGACCTCGCCGAGGATGATCCGGGTGCCCTCCGGGCCCGGGGCCCAGCCGCTGATCGTCACCTCGTCGCCGTCCTCCAGGTAGGTCCGTTTGCCGCCGGGCAGGTCCAGCGGCTCGCGGCCGTCCCAGGTGAGTTCCAGCAGGCAGCCGCGCTGGTGCGGCTCCGGGCCGCTGACCGTCCCGGAGGCGAAGAGGTCGCCGGTGCGCAACGTGGCGCCGTTCACCGTGAGATGGGCGAGCTGCTGGGCGGCCGTCCAGTACATGGTGGAGAACGGCGGCTCCGCGACGGTGTGCCCGTTGACCGTCACCGCCAGGCGGATGTCGAACCCGCCCGGTTCCGGCTCCGCCCGGTCGTCCAGGTACGGCAGCGGCTCCGGGTCGCGGACGGGCGGGGCCACGCGGGCCGCGTCCAGCGCGTCCAGCGGGGTGATCCAGGGGGAGACGGAGGTGGCGAAGGACTTGCCGAGGAACGGGCCGAGGGGCAGGTACTCCCAGGACTGGATGTCCCGCGCCGACCAGTCGTTGAGCAGGCAGACCCCGAAGACGTGCTCGGGGAAGTCGGCGAGCGGCACCCGTTCGCCCGGCCGGGAGGGCGTGCCGACGACGAAGGCGACCTCGGCCTCGATGTCCAGCCGTTGCGTGGGGCCGAAGACCGGGCCGGGGGAGTCCGCCGCCCGCCGCTGGCCGGCGGGGCGGATCACCGGGGTGCCGGAGACCACCACCGTGCCCGCCCGCCCGTGGTAACCGATGGGCAGATGCTTCCAGTTGGGCGGAAGCGCGGCGCCCTGCGGGCGGAAGATCCGGCCGACGTTGGTCGCGTGGTGCTCGCTCGAGTAGAAGTCCGCGTAGTCGGCGACCTCGAACGGGAGGTGGAGGGTCACCCGGTCGAGCGGGTGGAGGAACGGTTCGATGGCCGGATACCCCACCCAGGTCGTCACACTGGAGCGCACCGCCTGCCAGACGGGGCGGCCCGCCGCCATCAGCGGGTTGAGCGTCGGGTGGGCCAGGATGTCGGCGTGCGGGGAGCCGAGCGCGGTGGCGGCGGTGTGGACGTCCAGGACCCGGTCGCCGTGGCGGACGCCGATGCGGCGGCGGCCGGGCTCGTCGGGGGTGGTGAAGACGCCGTAGGGCAGATGGTGCGGAACGCGCTCCCCGCCGGCCTGTCCGCCGGCTCCGGCGAGATCGAACGGATCCTGCTGGGGCATGGGCACTGCCTCGCCTTCAAATCGCCTGGGCCGTCCGGGCCGCCGGGTCGCCGGGGTCACCGGGACTGCCTGTCTGCGTGGTCTGCTGGTCTGCGTGGTTCTGCTTGATTTGCGTGCTGTGCGTCGTCCGGGGGCCGGGTGGACCGGGTCGGCGTAACCGTCCCTGCGGTTCGTGCGGTTCGTGCCGTCCGGGGATGTGGAGGGGGTCCTGGGGCGTGGGGTCTTCCTTGGGCCCGGTGCCGTCCGGGACGTCCGGATCACGTCCCCGGGGCCGGGCGTGGGCCACAGATTACGGCGCGGGGAGCGGCCGTGCGGGCCGGCGGGACAGGGTGGCCGGAGAGGTCCGGCGGTCCCGGCGCGTGCCGGGATGCCGGCACGGTGCGGGCGATCCCGCGACGGCCCCCGACGGCCGGGCGGCCGGGGACCGGAGTGGGGTGCGGGCGCGGGTGGTTGCCGTGGGCCGGGCGCCGGTCACCCGGCGCCGCCGCCGCTGTCCGCCCGCGGGCCGGAACGGCGGCGGGCGAACGCCGGGAGTGACCGAGAACACACGCCGGGGAACCGGGCGGTGGCGTGCGGCGGGGTGCGGAGGGAAGGGTTCCCGGGCGATCGCGCGCGGACCACGGCCGCCCGTGGTGATCGTCGGGCGACCGGATACGCTGCGGGTGATGGTACTGGCCGAGAGAGCGATAGACAGACATTCCACGGGTCCCCGGTGATCCGTGTGGTCGTCCGCAGACAGGAGAACCCTTCGTGACCGTCGTCGGGCCCCTCGGGCTGAGCGTGCGGGACCAGGCTCTGGAATCCGATGTCCAGGCCGGGTTGGCGGCTGTCGAGGAAGGGCTGCTGGAGGCCACCAAGAGTGGCGTGCCGTTCATCACCGAGGCCGCGCAGCATCTGATGCGCGCCGGTGGCAAGCGGTTCCGCCCGCTCCTGGTGCTGCTCGCCGCCCGGTTCGGCGACCCGCACGCGCCGGGGATCGTGCCCTCCGCGGTGGTCGTGGAACTGACGCATCTCGCCACGCTGTACCACGACGACGTGATGGACGAGGCCGCCGTGCGGCGCGGGGTGCCCAGCGCCAACGCCAACTGGGACAACTCCGTGGCCGTCCTCACCGGCGACTTCCTCTTCGCCCGCGCCTCCCACATCCTGGCCGACCTCGGGCCGGAGGCCGTCCGCATCCAGGCCGAGGCGTTCGAGCGGCTGGTCACCGGGCAGATCCTGGAGACCGCGGGCCCCGGAGCCGGACGCGACCCGATCGCCCACTACCTGGACGTGATCGCCGGCAAGACCGGCTCGCTGATCGCCGTCGCCGGCCGGTTCGGCGCCCTGATGTCCGGGGCCGACGAGCGGACCGTGGACATCCTCACCCAGTACGGCGAGCGGCTCGGCACCGCCTTCCAGCTCGCCGACGACGTCCTGGACATCGCCAGCGACAGCCACGAGTCGGGGAAGACGCCCGGCACCGACCTCCGCGAAGGCATCCCCACCCTGCCCGTCCTGCATCTGCGCGCGGCGGCCGACCGCCACGGCCGGTCCGAGGACCGCGAGCTGTGCGCGCTCCTCGACGGCGACCTCAGCGCGGACGCGGCGGTCGGCGAGGCACTGCGCCGGCTGCGCGTCCACCCCGCGCTGGAGCAGGCGCGCCGGGACACGGTGCGCTTCGCCGAGGAAGCCCGCGCCACCCTCGGCCCGCTGCCGGACGTCCCGGCGAAGGCGGCCCTGGAGAGCCTGTGCGACACCGTGGTGCACCGGGCGGGTTAGGACCGTTCCGGTGTCCCCTCGCCGCACCGCCCCCTAGGGGCCGGTGCGCCCCTGGTGGTACGTCCGCGGCCCGCGGGGGGCGGCGTCTCCTCCCCTGGGTGGATCCGGAGTTGGGTCCGGTGGGGGACGCCCCGTGCCCGCCGTTCCGGTGAGAATGGGACCATCAAGCACGGCGGTCCCGGGCGGCCACGGCGGCCCGGCGGGCGGAGCGGAGCCCGCGTACCGCCGCCGACCACGGAGGTACGTCAGATGCCGGCACAGGGTCCGATACAACTCACCGGCGGACACGACGGGCGCGGCGGGCGCGAGGACGAATCCGCCGAGGGCGCCACGCCGTCGCCCGCGCGCAGACTGGCCCGCTGGGGCGTGCCCGCGGCCGTCGTCGGGGTGGCCGCGCTGGGCATCGGGATCGTGCCCGCGCTGGCCGGCCAGGGCAGCCCTGATCTGCCGGAGATCTCGGCCTCCGAACTGATCGCCAAGATCGCCGAGTCGGAGACCGAGCAGCTCTCCGGCACCGTGCGGATCAACACCGACCTCGGCCTGCCCGAGCTGACCGGCCTGGCGTCCGGCGCCTTCGCCTCCGGGCCGGGCCAGGGGGGCGACGGATCGTCGGCCGACCCCCGCGAGAAGCTGATGGAGCTGGTCTCCGGCTCGCACACGCTGCGGGTGGCGGCGGACGGACCCGAGAGGCAGCGGCTCTCCCTCGTCGGTGGATCCGGTGATTCCGGTGAATACACACTCGTCCACAACGGGCAGGACCTGTGGGCGTACGACGCGGGCAGCAACGCCGGGTACCACGCGAAGCTGCCGGAGGAGGCGGCCGGCGCGGAGGCCGGGAAGGGCGGCCCGCACCGGCTGCCGGACGGCGTGGGTGACGCCACCCCGCAGGACCTCGCCGAACAGGCGCTGAAGGCCGTCGGCGACACCACCTCGGTCACGGTCGACGGCACCGCCCGGATCGCGGGCCGGGACGCCTACCAGCTCGTGATCGCGCCGCGCGCCGAGGGGTCCACGGTGAAGGCGGCGCGGATCTCGGTGGACGCCGAGAACGGCGTGCCGCTGAAGTTCACGCTCCTGCCGAGCAGTGGTGGCAAGGCCGTGATCGACGTGGGCTTCACCGCCGTCGACTTCGCCCGGCCGGACGCCTCCTCCTTCGCGTTCAAGCCCCCGAAGGGCGCCGAGATCACGGAGGAGGACCTCTCCGCGCACGGCGCCAGGCGGGACGGCAGGGCCGCCGAGGACCGTCACGACGGCAAGCGGTCCGAGGACGGCCGGGACCACGACGGGAGCGGGCTCCTCGGCGGGTTGTTCGGCTCCGGCACGCCCGGAGGGTCCGGGAGCGGTGCCGGCGGACCGGAGATCCTCGGCGAGGGCTGGGCGAGCGTCGTCCGGCTCCAGGCGCCCGGCGCCGGGAAGGACGCGGCCGCCGGCGAACCGGCCGGCGAGGCCCAGGCGCTGCTGGACAGCCTGGGCGAGCGGGTCCGCGGGGACTTCGGCGAGGGCCGGATCTTCTCCACCCGGCTGGTCAACGTCCTGATGACGGACGACGGCGGGGTGTACGCGGGCGCGGTCACCAAGGAAGCACTGGTCAAGATCGCCGAACAGGCGGAGTGACCCCGGTGCGCCGCCGGGGCCCGGCAGGGGGTGCCGTGGCCCCGGCGGACGGCACGGGCCGGGAGCCGGAGGAGGGCGGGACGTGGCCCGGCGGGAAGGAAGCGGGATGAGCGTTCCGGGCCCCCTGCCCGAACCCCTCTTCCCGGCCGCCCGCCGGGAGGTGGCCCCCGGCGCGGTGCACGTCCCCGGGTGGCTCGCGCCCCAGGAGCGGCGGCGGCTGGTCGCCGCCTGCCGCCAGTGGGCGCGCGGCCCGGTGCCGCTGCGCCACACGCGGCTGCCGCGCGGCGGGGTGATGTCCGTCCGGACGGTCTGCCTCGGCTGGCACTGGTCGCCGTACCGGTACACCCGCGAGGCGGTGGACGCGGGCGGCGCGCGCGTCGCGGAACTGCCGGGCTGGCTGGCCGGGCTGGGCCGCCGCGCGGTGGCGGACGCCTACGAGGACCCGGCGGCCGGCGCGGCGTACGCCCCGGACACCGCGCTGGTCAACTTCTACGACGCGACGGCCCGGATGGGGATGCACCAGGACCGGGACGAGCGCTCCCCCGGCCCCGGTCGTCTCCCTCTCGATCGGCGACACCTGCCTCTTCCGTTTCGGCAACACCGAGACCCGCACCAGGCCGTACACCGATCTCGAACTGGCCTCCGGCGACCTCTTCGTCTTCGGCGGCCCGTCCCGCCTGGCCCACCACGGCGTCCTGCGGACCTTCCCCGGCACCGGCGACCCGTCGGCCGGGCCGGCCACCGGCCGGCTGAACATCACCCTCCGCGAGACGGGCCTCACGGACTGAGGGGACGGGACCGCCGCCGGCTGCTCGGTCTCCGACGCGGTGCTCACGCCGTGGCGGCGGAGAACCTCACCGGCGGAGTTCGGCCCACCGGCGACGGCCGGAGGCGCGGTTCCCGTGCCGTCGTCCCGTGCCGTCGTCCCGTGCCGTCGTCCCGTGCCGCGTCCTGTGCCGACTGTTCCGTGGACGCCGCCCCGGATCAGCCGGAGGTGCGGCGGGTTTCCGCTCCGCCGGCCGGGCCGTGGGCGCCGGCGGCTGCCGCGCCGGGGTGCTCGGGCGTGGCGGCGACCGGGCCCGCGGCGGCCTTCCCGGAGCCGGGCGGCAGGGTGCCCGCGGCGGTGCCGATCTCCAGCGCGGCTTCCGCGGCGGTCGTCCCGGCCGTCTCGGCGGCCGGCGGCTCGGCGGCGGGCAGGGCGGTGGCGGGCAGGGCGGCACGTTCGGCCGCGGCGGCGCGGGCGCCGCGGAGCTGGACGCGGGTGCGGCGGGCCGTGCGCAGGGCGTCCCAGGTGAGGATGGAGAGCGCCAGCCAGACCAGGGAGAAGCCCGCCCAGCGCTCCGGGGGCATCTCCTCGCGGAAGACCGTCACGCCCAGGACGAACTGCGAGAGCGGGGTCAGGTACTGGAGCAGCCCGATGGTGGAGAGCGGCAGCCGTACCGCGGCGCCGCCGAAGCAGACCAGCGGGAGCGCGGTCACCGCGCCCGCGGTCGCCAGCAGCAGGGCGTGCCCGGTGCCCTGGGTGGTGAAGGTGGAGTCACCGCGCGAGGCGAGGAAGAAGAGGAAGCCGAGGGCGGGCAGGAACTGGATGGTGGTCTCGGCGGTCAGCGACTCCAGCCCGTCCAGTCCGATGTGCTTCTTCAGCAGGCCGTACAGGGCGAAGGAGAAGGCCAGGCAGAGGGCGATCCAGGGGAGCTGCCCGTAACCCACGGTCAGCACGGCCACCGCGACGGCTCCGGTGGCCACGGCCACCCACTGCGCCGGGCGCAGCCGCTCCCGCAGCAGCAGCACCCCGAAGGCGATGCTGACCAGCGGATTGATGAAGTACCCCAGGGCCGCCTCGACGACATGGCCGGAGTTGACGCTCCAGATGTAGAGGCCCCAGTTGGCCGAGATGGCGGTGGCGGCCAGCGCGATCAGGCCGAGCCGCTTCGGCTGCCGCAGCAGCGGGCGTATCCAGGACCGGCGCCGCAGCACGAGCATCACCACGGCCATCACCACCAGCGACCACACCATGCGGTGGGCCAGGATCTCCGCCGCCCCGGCGGGCTCCAGCAGGGGCCAGTAGAGCGGGAAGAGCCCCCAGATGCCGTACGCGGCGAACCCGAACAGCAGTCCTGTGCGGTGCTCGGCGCTCGGCTGGGTGGGGGTCACGGGGGCTCCTCGGGCGGCGGTCGGGGACGACGGAGAGGGGGGAAGGGGCGCGCGGCGACGGCAGCGACGACGGGAACGACGAAAACGACGGGAACGACGGTAACGCCGCCACGGCCGGATGTCATACCCGTTTCGCTCTACGGTCATGACGGTTCGGGGAGGGGAGAGCGGCCCGCCGGTGAACGCCGGACGGCCGTGGCGCCCCGGCCCCGTCCGGACGGCGTTGGGACGGGGTCCGGGCCGGGTTCCACCGCGGGACAGGAGGAAACCCGGGGGAGGGAGTGGCACGGCCCCCACCCGTGGGGACGGGCCGGGGGGCCGGCGCCGGGGCCGGGCCCGCCGTGGGGGGATCATCCCGCCGGTGAACGCCGCAGGGGCCGCTCCCCGTGAGGGAAGCGGCCCCTGCGGTCGCCGTGGACCCGGAGCGGAGCGCGGACCGGGTGGCGGCGGGCCGGCCGCCCCGCGGTCCGCCAAGGCCCGCGGTCCGCCAAGGCCCGCCGCGGCGGTTCAGCCCGCGACCGTCCAGGTGTCCTTGCCGTGCAGCAGGGCCGAGAGGTCACCCTTGCCGTGGCGCTCCACCGCGCCTTCGAGCTGGTCGGCCATGAGGGCGTCGTAGACCGGGCGCTCCACGCTGCGCAGCACGCCGATCGGCGTGTGGTGCAGGGTGTCGGCGTCGGCCAGCCGGGACAGGGCGAAGGCCGTGGTCGGGGAGGCCGAGTGGGCGTCGTGCACGAGCACCGAGCCGGCGTTCTCCGCCGTCACGTCCACCACCAGCAGATCGCCGGTGGCCTGGTCGCGGACGACGCCCTTGGCGCCGAGGCCGTCGCCGCCGTCCTCCTCCGCCCAGGGGGTGCCGAAGCGGATCGGCCGGCCGTGCTCCAGGCGGATCACGGCCTCCTGCGCCTGCTGCTTGTCCTTGAGCACCTCGAAGGCGCCGTCGTTGAAGATGTTGCAGTTCTGGTAGATCTCCACCAGCGCCGTGCCCGGGTGGGCGGCGGCCTGCCGCAGCACCTCGGTGAGGTGCTTGCGGTCGGAGTCCACCGTCCGGGCGACGAAGGACGCCTCGGCGCCCAGGGCGAGCGAGACGGGGTTGAACGGCGCGTCCAGCGAGCCCATCGGCGTGGACTTGGTGATCTTGCCGACCTCGGAGGTGGGGCTGTACTGGCCCTTGGTCAGCCCGTAGATCCGGTTGTTGAAGAGCAGGATCTTGAGGTTGACGTTCCGCCGGAGCGCGTGGATCAGGTGGTTGCCGCCGATGGACAGCGCGTCGCCGTCGCCGGTGACCACCCAGACGGACAGGTCCCGCCGGGAGCCGGCCAGCCCGGTCGCGATGGCCGGGGCGCGGCCGTGGATGGAGTGCATCCCGTAGGTGTTCATGTAGTACGGGAAGCGGGAGGAGCAGCCGATGCCGGAGACGAAGACGATGTTCTCCCGGGCCAGCCCCAGCTCGGGCATGAAGCCCTGCACGGCGGCCAGCACGGCGTAGTCACCGCAGCCGGGGCACCAGCGCACCTCCTGGTCGGACTTGAAGTCCTTCATGGACTGCTTGGCCTCGGCCCGGGGCACGAGGGAGAGCGCCTCGAACGGGGCGGGCACGCCCCGGCCGGGTCCGGCCGTCTCCTTCGCGGCTGTCTCAGTCATCGATGGCCTCCTTGACCAGGTCGGCGAGTTGCTCGGCCTTGAACGGCATCCCGGTGACCTGGGTGTACGAGCGGACGTCCACCAGGTACCGCGCCCGCAGCAGATGCGCGAGCTGCCCGAGGTTCATCTCCGGCACCAGCACCCGGTCGTACCGTCGCAGAACCTCGCCCAGATTCCGCGGGAAGGGGTTGAGGTGGCGCAGATGGGCCTGGGCGACGGCCCGTCCTTCCCGGCGGACGCGGCGCACGGCCGCCGTCACCGGGCCGTACGTCGAGCCCCAGCCGAGGATCAGCAGCCCGGCGTCGCCCCCGGGGTCGTCGACGACGAGGTCCGGCACCTCGACGCCGTCGACCTTGGCCTGGCGGGTGCGGACCATGAGGTCGTGGTTGGCCGGGTCGTAGGAGATGTTCCCCGTGCCGTCCTGCTTCTCGATGCCGCCGATGCGGTGCTCCAGGCCCGGGGTGCCGGGCACGGCCCAGGGGCGGGCGAGGGTGTGCGGGTCGCGCTTGTAGGGCCAGAACACCTCGGTGCCGTCGGCCAGCTCGTGGTTGGGGCCGGAGGCGAAGCGGACCGTCAGATCGGGCAGGTCCGCGAGGTCCGGGATGCGCCAGGGCTCGGAGCCGTTGGCCAGGTAACCGTCGGAGAGCAGGAAGACGGGGGTGCGGTAGGTGAGCGCGATCCGGGCGGCGTCCAGGGCCGCGTCGAAGCAGTCCGCCGGGGTGGCCGGGGCCACCACCGGTACCGGCGCCTCGCCGTTGCGGCCGTACAGCGCCTGCAACAGGTCGGCCTGCTCGGTCTTGGTGGGCAGGCCGGTGGACGGGCCGCCGCGCTGGATGTCCACGATCAGCAGGGGCAGTTCGAGGGAGACGGCGAGGCCGATCGTCTCCGACTTCAGGGCCACCCCCGGCCCGGAGGTGGTGGTCACGGCGAGCGAGCCGCCGAAGGCCGCGCCCAGGGCCGCGCCGATGGCGGCGATCTCGTCCTCCGCCTGGAAGGTCCGCACGCCGAAGTTCTTGTGCTTGGACAGCTCGTGCAGGATGTCCGAGGCCGGGGTGATCGGGTACGAGCCGAGGTAGAGCGGCAGGTCCGACTGGTGAGACGCGGCGATCAGCCCGTAGGACAGCGCGAGGTTCCCGGAGATGTTGCGGTACGTGCCGGTGGGGAACGCCGCCGCGGCCGGGGCCACCTCGTAGGAGACGGCGAAGTCCTCGGTGGTCTCGCCGAAGTTCCAGCCCGCGCGGAAGGCGGCGACGTTCGCCTCGGCGATCTCCGGCTTCTTGGCGAACTTGGAACGCAGGAAGCGCTCGGTGCCCTCGGTCGGCCGGTGGTACATCCAGGACAGCAGGCCGAGCGCGAACATGTTCTTGGAGCGGCCGGCGTCCTTCCGCGACAGGTCGAAGCCCTTGAGCGCCTCGACGGTAAGCGTGGTCAGCGGCACCGGGTGGACCCGGTACGCGGCCAGCGAGCCGTCCTCCAGCGGGCTGGTGGCGTACCCGACCTTGGCCATGGCGCGCTTGGAGAACTCGTCGGTGTTGACGATGATCTCCGCGCCCTGCGGCAGGTCGGCGACGTTGGCGCGGAGCGCGGCCGGGTTCATGGCCACCAGGACGTTCGGCGCGTCGCCCGGGGTGAGGATGTCGTGGTCCGCGAAGTGCAGCTGGAAGCTGGAGACGCCGGGCAGCGTGCCGGCGGGGGCGCGGATCTCGGCGGGGAAGTTCGGCAGCGTGGAGAGGTCGTTGCCGAAGGACGCGGTCTCCGAGGTGAAACGATCCCCCGTGAGCTGCATGCCGTCGCCCGAGTCGCCGGCGAAGCGGATGATCACACGGTCGAGGCGGCGGATCTCCTTGGCGGTGGAACCTGCGGCGGTGGCGCTGTGCTCCGTGCTGCCGTGCTCCGTGCCGGCGGTGGCGGCGGCACCGGCCTCCCCGGCGGCGGCCGTCGCGCCGGGCGCCACCGGCGTCCGGTCCGAGGCGGCTGCCCCACCGTCCTGCTCGGCTGGACTGTTGACCTGGCTGGTCACTGAACTGGACCTCCCTTGAGGCGGCGACTCCGGGGTGCGGGCACGTCGACCGGCTGTCCCACTGGCCACTGTACGTGGGTAAGGGTGACCTTCCTTGAAAAGCTCATCATCTGGACACCATTCCGAGACGGACAAGAGTGGCCCATGGTCGTCATGTCCCCTCCGCGCGTCCGTCATGTCCCCTGGTTCCGGAGGGGCCCGAACGGGCTCCGGGGGCATCCCGTTCCGCCGCCCGGCCCTGGTCGGGGTGGTCTCCGGCACCGCCCGGCCGGGGCCGGTGGCCCTCGTCCGGGGGAGCCGCCGGGTCCGCGGCGGGATGCCGCCGGTCTCTTTCCGCCCCTCCCCGGGCCCTTCCGGGCCCCATCTCCGTCCAACCGCGCGGCCCGCCCGGGTCTTCCGCCCGGGGCGGACGGGTGAGCCGGACGGGGCCGGCCGGACGCCGCCCCGCGCCCCGGAGGGGCCGCGGGGGAGTCCGCCCGCACCGGCGGCCCACCGGGGAACCCGGCAGGTCACAGCGGCCGGGAACCGCTCAGGACTTCAGATAGGTGAGGACCGCCAGCACCCGGCGGTGATCCCCGTCACTCGGCGCGAGACCGAGCTTCAGGAAAATGTTGCTCACATGCTTCTCCACCGCTCCGTGGCTCACCACGAGCTGCCGGGCGACGGCCGCGTTCGTCCGCCCCTCGGCCATCAGCCCCAGCACCTCCCGCTCCCGCGGGGTGAGCGCGGCCAGCACGTCCTGCTTGCGGCTGCGGCCCAGGAGCTGGGCGACGACCTCCGGGTCCAGGGCGGTGCCCCCGCCGGCCACCCGCACCACGGCGTCGACGAACTCCCGGACCTCCGCCACCCGGTCCTTCAGCAGGTAACCGATGCCCCGGCTGCTCGCCGCCAGCAGCTCCGTCGCGTACTGCTCCTCCACGTACTGGGAGAGCACCAGCACGCCCACGCCCGGGTGGTCCCGGCGGAGCCGAACGGCCGCCCGGACGCCCTCGTCGGTGTGGGTGGGCGGCATCCGCACATCGGCGACCACCACGTCGGGCAGCGCGCCCCCGGCCGCCAGCTCGTCCACCGTCCGCAGCAGCGCCTCGCCGTCGCCCACGCCCGCGACCACCTCGTGTCCCCGGTCGGTGAGGAGCCGGGTCAGGCCCTCCCGCAACAGCACCGAGTCCTCGGCGATGACCACGCGCACGCCGCTCTCCGCCATCCGTGGGGCGGCGGAGTACAGCGGGCCTCCCGCCCGCCCCGTCCGCCCCGCCTGCCGTACCTCGCCCGCCGTGGCCCGCCGCGGCCCCGCCGCGGTGCCCGTGCCGTCCCCGCCGTTCATTCCCTCGCCCCCAGTCCGTGGTCCCCCGGCAGTCGCCCCCAGCATCCCAGCAATCGGACGCGGGCGCGCGCCGCGGGACGGGCCGGGGACGGCCGGCGACGGGATCCGCCGGGTCAGTCGCGCCAGGGCAGTTCGGCGGTGATCACGGTCCCGCCGCCGGCGGGGGAGTCGACGACGAGCAGTCCGTCCACGGCGCTCAGGCGTTCGGCGAGTCCGGCGAGGCCGGTGCCGCGGGTGGTGTCGGCTCCGCCTTGTCCGTTGTCGGTGACGTGGAGGAGGAGGCGGTTGTGGGTGTGCCAGATGTCGAGGGTGGCGTGGGTGGCGTGGCTGTGTTTGCTGATGTTCTGGAGGAGTTCGGAGGCGGTGAAGTAGGTGATGCCTTCGATGGCGGGTGCGGGTCGGTGGGGGAGGTCGGTGGTGACGGTGACGGGGATGGTGGTGCGGGCGGCGAGGTGGGAGAGGGCGGGTCCGAGTCCGCGGTCGGTGAGGATGGCGGGGTGGATGCCGCGGGCGAGGTCGCGGAGTTCCTGGAGGGCGAGTTTGACCTCGCCGTGGGCTTCGTCGACCATGCGGGCTGCTGTTTCGGGGTCTTCGGTGAGTTTTTCCTTGGCGAGGCCGAGGTCCATGGCGAGGGCGACGAGGCGGGCTTGTGCGCCGTCGTGGAGGTCGCGTTCGATGCGGCGGAGGTCGGCGGCGGCGGTGTCGATCACCGTTCCCCGCCCCGACTCCAGCTCGGACACGCGCGTGGCCAGCCGGGAGGGGCCGAGCAGGCCGGTGACCAGCATCCGGTCCACGGTCGTCAGGCCGCGCAGCACCCAGGGCGTGGCCAGGACCACCAGCAGTCCGAGGCCGGCGGTCAGCAGGATCTCGGCGGGGGAGTCCAGGTACGCGCCGTTGCCCTGCCCGTCGCCGTAGAGCTGGATGCCGGACCGGCCGGCGGTGACGGGCAGGGCCCGGAACCAGAGCGGATAGGTGAGCAGCCCCCACCCGGCGCACATCAGGGTGAGCGCCACGGAGAAGCCGAGGACCGCCCAGGGGAACAGCAGCAGGGTGTAGAGCAGGTGCCGCCAGGACGTGCCGCTCTTCAGCAGCGCGCCCAGCCGGGCGAACGGCCCGCCCGTCCCGGGCCGCACCGGCTCCGGCGCCGCGACGTCCGTGTCCAGCAGCGCCCGCGCCCGGCCGCGTTCCACCACGCCGAACGCGCGGCAGCCGGCCAGGGCGGCGGCGAGCACCGGCAGGCCGAGGAAGGTGATCAGCAGGCCGGCCCCGAGCGAGACCGTGGTGACGGTGAAGACGAACATCACGGTCGCCATCGGCAGGCCGAGCAGCAGGTGCAGGAACTCCCGCCAGGTCCGGCCGGCCAGCGGCTCACGCAGGGCCGCGGGGAGCCGGGAGGTACGGGGCTGCGGAGCGTCGTCGTACGCGGTGGCCATGGTCTCTCGTCCGATCCGTCCGTGGGGGCCGTGGTGTGGGGGGTGTGCGGGCCGTGTGTGGGCCGCGGCGTGGGGCGTGGGAGCTGCCGGGGCCCGGCCGCGGGAGGCGCCCGGTACCGGCGGGCCGCGGGGCCGGGGCGGGCCGTGCGACCCGGTGCCCCTGGCCGGGCCTCCCGGGCTCCTTGGCCGCGCGTCCCGTTCCCCTGCCGTGTGCCTGAGGGGCGCCGGCCTCCCGGGGCGGGGTACTCCCGGGCCGGTCTCCTGCCCGGACGGCCGGACCAGCGCACGGCCCGGACCAGCTCACGGGCCGTCCGGGCGCTACGCCACGGGCCGGTCCCGCCAGGGCAGTTCGGCGGTGATCACGGTCCCGCCGCCGGCGGGGGAGTCGACGACGAGCAGTCCGTCCACGGCGCTCAGGCGTTCGGCGAGTCCGGCGAGGCCGGTGCCGCGGGTGGTGTCGGCTCCGCCTTGTCCGTTGTCGGTGACGTGGAGGAGGAGGCGGTTGTGGGTGTGCCAGATGTCGAGGGTGGCGTGGGTGGCGTGGCTGTGTTTGCTGATGTTCTGGAGGAGTTCGGAGGCGGTGAAGTAGGTGATGCCTTCGATGGCGGGTGCGGGTCGGTGGGGGAGGTCGGTGGTGACGGTGACGGGGATGGTGGTGCGGGCGGCGAGGTGGGAGAGGGCGGGTCCGAGTCCGCGGTCGGTGAGGATGGCGGGGTGGATGCCGCGGGCGAGGTCGCGGAGTTCCTGGAGGGCGAGTTTGACCTCGCCGTGGGCTTCGTCGACCATGCGGGCTGCTGTTTCGGGGTCTTCGGTGAGTTTTTCCTTGGCGAGGCCGAGGTCCATGGCGAGGGCGACGAGGCGGGCTTGTGCGCCGTCGTGGAGGTCGCGTTCGATGCGGCGGAGGTCGGCGGCGGCGGTGTCGATCACCGTCCCCCGCCCCGACTCCAGCTCGGCGATCCGCCGTTCCAGCTCGTCCGAGGGTGAGAGCAGCGCCCGCACCACCGCGCGGTCCGCGTGCGTCAGCCCGCGCGCCGTCCAGCCCAGCAGCGGCCACGCGACGAAGAGCGAGACGAGGACGACGGTGAACGTCAGGATTCCCCAGGGGAGCCGGATCAGCGAGTAGAGCACGGTGCGCCAGCCCACCGGGTCCTTCAGCGTCGTCCACAGCCAGGGGAGGAAGCCGCCGTGCGCGCGGGGGCGGATCGGGCTCGGCTCCTCCACCGCCACCCCCAGCAGCGCCCGCGCGCGGGCCCGCTCCACCTTGCCGAACTGGCGTGCGCCGAGCAGCCCCAGGGCGAGCACCGGCAGCCCCACCACGGTGACCGAGAGCCCGATGCCGGCGTAGAGCCACAGCGACACGAAGGTGAACCCCGCGAGGTCCATCGGCAGGTTGAGCAGCAGATGCGCGACCTCCTTCCAGGTCCGCGCGGAAAAGCCGAAACCGGGCGGGGGCAGCGCGGCGGACGTGGCCTCCCCGCCGGTGGCGCGGCCGGGCCCGGCGCCGTCCGCCCGTCCGCCGGGGCCGCCGCCCGGGCCGGGCCGGTCCGCGCTCCGGTCCGCCGGCCGGTGCGCCGCTTGATCCGCCGCCTGATCGGGCGCCGTGTTCGCCGCCTGCTCCGCCGGCCGGCCCGTCGCTCCGGCCGGGGACGCGAAGGTGCTCTCGGTCATGCGCCCACCCTGCCGGAGCGCGGGGGGCCGCGCCATGGGGAGGCCCCGGGGGCCGGAGGTGGGGACAACCCGACCCCCGGGCCGGTACGCGCTGCTTCCGGCCGGGCGGCCAGGGCCTAGACTCCCCTGTCGTACGGACCGTCGTACGGACGGGGCCGGTGGGACTGCGGTTCCGCGGCCGCCGCCGGTGCCGTGGGCAGTGATCGTGGCGCACCGCGGTGACGCGGCAGCCGTGGTGGTCCCGGGCGCGGAACCGCCGCCGCCACGGGGACCACGGACCCGCGGTGCCACGGCGCCGGGATCGGCCCGGGCAGCCGTCGAGAAGCAGAGGCCGGGAAGCGAGGGGCGGACGTGCTGGAGCCGACCGTACGTGCGGCGACGTCGCCGGAGGTGGGGCCGGCGGCGGACTACTTCCAGGGGTATACGGTCGTCGGCCTGCTCGCGGTGGTCGGCGTCCTCTTCGTCGCCGTGGCGTTCACGGCCGGGCGCCTGCTCCGGCCGGAGGTGCCGACCCCCGAGAAGCTGATGACGTACGAGTGCGGGGTGGACCCCGTGGGCGAGGGCTGGGCGCACACCCAGGTCCGCTATTACGTCTACGCCTTCCTCTACGTGGTCTTCGCCGTGGACTCGATCTTCCTGTTCCCCTGGGCGACGATCTTCGCCGATCCGGGCTTCGGCGGTGTCACGCTGGTGGAGATGTTCATCTTCCTCGGCTTCCTCGCCATCGGCCTGCTCTACGCATGGAAGAAGGGCGTCCTGGAATGGACGTGACGGACGGAACCGCCGGCGGCGGCGGGAGGACGGCCGGTGACGGCCCGGCGGGCGGCGCGCCCGGCGGCACGACCGGATCCGGCGCGGCGGCGGCACCCGCCGCCGCGGGGGCGGCCCCCGGCGGGCCCGGCCCCGTGCCGCTGCCCGAGCCGCGCCGCCTCGGGGTGCTCGCGCGGCTGGCGCCGGAGCCGATGAAGGTGGTCCTCAACTGGGGCCGCCGCTACAGCCTCTGGGTCTTCAACTTCGGCCTGGCCTGCTGCGCGATCGAGTTCATCGCCGCGTCGATGGCCCGGCACGACTTCATCCGGCTGGGCGTGATCCCCTTCGCGCCGGGCCCCCGCCAGGCCGACCTGATGGTGGTCTCCGGCACGGTCACCGACAAGATGGCGCCCGCCGTGCGCCGGCTGTACGAGCAGATGCCGGAGCCCAAATACGTCATCTCCTTCGGCGCCTGCTCCAACTGCGGCGGCCCGTACTGGGACTCGTACGCGGTCACCAAGGGCGTGGACCAGATCATCCCGGTCGACGTCTACGTCCCGGGCTGCCCGCCCCGGCCGGAAGCGCTCCTCCAGGGCATCCTCAAGCTCCAGGAGAAGATCGCGGGCGAGTCGCCGGCCGAGCGCTACGGGAACGGGACCGGCCGGGACCGCCGGCTCGCGGCGGCGCGGCTCCGCAGCGGACCCGTGCCGGCGCCCGCCGCGCCCGCAGCGCCCGCAGCGTCCCCCGAGTCCGCCGCGCCCGCCGAGCCGCCGTCCCCCGCACCGCAGGACCCGCCGGGCGGAGACCGGCCCGGCACCCCGCCCCGTTCCCCCGGGCACTCCGAGGAGGACGGCCGATGAGCGGGACGAACGGCACGCCCGGCGGCGGGCCCGGCGCGGAGCGCGACGCCGTCGGCTGGCTGCCCGGGGGAGCCGAGGAGCTGTTCGGCCGGGGCGCCACCGCGGAGGAGAGCTACGGGCTGCTCACCGTCGATGTGCCCCCGGGTGCCTGGATCATGGCGCTGGAGATCGCCCGGGACGCGCTGCGCTGCACCTACTTCGACTGGCTGAGCGCCGTCGACGAGCCCGGCACCGGCTTCCGGGTGGCCGCCCATGTCGTCGCCCTCCCCGACCCGGCCTCCGGCGCGGGCGTCCGGCGGCTGCTCGTCCGCACCACCGTGGCGCACGAGGCGGCCGAACTGCCCACCGCCACCGGCGTGTACGCGGGCGCGGCCTGGCACGAGCGGGAGACGCACGAGATGTTCGGCATCGGCTTCACCGGCCACCCCGGGCTGACCCCGCTGCTGCTGCCGGAGAACTTCGAAGGCCACCCGCTGCGCAAGGACTTCGTCCTCGCCGCCCGGGTCGCCAAGGCGTGGCCGGGGGCCAAGGAGCCCGGCGAGCCGGAGCACGGCGGGCCCAAGCGGCGGCAGATGCTGCCGCCCGGCGTGCCCGACCCCAACACCTGGGGGCCGCTCAAGGGGCAGCTGCCCCCGGCGCCCACCCGCGCCGCGCGCGGCGCCCGGGCGGGCGGCGCGGGCCGCGCGGCGACCGGTGCCGCGGGGCGCCCCGCCGGCGCCGCCCGGCGCGGTGCCACCGAGGACGCGGGCGGCGTGGCGGGTGCGGCGGGCGCGGCGGCCACGGAGTCTCCGGGCGGTACGGAGCCTCGGGGCGGTACGGAGGGCGCGGGCGGCGCGGCGGGGACGGGTGGTGCGGCTGGTACGGCCGGTTCGGCGGGTGCGGCCGGTCCGGCTGGTTCGGGCGGTTCGGCCGGTACGGGGCCCGCTGCGCGCGGCTCGCGCCGGATGCGGAGCGCGAGCGCGGGTTCCGCGAGCCGGCGGGCCGCCACGCCGGAGAAGGGCGACGCGGGCGGCGCCGAGGACACCGGGGCGGCTCCGGACGGCGCGGTCACCCCGGGACGGGCGGCGGCGCCCCGCTCCACGGACGCGCCCTGGCTCGCTCCCCGCCCGGCGTTCGACGAGACCACCGGGGGAAGCGAAACCCCCCGGAAGCCCGAGAAGCCCGAGAAGCCCGAGAAGCCCGGGAAGGCCGGGAAGCCCGCAGATTCCGAGGACCCCGGAAGTCCCGGGGAGCGCGGGACGCCACCGCCCGCGAGCGGTGCCGAACCGGAGACGGACCGGATCGGCGGCGCGAACGGCGACGCGGCGGGTGGAACCGCGAGCGGCGGCGGCACGGCGGGCGACGGCGCGAACGGCGACCCACCGGGCGCCCCCGAGAGCGGCGGCACGGGTGACGGCGCGAGCGGCGGCACCGCGGGAGGCGCCTCGTGACCGACGCGCTCGACATCACCTGGCGGCTGCTCGCCGTCTTCGTGGCCTTTCTGCTGCTGCCGCTGATCGTGGGCCAGGCCGAGCACAAGGTCATGGCCCATATGCAGGGCCGGCTCGGCCCGATGTCGGCGGGCGGGTTCCACGGCTGGGCCCAGCTCGTCGCGGACGGTGTGAAGTTCGCGCAGAAGGAGGACATCGTTCCGGCGGGCGCCGACCGGCGCGTCTTCCGGATCGCCCCGGCCGTCGCGCTGCTGCCCTATCTGCTGGTGCTGGTCGCGATCCCGGTCGGCCCGGGGGACGCCGTCGGCCGGCCGCTGGACGCGGGCCTCTTCTACGTCCTGGCCATGATGGGCGTCGGCGTGCTGGGCTCGCTCATGGGCGGCTGGGCCTCGGCGAACAAGTATTCGCTGCTCGGCGGGGTCCGGACGGCCGCCCAGCTGCTGGCGTACGAGCTGCCGATGCTGCTGTCCGCCGCGTCCGTGGCGATGGCCGCCGGGACGGTGTCGCTCGTCGGCATCCTCGACGGTTTCCAGTGGTGGTGGGTGCCGTGGCAGATCGCCGGTGCCCTGGTGTTCTTCACCGCCGGGCTGGCCGAGCTGCACCGGCCGCCGTTCGACATGCCCGTCGCCGACTCGGAGATCATCTTCGGCGCGTACACCGAGTACACCGGGTTGCGCTTCGCGCTGTTCCTGCTGGCCGAGTACGCGGGCATCGTGGTCCTCTGCGCGCTGACGGCGGTGCTCTTCCTCGGCGGCTGGCACGGGCCGGTCGGCTCCGGCTGGTTCTGGACGCTGCTGAAGACGGCGCTGCTGGCCTTCGTCGTCATCTGGCTGCGGGTGAGCTTCCCGCGGCTGCGCGAGGACCAGCTCCAGAAGTTCGCCTGGACCGTGCTGGTCCCGCTCGCGCTCGCGCAGATCGCGCTCACCGGTGTCGTCAAGGTGGTGGTGTCCTGATGTCCCCCGTGCCCGGCAGCGGCCTCGCCAAGGGGCTGGCCGTGACGTTGCGGACGATGACGCGGCGCGCGCACACCGCGCGCTACCCCGACGCGCAGCCCGAACTGCCGCCCCGTTCGCGCGGCGTGATCGGGCTGTTCGAGGAGAACTGCACGGTCTGCATGTTGTGCGCCCGCGAGTGCCCCGACTGGTGCATCTACATCGACTCGCACAAGGAGACCGTCCCCCCGGCCGCCCCGGGCGGGCGCGAGCGCAGCCGCAACGTGCTCGACCGGTTCGCCATCGACTTCGCGCTCTGCATGTACTGCGGCATCTGCATCGAGGTCTGCCCGTTCGACGCGCTGTTCTGGTCCCCGGAGTTCGAGTACGCGGAGACGGACATCCACGAACTCACCCATGAGCGGGACCGGCTCCGCGAGTGGATGTGGACGGTGCCCGAGCCGCCCGCGCTCGACCCGGCGGCGGAGGAGCCGAAGGAACTGGCGGCGGCCCGGAAGACGGCCGAGAAGATCGCCGCGGCGGAGCGCACGGCCGCCGAGGCGGACGGGACCGCCACGGGCCGCACCACGGGTGCCGGCGACACGCCCTCGCCCGCGCCCCGGGACGGGACCGGCCGGGGGACGGCCGAGCGACGGGAGGGCGGCGCATGACGGCGACCGGTCCGGTGCCGCTCGCCACCGAGCTGCTGAGCGCCGGGGCGCACGCCGCCGGGGCCCAGGCGCCGACGGCGGGCGCGAACGCGATGCGTACCCACGCGGTGACCCTGGCGGCCGAGGCCGGCGGGCGGGGCTTCCTCTCCCCCACGGGGGTGGAGATCGCCTTCCTGCTGGTGGGTCTGGTCACCCTCGGGGCGGCGATCGTCACCGTCACCACCCGGCAGCTGGTGCACGCCGCGCTCTGGCTGGTGGTGGCGCTCGGCGGGCTCGCCGTGGAGTACCTGCTGCTGACGGCCGAGTTCATCGCCTGGGTGCAGGTGCTGATCTACGTGGGTTCGGTGGTGGTGCTGCTCCTCTTCGGGCTGATGCTGACCAAGGCCCCCATCGGGCGCTCCCCGGACGCGGACTCGGGCAACCGGCCGGCCGCGCTCGCGGTCGCGGTCACCGCGGCCGTGACCCTCGTCTGGGTGGTCGTCGACGCCTTCCGCACCACCTGGATCGACCTGGACGAAGCCGGGCGGGGCTCCACCGCCGCCACCGGCCGGATGCTTTTCCAGCACTGGGTCCTGCCGTTCGAGGCGCTCTCCCTGCTGCTGCTCTCGGCGCTGGTCGGAGCGATCGTCCTCGCGCGCCGCGACGGGAACGGCACCCGGGGCCGTGACGGCGGCAGGGGCCGTGACGACGGCGGGAACGCCGACCGGGACAGCGGCCGGGACGGCGTCACGGAGGAACAGCGCTGATGCATCTCGCCTACCCCGCCGTGCTGGCCGCGCTGCTGTTCTGCACCGGCCTCTACGGTGTCCTCGCCCGGCGCAACGCCATCCTCGTCCTGATGTCCGTCGAGCTGATGCTCAACGCCGTCAACCTCAACCTCGTCGCGTTCGACGTCTGGCTCCGCGACACCCTCCACGCCGGACAGGCGCTGACCCTCTTCGTCATCACCGTCGCCGCCGCCGAGATCGGCATCGGACTCGCCATCGTGCTCCTGGTGTTCCGCCGGCGCGGCGACTCCGGGATCGACCGCCTCCGGGACACCGCCGAACCCCCGGACCCGCGCCCCGGCGGCGCGCCGGACGGTGCCGGCACCCCGGCGGACGAGCCCCGGCACGGCGGCCCGCGGACACCGGTACGGAAGGCGGGAACCACCGCGTGACCACCACGACCCTCGCCGTCCTCGTCCCCCTGCTGCCGTTCCTCGGCGCCGTCGCGATCCTGCTCGTGGGGCGGCGGGCCCCCGGGTTCGTCCAGCCGCTCGCCGTGCTGCCGGTGCTGGCCTCGGCGGCGCTGGCCGTCCTCGTCGCCGTGTCGCAGGGCGGCGGGGAGACCCTGAGCCCGGGCACGCGGCTCACCCCCACCGGCTCCGTGCCGATCGACCTCGCCTTCTACCTCGACGGATTCGCGGTGCTGGTCGCCGTGGCCGTCGCGGTGGTCGCCACCGGCGTGCAGCTCTACTCCACCGGGTATCTGCGCGACGACCCGCGGTACCCCTCCTACGCCGCGCTCGTCTCCCTCTTCACCGCCGCGATGCTGCTGGTCGTCTACTCCGGTGATCTGATGGTGCTGCTGGTCGGCTGGGAGGTCATGGGGGTCTGCTCCTACTTCCTCGTCGGCCACTACTGGGAGACGGCCGCCGCCCGGTCCGCCTCCCTCAAGGCGTTCCTCGTCACCAAGGCCGGTGACGTCCCCTTCCTGATCGGGCTGTTCGTGCTCGCCGGGGAGGCCGGCACCTTCCGGATCAACGGCATCCTGACGGCCGCCTCTTCCGGGGACGGCCTCGCCCACCCGACGGTGACCGCGCTGCTGCTGCTCGCCGGGGTGGCCGGCAAGTCCGCCCAGTTCCCGCTCCACACCTGGCTGCCCAGCGCCATGGCCGGTCCCACGCCGGTGTCCGCGCTGATCCACGCCGCGACGATGGTCGCCGCAGGTGTCTACTTCGTGGCCCGGCTGCTGCCCGTCTTCACCGCCTCCGCCGCCGCGCTGGCCGTGCTCGCCGTCATGGCCGCCGTCACCATGGCCGGCTCCGCGCTGGCGGCGCTGGCCCAGGACGACATCAAGCGCGTACTGGCCTACTCCACCCTCGGCCAGCTCGGCTACATGACCGGCGCGCTGGCCCTCGGCGAACGCGGCGCCGCCGTCTTCCACCTCCTCACCCACGGCGCCTTCAAGGCGCTCCTCTTCCTCGGCGCGGGCGTGCTGATCCATGTCGCCGGGACCAACTCGCTCGCCGCGATGTCCCGGATGCCGGAGCTGCGCCGCCGCGCCCCGGACGCCTACTGGACCATGACGGTCGCCCTGCTGGCCCTCGCCGCCATGCCGCCGTTCAGCGGCTTCTTCTCCAAGGAGGCCGTCCTGGGCGCGGCCGAACACGCCGCTCTCGGCCGGGCCGAGGGCGTCCCGGCCGCCGTCGGCTGGACCGTCCTCGCCGCCGGCCTGCTCACCGCCCTCCTCACCGCCGCGTACGCGACCCGCCTCTGGCTCCTCATGGGCGTCCCCGGCGCCCCGCCGGCGACCGGAAGCCCCGCTGTCGACGGCACCCCGGCGACCGGCACCCCGGCGGCGGCAGGCGGCCCGGACACCCCCGCGCCGGTGGCCGGCGCCCGCACGGGGAGCGGCGCACCCGGGACCCCGGACGCCGCCGCGCCGGTGGCGGCCGGCCTCGCCCCGGACGCGCCGCACCCCACCGCTCCCGTGCCGGTGGTCATGAACGCCGTGCTCTGGGTCCTGTTCCTGCCCGCCGCCGGGCTCGGCGCCACCGTCGGATGGCTGCCCGGCTGGTTCGACGGCACCTCGCTCGCCCCGACCCTCGTCACCTCCGTCCTCGGGACCGGTCTGGCCCTCGTCGGCATCCTGCTCACCTACGCCACCTGGCGGCACACCACCGCCCTGGCCCGCACGGCCCCGCCCGTGCCGGTGGCCGCCGTCCCCGCGCACCCCGGCGCGGAGGAGCCGGCCCGCTCCGAGGCCGAAGCCATCGCCACCCACGAGCCGGCCTACGGCTCCGTCGCCGCCGCGGCGGATCCGGCCGATCCGGGCCGCCTCCTCCTCGGCAGGCTCCACCGCCACGCCGCCGCGGGCTTCCACGCGGACCGGCTCTGGGCCGCGCTGGCCGTCCGCCCCACGCTCGCCGCGGCCGCCCTGGTCCGCCGCGCCGACCGGGACGTCGTCGAGCGCGCCGTGCGGGCCGTCGCCGCCGTGCCGGGGCTGCTGGGCGCGCTGGTCCGCCGGGCCCAGACCGGCAACGCCCAGACCTACCTGGCCGCCCTGCTCGCCGGCTCCGTCCTGCTGGCGGCGGCCGCCGTCCTCCTCGCCACCGGAACCGGAGCGTGACCGTGACCGGCCTGACCACGGGCACCGTGCTGCCGTACCTCCTCCTCGCGGTCGTCGCCGTCCCCTTCCTCGGCTCCGTCACCGCCCTGCTGCCCGCGCCGCCCGGACTGCGGGGCCGCGGGCCCGACCAGGCCGTGCTCCGGCACGGCGTGACCGTCACCGGCGCCGTCCTGCTGCTCTCCGTCGCGCTGGCGGCCGGCTTCGACCGGGGCGACCCGGCCCGGATGCAGGCCACCACCGACGTCCCCTGGATCCCCGCCCTCGGCACCCGCTTCCACCTGGGCGTCGACGGGGTCTCGCTCCCCCTTCTCGTGCTGACCGCGCTCCTCACCTTCCTCTGCGCGGTGCACGCCTATTTCCGCGGCCCGAAGGGCACCTCCGCCCGCGGCTTCGTGGCGCTGCTGCTGCTCCTGGAGGGCGGCACCCTCGCCACCTTCGCCGTCCTCGACCTGCTCCTGTTCTTCCTGGCGTTCGAGACAGTCCTCATCCCGATGTACTTCCTCATCGCCCGCTGGGGTGGCGCGGGCCGTGAGCGGGCGGCCTGGAAGTTCATCCTCTACACGCTGCTCGGCTCCGTCGTGATGCTGCTGGGCCTCCTTCTCCTCGGGCTGCGGGGCGGCACCTTCGACATGGTGGCACTCGCCACCGACAGTCCGTCCCCGATCGGTCACGGAACGCAACTGCTGGCCGTGCTCGCCATCGGCGCCGGCCTCGCCGTGAAGACCCCGATGTGGCCGCTGCACAGCTGGCTCCCCGACGCCCACACCGCCGCCCCCACCACGGGCTCGGTGCTCCTCGCCGGGGTGCTGCTGAAGATGGGCACCTACGGCTTCGTCCGCATCCTGCTGCCGATCGCCCCCGACGGGATGCGGACCGTCGCCCCCTACCTGGGCGCCCTCGCCGTCGCGGGGATCGTCTACGGCTCGCTCGCCTGCCTCGGCCTCGCCCTGCCACCGTCCGCCTCGCCGCGGTCCGCGTCCCCGGCGGGCGCGGGGGAGGGCCCCGGCGGAGGCGGTGGCGGCGGTGACGGCGGCCGGTTCGGCGGCGGGGACCTCAAGCGGCTCATCGCCTACTCCTCCGTGGGCCACATGGGCTTCGTGCTGCTCGGCATCGCGAGCCTCACCCCCACCGGGGTCAACGGCGCCCTCTTCGCCAACATCGCCCACGGCCTCATCACCGGCCTGCTCTTCTTCCTCGTCGGCGCGGTCAAGGAGCGCTACGGCACCGCCGACCTCGACCGGCTCGCGGGGGTGTCCGGCGGCGCGCTCTACGGGCGCGCGCCCCGTCTCGGCGGGCTGTTCGCCTTCGGCGCCGTCGCCTCCCTGGGCCTCCCCGGTCTCGCCGGGTTCTGGGGCGAGATGCTCGCCCTCTTCGGGGCCTTCCGGCCCGCGGACGGGCTCAACCGCCCCCTCTTCCTGGTGTTCACGGCGGTCGGCGCGGCCGGCACGCTGCTCACCGCCGCGTATCTGCTGGTGGTCGTCCGCCGCGTCTGCATGGGCGACCGCGAACCGGGCCACTCGGACGGAGCCGTCCCGGCCGCCCCCGCGGACGTGGACGCGTCCGTGGACACGGACGGCTCGGACGGCTCGCCCGGTGCTTCCGCCGCCTCCGCCGAGGGCATGGGTGCCCGGGAGGGCGCCCAGGCCGGCGGCCGCGCGGGCCCCCACGCGGCCGCGCACACCGCCCCGGCAGCCGGCAGCGGCCCGGCCGCCACCGCCCCGGTCACCGCCACCCCGGCCGGCACCGCCCCGGCGACCGCCACCCCCGCCGCGTCCGCCTCCCGCGGAGCCGCCCCGCCCGTCTTCGCCGACGTCCGGGGCCACGAGTTCGCCGCCTGGACCCCGCTCGTCGTCCTCACCGTCCTCGCCGGCCTCTGGCCCGCCGTCCTCCTCGGCCTGACCGACCCGGCCGTGCAGGCCCTGCTGACCGGAGGCAGCCGATGACCTCCCTCGTCCAGTCCGTCGACTGGCTCGCCCTCGCCCCGCCCGCCCTCGCCGCCGGGGCCGCCCTGGTGGTCCTGGTCGCCGATCTCTTCCTGCCGGAGCGGCGTAAGCCGCTGCTGGGCGTCCTCGCCACCGCCGGGCTCCTGCTCGCCGGGCTCGCCCTGCTGCCGCTGCTCGGCGGCGAGCGGCGCACCTTCTGTCTCACCACCGATCCGGACACGTGCAGCTACGTGGCCGACCCGTTCGCGCTGGCGTTCCAGTTCCTGGTGCTCGGCGGCGCCCTGCTGACGGCGCTGATCTCCCTGCACACCGTCCGGGACCGGCAGGTCCCCGCCGGGGAGTACTGGTTCCTGCTGCTCGCGTCCGCCGCCGGGGCCGCCCTGCTGCCCGCCTCCCGCGATCTGGCGACCCTGGTGATCGCCCTGGAGGTCGCCTCGCTGCCGGTCTTCGCGCTGGTCGGCCTAGTGCGCGACAGCAGGCTGTCGGGCGAGTCCGCGCTGAAGTTCTTCCTGTCCTCGGTGACCGCCACGGCCGTCATGCTGCTCGGCGTGAGCTTCGTCTACGCGGTCACCGGTGCGCTGCACCTGCCGCGCGTCGCGGACGGGCTCGCGGACGTGCCCCCCGGCCTCGCCACCCTCGCCACCGCGGGCGTCGCACTGACCCTGGTCGGTTTCGCCTTCAAGGCGGCCGCCGCGCCCTTCCACTTCTGGGTGCCGGACACCTACATCGGCGCGCCCGTGCCCGTCGCCGGCTATCTGTCGGTGGTCGGCAAGGCGGCGGGGCTCGCCGGGCTGATCCTGGTGGCGGTCGTGGCCTTCCCCTCGCACGCGGAGGTCTGGGGACCCGTCGTCGCCGTGCTCGCCGCCCTGACGATGACCGCCGGTAACGCGGCGGCGCTCCGCCAGCGGCCGGACCGCGCGCACGGCGCCGTACGGCTGCTGGCCTGGTCCTCCGTGGGGCAGGCCGGCTATCTGCTGGTGCCGGTCGCCGCCGCCGCGTACACCGGCGCCTCCGGTGGGGCCGTCGGCACCGCCGTCGCCTACGCCCTGATGTACGCCGCCGTCAATCTCGGTGCCTTCGCCGTCACCGCCCTGGTGGTCCGGGCGCGTCCGGCGGGCCGGATCGCCGACTTCCGCGGGCTGTGGGCGGAGCACCCGCTCGCCGCCCTCGCCCTCGCCTTCTTCCTGCTCGTCCTGGCCGGGCTGCCGCCGGGAGTGATCGGTCTCTTCGCCAAGGCGGCGGTGGTCTCGGCCGCGCTGGAGGCCGGGCTCGGCTGGCTGGCCCTGGTCACGGCCGTGAACGTCGTCATCGCCCTCGTCTACTACCTGCGCTGGACGGCCGACCTCTTCCGCGCGCCGGTGACGGGTACGGCGGACGGCCCGGCCGACGGCGGGGCGAGCGCTACGGCGGACGGCGGGGCGGACGGCGGCCCGGCCACGCTCTCCGCCGTGGGAGCCGCCGCGGGCCCTGCGGAAAGCCCGGCGGCCGGGGCGGGGAGCGCGACGGCGGCCCCGCGGGGGAGCACGAAGGGCGCCGCGACCGGGACGACTGCCTCCGGGGCCTCCGCGGCCCCCGGGGTCTCCGCGGCCCCCGGCGGGGCGGCCCCGCTCCGCACCCCCGTCTCCCTCGCCGCCGCCATCTCCCTCGCCGCCGTCCTGGGCGTCGCGCTCTCCGGCGCGCCCCAGCTCGTCCTGCGCTTCGTCACGGCCGCGCTGTTCTGAGCCCGGCGGGTCTCCTCGCGGTGCGCCGAAGAGGCCCGGCCCGGCTCCGGCCGGCGCGCCCGCCAGGAGCCCGCCCGCGCCCGTCCGCCACCGGGCCCGGCCCGCGCGGACCCGCCCCCGCCCGGTGGCCGGCACGACGGCCACCAGGGAACTCTGCCCTCCGAGCCCGCGTTGACCTGGAGAGGAATGGGGCCACCGAAGGGTGGAACTCTTCAGCGGGGAGTTCCTCGCCGCAGAGCAGGAGGGCGAACCGTGCACCGCCGCCACAACGGGCTGAAGACCGCCGTACTTCTCGGCGCTCTCTCGGCGCTGATCATCGTGATCGGCGGCCTCTTCGGCCGTACGGGGCTGATCGTCGCGGTCCTCGTGGCGCTCGGTACCAACGCGTACGCGTACTGGAACAGCGACAAGATCGCTCTACGCGCGATGCGGGCCCGCCCGGTGAGCGAGTTCGAGGCGCCGCAGCTCTACCGCATCGTGCGGGAGCTCTCCACCGCCGCCCGCCAGCCCATGCCGCGCCTCTACATCTCCCCGACGCAGGCCCCCAACGCCTTCGCCACCGGGCGCAACCCGCGCAACGCTGCCGTCTGCTGCACCGACGGCATCCTGCGCCTCCTCGACGAGCGCGAGCTGCGCGGCGTTCTCGGCCATGAGCTGAGCCATGTCCACAACCGGGACATCCTCATCTCCTCGGTCGCCGGAGCGCTCGCCTCCGTGGTGATGTTCCTGGTCAACTTCGCCTGGCTGATCCCCTTCGGCCGGGGCGAGGACGACGAGGGCCCCGGCATCTTCGGCCTTCTGCTGATCATGCTGCTGGGGCCGCTGGCCGCCTCGCTGATCCAGATGGCCGTCAGCCGCTCCCGGGAGTACGAGGCGGACGCCTCGGGCGCCGGGATGACCGGTGACCCGCTGGCCCTCGCCAGCGCCCTGCGCAAGCTGGAGGCCGGGACGAAGCAGCTCCCGCTGCCCCCCGAGCCGCGGATCGAGACGGCCAGCCACATGATGATCGCCAACCCCTTCCGCCCCGGCACCGTCTCCAAGCTCTTCGCCACCCACCCGCCGATGGCCGAGCGCATCAGCCGCCTGGAGCGGATGGCGGGCCACCGCCACTGAGTTCGGGACGTCCCCGCCCGGGGAGGGACGGGGCGCGGCGCGCCGGACGAGCAGCGGACGAGCAGCGGAGGAGCACCGGACGAACGCGGACGAACGCGGACGAGGACGGCGGGCCGTACGGCGGGGCCGGCACGGCTGGGCGCCGGCGGGGCGCCGACGAGACGCCGCCGGCGGCGGGCCGGAGCCGTGGCCGGCTCCTCGGGGTCCCGTGACCCCGCCGCTCCGCCGCTCCGCCGCTCCGGCGTCGCCCTGTGGAGACTCTCCGTCCGGGACGGGGATCCTCGCGGCAGGGCCGTGGAGGCGCCCCGCCGGTCCGCCGGTGAACGTCCCGCTCCCGCCCCGGCGGCCGGTGGCCGCCGGGTGTCGCCGGAGCGCTCCGAGCCCCGCCCGGCGATCACGCCCCGCCGGGGACGGGCGGAGCCCGGAGTTTCCTGGCAGGCTGGACGGGTGAGGACTCTTCTGAACCTGATCTGGCTCGTACTGGCCGGCTTCTGGCTGGCGCTGGCCTATGTCGCGGCCGGCATCGTCTGCTGTCTACTGATCATCACCATTCCGTTCGGCATAGCGTCGTTCCGCATCGCCGCGTACGCGCTGTGGCCCTTCGGCAAGACGACCGTCGAGCGGCCCGGCGCGGGCGCCGGATCGCTCATCGGCAATGTCATCTGGATCATCTTCGCGGGCTGGTGGCTGGCGCTGGGGCACGTCTTCACCGGACTCGCCCTCTGCGTGACGATCATCGGCATCCCACTGGGCATCGCCAACTTCAAGCTGATCCCCATCTCCTTGCTGCCCCTCGGCCGGGAGATCGTCCCCACCGACCGCCCGTTCGCCACCAGCACCGTTTGACCACCGCCGGTGCCCGGCACCGGCCCCTGCCCCGGAGCCGCGGGAATCATGGATTCCACGCGGCTCCCGGACGTTCGCGGCCACCCCGGCGGGACGGCGGAGGCGGACGCGCGGCGTGCGCGGCCCCGCCTGCGGTCCTGGCCCGCCCTGCCGGACGGGCCCCGCGCGCTGCCCGATCCGGCCCCGCCATCCCGGCCCGCGTGCCGGTTCCCGCCCGGCCAGCGGCTCCGGCCCGGCCCGCGACCAGGCCCGGCACCCCGGAAGCCGGGCGCGGACGGCCACCGGTGCCCTCGTCCGGCACCGGCGCCCTCGTCCGGCCGCCGGCATCCTCGTCCGGCCACCGGCCTCGAAAGCCGCACGGACGCGGGCGGGCACCGTCACCCCCGGGTGCCCTGTGCGGGTGCCCTGGCGGAGCCCCGGGGCGCGACAAGGGTTTTCCCCGTATCGGGCGTGACCTGCCGAATCTAGAGTCGTGATACCGGCCGCCGCTTCCCCCACGGTGGCGGCCCGGACCCCGCGGGTCCCCCACGATCCGCGGTCCCGTCCCACCCCCAACGGGACGCGGGACCGCGGTCCGTGGGGCCCGGCGCCCCCTGACGGCAGGACGCGCGAAGGCGGAGGACGTGTCATGCGGCCGACAGCTGAGCACCCCATGGAACTCGCCGGGCGGACCGGTCTCGTCCAGCGGCTCGCCCACACCCTGCGCGACCACGGCCGTGCCGTCCTCACCGGCCCCGCCGGAGCGGGGCGGACGGCCCTGCTCGACGCGGTCGCCGCCACTGCCGAGGCGCACGGTGAGACCGTGCTCCGCCTCGCGCCCCGCGAACGTGACCGGAGCGTCCCCGGAGCGGCCGCGAACGCGCTGCTCGACGCCATCCCGACGGCGGCCCTGGCCCCCCTGCCCGGGATGTCCCTGCGCGCGGGCGCCGGCCTGCCGGCGGCGCGGGCCGCCGGTGCCGCCTTCCCCCCGGCGCGCCCGGCCGCACCGGGCGCCGCGCGGAGCCGCCGCACCACGGGGACGCGCCGGGGCGCCGAACCGGAGGCTCCGTCCCGGACCGCCGGCACCCGCCGCGGCACGGGCACCGGCGCCGGCCGGGCCCGCCGGGCCACCCCGGCCGGCCTCGCACGGGCCGCCACCGTCCCCGCGCTGCTGCGCAGACTGGCGGGGGAGTGGCCGGTCCTGCTGGTGATCGACGACGCGCAGTGGCTGGACCAGGAGAGCCTGCGGCTGCTCCGCTCCGTCCTCCACCCCTACGACGGGTCCGTGCCGCCCGAACTCCGCGTCCTGCTCGCCGAACGCACGCGCGCGCCGACGGTCTCCCCGCCCGTGCTCCCCTCACCAGCGGCCCCGTTCCCCCGGTCCCCGTCGGGAACCCCGCGGCCGTATGCGGCGGGCTCCCCGTACGCGGGGGACTCCCCGTACGCGGGGGGCGCTCCGTCCACCGCGGGTTCCCCGCTCCTGCCGGGCCGGGGCAGTTCACCGGCGCCCGGTCCGGACGCCTCACCACCCCCGGGGGCGGGCGCCCCGCGCCGACCGCGCCGGGCAGGCACGGGACGCTCCTCGCCCGTCGCCACGGTCTCCCGGTCGCTGTGCGGTGCCGGGGAGGGGGAGACGGTCGCCGTCCCGCCGCTCTCCGCCGCGGACACCGCCGAACTCCTCACCGGCCATGGCCTGCCACCCCGGCTGGCCGGTCCGGCGCACCGGGCCTCCGGCGGCAACCCGGCCCGCGCCCTGGCCACAGCCCGTTCCCTGATCGCGGCCCCGTCCCCGGCCCCCTCCCCGGCCCGGCACCTGGCCCGGTACCTGGCCGCGGGCTGACCCCGCGCCCCGGGCCGGCTCCGCGCCCGGCCAGGGACGCGGGCTCCCCGCCCGGCCACGGACCGGTCCCGGCTCCCGGCGTGGGCCGATTCCGTCCGCCCCGGGGGCCGATGCGGGAACGCCGCCGCGGCCTCCGGGGCGGACGGCCGGGAGACAGAGAAGGGCACGCCGGGGGCGGATCACCACCCAGGCGCTGCCCGGCGATCCGCCCGCGTCGTGCCCTTCCCGTGGTCCCGGTCGTCGCCGTGGCCCCCGCCGACATCGTCGGCGGCGTCACCGTCACCGCCGGTGTCGTCCCGGCCGTCCCGGCGCCGTCACGCGCCGGACGGCCGCCTCGTCATGAGGGGGCCGGCCGCCGTCACGCGGTCGGCCGCCACGGCACCGCTACCGGTAGTTGACGAACTGGACGGCGAAATCCAGGTCCTTGCCCCGGATGAGCTGCTGCACCGTCTGCAGGTCGTCCCGGCTCTTGGAGGAGACCCGCAGCTCGTCCCCCTGCACCTGGGCCTTGACGCCCTTCGGCCCCTCGTCGCGGATCATCTTCGCGACCTTCTTCGCGTTCTCCTGGGAGATCCCCTCCTCGATCGAGGCGAAGATCTTGTACTCCTTGCCGGAGAGCTGCGGCTCCCCCGCGTCCAGCGCCTTCAGCGAGATCCCGCGCTTGACCAGCTTGGACTGGAAGACGTCGAGGATCGCGTTGACCCGCTCCTCCGAGTTCGCCTGCATCAGGATCCGCTCGCCGGACCACGCGATCGACGCGCCGACGTTCCGGAAGTCGTAGCGCTGCGAGATCTCCTTGGAGGCCTGGTTGAGAGCGTTGTCGACCTCCTGCCGCTCGACCTTCGAGACGATGTCGAAACTGGAGTCGGCCATCGTGAGTTGGCTCCTCATCCGTAGAACTGTCCGATGACGCGGAACCACCGGGTTCCGCAGCGCCCAGCCTAGCCATCCCGGCCATGATCCAACGGTGATCAACCAGGTGGCGGACCACCCTGGTTCATCGGGTATGGTTGACGACGTCGCCGCCGGGAACCGCGCGCAGCGGGCCCGGTGGCAGCCCTTCCAGGCGGTGTGCCCGAGCGGCCAAAGGGAGCAGACTGTAAATCTGCCGGCTCAGCCTTCCCAGGTTCGAATCCTGGCGCCGCCACAGGAATGAAAAAGGCCCCTGACCTGCGAGTACGCAGGCAGGGGCCTTCTTCATGCCGAGACCTGAGCAGGGCTTGACTGTCCCGCTGTGTCTCGTTCGGGCCCGCCCTCTACCAGCGCTTCTGGACGGGGTGTGGACGGGATTCGCGGCTCTCACCTGCGGCTGTGGGGCAGGTGTGGGGTGCGTGGCCGGGACTCAGGCCAGGGGCGTCCCCCGCTCCCCCAGCCGGGCGGAAATCTTCGCGTTGGCCGCGTCGTCGCTGTTGCCGAGGAACTTCACGTACACCCGGAAGTGGACGGCGACGCTGTGCCCCGCGCGCTTGGCGACGAGCTGGGGCTCGACCCCGGAACTCAGCCAGGTGGACACGGCGGCATGGCGGAGATCGTAGGGACGCTTGGCCATGAGCGACGCCGCTGCCGCCGGGGTGAGTGCCTTGCCCCTGGCGCGCGCCCAGACCTCCCCGTAGCCGCTCTCCTGGACCAGCCCGCCGCGCAGGGTGCGGAACAGCCGTCCGTCCGGCGGCGTGCCGTAGGCGGAGAGGTGCCACCGCGACATGGCGCGACCAATTCAGGCCGGCCGAGTGGCTCACTTCCCAGGGCATCGACCACTGGCGTAAGCCCTACCCGCCGGAACTCATGCTGTCGAGTATCGGTCGCGGCAACGTTTTCCTCTTCCACGACGGTGGGGACGCGGTGGCTACGGTGACGCTCGACGGGGAGGATCGGGAACCGGGCGCGTGGACACCGGAGGAGTTGAAGGACCCGGCACTCTACGTCCACAAGCTCACTGTGCGGCGACAGGACAGCGGACGCGACCTCGGTGCGCGGATTCTCGACTGGTCCGGGGACCGCGCTGCGCGGTCCGGCGCTGATGGGCTACGGCTCGACGCCTGGACGACCAATCCGCGACTCCACGCCTACTACCTTCGGCAGGGCTTCACGCATGTCCGTACGGTGACTTCCGGGAGCGCTGTGAACGGTGGCGGTCGGGTCTCCGGATGGCTGGCGCAGCGCCCCGCTAAGCGCGCAGCAACAGGGATTCAGGATCGGATTGTGTAGCGTCTTCGGCCGGCGCACGGAGAGCGCCTACGCGGGGAGTCGACTCGTCAGCTCCCCGCGTATCCGTTGGCGTGTGGGAGACGTGAAGGATGTTCGGCGAGTATGGCGCCCACTTCCGGGACCTCCCGGAAATCCTGAAGCCGGTTGAGGATGACACGCGTTCGCTCGGCAACTCGTTCGGACGGTGTGTCAGAGCCCAACTCGATAACCCGCTCGGCGACGGTTGCCGCTTCTTCCGGCTCATTGGCATCGGCGAGAGCCATGGCAAGCCATGACAGGTACAGCGCCAATTCCCGGGTGTGCGTGGTGTCATAACCGCTCAACACCTCACGGAGCAGGGGCACGGCGCGCAAGGGTCGACGAAGCTCTGTGTATACGCGCGATTCCATGATTCTGAGTTCGCCTGCGTTCACCCAGTACAAGTAGCCCGGCGCCTCGGTATCGGGGCTGTCTTCTCCGAGGGCCAGCGCAGCCTCCCCCAGCGCGCGCATGGCGGGTTGCGCCTCTCCTGCCTGTGCGTGAGCCCAGGCCACCCGGTCGAGATACAGGGCACGGGCCTTCGGCGGGGCTTCCGGGCCTGCATCGTGCAGAGCGGCCTGTGCCAGAGTCACCCCTTCGGACTTCCGCCCCGTGTTGCTGAGTTGATAAGCGAGTGATCCGGCGATGTTCCCGGCCAGCGTGTTGTCTTCCGCTTGCCGCGCGGCGCTGATCCCCAGCCGGTAGATGCGTTCTGCCTCTTCGAACTGCCCGGCGTCGCTGGCGATCCAACCGGCGATCTGAGCCAACTCCCCGATCTGACGCAGCAATTGGCGCCCTACCTCGCTCGTGTGAGTGCTTTCCCGGTACAGCTTCACGGCTGAGCGAAGTTCTCTCAGCGCCGGGCGGATCAGATCACCTCCGGCCAGAACGTCATCAGCAAGGCGTAGTCCATGGACACGCTGCCGGAGGTCGTCCACGTTCACCATGCCGACGCGGCGCCCTGTGCGTGCTTCGAGAGGGCTCAGCGAATCCTCTTCGGGAAGGAAATCGGCGAGAGTTGGCAAAGGGGGTTCAACAGCCTTCTGGGGTGCCGTGAGGGTTTCTGTGGATACGCCCAGAGCGGTGGCGATGGACGGCAGCCATTCACGGGGTGTGCGCCTGCCGGTCTCCCATCGGCTGACTTCCTGCCTCCCCACCGGGTCACCGGCTAACCCGGCGACGTGGCAGACCTCATGGCCCAGACGTGCCTGACTCCATCCGCGCTCTGTGCGAATCCGCCGGATGTTGGCCCCGATGTCGCTCCTCATGCCTCGATTGTGGCCTACAACTGGCCTACAGGTGGCCGCTTGGCGCTGATCTTGTCTGGTTCGACCCTGGACCTTATGACAGAACCCAGGCGGTATTCCTCAGACCCCGTAGACCTTCCCCTGTGGCTGGAGGGAGACCCGGAACCCACAACGGGTTGCGATGTGTGCTTTGCGCTGGATTCCCAGCGAGTCAAAGCGAGGAGGAGTGGAGACTTCTCCAAGGTGACCGATCTCAACATCGAGATTCGCAATCACGCCCATCACTCATGACCGGGAGCACGGCTCGCCATCCGAAGCCACGGGCCGGGCGCACGGGCGGAGCGCCCCCTTGGTCCTTGTGGACGTACGGCACTCTGTGCGGCTGTTGCGCCGGGCGCGGCCAGATCTGGTGTGACGGTTGCTGCGGGTTCGGCGGTTGCCACCTCTGCGGGTGGACCGAGAAGCGGCCATGCCCTGAATGTTCGGGCGGAACCGCCGAGCCAATACGGTGGTGAGCCCTCGGCCCATGGTGGCCGGCCGTAGGCGAGTGGTGAGTCCCCAGTCGTTCCTGTGGGCCCTGTCCTCGACTTCATGTCGCAGACGCCAGAGGCCGTGCACATGCCGGTGGACGGCCGACCGCTGGTTCGTCCCTGTGGACGAGGTGCGGACGAAGCAGAGTCACAGCGTCCCGCGCGAACGCTGCGTACCAGGTCAGGGCACGTGCGGCGCGGAGATCAACAGGGGACTGTAAATCTGCCGGCTCAGCCTTCCCAGGTTCGAATCCTGGCGCCGCCACACTGGAAAAAGACCCCCTCTGACCAGGGAAAATTACTGGTCGGAGGGGGTTCTTCGTTGCCCGCCGCCGCTCGGACAGGTGTGGACGGGCCGTGGACGGCTCGCGCCCGCGAGGGCCGTCTCCCGTCGTCGGCCGACGAGTGTCTTCCCCCAGGCGTTCCCCAGGGGAGGGGCCCTCTCCACGTCACCGTGGCGTGCCCCCGGCCGGGGCCACCCCGGGCTCCGTGCTGTCCCGTTCGGCCGGTCCGCTTCGGGCGGGCCGGCCGAACGGTCACGGGTCCCGTCCGGCGTGAGCGGCGGCGGGTGCCCGGGCGGCGGGGCCGCGGTGCCGGGCGTCCGCCGTCCGCCGGTGCCGTCCCGGGCGGGCCGGGGAGGGGGTCGCGGGCGGTCAGTCCGCCACGGTCCGGACCGCGTCGGGGACCGGGACCAGCCCGCCGATCAGTTCCAGCGTCTTGCCCGCCGTCCCCGGCTCGTCCAGCAGCGCGGCCAGGACCGCCGCCACGTCGTCGCGCGAGACCGCGTCCCGCCCGGTGTGCTCGGCCAGTTCGACCAGGCCCGAGCCCGGCTCGTCGGTCAGCCGGCCCGGGCGCAGGATCGTCCAGTCCAGGGCGGTGTGGGCCCGTACGGCGGCGTCGGCCGCGCTCTTGGCGCGCAGATAGGCGGCGAACACGGGATCGGTGTCCGGCGGCGGCTCCTTGTCCGCACCCATCGAGGAGACGACGAGGAAGCGCCGCACTCCGGCTCGTTCGGCGGCCTGGGCGAAGAGTTCCGCGGCGGCCCGGTCCACGGTGTCCTTGCGTTCGATCCCGCTCCCCGGACCCGCGCCCGCCGCGAACACGGCCGCGTCGGCGCCCCGCAGATGGGCCGTGACCTCCTCCAGGGTCGCCGACTCCAGGTCGCACAGCACGGGTTCGGCGCCCGCCTGCCGCAGGTCCTCCTCCTGCGCGGGGTTGCGGATGAGGCCCGCGACCTCGTCTCCGCGCCCGGCGAGCAACCGCTCCAGCCGCAGCGCGATCTGACCGTGTCCTCCAGCGATGACAGTACGCATACCCCTGACCGTACGTGGCCGCCGCGGAACCCGGGCGGCGGGCATGCCGGCCGGCCGCCCGCCTCGCCCCGGCTCCCGGACGCGCGAGCGATTCCGTGCGGGGATGCGACCACGCGCACCGGGGCCCGGCCACGCCCCGCGCGCCCCGTCCTCCGGCGAGCCCCGTACTCCCGCGCGCCCCGACCTCCGGCGCGCGCCGTCCTGCCCCGCGCCCCGTCCCGTCCCGTCCTGTCTCCCGGTGCCCCGTGCGTCCGGACGGATGGCCGCGGGCGCGGTCTCGCACGGGGCGCAACCGGCCTCCGTCCCCGTCCCGTGTCTGACGCCGAGCCGGGGCTCCGCCTCGGCATGGGCCACGGGCCCCGAGGCCCCGGGCTCCCGGCGCTACGGCCCGTCGGGCTCCGGAGCCTGCCGGCCCTGCCGGGGCAGTTCCAGCGGGACGGCCGGCCCCGCCGGGCTCTCCGGCCCCGCCGATCCCGCGGCCCCGGCCGCGCCGGAGGCGCAGTACTCGCGCACCGCGCTGGTGCGCGCGACGACCCGCCCCCGGTGCACCACGACCCGGCTGTACGCCGGGGCCAGCGCCCCCGCCACGCTCTCCGCCCGCACGGCCAGCAACTCCGCCGGGAACCCCGCCTCCAGCCGCACCGGTCGCAGCCCCATCACCCCCCGGGCCCGCCCGCTCACCGCCGCGTAGGCGTCCTCCGGGCTCTCCCCACCCAAGGTGGCCAGCAGAAACGCGGCCTCCAGGGGGTCGCCGCGCCCCACCGGGTTGGCCGCGTCCCGCAGCGCGCCGCTGCCCGCCGCCACCCGCACCCCGGCCGACCGCAGCAGGCGCACCGGAGCGCTCACCGGCGCGGGAGGCAGCGCGCGCCCCGCCCCGTCCCGCTCCATCGCCGCGCAGTCGCCCTGCGGCAGGACGACGACGCTGATCCCCGCGGCGGCGAGCCGGTCGGCGACGCGGCGCGCGTCGGGCGGGGGCAGCAGGGAGAGGCCCGCGCAGGGCCCGATCGTCACCCCGGGGCGCAGCCCTCCCGCCATCGCCGCGAGCCGTGTCAGCCGGGCCGGGTCGTCCCCGTGCGTGTGCAGGTCGACGGCGCAGCCGTGCTCGGCGGCGACCCCCAGCACCGCCTCGACGTAACCGGCCGGATCGGGGTCGAGGTCGGGACAGCCGCCGACCACCTCGGCCCCCATCTTCACGGCGTCCACCAGCGCCGCCAGGGAGTCGGCCCCCGCGGTCCCGGTGAGCACCCGTGGCACCGCGACGGCGGTCAGCCCGGTGAACCCGGTCAGGGAGTCCCGGGCGCGGAGCACCCCCTCCAGGGAGTGCAGCCCGTACACCCCGCCGACGCGGACCTGTGCGCGGAGAGCGGTGGCGCCGTACCCGAGCTGGAGCAGGGCCGCCTCGGTGGTGCGCCGGCACACCTCGGCGGCGCCGTACGCGGCGGGGCCGCCGGCGGTGAGCGCGGTGTCCGGGTGGGCGTGCGGCTCGGCCGGCGCCGGCAGCAGCAGGTAACCGCCGAGGTCGACCCGGGTGACGTCCGGCCCGTCGTCGCCCGGCCGGTCCCCGGCGCGGCTCAGCCGGACCAGGCTCCCGGCCGTCCCGACCGCCTCGATCCGCCCGTCGCTGATCCGCACGTCCACGGTGCGGCCGTCGGGCAGCCGGGCGCCGGCCAGGACGAGCGCGGGCGCGGCGGGGGTCCGCTCGCCGCCGGGGGACGGCGGCAGGCTGTCGGGCATCGCGCTCCTGCGGGCTGCTGAGGGCGGGCGGTTCCGTTCCGTGGCCGGCCCGGTCCGCCCGGTGGCCGGGCCGGGGCCCGGAGCCGAGGCGTCCCGGACGTCAGACGCCCGGGCCCCGGTCACCCCGCGTCACTCCGGCCCGGGAACGTGGAGCCGAGCCTAGGCCGGTTCCACGGGCCCCCGGGGCAGGTGCGCAATAGTCGTACGGACGGGGCCGGAGAGGCCCGCGGGGCCCGCGCGGGGGGCGGTGGAAGAGGGAACCGGACCCGGCCGGTACGGATTTCACCTTCGGCCGTTCAGCGTGTAATGTCTTCATCGCTCGCCCCAATAGCTCAGTCGGCAGAGCGTCTCCATGGTAAGGAGAAGGTCTACGGTTCGATTCCGTATTGGGGCTCTGATGTGGGAACAATCCGCCTGCCGGGCGGGTTGTCCTTCATCGAAGCGGTGTAGCTCAGTCGGTAGAGCAAGCGGCTCATAATCGCTGTGTCACCGGTTCAAGTCCGGTCACCGCTACCACCAGTAGCCGATTGCAGGCTCCGCCCTCCGGTCGGCTACTCTTTCTGCGTTCATCCACTGTTCGTCCAAGGAGCACTCACGTGGCTGCCACCGACGTCCGCCCGAAGATCACGCTGGCCTGCGTGGAGTGCAAGGAGCGGAACTACATCACCAAGAAGAACCGGCGTAACAACCCGGACCGGCTGGAGATGAAGAAGCACTGCCCGCGCTGCAACGCGCACACGGCGCACCGCGAGACGCGCTGACAACAGGCTCTGTCCATGAGGCCGTCCCCATCGGGGGCGGCCTCATGGCGTTCCGCCCGCCTCTCCGCGTCACCCGCCCCGGGATTCCCGGCCTCCCGGCCGTGGAGCCGCGCCGGCGTCCGCGCGTCCCGGCCCCCGACCAGTCCCCAGCACAGGACCAGTCCCCACCAGGAGGTACCGAGCAGATGGCGCTCGACCAGTCCCTCGTCGGCCGGGTGTACCCGCCCACACCGCCGTACGAGGTCGGCCGCGAGAAGATCCGCGAGTTCGCCGAGGCGGTCGGCGACCCGAACCCGGCCTACACCGAGCAGCAGGCCGCGCGGGCGCTCGGCCACCCGGACGTGATCGCCCCGCCGACCTTCGTCTTCACCCTCACCTACGCGGCGGCCGGCCAGGTGATCGACGATCCGCAGCTGGGCCTGGACTACAGCCGCGTCGTCCACGGCGACCAGCGGTTCGTCTACAGCCGCCCGGTGCGCGCCGGCGACCGGCTCTCGGTCACCACCACCGTCGACGGGGTGAAGTCCCTCGCCGGGAACGACATCCTCGACATCCGCGGCGACGTCCACGACGCCGACGGCGAGCACGTCGTCACCGCCTACACCAAGATCGTGTCCCGCGCACCGGAGGAGGGCTGAGATGGCCGCCGTCATCTCCTACGACGAGGTCGAGACCGGCACCGAGCTGCCGCCCCGGAGCTTCCCCGTGACCCGGGCCACCCTCGTCCGCTACGCCGGCGCCTCCGGGGACTTCAACCCGATCCACTGGAACGAGCGGTTCGCCCGCGAGGTGGGGCTCGAGGACGTCATCGCGCACGGCATGTTCACCATGGCCGAGGCGGTCCGCGTGGTCACCGACTGGGCCGGTGACCCCGGCGCGGTGGTGGAGTACGGGGTGCGCTTCACCCGGCCGGTGGTCGTGCCGGACGACGACAAGGGCGCCGTCATCGAGGTCTCGGCCAAGGTCGCCGCGAAGCTGGGCGAGGACACGCGCACGGTGCGGGTGGACCTCACGGCCACCAGCGCGGGCCGGAAGGTCCTCGGAATGGCCCGCGCGGTGGTGCGGCTCGGCTGAGCCGGCACGGCGGGCGACGGACCCGGGCGGACCCCCGGGTCCGTCCCGTGCCGGTCGTGTCCGGGACCGCACCCGGCCCCTCGCCCGACCCGCTCCACACGGCCGCCCGCCGGAGCCGCCCCGTAGGCTGGGCCCGTGCAGGTACACCACGACGCCCCGCTCGCCCCGCTCACCACCTTCCGCCTCGGCGGCCCGGCCACCCGCCTGGTCACGGCCACGACGGACGACGAGGTGATCGCGGTCGTCCGGGAGGCCGAGGCCGCGGGGACGCCGCTCCTGCTGATCGGCGGCGGCAGCAACCTCGTCATCTCCGACAAGGGGTTCGAGGGCACCGCCCTGCGCATCGCCACCCGGGGCTACGAGCTGTCGGGCACCGCCCTGGAGCTGGCCGCCGGCGAGAACTGGTCCGCGGCCGTCGCCCGGACCGTCGAGGCGGGTCTCGCGGGGATCGAATGCCTGGCCGGCATCCCCGGCTCGGCGGGCGCCACCCCGATCCAGAACGTCGGCGCCTACGGCCAGGAGGTCTCCTCCACGATCACCGAGGTGGTGGCCTACGACCGGCGCGCCGGCGAGGTCGTCACCGTCCCGGGCGCCGCGTGCGGCTTCTCCTACCGCCACAGCCGCTTCAAGGCCGAGCCCGGCCGCTGGGTGGTGCTGCGGGTCCGCTTCGCGCTGGAGGACGCCGGCGGGCTGTCGGCCCCGCTGAAGTACGCGGAGACGGCCCGTGCCCTGGGGGCCGAGCCGGGCGGGCGCGTCCCCGTGGCCGCCGCCCGCGAGACCGTGCTCGCACTCCGCGCGGGCAAGGGCATGGTGCTCGACCCGGAGGACCACGACACCTGGTCGGCGGGGTCCTTCTTCACCAACCCCGTCCTCGGCGCCGACGAGCACGCGGCCTTCCTCGCCCGCGTCGCGGAACGCCTCGGCCCCGGCGCCGAACCGCCCGCGTTCCCGGCCGGCGAGGGGCGGGTCAAGACCTCCGCCGCCTGGCTCATCGACAAGGCCGGCTTCGCCAAGGGCTACGGCGACGGCCCGGCACGCATCTCCTCCAAGCACACCCTGGCCCTGACCAACCGCGGCCACGCGACCACCGAGGACCTCCTCGCCCTCGCCCGGGAGGTCCGCGACGGTGTGCGGGACGCCTTCGGGGTGACGCTGGTCAACGAGCCGGTGACGGTGGGCGTCAGCCTCTGACCGGTGACGGTGGGCAGCACCCGCTGGAACGCCGGCCGCCCCGCGACCCCGGCCGGCGGGGCCCCGCAGGTCACACCGCCCGGCAGGTCACACCGCCCGGCAGGTCACACCGCCCGGCAGGTCACACCGGGGCGGGGTCCGCCTCCCCGTCCCCCAGCCACGCGTCGATCCCGCCGAGCATCCGTTCCCGTACCTCCCGCGGTGCCCGCGAGGCCCGCACCGACTGCCGCGCCAGCTCGGCCAGTTCGGCGTCGGTGAAACCGTGCGCCGAGCGGGCCAGCTCGTACTGGTCCGCCAGGCGGGAGCCGAACAGCAGTGGGTCGTCCGCGCCGAGGGCCACCGGGACGCCCGCCTCGAAGAGCGTCCGCAGCGGTACGTCCTCCGCCTTGTCGTACACCCCGAGCGCGACGTTGGAGGCCGGGCAGACCTCGCAGGTCACCGCCCGTTCGGCCAGCCGCGCCAGCAGGGCCGGGTCCTCGGCCGCCCGTACCCCGTGGCCCACCCGGTCGGCGCGCAGGTCGTCCAGGCAGTCCCGCACGCTGGACGGTCCCGCGAGCTCGCCCCCGTGCGGCGCGGCGATCAGCCCGCCGGCCCGCGCGATGGCGAAGGCGCGGTCGAAGTCCCGTGCGAAACCGCGTCGTTCGTCGTTGGACAGACCGAACCCGATCACCCCGCGGTCGGCGTACCGGACGGCCAGCCGGGCCAGGGTGCGGGCCTCCAGCGGATGCTTCATCCGGTTCGCCGCGACGAGTACGCGGATCCCGACCCCCGTCTCCCGGGACGCCTCGTCCACCGCGTCCAGGATGATCTCCATGGTGGGGATCAGGCCGCCGAGGCGGGGCGCGTAGGAGGTCGGGTCGACCTGGATCTCCAGCCAGCCGGAGCCGTCCCGCGCGTCCTCCTGGGCCGCCTCGCGGACCAGCCGCCGCAGGTCGTCCGGGGTCCGCAGGCAGGAGCGGGCCATGTCGTAGAGCCGCTGGAAGCGGAACCAGCCCCGCTCGTCCGTCGCCCGCAGCCTCGGTGGCTCCCCGCCGCTCAGCGCCTCCGGGAGGTGGACGCCGTGCTTGTCGGCGAGTTCGAGCAGGGTGGCCGAGCGCATCGACCCGGTGAAGTGCAGATGCAGATGGGCCTTGGGCAGCAGACGGACATCGCGGGCGGCGGAGCGGTGGTGCGGGGCGTTCCCGTCGTGGTACGGCGACATTCCAGAATCCTGCCGTACGACCGGCCCGTCGCGGTAGCGGATCCGGAAGCCCTCCCCGCTGCCGCGCGCCGCCCGGTCCCGGCGGGGGAGGGCCCGGAGGGTCCGGGAGGTCCGGCGGAGCCCGGGTGACGGGCCCGCGCCGGGCCGTCCCCTTCCGCCCGGGGCCGGGTGGCGGAACCGGTACCTGTTCGACGCCCGGCCCCGGAACACGTACACTCACTGGGCGTTGGTCCTCACCGGCCGTTCCGCTTCGCCCCCTCCGTGTGGCGGCGCGGATGCGGTAGGTTGAGGGGGACAAAGGGTCGTAGCTCAATTGGTAGAGCACTGGTCTCCAAAACCAGCGGTTGGGGGTTCAAGTCCCTCCGGCCCTGCTTCACGCATCTTCGCCAGGATGTGTGCGCAGGTACGTACGACAACGCACGGCCGTGCGGCTCCGCCGGGCGCGGCACGGCCACGACCCGGATTCAGGTGAGGACGAGTGACGGACGCCCTGGGCTCCATCGACACGCCTGAGAGCGGTCGGTCCGACGAGGCTGACGACAAGAAGGCCCGGCGTGGCGGCAAGCGTGGCAAGAAGGGCCCGCTGGGCCGCCTCGCGCTGTTCTACCGGCAGATCGTGGCGGAGCTCCGGAAGGTCGTCTGGCCGACGAGGAACCAGCTCACCACGTACACCACTGTGGTGATCATCTTCGTTGTCATCATGATCGCGCTGGTGACTGTGATTGACTTTGGATTCGGCGAAGTCGTCAAGTACGTCTTCGGCTGATCCCGCGTCGGTGCCACTCCCGGCGCCCCGGGACGCGTGTACCACCCCTTGAAGCCAGGAAGAAGCAGCCACCGTGTCTGACCCGAACCTGAACAACGCCATCGAGCCCGCCCAGGGTGAAGAGGCTGCGGCGACGGCCGACCCGGCCGGAGCTGCACCGGACACGGTCGACGCCGGCGACGAGCGCGAGACCGCCGCCGCGGCGGAGAGCGCGGAGTCCCCGGAGACCGGCGGGGAGACCCCCGGGGCCGGTGAGCCCGCAGGGACCGCCGAGCTCGCCGAGAGCGCCGGGACCGCCGAGCCCGGTGCGGCGGAGGCCGTCGAGGAGCAGCGGCCGGACCCGGTCGAGGAGCTCCGCCGTGAGCTGCGCGCCCTCCCCGGCGAGTGGTACGTGATCCACACCTACGCGGGCTACGAGAAGCGCGTGAAGGCCAACCTGGAACAGCGCGCGGTCTCGCTCAACGTCGAGGAGTTCATCTACCAGGCCGAGGTCCCCGAGGAAGAGATCGTCCAGATCAAGAACGGTGAGCGGAAGAACGTCCGCCAGAACAAGCTCCCCGGCTACGTGCTGGTGCGCATGGATCTGACGAACGAGTCCTGGGGCGTGGTCCGCAACACCCCCGGGGTCACCGGCTTCGTGGGCAACGCCTACGACCCGTACCCGCTGACGCTGGACGAGATCGTCAAGATGCTCGCCCCGGAGGCCGAGGAGAAGGCCGCCAAGGCCGCGGCCGAGGAGGCCGGTGTCCCGGCGCCCAGCCGCAAGCTCGAGGTCCAGGTGCTGGACTTCGAGGTCGGCGACTCGGTCACCGTCACGGACGGTCCCTTCGCCACCCTCCAGGCCACGATCAACGAGATCAACGCCGACTCGAAGAAGGTCAAGGGCCTGGTCGAGATCTTCGGCCGCGAGACCCCGGTCGAGCTGAGCTTCGACCAGATCCAGAAGAACTGATCCACCGATCCGGCGGCCCCGCCGCCGGATCCACGACTTCCGAGCAGGTCGGACGGTATCGGGCGCACTCCGTACACGGAGCCGCCGGGGACTGTCTGACCTGCTCGGTTTTTGGCCGCACTGTCATACCCGTTATCGTGGTGCGGTATGCCTCCGTCCGGATGATCGGGACGGGGCGGAAACCTCTCACTAGGACCCGGAGAGAGCAATGCCTCCCAAGAAGAAGAAGGTCACGGGGCTGATCAAGCTCCAGATCAAGGCCGGCGCCGCCAACCCGGCCCCGCCGGTCGGCCCCGCCCTGGGCCAGCACGGCGTCAACATCATGGAGTTCTGCAAGGCCTACAACGCCGCGACCGAGTCGCAGCGCGGGATGGTCGTGCCGGTGGAGATCACGGTCTACGACGACCGCTCCTTCACCTTCGTGACGAAGACCCCGCCGGCCGCGAAGCTCATCCTCCAGGCCGCGGGTGTCGACAAGGGCTCCGGCGAGCCGCACACCAAGAAGGTCGCCAAGATCACGCGCGACCAGGTGCGGGACATCGCCACCACCAAGATGCCCGACCTCAACGCCAACGACCTGGACGCCGCCGAGAAGATCATCGCCGGCACCGCCCGCTCCATGGGCGTCACGGTCGAGGGCTGACCTCGCCCCACCGGTCGGGGCACGCCCCGCACCACCACCGTGGAAGGGCCGGCGCGGCCCGCACCACCACGACTCCCACGACATCGAGGAGCAGCAAGTGAAGCGCAGCAAGTCCCTCCGGGCTGCGGACGAGAAGATCGAGAAGGGGCGGCTCTACGCCCCGCTCGAGGCCGTCCGGATCGCCAAGGAGACCTCTCCGGCCAAGTTCGACGCGACCGTCGAGGTCGCCATGCGCCTGGGCGTCGACCCGCGCAAGGCGGACCAGATGGTCCGAGGCACCGTGAACCTGCCGCACGGCACCGGCAAGACCGCCCGGGTCCTGGTCTTCGCGACCGGTGAGCGTGCTGCGGCCGCGGAAGCCGCGGGTGCCGACATCGTCGGCTCCGACGAGCTGATCGACGAGGTCTCCAAGGGCCGCCTGGACTTCGACTCCGTCGTCGCCACCCCGGACCTCATGGGCAAGGTCGGCCGCCTCGGCCGCGTCCTCGGCCCGCGTGGCCTGATGCCCAACCCGAAGACCGGCACCGTGACCCCGGACGTGGCCAAGGCCGTGACCGAGATCAAGGGCGGCAAGATCGAGTTCCGGGTCGACAAGCACTCGAACCTCCACTTCATCATCGGCAAGCTCTCCTTCGACGAGAAGCAGCTGGTGGAGAACTACGCCGCGGCACTGGAAGAGGTCACCCGCCTCAAGCCGTCGGCCGCGAAGGGCCGTTACATCAAGAAGGCGGCGCTGAGCACCACCATGGGCCCCGGCATCCAGCTGGACCCCAACCGCACCCGCAACCTCCTGGAGGAGGAGCCCGCGGGCGTCTGATCCAGGACGCCGGCGCGCCGTCGGACACGGCCTGGCCCCGCACCTCACCCGAGGTGCGGGGCCAGGCCGCGTCCTGGGGCCCGCGTCGCGGTCCCGGAATCCGGCGGGGGCGCGCACGCCGTGCGCGGCACGGGCGTGCCTGCGCCGTGCGTGGGTACGGCGCGGGCGCCACGTCCGGGAGGCCGTCGGGAGGCGGTGAGGACGCCCGGGCCCGCGGCGGCGAGGGGGCACGGCCACGGACCGGGGTGCGCTCCGCCACCGGGTGCGGAGTCCGTGAGGCCGCTCACCGGCCCGCCGGCCTCACCGCCGGTCCTCACCGGGTCTCGTCCCCGCCGTGGCCCAGCGGCCCAGCGGGCTCCAGGGCCACGTCCGAGGAGCCCTCCGGCCCCGCAGCGGGGCTTCACCGGCCGGCCCCGCCCCGTCTCGCCGGTCCCTCCCGCCGCCCGCCGCCCCGTGGACCCCGTGCCCTCGCGCCCCCGGGACCCCGTGTCCCCGGGACCCCGAGGTCCCGTCATCCGTACGGCTCCCCGGGCTTGATTTGCCTCCGGCTCCGTGGGCCGCGTACTCTGCACAGGTAGCCAAAGACCGCTGGTCGTTACCGTGCGCCCCAGGCTCACGGTGGCCGAAGGATCCGTTTCCGCGGACGGCCCGTGCAGGTGATCGAGGACAGACTCCCATGGCGGACCCTCCGGGGTTCTCGTGGTCGAGTGCCGCCCCGTGCGCCTGCGCCGGGGCGTTTCGCAGCTCTGAGCCCCTTCTTCGCGTGCCCGATGCGGGCGGTCCGGCGACGTGTGCGGCTGATCGTGAGGTCAGCCGAGGATCATCACCCGGAAGGAGGCCGAGGCTCATGGCGAGGCCCGACAAGGTCGCAGCCGTCGAGGAGATGAAGGACAAGTTCCAGAACTCCAACGCCGCTGTCGTGACCGCGTACACCGGTCTCACCGTGGCTCAGCTCAAGGAGCTGCGCCGTTCGCTCGGTGAGAACGCTCAGTACCGTGTGGTGAAGAACACGCTGACCAAGATCGCGGCGAACGAAGCCGGGATCACGACGCTCGACGACCTGTTCGCGGGTTCGTCGGCCGTGGCCTTCGTGACCGGTGACCCGGTCGCCGCCGCGAAGGGTCTCCGTGACTTCGCCAAGGACAACCCCAGTCTCGTCATCAAGGGCGGCGTGCTCGACGGCAAGACGCTGTCCGCCGACGAGTTCAAGAAGCTTGCGGACCTCGAGTCCCGCGAGGTGCTGCTCGCCAAGCTGGCCGGTGGCATGAAGGCGTCCATGGCCAAGGCCGCGGCGACCTTCCAGGCGCCGCTCTCGAAGTTCGTCCGCACCGCGGACGCGCTCCGGGACCAGCGCGAGCAGGGCGGTGCCGGTACGCCGGCTCCCGCCGAGGCCGAGTCCGCCGAGTAAGAGGACCCGGTCGCAGCGGGCCCGTGAAGTAACGCCGCCAGGCGCACGCCCGCCGACATGTAGACCCGGCACCAGCCGATTGAGTGGAAGGACGCCATCATGGCGAAGCTGTCCCAGGACGAGCTGCTCGAGCAGTTCGGTGAGATGACCCTGATCGAGCTCTCCGAGTTCGTGAAGGCCTTCGAGGAGAAGTTCGACGTCGAGGCCGCCGCCCCGGTCGCCGTCGCCGCCGCCGCGGGCGGTGCCGCCGGCGGTGCCGCCGAGGCCGCCGAGGAGCAGGACGAGTTCGACGTCGTCCTCACCGGCGCCGGTGACAAGAAGATCCAGGTCATCAAGGTCGTGCGTGAGCTGACCTCGCTGGGTCTGAAGGAGGCCAAGGACGTCGTCGACGGCGTGCCGAAGCCGGTCCTCGAGAAGGTCAGCAAGGAGCAGGCCGACAAGGCCGCCGAGTCCCTCAAGGCCGCCGGCGCCTCCGTCGAGGTCAAGTGACCCCGACGGCCCGTGGCCGGTGCCGCTGAGGCGCCCGGAACCGCAGGCCCGTCCCGAGGGCGGCCACCCGCTGGGGTGGCCGCCCTCGGGCGTTCCCGGCCCCGTCCCGGGGCGGGGCCGCAGGGCGGACGTCCTTGTGTTGTCCGGGACGGCGGGTATGGTGATCACCGCTGCTCCGGCGTCGCCCGGGACGGCCTCCACGGGGTGGGGGCCTTGACGTACGCCCACGGGGCAGGCGATTCTCGGGACGCGCGCCGAGACAACCGATCCCGGGTTCGATGCATGGATCGGCTGCGAAGCGGGAAGTCTTGCCCCAGGCGTTGAGAGCCTGAGGTACAACGAGGTCTGGCCTTCTCTCCGAGGGGGTGGTCGGCACCTCCCGGAGGGAGAGAGTGGTACTGCGCCGGTCTCCGGAAATCAGGACTGGACATCAGTGTGCCCTATGGCTACACTGACCCTTTGCGCTGCCTGTTAGCTGCCCTCTGCCCGTCACCAGGGGCATGACCCGTCCTCGAAAGCTGCTGAAGACCTCCCCGACCATCCATCTGACCTGGGATGTCTTCACTGCGTTCGAAACGGGGCCGGTACGCGCGTAGTGAGTCCGAGCCCTCGGAAGGACCCCCTCTTGGCCGCCTCGCGCACTGCCTCGACCGCCAACCCGAACAACGGCGCCAGCACCGCCCCGCTGCGTATCTCCTTTGCAAAGATCAAGGAGCCTCTTGAGGTTCCCAATCTTCTCGCACTGCAAACCGAGAGCTTCGACTGGCTGCTCGGCAACGATGCCTGGAAGACCCGGGTCGAGTCGGCCCTGGAGAGCGGTCAGGACGTCCCCACCAAGTCCGGTCTGGAGGAGATCTTCGAAGAGATCTCCCCGATCGAGGACTTCTCCGGGTCGATGTCGCTGACCTTCCGGGACCACCGGTTCGAGCCGCCGAAGAACTCCATCGAGGAGTGCAAGGAGCGCGACTTCACCTTCGCCGCGCCGCTCTTCGTCACCGCCGAGTTCACCAACAACGAGACCGGCGAGATCAAGTCCCAGACGGTCTTCATGGGCGACTTCCCGCTCATGACCGACAAGGGCACCTTCTGCATCAACGGCACCGAGCGTGTCGTCGTCTCGCAGCTGGTCCGCTCGCCGGGCGTCTACTTCGACAGCTCGATCGACAAGACCTCCGACAAGGACATCTTCTCCGCCAAGATCATCCCCTCCCGGGGCGCCTGGCTGGAGATGGAGATCGACAAGCGCGACATGGTCGGTGTCCGCATCGACCGCAAGCGCAAGCAGTCCGTCACCGTCCTGCTCAAGGCGCTCGGCTGGACCACTGAGCAGATCCTGGAGGAGTTCGGCGAGTACGAGTCGATGCGCGCCACCCTGGAGAAGGATCACACCCAGGGCCAGGACGACGCGCTGCTCGACATCTACCGCAAGCTGCGTCCGGGTGAGCCGCCCACGCGTGAGGCCGCCCAGACCCTGCTGGAGAACCTCTACTTCAACCCGAAGCGCTACGACCTCGCCAAGGTCGGCCGCTACAAGGTCAACAAGAAGCTCGGCGGCGAGGAGCCGCTGGACTCCGGCGTGCTCACCAGCGCGGACATCATCGCCACCATCAAGTACCTGGTGAAGCTGCACGCGGGGGAGACCGAGACGGTCAGCGGCGAGGGCCAGACGATCGTCGTCGAGACCGACGACATCGACCACTTCGGCAACCGCCGCCTGCGCAACGTAGGCGAGCTCATCCAGAACCAGGTCCGTACCGGCCTGGCCCGGATGGAGCGGGTCGTCCGCGAGCGGATGACCACGCAGGACGTCGAGGCGATCACGCCGCAGACCCTGATCAACATCCGGCCGGTCGTCGCCTCCATCAAGGAGTTCTTCGGCACCAGCCAGCTGTCCCAGTTCATGGACCAGACCAACCCCATCTCCGGGCTGACCCACAAGCGCCGTCTGTCGGCGCTGGGCCCCGGTGGTCTGAGCCGTGAGCGGGCCGGCTTCGAGGTCCGTGACGTGCACCCCTCGCACTACGGCCGGATGTGCCCGATCGAGACGCCGGAAGGCCCGAACATCGGCCTGATCGGCTCGCTCGCCTCCTACGGCCGGGTCAACGCCTTCGGCTTCGTCGAGACCCCGTACCGCCGGGTGACCGACGGTATCGTCACCGACCACGTCGACTACCTCACGGCCGACGAGGAGGACCGCTTCGTCATCGCGCAGGCCAACGCCCCGCTGACGGAGGACTTCCACTTCGCCGAGGGCCGGGTCCTGGTCCGCCGCCGTGGCGGCGAGGTCGACTACGTCCCCGGTGACGAGGTCGACTACATGGACGTCTCGCCGCGCCAGATGGTGTCGGTGGCGACCGCCATGATCCCGTTCCTGGAGCACGACGACGCCAACCGCGCGCTCATGGGCTCCAACATGATGCGCCAGGCCGTGCCGCTGCTGAAGGCGGAGTCCCCGCTGGTCGGCACCGGTATGGAGTACCGCTGCGCGGTCGACGCCGGTGACGTCGTCAAGGCCGAGAAGGACGGCGTGGTCCAGGAGGTCTCCGCGGACTACGTCACCGTCGCCGGTGACGACGGCACCTACACGACCTACCGGATCGCCAAGTTCTCCCGCTCCAACCAGGGCACCTCCTTCAACCAGAAGGTGATCGTGGACGAGGGCGACCGGGTCGTCGAGGGCCAGGTCCTCGCCGACGGTCCCTCCACCGACGAAGGGGAGATGGCCCTCGGCAAGAACCTCCTCGTGGCGTTCATGCCGTGGGAGGGCTACAACTACGAGGACGCGATCATCCTCAGCCAGCGGCTCGTCCAGGACGACGTCCTCTCCTCGATCCACATCGAGGAGCACGAGGTCGACGCCCGGGACACCAAGCTGGGCCCCGAGGAGATCACCCGGGACATCCCGAACGTCTCCGAGGAGGTCCTCGCCGACCTCGACGAGCGCGGCATCATCCGTATCGGTGCCGAGGTCGTCGCCGGTGACATCCTCGTCGGCAAGGTCACCCCGAAGGGCGAGACCGAGCTCACCCCCGAGGAGCGCCTGCTCCGTGCGATCTTCGGTGAGAAGGCGCGTGAGGTCCGTGACACCTCGCTGAAGGTGCCGCACGGTGAGACCGGCAAGGTCATCGGCGTCCGCGTCTTCGACCGCGAGGAGGGCGACGAGCTCCCGCCCGGCGTCAACCAGCTCGTCCGGGTCTACGTCGCCCAGAAGCGCAAGATCACTGACGGTGACAAGCTCGCCGGCCGCCACGGCAACAAGGGTGTCATCTCCAAGATCCTGCCGGTCGAGGACATGCCGTTCCTGGAGGACGGCACCCCGGTCGACATCATCCTCAACCCGCTCGGCGTCCCGTCCCGGATGAACCCCGGACAGGTGTTGGAGATCCACCTCGGCTGGCTCGCCAGCCAGGGCTGGAAGGTCGAGGGCGACGAGGAGTGGATGCAGCGGCTGAAGGCCATCGGCGCCGACGAGGTCGCGCCGCGGACGAACGTCGCCACCCCGGTGTTCGACGGCGCCCGCGAGGACGAGATCGCCGGCCTCTTCGAGGCGACGGTCCCCAACCGGGACGGCGACCGCATGGTGCAGCCCTCCGGCAAGGCGAGGCTGTTCGACGGCCGCTCCGGTGAGCCGTTCCCGGACCCGATCTCCGTCGGGTACATGTACATCCTCAAGCTCCACCACCTGGTCGACGACAAGCTGCACGCCCGCTCGACCGGCCCGTACTCGATGATCACCCAGCAGCCGCTGGGTGGTAAGGCCCAGTTCGGTGGCCAGCGCTTCGGTGAGATGGAGGTGTGGGCGCTGGAGGCGTACGGCGCCGCGTACGCCCTCCAGGAGCTGCTGACCATCAAGTCCGACGACGTCACCGGCCGCGTGAAGGTCTACGAGGCGATCGTCAAGGGCGAGAACATCCCCGAGCCGGGCATCCCCGAGTCCTTCAAGGTGCTCATCAAGGAGATGCAGTCGCTCTGCCTCAACGTGGAGGTGCTGTCCTCGGACGGCATGTCCATCGAGATGCGCGACACCGACGAGGACGTCTTCCGCGCGGCGGAGGAGCTCGGAATCGACCTGTCCCGGCGGGAGCCGAGCAGCGTCGAAGAGGTCTGACGGTTCGGCCGGGGCCCGCCGCCCACGGGAGGCGGGCCCCGGTCAGCCCGGACCGTTCGGACCATGATGAAGACACAGCCGCCGCCGGCGCCCCCTCCGGCAGCGGCGACAAACCCCGAAAGAGGGATTGACGACAAAGTGCTCGACGTCAACTTCTTCGACGAGCTGCGGATCGGCCTGGCCACCGCCGACGACATCCGCCAGTGGTCGCACGGCGAGGTCAAGAAGCCGGAAACCATCAACTACCGCACCCTCAAGCCGGAAAAGGACGGGCTCTTCTGCGAGAAGATCTTCGGCCCCACCCGGGACTGGGAGTGCTACTGCGGCAAGTACAAGCGTGTCCGCTTCAAGGGCATCATCTGCGAGCGCTGCGGCGTCGAGGTCACGCGCGCCAAGGTGCGCCGTGAGCGGATGGGCCACATCGAGCTGGCCGCTCCCGTCACCCACATCTGGTACTTCAAGGGCGTCCCGTCGCGGCTGGGCTACCTGCTCGACCTCGCCCCGAAGGACCTGGAGAAGGTCATCTACTTCGCCGCGTACATGATCACGTACGTGGACGACGAGCGGCGCACCCGCGACCTGCCCTCGCTGGAGGCGCACGTCTCCGTCGAGCGCCAGCAGATCGAGCAGCGCCGCGACGCCGACCTGGAGGCCCGGGCCAAGAAGCTCGAGACCGACCTGGCCGAGCTGGAGTCCGAGGGCGCCAAGGCCGACGTCCGCCGCAAGGTGCGCGAGGGCGCCGAGCGCGAGATGAAGCAGCTCCGTGACCGCGCGCAGCGCGAGATCGACCGCCTCGACGAGGTGTGGAACCGCTTCAAGAGCCTCAAGGTCCAGGACCTGGAGGGCGACGAGCTGCTCTACCGCGAGCTGCGCGACCGCTTCGGCACCTACTTCGACGGCTCGATGGGCGCCGCGGCGCTTCAGAAGCGCCTGGAGACCTTCGACCTGGACGAGGAGGCCGAGCGCCTCCGCGAGATCATCCGGACCGGCAAGGGCCAGAAGAAGACCCGGGCGCTCAAGCGCCTCAAGGTCGTCTCCGCCTTCCTGCAGACCCGCAACAGCCCCAAGGGCATGGTGCTGGACTGCGTCCCGGTGATCCCGCCGGACCTCCGCCCGATGGTGCAGCTCGACGGTGGCCGCTTCGCGACCTCCGACCTGAACGACCTGTACCGCCGGGTGATCAACCGGAACAACCGCCTCAAGCGGCTTCTCGACCTCGGTGCCCCCGAGATCATCGTGAACAACGAGAAGCGGATGCTTCAGGAGGCCGTCGACGCGCTCTTCGACAACGGCCGCCGCGGCCGCCCGGTCACGGGCCCCGGCAACCGTCCGCTGAAGTCGCTCTCCGACATGCTCAAGGGCAAGCAGGGCCGGTTCCGCCAGAACCTGCTCGGCAAGCGCGTCGACTACTCGGCCCGGTCCGTGATCGTCGTCGGCCCGCAGCTCAAGCTGCACCAGTGCGGTCTGCCCAAGGCCATGGCGCTGGAGCTCTTCAAGCCGTTCGTGATGAAGCGCCTGGTGGACCTGAACCACGCGCAGAACATCAAGTCGGCCAAGCGCATGGTCGAGCGCGGCCGCACGGTCGTCTACGACGTGCTGGAAGAGGTCATCGCCGAGCACCCGGTGCTGCTGAACCGTGCTCCGACGCTGCACCGCCTCGGCATCCAGGCGTTCGAGCCGCAGCTCGTCGAGGGCAAGGCCATCCAGATCCACCCGCTCGTCTGCACCGCGTTCAACGCGGACTTCGACGGTGACCAGATGGCCGTCCACCTGCCGCTCTCCGCGGAGGCGCAGGCCGAGGCGCGCATCCTGATGCTCTCCTCGAACAACATCCTCAAGCCCGCCGACGGCCGGCCGGTGACGATGCCGACCCAGGACATGGTGCTGGGTCTGTTCTTCCTCACCACCGACGCCGAGGAGCGCGAGATCAAGGGTGAGGGGCGCTCGTTCGCCTCCACCGCCGAGGCGATCATGTCCTTCGACGCCGGCGAGCTCTCGCTTCAGGCGCCGGTCGACATCCGCTTCCCGGCCGGTACCGTCCCGCCGCGCGGCTGGACCCCGCCGGCCGACCAGGCCACCGAGGGCGGCGAGGGCTGGCAGATCGGCGACGGCTTCCGGCTCCGCACCACCCTGGGCCGGGCGCTCTTCAACGAGCTGCTGCCGGAGGACTACCCGTTCGTCGACCACGCGGTGGGCAAGCGGCAGGTCTCCGAGATCGTCAACGACCTCGCGGAGCGCTACCCCAAGGTGACCGTGGCGGCGACGCTCGACAACCTCAAGGCGGCGGGCTACCACTGGGCCACCCGCTCCGGCGTCACCGTCTCGATCTCCGACATCGTGGTCCCCGAGGCCAAGAAGGCGATCATCCAGGGCTACGAGGCCCAGGACGAGAAGGTCCAGAAGCAGTACGAGCGCGGCCTGATCACCAAGGACGAGCGCACCCAGGAGCTCATCGCGATCTGGACCAAGGCGACCAACGAGGTCGCCGAGGCCATGAACGTGAACTTCCCGAAGACCAACCCCATCTTCATGATGGTGGACTCGGGAGCGCGCGGAAACATGATGCAGATGCGTCAGATCGCCGGTATGCGTGGCCTGGTGTCCAACGCGAAGAACGAGACCATCCCGCGGCCGATCAAGGCGTCGTTCCGTGAGGGTCTCTCCGTGCTGGAGTACTTCATCTCCACGCACGGTGCCCGTAAGGGTCTCGCGGACACCGCCCTGCGGACCGCCGACTCCGGGTACCTCACCCGCCGTCTGGTCGACGTCTCGCAGGACGTGATCATCCGCGAGGAGGACTGCGGCACCGAGCGCGGTCTGAAGCTGCGGATCGCGTCCAAGGGCGCCGACGGTGTCCTGCGCAAGGCGGAGGACGTCGAGACCAGCGTGTACGCGCGGATGCTCGCCGAGGACGTGGTGGTGGACGGCAAGGTCGTCGCGCCCGCCAACGTCGACCTGGGCGATGTCCTCATCGACCAGCTCGTGGCGCACGGTGTGGAGACGGTCAAGACCCGCTCCGTGCTCACCTGCGAGTCGGCGGTCGGCACCTGCGCCTACTGCTACGGCCGCTCCCTGGCCACCGGCAAGCTGGTGGACATCGGCGAGGCCGTGGGCATCATCGCGGCCCAGTCGATCGGTGAGCCGGGCACCCAGCTGACGATGCGTACCTTCCACACCGGTGGTGTGGCCGGTGACGACATCACGCAGGGTCTGCCCCGTGTCGTCGAGCTCTTCGAGGCCCGTACCCCCAAGGGTGTGGCCCCGATCAGCGAGGCGGCCGGCCGGGTGCGCATCGAGGAGACCGAGAAGACCAAGAAGATCGTCGTCACCCCCGACGACGGCTCCGACGAGACGCCCTTCGCGATCTCCAAGCGGGCCCGTCTGCTGGTGGGCGAGGGCGACCACGTCGAGGTCGGCCAGCCGCTGACCGTGGGTGCCACCAACCCGCACGACGTGCTGCGGATCCTCGGCCAGCGCGCCGTCCAGGTCCACCTGGTCGGCGAGGTGCAGAAGGTCTACAACTCGCAGGGTGTGTCGATCCACGACAAGCACATCGAGATCATCATCCGGCAGATGCTGCGCCGGGTGACGATCATCGAGTCCGGCGACGCCGAGCTGCTGCCGGGCGAGCTCGTGGAGCGCACGCGCTTCGAGGGTGAGAACCGCCGGGTGGTGCAGGAGGGCGGTCACCCCGCCTCCGGCCGTCCGCAGCTGATGGGTATCACCAAGGCCTCGCTCGCCACCGAGTCGTGGCTGTCGGCGGCGTCCTTCCAGGAGACGACCCGGGTGCTCACCGACGCGGCGATCAACGCCAAGTCGGACTCCCTGATCGGTCTCAAGGAGAACGTCATCATCGGTAAGCTCATCCCGGCCGGTACGGGTCTGTCCCGCTACCGCAACATCCGGGTGGAGCCGACCGAGGAGGCGAAGGCCGCGATGTACTCGGCCGTCGGATACGACGACATCGACTACTCGCCCTTCGGCAGCGGCTCCGGCCAGGCGGTCCCGCTGGAGGACTACGACTACGGTCCGTACAACCAGTAGGCCCGGGTCGTCCCAGGGCCAGGTCCGGCAGGGCGGTCACCCCGTGGGGGTGGCCGCCCTGCGGCGTTGTACCCGGGCCGGTACGGAACTCCCCGGCGCCGTGGCGCGTCGTGGATGATGGGCAGTGAGGGAGACGGGGAGGTGTGCCGCAGTGACGTTCGAACCGTGGCAGGGGGGTGGGCATCCGCGGCCCGCCCAGCATCCGCAGATGTCGATGATGCGTGCTTCGGACGCGGACCGGGAGCGCGCGGTCGACGTGCTCAAGGCCGGCTTCGCCGAGGGCCGGCTCTCCCGGGGGGAGTACGAGCAGCGGATCGGCCGGGCCTACCAGGCGCAGACGCACGGCCAGCTACAGGCCATCGTGTCGGACCTGCCGCAGGGGCCGGTACCGCAGACCTTCCCGGCCCCCTCGGTGGCCCCCGTGCCCGTCCCGCACACGTTCCTGCCCGCGCCGCCGGTGCCGGGCCGGGCGAACGGCACCGCCACCGCGGCCCTGGTCTGCGGGATCCTCTCGCCGATGACCTGGGGGGTGACGGCCATCCCGGCCGTCGTCCTGGGCCACAAGGCGCGCGCCGAGATCCGCAGGTCGGGGGAGTCGGGGGACGGCTTCGCGATGGCGGGTGTGGTCATCGGCTGGCTGTCGATCGGCTTCGGTCTCCTCTTCGTGCTGCTGGTGGTCGCGGCGGGCGCCGGCTGAGCCGGGCGATCCGCCCGGCGGGCTCGGCCCGGGGTGCGCACGGGCCGGGGGAGCGGGGCTCCGCCGGCGTCCGCGCTGCTGGGAGCGGTGGCGGGGAGCCCCACGGGGAAGGAAGCCCGCGGCGGGGGTGAGGCCGCACGGATTGTCCGGTTCACCCCGGCGGCCGTCGCTCTCGTGGGCGCGTGGACTTGTTTTGACCGGAGCCCATGCGGTAGGTACGCTCTGACCTTGTGCCTGGGGTGTCCCTGGGCCGCCGTGCGCGCGTTTCCCGCGGTTCCCACCGCCAGGGAGACGAGTGCCGCCCGGAGGCCGGAGACCGTTACGGTCCATGACACCGCATTCTGTGCCTTGTCTGCCTCGCAGCGAGTCCGCAGCGTCGACACACCCGACCGCGTGGGTCGGGTAAGTGGTCAGGAACCCGACAAATCCCAGGTTAGCTTTACCGAGACTGGCACACAGAAACCGGAGAAACGGTGCCTACGATCCAGCAGCTGGTCCGCAAGGGCCGGCAGGACAAGGTCGAGAAGAACAAGACGCCCGCACTGGAGGGTTCTCCCCAGCGCCGTGGCGTCTGCACGCGTGTGTTCACCACCACCCCCAAGAAGCCGAACTCGGCCCTGCGTAAGGTCGCTCGTGTGCGCCTGACCAGCGGCATCGAGGTCACCGCTTACATCCCGGGTGAGGGACACAACCTGCAGGAGCACTCCATCGTGCTCGTGCGAGGCGGCCGTGTGAAGGACCTGCCGGGTGTTCGCTACAAGATCATCCGTGGTTCGCTCGACACCCAGGGTGTCAAGAACCGCAAGCAGGCCCGCAGCCGCTACGGCGCCAAGAAGGAGAAGTAAGCATGCCTCGTAAGGGCCCTGCCCCGAAGCGCCCGGTCATCATCGACCCGGTCTACGGCTCTCCTCTGGTGACGTCCCTGATCAACAAGGTGCTGCTGAACGGCAAGCGCTCCACCGCCGAGCGCATCGTCTACGGCGCCATGGAGGGTCTCCGCGAGAAGACCGGCAACGACCCGGTCATCACGCTGAAGCGCGCTCTGGAGAACATCAAGCCGACCCTCGAGGTCAAGTCCCGCCGTGTCGGTGGCGCCACCTACCAGGTGCCGGTCGAGGTCAAGCCCGGCCGTGCGTCCACCCTCGCGCTGCGCTGGCTGGTCGGCTACTCCCGCGCCCGCCGCGAGAAGACCATGACCGAGCGGCTCATGAACGAGCTCCTGGACGCCAGCAACGGTCTGGGCGCCTCCGTCAAGCGCCGTGAGGACACCCACAAGATGGCCGAGTCCAACAAGGCCTTCGCGCACTACCGCTGGTAGTCGCTACCCCCATCGAGACCGAGAGAAGACTGAGCCACATGGCCACCACTTCACTTGACCTGGCCAGGGTCCGCAACATCGGGATCATGGCCCACATCGACGCGGGCAAGACGACCACCACCGAGCGGATCCTGTTCTACACCGGTGTGAGCTACAAGATCGGTGAGGTCCACGAGGGCGCAGCCACGATGGACTGGATGGAGCAGGAGCAGGAGCGCGGCATCACCATCACGTCCGCCGCGACGACCTGCCACTGGCCCCTGAACGACGTCGATCACACCATCAACATCATCGACACCCCGGGCCACGTCGACTTCACCGTCGAGGTGGAGCGTTCGCTCCGCGTCCTCGACGGCGCGGTCACGGTGTTCGACGGTGTCGCCGGTGTCGAGCCGCAGTCCGAGACGGTGTGGCGGCAGGCGGACCGGTACGGCGTGCCGCGGATCTGCTTCGTCAACAAGCTCGACCGCACCGGCGCCGAGTTCCACCGCTGCGTCGACATGATCGTGGACCGCCTGGGCGCGGTGCCGCTGGTCATGCAGCTCCCGATCGGTGCCGAGGCCGACTTCAAGGGCGTCGTCGACCTGGTCGCCATGAAGGCCCTCGTCTGGTCCGCCGAGGCGACCAAGGGGGAGATGTACGACGTCGTCGACATCCCCGACACCCACGTCGAGGCGGCCGAGGAGTGGCGCGGCAAGCTCCTGGAGACCATCGCCGAGCACGACGAAGAGATGATGGAGATGTACCTGGAGGGCGAGGAGCCCACCCAGGACCAGCTCATGGCCGCCATCCGGCGCGCCACCATCAGCTCGACGCACACCGAGAACCAGGGTCAGCCGACCTTCACCCCGGTGTTCTGCGGTACCGCGTTCAAGAACAAGGGCGTGCAGCCCCTGCTCGACGCGGTCGTGCGCTACCTCCCCTCTCCCATGGACGTCGAGGCCATCGAAGGCACCGACCCCAAGGACGCGGAGAAGGCCATCCAGCGCCGTCCGAGCGATGACGAGCCGTTCGCCGGTCTCGCCTTCAAGATCATGAGCGACCCGCACCTGGGCAAGCTCACCTACGTCCGCGTGTACTCCGGCCGCATGGAGACCGGTAACTCGGTGCTGAACTCCGTGAAGGGCAAGAAGGAGCGCATCGGCAAGATCTACCGCATGCACGCGAACAAGCGTGAGGAGATCTCGGGCGTGGGCGCCGGCGACATCGTCGCCGTCATGGGCCTGAAGCAGACCACCACCGGTGAGACGCTCTGCGACGACAAGTCGCCGGTGATCCTGGAGTCCATGGACTTCCCGGCGCCGGTGATCGAGGTCGCGATCGAGCCCAAGTCCAAGGGCGACCAGGAGAAGCTGGGTGTCGCCATCCAGCGGCTCGCGGAGGAGGACCCCTCCTTCCAGGTCCACACCAACGAGGAGACCGGCCAGACCGTCATCGGCGGCATGGGCGAGCTCCACCTCGAGGTGCTGGTCGACCGGATGAAGCGTGAGTTCAGGGTCGAGGCCAACGTCGGCAAGCCGCAGGTCGCGTACCGCGAGACCATCCGCAAGCCGGTGGAGCGGGTCGACTACACGCACAAGAAGCAGACCGGTGGTACCGGTCAGTTCGCCAAGGTGCAGATCGCGATCGAGCCGCTGGAGACCGTTGACGGCACGGCTTACGAGTTCGTCAACAAGGTGACCGGTGGCCGCATCCCCAAGGAGTACATCCCCTCGGTGGACGCGGGCTGTCAGGAGGCCATGCAGTTCGGCATCCTGGCCGGCTACGAGATGGTCGGCGTCCGCGTGACGCTGCTCGACGGTGCCTACCACGACGTGGACTCCTCGGAGCTCGCGTTCAAGATCGCCGGTTCCCAGGCGTTCAAGGAGGCGGCCCGCAAGGCGTCCCCGGTGCTGCTGGAGCCGCTGATGGCCGTGGAGGTCACCACGCCCGAGGACTACATGGGTGATGTGATCGGCGACCTCAACTCCCGCCGTGGCCAGGTTCAGGCCATGGACGAGCGCAGCGGCGCCCGTGTCGTCAAGGCCCTGGTCCCGCTGTCGGAGATGTTCGGCTACGTCGGCGACCTCCGCAGCAAGACTTCCGGCCGCGCGAGCTACTCCATGCAGTTCGACTCCTACGGCGAGGTTCCGCGGAACGTCTCCGAGGAGATCATCGCGAAGGCCAAGGGCGAGTAGCACTACGCTGCTCAGCCATTAGGCTGGAGCGCAACAGGCTCCCGGGCCACCCGCCGCGGACCCTCACCGGTCCACGGCGGGCGCCCCGGCGGCCGGCCCCCAAGCGAATACGGCCAAGGGCATCCCCTAGGGGTCCTGGTCGGTTCGACAGACCACCTGAGCCCATCCGCACGGTGTGGATGGAGTACAGCACCAGTCCACAGGAGGACCCCAGTGGCGAAGGCGAAGTTCGAGCGGACTAAGCCGCACGTCAACATCGGCACCATCGGTCACATCGACCACGGTAAGACGACGCTCACCGCGGCGATTACCAAGGTGCTGCACGACGCGTACCCGGACCTGAACGAGGCCTCGGCCTTCGACCAGATCGACAAGGCGCCGGAAGAGCGCCAGCGTGGTATCACCATCTCCATCGCGCACGTCGAGTACCAGACCGAGTCGCGTCACTACGCCCACGTTGACTGCCCGGGTCACGCGGACTACATCAAGAACATGATCACCGGTGCCGCGCAGATGGACGGCGCCATCCTCGTGGTCGCCGCCACCGACGGCCCGATGCCGCAGACCAAGGAGCACGTGCTCCTGGCCCGCCAGGTCGGCGTGCCGTACATCGTCGTCGCCCTGAACAAGGCCGACATGGTGGACGACGAGGAGATCATGGAGCTCGTCGAGCTCGAGGTCCGTGAGCTGCTCTCCGAGTACGAGTTCCCGGGCGACGACCTCCCCGTCGTGCGCGTCTCGGCGCTGAAGGCGCTCGAGGGCGACAAGGAGTGGGGCGAGTCCGTCCTCAAGCTCATGGCGGCCGTCGACGAGGCGATCCCGGAGCCGGAGCGCGACACCGAGAAGCCGTTCCTCATGCCCATCGAGGACGTCTTCACGATCACCGGTCGCGGCACGGTCGTCACCGGCCGTATCGAGCGTGGTGTCCTCAAGGTCAACGAGACCGTCGACATCATCGGCATCAAGACCGAGAAGACCACCACCACGGTCACCGGTATCGAGATGTTCCGCAAGCTGCTCGACGAGGGCCAGGCCGGTGAGAACGTCGGTCTGCTGCTCCGCGGCATCAAGCGCGAGGACGTCGAGCGCGGCCAGGTCATCATCAAGCCGGGCTCGGTCACCCCGCACACCGAGTTCGAGGCCCAGGCCTACATCCTGTCGAAGGACGAGGGTGGCCGCCACACCCCGTTCTTCAACAACTACCGCCCGCAGTTCTACTTCCGTACCACGGACGTGACCGGCGTCGTGACCCTCCCCGAGGGCACCGAGATGGTCATGCCGGGCGACAACACCGCCATGTCGGTCCAGCTGATCCAGCCGGTCGCCATGGAGGAGGGCCTGAAGTTCGCCATCCGTGAGGGTGGCCGGACCGTCGGCGCCGGCCAGGTCACCAAGATCAACAAGTGACCCTGGACGCCGCCTAGGCATCCGCCGGCTCCGGCCGGCACCCGAGGGCCCGTACGCCGTGAGGCCGTACGGGCCCTTCGGCGTTTCCGCTGCCGGGCTGGACCGGCAGTCGGCTGCCGGCCCGCGGTGCCGGCCCCCGGGGGGCGGCGGACGGGGCGCCGGCCTGTGGGGGAGACGGCGGGCAGCCGACGGGGCTGGGGTTCCCTCACCTTCCGGTGAGGGAACCCCAGCCCCGATTCCGCGCTGCCGCCGACCGCCTGCGCGGCCTCCGGCTCGCTTCGCCGGCCGCCGGCGCCGCCGGCGTTCCGGTCGCCCCGGCGCCCGGCGGTCCGCCGCCCGGGTGTCCGCTCAGCGGCCCACGCCCAGTCCGGCGGTCGGCAGATCCTGCGGGAGCAGGGTCCGCAGGTCCTCGACGCTCGGCAGGTCCACCGTGGCGAGGCGCCGCGCCTGGTGGGTGATCATCGTCTCCAGCAGCTGCCGGGCCAGGCGCGCGTTGCCGAAGGACCGGTCGCGCGGGATGGCGTCGATGTGGGAGCGCAGCGCCTCCCGGGTGTCCTCCGGGCAGGTGTAGCCGGACTCCTCCGCGTTCCGCTCCATGATGGTGAGCAGTTCCTCGGTGGAGTAGTCGTCGAACTCCACCGAGCGCGCGAACCGGGAGGCCAGACCGGGGTTGGAGGCGAGGAAGCGGCCCATCTCCTCGGTGTAGCCGGCCACGATGACGACCACCTCGTCGCGGTGGTCCTCCATCAGCTTGAGCAGGGTGTCCACGGCCTCCCGGCCGAAGTCGGAGCCGGATCCCCCCTCCGGGGTGAGGGTGTACGCCTCGTCGATGAAGAGGACACCGCCGAGCGCGCTCTCGAACACCTCTTTGGTGAGCTGGGCGGTGTGGCCGACGTAGCGGCCCACGAGGTCGGCGCGCGCGACCTCGACGAGCTGGCCGCGCGGCAGCACGCCGAGGGAGGTCAGCAGCCCCGCGTAGAGGCGGGCCACCGTCGTCTTGCCGGTACCGGGCGGGCCGGAGAACACCAGGTGCTGGCTGATCCGCGGCGCGGGCAGCCCGGCCGCGCGGCGCTGCTCGGCGGTGGAGAGGAGATTGACCAGGTCGGTGACCTCGCGCTTGACGGCGCCCAGGCCCACCATGGCCTCCAGGTTCGCCAGCATCGTCGCGCGGTCCTTGCCCGGCTCCTCCGTCACCTCCGCCTTCTCGCTGACGTCCTCGGGGAGGAGCAGCGTCAGATCCCGTTCGGCGGGCTCCGCCATGGTGGCGAGCCGGAAGGACTGACGGTCCACCATCTCCTCGAAGACCCCGCGGGCGGCGCGGCCGTTGCCGAAGGTGGCGCCCCGGTCCATCCCCGCGAAGTGCTCCGCCAGCGCCTCCGTGGTGCCCGGGCCCAGGTCGTACTGGTGGGCGCGGCACATGGACTCGGTGATCGTCACCAGGTCCTGCACGGAGTAGTTCTCGAACTCGATGGTCCGGGTGAACCGGGAGGCCAGACCGGGGTTGGAGGCGAGGAAGTCGTCCATCTCGGTGGAGTAGCCCGCGGCGATGACGACCACGTCCTCGCGGTGGTCCTCCATCAGCTTGAGCAGGGTGTCCACGGCCTCCCGGCCGAAGTCGTTGGAGGAGCCGCCGGAGGTGAGGGTGTACGCCTCGTCGATGAAGAGGACACCGCCGATCGCCTTGTTGAACGCCTCCGTCGTCTTGATCGCCGTGCCGCCGATGACCTGGGCCACGAGGTCCGCGCGGGACACCTCGACCAGGTGGCCCTCCGGGAGCACGCCGAGCTGGGCGAGGATCGCGCCGTAGAGGCGCGCGACGGTGGTCTTGCCGGTGCCGGGCGGGCCCGCGAAGATCAGGTGGCGGCTCATGGAGGGCACCGGCAGGCCGAGCCGCTGGCGCCGCTGGGCGAGCTGGTTGAGGTTGACCAGGGTCCGCACCTGGTGCTTGACGCCCTCCAGCCCGATCAGGGTCTCCAGATCCGCCAGCGGGTCCGGCGCGCCGTCCTTCCCCGAGGGCTTCGGCCCGGGGGTGGAGCCGGCGGCGGCCGCGATCTCCGCGCCCCAGGCGTCGGGCCGGTCGTTGGCGGCGCTGGTCAGCTCCAGCACCTCCACCTGCTCGGAGGGGCGGGTCTGGGCCAGGCCCGCGCCCCGGTTGTCGCGCACGGCGCAGCCCTGGACGGAGACCTCCCCGGTGGTGTCGATCCGGATGCCGTCGCCGAGGGCGCCGCTGATCTCGCAGGAGCGCAGCTCGGCGCGGGACCCGTCGGCGAGCAGGACGCCGTGCGCCCCGGAACCGTTGATCCGGGCGCGGGTGAGCGTCAGCTCACCGCCGTGCACGGCCACGCCGGACGCGCCGACGTCCTCGATCTGGGTGTCCCGGACGAGGGCGATCCCGTCCCGCGCCACCGTGACGCCGGCCTCTCCGGCCGCGCGCAGCACGCAGTCGTCGAGCTGGGTGGAGGCGCCGCCGGCGATCCGTATCGCGTCCTCGCCGGCGCGTTCGACGGTGCAGAACTCCAGCCGGCCGCGGCCGTCCTCGCCGACCTCGACGCCGTGCCGGCCGGGGGCGGTGATCCGGGCCCGCCGGATCAGCGGATCGGCCTGGGCGGCGACGGAGATCGCGCTGCCCTTCACATCGGCCACCTCCAGCTGGTCGAACTCGGCGGTGGTGTCCTCGGCGAGCTGCACCGCCGCCGTGGGCTCGGCGCACTCCCGCACGGTGGTGCGCAGGAACGTCGGCGAGCTGGCGTCGGCCACCCGGATCGCCGGTCCGCCGGAGGTGGTGAACTCGCAGTCCTCGAAGGTGCCGCGGGAGCGTTCGGCGACCGTCAGGGCACCGGCCTTGGTGCGCTGGGTCGTGCAGCGGCGCAGCAGCGGGTCGGCGCCCTCGGAGAGCAGGATCGCGGGCCCGCTGGTGCCGGAGACCTGGACCTGTTCCACGGTGGGCCGCGCGGCGCTGGTCAGGTAGACACCGACGGCGCTGTCCCGGACGGTGGTGCGCATCACGTGGGTGGTGCTGTTGCCCTCCAGCGCTATGGCGGGCTTGTCGGTGCCGCTGATGTCACAGGACTCCACGGTGCCCGCGGCCTCGCCGTTGGCCAGGACGCCGTTGCCGCGGGCGTCCCGCATTCGGCAGTCGCGCACCGTGGACCGGGCGTTGTCGCTGAGGACCACCGCGGAGGTGCCGAGGTGTTCCAGCACGCAGTTCTCGATGACGCTGGGTTCGTCGGAGGTGTCGACGATCCCGGCGCCCTGGCGGTTGGTGACGCGGCAGCCGCGCATGGCCAGCGAGCCGGTCAGCCGGGCCAGCACGGCCGTCCAGCCCGAACCGATCACCGTGCAGCGGTCCATGGCGACCTGCCCGCGGGGGGCGTCCACCACCGCCACGTCCTCGCTGCCGCCGCGGAGCACGAGATCGGTGAGCATCACCGCGTCCGTCATCAAGGTCAGCGCGGTGCCCCGCCGGGGGCAGATCTCCACGCTCTCCGCTGCCCCTTCGGCCACGATCGTGACCCGTGTGCGAACGATGAGGTTCTCCGCATAGCGGCCGGGGCGCACTTGGACGACCGCGCCCGTGCGTGCCGCGGCCAGCGCCTCACCGATGGTCCGGAATCCGTCCGCCTGGCCCGGGCCGACCGTAAGTACCTGCCGTGACACGCCACCCTCCTGATTTCACCGTGGACCGGGACCGGCCCGGTACCCCATCCAATCCCATATCATCTGCCGCATGCCATCGGCCCGTTGCAGCTCCATGGCCGTCGCGGCGGTCGTCGCGGCGGCTGCCGCGATTTCCTGCCTGACGCCCGTCCCTCCTGCCCGGGCCGCGGACGGCCCCGTGAGTCTTCCTCCGCTGCGTCTGCGGGTCGGGGACGGTGACCCGTGCGCCACGGCCTCCACGAAGACCGCCGAGACCCGGCCCTGGACGCATCAGGCGCTTCAGCTCTCGCGTTCATGGCAGCTGTCGAAGGGCAGTGGCGTGACGGTGGCCGTGGTGGACACCGGGGTGGGCGAGTCGGCCCCCGCGCTGTCCGGCCGGGTCACGGCCGTGGGCGGAGCCGGTACGGACTGTGTGGGGCACGGGAGTTTCGCCGCCGGGGTGATCGCCGGCGCACCGGCCGACGGGGGAGCCGTCAGCGGGGTCGCCCCCGGCGCCCAGGTGCTCGCCGTGCGCGGCACGGACAACCGCGGCAACCCCGATGCCGGGCTGGTCGCCCAGGGCATCACCACGGCGGTGGACCAGGGCGCGCAGGTCGTCTACGTCGGCCAGGCCCTCGCCGAGGGCGGCGAGGAGATCACCGCCGCCGTCGCCCACGCCGCGCAGGAGGACGCGCTGGTCGTCGCCCCGGTGGCGCCGGACGTCGCACCCACCGGCCTGGACGGCAGGCCGGACACCAAGCCCCGGGCGTACTGGCCGGCGCGGGTCCCCACGGTGCTGTCGGTCGTGGACCACGGCCCGGGCGGCGGGCGCCCCGAGGGCGCGCCGGCCCCGCTCGCCCCCGACCTCTCCGCCCCCGGCGACGGGGTCGTCGGCATCGGACCGGAGGGCAAGGGCCACTACATCGGTTCGGGTTCCTCGCTGGCGGCCGCGCAGGTCGCGGGCGCCGCCGCGCTGATCCGCTCCTACGAGCCCGAGCTGACCGCCGCGGAGGTCTCCCGCCGGCTGCTGGAGGCGGCCTATCCCGACCACACGCCCAGGCTGGACATCTACGCCGGGCTGACCGCCGTCCTCCCCGCCGGCAAGGCCGGCGACCGGCCCGTTCCCGAGCCGGCGCACGTCCCGCCGGACACCGCGGCGGCCGCCCGGGAGCGCGCGCTGTTCATCGGTGGTGGCGCCCTGGGAATGGCCGTGCTGGTGGGGGCGGCGATGGTGGTCGTACCGCTGGGCAAGGCCCGCCGCTGGCGCCCGGCGGACGGGAGCTGAGGGCTCCACCGGGGCCGGGCACCCCGGCCCGGTGGACGGGGCCCGCGCCGCTGCGCGGCCCGGCCGGTTCGCGGGCTCCGCCGGGGCCGGGCGGCCGGGCGGGGCGGAGGCGCCCGGCAGAACGGAGAGGGAGCGGTACCGCAGGAGGGACCCGTACGGCAGGGCCGAGGGGGCGGCCGGAGCCGGGGGAGCCGGCAGGGCCGCCGGACCCCGTCGGACTGCGGGGCCCGTGCGGCCCGCGCGGCCCGGCGGGCCCGCGCGGCCCGGTGGCGCCGGGCCCGGGGCGGCCCGCCCGGGGTGGGCGCCTCTCATGAGCCCTCCGCGTCGAGGAGGGCGGTCTGGACGTCCACCCGGGTGCGGCGGGTGATGTGGGTGCCGCGGCCGGGGATGAGGTTGCGCCCCTTGACGTTGCCGAAGACGTAGCCCTCGGTGGGCGGGCAGGAGAGCAGGATGCCCGGGGTGTTGACCTCCAGCATCCGGCGCAGAAGCGGGTCGTTCAGGCCGCGGCCCGCGCCCGCCGCGGAGCGGGCCACCACCAGGTGCATGCCCACCTCGAAGCCGAGGGCGAGATGGTCCATCAGCGGGGCGAAGGGCTGGTTGAGCGGTCCGCCGCCGCCGACCATGTCGTAGTCGTCGACCAGGACGAACAGCCGGGGCCCGGTCCACCAGTCGCACAGCCGCATCCGCGCGGGGGCGATGTCGGAGCCCGGCAGCCGGGTGCGCACGGCCCGGGCGGCGCCGTCGACCAGTTCCTTGAGCGCGTCGATGGAGACGGCGTGCCCGAGCCGGTAGGCGTCCGGCACGGCCTCCACCAGGTCACGGCGGTAGTCCACCACCATGATGCGGGCCTCGGCCGGGGTGTAGCGCTCGGTGATCGCCTTGGCCATCACCCGGAGCAGGTTGGTCTTGCCGCTCTCCGTGTCCCCGACGACGATCAGGTGCGGGTTGGTGGTGAAGTCGTGCCACAGGGTGTCCATCCGGTCCTCGCCGATCCCCAGCGGCACCCGCAGATTGCCCTCGGCGGGCGGGAGTTCGGCGGCGGGGAGGAGCGTGGGCAGCATCCGCACCTGCGGGGCGGGCGGCCGGTCGCCCCAGGCCTTGAGTACCCGCTCACACAGGTCGGCGACGCCGTCGGAGAGCAGTTCGTCGCCGTCCGGGGTGCCGTCGATGCGCGGCAGCGCGGCCAGGTAGTGCAGCTTGGAGTCGCGGGTCAGGCCCCGGCCGGGGATCCGCGGCACGGTCGCGGCCTTGCGGACGTCGATCCCGGAGTCCATCGGGTCCCCCATGCGCAGTTCCAGCCGGGTGCCGGCCTGGTCGCGGATGGCGGAGGAGAGCTCCACCCAGCGGGAGGTGGAGACGACGAGGTGGATGCCGTAGTTGAGGCCGCGGCTGGCGATGGAGTTGAACGTGGGGATCTGCTGGTCGTAGTCCTGGCGGACGGTGGACCAGCCGTCGATCACCAGGAAGGCGTCGCCGTGCGGCTCGTCCGGGAACTCGCCCGCGGCCCGGCGGCGCCGGAAGGTCGCCATGGAGTCGATGCCGTGTTCGAGGAAGAGCCGTTCGCGGTGGGCGAGGAGCGAGGTGATCTCGGCGATGACCCGGCCGACCCGCTCCTTGTCCATCCGGGCGGCCACCCCGCCGACATGCGGCAGGGCGCTGAGCCCGGCGAGGGTGCCACCGCCGAAGTCCAGGCAGTAGAACTGCACGTCACGCGGGGTGTGGGTGAGCGCCAGCGAGGTGATCAGGGTGCGCAGCAGGGTGGACTTGCCGCTCTGCGGGCCGCCCGCGACGGCCACGTGGCCGCCGGCGCCGGCGAGGTCCACCAGCAGCTCGTCCCGGCGCTGGTCGAAGGGCCGGTCGACGGTGCCCACCGGGGCGACGAGCCGGCCGCGCCGGTTCATGTCGCAGGTCAGGCCGTACTGCGGATGCACGGTGAGCGGGCCGAGCAGCATGTCGAGGGTCTCGGGCTCGTTCAGCGGCGGCAGCCACACCTGGTGGGCGGGCGGCCCGGCGTCCCGCATCCGCTCGACGGCCACCGACAGCAGTGACTCGCCGGTCTCCAGCGCCTCCGGCTCGGGCTCGGCCTCCGCCTCGGGGATCTGCCGGGGCACCACCCAGCCCGACGTCCAGGGCACCACCTGGCTGGCGATCCGGGCCTGCACGGCGGAGCCGCTGCGCTGCCGGTAGGGGCCGGAGACATAGGCGGCGCGGAACCGGGTCAGCGCCTCCACACCGGTCTTGATGAAGCCGCTGCCGGGGGTCGGCGGCAGCTCGTAGGCGTCCGGCACGCCGAGTACGCCGCGGCTCTCCATGGCGGAGAAGGTCCGCAGGCCGATCCGGTAGGAGAGGTGGGACTCCAGCTGGTGCATCCGGCCCTCGTCCAGCCGCTGCGAGGCGAGCAGCAGATGGACGCCGAGGCTCCGCCCGAGCCGCCCGATCATCACGAACAGCTCCATGAACTCGCGGTGCGCGGAGAGCAGCTCGCTGAACTCGTCGACCACGATGAAGAGGCTCGGCAGCGGGTCCAGCGGTGTGCCGTCGGCCCGGGCCTTCTCGTACTCCAGCGCCGAGGTGTAGTTGCCCGCGGAGCGCAGCAGCTCCTGGCGGCGCATCAGCTCGCCGTGGAGGGCGTCCTGCATCCGGGAGACCAGGGCCACCTCGTCGGCCAGGTTGGTGATGACGGCGGAGGTGTGCGGCAGTTCGTCCAGGCCGAGGAAGGTCGCGCCGCCCTTGAAGTCCACCAGGATGAAGTTGAGCGTCTCGGAGGAGTTGCTCAGCGCCAGCCCCAGCACCAGGGTGCGCAGCAGCTCGCTCTTGCCGGAGCCGGTCGCCCCGATGAGCATGCCGTGCGGGCCGGTGCCGCCCTGGGCGGACTCCTTGATGTCCAGTTCCACCGGGGTGCCCTCGGGGTTGACCGCGATGGGCACCCGCAGCCGCTCGGACCCGGTGCGGCGGTTCCACAGCGTCGGCGGGTCGTGGCGGTACAGGTCGGGTATGCCGAGGAGGGTGGTCAGCTCCAGGTCGGAGGCGAGCGGTTCGGCCGAGTCGCGGCCGATGCCCATGCGGTACGGGGCCAGCCGCTTGGCCAGCGAGACGGCGGTGCGCAGGCCCATCTGGTCGGGGCGGCCGAGGGGGGTGAGCTGTTCCTTGCGCTCCCGGTCGGTGCGGACCAGGCGCATCTCCTCCTCGACCAGGTCCAGCCGGAGGGTGGCGCGGCCGGGCCGCCAGGTCAGCGAGGAGGCCAGGTCGAGGACGACCGCGTTGCGGAACCCCGGCCCGTCCATCCGGTGGCCGCCCGGGACCGTGACCCCGTCCAGCAGGATCACGGTGTACGGCTCGTCGCGTCCGGCCTTGGCCTCCGGGTCGAAGGGCGGGCGCTCGCCGAACTCGGCGCCCAGCAGCCCGTCGAGCTCGTTGACGGAGGAGACGACCATCCGCACCGATCCGGCGCCGTCGGAGTCCGTGTGGTGGAGGTTGTGGGGGAGCCACTTGATCCACTCCCAGTCGGCGCGCCGCTCGTCCGCGGCGCACACCGCGATCCACACCTCCTCCGGCGGGTGCAGTACGGCGAGCTGCGCCACCATGGCCCGGGCCAGCGCGCGGATCCGCTCCTCGTCGCCCCGGAACAGCAGCCGCGCCCAGGTCCGCAGGTAGACCGCGATCGGCTGGTCGGGGACGGTGGAGTAGGCGCGGATGAAGCTGCGCAGGGCGTGCGCGCTCAGCGGCTCCAGGTCCTCCACCGGCTTGGTGGACAGCGGGGCGAGGCGCAGCCCCAGCTTCTGGTCGCCCACCGCGACCCGCACCTCGCCGAAGTCCTCGTCGACGGGGCGGCGCTCCCACAGCCGGGTGGTGCCGACCAGGGACCACAGCGCGCCCGGCGCGGGGTGGCGCCAGACCAGCGCCCGCTGCTGCTCCGCCACGGCGGTACGGACCTTGCGCCGGGTCTGCCGCAGGTAGCGCAGGTAGTCCCGGCGCTCACCCTTCAGCCGCTGCTTGCGCTCGCTGGCGCGGCGGATGAACTGACCGAGGATCATCACGGCGGCGGAGACCACCATCATCCCCAGCGCCAGGTAGATGAACCCCCCGCTCCGGGAGCCGCCGGGGCGCAGGTACATCAGCATCATCGACACCGACATCAGCGCCATCGGCAGGTAGTTCCACACCGCCCCGCTGTCGGGGGTCGCCTCGGGGAGCGTGGGCGGCTCCTGGAGACTGAGCTCCCCTTCGGGCATGTCCGGTCCGCGCCGACGGGCGGGCCTGCGGAACAGGATGGTACTCAACGAGCGGTCTCCTTGACGGGGATGCTGCTCTCGGGCCGCACCCGGCACTCGGTGACGGGGGACGGGGTGGGACGGAGGTGAACGGAGGACGGAAAAACTGCCCCAAAGGGCAGAGCGGCTGCCCGGGTGGCGGTGCCCGCCCAGGGACGGCGAGGTACCACGGGCCCCGGCCCGGGGCCGGTCCCCCGACCTCACCGGAGAGAATCTACGATCCGTTACACGGTTCTCCGCGGACGGAGGCACACGATCCGGCCACTCAGCCAGTAGTGTGCAGCCCCAACCGCGCACACGTCCACCGAACCCCTCTCCTCCCTCAAGACCCCGGCGTCTTCCGACGAAGCGTGAGTTTCCCGCATGACTGACACCACAACGGCAGGTCTGTGCCGCATCACGGTGCGCGCCCCGGCCAAGTCCATCGATCTCGCGGTGCCGGCGGACGTGCCCGTGGCCGATCTGCTGCCCACCCTGGTGAACTACGCCGGGGAGGAACTGGCCGAGAAGGGCCTGGAACACAGCGGCTGGATCCTCCAGCGGCTCGGTGGTGAGCCGCTGGACGAGGACAGCAGCCTGGAATCGCTCGGCCTGCTCGACGGCGAGACCCTCTACCTCCGGCCGCGCACCGACGCGCTGCCCGAGGTGCTCCTGGACGACCTGGTCGACGGCGTCGCCTCCACCATGCAGGATCGTCCCTTCAGCTGGAGCGCCACGGCGTCCCGCCGGGTGCTGCTGGCCCTGCTGGTGCTCACCCTGGCCGCCGGGCTGGCCGCGCTGTGCATCCCCGGCCCCTACGGCGAACTGCGCGCCGTGGCCGCGGCCGTGGGCGGTCTGCTGCTGCTCGGCGGCGCCGGGTCGGCCAGCCGGGCCGTCGGCGACGCCGAGGCCGGCGCGGCGCTCGGCTTCGCCGCCGTGCCCTACTTCGCCGCGGCCGGCTGGCTGCTGCCCGGCGGCTCCCTCGGCGGCCAGCAGCACTACGAGGTGCTGGGCGCCCGGCTGCTGGCGGCCGGCGCCGCCGGGGTCGGCGGGGCGATGCTCGCGGTGGCCGCCGTCGCCGCGTTCGCCGCGCTCTTCCTCGCGCTGGTCGCGGTGACGGTCGCCGGGGTCCTCGCCGGGGCGCTGATGATGATCACCGATCTCGGCCCGGACGAGGTGGCCGGGATCGTCGCCCTGGCCGCGGTGGTGTTCGGGGCGCTGGTGCCGTCGATGTCCTTCCGGTTGTCCGGGTTGCGGATGCCACCCCTGCCCACCAACGCCCAGCAGCTCCAGGAGGGCATCGAGCCCCGCTCGCCGTCCGCCGTCGCCGTCCGCACGGTGGCCGCCGACAACTGGATGACCGGCCTCTACGCGGCCACCGCCGCGATCTGCGCCGCCTGTCTGCTGGGCCTGGCCTACCGGCCCACGCTGGCCACCACCCTCACCATCGTGGCCCTGTCGCTGCTGCTGCTCCTGCACAGCCGGGGACTGGGCAACATCCTCCAGCGGCTGGCGCTGGTCGCCGCGGGGGTCTGGGGCCTGGCGCTGCTCGTGGCCGGCACCGCCGCCTCCGCCGAGACGGGCGGGCGGCTGCTGCTGACCGCCGGGCTGCTCGCCGCCGCCGCCACCCTCGCCATCGCCTCCTGGACGGTTCCCGGGCGCCGGCTGGTGCCCTACTGGGGGCGGGCGGCCGAACTGCTCCACTCCGCCGCGGCGATCAGCCTGCTGCCGCTGGCCCTGTGGGTGCTCGGCGTCTACGGCTGGCTGCGCTCCCTCAACGGATGACCTGAAGGGCCGTCGAGCACATGCAGAACAAACGCGACCAGGTCCAGGCCCACATGTTCCTGATGGGCCGGCTGACCTCCGGCATGCTGCGCGCCGACCCGGACGCGCCGGAGAGCCCGCAGGGCCGCACCAACCGCGGTGTCGCCATCGGCATCATCATCGCCCTCCTGGTGGCGGGCGGCGCCTTCGTCCTCGGCCTGTTCAACCCCGGCAAGCAGGACTCCTGGCAGACCTCCGGCAATCTCATCGTCGACAAGGGGACCGGCGCCCGCTACCTCTACCTGGACGGCAGGCTGCGCCCGGTGCGCAACTACGCCTCCGCCAAGCTGCTCGCCGGGGCCGACCTGGCCACCACCACGGTGAGCAGCGCCTCCCTCAAGGACACCCCGCGCGGCACCCCCATCGGCATCGGCGGCGCCCCCGACGAGCTGCCCGCGGCCGGTGATCTCTCCGGTGACCCCTGGCAGGTGTGCGCCACCCCGGCGGAGCCCGGTGTGGCGGCGGACCGGACCAAGGCCGTCACGACGCTCGCCGTCGCCCACGAGTCCGACGGCGACCAGCTCGCCGACGACGAGGGACTGCTCGCCGCCGGCCCGGACGGCACCGGCTATCTGCTCTGGCAGGGCAGCCGGCTGCGGCTGGACCGGAAGTCCGGGGCGCCGGAGGCGCTCGGCTACGCGTCCGTCGACCCGGTGCCGGTCTCGGCGGCGTTCCTCAACGCGCTGCCCGCCGGGCCGGATCTGGCCGCCCCGAACGTTCCCGGGCGGGGCACGCCCGGGCCGCGGCTGGACGGCCGGGAGACCACCGTCGGGCAGGTCTTCGAACTGGCCGTGCCGGGGGCCGGCGAGCGCCACTACGTGCTGCGCGAGGACGGCCTGGCCCCGCTCACCGCCACCGAGCTGGCCCTGGTGCTGGCCGACCCGAAGACCCGTGCGGACGCCTACGGCGGCGCCTCCCCCGCCCCCGTGACGCTCTCCTCGGAAGGGCTCAAGGGCGCGCTGGCGCCGGGCGAGAGCCGGACCAAGGGGCCCGGGGAGTCCCCCCAGAGCCCGCCGAAGGCCGTGACCGTCGGCGACGACCGGTCGCCGTGTGCCCGGATCAGCCCCGGGGACAAGAAGGGCGTCCACGTCGACGTGACCCTGACCTCCACCCCCGGGCTGGGCCCCGTCGCCCAGCACGCCTCCGGGGCGGCCGCCGCGGCCTGCCTGCCCGTCGACCGGATCACCGTGCCCCCGGGCCGCGGTGCCCTGGTGCGGGCCGTGGGCGCGGCCGGCGGCAAGGTGGGGAGCACCGTCTACCTGGTCACCGAGACGGGGGTGAAGTACCGGCTGGCCGGCACCACCGCCGTCGAGGCCCTGGGCTACAAGGACGCGACGCCTCGCGAGATGCCCCTGCTGATGCTGGCGATGCTCCCCTCGGGGCCCGATCTGTACCCGGAGGCCGCCGAGTCCGGCCGCTCCACCGTGACGGCCCCGCGCTGCGCATGGGGGGACGAACGGGAGCGGAAGGAAATCAAGGGCGAGAACGGGGCGGAGGGTGGCGAAGGGGCCGAAGGGTCTGAAGGGGTCGAAGGGCCTGAAGGGTCCGAAGAGGCTGGTGAGGACACTGAGGGCAGAGAAAGCAAGGAAAAAGCAATCTGACGCCAAGTCAGATCATGGCCAACGCAAGCGGGCGCTCGTAGCATCGCCCCATCCCGGACGAGTGATGAGAGGACCCGCATGTCGGTCAACGGAATGCAGCAGTCTGAGGAGAACGCGACCCGGAACGGCGTCCAGGCGCTGGAGATGGCGTTCACCGGCGTCCTGAAGTGCCGCCAGGACGTCGAGAACACCAAGAACAACCTGATGACCCACTACAAGGGCAGCGACGGTGGCGCGTTCAGGGACCTGGTCGCGGCCTGGGAGGAGAAGGCGGACGTCATCCTGACGAACGTGCAGGACATGATCGAGACGCTCAACCAGACCCTCACCGAGCACGGCAAGCAGCAGGGTTCGTCGGTCGACTCGATCAACCAGGCGTACCGTGAGTCGGACTCCGTCTTCGACGCCCTCACCGGCTGAGCCGGCCCGAGCCCCGCGCTCTCCCGGCGCACCGACCCCACAGCCTTGACAGGGCATCATTTCTCGCCGATGCCCGTGACGTGAGACGAGGACAGGCATGACCGACTTCACCGACGGCTACATCTACGTCGACTACTCGCAGATGAGCAACGCCGCCGATGACATGATCCACCAGACCAAGGCCATCGCGACGACCCTCTCCAACCTGGAGATGGAGCTCAACGAGCTGCGGAACTCCTGGATCGGTGACGACCGGGACGTCTACGACGACAAGCAGAAGGCCTGGGACAGCGCGGTCAAGGCGATGGAGGAGCTGCTCACCAAGCACTCCACCCTGCTGACCTCGGTCTCGGAGAACTACCAGTACAGCGAGAAGTCGCTGAGCCAGATGTGGAGCTCGGTGAAGATCGGCCGCTGACCGGCCCCGATCTCCCCGTCCCCGTCCCGATCCCGTCACCCCCGGCCGAAGGAGCAGCGCCATGGCGGAAGACCCCAATACGGACACCGGCAAGATCTCCATGGACAAGGCCGGTCTCCAGTCCTTCCGGGACGACCGGGTCGAGCCCTTCAAGGACGAGCTCCGCAAGATCGCGGAGGACGACCCGGTGCTGGGGGTGACGATGGCCACCCTGATCCGGGAGACGGACATCACCAGCGACGGGGAGATCGAGTCCTACGGCCTGAACCGGCCGCTGTCGCTGGGCATGATGCTCAAGGAGGAGTTCCTCCACAGCAAGGGGCAGAAGCTCAACCAGGCCATCGCCACGAGCGCCCAGGACCTGATGGAGATCTACGAGGAGCAGTCCAAGCTCTTCAAGCACATCATCGAGAACCTGGACACCTCGATCGAGACGCTGTTCTCCACGCAGAACTCCAACCTGATCGACATCGACGGCCAGGACTTCCTCGACGTCTTCGAGGACGTGGACTCCGACATGAGCGGCGGCCGGGGCGGGGGCGGCGGAGGCGGCGACGACGACTGACCGCCGGGCCGGCCCCGCGGCCGGCCGCCCCCGCCCCAGCTTCGCACCACCCCCCGCTCCGGAGGTTCTCCCTCGTGGCCGACGACATCGTTTTTCCGGCGAGCTCCCTCGACGACTACTGGCACACCGCGGTCCGGGTGCTCACCGGGTACGACGCGCCCAAGCGCGAGACGGTCTTCGGCAAACTGCTGGGGAACGACAGCATCCCCCAGATGCGGGTCGAGTTCTCGGACTACCACGGGGAGCCGTCCAACGCCATCGTCGAGGCGGTCGACGACATGTCGTGGCGCCAGGAGAACTCCGGCTGGCGGATCTCGAACACCGACTTCGTGGTCCCCTTCTACTCGGGGAAGAGCGGTTCGATCGGCGACGCCGGCGTGGACACCCGGGTCAAGATGAAGAAGGCCCGGGTCACCATGCTCGGCAACAAGGGTGTGGACGACCCGCCCGAGCACGGCGTCATCTTCGAGGGCTCCGAGTTCAAGAGCGGTCTCGGCAAGGATTTCCAGGGCCAGTCCAAGGACACGGTCTGGTCCAACGTCGCCCTGTCGCAGTACAGCTTCGGCACCGGCAAGGCGCTCCAGCACCTGATGAACGAGGGGACCACGCAGGGCTTCTCGTGGAACGACGTGTCGGTCTCCGAGGCGAACGCGGTGGACCTGGACTCCTTCACGCTGAACGCCGAGGCCTTCGACCGGGTGGCCCTCTTCTTCGACGCCCGGGCCCGTGAGCTCAGGGACTGGGAGTTCGACCTCGGCAAGCAGGAGATGGCCTGGAAGGGACAGGCCGCCGGCGTCTTCAAGGACATCATCCACGCCCTCGTCCGCAACTACGAGTCGTACAGCGAGCAGTTCCCCAAGTCCGGCAGCCGCTCGACCTACGGGAACGACCTGCGGCAGTTCAAGACCGACGTGGAGAAGGCCGTACGGACCCTCTACAACAAGTGGGACCTGTGGCGGCAGAAGAACGGAAATCCCCTCCGGCATCTCCATGACGTCCTGCTGGACGTGACGGACGAGGTCTGGGAGAACAACATCAAGAAGGTCCGCTACAAGCCCGTCTACAACTACAGCACGTACGGGTCCTACGACAGCGGCTACCACTACGTCAAGTACGACGGCTTCTACGGCGGCGCCCGGAGCTTCGGGCCGCTGGAGGACAAGGAGACCTGGAAGAAGATCGGCGAAGAGGGGATCCGCCGCTGGCAGAACTCCATCCGGGAAACCCTCGAACCGGCCGCCAAGCAGGCCCTCATCGATGTCGAGAACGCCTTCAACGACCAGTCGTTCCCGAAGAAGGTCACCACCGAGACCGTCAACCTGACCCAGAAGCTCGCCACCGACCAGGCCGCGGCGGACCGGGAACAGGCCAGGAAGGACAAGGAGGAGGCCGAGCGGAAGGCGGAGGAGAAGGAAAAGGAGCAGGAGGAGAAGGAGAAGGAGGCCGAGCGGAAGGCGGAGGAGAAGGAGGCGGAGTGGGAGCGGAAGCAGGAGGAGAAGGAGGCCGAAGCCGAGGCCAAGCAGGCTGAGCTGGAGGCCAAGCAGGAGGAGAAGGAGAGGGAGGCCGAGGCCAAGGCGGCCGAGAAGGAGGCCGAAGCCGAGGCGAAGCAGGCCGAGCAGGAGGCCAAGCAGGCCGAGAAGGAGGCCGAGCAGGAGGCGAAGCAGGCCGAGCAGGAGGCCAAGGCCGAGCAGCGGCAGGCCGAAGCGGAGGCCAAGCAGGCCGAGAAGGAAGCCGAGCAGGAGGCCAAGCAGGCCGAGCAGGAGGCCAAGGCCGAGCAGCGGCAGCAGGAGGCCGAGGCGAAGCAGGCCGAGCAGGAGGCCAGGGCCGAGGCCAAGCAGGCCGAGCAGGAGGCCAAGCAGGCCGAGGCCGAGCAGCGCGCCGAGGAGCGGCAGGTCTTCGCCACGATGCAGGCCCGTGCCGACCGCGATGAGCAGAAGCGGGAGCAGGACAAGCGGCAGGCCGAGGCGGAGGCGAAGCAGGAGGAGGCCGAGGCCGAGGCCCGGCAGCGGCAGGAGGAGCAGGAGGCCAAGCAGGCCGAGAAGGAGGCCGAGCAGGAGGCGAAGCAGGCCGAGCAGGAGGCCAAGCAGGAGCAGAAGGAGAAGGAAGCCGAGCAACGGCAGCTCCAGGCCGAGCAGGAGGCCGAGCGGCGGCAGACCGAGGCCGAGGCCAAGCAGGAGGAGAAGGAAGCCGAGCAGGAGGCCAAGCAGGCCGAGCAGGAGGCGAAGGCCGAGCAGCGGCAGCAGGAGGCCGAGCAGCGCGCCGAGCAGGCCCAGGAAGAGGCCGAAGCGCGCCAGGCCGAGCAGGAGGCCAAGCAGGAGCAGCGCCAGCAGGAGGCCGAGCAGCGCGCCGAGCAGCAGCAGGAGGAGGCGCTGTCCCGCCAGGCCGAGCAGGAGGCCCGGCAGGAGCGGTTGCAGCAGGAGGCCGAGCAGCGCTCCGAGAAGGCCCAGTCGGACGCGGAGGCCAAGCAGGCCGAGCAGGAGGCCTTGCAGGAGAAGCGCCAGGCCGAGGCGGAACAGCGCGCCGAGCAGCAGCAGCGGGAGGCGCAGGAGCGCTTCAGCCGCCAGTCCGGCGGCGGGCTGGGCGGTGGTCCGGGCGGCGACCTGGGCGGGCCCGGCTCCCTGGATCTGCCGCCGGGCAACAGCTCGTTCAGCCCGGACATGGCCACCACGACGTTCAACTCCGACGGCACGGTCACGATCGACCAGCCCGACGGCTCCTCCCGGACCATCGACCTGCCCAGCGGTGACGTCGTCACCACGCGGCCCGACGGGACCTCGTTCACCGAGTCCCTGAGCCCCGGCGACTCCCTCGCCAACAGCGACGGCAGCACCACCACACTGAACCCGGACGGCACCCTCACCACCCGGTTCCCGGACGGCAGCTCCAGCGTGCTCGACCCGGAGCAGGGGACCATCACCACCCGCCAGCCCGACGGCACCTCCGTCAGCTCCCCCATCAGCCCCGGCCAGACCCTCCCCTCCAGCCTCGGTTCCGCCCTCCCCGGAGGGGGCTCCGGAAACGGCTCGCTCTACTCCCCGGGGTTCAACAACTTCGAAGAGGAGCTGTACGACAGCATCCCCCGCTCCGGGGGCGGTTCCGACTACGGCATGGGCGCCGGCAACGGCATGGGCGGCGGCATGCCGATGCTGCCCCCCGGCACCCGCATCAACGGTTCCACCACCGGTGGCTCCGGCGGCGACGGCGAGCGTGTGCGGGCCGTCATGGACGACGGCCAGCCGGTCACCCGGCGCTCCCAGGGCGGCCGGCAGGAGGAGACCGTCACGGCCGCCACCCGGGGCGGCGCCAGCACGATGGGCGGGATGCCCTTCATGCCGCCGATGGGCGGCGGCATGGGAGGCGCCGGGGGAGCCGGCGGCCAGCCGCAGACGGAGTCGGGCGGCCGTGAACGCGCCTCGTGGGTGGAGGAGGACGAGGACGTCTGGGGCACCGACGAAGGTGGCGCCCCGGCGGTGATCGGGCGTTGAACGGCAGAAGGAGGCTGATATGAGCGATTCGATCGAGGACAGACTGGCGAAGGCCGTGGCTCATCTGGAGGCGACCAAGCAGGCGGCGGCCCGGGCCCAGGAGCAGCTCAGCCAGGCGTCGGTGACGGTGCGTTCCCGTGACCGCAGCGTGGAGGTCACCGTCAACGCCCAGGGCGGCCTGGGTGAGGTCAAGTTCCTGGACGGCAAGTACCGCACCATGGGCGCCGCCCAGCTGTCGGCCTCGGTGATGGAGGCGACCCGGCAGGCGCAGGCGGAGATGGCCCGCACCGTGATGGAGACCTTCCGGCCGCTGTCGGAGACGGAGGGCGACCGGCCGTACATCGAAGGGTCCGGTATCGACTGGGACGACCTCTTCGGTCCGCTGATGGCGACGGTGGAGGAGGCCGAGACCGGGCGCCCCTCGGCGAGCGACAAACTGCGGGATGAGATCATCGAGGACGGGGACTCCGGCAACGGGGCCGGGACGTACGGGCAGAAGGGAGCGGGTCGTTGAGTTACCACGGGCGTTCGTTCGAGGCCGACCCCGCGCTGCTCCGTGCCTTCATCGAGGAGAGCCAGGCGATCGGCAAGGAGATCCGGGCGATGTCCCGGGATTTCACCCGCGCCCTGGAGCCGACGACCCCGTGGTACGGGTACGGCGGGCCGCACGACAAGTTCGGCTCGGAGATCGGCCCGGAGGACCAGAAGGACCGCGAGTTCGTGACCGGGTGCCTGGACGCCATCGCGGACGGCTTCATCGGGATGACCGACGGCCGTCTCCAGGAGCTGGAGCAGATCAGGAACGCGCAGAACTTCGCCCTCGACGGTATGGACGAACTGAAGTCCGGGCTCGACGACGTCGGCCGCGGTGGCGGTGGCGGGCGGCACTGACCCTTGCTCCCTGACAGCGTCCAATTCCCCGAGGAGGCCCGCTGGGTCTTCTTCGCGCTGATCGGCGAATTGCCGTTGCAGGCGTCCTCGGACATGGCGTACGGCAACCGCGAGCCGTACGAGGACAAAGCTGTTCAGCTGATGCAACTCCGTGACCGCATCACGGATCTGGTCAACAAGGTGGACGGAGCCCTGCCGCCGGACGTGGCCGCCCGCTACAAGGAGGCGATGGCCACCCTCACCGACGGCCGGGGCTCCGACACCATGTCCCAGTTCGCCAACAGCCTCAATCAGCTCGGTGACAATCGCGTCAAGCACTCCAGAAACATCATGGAGGGCAAGTGGGAGCTGATCGCCGAGGCCATGCTGCTGCTGGTGCAGTTGGCGATCATCGCGGCGCTGTCCTTCTTCACCGGCGGTCTCTCCTTCACGGAGACCGCCATCGCGAAGGCCCGGACCACGGTCGCGCTTCTCACGATCATGAATCGGCTGATGAACCAGTCGAAGCTGATGCCGACCTTCAGCGAGGCGATCCAGGAGGCGTTCGTCGCCTTCGCGGTGCGGATGGCCATGCTGGCGATCAACAGCGGCCGGCGCCGGCCGATCGGCATCGACTGGGGCGCGATCGGCCGGGCCGCCGTCGTCGGTGCCTTCGCCGGCTTCTTCAGCTCGGTCATCGGCGACACGCTCGGGAGTGTCTTCAAGAACCAGTTCAACAACTTCGGCGACAACAAGTGGGGGATGTTCGGCGGGGAGATCTTCCGCTCCTTCACCAGCGAGGGCGTCGGCGAGGGCACCGCCGAGTTCGTGACCAACGGCCTCTACGACGGTCGCTGGGAATTCGACCCGATGGCCATGGCGGGCGGTGGCCTCAGCGGGGTCACCGGCATGTTCATCTTCGGCGGCGCGGTCTACGTCACCCAGGGGATGAACAACAAGTTCTTCGACGGCCGCAACATCTTCTCCAGCCAGAACAACAAGACGCCGGGGCCGGACTCCCCGCTGTACACCGGCGGTTCCTCCGCCGGCCCGGGGACGAACGGTGTCGTCACGACGGACACCACCACGACGACCACCACCGACTCCACCGTCAAGCCCGGGCCCACCCCGCCCCCCTTCACCGTCTCGCCCGCGAGCCTCCCGCCGACCACCGTCACGGGGGACCTCAACTCCCCGACGCCGAACGGGTTCATGGACCAGGGGGCCGGCGGGAACGGGAACCTCGGGCTCGCCCCGTCCGCCGGCCCGTACGGCCCCTCCGGCCCGTCACCGGATTCCGACACCGACTCGGTCCGCAGCGTGGGCTCCACCACCTCGTACACCGGTTCCGACACGGGAACGGACATCACCAACCCGGCCGACTACGGGAACACCGGCCCCGTGACCCCCGGTGCCGTCCCCGGCGCCGGGTCGGCCACCACCGGCGGGACCACGGGCACGACCGGCACCACCGGCACCACCGGCAGCACGGGCAGCGGCAACACCGGCCTGGGCGGCGCCGGTTCGGCCAAGACGGGCGGCACGGGTTCCCTGGCCGGCGCGGGCGGCGTGCCGCGCGCCGGGAGCACCCCGGCGGCCCCGCCCGACACCTCGTTCACGACGCCGAAGCCCGCGACGTCCCGCACGCCGGACCCCGTGTCGGACTTCACGCCGGACGTCACACCCGACGTCACACCGCTCCCCGATCCTCTCGACGGCATCCCGCCGAACGGCCTCACCGGGGACGGCTCCCCGGCCACCACGGACACCCCGGGCACGGCCCAGCAGCCCGGCACCGATTCCCGCCCGGGCACCGACTCCCGCTCCGGCGCCGAGCCCGGGACGCGGCAGAGCGGGGCGCCCGGCGGCGCCCAGGACACCCGCAGGGACGCCGATGCCCAGCCGCAGACCGTCGGCGGTCCGGACGAGGCGCTCACCCCGGACCCGGCCACCGAGGACGGCGCGCAGCCCGCCGCGACCCACCAGGCCGTCACCGACACCGCCCGGGAGCCGGTCCGTCCCGAGCAGTGGCGGGGACGCCAGCAGCAGGTGGTCCCCACCACCGTGCACACCACGGTGGTGGCCCCGGCCACCGACGAGATCACGGCGGAGACGGAGACCGGCCCGGCCGCCGAACGGGACACGGCCGCCACGGACACCGTGGTCCGTACCGAGGTCCGGCGGGTCCAGGCCGACGACGGCCGCTGGGTGCGCAGCCTCACGCTGGACCTGCCGGTGCGGCTGGGCGAGGGCTTCCCCGCGGACGGGCTGCCGGGGTTCGAGGAGCGGATACGTGCCCTGCTGCACCGTCAGGTCAACGACGGCATCGTGCTGCCGCGCTCCGGCGACCAGCTCCACATCGACCTCAACCTCGTGCACGACCCGGGCCACCCGGAGGCCGTCGAACTGACCACGGTGGACCCGGCGGACACTGTGACCACCGCGGGCCCCATCACCACGGCGGACCCCACCACCACGCCGGCCTCCGACCAGTTCCACCTCCGGCTGCTCCCCGAGGACCCCGCGCTCGGCCCGGCCGAGCGCGACCGGCGCGTGGCGCGGAACGACACCACGGCGCTCCGGCAGATCCTGCGGTTCGCCGGGGTCACGCCCGACCCGGTGCGGGACACGGCGGATCTGCCGGGCCCGGCCGTGCCGCCGGACCGGCTCCGGACCGTGGAGGACCTCACCGACACCGGCCCCGCCGCGCCCGCCGCGACGGACGGCCCCACCGTCACCGGCGACCTGACCCCCGCGCCGGGCCGGCCCGCCACCACCACGTCCCGCGACCTCGCCGATGACCCCACGGCCACCGGCCCCACGGCCACCGATCCCGCCCCGCCCCCGGGTGCGCTCCCGGCCACCGGGGGGCCGCGGCTCCGGCCCGGACCGGAGCGCCGGGTCGAGATACACGAGGCGCCGCCCGTGGAGGAGCGTTCCGCCGACGTGCCCGAGGAGTCGGTGGCCTCCGGCTGGGGCATGCCGCGCGACAACCACCTCCGGTTCCAGGGCTTCGCCGACGGGCGGGACCTCGTCATCGACGTGCGGGCCACCAATGTCGACTCCCTGAGCTGGCTGGTCCGCGGCGCGCTGCCGAAACCCGCCGAGATCAAGGCGAAGACCCTCACCGAGCTGGACGTCCGACTCGGGGCGCGGGCGGAGAACCGGGGGCTGGTCGGCTTCTTCGACCCCGTCCTGCCCGAGGGGACCACCGACCGGAGCCTGCTGGACCGCTACGGGCAGCGGCGGCGGGAGTACGAGGTGCTCCGCGCCGCCATGGCCCGGCTGGAGCGGGCCGGCCGGTACCGGACGGTGGACGGGGTGGTCCACGCGGTTCTCGACGGTGGAGAGCACCGGCCGCTCACCGGCGACCACGACATCTTCCGGATCACCCGGCTCGACGGCACGCCCCTTCCGGCGGATGAGTACGAGGCGCTCATCGCGGAGATGAAGGAATCCGGCATGGGCGTCATGCACGGGGCGCTCCTCCAGTGGAACCCGGACGACGACTTCGGCCGGGAGATCTACGAGACGATCGCCACCGCGCACCAGGAGCGCCACGGCGACCAGCAGGGCGAGCCGCTGCTCCGCTTCGTCGCCCGCCGCCGCTCCTCGACCGTCGCGTACGCCGATTCGCCGCCCGTCACCCCGCCGGGAACGTCTGCGGGGATCACCCGGCCGTCCACCACCGGCGGCCCGGCCCCGGAGCCGGCGGCCGAGCCGGTGGCGGCCCCGGCGGCGCCTGCGCCGGAACCCGGCACCACCGGTACGGAGAGCACCGTCCCCGCGCCCGTCACCTCCGCGGAGACGGCCGCCACCTCGGGGACCACGCCGGAGACGGCTGCCACGCCGGCCACCGCACCGCTCCTCGTGCCGGTGCCGCCGCTCTCCGACGACGCGCGGCTGGACGTGGGCCGCCGGTTCGCCGGGCTGCTGCGGGACCTCGGCCACCCGGCGGTGCTGGCCGGCGGGGCGCGGGGCCGGGTGCTCTTCGGCAACCCGCGGTCGCTGGGCATGCTGGAGTTCCACCTGCCCACCTCGCCGGTTCAGCTGGCCGGCGCCCTCAACCAGGCCGTGGCCCGGGAGTTCCCCGGGGTCTCGCCGAACGCCCTGCGGGTGGGCACGGACGGCCGGACCCTGACCGGGACGATCCAGGGCGCGGGCATCACCCTCGGCATCGGCGGCCCCGCCCCGGCGGTGGCCCCCGGCGCCGGTCCCGCCACCGGAGGGCAGGACGCCACCGCCCGCCCCCAGGACGATGCCGCCAGCGCCACCACCACCGAGGTCCAGGGCTTCACCGTCCCCACGGTGGCCGTCTCCCTGGCCGAAACCGCGTACGCGCTGGCCGTCGGAACCGACCGGAAGCGGCACGCGCGGGACCTGTTCGACCTGGCGTGGGGGCTGTCGCGGAACCCCGGTGCGCTCACCCCCGATCTCCTGGAGTCGCTGCGTGGCGCGGACTACCGTGCCGGGCGCCCGGCCGGGGCCGCCCCCACGCTGACCGTGCGGCTGAGTGAACTGCTGGACCAGTCCATGCTGAACCTCGGCGCCCGCGAGGCCCGCGAGAACGCCTGGGCGGCGGCCGGCGGCCGGGCAGGTGTTCCCGCGGGCCCGGTCGGGCTCAACGCCCAGCTCATCACCGCCTGGTCGGCGTTCGGCAGCACGCCGGAGGACCTGGGCCGGCTCCACGACGGGCTCACCGCCCTCGCGGACACCCTGCGCGCCACCGAGGCGGTCCGCACCGACCCGGTACGGAACCTGGCCGGGCGGTTGCCGGGCCTGCCGGAGGCGGCCCGCGACCGTGAGATCGCCCAGCTCACCGCCGCCGACCGCGAGCGGCTGGCGTCCGACCCGGTGCTCGCCGACACGCTGCGCGACACCCTGGAGCGGGACGAGTTCGCGCGGACGGCGGCGCAGCTCATGGTGCAGGTGCCGGACGGCGTGGAACAGCCGGTGTCGGCCCGCGCGGAGGTGCGGCGGCTGATCGCGCCGATGCTGCGGGACCCGAAGATCACGGCGGAACTGCTGAAGAGCGGTGCCCGGGTGCTCGTGGTGCCCCGGGGCGAGGCGCTCACCACGCTGGATCCGTTCCGCGATCTGGCGGGGATCACCACGAAGGACGGCCGGACCTGGGACACCGTGCGCGGTATCGGCCGGCGGACGGCCGGGGTGACGGAGGAGAACCTCCTCGGCGAGACCACCACCGTCCCGGGCACGCAGCCCTCCTACGTGGACGGTTACTCCAGCACCGTCCACGAGTTCGCGCACACCATCCACCAGTTCGGCCTGAGCGCGGCGGAGCAGCGGCTCGTCCGCGAGACGTTCGAGGACGCGAAGGCCACCTACGGCACGCTGTGGCCGGACGGGGTGGAACACGGCACCGGCGCCGACGGCCGCCGCACCGAGGCGAACTACTCCAGCCGCGACGAGTACGAGTTCTTCGCCCAGCTCTCCACCGTCTGGTTCGGGGCGAACCACGGCACCGACCCCTTCACCGGGGAGCGGCGGCACAACGGCGGGCCGGACTGGGTGCGCCGCCACTTCCCGGAGCTGCACCCGCTGCTGCGCGGGCTCTACGGGGACGGCCCGGCGGCCGGTACGGCGGACCGGCCCAACCCGGTCGACGCGGTCCGGGCCGAGAACGAGGCCTTCGAGGGGTTCCGCGCCCTGTGGGACATGGCCGAGGGCAGCCACGTCCCGCAGCCGCACACCCCCGCGCCGCCGCCCGCGCCGTCCCTCTTCGAGAGCTTCGCCGAGAGCCAGGGCCTCACCTTCGGCTCCCTGGGAGACATCCTCGACTCGTCCGGCCCGTTCACCCCCGCGGCGCCGCCCGGCCGGAACTCCGCGCAGGCGCTGGCGGGCGTCCTGGTCGACGCGCTCGGGCGGCGTGCGACGGAGGACCGCCGCCGCTTCGAGCAGCTCGTCACCGCGCTGGGGATCCTGGACCGGGCCCGGGTGGGCGACCCGCGGCTCGGCTCGGGCCCGCTGAACCTGGACCGCCTCACGCGGCGGGTACTGCACCAGGGCCGCAACACCCGGCTGACCCGGGAGCTGCACATCCAGGCGCTCTCCGTCGCGGCCTCCGCCGAGCGGCGGGGCCGGGCCCACAGCCTGGCCGCGGTCGCGGCGTACCACCTGGAGATATCCGGTGCCTACGGGCCGGCGACGGCGGTGACCGGCGTCGACGGCGGGATCACGGGCCGGAACTGGACGGGGCGGGACGGGCTGAACCTGCTCACCGACCGGGTGGGTGAGGAGATCGGGACCCAGCCGCTCGTGACACGGACCCCGCTCTGGGGCACCCGCGCCCACGCGGCGGTCGCGACGCGCACCGACGACGGCCGGTACTCCGTCACGCCCGGTCCGGACGCCGCCGCTCTGGAGATCAGCGAGGACGAGTTCGTCGAACTGGTCATCCACGACCCGCAGCGGAACGCGGCCCTGCCCACGCTGCTGCTCATCCAGGACGCCGAGAACCGCACCGAGTCGACGGCCCGGAAGGTGGCGGACCGCACCGGGGTCTCCGCCTGGTCCACGGACGGCCCCTTCCGGTTGCAGCCGGAAGGCCAGTGGTTCTACCCCACCCTGGCGAACTCCGAACCGGGCACGTACCCGACCGGCATCTGGATCCCCAGCGACCCGGGGCTGGTGCCCGACGACCCGGACGCGTCCTTCCGGGGCCCGGACGGGGGCACCGTCCGCGACGACGACCTGGAGTCGTACTCGCTGACCACGGCCGACGGGCGGTGGCTGACGGGGCGTTCCTTCCTCAACGCGCAGGACCACGCGCTGCGCGAGGCGGACCTGCGTCCGCTCTCGGCGGTGCGGCACTACACGGACTGGTACATGGGGCTGCCGGGGGTCGACAGCGACCGGCAGAGCGGCCTGCTGCCGCTGCCCCAGGCGCTGGCCGGCTCCTACATCTCGGTGGGCCACGGCCAGCGCGGCACCGTGTCACTGCCCCGGCTCTCCACCGGCGGCAACCACACGGTGCGCCCCAAGGACCTGGGGCGGGTGCTCCGGCGGCGGAAGAGCCTTCAGCGGCTTCCCGCGGACCGGCCGATCTGGATGCTCTGGTGCGAGCTGGCCATGCTCGTGCCCGGGCGTGACCGGCTGGAAACGCCCCGCGCGGCCCAGGAGGTGTCCAATGCCGCCCGGCGGACGGTGTGGGCCTCCGACGCGCAGATCGGGACCGCCGCCGGGCGGGGCACCACGCCACCGCGGCTGATCAAGTCCGACGACCCGGACCGGCCCGCCTACGGCTTCCACCAGTTCCACCCCGAGCCGCGCGACGCCGAACTCACCGCCCTCGCCGACCTGGGCGGGATCTCCAGCCGCCTCCCGGACCGTACGGAGCGGGCGCTGCGCTGGGTGCGGGCGCTGCGCGAGACCCACGGCCCGGACATCGACTCCTCCCCCGGCCGGGCCGCGGAGTTCCAGAACCTGATCCGGGGCTTCGGCGCGCTGGAGACCCTGCGGACCCGTGCCCGGCACAACTCGGACACCGGGCCGCTGCGCTGGCGGTCGCTGGCGCGCATCGTCGGCGACTACGCCGAGGGCCAGGGCTGGGGCCGGGAGATGACCGCCAACGCCCTGGAACACGTGCTGTACCAGGCGCAGGTGGGCGGCCTGTCCGACCGGGCCGTGCGGGCCCCCGCGGCTCCGCCGGCCCCGGCGGCGCCGCCGGACCCGAGTTCCGGTTCGGGTATGTCCTGGCAGGCCCTGTCGGACATCGTCCTCCAGACGCTCGGTTCGGGGGCGATGGCGGACCCGAACCGGTTCCACCAACTCGTCAACTCCCTCGCGGTGCTGGACCGGGCCCGCGCGGGTGACCCGCGGTTCGGCTCCGGGCCGGTGGATCTGGCGGGCCTCACCCGGCGGGTGCTGCACCTGGCCCCCGGCACCCCGCTCAACCAGAACCTGACCGTCCAGGCGCTGTCGGTGGCCGCTTCCGCCGAGCGGCGTGGGCGGGGTGGCAGCCTGGCCGCGGTGGCCGCGTACCACCTGGAGATATCCGGTGCCTTCGCGCCCTCGACGGTGCTGACCGGCCCGGACGGCGGTACCACGGGCCGGAACTGGACCGGCCGGGCGGGGCTGAACCTGCTCACCGACCGGGTGGGGGCGCAGAACCAGGCCGGGCAGATCACGGAGGGTACCCCGCCCTGGGGCGGCCGGGCCCACGCGGCGGTCGCTCAGCGCACCGACGACGGGCTGCTCTCGATCGACACCGGGCAGGGCAACTCGCTGGAGATCGCCGAGGACGAGTTCGCCGAACTGGTCACCCACGATCCGCAACGGGACCGGAGCCTTCCGGTGGTGCTGCTCATTCAGGACGAGCACCGCCGCACCGAGCCGCTGGCCCGGAAGGTGGCCGACCGCAGCGGGGGCCGTGCCTGGTCCACGGACGGCGACTTCCGGTTGCAGCCGGCCGGCAGCTGGCGGTACCCCGCCCTGGCCAACTCCGACCCGGGGAACCAGCCACAGGGCACCTGGATCCCGAGCGATCCGGGGCTGGTGCCCGACGACCCGGACGCCGAGGTCCGGGCTCCCGGCGGGCTCACCTTCACGGAGGACGACGTCGAGTCGTCCACCCTGACCACGGCCGACGGGCAGCGGCTGACCGGGCGTTCCTTCCTGAACGCGCGGGATGTGGCGATGCAGGAGCAGGCCCTGCGGTCGCTGTCCGCGGTCCAGCACTACACGATCTTCCAGGAGGGGCTGCCGGGCGTATCCGCCGACCGGGAGAGCGGTCTGCTGCCCCTGCCGCGCGCGCTGTCCGACTCCTACATCGCGATGGGCCACGGCGACAGCGGCCGTGTGACGCTGCCCCGGCGCTCCACCCGCGCCAACCAGATGGTGCGCCCCCGGGAGGTGGGCCGGCTGCTCCGGCGGCGCAAGAGCCTGCGGCAGCTTCCCCCGGACGCGCCGATCTGGATGCTCTGGTGCGAGCTGACCATGCTCGCGGCGGGGCGCGACGCGCTGGAATCGGTGCCCGGGGCCCAGGAGATCTCCGATGTCACCGGGCGGACGGTGTGGGCCACGAACGCGCAGCTCTCGGTGTCGGCCGCGGAAGGGGGCATGCCGCCGCGCCTGATCCAGTACGACAACCCGGACCGGCCCGTCTACAGCTTCCGCGAGTTCCGCCCCGAGCCGAGCACCTCCACCCTGGCCGGCATCGCGGATCTGGGCGGGCTGCCCGCGCACGTCCCGGACCGCACGGAGCGGGCGCTGCGCTGGGTGCGGGCGCTGCGCCAGACGCACGGGGCGGACATCGACTCCTCCCCGGCCCGGGCCGCGGAGTTCCAGAACCTCATCCGGGGCTTCGGCGCCCTGGAAACGCTGCGGACCGGCGCCCCGGGCAACCCGGACACCGGGCCGCTGACCTGGCGCTCGCTGGACCGGATCGTCGGCGACTACGCCGAGACCCAGGGCTGGGACCGGGAGGTCACCGCCAACGCCCTGGAACACGTGCTCTACCAGGCGCAGGTGGGCGGTCTGTCCTACCTCTCGGTGACGGCGCCCGCGGCTCCGTTCGCGCCGGCCGCTCCGCCGGAGACCGGCCTGCCCGACCTGGGCGCGGGGACGCGCACCACGGACGCCGGTGTCCGGACGACGGTCACCACCGGTACCGGTCCGGAGACCACGGGCCCGGTCACCACGGGCGAGGAGGGCACCGCGCCCACGGACGACCCGCCCCCGCCCGCGGAGCCGGACACCCGCGAGCTGTCGGACTACGTCCGCACCCAGGGCGGCCAGTACGACGGGCACCTGGGGCTCGTCGTGCACGAGCCGACCCCGGACACCGTCCTGGACGGCCTGCACCGGCAGATCGTCACCGCGCTCGGGGCCGACCCGGCCGGCACCGACGGACGGGATCTGCTGCGGCAGCTCGGCGGGGTGCTGACCGCGGAGACGATCGAGCGCCACCGGCCGTATCTGCGCAGCCGGCGGGGCCACCGGATCACCCTCCACCACAACGGCCGGGACCGCACGGTGGACATCCGGCTCGCCCACACCGACGTCCGGAAGTCGGAGAAGTACGAGGCGGGGGTGTCCGCGCCGCCCCCGGCCCAGATCGAGGCGTCGGGCGAGGGCGGGCAGACCTTCCAGGACGGGGAGAGCTGGGGCAACTTCCGCAGCGGCACGGTGCCCTGGGACGCCATCACCCCCGACACCGGCGAGGGCGCCATGCGCCTGGGGATCTCCACCCTCACCCTGTCGGCGACCCACAACCAGCTCGCCGAGTCCGTCACGGTCGGCGAGACCTTCCAGGTCACCAGCAAGCAGCAGGCCGGGGACCCGGGCCACCCGGTGGACTTCGAGGGGCTGTGGCAGGTCCGGGTGGACGCGCCCCGCACCGACCCGACCACCGGCTGGCAGCACCCGCGGTCGCACGGCACCCTCACGGCCTGGTACCCCGAGCACCTCGCCCTCGACGACCCGGACGCCGGGGCGCTCCCCGCGGCCGCCGGGCTGGACGGGCTGCCGCTGTGGGGCGTGGACAGCGTGGCCGAACCGCGGCGGCTGCTGGACGAACTCCTCGCCGACCCCGCCTTCTCCGTGCTGGAGGGCCTCTCCGCCAACTCGAAGAGCGCGCTGGAGGGCTTCCTCTCCGAGCAACTGCTGCGCGGCACCGCCCACATGCAGCGGGAGGGCGGCGTCTTCTCACCGACGCTGCTGGACGCGGGCGGGAACGCGATCGGCATGTTCGGGCTCACCGCGCGGATCGATCCCGGTGAGCCGACCCGGCAGAGCAAGGACGGCAAGTCCGCCCTGGAGACCTCCCTGGCGCACGCCTCCAGCGTGGACCGGATGGCCAAGCTGACCAGTGGTATCGGCGTCGAGGGCCGCGGCGGCCCGATGTTCACCACCGACCACGCCGAGGGGCACCCGGACGCGGCCTCGGTCTTCGGCGGCACCCTCGCCGGCAAGGCCGGGGCGAACTGGCAGGTGAACGAGGGGCTGAACGTCACCGGCAGCGCCACGCTGACGCACGGCCTCTCCACCAAGAAGAGCCATCTGCTCGCCCCCGCCCGGGTCACCTACGAGCTGACGCTGTACCGCGCCGGGGGCGGCGAGGTCCGCGGGACCTTCGGGCCCTGGGCGGACGGACTGCGCCTGCGCCAGGCCCGTCAGGACACGGCCGAGGGCCACGTGCCGGCGGCGGACGAGGTGCGCGGGCTGCCCGAGCACCTGGAGAACCTGGACAGCATCGGCATCTCCGAGACGCCCCTCCGCGTCGACGGGGCCGACCCGCTGTTCGACCGTGCGGAACGCTGGCTGCGGCAGGAGGGCTTCCTGCCGCCCACGGACCACCGGGCCCGGCGGGGCTCGCTCGGCCTCGACGAGCCGCTGGTCCTCGCCCAGCTGGAGAACCTGCGCCGGCTGAAGCAGATGCGCTCGCGGTTCGGCCTGGCCACCTCGGCGCCGGACACCGTGGACGGCGGGCACCCCGTCTGGTTCGACAAGCCCGGCGTGGTCGCCGGCTCCCGCCGGGTGCAGCTCCGGTTCTCGGCCGAGCGGGACGCCGCCCGGCGCTCGGAGCACACCCGGCGGCTGCCCGACGTCGACCACGGCGGCTCCAGCTCCGCCGCGACCGGCGGCACCCGCCAGCGGTCCACCGCGCTCAGCGTGATCGGAGGGACCGGCGGCGGCTTCTACGTCCCGATCGCGGACGGCCTCTGGTCGCTGAGCGTCGGCCCCGACTACACCGCGACCGGGCAGATCATCGACGCCCCCTCGGCCGGCGACACGGTCGGCTACGACCAGGGCGTCGGGGCGAGCGAGGGCGGCAGCGACCTCTTCCGGGTGCCCGCCAGGCTCGCCCTCGACCTGTACGAGGGCGACAGCCGGACCCCGTCGGTCCGCTTCGGCGACGACCCGGCCACGGCGGACCCGGCGGACGGCGACGGGACCACGCCGGGCACCAGCGCCACGCCGGGCACAGCTGCCACTCCCACGGTGACCGACACCTCCGTGGCGCTGCGGGACCTGACCGACCCGCCGCACACCGTCCGCGGCAGCGTCACCTTCCTGCTGCCGCACCACCGCACCCGCGCGCCGGGCACCGGCCTGCCGGCCGCCGGCCCCGCACGCGGGCACGTGATCCGCCGGCTGGTCACCGACGGCGGGCCGGCCGACGACCGCGCGCGGCTGGAGCTGGTCGACGCGGAGGGCCGGCCGCTGCCGGGTGTACTGCGGCTGCCGGACGGCGCCGTCATCGACTCCTTCCGGGGCACCGCGGCGCTGACCGAGGCCATCGAGCGGATCGCGGCCGGGACCTACCCGGGCAGCCCGGGCCCCGGCCCGCTGGCCCAGGCCGCGCGGCGCGCCTCGGACACCCTCATCGGCGTCGCGAACACCGCGCGGCGCGGTTCGGACCTGGTCAAGCGGGCGCTCCCGGAGCGGCTGAACGCCGCCGTGAACCGGGCCGGGGCGGTCGTCAACTGGGCGGCCACCCCCGTGACCTGGGCCGCCCACGCCTCCGCCGAAGGGGCCGCCGCCACCTACAAGTGGACCTCCGTGGCCGTGGCGGGCGCCACCCTCAACGACCCGGGCACCCTCGCCGCCGAGACCCGCTACGACGGCATCCGGCCCGCCCAGCTCATCTCCCGGGCCCAGCAGATCCTCCAGAGCGCGTACCCCGTCGAGTTCCTGACGCTGCCCGGGATGGCGGCGGACCAGGTGATGACGGTGGAGATCCAGGGCTATCTGCACCACCCGCGCCACCTGGGCTCGGAGAAGCTCCAGTCCGAACAGGGCGTGTCCACCACGGACGCCGCGAAGTGGCAGCGGTCCTCCGCCCTCACCCACCAGGGGAACTTCTCCGCCACCGGACTGGAGAAGCCCGGCTACCCGATCGAGGAACGCGCCTACCAGTCCAACCCGGGCCTGCGGTACGGCTACTCCCGCCGCGCCGAGCGCGGGCAGGGGCTCTCCTCCGCCACGAAGACCGCGAGCGCCGGGAAGGCGGACGGGGTCCACCACCTGATCGGCAGTGACGTGACCCTGCTGGTCACGGTCCGCTCGGGAGTGCGCAACGTCGTCGGCAACACCGTGGGCCTGGGCACCCACCCGCCGGTGACCGTGGCGGTCGACGTGGCCGGCGCGGTGACGCTGCTGGTCCCGGAGGGAGCGCTGGCCCGGTACGCCGCCTGGTTCCGGGGGGTGACGGGCATCCCCGCCGCGCCGTCGCTGCCCGCGCCGAGCGCCCCGCTGCCGGACGGTTTCGCCCGTACCCGCCGTCTCGGCAACGCCACCGTCCTGTCCGTCACGCAACTCGACGACGTGGTGAACCGGCGCGAGCGGCGGGACCGGCTGCGCCGGGAGCTGACCGCGGTGGTGGAGGCGGAGGCGCCGGGTGTCACCACCCCGGGGCACTCTTCCTATCTGGCCGGCGTGGTGACCCGGCTCGCGGGCCTCGCCGAGCCCTCCGCGCTGCGCTCCCTCCCGACCCGCGGCCCCGACGGCCCGCTGCGGCTCCACTTCCTGCACGTGGCCTACGGCGGCGCGCGCCTCGTCGAGGTGACGGTGCGCGCCGAGCCGGTCATGCAGACCCCCGCCCTGCGGCGGCTGCTCGGCCGCCCCGTGGGCGAGAGCGGCGGGCTGGAGTGGTCGCAGACGCGCAACGCGGACGACCCGGCGGACTTCGACACGATCACCGGCACGCACCAGGCGGCGTTCACGCCCGTCTCCCGCTACCCCTCGCCGGGAACGGCCACCCGCATGGACCGCCAGGGCCCGTCCTTCGGCCTGTCCGCGGTGCGTTCCACCACCCGGCGCTCGGAGACCGCCACCGAGAACAAGTTCTGGCAGCGGACGAAGAACACCGCGGACTTCGACGGCGTCGACTACCTGTTCACCGGGACCGTCCGCTCGCAGCTCATCGGTGCCTGGCCCGCGAACATCCCCGGCGGCCTCATCCAGGGCGGCCTGCTCAACCTCTCCGGTCTCGACGGCGACCTGCTGCGGCGGACCAACGACTGGCTGCGGCGCCTGCTGAACGGGCGCCCCGAGCGGACGGTGACGGTCCCGGCCGCCACCGTGGTCCGCTTCGCCGGATCCGAGTCGGCGGCGTCCGCCGGCCGGGGCGGCCCGCGTCCGCCCGCGCTGCTGGACCGGGACCCGCTGACCCTGTCGGCGCGGGAGGCGACGGAGCTGGGCGTGGTGCCGTTCCCGCACGGCCCCGCGCTCGCGCCCCAGGCGCCCACCCTGGTGACCGACTTCGACGCGCTGTCCCAGCTCGTCCGGGCCCTGGAACAGGTCGCCCCGGCGCTGACCGCGTCCTGGGGGGTGCCGGCCGGCGCCTCCTCACAGGCGACGGCCACCCGGCTGAGCGAGCTGGTCCGGGAGGGGAGGATCACGGTGGGCCGGACGGCCGCCGGGGCCGGCCTGACCCCCGGGATGCCCGGGAGCTGGCCGCTCCAGAGCTCCACCACCCCGCCGTCCCTGGACATCAGGCTGTACAACCCGCGCCCCGTCACCACCGCGGAGGACATCGCCGCGGACCGCGCCACCAAGCGGACGGTGTCCTCGTCGACGACCACCTCGGCCGGCAATGCCTTCACCTGGCTCCACCAGTCCACCCAGCACCTGCCGGCGGCCACCCCGAACTTCCTGACGACCAACTTCCCCGTGGCGGCGCAACAGCCCCGCACCACCTCCTCCGTGGCGAGCGTGACCGCCTCGGCCACCTCACGCCTGCGGACCGGCACCGACACCAAACCCGACGACGGTGACGGTGACGGCGCGCGCACCTACGAGACCCTCGTCGACGGCGTCGTCCGGGTGGACGGCCCCAACGGCACCCGGTGGGTCACCGGCACCGGCACCATGCGCCTGGCCGAACGGGACGTGCTGGGCTTCGGCGTCACCCCCGCCCGCCCCGCCGCCGGCCTCTACGACGTGCCCGCGATGCTCGCGGACCAGCCGGCGGAGGACCTGCGCGACTGGGCCCGCCACCCCGTCACCGACCTGCCGCGGGTGCTCGCCGGCGGCCTCGGCACCGGGGACGGCACGGCGCAGCTCTGGCTCGCCCTCGGCCCGGACGCGGACGGGGCGCGCCTGGCCCGCGCCCTGTACGTGGCCTCCCGTACCGCCGTCGAGGCCGGCCGCCCCGTGGAGCTGGTCACCCGGGGCGACGACGGGGCGCCGCGCCACTGGCAGTTCACCGCCGGGGGTGCCCTCGCGGACGTCACCGCCGCCACCCGCGGGCCCTGGACGGCGCTGCGCGCCGCCGTCGACGCCCACCGGGAGGCGCTCGCCGGCCAGGAGCGGGCCGCCGCCGACGAGCAGCGGCTCACCGCGGACCTGGACCGTGCCCGGGAGGTGCTGCACCGCTCCGAGGGGAACCTGCTGGAGGCCGTCGCCGACCAGGGGGCCGCGGCGGCGGCCCACCAGGACATCATCCGGCGGGTGCGGCCGGCCCGGGCCCGGGCGGAAGCCGCCGTCCGCAGGGCGGAGTCGGCGGTCGCGGCCGCCGAGCGCACCCTCCGCGACGCCGAGGCCCTGCCCACCGACGAGCAGGTGGCCGAGGCCCGGCGGACCTGGCGGCAGGCGCGGGCGGAGGCCGACACCCTCGAACGCGCCGGGCAGAGCGCGCTGCCGCGGGAGCTGGCGGAGGCCCGGCGGCGGGCCGAGAGGGCCCAGGAGCACTGGACGGATCTGCGGGACCGCAACAGCGGCCGGGAGACGGCGCTGAGCACCGCCCGCACCGGGCTGGCCACCGCCCGGGCGGTGGACGGCCGGACGCGCGCGGAGTGGACCCGGGTGCGGAACGGGACGGAGGCCGCCGTGGCCGCCGCGCGCCGGGAGGAACGGCGCGCCGACCGCGTCGTCGCCCGCCGGACCCGGTTCCGCGACGACAACCGGACCCGGCTGGAGGAGATCCAGCAGACCCTGCGCGACGTCCGCCGGGAGCGGCAGGACCGGACGGCGCAGCAGGGCGCCGCATGGCGGCGGCTGCCCGGTCTGGCCACCGCGCTGGACGCGGCGCGCCGCGCGGACCCGGCCGGCCGGACGGAGGCGTCCCACGGCACCGCTCCCGCCGGTTCCACCACCGGTTCCGGCGTCAATTCCGGCACCGGCACCGGCTCCACGGCCGGCCGTTCCACCACGGCGACGGAGTCCGCCGTCCCCCGGTCCCTGGTCACCGGCCCCGGCGGCCGGGACCCCGGCGCCGTCCTCACCCGCGAGGGGCTGCTGCGGACCGTGCGCCGGGTGGCGGGCCGGGAGCCCGCCGGCGGGCGGCTGTCGCTGGAGCGGTGCCTGGAACTGCTGCGGGACCTGCGCGCGGAGCTGTACCCGCGCGGGGTGCGCCCGGCCGTCGCCCTGGACGACTCCGCGATCGGCCGCAGCACGGCGGAGTCCTCCCTGGCGGAGGGGCCGGGCTGGGGCCGGGCGCGGTCCTGGGACACGGTCCGCGCCGCCGTCGCGGCGGCCGGGCCCGGCTCGGTGGCGTTCGTCCTGGCCCGCCGTCAGGGCGAGGCGCCGGGGCACGCGTTCGCGGCGTACCACCTCGGCGGGCGCGACGGCGTGATGTGGGTGGACGTGGCCGCCGGGCCCGCGAGCGCCCTGTCGGCGTTCCCCCCGGGGATCGCGCCGTCCGACGCGCGCGCCGTGGTCATCGGCCCCGGCGGGCGGGTCGTCGCGGACGCCCTGCCGGGCTTCACCACCGCCCTGGACTCCGCCGGCGTGCTGGCCTCCCTCGACGCGCCGACCGGGCGCCTCTACGGCGCAATCGGCCCGGAGTCGGAGGACCGCCACCCCCTGGACGTCGGGGGGTCGAAGAAGCTCGTCCAGGGGACCCTGCTGGCCGAGGGGCCGGGCCTGCGGATCGTCACCGACACCCTCAACTTCTGGGACACCGCCGACGGCCGGACCCACCACCCGCGCCCGCGGGTGGCGCCGGGTGAGCCGCAGCCCAAGGGGTGGGGCCAGCACATCCCCGAGTTCGTCATCGACGAGATGGGCGTCCTCCCGGGGGAGCAGCGGCAGTCGCCGCAGGAGGCGCTGGACCGCATGGAGGCGGCGAAGCGGGCGCTGGCGACCACGGACCTGCTGGGGAGGCCGGTCCCGCTCGCCGAGCTGCTGGCGCCCCTGGGGGGCTGGACCGTCACGGAAGAAGGCGCGAAAACCGTCGTCCACCCGGCCGCGCTCGGTTTCGACGGCCGGGCCTACACCCAGATCACCGTGGGCTACCCCGCGGCGGGCCTGCGGGAGTTGCAGGACTACGCGCTGACCCGGCTGGCCCAGCCGGCCTTCCGCGACGTGACGTTCAGGGCGCGGAACTTCGGACTGGCCGTCACCGCGGCCTTCGCGGGCCGCGCGAGCGGCCGCCGGGTACCTCAGGAGATCGCCCCGTTCCTCTCCGCCATCCCGGACGTGGACGAGGTGTGGGGCTACGCCTGGCTGGCGTTCCAGCAGGTCGCGGCCGACCCCGTACGGCAGGTCTTCACCGCGATGCCGGATGACCCCTTCGCCGCGCCCCTCGTGAAGAACCTGCTGCCGACGGCGTCGCGGAACCCGCTGGCCGCCCTCCGGCGCGCGCTGCGCCCCGGCACCCGCGCCTATTTCGACCGGCACCACGACGAACTCACCGGGGACTTCCTCACCCACGTCGCCAATACGCTGGAGTCGTACCGGAAGCGGCTGGCCCCCGGCTACACCGTCCCGCCCGCCTTCTTCGACACCGCCGACGAGGACTCGCCGGCCCCCCGCGACCATCTGACGGCCGCGCTCACCGGGCGCACCGCCGAGGGCGCGGAGATCGGCCAGTACTACGCCGTCGGCATGACCGACTACACGTCGCTGGACACCGACGCGGGCCGGCTGCGGGTCGCGCTGCTCCTGCTGGAACTGCGGCATCTCGGCTTCACCAGCCAGTACATGAGCTCCGAGGAGATCCGCCGCGCCGTCGACGAGCTGACCGCCTTCAGCCGCGGCGCCTACCACCGGGCGCAGCTGCACCCCCTTCCGCTCAGCGAGGAGGTGCTGGCCGAGTCGATCCGGCGGATCGCGGACGACCCGGTGGTGCGGAAGGTCTCCAGGTTCCTCATCGTGGCGTCGATGACCGGCATCGGGCAGCCCGGCGGCGAGAGCAGGACGCCGCTCGCCCTCGGGGACGCCCAGCAGATCGCGACGGACCTCGGCAACCGCGCCCTCGGCGCGGTGCTGCGGGCCGACCTGGCCACCCTGGTGCGGCTGCGGGAGGTCGTCGCCGAGGCGTTCGAGCTGCTGCCCCGGGTGCCGGCCCACCACCAGCAGCTGGCCAGGGAGATCTTCACCGACGCCGCCGAGGCCCTGGACATCCTCGCCGACCCCGCCGCGACGCCTCCGCTGATGCCCTGGCCGTTGCAGGTCACCGCCGTGGACGGCACCGGCATCGCGCCGGACCGGATCGCGGTGGTCACGCACCGGGACGGGGACGGCGACCCGGTGGGGCTGTCCTCCCGCCCCGCTCACGAGCTGCGGGAGGCGGGCCGGCAGACCTACGGTCTGCTGCCGTACACGAAGCAGTTCACCACCGTGGCGTGGCAGCAGGGCGGGGGACCGCTGGAGAGCGCCCCGCAGCCGCTGCCGTTCGACTCCGCCTTCCTGCTGGGGATCGGCGGCGGCCCCGCGGTCGCCGTGCTGACCCTGACCGACGGTTCGGCCGCCGCCTTCACCCCCGCCCGGCTGATCGACGCGCTCTTCGCCGTCGCCCCCGGCCTCACGGCCCAGCCCTCGGAGACCGCCGCCCTCGTGGTGGGAGCCGACCTGGCCGGGCCGCCGCCGCACGACCCGCTGGACCAGCCCCTCGCCGGCCAGGTGCTCGCCAACGGCCTGGACCGCTGGGTGTGGACCACCGCGAGCGGGCAGGAGCCGGCGCTCGTGGCCGCCGACGCGTACCAGGGGGCGCGGTTCCGGCTCACCCAGGGCGACGACTGGGCCGGCTTCCGCCCCGAGCCGTCCACGGCCCAGCTCGGGCGGCTCGCCGAGCGGTTCACCGGCGACCGGCGCAACGCCCCGCAGGTGCTGCGCTGGGTGCGGGCCGTCCGCCTGGTCTACGGGCCGCAGCTGGAGAACGACCGGGCCGCGTTCGAGGCGCTGCTGACCGGCTTCGCCGCGCTGGAGCGGACCCGCGCGCAGGCCGCCGCGCCGTCCCCGCTGAGCTGGAACGAGCTGCGGTTCTCGATCAGTTCGTACTTCGCCTCCCAGAACATGGCCGAGCCGCCGTTGGCGATGGCGCTGCCGTTCCTGCTGATCTCCGCGGCGGGCACGGCCGGCATGGACCTGGAGCTGTCCCGCTTCTCCCTGGTGCCCCGGCACCACAGCCCGCGCGCCCTGGACACGGCCGCCCCGGCCGGCGCGATGCTGTTCGCGCCGCCCCCCGGTGGCGGGCCGGTCACCACCGCGCCGCCGTCCGCGCTGCCCGCGCCGCCGCCGCTCTCGGGCTCCTTCACCGGTCCGGGCGACCCCCTGCTCGCGCCGGAGACCCTGCTGCGGGGCCCGTCGGGCCGTCCCCAGGGGCGGAACTGGACGGGGTCGCCGGTGAGCCGTGTGCTGCCGCTGATGACGGGGGTCATGGAGATCCGGACGGGCGGCCGGGAGACCACCTCGGAGAGGATCGCGCCGTGGCCGGAGGACGCCTTCGTCGTCTGGGCCGACGGTGCCGACGGCCGGGCGCGTACGACCGACGGCCGGGTGCTGGACGGTGAGGGGATCGCCGAGGCGCTGGCCGCGGACCCCGAACTCGCCCGGCTCCCCGCGGACGTCCGCGTCGTGCTGGTGCTCTCCGGCGCGGGTGCGCGGGAGCTGAGCACGCTGCGGGCCGTGGCGACCCGGCTGGGGCGCCCGGTGTGGGGTCCCAGCGGTGGGGCGCGGCTGGTGGCGGTCACGGAGCTGGACCTGGACGGGGGCCCGGACATCGACGGCCACCGGGCCGTGACCGTCGACACCGATCCGGAGCTGCCGGTCCCCGACTGGGTGCGGTTCGACCCGCCGGCGGTCACGCTGCCGTACGAGGACCGGCAGTGGACGGCGCTGGACGGCTTCTCGTTCCGGGACAGCCAGGTGTCCAGCCTTCCGCTGGTCTCCACGGCGCACGCCCGGTTCGGGCGGATGTCGATCGCCCCCGGGGACAACCTGCGGCGGCGCGTCCAGCTGATGCGCGCCTATCCCGGCGCGCGGGAACTGCTGCACACCAACTTCGCCGGCGGCCGGGGGCGGCCGGTCGCGTCCGAGACGATCACGCCGGACCGGGCCGTCTACACCTGGGCGTCGCACGGCTTCCCGGGACGGGTGGGTCTCGTCCTCCTGGACGGCCGGACGGTGTGGCTGGGCAAGCGGGACGCGGCACGGTATGTCGCGGGCCTGCGGGAGGTGCGGGAGCTGCCGCCGGGGCACAAGCTGGCGGCGGAGGTCTGCTGGGGCGCGACGGACGGCGACCCCACCCGGGAGTACGGCATAGGGACTCCCGCGCCGCACGTGGACGACCCGCTGGGCGAGGTGCCGTTCGGCCAGCATCTGGCGAACGAGAGCGGGCGGGAGACCACGGCGGCCACCCGGCCGACGGGGATGGACGACCGGGGCCGTGTGCTGACCGAGGCGTTCAACGGCGAGCGGGGGCGGCTGGTCACCTTCCGCCCGGAGCCGTCGGGCGCGGCGCTGGACGCGCACGCGCGGACCGCGGGCCTGCACACCGGGCCGGGCGAGGCGCCGGCGGACGTGCGGGAGACGGCGCTGCGGCTGGTGCGGGCCGCGCGGCAGGTCTTCGGCCACGCCATCGAGGACGACGGGCCCCGCCACACGCGGGTGCTGGAGGGCCTGGGCGCGCTGGAGCAGATGCGCGCCAACGACCCCGCGCTGCGTGTCGTCTCCGCGCTCCGGCTGGACATGCTGGCGTTCCACGCCCGGCAGCACTCCGCGGGGTCCTCGGACGCGGCGGCCCACCTGGCCCTGCTGGACGCCGCGCGGGACCGGCTGGCGGCCGACCCCGGCGCCCGGCTCGGCCAGGCGTTCCCGCTCCCCCTCGTCGTGTTCACCTTCCAGCAGATGAACACGCTGGGAGTGGACTTCGTCCGCGGCATGCTGGGGGTCCCCGCGCAGCAGCCGGTGACCAACGCCCAGCGGGCCAGGGCGTTCTGGGCGCTGGTCCGCGCCGCCGAGTTCCAGACCCAGCTGGTGCCCGTGGCGGACCGCGAGCCCCTGGCCCGCCGCACCCTCCACATGTCCCCGGGCGACCCGTGGGACCGCGATCGGCAGACGTACTACTGGGGGCTGGCGGCGCGGGCCCTCATCGACGGGGTGGACATCACCGACGCCGACCAGCTGGCCGCCTTCCACCTGGAGGTGAACGGCGCCTTCCGGTCGGGCCGGCTGCTCAAGCAGAACGGGAGCGTCCAGGGCGTCAACTGGAGCGCCACCCCCGCTCCCGCCGGAATCGACCCCGGGGCCGTCCACCGTGTGATCCCCGGGGGCGCCCAGGGGACCGGCGGTCCGGCCACCCGGGCCGAGATGCCGCCGTGGGCCCGGCCCGGAAGCGTCAGGTCGCTGCTGTACGTGGTCGACACCGGCCAGGGCGGCACGGTGCGGCTCCAGAACCCCGGACTCGGCCCGGTCTCCATCTCCGAGGGGGAGTACCTGGCTCTGCTGGACCGGGATCCCTCCCTCAGGATCACCAGGACGGAACATCCGGTGATCTTCGTGACCACCGGTCCGGGAAACCTGGGAGGGCTGGCCCAGCGGTTCTTCGACCGCACCGGCCGCCCGGCCATCGGCTACAGCGCGCCCATGGTGCTGGCCCCCACGTCCCCCGGCGGCCCGCTCTCCATCCTCGTCCTCCCCGACCCGGCCACGGGGGCCCCGGGGCGCTTCATCGGCGCCGGCCCCCAGAACCAGGCCCAGACCCCGGCGGCGGGGCCCGCCGTCACCTTCGGCCAGGGGCCCGGCACCGCCACGGCGGGCCCGGTCCTCGGGGGCCCGGTCCTCGTCGACCCCCTCCTCGCGCCGGAGACCCTGCTGCGGGGCCCGTCGGGCCGTCCGCAGGGGCGCAACTGGACGCAGTGGTCCGCGAGCCGGGTGCTGCCGGGGACCGTGCGGGTCGTGGAGACCGGCACCGGCAGGCCGGTGATCGCCTCCGAGGGGAAGGCGCCGTGGCCGGAGGGCTCCTACGTCGTCTGGGGTGACGGGGAGAACGGCCGGGCGCACACGGCCGACGGCCGGGAGCTGGACGGCGAGGGGATCGCCGAGCAGCTGGCCGCGGATCCCGAACTGGCCCGGCTGCCCGCGGATGTCCCCGTCGTGCTGGTGCTCTCCGGCGCCGGCGACCAGGACCTGGACACGCTCCGCGCCGTGGCGACGCGGCTCGGGCGGACGGTGTGGGGGCCCCGCGGCGAGGCGCGGCTGATGGCGGACCCGGACCCCGCCGCGGGCGGGCACCGGCCGGTGCTCGTCGACGAGGGTGACGCCGAGGTGCCGACCGGCACCTGGGTACGGTTCGACCCGCCGGCGGTCACGCTGCCGTACGAGGACCGGCAGTGGACGGCGCTGGACGGCACCTCGTTCAGCGACAGCGACGCGTCCAGCCTCCCGCTGGTCTCCGCCGGGTACGCCAGGTTCGGCCGCGCGTCGCTCCATGGCCGGCTGCGGCTGTTCCACCGGCTCATGCGGGCGTATCCCGAGTCGAGGATGGTGGAACACGTCGCCCGCTCCGGCTCCGGTCAGCGCTCCACCGGGATCGAGCAGATCACGCCCGCTCCGGCCTCGTACGTCTGGGCGTCGCACGGCATGCCCGGCGCGGTGTCGATCGCCCTGGGGGACGGCCGGACGGTGTGGCTGGGCAAGCGGGACGGCGCGCGGTACGTCGCCGGCCTGCGGGAGGTGCGGGAGCTGCCGCCGGGTCACACGCTGACGGCCGAGGTCTGCTGGAGCGCCTCGGACGGCGACCCCCGGGTGGGCGTGAACGAGTGGCGTCCCGCGCCGCACGTGGACGACCCGCTCGGTGAGGTGCCCTTCGGCCAGCATCTGGCGAACGAGAGCGGCCGGGAGACCACCGCGGCCACCCGGCCCACGGGGATGGGCAACCGCAGCCGGATGCTGATCGACACGCCCGGCGGTGAGCGGGGGCGCCGGGTCACGTTCCGCCCCGAGCCGTCCGGTGCGCTGCTGGACGGGTACGCGCGGACGGCGGGCCTGCACACCGGGACCGGCGAGGCGTCGCCGGAGGTGCGGGAGACGACGCTGCGGCTGGTGCGGGCCGCGCGGCAGATCTTCGGCAACACCATCGAGGACAGCGGGCGCAGCCACGCGCGGGCGCTGGAAGGACTCGGCGCGCTGGAGCGGATGCGCGCCAACGACCCCGCCCTGCGCGACCTCACCCCAATCCGCATGGACATGCTGACCCTGTACGCCTGGCAGCACGCCGGGAACTCCTCGCGGGCGTACGCCTCCCTGCTGGACACCGCCCGGGACCGGGTCGCGGCCGCCCGCGACGCCCGGCTCGGCCAGGAATTCCCGCTGCCCGCCATCGGGCTCGCCCTCGATCAGTTCGCCACCGAGGGGCCGGACCTGGCGCGGACCGTCGTGGGGCTCTCCCCCGGGCAGGAACTCACCCGGGACCACCAGGCTTCGGCGTTCTGGGCGCTGGTCCGCGCCTCCCAGTTCCTCCACACGACGATGGACCCGCAGCGGCTCGAAGGACTGGGCCGCCGGGTCCTGCACCTGCCCGCCCACCGGCCGTGGGGCGAGAGCGAGGGCCGGCACCTCTGGTGGCTGACCGCGCGGGCCCTCGCCGAGGGGGTGGATCCCAGGAACACGGACGTCCTGGCGGCCTTCCACCTGAAGGCGACCGTGGCCTTCACACCGGAGCGTCTGCTCCTGCGGGACGGGCAGGTCCAGGGCGCCAACTGGAGCGGGGCCGCCGCGCCCGCGGGGATCGACCACAGCGTTCTCCAGCAGGTGATCCCGGGGACGCAGCTGACCGGTGGGCCGGTCACCCAGGCCGTCACTCCGCCGTGGGCCGGTCCCGGACGCCCGGAACCGCTGCTGTACGTGGTCGGCACCGACCAGGCCGGCAACGCGGTGCTGAACCTGCCCGGCCTCGGTCCTGTCCCGCTGGCCGAGGCGGAGCACGTGGCGCTGCTCGACTTCGACCCCATGCTCGCCACCATGCCGCTCGACCGGCCGGTGGTCTTCCTGACCACCGGGCCCGGGAACCTGGGGCAGTTCGCCCAGTGGTTCCACGACCGCACCGGCCGCCACGCCTTCAGCTACAGCGCGCCCATGGTGCTGACGCCGATGTCCGCGTCCGGCCTGCTCTCCGTCCTCACCCTCCCGGACCCGGCCACGGGAGCCCCCGGGGTGTGGACCACCGCCGGCCCCATGGCCCCGGCGGGCGGGCAGCCGGCGGCGCAGCCCGTCGTCACCTTGGGCCCGAAGCCCAAGGACAAGACCGGTACGCCGGACATCGGGTCGCTCTCGTTGGGCGAGGGCAGCTCGTTGGCTGCGGGGACGTTGCTGACGAGTGCGTCGGGTGGTGTGCGGGGGCGTAATTGGACGAGTGAGAAGGTCCGTCAGGTGCGGTTGGGCCGGGTGCGGGTGTTCGAGGAGCGGCCTGGTTCGGCGTTGCGGGAGGTGTCGGAGGGGGCGGCGCCGTGGGGTGACGCGGCGTGGGTGGTGTGGGCCGGCGGGGACGCGTCGGGTGTGCGTGGTCCGGACGGGCGGGTGCTGAGCGCGGAGCAGGTGGCCGCGGAGCTGGCGGCGGATCCGGAGCTGGCGAAGCTGCCGAAGGATGTTCCGGTGGTGCTGGTGGTGCCGGAGGCGGCGAATTCGCTGCATCTGGGGCTGTTGCGTGCGGTGGCGAACCGGTTGGGGCGGACGGTGTGGGCGCCCAGTGGTGAGGGCCGTCTGGTGCGCCGTGCGAAGCAGCGTGACCATGTGCTGGCGCTGGTGGACACCGATCCGGAGCGGCCGGTGGGTGCGTGGGTGCCGTTCCAGCCGGCCGCGGCGGGCATTCCCACGGTTTCGGTGGTGGACCGGCAGTGGACGGGGCTGGATGGCACCACGTTCCGGGACTCGGGTGTGGGTTCGCTGCCGTTGGTGTCGGATCGGGGTGAGCGGTTCGGGCGGATGTCGCATGCGGATGACGCCCGGGTCCGTGAGGAGTTGTTGCGCTCGTATCACCACGCGAGTGTGCTGACTCACATGATGCCGACCGGTGGCAAGCCGGTGGTGATCAGTGAGGTGGCGCGGCCGGTTTCCGGTCCGGATGGTCCGGCTGTTTACACCTTTGTGGCTCATGGTGTGCCGGGTGCTGTGGAGATCGGCTTGGGGGTGGGCCGGTCGGTGTGGCTGGGTTCGGCGGCCGGTGGTCTGTTG
>NZ_JAATEN010000002.1:0-510000 GCF_012034935.1 Streptomyces zingiberis
AAAGGGCCACCGAGAAGGCGGCGGAGAGCGGCCAGGCCGGCGCCTGACCCATACGCTCCCGGCCGCGGACCCCTCCGCCGGCCGGGCGGCGACCGTCACCGGCGGGCCCGGCCGCACGCCCGCGCCCGGGCCCGCCGTGTATCCGGGCCCGCCCGTGTCCTCAGAGGGCGGCCGGAGGGCCGCTGCGGGGCCGCGCGGGGCCCCCGCGCGCCGCGCTCCGCCGGGCCTGCGCTCACAGCGAACAGCTGACCATGCGGGATGGCGCCCGCCGACCAGCGCGTTAGGGTCCGTAGATACGGGGGCAGGGGAGTCTCCGGCAGGCGCCGCGAGCGCCCGGGGCCTCCCGCCGGATCCCCGGCCCGAACGACCCGAAAGACACGCTGAGACGGCCCGTCGCCGTCCGACTAGAGCAGGTGGACACGTGACGATCCCGATGCCCTCCGCCGCCGCTGAGCCCAATTTCGGCGGTCTCGGCGACCAGGTCTACAACCGGCTGCTCAATGAGCGGATCATCTTCCTCGGCCAGCCCGTGGACGACGACATCGCCAACAAGATCACGGCGCAGCTGCTGCTCCTGGCCGCCGATCCGGACAAGGACATCTACCTCTACATCAACAGTCCCGGCGGCTCGGTGACGGCCGGCATGGCGATCTACGACACCATGCAGTACATCAAGAACGACGTGGTGACGATCGGCATGGGCCTCGCCGCCTCCATGGGCCAGTTCCTGCTCAGCGCCGGCACCCGCGGCAAGCGTTTCGCGCTGCCGAACTGCGAGATCCTCATCCACCAGCCGTCCGCGGGCCTCGGCGGCTCGGCCTCGGACATCCGGATCCACGCCGACCGGCTGCTGCGCAACAAGCGCACGCTCGCGGAGCTCACCGCGCACCACACCGGCCAGTCCGTCGAGCAGATCACCCACGACTCCGACCGCGACCGCTGGTTCACGGCCCAGGAGGCCAAGGACTACGGCCTCATCGACGACGTCATGCCCTCCGCCGCCGGTGTTCCGGGCGGGGGCGGCACCGGGGCCTGATCCCCGGTGGCAGCCCGAGTCAGCCCGGCCCCAGTCCACAGATTCGCCACCAGGACGGTGAACAGTCATATGAACAATCTCTCCGGCAGCGGCCTCCCCGGCGGCGACAGCGCCCCGTACTCCGGCCGGTACACCGGTCCGCAGCCCGACGCCCGCTACATCGTCCCGCGGTTCGTCGAGCGGACCTCCCAGGGCGTGCGGGAGTACGACCCCTACGCGAAGCTCTTCGAGGAGCGGGTGATCTTCCTCGGGGTGCAGATCGACGACGCCTCGGCCAACGACGTCATGGCGCAGCTGCTCTGCCTGGAGTCGATGGACCCGGACCGGGACATCTCGATCTACATCAACAGCCCCGGCGGCTCGTTCACCGCGCTGACCGCGATCTACGACACCATCCAGTTCGTCAAGCCCGACGTACAGACGGTGTGCATGGGCCAGGCCGCGTCCGCCGCGGCGGTGCTGCTCGCCGCCGGCACCCCCGGCAAGCGGATGGCCCTCCCCAACGCCCGGGTGCTGATCCACCAGCCCTACAGTGAGATCGGGCGGGGCCAGGTCTCCGACCTGGAGATCGCCGCGAACGAGGTCATCCGGACCCGCGCCAAGCTGGAGGAGCTGCTGGCCAAGCACTCCACCCGGCCTCTGGAGAAGATCCGGGACGACATCGAGCGCGACAAGATCCTCAACGCGGAGGAAGCGCTCGAGTACGGCCTGGTCGACCAGATCATCTCGACCCGGAAGAGCTCCGCCTCCCTGTGACGCGGCACCCCCTTGGGCCGAGTTCGGCCCAAGGGGGGCCCGGACCGGGGGCCCGGCAAGGTACCGTCGGGGAGGGGGCGGCGGGCCGTGGCGAACTGACCGCGTCGCGGACCGCGGACAACCCAGACAGGCACCAGGGTCCGATGTTCAGGGCGGATCCCAGGCGAAGGGGAAGCACCTCGTGGCACGTATCGGTGACGGCGGCGATCTGCTCAAGTGCTCGTTCTGCGGAAAGAGCCAGAAGCAGGTGAAGAAGCTCATCGCAGGCCCGGGTGTCTACATCTGCGACGAGTGCATCGACCTCTGCAACGAGATCATCGAAGAGGAACTCGCGGAGACCTCCGAGGTCCGCTGGGACGAACTCCCCAAGCCCCGGGAGATCTACGAGTTCCTGGAGGGGTACGTCGTCGGTCAGGAGGCCGCGAAGAAGGCCCTCTCCGTCGCGGTCTACAACCACTACAAGCGGGTCCAGGCCGGGGAGAACGGCGGCCGGGAGGGGCGGGACGACGGCATCGAGCTGGCCAAGTCGAACATCCTGCTGCTCGGCCCCACCGGCTCCGGCAAGACCCTGCTGGCACAGACCCTGGCCCGGATGCTCAACGTCCCCTTCGCCATCGCGGACGCCACCGCGCTGACCGAGGCCGGGTACGTCGGCGAGGACGTCGAGAACATCCTCCTCAAGCTGATCCAGGCGGCCGACTACGACGTCAAGAAGGCCGAGACGGGGATCATCTACATCGACGAGATCGACAAGGTCGCCCGGAAGAGCGAGAACCCGTCGATCACCCGTGACGTCTCCGGCGAGGGCGTGCAGCAGGCGCTGCTGAAGATCCTGGAGGGCACCACCGCCTCGGTGCCGCCGCAGGGCGGGCGGAAACACCCGCACCAGGAGTTCATCCAGATCGACACGACGAACGTGCTGTTCATCGTGGGTGGTGCCTTCGCGGGGCTGGAGAAGATCATCGAGTCCCGGGCGGGGGCCAAGGGCATCGGCTTCGGCGCCACCATCCGCTCCAAGCGCGAGATCGAGGCGAGCGACCAGTTCCAGGAGGTCATGCCGGAGGACCTGGTGAAGTTCGGGATGATCCCGGAGTTCATCGGCCGGCTCCCGGTCATCACCTCCGTGCACAACCTCGACCGCGAGGCGCTGCTGCAGATCCTGGTGGAGCCGCGCAACGCCCTGGTCAAGCAGTACCAGCGGCTCTTCGAACTCGACAACGTCGAGCTGGACTTCGACCGGCCCGCGCTGGAGGCCATCGCCGACCAGGCGATCCTGCGCGGCACGGGCGCCCGCGGCCTGCGCGCCATCATGGAGGAGGTGCTGATGTCGGTGATGTACGAGGTCCCCTCCCGCAAGGACGTGGCCCGGGTCGTCGTCACGGCCGATGTCGTGCACTCCAACGTGAATCCGACCCTGGTGCCCCGCAGCCGCGGGGGCGAGGCGGGCGAACGGCACGAGAAGAGCGCCTGACGCGGTGGAGGCCCGCGCGCCACGGCGCCCGGGCGCCGGACCGGCGGAGGGATGTGAGCGCGGAGGGGCGGACCGGCCGGACCGGTCCGCCCCTCCGCGCTCACCCGCGCTTCCGCGTCACCGCGGCTCGACGGTCTCGCCCTTGACCTTCCCGACCGTCTTGGCGAACGCGTCGAGGTCCACGGAGCCCTCGGAGGTGTAGTCCGTGGAGACCACGGCGACGACGGCCATGGTGGAGCTGTCCGCCCAGGCGCAGGCGGGCATGTACATCTCCGCGAGCCCCTGGCCGGCCTTGACGACCTGACAGCTCAGGGTGTCGCCGTTCACCTGGAAGTCCTTCTTCTCCTGGACGACTTCGGAGCCGGGCTGGCCCTGCACCATGCCGTCGAGGGCGTCACCGCGCATCTCCGCCGGGTCGGAGTCGATGTCACCCCAGGCCCCCGAGAGGATCAGCGCCCCCTGCTCCACGCTGCCGCCCTTGAGGTACTGGCCGACCACCGCGGTGCCGTCCGAGGGCAGCTCCTTCTGGAGGACGTCCCGCTGCCGCGCCAACTCGGCGCTGTCCTGGGAACGTTCGTACTCGCCGCTGAGCAGTGTCTTCGGCGTGGTCAGCTTCTCGGTGCCCTCCTCGCCCCCGAGTAGCGCCGTGACGCCCGCGCCGACCAGGCCCAGCACCACCAGCGCGCCGACGGCGATGCCGATGACGGCGCCCTTGCCGAGGCCCCGCGAGGGAGGCGGCGGCGGGGTCTGCGGCCAGGGCTGCCCGGCGGGCGCGCCCTGCGGATAGCCGTAGCCGGGCTGGGGCTGCTGCGGGAACTGCGCGGGGCCCGCCCCCTGCTGCCCCTGCTGCGGGTACCCGTAGCCCTGCGGGGGCGGTGCGCCGTAGGGGCCGGGCTGCTGTCCGGGCTGCGGCTGCCCGCCGTACGGGCCGGGCGGCGGCGGAGGCTGGTGCTGACTCATAGGGGTCCCCCTTGGTGACGGGCCGATCGCGCCTGCGGGGCGGATCGTGCCGGTGGTGCCGGGTGGTTCCACCGGTCGGCGCGCGGTTCCGGCGGGGCCGGTTCCGGCGCGTGTCCCGGTGGTGTTCCGTGGCGTTCTGCGGTGGGTTCGGTTCGCTTGCTGTATTCGGGCGCGTGGGTGTGGTGCTCCGCCGCGCGCCGGGAGCGCGGCGCGGTCCCGCCGGCGCGTACGCCGGCGGGCCGGGGTGGTGTGTGACCCGTACGGCCGCCGGTGGACGTACGGGCCGTACGGGACGTGCCGCGGCGGCCGTTCCGCCGCCCGCTCCGCCGCCCGGGGTTCAGCCGCCGTCCTCGATCTTGACGCGGGCGTCGCCGCGCACCTTCGCGGTCTCCTCGGCGACGGCCTCCAGATCGGCCTTGCCGGCGAGCACGGCGAGCGGATCGATCACCATGACGCCGCCGACCGTGCTGGAGTCGGACCAGATGCACACCGGGATCTCGGCGGTCTTCACCGGCGCGGACGGGTCGTCGTTGGTGGTCTTGAACTTCTGGCACTTCATGACGGCGCTGCCCAGGCCGTCCGGCTCGGCGTCCTCCGGGGAGCCGATGACCTCGACGTTGCCCTGGTCCTGCGCGGAGGTCCGCAACACCGTGAACATGGCGTCGATGACCTGCTCCGGGTTGTCGATCTCGCCCCAGACCCCGGTCAGCAGCATCTGCTTCTTGGTGGTGGTGAGGTACTCCGCCTGGACCGGGTGCGGGTCCCTGACGCCGGGGAGCTTCGCGAGGGAATCCCGGTCCTTGCCGCTCAGCCCGGAGTCGTCCCGGCCCTCGCCCTTGCGCTCGTACTCACCGGCCACCTTCTGGGGCGTGGTCAGCCGGTGCGGGCCGTCGTCGTCCGCGCCGCCGGTGAGGAGGACCGCTCCGGTGACGACCGCCGCCACCGCGACGGCGACCCCGGCCACGATGCCGATCCGCTTCCCCTTGCCGGCACCGGAGGGCGGCGGGGGAGGCGGCATCTGGCCGTACGGCTGCTGTGTCTGCCCGTAGGGCGGCGGCGTCTGTCCGGGGTACCCGGGGTGACCCTGATGGCCGGGGTGGCCGGGGTGCCCGTGGTGCCCGCCGTAGGGGCCCGGCTGCTGGGGCTGCCCGTAGGGCCCGGCACCCCCGTGGTGCGGGGGAGGCGGCGGCGGGGGAGGCGCCTGCCCCGGGGTCCCGGCCGGATACCCGTAGCCGGGGGCGCCGCCCGCCCCGCCCGCACCGTACGGCCCGGGCGCTCCGCCCCCGTACGGCCCCGGCTGCGGCGGCGGCTGGTGGTGACTCATCGGGATCCCCCTAGGTGCACATGACAGTTGGGAGCCATCCTCCCCGACGGTTGGTGCGGGCTCCGCCCCGGGGCGGCAACGGGTTCGTAACAGCGGTGGCCACGCCCTTAGACTGGCGGTCGTGACCGACAACACCCAGCGCCCCGAGGCCGGGGCCGACAGCAGCGCCCCCGCCCACCTGCCGACTCAGTACGCACCGGCCGACGTGGAAGGTCCGCTCTACGAGCGCTGGGTAGCCCGCGGTTACTTCGAGGCGGACGCCGGGAGCGGCAAGGAGCCCTACACCGTCGTCATCCCGCCGCCCAACGTCACCGGCTCCCTCCACCTGGGCCACGCCTTCGAGCACACGCTGATCGACGCCCTCACCCGCCGCAAGCGGATGCAGGGGTACGAGACGCTGTGGCAGCCCGGCATGGACCACGCGGGCATCGCCACCCAGAACGTCGTCGAGCGCGAGCTGGCCAAGGAGGGCAGGTCCCGGCACGACCTGGGCCGCGAGGCGTTCGTCGAGCGGGTCTGGAAGTGGAAGGCCGAGTCCGGTGGCCAGATCTCCGGCCAGATGAGGCGGCTGGGCGACGGCGTGGCCTGGTCCCGCGAGCGTTTCACCATGGACGAGGGGCTCTCCCGCGCCGTCCAGACCATCTTCAAGCGGCTCTTCGACGACGACCTCATCTACCGCGCCGAGCGGATCATCAACTGGTGCCCCCGCTGCCTCACCGCCATCTCCGACATCGAGGTGGAGTACCAGGACGACGAGGGCGAGCTGGTCTCCATCCGCTACGGCGAGGGGGAGAACTCCATCGTCGTGGCCACCACCCGGGCCGAGACGATGCTGGGTGACACGGCCGTCGCGGTGCACCCGGAGGACGAGCGCTACCGCCATCTCGTCGGCACGGAGATCGAACTGCCGCTCACCGGCCGCCGGATCCCGGTCGTGGCCGACGAGCACGTCGACCCGGAGTTCGGCACCGGCGCCGTCAAGGTGACGCCCGCGCACGACCCGAACGACTTCGAGATCGGCCGCCGGCACGACCTGCCGAGCCTCACGGTCCTGGACGAGCACGCGATCATCACGGCGCACGGTCCCTTCCAGGGCCTGGACCGGCTGGAGGCGCGGAGCGCCATTGTCGCCGCCCTGCGCGCCGACGGCCGTGTCGTCGCCGAGAAGCGCCCGTACACCCACTCGGTGGGCCACTGCTCGCGCTGCAAGACCACCATCGAGCCGCGGCTGTCGATGCAGTGGTGGGTCCGCGTCGGGCCGCTGGCGAAGGCGGCGGGCGACGCCGTCCGCGACGGCCGGGTCGCCATCCACCCCAAGGAGATGGAGTCCCGCTACTTCGGCTGGGTCGACCACCTCAACGACTGGTGCATCTCCCGCCAGCTCTGGTGGGGCCACCGCATCCCCGTCTGGTACGGCCCCGGCGGTGAGACGGTCTGCGTCGGCCCGGATGAGGAGCCGCCGTCCGGCGAGGGCTGGCACCAGGACGCCGACGTCCTCGACACCTGGTTCTCCTCCGGCCTCTGGCCGTTCTCCACGCTCGGCTGGCCCGACCGGACCGAGAGCCTGGAGAAGTTCTATCCGAACTCCGTGCTGGTCACGGGCTACGACATCCTGTTCTTCTGGGTGGCCCGGATGATGATGTTCGGCCTCTACGCGATGGACGGCACCCCGCCGTTCCACACCATCGCCCTGCACGGCATGGTCCGCGACCAGTTCGGCAAGAAGATGTCGAAGTCCTTCGGCAACGCGGTCAACCCGCTGGACTGGATGGACGAGTACGGCTCCGACGCCGTCCGCTTCACCCTGGCCCGCGGCGCCAACCCCGGGGTCGACGTCCCGATCGGCGAGGACTGGGTGCAGGCCTCCCGGAACTTCGCCAACAAGATCTGGAACGCCACCCGCTTCGCGCTGATGAACGGCGCCACGGTCGAGGGAGAGCTGCCTCCGGCCGGGGAGCTGTCGGCGGCCGACCGCTGGATCCTCTCCCGGCTGAACGCCGTGGTCGCGGAGGTCGACGCCTACTACGAGGACTACCAGTTCGCCAAGCTCAGCGACGCCCTCTTCCACTTCGCCTGGGACGAGGTCTTCGACTGGTACGTGGAGCTGACCAAGACGGTGTTCCAGGCCGGCGGCCCCGCGGCGGACACCTCGCGCCGGGTCCTCGGTGAGGTGCTCGACGTCGTGCTGCGGCTGCTGCACCCGGTGACGCCGTTCGTCACCGAGGCGCTGTGGACGGCGCTCACCGGCCGGGAGTCCGTCGTGATCGCCGAGTGGCCGTCCGACAGCGGTTTCCGCGACGCCGCGGCCGAGCTGGAGATCGGGACCGTCCAGCGGGTGGTCACCGAGGTCCGCCGGTTCCGCGCCGACCAGGGACTCCAGCCCGGCCAGAAGGTCCCGGCCCGGCTGGACCTCGCCGGCTCGGAGCTGGCGCGGCACGAGACGGCCGTCCGCCAGCTGCTCCGTCTCCAGCCGGAGGGGGAGGACTTCTCGCCGACCGCCACCCTGCCGGTCGCGGGGATCACGGTCGCCCTGGACCTCTCCGGCACCATCGACGTGGCGGCGGAGCGGGCCCGGCTCTCCAAGGACCTCGCCGCGGCGGAGAAGGAGAAGGCGCAGACCACGGCGAAACTCGGCAACGAGGCGTTTCTCGCCAAGGCCCCGGAGCATGTCGTGGAGAAGATCCGCGCCCGGCTCACCGCGGCCGAGGCGGACATCGAGCGGATCGGCGGCCAGCTCGGCCGGCTGCCGCAGGGCTGAGCAGAGCTCGCCGCCTCCCCGGCCGGGCGAGGCACCGCTCCCGGTTCCGTCCCACCGCCCCTGCACGGCCGTCCGGCCGGCGGGGGCGGTGGTGTCTCCGGGCCCCGGCCGGGGGCCGTCAACCGGGTGACCGGTGCCCTCACCCGGCCGGGGAGGCGGGTGACCAGGAGCACGGCCCTGCCGGGGACGGGGCGCCCGGACGGCTCCGTAGACTGAGCCCCGTGAGTGAGCGCGTACCGCACGGGACCCCCGAATCCGGCGACCCCGACGATTTCGAGAGAATCGTCGGGGCGGAGACCGAACGCGACCCGGACCTCGCGGTGATCGAGGCCGGCAGCCGCACCCTGCGGACCCAGGCGGGGCCGCCGAAGCCGGAGGAGATCCCGTCCCGGCCCGCGGACCCGGCCGTCGACCGGGAGCTCCGCGAGGTCGAGAGCGCGCTCCTCGGCCGCTGGCCGGAGACGCGGCTGGAGCCCTCGCTGACCCGCATCGGCGCCCTGATGGATGTACTCGGGGAGCCGCAGCGCGCCTACCCGTCCATCCACATCACCGGCACCAACGGCAAGACCAGCACCGCCCGCATGATCGAGGCCCTGCTGGCCTCCTTCGAACTGCGCACCGGCCGGTACACCAGCCCGCACGTCCAGTCGGTGACCGAGCGCATCAGCGTGGACGGGGCGCCGGTCACCCCCGAGCGGTTCGTCGAGATCTACCGGGACATCGCCCCGTTCCTGGATCTGGTCGACGCCGCGCAGGAGCACCGGCTGTCCTTCTTCGAGGTGCTCACCGGCATGGCGTTCGCCGCCTTCGCCGACGCGCCCGTGGACGTGGCGGTGGTCGAGGTCGGCATGGGCGGGAGCTGGGACGCCACCAACGTGATCGACGCCGGCGTCGCCGTCGTCACGCCCGTCGACCTCGACCACACCGACCGGCTCGGCACGTCGCCCGGGGAGATCGCCCGCGAGAAGGCCGGGGTGGTCAAGCAGGGCGCCACGGTCGTGCTGGCCCAGCAGCCGGTGGACGCCGCGCAGGTCCTGCTGAAGAAGGCCGTCGAGGTGGACGCCACGGTCGCGCGCGCGGGCATGGAGTTCGGCGTGGTCGCCCGGGAGGTCGCGGTCGGCGGGCAGCTGCTGACGCTGCGCGGGCTCGGCGGCGAGTACCCGGGCGTCTTCCTGCCGCTGCACGGCGAGCACCAGGCGCACAACGCGGCCGTCGCGCTCGCGGCGGTGGAGGCGTTCTTCGGCGTCGGCTCCGACCACGCCCGCCCGCTGGACCAGGAGACGGTCCGTTCGGCGTTCGCCTCCGTGGCCGCCCCGGGCCGGATGGAGGTCGTGCGGACCAGCCCGACGGTCGTCCTGGACGCGGCGCACAACCCGGCGGGGGCGCGCGCGGCGGCCGCGGCGGTCTCCGAGGCGTTCGGCTTCGCCAGGCTCGTCGGCGTGGTCGGGCCGAGCGGCGACAAGGACGTGAAGGGCCTGCTGGAGGCGTTCGAACCGGTCCTCTCCGAGGTCGTGGTGACCCGTAACTCCACCCACCGCGCGATGGACGTGGACGCCCTGGCGGCGATCGCCGTGGAGGTCTTCGGCGAGGAGCGGGTGCAGGTCGAGCCCCGGCTGGACGACGCGCTGGAGGCGGCGGTCACGCTGGCCGAGGAGGAGGGCGAGTACGCCTCCGCCGGGGTGCTGGTGACCGGGTCGGTGATCACGGTCGGTGAGGCCCGGCTGCTGATGGGAAGGGGCTGAACGATGCGTACCCTCTGCGCGTCCACGCTGATCGGCGAGTTCTTCGTGATCGGCTTCGCCGGGCTGGTGGCCCAGCGGATGTCGGACCTCTCCGCCGGGCTGGTCTGGTCGGTGAGCGGCACGGCGATGGTGCTCTGCCTGGCGCTGGCCGGGGTGGTGTCCCGGCCCGGCATGGTCGCCGTGGGCTGGGCCCTCCAGATGGGGCTGATCGCCGCCGGGGTGGTGGTGCCGATGATGTTCTTCCTCGGCGCCTGCTTCGCGGGGCTGTGGTGGGCGTCCGTGCACTACGGCCGCCGGATCGACGAGGCCAGGGCGCGCCACGCCACGTCCCTCCCGGCCTGAGCCGCGGCGCGGGCGGCGCGCGGGGTGACCGCCTGGCCGGCCTGCGGTCCGGCCGTCCGGCCCGGGCGCGGGGTTGAGGCGCCGGCGGCCGGGGCCCGGTGCGCTGACCGGCCTACGGGTGGTCCGTCCGGTCCGGGTCCGCGGAGGCGGGGCGACGGAGACGGCCGGCCCCGGTCCGGTCCGGGGGCGCGGGGCTGTGCGGTGGCCGGGCCTCCCCGGTGCGGGGCCGACGCGGTGTGCGGGCGGTGCGAGGTGCCCCTGTAGCCTCGTCCCACCCCACCCCCTTGGACGAAGGAGCCCTTACCGTGAGCCAGCGCACGCTCGTCATCCTCAAGCCGGACGCGGTCAGGAGGAAGCTGATCGGCGAGATCATCGGCCGGATCGAGCGCAAGGCGGACTGGCGGGTCAGCGCGCTGGAGCTGCGCGAGCTGAGCCGCGAGGTGCTGGAGCAGCACTACGCCGAGCACGCCGGCAAGCCGTTCTACGAGCCGCTGATGGAATTCATGGCCTCCGGTCCGGTGGTGGTCCTGGCCGTCGAGGGCGAACGGGTGATCGAAGGGCTGCGGACGCTGGCCGGCCCCACCGACCCCATCGCCGCCGCGCCGGGCTCCATCCGCGGTGACTTCGGCACCATCGTCCGGGAGAACCTCGTCCACGCCTCGGACTCCGAGGAGTCCGCCGAACGCGAGTTCAAGCTTTTCTTCCCCGCGTCGGCCTGAGTCCGCGGCGGCGGAAATCTGACGGAACATCAGGCTTCTACCGCGCCTGACCTGGGGCGGCCGGGAGGTACCGGCCGCCCCAGGGCGATTTCCGGGCCCGTGCGGGAACCCCGCGGCCCGACACGACGTCAGCATGACGAGGGCGCGGGCGCCTCCCCGGGACAATGGGAGGGCCGTCGCGCGGAGTGGCCCAGGTCGTGACTACCATGGTGTTCCTCACACCCACCGCTCCTTCCTCCTGACCTCAAACGCCATCATCTCCAGTTGGGAAGGCCAGACATATCCTCATGGGGAACAACATGTCGTTCATCGGCCGTGACATGGCTATCGACCTCGGTACCGCGAACACCCTGGTCTACGTCCGGGGCCGCGGCATCGTCCTCAATGAGCCCTCGGTCGTCGCCATCAACACCAACACCGGCGGCATCCTGGCGGTGGGCGCCGAGGCGAAGAAGATGATCGGCCGTACCCCCGGCAACATCGTCGCGGTCCGCCCCCTCAAGGACGGCGTGATCGCCGACTTCGAGATCACCGAGCGGATGCTCCGCTACTTCATCCTCAAGATCCACAAGCGCCGGTACCTGGCCCGCCCGCGCGTGGTGATCTGCGTGCCCTCCGGGATCACCGGGGTGGAGCGCCGCGCCGTCATCGAGGCGTCCACCCAGGCCGGCGCGCGGCAGGTGCACATCATCGAGGAGCCGATGGCCGCCGCGATCGGCTCGGGCCTCCCGGTCCACGAGGCCACCGGCAACATGGTGGTGGACATCGGCGGCGGCACCACCGAGGTCGCGGTGATCTCCCTCGGCGGCATCGTGACCGCCCAGTCGATCCGGGTCGCCGGTGACGAACTGGACAACGCGATCATCCAGCACATCAAGAAGGAGTACAGCCTCCTCCTGGGGGAGCGCTCCGCCGAGAGCATCAAGATCACCATTGGTTCGGCCTTCGACTCCGGCCAGGACGAGCACACCGAGATCCGCGGCCGTGACCTGGTCAGCGGCCTCCCCAAGACGGTGGTCATCTCCGCCGCCGAGGTCCGCAAGGCCATGGAGGAGCCCGTCAACTCCATCGTCGACGCCGTCAAGACCACCCTCGACAAGTGCCCGCCCGAGCTCTCCGGCGACATCATGGACCGCGGCATCGTCCTCACCGGCGGCGGCGCCCTGCTCCGCGGCCTCGACGAGCGGCTCGGCGAGGAGACGGGCATGCCGATCCACATCGCCGAGAACCCCCTGGACTCCGTCGCGCTCGGCTCCGGCAAGTGCGTCGAGGAGTTCGAGGCGCTCCAGCAGGTGCTGGACGCCCAGCCCCGCCGCTGACCGCGGTGCGCCGTACGGGCGCTACCCGCCCGTACGGCGCGTCACCCGCCCCCGGTCCCGGTAGGACCGGACACAGGACCGCACAGCCGGGCCGGTTCCCTCTCCGGACGGAACGGCGGACTCCGGCTGACGACGCCGACGGGCCCGGCCCGCGCCGGGTCCGTCCGACAAGGAAGGCACGCCGCCGCAGGTGAGGGACACACGAGAGAGCCGGCTGCTCCTGGTGCTGCTGATCGCCGTCGCGTTCGCGCTGATCACGGTGGACATCCGCGGTGGCGAGGCGTCACCGCTCAACGGCGCCCGGGACGCCGCCGCGTCCGCCTTCGGGCCGGTGGAGAACGGCGTCGCGTCGGCCGTCGACCCGATCGGCAACGCCATCGGCGCGGTCCGCGACTCCGGTGAGCGCCACGGCCGGATCGCCGCACTGGAGCGCGAGAACGCGGCGCTGAAGCTGAAGCTCGGCAGCGACGAGCGCACCCGGGGCCGCGCCGCCGAACTCGACAAGATGCTCGGCGCCGCCGGCGCCGGCCGGTACGGCATCAAGGGTGCCCAGGTCATCGCCATAGGAGCCGCCCAGGGGTTCTCCTGGACGGTCACCATCGACGTCGGCCGCGACGACGGCGTCACCCGCGACATGACCGTGCTCAACGGGGACGGTCTGGTGGGCCGGGTCACCACCGTCGCCGCGTCCACCGCGACGGTGGTGCTCGCCAACGACCCCGACTTCACCGTCGGCACCCGGCTGGAGGGCAGTGACGAGCTCGGCTTCGCCACCGGCCAGGGCGACCGCGACCTGCGCGTACAGCTGCTGAACGGCAGGACGGTGGTGAAGAAGGGCGACCGGCTGGTCACCTTCGGCTCGCAGGGCAACCGGCCCTTCGTCCCCGGCGTCCCGGTGGGCGAGGTCACCCGCGTGGACCCGGCCAAGGGGGAGCTGACCCGTACCGTGCAGGTCCGCCCCTACGTGGGCTTCACCAAGCTGGACCTCGTCGGCGTCGTCGTCCAGCCGCCCGCGAAGAACCCCCGCGACACCGTGCTGCCCCCCAAGCCGAAGCGGCCCGAGCCGACGCCCACGGTCACCGTCACCACCACGCCCACCGCCGCCGCTCTCGACGGGAACTGACACCGTGCGCCTCAAATCCGTCCTGCTCTCGGCCGTCCTCGTCGTCGTCGCCCTGGTCGTGCAGGTGAGCGTCCTCGCCCGGTTGCAGCTTCCCGGGGCGGTGCCGGACCTGACGCTGCTGGTGGTCCTGGGCCTGGCGCTGGTCTACGGCCATGTGGGGGGCGCCCTGGTCGGTTTCTCCGCGGGGCTGCTCGCCGACCTCGCGCCGCCCGCCGACCACGCCGTGGGCCGCTACGCCCTCGTCCTCTGCGTGGTCGGCTACCTCACCGGCCTCGCCAAGCCGGAGAGCGGCCGGCTCCGCTCCGCCACCGCCCCGCTGGCGGCCGTCGTCCTCGCCGCGGTCGGCACCACCCTGCTCTACGCGGGCGTCGGCGCCCTTGTCGGCGACACCTCCGCCCGCCAGGTCGGCCTGCCCGGCCTGCTCCTCACCGCCGCCCTGTACGACCTGCTGCTGGCGCCCTTCGTGGTGCCCGGCGTGATGGCCCTGGCCCGCCGCACCGAGAAGGACCCGCTGGCGGAGGCCGCCGGGGGCGGCACGGCCGGGGCCGAGGGCTCCGTCTACGGCGGGTGGCTCAGCTCGGGCGCGGGCCAGCGGCTGCGCGGCTCCACCGGCAAGCTGGGCGGCGGCAGACTCGGCGGCACGGGCCGGCTGGGCGGCCGCATCGGCGGCCAGCGCGGCGGTCTCCTCACCGGCGGCCGCTCCTCCCGGGTGAAGACCGGACGGATCAAGGGGGTCAAGCGGCTGTGAGCCGGCACCCCGACCGACTCCCGCGCAGCGGCCGGCCCCGCGCCGGCCGGCTCCGCACCGACCGATCGACGCGCACCGGCCGCCCGGCCCGGACCGCGCCGCCGGCTCCGTCACCTCAGGGGGCAGTGCTGTGAGCAACATCCGGGAGACCGGACGCACGACCCGGGTCACCCTCCGGCTCGTCGCCATCCAGGTCCTCGTCCTCTCCCTTTTGGCCACCCTCGCGGGGCGGCTGTGGTTCATCCAGATCCGCAACGGCGACGAGTACACCGCGGCCGCCGCGGGCAACCACGTCCAGCAGGTGGTCAAGCCCGCCGTCCGCGGCTCCATCCTCGACGCCCGCGGCGTGCCGCTCGCCGACAACGAGACCCGGCTCGTCGTCTCCGCCAGCCGGACCGAGCTGATGAAGATGAAGGACGACGGCGAGGCCGTGCTGGTCCGCCTCGCCGATCTGCTCGGGATGGAGCCGAAGGAGGTCAGGGAGAAGGTCCGGCTCTGCGACTCCGAGACCCCGCAGCCCTGCTGGAACGGCTCGCCGTACCAGCCCATCCCGGTCACCGACGAGGCCACCACCCAGCAGGCGCTGGTGATCCGCGAGCGGGCCGAGGAGTTCCCGGGGATCATCGCCGAGCCCACCGCCGTACGGCGCTACGCCGCGCCCAGCGGCGCCGACACCGCGCAGGCCCTCGGCTACCTCTCGCCGGTCACCGACGAGGAGATCAAGGAGGCCGAGGACGGCGATTCGCCCTTCCTCCGCTCCGACCAGGTGGGCCGCTCCGGCCTGGAGCGCACCTACGACTCCTGGCTGCGCGGCAAGGCCGGCGTCACCCGCTACGAGGTGGACAAGCTCGGCCGGGTCATGGACACCACCGAGTCCAGCCCCGCCGTCGCCGGCCACAACCTGATCACCAGCATCGACGCCCGGGTGCAGGCCCTCGCCGAGAAGGAACTCGACAAGGCGATGAAGGCGGCCCGCCTGGAGTTCGACCGCAACACCAACCGGAACTACAAGGCCGACGCCGGCGCCATCGTCGTGATGGAGGCGAGGACGGGCCGCGTGGTCGCCATGGCCTCCAACCCGGACTACGACCCCAACGCCTGGGTCGGCGGGATCTCCGGCAAGGACTACGCGAAGCTGACCCGGAAGAAGTCCAACTACCCGCTGCTCAACCGCGCGATCCAGGGCCAGGCCGCCCCCGGCTCCATCTTCAAGGTCGTCCCCACCGCCGCCGCGGTCAAGGCGGGTTACGACTTCGGCGGCAGCTACCCCTGCACCAGCTCGTACTCGGTCGGCGGGCAGACCTTCAAGAACTTCGAGTCCGAGGACCACGGCTCGATCGACCTCGGCCGCGCGCTGGAGGTCTCCTGCGACACCGTCTTCTACCGGCTCGCCCACGACCAGTGGCGCAAGGACGGCGGCACGAAGCCGAAGAAGAGCGCCGAGGACTGGTTCTACAAGACCGCCCACCAGTTCGGCCTGGGCAAGGAGACCGGTGTCGACCTCCCCAACGAGGTCTCCGGCCGGATCCCCGACCGCCAGTGGAAGAAGGACTACTGGAAGGCCAGCAAGGACACCTGGTGCGAGCGCGCCGAGCAGTGGCCCGAGAAGAAGGACTACGTCACCCGGCTCTCCCGGGAGAACTGCCTCGGCGGCATGCTGCTCCACTACTACGACGCGATCAACTACTCCATCGGCCAGGGGGACACCCTCGTCACCCCGATCCAGATGGCGGCCGTCTACGCGGCGCTCAGCAACGGCGGCACGCTGCACGCCCCCACCCTCGGCAAGGCGATCGTCAGCCCCGACGGCAAGAAGGTCGAGAAGATCGAGCCGAAGGTGAACGGCAAGCTGCCGGTGAGCAAGAAGACGCTCGAGCAGATGGACTCCGCCCTGGAGGGCGTCGCGACCCGCGGCACCGCCGCCTGGCGGTTCGGCGGCTGGCCGCAGAACGAGATCCCCATGCACGCCAAGACCGGCACCGCGGAGGTCTACGGCAAGCAGACCACCTCCTGGTTCGCCACCTACACCGACGACTACGCCATCGTCATGACGATCTCCCAGGGCGGCACCGGTTCCGGCGCCTCCGCCCCCGCCGTGCGCAACATCTACAACGCCCTCTACGGCATCGGCGGTGGCGGCGGCATCGACAAGAAGCGGGCCCTGCTGCCCGAGCCGCAGAAGAACCTCCCGAAGATCCGCCCCGACGGCTCCATCAAGGCCGCCGAGATCCTCCCCGAGAAGCATCTGAAGGAAGACGAGCCCGGCACCGGCACCGGCACCGGACCCGGGGGCGCCGAGTGACCGCCCACGGCTTCTCCGTCCGCCGCTACGCCCCCAAGCAGGGCGTCTGGGAGCGGATGACCGCCCGCGACTCGGTGCTGCGCCGCATGGACTGGCCGCTGACGCTGGCCGCGCTGGCGCTCTCCGGGCTGGGCTCGCTGCTGGTGTGGTCCGCCACCCGTAACCGCACCGAGCTGAACAACGGGGACCCGTACGGCTTCCTCGTCCGGCACTCCGTCAACATCGGCATCGGTCTCGTCCTCATGGTGGGCACCGTCTGGCTGGGCCACCGCACCCTGCGCGGCGCGGTGCCGGTGCTCTACGGGCTCTCCGTGGTGCTCGTCGCCCTCGTCCTGACCCCCCTGGGCACGACGATCAACGGGGCGCACGCCTGGCTGGACATCGGCGGCTTCTCCCTCCAGCCCTCGGAGTTCACCAAGATCACCATTGTGCTCGGGATGGCGATGCTGCTGGCCGAGCGGGTGGACGCGGGGGACCGGACGTATCCCGACCACCGCACCGTCCTCCAGGCGCTCGGGCTTGCCGCCCTGCCCATGGCGATCATCATGCTCATGCCGGACCTCGGCTCGGTGATGGTCATGGCGGTGATGGTGCTCGGGGTGCTGCTCGCCTCCGGCGCGTCCAACCGCTGGGTCTTCGGCCTGATGGGCGCCGGGGCCGCCGGCGCCGTCCTCGTCTGGCAGCTCGGGGTGCTCGACGAGTACCAGATCAACCGGTTCGCCGCCTTCGCCAACCCCGAGCTGGACCCGGCGGGCGTCGGCTACAACACCAACCAGGCCCGCATCGCCATCGGCTCCGGCGGCCTGCACGGCACCGGCCTCTTCAACGGCACCCAGACCACCGGCCAGTTCGTCCCCGAACAGCAGACGGACTTCATCTTCACCGTCGCCGGGGAGGAGCTCGGCTTCCTCGGAGCGGGGCTGATCATACTGCTGCTCGGCGTGATCCTCTGGCGCGCCTGCCGCATCGCCCGCGACACCACCGAGCTCTACGGCACGATCGTGGCCACCGGCATCATCGCCTGGTTCGCCTTCCAGTCCTTCGAGAACATCGGGATGACCCTGGGCATCATGCCCGTCGCCGGGCTGCCCCTGCCGTTCGTCTCCTACGGCGGCACCTCGATGTTCGCGGTCTGGATCGCCGTCGGCCTGCTCCAGTCGATCAAGGTGCAGCGGCCCATGTCCGCCTGACCCGCTCCGCCCCCGCGGTCCCCGGCCCGCGCCGCCCGCGCCGGGAGGGGCCCGGCACGGGCGGTACGCTGGATGGTCCCCCTATCCGCTCATGAGAGACATCACGATGCCTGTCGAGTCGGTCTTCCCACGCCTGGAAGCGCTTCTCCCGCACGTACAGAAGCCCATCCAGTACGTCGGCGGAGAGCTCAACTCCACCGTCAAGGACTGGGATGCCTGTGACGTCCGCTGGGCGCTCATGTACCCGGACGCCTACGAGATCGGACTGCCCAACCAGGGCGTCATGATCCTCTACGAGGTGCTCAACGAGCGCGAGGGCGTCCTCGCCGAACGCACCTACAGCGTCTGGCCCGACCTCGAGAAGCTGATGCGCGAGCAGGGGGTGCCCCAGTTCACCGTGGACGCGCACCGCCCCGTGAAGGCGTTCGACGTCCTCGGCCTGAGCTTCTCCACCGAGCTCGGCTACACCAACATGCTCACCGCCCTCGATCTGTCGGGCATCCCGCTGACCGCCGCCGAGCGCACCGACGAGGACCCGATCGTGCTGGCCGGCGGGCACGCCGCCTTCAACCCGGAGCCGGTCGCCGAGTTCATCGACTGCGCCGTCATCGGCGACGGCGAGCAGGCCGTGCTGGCCATCACCGACATCATCCGGGACTGGAAGGCCGCGGGCCGCCCCGGTGGCCGCGACGAGCTGCTGCTCCGGCTGGCGAAGACCGGCGGCGTGTACGTCCCGAAGTTCTACGACGTCGAGTACCTGCCGGACGGCCGGATCGGGCGGGTCGTGCCCAACGCCTCCGGGGTGCCGTGGCGGGTCTCCAAGCACACCGTCATGGACCTCGACGAGTGGCCGTACCCCAAGCAGCCCCTGGTGCCGCTCGCCGAGACGGTGCACGAGCGGATGTCCGTGGAGATCTTCCGCGGCTGCACCCGTGGCTGCCGCTTCTGCCAGGCCGGCATGATCACCCGCCCGGTGCGCGAGCGGAGCATCACCGGCATCGGCGAGATGGTCGACAAGGGCCTGAAGAGCACCGGCTTCGAAGAGGTCGGCCTGCTCTCCCTCTCCTCCGCGGACCACAGCGAGATCGGCGACATCGCCAAGGGCCTGGCCGACCGCTACGAGGAGGACAAGGTCGGCCTCTCCCTGCCGTCCACCCGGGTCGACGCCTTCAACATCGACCTCGCCAACGAGCTGACCCGCAACGGCCGCCGCTCCGGCCTCACCTTCGCCCCCGAGGGCGGCTCCGAGCGCATCCGCAAGGTCATCAACAAGATGGTCTCCGAGGAGGACCTGATCCGCACGGTCGCCACCGCCTACGGCAACGGCTGGCGCCAGGTGAAGCTCTACTTCATGTGCGGCCTGCCCACGGAGACCGACGAGGACGTGCTGCAGATCGGCGACATGGCGGTCAACGTCATCGCCAAGGGGCGCGAGGTCTCCGGCTCCAACGACATCCGCTGCACCGTCTCCATCGGCGGATTCGTCCCCAAGCCGCACACCCCGTTCCAGTGGGCGCCGCAGCTCTCCGCGGAGGAGACCGACGCGCGGCTGACCAAGCTGCGGGAGAAGATCCGCGGCGACAAGAAGTACGGCCGCTCCATCGGCTTCCGCTACCACGACGGCAAGCCCGGCATCGTCGAGGGCCTGCTCTCCCGCGGCGACCGGCGGATCGGCGCCGTCATCCGCGCCGTGTACGAGGACGGCGGTCGGTTCGACGGCTGGCGCGAGTACTTCTCCTACGACCGCTGGATGGAGTGCGCGGCGAAGGCGCTGGCGCCGCAGGGCGTGGACGTCGACTGGTACACCACCCGCGAGCGGACCTACGAGGAGGTCCTGCCCTGGGACCACCTCGACTCCGGCCTGGACAAGGACTGGCTCTGGGAGGACTGGCAGGACGCCCTCGACGAGACCGAGGTCGAGGACTGCCGCTGGACCCCGTGCTTCGACTGCGGGGTCTGCCCGCAGCTCGACCTCGACATCCAGGTCGGGCCCACCGGCAAGAAGCTGCTGCCGCTGTCCGTGGTCAACAAGTAGGCCCGGGGCGGCCGGGGAGCGGCCGCCCGCCCCCCCGCCCGCCCCCCGCCGCCGGTGCCCCCCGCCGGTGCCACGGCCGTGCTCCGGCCGGAGGCGCCGGCGGGACGGTGCTCCCCCGGACACCGCGTGACGCGGTGCCCGCCGTGCGCCGATACCCGCCGGGCACCGGCGGACGGGCCTCGCGGAGACGGGTGCGCGGCGGCCGGACAGGGCCTCCGCTGACGCCGCCCCGGCCCGCCTCGCCGGTGGCCCGGCCCGCTCCGCGGGCCCCGTCCGGCGAGGGAACGCGGCCCTCCGGGAACTTCACGGGGGCATGACACGTACCCTGGGGAGAGGACGACCGCGACTCACGAAGGACTGAGCGACCCTGGGCAAGCGACAGCCCGAAGGCCCCCCGCCCGCACCGGCGGCGCAGCGTATCCGGCTGCGCTACGCCAAGCGGGGCCGCCTCCGGTTCACCAGCCACCGCGATTTCCAGCGGGCTTTCGAACGGGCTCTGCGGCGCGCCGAGGTGCCGATGGCGTACTCGGCCGGCTTCACCCCGCACCCCAAGGTGTCCTACGCCAATGCCGCACCCACCGGCACGGGCAGTGAGGCCGAGTATCTGGAGATCGCCCTGACCGAGCCGCGGGACCCGGAGACGCTCCGGGCGCTGCTCGACCGGTCGCTCCCGGCGGGGCTGGACGTCGTCGACGCCGTCGAGGTCCGGACCTCCGGGCTGGCCGACCGGCTCCAGGCGTCCGAGTGGGAGCTGCGGCTCCCGGGCGTGGACCCCGCGGAGGCCGGGCACGCCGTGGCGGCCTTCCTCGCCGCCGGCTCGGTGGAGGTGAAGCGCCGGACGAAGAACGGGGTGCGGGCCTTCGACGCGCGGGCCGCCGTGGTCCGCCTGGAGGCCGGTGAGGCACCGGCCGATGGGCCGGGCACCCCGGCCTGTGCGATACTGCGCCTGGTAGTGCGGCACGCGACACCCGCCGTACGACCCGACGACGTCCTGTCCGGCCTCCGAGCTACGGCCGACCTGGCGCCGCCGGTCCCCGCAGCGGTGACCAGGCTGGCGCAGGGGCTGCTCGATGAGGAGTCCGGTGCGGTGACCGACCCGCTCGTGCCCGACCGCGAGGCTGTCACGGCCGCCCCACCCACGGCCGCCGTACCGGCCGCCGCGACGGAGGCTCCGCCCTCCGGCGGAGGAGTGCGCGCGGGTACCGGTACCCGCTGAGGAACGGTCGCCGCCGCGTCGCCGACGCGCCGGGAGTCACCCGGGGCCGGCGACGCACTGACACAGCAGACTTTCGCCGGTCCGTCCCCACGGAACGGCGAGCGAGACGACAGCTCCCGTGCGGCGCCCGCGCCCCGGGCCGCGGAACCGCGCACATCACGCGGCCGCGGCCGGATCAGGTGCGGCGCCCGGGAGCGTGACGGGAGAAATGCCCGCATGCCCCAGTCCATGGAGCCCGAGGAGACGGCGCCCGAGCGCGTCCCCGGGGAGACAACCGAGAACAGCAGTCCCAGCGACACCCTGCCGCCGCGCCGGCGGCGCCGGGCGGCGTCCCGCCCGGCCGGCCCGCCCGTGGAGGGCGCTGCCGAGGAGGCGGCCGAGGCCGCGGTGGTGATCGCCGACTCCGTCCCGGCGCCGGCCGAGCCGGCCGCGCTGTCCGACGCGGTGGCGGAGGAGACCGGAGAGCCGGCCGCGGCCGAGGCGCCCGCGAGCGCCGCGCCGCCCGCCCGTACGCGCCGCCGCGCGGTCCGCAAGGCGACGGCACCGGCCGGTGCCCCGCGGGTGGCCGAGGAGCCCGCCGCCCCGGCGGACGAGGAGGAGCAGGAGGAGGGCGAGGAGCTCACCTCCGCACCGCGGACGGCCGCGCCCGAGGTGGCGGCGCAGGAGAACGACGAGCTCACCGCGGGGACGGCCGCACCGGCCACCGCGGAGCCCGCGCCGCGCACCCGCCGCCGTGCCGTCCGGAAGGCCACCGCGCCCGCCGGCGCGCCGGCCGTGAGCGGGGACGGCGATCCGGCCGAGCCGGCCGTCGCCGGCGATCAGACGCCCGCGGTCGCCCCGGCCGGGGGGACCGCCGCTGCATCTGCCGAATCCGCAGAATCCACAGGATCCGCAGAATCCGCCGCGTCCGGCGAGGGGGCCCCGCGCCGCACCCGCCGCCGCGCGGCCCGCGCCGCCTCGGCTCCGGCCGCGGCGCAGGCCCAGGCCGCCGCCGCGGCGGACGAGACCGAGGCCGCGCAGGGCGGCACCGCCGAGCCCTCCGCCGAGGCCACGGACGCCGGCCCCCCGGCGGAGCGCTCCGTGACCGGCGAGGACGCGACGGTCCCCGAGGCCGAGCAGGTGGCCGCGGAGACCCGCACCCGGCGCCGGACGGCGCGCGGACGCCGTGCGGAGACGGGCCTGGCGGCGCCGGAGGTGGCGCCGTCGGCCGACGAGACGTCCGGGCCCGCCGCAGGCGAGGCCGGGACGGCCCCCGAGGCGGCGGAGCCGGTGGAGGGCTCCGCCGCCGAGGAGCGGCCGCGCCGCACCCGCCGCCGGGCCGAGCGCAAGCAGTCCGCGGCGGAGGCCGGGGAGCCCGCCGCCGGTGCGGCGCCGAGGACGCGCGCCCGGTTCACCGCGCCCCGGTCCGCGGAGGAGCCCGCGGCGGCGGGCGAGCGTCCGCAGTCGCGGGCCGCCCGCCCGCCGACGGCCGTGTTCCAGCCGCCGGTGTTCACCGAGCCGATGTTCCAGACCCCGGAGCGCGCGGCCGCGGCCGCCGCGGAGGAGGCGGAACGGGAGACCGGAGCCGAGCGTGACACCGAGGCGGACGCCGTCCCGCGCCGCCGTCGCCGTCGTGGTGCGGCGGCCGAGGAGGCCAGGGAGGCCCGGCCCGCCGCGGAGGCGGAGAGCGGGGCCGGGACCGAGGAGGAGCCGGAGTCCGGCGCCGAGGAGCCGCAGGCCGGCGAGGAGGAGGCCGGGGACCGCCCGGGCCGCCGCCGGCGCCGGGGCGGCCGTCGCCGCCGCAAGGGTGACGCCGACGCAGAGGCCGCCGAGGCCGCAGAAGCCGCCGAGGCCGCCGGGAACGGCGAGCCGGGCGCGGAGCGGGAGGCCGGGCACCAGGAGTCCGCCCGGGACTCGGGCGCCGCGCCGGACGACGGCGACGGGAACGGCGCCGACGGGAACGCGGACGGCAGCGCCGACAGCGCCGACAGCGACGACAGCGACGACGAGCGCGCGGACGGCTACTCCGGCAGCAGTTCCAGCCGCCGTCGCCGCCGTCGCCGGCGCCGCAGCGGTGACGCCGGCGAGCAGTCCCCCGACGCCTCCCAGGACGACCCGGAGCGTACGGTCGTCAAGATCCGTGAGCCGCGCCGCAAGGAGGAGCCCGGCACGGGCTTCGACGAGGTGCAGTCCATCAAGGGCTCGACGCGGATGGAGGCCAAGAAGCAGCGCCGCCGCGAGGGCCGTGAGCAGGGCCGCCGCCGGGTGCCGATCATCACCGAGGCGGAGTTCCTGGCCCGGCGTGAGGCCGTCGAGCGGGTGATGGTCGTCCGCCAGAGCGGCGAGCGCACCCAGATCGGGGTGCTGGAGGACGGTGTCCTCGTCGAGCACTTCGTCAACAAGGAGCAGGCGACCAGCTACGTCGGCAACGTCTACCTGGGCAAGGTCCAGAACGTGCTGCCGTCCATGGAGGCCGCCTTCGTCGACATCGGCAAGGGCCGTAACGCCGTCCTCTACGCGGGCGAGGTCAACTTCGACGCGCTCGGCGCCTCCGGCGGCCCGCGCCGGATCGAGAGCGCGCTGAAGTCCGGCCAGTCGGTGCTCGTCCAGGTCACCAAGGACCCGATCGGCCACAAGGGCGCCCGGCTCACCAGCCAGGTCTCCCTGCCCGGCCGCTATCTGGTCTATGTGCCCGAGGGCTCGATGACGGGGATCAGCCGCAAGCTGCCCGACACCGAGCGGTCCCGGCTGAAGCAGATCCTCAAGAAGATCGTCCCGGAGGACGCGGGCGTCATCGTGCGGACCGCGGCCGAGGGCGCCTCCGAGGAGGAGCTGGCCCGGGACGTCGAGCGGCTCCAGCAGCAGTGGGCGGAGATCAAGAAGAAGGCCAAGTCCGGCGGTGCCCCCACCCTGCTCCACGGCGAGCCGGACATGACGGTCCGCGTGGTGCGGGACATCTTCAACGAGGACTTCTCCAAGGTCGTCGTCAGTGGTGACGACGCCTGGGAGACCATCCACAGCTATGTGGCGGGCGTCGCCCCGGACCTCGCCGGCCGGCTGCAGAAGTGGACCTCCGAGGTCGACGTCTTCGCCTCCTACCGGATCGACGAGCAGCTGATGAAGGCGCTGGACCGCAAGGTCTGGCTGCCCAGCGGCGGCTCCCTGGTGATCGACCGGACCGAGGCGATGATCGTCGTCGACGTCAACACCGGGAAGTTCACCGGCCAGGGCGGCAACCTGGAGCAGACGGTCACCAGGAACAACCTGGAGGCCGCGGAGGAGATCGTGCGCCAGCTCCGGCTGCGCGACCTCGGCGGCATCATCGTGATCGACTTCATCGACATGGTGCTGGAGTCCAACCGGGACCTGGTGCTGCGCCGTCTGCTGGAGTGCCTGGGCCGGGACCGGACGAAGCACCAGGTCGCCGAGGTCACCTCGCTGGGCCTGGTGCAGATGACCCGTAAGCGGGTCGGCCAGGGGCTGCTGGAGTCCTTCTCCGAGACCTGCGTGCACTGCAACGGGCGCGGGCTCATCGTCCACGTGGACCAGGTGACGGCCGCCGGCGGTGGCGGCGGGGGCAAGCGCAAGAAGAAGGGCAAGGGTGCCGCGGCGGAGCCGCACGTGCACGCCCCGCAGCCGTCGGACGCGGGCGCCGAGGGCGAGGCCGTGGCCGCGGCCGTGGCCTCCCCGGAGGCGCCGGCCGAGGCGGCGACGGAGGACACCGGCCCGGTGGCCCTGCCCGAGCCGGCCTTCGAGCCGGACGAGGAGCTGTACAGCAGCGCCGCCGAGGCGGAGGCCGCGGCCGGCCGGGTCGGGCGGCGTGGCCGCCGCCGGGCCGTCCGGAAGGCGTCCGCCCCCGCCGGCCCGCCGCAGGCCACCGAGGTGACCGGGGACGCCGTCGTGGTCGTCGGCGGTGCCGACGCCGGGGCGCAGGCTCCGTCCGGGACCTCCGGGACCGGGGAGTCCCGGGCCGCGGAGTCCGGGACGGCCGGGACGGAGGCCGCCGGTACCGGGGCTCCCGAGCCCGCGGTGGCCGAGCCCGCGCCGCCGGCCCGCACCCGCCGCCGCGCGGTCCGCAAGGCCACGTCGCCGGCCGGACCGCCGAAGGGCGAGGAGCCGGCGGAGGGCGGCGCCCCCGTGGCGGAGTCCGTCCCCGAGGCGTCGGTGACCGCCGAGGTGCCCGCCGCCGGGAGCCCGGAGGCCGCCGCGGCCGCCGGGCCGGAGGGGGAGCCGGAGCAGCCGGCCGCCGGGACGGCCGAGGCCGCCGGCACCGGTGCGGGCGGCGAGGGTGCCGAGAGCCCCGAGGCCGCTCCCGCCAAGCGGACGGTGAAGAAGGCGGCGAAGGCCACGGCGAAGTCCACGGCGAAGGCCACCGCGAAGAAGGCCGCGGCCAAGAAGGCGCCCGCCAAGAAGGAGGCGGCCACCGCCAAGAAGGCCGCCGCCAAGAAGAGCACGACGGCGAAGAAGGCCACCACCCGCCGGACCTCGAAGAAGGCGGTGGCGGCGGAGCAGTCCACCGCTCCGGCCGCGGCCTCGGCCGACGAGGGGTGACCTGACCCGGCCCCCGGCCGGAGCTCGGTACGCCGGGCCGGTGCCCGCCTCCCCGGAGGCGGGCACCGGCCCGGCGCCGTCGTTCGTGGCCGCCGGAGGTGGTATCCGCGGGCTGCTCCGGGGACGCGGCCCGGAGCGGCACTCCCCGGCGGGAGCCGCCCATGTCCGCCCACCGCGATCCATGTCCGCCCACCGCGGTCCGTGGCCGTCCACCGCGGTCCATGACCGCCCACGGGCCGGCGTGGGGCATCCGTGGCCCTGCGGGAGCACCCCGGCCGCCTGCTCTCGCCCTGCCGTGCCGGGCCGGACACCCCGCGCCCGCCACCCGGTACCGGGCGGGCCCCGGCCCCCGGGAGCGGACGCCCGCGCCCCGGTCGGCCTGGGACGGAGCTGGTTTGACCGGCGTGTCAAGGCCCCGTAACCTTGGCGGTCGGCGTGTGTACGCCACCCCCTTGAGCACTTCCCTCCCGGCACCGTCCGGGGGAGGCCGCTTGTCCTTCCGGAAGTCGCGGTGCGGATCCAGCCGGGTCCGCGCCGTCGCGTGAGCGGCTGGCATCAGGGGTCCCGTCTGCGAGCAGGAAGAGAGATCCGCGTGTACGCCATCGTGCGCAGCGGTGGCCGGCAGCACAAGGTTGCGGTCGGCGACATCGTTGAGGTTGACAAGATTTCCACCGGCAAGGTCGGCGACACGGTCGAGCTCTCGACCCTGCTCGTGGTCGACGGCGAGGCCGTCACCAGCGACCCGTGGGTACTCGGGGGCATCAAGGTCCAGGCCGAGATCGTGGACCACCACAAGGGCGCCAAGATCGACATCCTGCGGTACAAGAACAAGACCGGTTACCGCCGGCGTCAGGGTCACCGTCAGCAGTACACCTCGGTGAAGATCACCGACATTCCCGCGGCTGCGAAGTAAGGGACTGAGAAGACATGGCACACAAGAAGGGCGCGTCGTCCACCCGGAACGGGCGCGACTCCAATGCCCAGCGGCTCGGCGTGAAGCGCTTCGGCGGTCAGGTCGTCAACGCCGGTGAGATCCTGGTCCGCCAGCGCGGCACCCACTTCCACCCGGGCAACGGCGTGGGCCGCGGCGGCGACGACACGCTGTTCGCCCTCGCCGCCGGTGCGGTGCAGTTCGGCACCAGCCGCGGCCGCAAGGTCGTCAACATCGTCCCCGCCGGCGAGTAACCGGCCCCGGACGCACGGAACAGCACCGAGGGCGGGCCGCCCTTCCCGCAACGCTCCAGCGGCGTGACGGGAAGACGGTCCGCCCTCGGCGTGTTGACGCCGGAGCCGCCGCTCCGTCCCGGGCGGCCCGGCGTCACCGCGTCCGCGGTCCGGCGCCGCCCGCGCCCTTCGGGGCGGCCGACCGCCGGGCAGCACAGCAGTACACCCCCGTCACCGGGCCGCGGGCCGGCCGGTGCGCACAACAGGAGGCACTTCCCATGACCACCTTCGTGGACCGCGTCGAACTGCACGTCGCCGCGGGTAACGGGGGCCACGGCTGCGCCTCCGTGCACCGGGAGAAGTTCAAGCCACTCGGTGGGCCCGACGGCGGCAACGGCGGCCGGGGCGGCGATGTGATCCTCACCGTCGAACCGTCGGTCACCACGCTCCTGGAGTACCACCACAGCCCGCACCGCAAGGCCACCAACGGCCGGCCCGGGGAGGGCGGCAACCGCTCCGGCAAGGACGGCCAGGACCTGGTGCTGCCGGTGCCCGACGGCACCGTGGTCCTCGACCGGCACGGCACCGTCCTCGCCGACCTCGTCGGCGCGGGCACGTCCTACGTCGCCGCGCAGGGTGGCCGGGGCGGCCTCGGCAACGCCGCGCTGGCCTCCGCCCGGCGCAAGGCCCCCGGGTTCGCGCTGCTGGGCGAGCCGGGCCGCGCCGGGGACATCGTCCTGGAGCTCAAGACCGTCGCCGACGTGGCGCTGGTCGGCTACCCGAGCGCCGGGAAGTCCTCGCTGATCTCGGTGCTCTCCGCCGCCAAGCCGAAGATCGCCGACTATCCGTTCACCACCCTGGTGCCCAACCTCGGCGTGGTGACGGCCGGTTCGACCGTCTACACCGTCGCCGACGTCCCCGGGCTGATCCCGGGCGCCAGCCACGGCAGGGGCCTGGGTCTGGAGTTCCTGCGCCACGTCGAGCGCTGCTCGGTGCTGGTGCACGTGCTGGACACCGCCACCCTGGAGGCCGAGCGCGACCCGCTCTCGGACCTCGACGTCATCGAGGAGGAGCTGCGCAGCTACGGCGGCCTGGACGACCGGCCCCGCATCGTCGTCCTCAACAAGATCGACGTCCCGGACGGCAAGGACCTCGCCGAGATGGTCCGCCCGGACCTGGAGGGCCGCGGGTACCGCGTCTTCGAGGTGTCCGCCGTGGCGCACATGGGTCTGAAGGAGCTCTCCTTCGCGCTGGCCGAGCTCGTCGCGAACGCGCGCGCCGCCAAGCCGCAGGAGGAGGCCACCCGCATCGTCATCCGCCCCCAGGCGGTGGACGACGCGGGCTTCACCGTCACCCGCGAGGGGGAGAACCTCTACCGGGTGCGCGGTGACAAGCCGGAGCGCTGGGTGCGGCAGACGGACTTCAGCAACGACGAGGCCGTCGGCTATCTCGCGGACCGGCTGTCCCGCCTCGGCGTGGAGGACGCGCTGGTCAAGGCAGGTGCCCGCGCGGGTGACGGGGTGGCGATCGGCCCCGAGGAGGACGCGGTCGTCTTCGACTGGGAGCCCACCCTGGCCTCCGGGGCCGAGATGCTCGGCCGCCGAGGTGAGGACCACCGCTTCGAGGCACCCCGCCCCGCCGTCACCCGGCGCCGCGAGCGCGAGGCCCAGCGGGACGAGGCCGAGCAGGAGTACCGCGGCTTCGACCCCTTCGCCTGACCGGGCGGCCCGCCCGGCACCGGCGCTCCCGGGTGGTGGCGCGGGGCGGGCCGCCCGCGTGTGCCCGGGACGTGCCGGGGCACGGCATAAGGTGGCGGTATGACGTGGTTGATCACAGGTGGCGCCGGATACATCGGCTCCCACGTAGTGCGGGCGCTGGCCGGCAGCGGTGAATCCACCGTGGTGCTGGACGACTTGAGCAGCGGGGTGGCCGGGCGGCTGCCCGCCGGGGTCCCGCTGGAGCGCGGCTCGGTCCTCGACGGCGCACTGCTGGACCGGGTGATGCGCGAGCACGCGGTGACGGGTGTCGTGCACATCGCGGCCAAGAAGCAGGTCGGCGAGTCCGTCGAGCGGCCGCTGTACTACTACCGGGAGAACGTCGAAGGGCTGCGCACCGTCCTCCAGGCGGCCGTCGGCGCCGGGGTGGGCCGTTTCCTCTTCTCCTCCTCGGCCGCCGTGTACGGGATGCCGGACACCGAACTCGTCACCGAGGCCACACCCTGCGCCCCGATCAATCCGTACGGTGAGACGAAGCTGGCGGGGGAGTGGATGGTGGCCGCGGCCGGCCGGGCGCACGCCATGGCCACCGCCTCGCTGCGGTACTTCAACGTGGCCGGTGCGGCCTCGCCGGACCTCGCGGACACGGGCGTCACCAACCTCGTCCCCATGGTCTTCGAACGGCTGGCCGAGGGGCGCCCGCCCGCGGTCTTCGGCGCCGACTACCCGACGCCCGACGGGACCTGCGTGCGGGACTACATCCACGTCGAGGACGTGGCCTCCGCGCATGTGGCGGCCGTCCAGCGGCTGATCGCCGACCCCGGGGCCCGGCTGGTGCTCAACATCGGGCGCGGCGAGGGGGTTTCGGTGGCGGAGATGATCGGCGTCATCGGTTCGGTGACCGGGCTGTCCGCGGAGCCCGAGGTCGTGGAGCGCCGGCCCGGCGACCCGGCGCGGGTGGTCGCCTCGGCCGATCTGATCGCCGAGGAACTCGGCTGGGCCGCCCGGCACGACGTGCGCTCCATGGTGGCCTCGGCGTGGGAGGGCCGGCTGGCCCGGCACCCGGAGCGGACCGGGGCCACGGGCTGACCGGAACGGCGGCCGGGGGCCGGTCTTCGGCCACCCCGCTGTCGTTCAGCGCTCATCGGCACCGCCGGGGAGCCCTGGTCGCCGGTCGCCGGCCCCCGGGCCGGCCTGCCGCCGTCCACCGGCCACGGGCCGTGGCGCCCGCGTGGCGCACGGCCGTGCGGTGCCGTGGGCGAAGCCGTGGCACGACGGAGCGGGGCCCCGGGGAGACTCCCCGGGGCCCCGCTCCTCTGTGGTGCCGTCCGGCCGACGGGCGGCGTGGCGCCCGGCGCGTCAGGTCAGGCGTTGACCGGGTCCGTGCCGTCCGGCGTGTCCGCCGGCTCGGCCGCGTCCGAGGGCTCCCCGGGGCCGGCGGGCTCCAGCTCGATCTCCTCGGAGGCCAGCTCGGCGGCGGTCTCCTCGGCACCCTCACGCTGGGTGGGCACCTCCGACAGAGGCCGCGCCGCCATGCGGTCCCGGCGGGCGTCGGCCTCGGCGCACAGCGCCAGCACCGCGGCGTTGAACCGGGCCAGCGACGGCGGCTCGGCGGGGCCGAGCAGATGCGTCTTCAGCTCGGCGCGGGCCGCCGCCAGGGTGTCCTTCTCCGGGTGGCGCACGGCCTCCAGCAGCGCCGGGATCTCCTTGGCGCCGCGGGAGAGCACGGTCGCCGCCCGCACGGTCGGGAAGCCCGCCCGGAACTCCTTCTCGGTGAGCCCGCTGGTGTTGGCCACGGCGTAGGGCTTCTCGCTGGTCAGGTAGTCGGAGACGACGCTGGACACATCGCTGATCAGCAGATCGGCGTGGTTGAAGCAGGTGTAGAGGGCGGGGCGCGGACCGGTGATGATCTGGTGCTCCCACTCCGGCACGGAGGCCCAGTACGCCCGCTCCCAGGCGGCGGTCGCCGCCGCCACGGCCTCGCCCCGCCCGGTGTCCGGCACCGACTGGAGCATCATGCGCTCGGCCTCGTCGGCGTCCGCGCGGAAGTGCGTGCTCGTCAGCCGGTCCAGCTCCACGGTGCGGCGGCGGAGTTCGGCGGCGGTCTCCGCACCGGGGCGGGACCCGTCACGCCGGGTGTTGGCCTCGGTGATCATGGCCATGATGCGCTCGTTGGCGCGGCCGGCGCGGGGATCGACCGAGCCGGTCATCGGGTGCGGCTTGTAGATCAGCCGCACGCCCGGGTCGGCGAGCAGCTGCCGCACGATGTTCTCGCCGGCCAGGATCACCGAGGTGTTGCCGGGGTCGGTGGTCCACCCCTCCCAGGTGGGGGCGTAGAGCACCGTGGTCGGGCCGTTGTCGGCGGGGGGGCCGGCGTACGGGCGGATCGGTGCGAGCTGCGGCCGGCCGACCTCCACCACGTCCTTGTCCTCCACGCCGATGTCGGCGAGCTGGTAGCGCTCGCGCGCCGCCGGGCCGGCCACCCAGACCTCGTCGTACGCCTTGGCGTACGGGTTGCAGCTGGAGAGCTTGTCGCTCTCGCCGTGGTTGATGAACGCGTGCTTGATCGAGGGGATGCGCAGTACCTGCGAGGTCTTACCGGAGTTGGCCGGGTGCAGCATCATCTTGATCGTGGAGTGCTCCAGCAGCATCAGGTGCGCCACCTTGGGGATGCACACCACCGGCACGTCCGTGGCCTCGATCTTCTGCACCATGAACCGCTCGCGGAGCACGATCACCGGCTTGCCGTCGAGCTGCGGCAGCGTCGAGAGCCACATGTTGGCCTGGTACGCGGAGGTGGTGCCGCCGGAGAAGTACAGGCCGACGGTGGGCCGGTACGCCTCGAGCCAGGTGCGCAGCCACTCCAGGGCCTCGGTCTCGCTCGCCGGGCTCTTGGCCGGCAGCAGCCAGCTCGCCAGGTACAGGGTGCCCGCGACGGCGGTGGCGAGCGCCAGCGCCAGCCCGACGCCGCCCCAGAAGGCGTCCCGCGTCACGACCGTGGCCAGCAGGCCCGCGGTGACCGGCAGCGAGAAGGTCAGCAGCCGGTGACCGGGGCGGCGGGAGAGGATCCGCGGCGGCGCGGCGGTGAGCCGCAGCCCGCTGGTGTCGATGTTCCGGGTGACGATCGGCAGGGTGCGGCGGCGGCGTACCAGCACCGCCGCGGCCTGGCACGCGAAGTGCGTCATGTAGAAGGCGAGCAGCCCGATGGTGAGCGGTGAGTGCTCCGCGATCGGGTTGATGCCCTCCATCCGGAGCATCCCCAGCACGATCAGCATGTCCCGCAGCAGCTGCCGGACGGTGACGTCGAAGCGGACCTTCCCCAGCAGCGAGAGCAGCCCTGGCTGCTTCATCTGGAGGTACAGGTCGAGGGCGAGGCCCGCCGCCGAGGCGATGACGAAGAGGGACACCTGGGGCAGCAGGGCTCCCGCGAGCTGGCACGTGTAGGCCGCGAACATCGCGAGGAGCGCCGTGAGCTGCACGGCGCGGCGGGGGACTGGTCCGGCAGAGGGCACGAGCTGGGCTCCTGGCGGGAAAGGGAAGGGAATGGGAGGGGAACGGGAGGGGAACGGGAGGGAGGGGTGCGGAGAGGACGGGGGTGGCCACGGCGGGCCGGTGCGTGGCGCGGGCTGATACGCGGCCACGGAGAACAACCACCGACCGTATGATGTGCGCCGCCCCTCTGACAATTTCACGGGAGGGGTGTCACCGGGGTGGCCGACCGTCTGACTCCGTGTGACCGTTTCCCGACGTTCCCGGAGCTTCCCCGGCGGTTTCCGACACCTCCGGCGGTCCCGACGTCCGTGCGGAGGCCGGGGGTTCGGCGGCCGTGACCGCGTGCCGGGACCGCCCCCGCGTCCACCTCGCGCCGCCCCCGCGCCGGCCTCCGCAGTGCGTCACGCGCCGGAGCGTGCGCCCCGCCGTGCCGCGCTTCCGTTCACTTCCCCCAGGCAGGTGCCCCCGCCGGCGTCCCGCTGGCCGGACGCCCGGGCGCCCGCGCGCCGGCCTGGCGTAGATTCGGGAGCCGGGCTCCGGGATTCGGGCTCCGGCGTTCCGCGTTCCACGGGGACGTCGGCCCGCCGTCCGGGCGTACCGGTCCGTCCGGTCCCGGCCCGGCACCGTGGGCCCGGACGGCGGGCGGCGGGCGGCGGACGGATCGGCAAGAGCGCAGGAGAGAGCGAGGACGCGCGGTGTCAGGGGCAGCGGGAGCGGTGGAGGAAGGGCGGCGTGCGGAGGTCACGGCGGCCCGGCGGATCGTGGTGAAGATCGGCTCCTCGTCGCTGACGACCGCGGCGGGCGGTCTGGACGCCGACCGCGTGGACGCCCTGGTGGACACCCTCGCCGCGGCGGCCGGCGGGCAGCCGGCGAAGGCGCGGGAGAAGGAGGTCGTGCTGGTCTCCTCCGGGGCCATCGCCGCCGGGCTCGCCCCGCTCGGGCTGCGCGGCCGTCCCCGGGACCTGGCCCGCCAGCAGGCCGCCGCCAGCGTCGGCCAAGGGCTGCTGGTGGCCCGGTACACCGCGTCCTTCGCGCGGTACGGCATCCGGGTGGGCCAGGTGCTGCTCACCTCCGACGACACCAGCCGCCGGGCCCACTACCGCAACGCCTACCGCACCCTGGAGAAGCTGCTGGCCATGGGCGCCCTCCCGGTCGTCAACGAGAACGACACGGTCGCCACCGACGAGATCCGCTTCGGCGACAACGACCGGCTCGCCGCGCTCGTCGCCCATCTCGTCCGTGCCGACCTGCTGGTGCTCCTCTCCGACGTGGACGCCCTCTACGACGGCGACCCCGCCACCCCGGGTACCTCGCGGATCGCCGAGGTCCGCGGTGAGGGGGACCTGGCCGGGGTCTCCATCGGCAGCGCCGGCCGGGCCGGGGTCGGCACGGGCGGCATGGTCACCAAGGTCGAGGCCGCCCGGATCGCCACCGCCGCGGGCATCCCCGTCGTGCTCACCTCCGCCAGCCGGGCGGCCGACGCCCTCGCCGGCCGCCCCGCCGGGACCTACTTCCACCCCACCGGACGGCGCTCCGCGGGCCGCCTGCTCTGGCTGGCCCACGCCTCCACCCCGCTGGGCGCGCTGATCCTGGACGACGGCGCGGTGCGGGCCGTCACCGAGCGGCACAGCTCGCTGCTGCCCGCCGGCATCGCGGCCGTCGAGGGCGAGTTCGGGGCCGGGGACCCGGTCGAACTGCGGGACACCGCCGGGACGCCGGTGGCCCGCGGCCTGGTCAGCTTCGACGCCCGTGAGATCCCCCGGCTGATCGGCCGCTCCACCCGGGACCTCGCCCGCGAGCTGGGGCCCGCCTACGAGCGGGAGGTCGTGCACCGCGACGACCTCGTCCTGCTGGGCGCCCCGGGAGGGCGGACGGCTCCCGGGCCGCGGTGACGTGACCGGCCCGCCCGGGGACCGGCCGGGGGCGCCTCCGGCGCACCGCGGGCACCGGCGCCGCCCGTCCGGGACGGGGCCCTTCCGCGGAGACCTTCCGGAAAACCCCGCGCGGCTCCCTCACGGGCTGGTCAACTCTTGAGTACGGGACGCCGGGAACGGCGTACCGGGACCGCGCTCCGCGGACGGAGCCGGTCCGCCGGTACCGGCTCCGCCCGCTGGGGCGCGGAGCGCCGGGGAGCGGAGGAGGCCGCCGGTGAGACGAGGGCGCCCAGGGGCGCGGCCCCGGGCCGCGGAGGAGCGGGGAAGACCGGACGCCGTCCGCCGCAACGGGACCGGGCCCGCCCGCTCCACCGTCCCGGCCGCGGCTCCCGTCACGGCGCTCACGGTGCCCGCCGCGCCGGGGGCGGAGCCCGGGAGCGCGCCCGGCGCGGAGCCGGAGCGGCGCGAACCCTCCCGTCTCTGGCATGTCACCCTCAGCCTCGCGGGGGAGCGGACCCCGCCCGCCGACGTCCGGCGCGGGCTGGAGCGGCTCGCCCACGACCACCCCTTCCTGCTGACCGGCCGCTATGCCGCCGACCACGCCGAGATCCGCTACTGGGAGGAGGCCCGGGACCTGCACGACGCGGCGGCCGTCGCCCTCCGGCTGTGGGGTGAGCACCGCGCCACGGCCGGTCTGCCGCCGTGGGAGATCGTCGGTCTGGAGGTCGTCGACCGCGACACCTATCACCAGCGGGTCACCGAGGGGTACGGCCGGCCGCCCGTCTCCCCCATCGGCGTACACCCCTTCTAGCGATGGAGCCGCCCGGGCCGGAGGCTCCCCGCCTGCCCGGCGGCCGTCCACCGGATGCCGTGCGGCCGCCCCGGCCCCGCCCCGGTCCCGTCTGTGCCCCGTCTCCGCCCGGTCCCGCCGCGTCTCCGCCCGGCCCCGTCGCCCGCCGCCCCGGCCGCCGGCGCGCCACGGTGGCCGTCTCGCGCTGCGGAACATCCCGTGACCGCGGGGTACGGCTCAGTACCCTGGGCCCATGAGCGTCTTCCCCTCGCCCCTGGCCGACCCCATGCCGCAGTCCCCGGTCATCCGCGCCGCCTACCGCGCCCGCGCCGCGGCCGCCGAGATCGCCCCGCTGCCGCGTTCGGTCAAGGACGACGTGCTGCTCGCGATCGCCGACGCCCTGGAGGTGCGCACCGCGGAGATCGTCGAGGCCAACGCCGAAGATGTCGCGCGGGCCCGGGAGGCCGGTACCGGTGCGACCGTCATCGACCGGCTGACCCTCACCCCCGAGCGCATCCGCGCCATCGCCGGTGACGTCCGTGACGTGGCGGCCCTGCCCGACCCGGTCGGTGAGATCGTCCGCGGCTCGACCCTTCCCAACGGCATCGACCTGCGTCAGGTGCGGGTGCCGCTCGGCGTCGTCGGGATCATCTACGAGGCGCGGCCGAACGTCACCGTGGACGCCGCCGCGCTCTGCCTGAAGGCCGGCAACGCGGTGCTGCTCCGCGGCTCCTCCTCCGCGAGCGCCTCGAACCTGGCGCTGGTGACGGTCCTGCGCGACGCCGTCGGCGGTGCCGGGCTGCCGGCCGACTCCGTCCAGCTCGTGCCGGGGGAGGGCCGGGAGCCGGTGCGGGAGCTGATGCGGGCCCGGGGCATGGTCGACGTGCTCATCCCGCGCGGGGGCGCCTCGCTGATCCGGACGGTCGTCGAGGAGGCCACCGTGCCCGTCATCGAGACCGGCACCGGCAACTGCCACGTCTACGTCGACGCCGAGACGGACCTGGCCATGGCCGTGGAGATCCTGATCAACTCCAAGGCGCAGCGGCCCAGCGTCTGTAACGCCGCGGAGACCCTCCTGGTGCACCAGGACGTCGCCGAGGCGTTCCTGCCCCTGGCGCTGCGGGCGCTGGCCGAGGCCGGGGTGACGGTCCACGGCGACGAGCGGGTGCGGGAGCTCGCCGAGCGCGTCGACAGCGGCGCGACGGTGGTCGAGGCCACCGCCGAGGACTGGGAGACGGAGTACCTCTCCCATGACATCGCCGCCGCCGTGGTGGACTCCCTCGACGCGGCCGTCGCCCACATCCGGCTGTGGTCCTCCGGCCACACCGAGGCGATCGTGACCACCTCGCAGGCCGCCGCCCGCCGGTTCACCCAGTTGGTGGACTCCACGACCGTGGCCGTGAACGCGTCGACCCGGTTCACCGACGGCGGCCAGTTCGGCTTCGGCGCGGAGATCGGGATCTCCACCCAGAAGCTGCACGCCCGGGGCCCGATGGGCCTGCCGGAGCTGACCTCCACCAAGTACGTGGTCACCGGCGACGGACATGTGCGGGGTGGGCCCCGGCCCTCGCGCTGACCCTCGCGCGCCGGCCGCGCCGCGACGGGGCGCCGCCCCGGCCGGCCCTCGCGCCGGGCTGTCCCAGCGCGCCGTCGCACCGCCGGCGAGCGCGGGCCCCGGGCGCCCTCCGGCGGGCCGGGCCGATTTTCCGTTTCCCGCCCTGCCCAACCCGGCGGTCCGCGGCTACGCTGGACGGGTGCCGGAGGATGCGGGGGGCAAGCCGTTCCCGGACGGCGACGAGCCCGACAGCCACCACGGAGCGGCGGACGACGCGTTCGCCTCCGTGGTCTTCGACGAGGACTTCGTCCGGTCCGCCCCGGTGCGCGAACCCAGCGCCGTCGAGCGGATGCTGGCCGCCGCGAAGGCGCGGGCGGCCGAGGCCGAGGCGGCCCGCCGGCCCGGCATCCCGACGACCGACGAGGAGCTGTACGAGCTCTACGGCGTCGGCCGCCCGGAGCGCGAGACGGCGGACGGCTGGTACCACTCCGGTCCCGACGAGCCGCAGGGCCCCGGCAGCCACGATCCGCACGACCCCTACGGGCCCTACGGCGGCGCCCTGCGCCCGTACCGCAGCCGGACCCGCTGGCACCGGTCGGTGGCCTGGGTGCTCGCCGTGGTGATGGGCGTCGGCATGGTGGCCCTCGCCTTCGTGGCCGTCTACCGCGGCGGGAGCGGGGCCGGGCAGGATCCCGCGCCGCCGCCGGCCACCACGGGGGTGGACGGCGACCGGGTCGGCGGGCTCCGGGGCCCCGACGGCGCGGGGGACGTCCTGCCGCGGGTCCCGGCGGAGTCCCCGGCGCCCACCGCCTCGGCCGCCGGGCGGTAGGGCCGGTCCCGCGCGGGCCCGGTCCCGGGACGGCGGGAGGCCCCGCGAGCCGTTCCCCCGGGCTGCCGCCGCACTCCCCGATTGGCGCCGGAACCCGCGTTTACCTGGTGCCCTTCCGGCCCACTCTGTTGGTATGGCCGGACCTGGAGACCCACCTGAGGGGACACCCAAGGGCGTCCCGGGCGGTGGCGACGACGACTACCGATCCGTCGTCTTCGACGAGTCGTTCATACGCGCTGCCCGGCTTCAGGAGTCCTCGGCCCGCGAGCGTCTCGGTGACCGCGCCCCCGCGGTGCGTGACCGCGGTCCGTGGAGCCGGACCCGCGGCCACCGTCAGGTCCTGCTGCTGGTCCTGCTGATCACGATGGCCTTCAGCACGGCCGTGTACCTGGGGATCCGCAGCCCCTACCAGGCCGTGGCGGAACGCGAGCCGGAGCCGCTGCGCAGCGCCGTGCTGCCGCTGGCGCCACGGGACGGCGTGCCCGGCGGTGAGCCGGGCGAACTCTTCGCGCACAGCCCCGCGGCGCGTTTCCGGACCGGCGCGGACGGCGTGGCGATGCCCGCCGCGCGGCGCACCGGCAACTTCACCGACACGCAGGTGCTCTCGGCCCTCGACGCGGCCAAGGAGTACCTCGTGCGCTCCTCCCTCGACCCGGAGGTGCTCACCGGCTCGACCGTGCGGCCGGTGCGGGTGCTGGTGGACCCGGGGCAGCACGCGCAGTTCGACCGCAGCATGGATGAGCCGGACGACGACGGCCGGCACGCCGCGACCGGCTGGCTGCTCCGCTTCCACCCCGGTGAGGTGACGCTCGCCGACACCGGTGTGCGGGTCCGGGGCAGTCTCACCGTCACGGAGGCGGGACCGGACCAGCTGGAGGTCACCGGCGACCACACCTTCGTCTACGCCGTGAAACCGGCCCGTTCCGCGGACGGGGAGCGGCGCGAGGGGGGCGGGAAGAAGGCGCGGGAGGGCCGCGACGCGGACCGCGCCTCGCTGTTCACCGTGCGCCGCGAGACCCGCTTCCGCTTCGACCGCGGCGACCTCCGCGACCACCAGCTCGAGGTGGTGCAGAGCCGGCTGCGGGCCGGGCCGATGAGCTGTTCCGCGGAGACGGCCGAGTACCTCCGGCCGCTGCTCGCCGGGGAGCGGGCCGCCCGGGCCGGTCCGGCCGCGACCGATCCGTACACCGCGGACGGCCGCCCCGCCTCCGGGGGCTGCGGTGTGCTGGCCGGTGCCGCCCAGCCGGACCTGCCCGGGCGCTCCCGCTGACTCCTCGCGCTCCCGATGCCCCGCGCTCCCCGGCCGCCTGCCCGCGCCGCTCGCGGGTGCTCGCGGCCGTCTGCCGCCGGACCACCGGCCGGGTCCGGGGAGACCGGGGCCGGGGAGACCGGGGCCGGGGCACCCCCGTTACTCGCCCTTCGGCCCGGGGGCGCCGTCCTGGCCACGGCCGTTCGCGGCGCCGGTGAACCGGTCCCGCAGCTTGCCGCCCAGATCCCCGGCGCCGCCGGCTATGTCCCGTACCAGGCCCATCAGCGGGTCCTTGCTGCTGCGGACCGTGTCGGCGTAGTGACCGGCGGACTCGCGGAACGAATCGCTCACCGAGGTGTCCGCGTCCTCGTCACGGCGCGGGTAGTGGCCGTCCATGAGCCGCTGGTAGTCACGGCTCGCCGCCCACTTGTTCAGCTCGGCGGCACGGACCGTCGTGAAGGGGTGACTGCGCGGCAGCACGTTGAGGATCTTCAGCACGGAGTCGCGCAGATCGCCGCCCTTCTCGTACTCCTCGGCCTGGGCCAGGAAGGCGTCGACGTTCATCTGGTGCAGATGGTCGCCACCGGCGATCTTCATCAGGCCGCGCATCGACGCCTGGAGGTCCTGTCCCACCAGCAGGCCCGCCCGGTCCGCCGACAGCTCCGACTTGCGGAACCACTCGCGCAGCGCCGTGACGATGGCCATGATCGCCACATTGCCCAGCGGTATCCAGGCGACCTTCACGGCCAGACCCGTGAGGAAGAGCAGGATCGTGCGGTAGACCGAGTGGCCGGAGAGGGCGTGGCCCACCTCGTGCCCCACGACCGCGCGCATCTCCTCCTCGTCCAGCAGCTCCACCAGACCCGTGCTGACCACGATGATCGGCTCGTCGAGGCCGATGCACATGGCGTTGGGCTGCGGATTCTGCGTCACGTACATCGCGGGGACCTTCTCCAGGTCCAGGATGCGGCAGGCGTCGAGCAGCATGGTGTGCAGATGCGGGAACTGCAGCTCACCGACGCGCACCGAGTCCGACAGGAACAGCAGGCGCAGCGACCGCTCCGGCAGCAGCCCGCTGAGCGCCTTGAACACGGTGTCGAACCCGCTCAGTTTGCGGAGCGCGACCAGCGCGGAGCGGTCGGCGGGGTGCTCGTACGCGCGGGAAGAGATCCCCGGGAATCGCCTGCGGCTGCGCTCCGGCACCCGCTCCTGGCTCGGATCGGTCATCTGGCCCCCTCTGTCGGCCGGGAAATGGCCTCGCCCGGTGCCGCCACCCTAGACGGGCGGGCCGACATCCGGGGCGTGCCGGTCGGCTCCCTAGGACGCCAGGAGTCGCCGTCGGGTTGCACAGGGGCCCCGCTTACGATGTCCCCAAGCGTCCCTGCCCGACGAACCCTGGATGGTCCGCGCGATGACTCTCCCCAGCTCCGCCCACGCCCTGGTCCTGCTCGCCTCCGAGGGCGGCGAGCACGGCGGCAACCACGAGAGCCTCAGCCCCTACCTCACCGGCGGTGGCGCCCTCGTCGGGCTGCTCCTGCTGCTGTGGATCACCACGCGCCTCAACCGCGACCGCTGAGGACGGGGGCGCCGCACCGGACCGGCAAGTAGGCTCTGCACGCATGGGAGAGCAGGACATGCCTGTGACCGGTCCGGCCAAGCGCCGGCTCGGCGTGATGGGCGGGACGTTCGATCCGGTGCACCACGGCCACCTGGTCGCGGCCAGCGAGGTCGCCGCCAAGTACCACTTGGACGAGGTGGTGTTCGTGCCGACCGGGCAGCCGTGGCAGAAGAGCCACCAGCGGGTCTCCCCGGCCGAGGACCGCTATCTCATGACGGTGATCGCGACCGCCTCCAACCCGCAGTTCTCGGTGAGCCGGATCGACATCGACCGGGCCGGCAAGACCTACACCATCGACACGCTGCGGGAGCTGCGGGAACTCAACCCCGACGCGGACCTGTTCTTCATCACGGGGGCCGACGCCCTCTCGCAGATCCTCGGCTGGCGTGACGCGCCCGAGCTGTTCTCGCTGGCGCACTTCATCGGCGTCACCCGGCCGGGGCACGTGCTCTCCGACCCCGGGCTGCCCGACGGCGGGGTCTCGCTGATCGAGGTCCCGGCGCTCGCCATCTCGTCGACGGACTGCCGGGCGCGGGTGGCGGCCGCCGAACCCGTCTGGTATCTGGTGCCGGACGGGGTGGTGCGCTACATCGACAAGCGCGGCCTGTACCGGGACGCCGGTTGAGCGGTCCGGCCGAGCACGGGAAGGGGCACGGGTGAACGACGCACACTCCGGTCGGTACGGACGGCCCGAGGACGGCGGGGACCCCTACTACGACCCGTACACCGGGCGCCGAACCGCCCCTCCCGCGGATGGCGGCCCCGCCACCGGGCCGGATGCCCCCGGCGGCGGGAACGGGCCCTACGGCCCGTACGGCGGCGGCCCTGACCCGCAGCGTGGTTACGACCCCTCCTACCAGCCCCAGCAGCCCCAGCAGCAGCACCAGCAGTCTCAGCAGCACCAACAGCAGTACCAGCAGTACCAGCAGTACGGGTACCCGCAGCCGCAGTACCCGCAGGAGCCCACCGGCCAGGAGGGCTACGGCGGTTACGCCGGCGGGAACGAAGCGTATGGCGCCGGCGCGGGCCATGGCGGGCACGAGGGCTACGGCGCCTACGGTTACGGCGCCCCCGGCCCCGCGGGCCCCGGTTACGCCGGCGCGGGACACGCCACCCCCGGGTACCCCGGCCCCGGTTACGACCCGGCCGACTACGCCTCCCCGGATTCCGCCGTCCCCTCCGGTCACGCCCCCGCCGGCCCCACCGGTGCCGTCGGCCACGCGAACCCCGCGGACACCGGGCAGCAGGACCGGCAGGACCGGCAGGACCGGCAGGACCGGTACGTCCCGCAGGACCCATCGCCCGCACCCGGACCGCGGTCCGGCGACTCGTCCCGGCTGCCGCGGCAGGAGGAGCGGGCCGGCGCCGCGGGACCCGGTCCGGAGCCGTCAGGCGCCTCCGGGCGCGGACGCCGGGGCCGGCGGGGCGGGGGCCCGGCCGAAGGGGCCGGGGAGCGGGGTGACGGCGGGAGCGGCGGCCCGGACCGTACCGGCGGCGCGGGTGATCCCGAAGCCAACGGGGCCACCGGGGCCACCGGGGACGCAGAGGACTACCGCACCGAGCAGTTCGCCTTCATCGAGGAGCCGGACGAGGACGCCGAGGACGTCATCGACTGGCTGAAGTTCGCCGAGACCCGCACCGAACGCCGGGACAAGCGCAAGCGGAAGAACCGCAACCGGGTCGTGGCGCTGGTCGCGCTCCTCGTACTCGCCCTGCTCGGCGGCACCGGCTACCTCTGGCACACGGGCGGCCTGCCGGGCCTCTCCGGCGACGGCGGCACCACCCGGGCCGCGGGCGGCCCCCAACAGCGCGACGTGATCATCGTCCATCTGCGGAACACGAAGGGCGGCGGCAGCTCCACCGCCCTCCTCGTCGACAACGAGACCACCGGCCGGGGCACGACGCTGCTGCTCCCCAACGCCCTCGCGGTCACCGCCGAGGGCGGCGGCTCCACCACGCTGGGCAAGGCGGTGGAGGAGGGCGGCAACGGACCCACCCGTGACGCCCTGAACACGCTCCTCGGCTCCGAGATCGAGCACAGCTGGCGGCTCGACACCCCGTATCTGGAGAACCTCGTCGAACTGGTGGGCGGCATCACGCTCGACACCGACGCGGCCGTGCCCGGGGAGAAGAAGGGCGACGACCCGCTGGTGGAACAGGGCGCCGGCCAGCAACTCGGCGGCCAGGCGGCCGTGGCCTACGCCACTCTGCTCCGCACCGGCGAGGACCAGGCCGACCAGCTCCGCCGCTTCGGCGAGGTCCTGCGCGCCGTGCTGCGGAAGATGCCCGGGGACGCCAAGATGGCGACGACCACCGTCCGTTCCCTCAACCAGGTCCCCGACCCGTCGCTCACCGAGGAACAGCTCGGGGCCTCCCTGGCCCAGCTCGGCGAGCGGGCCAAGAGCGGGGACGGCGGGGAGTACTCCACCGAGCTGCTGCCCGTCGAGCGGGACGGGACGCTGAGTCCGGAGACCGCCGAGACGGTCGTCAAGAAGATCCTCGGCGGTGACGTCACCAACGCCGACCCCGACTCCACGCCGAGGGTCAGTGTGCGGAGCGCCGGCGGGGACGCCGGAGCGGCGGAGGCGGCCCGGGTCGTCCTGGTCAACGGCGGGTACACCGTGATCGGGGCCGGGGCCGGGGCCGGGGCCGGCGACGGGAGCGCGGGGGCGGTGCGGCCGCGCTCCGAGGTGACCTACTCCGACCCCGGGCAGGAGGCGGAGGCCAAGGAGATCGCGGTCACACTGGGGCTGCCCGAGAGCGCGGTCAGCCGCGGGCAGGGGGCGGCGAACGCCGATGTGACCGTGGTCCTCGGCAGCGACTTCGAGCGGCCCACCGGCGGGTAGCCGGCCGGTCCGGGCGGCTCGGCGCGGGTGGTGACGGCGTCCCCCGCGCCGTGTGGCCCGGCGTGCCCGGCGCCGGGCACGCCGGGCCACACGGTGTGACGCATGCCATGGGCGGGCGCCCGCCGGGGCCGGTGCGGTGGGGTGGTCAGCCGGCCGGCGCCCGGGCCCCGGGCCACCGCCGCGTGGGAGGCCGCCCGGCCGGCGCGTCCGGCCCCGCCGGGAGCGCGGGCCGTCCCGCCGGACGGAGCCGTACGGCGTGCCCCGCCGGGCGTGCGATCCTGGATACCGGTCGTGGCGCCCCTGCTCCACGGCCGGTCCCCTGTCTCCCGATCCGAAAGCCTGCCTGTGACCGCCACGGACCGCTCCATCGAGCTGATCAAAACCGCCGCCCAGGCCGCCGCCGACAAACTCGCGCACGACGTCATCGCCTACGACGTCAGCGACGTGCTGTCGATCACCGACGCCTTCCTGCTCGCCTCCGCCCCCAACGACCGCCAGGTGAAGGCGATCGTCGACGAGGTCGAGGAGCGGCTGAACAAGGAGTTCGGCGCCAAGCCGGTGCGCCGCGAGGGCGACCGGGAGGCCCGCTGGGTGCTGCTCGACTACGTGGACGTCGTGGTGCACGTCCAGCACAGTGAGGAACGCGTCTTCTACGCGCTGGAACGGCTCTGGAAGGACTGTCCGGAGCTCGAGCTGCCCGCCGACGCCGTCGCCACCCGCGGCCGCGCCGACGAGCACGCGCGCACCGCGGAGGCCGGCGAGGACGGGCCGGGCCGGGACGGTGAGCTGAACTGAACCGGATCGAAGGAGGCCGCAGGCGGCGCATCGTCCTGTGGCGGCACGGCCAGACCGCGTGGAACGTGGAGCGCCGCTTCCAGGGCACGACCGACATCGACCTGACCGAGGAGGGCGTCGCCCAGGCACGGCGCGCCGCGCGGCTGCTCGCGGCCCTGGAGCCGCACACCATCATCGCCTCCGACCTGCGGCGGGCCGCCCACACGGCCGCCGAGCTGGCCACCCTGTCGGGCCTGGACGTCACCCACGATCCGGCCCTGCGGGAGACCTACGCCGGTAGCTGGCAGGGGCTGACGCACGAGGAGATCGTCGAGCGCCACGGTGAGCAGTACGCCCGCTGGAAGCGGGGCGAGGCGGTGCGGCGCGGCGGTGGGGAACTGGAGACCGAGGTGGCCGACCGCGCGGCGCCGGTGGTCATGAGCCACGCCGACAAGCTGCCGGACGGCGGCACGCTGGTCGTGGTGAGCCACGGCGGCACGATCCGCACCACCATCGGCCGGCTGCTGGGCCTGGAGGCGCAGCACTGGGAGGCGCTCGGCGGGCTCTCCAACTGCTGCTGGTCGGTGCTGAGCGAGGGCGTGCGCGGCTGGCGGCTGAGTGAGCACAACGCCGGGACCCTTCCCCAGCCCGTGCTCGGCGACGACACCTGAGGGCCGGTCCGCGGACGGGCCGCGCGACGACGGCGTGGGACGGACGCGGCCGCCGCCCGGGGCCCGGAACGGATTTCTCATTCGGGCCGGTCACCGGTTAAGCTACTGCTCGTTCACGGCGCACCGGTGAGAACCGGACGGAGCGCAGGTGGCGCGGGGCTATAGCTCAGTTGGTAGAGCGCCTGCATGGCATGCAGGAGGTCAGGAGTTCAATTCTCCTTAGCTCCACACCTTCGATCCCGTCTCCCTCAGGGAGGCGGGATCATCGCGTTGCGGGGCGCCGCGGTGCGGCCCTCCGGGAGGGACCGGACGGCGTGCGGCGGCACCGCCCGGCCGGTCCCTCCGGGGGCGCTGACCGGACGGGTGGTCCCATGGCAGAATCGGATCCCTGACAGGAAGGGAGCGAGATGCCGGCGAGCGTGATCGAGGCGGCCCCCCGCCCTCGCGTCCGCGCCGCCGCGACCCGGCTCCACTGCCCTTCCTGCGGATCGTCCCTCGTGGCCCAGGTGCTCGGGGACAACGGCGGAGTCTCCTACGTCTGCACGGCCTGTGGCCACAGTTGGAGTGACTGATGGGTGCCCACAGCCGGAAGTGCGACTGGTGCAGCAGCGGTACGCCCGTCGTCCGCGACATGGAACCGCTCAACTCCGATTACCAGTACTGGTGCGAGGAGTGCGCCCGGGCGCTGATCATCGTCGGCGACCCCATCGAGACCTACCGCGAACTCGAGGGCGAGCCCATCTACGGGCGGCTGCTGGAGGAGTACTGCACGCTGAAGCGTTTCTACTCGTTCGTCACGGCCTGACCGGGGCCGGCGTCCGGGCGCCGGGCGACCGTGCCGGCGGCGTGGGGCGCGCGGCGGCCCGGCGCCGCAGGGCGCGCAGCGCGACGACCGCCGCGAGGCAGAGGAACGCCACGGCCAGCAGCGGATAGCCCGCCGAGAGCAGCATCTGCCCGGCGTTCTGGTCCAGTTCGGACCGTTCACCCGGGGCATGCGGCACCCACCACAGGGCGTACGAGCAGAAGACCAGCCCCGTGCCGGCGGTGGCCACCCACCATGCCGGACGGCCCGGCCGGCGCAGCGCCTCGGAGCCCAGCAGGACCAGCAGCGGCACGCACCACACCCAGTGGTGCGACCAGGAGACCGGGCTGACCAGCAGAGCCGTCATGGCGCAGGCCACCGCCGCCCAGGCGTCGAGCCCTGCGAGGAACGCGGCCGTCGTGACGGCCAGCCCGGCCACCACCGCGAGCGTGGCGGCACCCGCCCACCACAGGCCCGGTTCGGGGGTGTGCAGCAGCCGCGCGGCGACCCCGCGCAGGGACTGGTTGGCGGTCTGCTCGACCAGCCCGGGACGGTCCGGGTTGACCACCACCTCGGTCCAGAAACGGAGGGAGTCGCGCGGCAGTACCACCCCGGCCAGCGCGACGGTCGCGAAAAACGTGGCGCACGCCGTCGCCGACCGGCGCAGCAGCGGGTTCCACAGGGCCGTGGTACCGGGCCGGGGGGCGCCGTGCCGGCGCCGGGCCCGCACCTCCCCGGCTGCCTTCGCCACGCCCGCCACGGCCAGCGCCACGGCGAACAGCGCGGGGGTCAGCTTCAGCCCCGCCGCGATCCCCGTGCCGATCCCCGCCCACCGGTGACCGGCGTCCCCTGGGCGGCGGGACAGGTCCCACAGCACCAGTACGGCCAGCAGCAGATTGATCTGCCCGTAGCGCAGCGTCGTCCACACGGGCTCGCACCAGACCGCCGCGGCCGCCACCCCGAACGTCACCGCCGCCCTCGGCCACCGGCGTGGGCGGCCCACCGTGCGCAGCGCCAGGTGGACCAGGGCGACCAGCAGCGCCAGGTTCCCCGCCGTCGCCAGGGTCCTCATCTCGCCCACCGGGAACAGCGTCAGCGGCATGAACAGCAGAGCGGCGAACGGAGGATAGGTGTTGGGCAGCTGGGCCTCGGTGAAGGGCGCCCCGTACAGATCCTGCCCGGCGCGGGCCGCCCAGCCCTCGGCCCGGTAGACCATCAGGTCGACCATCGACACCCCGATGAGGCGCTGCGCCACCCAGAAGAGGGCGAAGGACGCAAAGCAGCAGCCGAGGGCGGTGAGCACGGGGCGGTCGCGGACCAGCGCGCGGGCCACCGCGGAGAAGGGAAGGGCGAGGGCCTTCTCGGCCGACTCCGTAGCGGACACGCTGCGGGGCTCCAGACGGGGGCTCGGGGACGGACCCGGCTGTGCTCCGGGCGCGGGGACCGATGCTAATAGGACGGATGCCCGAGTCGGGGGAGGCCAATGATTTGGTGTTGAGCCGCTGGATCCGTGTAATGTTGGCGCAGCCGCCACGGGAAACCGGGCGGAACCGAGGGGCTATAGCTCAGTTGGTAGAGCGCCTGCATGGCATGCAGGAGGTCAGGAGTTCAATTCTCCTTAGCTCCACCTCGGAGGGTCCGTCGCGGACGGAAGGGCGTGAGTGCCCTCGCGGCAGGATTCCCGGTATCACCGAAGAATCAGGGCCGTCTCCCCAGCGGAGGCGGCCCTGTCGGCATGCGTGAGCCCGCACCGGACGGCGGAGCGCCGGGGCCCGAGCGGGCCGTGCGGCGGGGTCCCGGCGGTTTTCCCGTCACCGGTGGCCGATGGCCGGCTGAACATTCCCGGCAGCGGAATTCCGGGCCCCTGGTTCGGACCCCCGGGTCCCGGCCCGCGGGGCCGCCGTGCCGGCCCCGCCGCTTTACCGGACGGGTCACTCTCCCGGTGTCCGGTGTCCGGTGTCCGGTGGCCGTCTCCCGGCGCTTCCGGCCACGCGGTTCTGCTCGTGACGGGCGGTGCCGGCCCGTCTGCGGGATGGGGTGCCCGGAGTGGCCCGGACCGGCGTTCTCCGCGCCCGGACCGTCCCGGCCCGGTGGGGGCCGGGACGGTCCATGCGGGCGTTCCGGGCGGGTCCGGCGGCTGTGCCCGTGCGCTCAGTTGCCGCGCGGAAGGGCTTTGCGGCCTCCTCCTCCACCCGGGGGAAGGGCGCTGCGGGGCGCCGGAGCCTCCTCCAGCCGCAGCGCCAGTTCCGGGCAGCGGCGGACGGCGCGCACCGCCTCGTTCTGCAGATGCAGCGGCACGGGCGTGTCGGCCAGCACCGGAAAGCCGTCCGGGCCCATGCGGACCAGCTCCGGCAGCACCCCCACGCAGATCAACTGGCCCTTGCAGAGGGTCCAGTCCACCATGAGCTTCTGCCCGCTGGGCACACCCTCCTCCTGGTAGCCCGGGGACGGGAGGGGCAGGACACCGTGGGTGGGCCGCCCGCAGCCGCCCTGGAGGGCGTGGGCGGCGAGGTCGTCGGTGAAGGCCGACAGGGATGAGGTCAGGAACCGCACGGAGCCGTCCGGGTGCGCGCACGCCCCCCGGCCCCGTACCGACTGGGTCACCTGCCGCAGCGCCTCCAGCGCCGTGCGGCCGCCACCGCCGAGCACCTCGGCGAGGCCCGCCGCCGCGGCCGGCAGTCCGAGCTTGCAGGGGCCGCACTGGCCGGCCGTCTCGGCGGCCAGCCAGTTGGCGACCCGGAGGCACTCGCCCAGCGGGCAGGTGTCCGGCCCCACCGGCAGCAGGGCCCCCGCCCCGAGCGCCCCGCCCGCCGCGTCCATCGAGGCCCGGGAGATGGTGGCGCCGTGCGCGGACATCCCGTCCATCCACTTGCCGTGGTAGCCGCCGGAGAGGACGCCCTGGGGCATCGGCGGCGCCCCGGCCAGCTCCAGCACGTAGCGGAGCGGGACCCCGCTGGGCACCTCCATGACGAGCGGCCGGGGGACGGAACCGGAGACCGTCAGCATCACCGTGCCGGGCTCGGTGGCCAGCCCGATGCTGCCGTAGCGGTTGGCGCCGAGACGCGCGGCCACCGCCAGCTGGGAGAAGGTCTCGCAGTTGGACAGCAGCGTCGGAGCGTTGGCCACACCCGAGTCCGACGCGCGGACCTTGCGGCCGGGTGGCAGCGAGGGACCGCCGTTCGCCGCCCGGATCACGGCCGAGGATTCGCCGGAGACCATGCGTTCGGGGGTGCGGATGACGCGCGCCCGCAGGGACTGTCCGCGGCGGTCGGAGAGCCCGCGCTCGGCGAGCGCCTGGCGCATCGAGGCCTCGGTGGAGTCCCGGGTCACGGCGATCACCAGGGTGCGCGCCCCCAGGGCCTCGGCCGCGAGCAGCGCCCCGTCCAGCGGCAGGTGCGGCGCGCGGTTCATGATCAGGGTGTCCTTGCGGCAGTTGGGCTCCCCCTCACTGCCGTTGATCACGACGACCGGGCGAACTCCGCGGCGTATCGCGGATTTGGCGACGGCCCGCAGTTTCTTGCCGAAGGGGAAACCGGCGCCGCCCTTGCCCTTGAGCGAGATCAGCTCGGCCAGTTCGGCCAGGCGTTCCCCGGGCATGGGCTGGAGCGGTCCGTGCACTTTCAGGTGCATGTCGAGATCCAGGCGTTGGGCCTGGTCGAGACCGGCTGTCAGCTGGGGGACTCCCACGACTCGGAGATCGAGTACGTCGGGCAGCTCGGCGTTTATGGTCGGCCTCCTGCGGGCTCTTGCCAGGGTTCACCGGGCGGGGGTGGATAGGAGAATCCTGTCGAGGTGTCGGTCAGCGGATCCGGCTGGGGAGTGGGCCGGATGTTCTCCGCGGCGGCCGGCGGCGGTGGGGAGGGCGTCGGCCAGCGCTCCGAGGACTGGAGCTGCGAGACGCCGGGGAACGGCTCGGTCAGCGGGTCGGGGGTGCGGCCGGGGTCGCGCGCGTAGGGATCGGCGAACGGGTCGCCCGGCTGCCGGGGCAGGGGGGCCGTCAGCGGATCGGGCGTCCCGCCGAGCGGGCCGCCCGGCGACGGATCCCAGCCCCCGCCGGGGCCACCGGACCCGTAGGCGGGCATCGGCCGGGTGGTGGGGTCCGGGTAACCCGGACCACCGGGCTGGGGGGCCAGGGGTTCCACCACCGGTATCCCGCCGGTCTGGTCCGGGCTGGACATCGCTCGGTAACCGGCGGATATCCCCACCCCCATGCCGCTGCCGATCGGCACCGCGCGGGTCGAGTCCAGCGGCGGCCGGAGCTGTTCCCGCGGAGGAGCCGGTTCCGCCGGGATGCTCGCCCGGCGGGGGCGCGGCCCCGCCCCCGGCAGGGGCGCCACCGAGGGGTCCCGGGCCGGGTCGGCGCCGGAACGCCCTCCCGACGCGGCGGACGCGCCGGGACCCAGGGAGTCCGCCCCCGGCTTCACCCTCTCCAGCACGAGCTGCGCGAGCCGGCGGCGCTTCGGCAGCGGCAGCAGCCGGACGGAGAGCGCCACCGCCACCGCCGCCAGGCACAGCGCGTACATGGTGGTCACCCACCCGGCCGCCGGGCGCCCCGCGTACAGGCCGTGCACCAGCGCGAAACACCAGGCCGGATAGGCCACGCAGTGGATGGCGCGCCAGCGGCCGGCCACCTCGCGATTGGGGACGAAGGTGCTGCGCAGCGCCCCCGTCGCACCCGCGACCACCATGAGGTACGCCGCCAGCGAGCCCATGCCGATCAGCCCCCCGGCGCCGCTCAGCCCCAGGCTGAAGGGGATCAGCGCGGCGATCACCGGGGCGTGGTCCAGCGAGACCTTGACGACGACGTGCACCACCAGGAACCCGATCGAGGCGACGGCCACCGCCCGGTGGACGCCCTGCGCCAGCAGCCGGTCACGCGGGTTGAGCAGGACCCGGTGGGCGGCGATCAGGCCCCAGACCACCGACCCCGTGAGGGTCAGCAGGGAGAGGACCCCGGCCCCGAAGTTCAAGAACGCGCGGAAACGCTCGCCCGTGGCCAGGGCCAGCACGAACGGGACCACGAGCAGGAGCGTGACGGATACCGCGAACACCTTCTGCTGGGACATGCCCGGCTTGGGCGTGGTGGGGAGAGTGCGTGGAACCTTGCGGCGAGGTTTCATGCGAGGCGACTCCTGTGGTGCGAAGAAGGGGTCCCGGCTCCGCATGCTAGGTGGCCTGATCGGCGACGTCCGGGTGTTTGGATATTTGCTCGAACGACCCATACGGATCCGCGGGGCGGAGCGTTCAATCGGCGTCCCGTGCGGCGCCGAGGGCCGCTGCGGTACCCTGAGCCCTATGCGTGCCGTACGCCTTCTGCTTAGCGGGCCGCGCTGATCAGTCCCGGCCACGGCGGTCCCGGAGAACCGGAAACGCCGGTCTCCCCGGATCCCCGGGCCGGAATCGGCGCGGCGTCCCCTCCTGTGTGAGGGGTCTTTCCATTTCCGGACAGTTTCCGCGCAGGCGGCAGAGACGATCGATGGAGCTTTGACACGATGAGCGACTCCCCCCCCGCCCCCGGTTCCGCCATGGCGCCGTACCGGTACGAGGCGGCTCTGGCGGCCGAGATCGAGGCACGCTGGCAGGACTTCTGGGAGGCCGAGGGCGTCTACGAGGCCCCCAACCCGACGGGCGACCTGGCGCCGCGCGGCGCGCACGCGCAGAACCCGGCTGACGCCGCGGACACGACGGACACGGCGGACACGGCGGACGCGGCCCCGGCGATCGCACGGCCCAAGAAGTACATCATGGACATGTTCCCCTACCCCTCGGGTGCGGGCCTGCACGTGGGCCACCCCCTGGGGTACATCGCCACCGATGTCTACGCCCGCTACCACCGAATGACGGGCCACAACGTGCTGCACACGCTGGGGTTCGACGCCTTCGGCCTGCCCGCCGAGCAGTACGCCGTGCAGACCGGCACCCACCCCCGGGCCAGCACCGAGGCCAACATCGAGAAGATGACGTCCCAGCTGCGCCGGCTGGGCCTGGGCCACGACAAGCGCCGGGCGTTCGCCACGATCGACCCGGACTACTACCGGTGGACGCAGTGGATCTTCCTGCAGATCTTCAACTCCTGGTACGACCGGGAGGCGGACCGGGCCCGCCCGATCGCGACCCTGGTCGAGCAGTTCGAGAGCGGTGAGCGGGAGACCCCGCGGGGGCGGCGGCCCTGGAGCGAGCTGGACGCGAAGGGCCGCGCCGACCTGCTGGGGGAGTACCGGCTGGCCTACGCCTCCGACGCGCCGGTCAACTGGTGCCCCGGGCTGGGCACCGTGCTGGCCAACGAGGAGGTCACCGCCGAGGGCCGCTCCGAGCGGGGCAACTTCCCCGTCTTCAAGGCCAAGCTGCGCCAGTGGAACATGCGCATCACGGCCTACGCCGACCGGCTGCTCGACGACCTGGAGGCGCTGGACTGGCCGGAGGCCATCAAGCTGCAGCAGCGCAACTGGATCGGCCGCAGCGAGGGAGCCCGGGTCGACTTCCCGGTGCGCACCGAGGCCGGCGCCGAGCGGGCCGTCACCGTCTTCACCACCCGCCAGGACACCCTGTTCGGGGCCACCTACATGGTGCTGGCGCCGGAACACGAGCTGGTCTCCGGCGCGGACGGCGTCGTCCCGGCGGCCTGGCCGGAGGGCACCCCCTCCTCCTGGACCGGCGGGCACGCCACTCCGGCCGAGGCCGTCGCCGAGTACCGCAAGCGGGCCGCCGCCAAGTCGGACGTCGAGCGGCAGGCCGACGCCAAGGAGAAGACCGGCGTCTTCACCGGGGCCTACGCGGTCAACCCGGTCAACGAGGAGCGCGTACCGGTCTTCGTCGCCGACTACGTGCTGATGGGATACGGCACCGGAGCCATCATGGCCGTTCCCGCCCACGACGCCCGGGACTTCGCCTTCGCCCGCGCCTACGGCCTGCCCGTGCGCTGCGTCGTCGAGCCGTCCGACGGCCGTTCCACCGACCCGGACACCTGGGACGACGCCTTCGTCTCCCACGACGCGCGGATCATCAACTCCGCCGGGCCCGGCCTGTCGCTGGACGGGCTGACCGTCACGGAGGCCAAGGCCCGGGCCGCCGCGTGGCTGAGCGGGCGGGGCCTCGGCGAGGGCACCGTCAACTTCCGGCTGCGCGACTGGCTGTTCAGCCGCCAGCGCTACTGGGGCGAGCCCTTCCCCGTCGTCTACGACGAGGACGGCATCGCCCATCCGCTGCCCGAGTCGATGCTGCCGCTGGAACTGCCGGAGGTGGAGGACTACAGCCCGCGCACCTTCGACCCGGACGACGCCGACACCTCGCCGGAGACCCCGCTGTCCCGGAACGAGGACTGGGTGAACGTCACCCTGGACCTGGGCGACGGCCGTGGCCCCCGGAAGTACCGGCGCGAGACCAACACCATGCCCAACTGGGCCGGCTCCTGCTGGTACGAGCTGCGCTACCTGGACCCGCACAACGGCGAGCGGCTGGTCGGCCCGGAGAACGAGCGCTACTGGATGGGGCCCCGGGAAGGAATGCCCCACGGTGGGGTGGATCTGTACGTGGGTGGTGCCGAGCACGCCGTGCTGCACCTGCTGTACGCCCGCTTCTGGTCCAAGGTGCTGTACGACCTGGGGCACGTGTCGTCCGCCGAGCCCTTCCACAAGCTCTACAACCAGGGCATGATCCAGGCCTTCGTCTACCGCGACAGCCGGGGCATCGCCGTGCCGGCGGCGGAGGTCGAGGAGCGCGACGGCGCCTACTGGTACCGGGGGGAGAAGGTCTCCCGGCTGCTGGGCAAGATGGGCAAGTCGCTGCGGAACGCCGTCACCCCCGACGAGATCTGCGCCGAATACGGCGCGGACACCCTCAGGCTCTACGAGATGGCCATGGGACCCCTGGACGTCTCCAGGCCCTGGGACACCCGGGCGGTCGTGGGGCAGTACCGCCTGCTGCAGCGGCTGTGGCGGAACGTGGTCGACGAGGGCACCGGAGCGGTGACCGTCACCGACGGCGAACCCGACGAGGTGACCCTGCGCGTGCTGCACAAGGCCATCGACGGGGTCGCCCAGGACATGGCCGCACTGCGCTTCAACACCGCCATCGCCAAGATCACCGAGGTGAACAACCACCTGACCAAGTCGGGTGGCCCCGTCCCGCGCGCGGTGGCCGAGCCGCTGGTGCTGCTGGTCGCGCCGCTGGCGCCGCACATCGCCGAGGAACTGTGGCACCGGCTGGGGCATGAGGGCTCCGTCGTCCACGCGGCGTTCCCCGTGGCCGACCCGGCGTACGTCCAGGACGAGACGGTGACCTGCGTGGTCCAGGTGAGGGGCAAGGTGAAGGCCCGGCTGGAGGTGGCCCCGTCGATCTCCGAGGACGAACTGGAGCAGCTGGCCCTGGCACAGGAGCCGGTGCGGACGGCGCTCGGCGACGGCGGCGTCCGCAAGGTCATCGTGCGGGCGCCGAAGCTGGTGAACATCGTCCCGGCGTGACCGGCGACCCGTAGGGGACCGCCCCGGGGCGGGCGGGGGTTCGGAGGAACCCGCCGCCCGCCCCGGCCGTTTACGGTGGAGGACATGGCGCGCGCCGCCCCGCAGGCCGGGGACGGGTGGCGCCGCTCGGCGCGCATCGGTTCCGGAAGACTGCGAGGGAACGCTCATGGAAGCCGCGATCATGGTGGTGGTTCTCCTCTTCGTACTCTTCGTGGCGGCCGGGGTGTACGCCGCGGCCAAGGCGGTGGGCGCGGCCAAGCGCGGCGTCGACCGGACGGTCGAGCAGGCCCGCCGCACCGTGGAGGACACCACGCTCAGGGCCCGGCAGTTCGCGCGGCCCGGGGCCGCGGGCGAGGTCGCGCAGTTGCGGGTCGGTCTCCGCGCCTCCCTCCGGGCCACCGAGCAGACCCTGCGCGCCGCGGCGCCGGAGGACCCCTCACTCGGTGAGGCGCTCGGCCTCTTCGACCGGCTCAACGCCCATGGGCGGGAACTGGACACCGAGCTGAGGCGCCTGGAGGGCGAGCCGGACCGCGCCGGGCTCGCCGCCCGTCTACCGGAGCTGCGGGAGCGTACGGAGCGCATCGTGCACTCGGCGGACGCGCTGCGCTGGGCGGCCCAGGACCGGGCACAGCGCTTCGCCGACGACGATCTGGCGGAACTGAGCGGACGCATTCAGATGGAGGCCGGAGCGCTACGGCACTGGGCCCCGTCCGACGATCCCTCCGAGGCGACCGGCGGCACCCCCGGAGGCCGGGCCGCCGGCAGCGCCGGATCCGCCGGAGCACGGGGGAGGGACGGCGCCGCACCGGGCTCCCCGGCCGGGACGGCGGGTCCGGCGCGTCAGGAACCACCGGCCATCACCGCTCGGGACCCACGCGCCGCCACCGGCTTCCCCTGGGAGAAGACCCGCCGCCCCGAGAGCACCACATGACCCTCCGCGTCATGGCCGGCACCACGGCGAGGACCAAGCCGACGGCCACCACGGGAGCCACGGTCACGGGAGGTCTCCGCGGCCCGGGACGCCCAGCTGCGCCGTGGCGGGGTGTGCCCGTACCGCCCGTGCGCCCCGGCGGCCCGCACCCCGCGAGGCCGTCCGGTCGCGTGGCGGCAGGGGCCGTGGTCCCCCCGGTATCCGCTCTTGTCTCCCCCCGATAACCTCCTTGTCATGTCCCGCCATGTCGCGATCGTCACCGATTCCACGGCCTATCTGCCGCAGAGCGCGATGGCCCGGCATGCCGTGCGGGCCGTGCCGCTGACCGTGGTACTCGGCGACCGGGCGCTGGAGGAGGGCACGGAGGTGTCCGCACGATCGGTCGCCCAGGCGTTGCGGCGGCGAACCCCCGTGACCACGTCCCGGCCCGGTCCGGAGATGTTCGCCACCGCCTACCGCCAGGCCGCCGAGGCCGGCGCGACGGGCATCGTCTCCCTTCATCTGTCGTCGGAGATCTCCGGCACCTATGACGCCGCGGTGCTCGCCGCGCGTGACGCGCCGGTCCCGGTGCGGGTCGTGGACACCGGCATGGTCGCGATGGCCCTCGGGTTCTGCGCGTTGACGGCGGCGGAGACCGTGGAGGCCGGCGGCACCCTGGACGAGGCCGTGGCCGCCGCGGAGAAACGGGCGGAGGGCACCACCGCCTACTTCTACGTGGACACCCTCGACTATCTGCGGCGTGGTGGCCGGATCGGGGCGGCACAGGCCCTGCTGGGCTCGGCCCTCGCGGTGAAGCCCCTCCTGCAACTGGCCGGGGGCCGGATCGAGGCCCTGGAGAAGGTCCGCACGGCTTCCAGGGCCATCGCCCGGCTGGAGGAGATCGCCGTGGAGCGGGCCGGGACGGCTCCGGTGGACATCGCGGTGCACCATCTCGCGGCTCCCGACCGGGCGGAGTCCCTGGCCGAACGGCTGCGGGCCCGCGTCCCCGGGCTGGGGGAACTGCTGGTGAGCGAAGTGGGCGCGGTCATCGGCGCGCACACCGGCCCCGGGCTGCTCGGGACGGTGGTCTCCCCCCGGTTGTGAATCGGTCTCCTCTCCCGGGCGGCCGGGCGGGTTCCACTCCGGCGGGCGCCCGGGCCAGGGCGGCTCGCCTGGCGCAGCGGGCCGAGGCACGGAGGAGGGACGGAACGGCGGCGGCCCAGGTGGATGGAAGGGGCCCGGATCCGTCGCGGCCGGCCGGGGCCGGTCGCCCCTCGGCCGGTGAGTGGCGCCGGGAGCAACCAGGGAGTCCGGTGGTACCGGCCCACCGGCCGGGCCCCGCGCGCGTGCCGCCGGGGAACGTTGTAAGGCCCCGGAGACCCGGCGCCGGAAGAGACCGAGTACACCCGGAGCACCCGGAGCACCCGGAGCACCCGGAGCACCGAAGAGGCCGACGGCCCGGATGGTCCGGGCTCCCGGGACCGCGCGGGTGGTCCGGCTGGCCCGGACGGTCGCGAAGGCCGGGAGGACCCGACGGCGGAGCGGGGCGGAGACGCGAGATCGGTTCATGTCTCGCAGTGAAGCGGAGAACGGGCCGAACAGGTGGGGTAGGACCGGCTTTTCCTTCGATCCGGTCATGAAGTTATCCACAACTGGTGAGTTGTCCACAGCTCCGCGGTGGTCCCGGCGGAGTTCCTCCGGGCTCCTCTACCGTCGCCGCCATGGACCTCTCCTCACGCTCCGTAGCCGATCGTTCCGCGCTCCTCCGTGACGGCAGCGGCGATCCCCACCGGGCCCCGGGCCGGGCCCCGGACAGCGACCGGCACCCCCGGCATCGCCACCGTGCGCGGCGGCCCACCGCCCCGGGACACGACCGGCCCGGGCCGTCCGTCACTCCGCGGGCCAGGGCCGGCAGGCTCTTCGGCGAACTGCCGGAGAGCGGGCCTCTCCCCTCCGTCGTCCCCGGTCCGGCGGGGGGAGGCCGTGCGGAGGAGCCCGAAGTCCGCTGGCCCACCCGCTGGTGGCTCGCGGTCCGCGAACGCCTCCCGTTGTGGGTGCGGGCGCGGTGCGGTACCGACCCGAGAACCCTCGCGGCCCTGGCCGTCGTGCTGGCTCTCGCCGTCGGGTACGCCGGCTACCACTTCTGGACCGGGCGCGCGGAGACGGTGCGGGCGCGGTCGGCGGAACCGGCCGCCGCGGAAGCCCCGGCCGAGCCCGGGACCGCCGCAGGGCCGGGTGGCGCGGCACCCGCGCGCGCCCATGGCTCCGCACCGGCCGTGGCCGGCGGCGGCGCCGTCGTGGTGGACGTGGTGGGGAAGGTGCGCCGCCCGGGCGTCCAGCGGCTGCCCGCCGGCTCGCGGGTCGCCGACGCGCTGCGCGCGGCGGGCGGTGTCCGCGACGGCACCGACACCGACGGGCTCAATCGCGCCCGGATCCTGACCGACGGCGAGCAGATCGTGGTGGGCGCCCCGGCGGCGGACCCGCCCGCCGCCGGCGGGGCCCCGGCCGGAGCGGCCGGGCCGGGGACGCCCGCCGTCGGCGGCGGTGGGGGCACCCCCACCGCGCCGATCAGTCTCGGTACTGCCACCCTGGAGCAGCTGGACGGGCTGCCGGGCGTCGGCCCGGTGCTGGCCCAGCGCATTCTCGACCATCGTGACCAGCAGGGCGGGTTCAGCTCTGTCGATCAGCTCCGTGAGGTCAACGGCATCGGAGAACGCCGTTTCGCAGACATCAGCCCGCTGGTGCGGCCGTGACCCGCACGGCCCGTCGCGACCGCGGAACCCCACCGGACGTGCCGCGGCCGGTGAGGGAGGGGCCGGTGGATCTGCGGCTGATTCCCTGCGCCGTGGCGGGCTGGGCCGCAGCGGCCGTCGCGCTCGGGGCACGCCCCGCCGCCGGCGCGGTCGGCGCGGTGTGCTGTGCGGTCACGGGCGTGGCGCTGCTGGCGGCCGCTCCTGCCCGGCGTGTCCTGGCCGGGGTGGCGCGGCGGCCCGCCAGGGGACGGCGTGCGGAACCTCTCCGGGGAGGCCCGGGGCCGGCCCCGGACCTCCCCGGAGGAGGTGCCGTCGCTCCGGGCCGGTGGTCGGCCCGGCCGGGCAGCGCGCGGGTGGCGGCGGCGGGAGTTCTGCTGTGCGCCTCGGCGGCGGCCGGGTCCGCCGCGCTGCACGCGGCGGACCTGTACCGGGGGCCGCTTCCCGGTCTGGCCCGGCAGGCTGCGCAGGTGACGGTGGAGGCCGAGGTCACCGGGGATCCGCGGCTCACCCGTCCGCGGGTGAACGGGCCCCGGACCGTCCCGCCCGTCGTCGTGGTCGCGGGGGAGGCCCGGCGGATCCTCGGACCGGACGGCACCGTGACGGACATCCGGACCCCGGTCCTGGTCGTGGCGCCGCGCCCCGCGGACGACCGCCCGGCGGCACGGGAGCGGCAGGCGTGGCTGAGGCTGCTGCCGACGACCCGGCTGCGGTTACGGGCTCGGGTGGTGCCACCCCTGGGTGGGGTGGACCGTACGGCGGCCGTCCTCCGGGTGACCGGCAGCGGCGGGCCGGTGGTCATCGGGGAGCCCACAGCCGTCCAGCGTGCGGCGGGTGAGCTGAGGGCAGGGCTGCGGCAGGCGTCGGACGGGCTCTCCCCGGACGCGCGGGCGCTGCTGCCCGGGCTGGTCGTGGGGGACACCTCTCGCGTCCCCGCCGATCTGGACCGCGTCTTCGACGCCACCGAACTGGTCCACCTGCTCTCCGTCAGCGGAGCCAACCTCACGATCGTGCTGGCCCTGCTGATCGGGCCACCTCATCTGGCGGTCCGGGCCGAACGGCGCGGCCTGGCTCCCCGGTTCGGCATCTCGCTGCGGGGCACGGCGGTGCTGGGCGGAGCGCTCACCCTGGCCTTCGTGGTGGTCTGCCGGCCCGAGCCGAGCGTGCTGCGGGCCGCCGCATGCGGAGGGATCACCCTGCTGGCCATTGCCACCGGCCGCCGCAGATCTCTGCTCCCGGCCCTCGCCGCGGCCGTACTGCTCCTGGTGCTGTACGACCCCTGGCTCGCCCGTTCGTACGGGTTCCTGCTGTCCGTCTCGGCCACCGGCGCGCTGCTCACGCTCGCTCCGCGCTGGAGCGCGGCGCTCCAGCGCCGCGGGGTGCCGCCCCGGGTGGCGGAGGTGCTGGCGGCCGCCGCGGCGGCACAAGCGGTGTGCGCCCCCGTGGTGGCGGTGCTCGCGTCGCGGGTGAGCCTGGTCGCCATCCCCTGCAACCTGCTCGCCGAGGTTGCTGTCGCTCCGGCCACGATCCTCGGGTTCGCGGCGCTGGCGACCGCGACCTGGGCGATGCCCGCCGCGGAGGCGCTCGCCTGGCTGGCCGGGTGGCCGGTGGAGTGGATCGCGACCGTGGCGCGCGCCGGGGCGGCACTGCCCGGAGCCGAGATGGAGTGGCCGGACGGCTGGACGGGCGGGGTGCTGCTCGTGTTGCTCACCGTCGTGCTGGTCCCCGTGGCGGGGCTGCTGGCCCGCCGCCCGTGGGTGTGCGGGGTGTGCGTGCTGGTCCTGCTGGCGGTGGTGTTCCGGCCCGCGCCACTGCCGCGGTTCGTCACCGGGTGGCCGCCACCGGACTGGCGGATGGCCGTCTGCGACGTCGGCCAAGGGGATGCTCTGGTGCTGGCGGCGGGCGGGGACCGCGCGGTGGTCGTCGACGCCGGCCCCGAGCCGGAGGCGGTGGACCGGTGCCTGCGCGACCTCGGTGTCCGCAGCGTCCCCCTGCTGGTGCTGACGCACTTCCACGCGGACCACGTGTCCGGTCTGCCCGGTCTGCTCCGGGGCCGGTCGGTGGGGGCGATCGAGACCACCACCCTCGAGGAACCCCCGGGGCAGGCCGCGTTCGTACGCCGTACGGCGTCGGCCGCGGGGGTCGAGGTGCTGCGGAGCACGCCGGGGCCGCGGCGACTGGGGCCCCTGGACTGGCAGGTCCTCTGGCCGTTGCCCGGCCGTGCGGCCGGCGGCGGGGCCAACGACGCCAGCGTCACGATGCTGGTGCGCACCGGCGGTCTGACGCTGCTGCTCCTCGGAGACCTCGAACCGCTCGCGCAGCAGCGGCTGGCGTCCACCGCGGGGTTGCCGCCGGTGGACGTCCTGAAAGTCGCCCACCATGGGTCCGCGTACCAGGACCCGGGGCTGCTGGCGCGGCTGCGGCCCCGGATCGCCCTCATCAGCTGCGGTGCCGACAACAGCTACGGGCACCCCGCCCCGCGGACGGTGGCCGCGCTCCGCGCCGGGGGCGCCGTCGTCCTGCGTACCGATCGGGACGGTTCGATCGCCGTGACCGGTCCTCGCGCGCGGCCCGCGGCGGTGGTCGCGGGAAGACGGGCCGACTCCCCGGGGCGGGCGGGCGCCCGCGGACGGCGGAACCCCCGCGGCAGGAGCGGCCCGGGACAGCGGAATCCCCGCGGAAGGAGGGACTCCCGGGGCCGGAGGGGGCCCTGCCCGAGGGGAGGTCGGTCGCCTACTCGGACTCCAGCCAGCCGTCGTACTCGGCGGCCAGCGCGTGCAGGGCCGCCGGGTCCGGGCCGGTGGCCGAGGCCTCCAGAACCACCAGCCACTGGGCGTCCTCGGCGTCGTCCTCACCGGCGAGCGCCTCCCGGACGACCTCGGGCGCCGTTCCGAGGCCGAACCGGTCGGCCGCCTCGGCAGCCGCCTCCTCGGCCGCCTCCCGGTCCGGCAGCACCAGCAGATGGTGGCGCGCGGCGACGGGAGGGGCCGGCGCCCGGTCACCGGCCGGTCCGCCGCCGGCCCAGGGGTGTGTTCCGCTCATACGCTCATTGTGCTGGACGGGGAGGAGGCACCCGCACGGCGGAGTGCGTACAGGGCCCAGGCCGCCCGGTCCGCCACCGGTCTCCGGCTGTCGGTGTCCCATGGGATGCTGGTCGGCGATGGCCAGGAAGACGACCACCGACGATCTGCTCGCCCCTGTCACCCTCGCCGTGGGCCAGGAGGAACTTCTCCTGGAGCGCGCGGTGCGAGAGGTGATCACGGCGGCGCGCGCCGCCGACCCCGACACGGATGTCCGCGACCTCACGCCCGACGCGCTGCGGCCCGGCACACTGGCCGAGCTGACCAGCCCTTCGCTCTTCGCCGAGCGCAAGGTGGTCGTCGTGCAGAACGCCCAGGACCTCTCCGCGGACACCGTGAAGGACGTCAAGTCCTATCTCGGTGCCCCGGCCGAGGAGATCACTCTGGTCCTGGTCCACGCCGGCGGGGCCAAGGGCAAAGGGCTGCTGGACGCGGCGCGCAAGGCCGGCGCCCGGGAGGTCAATTGTCCGAAGATGACCAAGCCGGCCGACCGCCTGGCATTCGTACGCGGCGAGTTCCGTGCCGCCGGGCGGGCGGCGACCGCCGAGGCGTGCCAGGCGCTGCTCGACGCACTCGGCAGTGACCTGCGCGAACTGGCGAGCGCCTGCTCCCAGCTCGCGGCGGACGTCGAGGGCCCTATCGACGAGGCGGTGGTGGCGCGGTACTACACGGGCCGGGCGGAGAGCTCCAGTTTCACCGTTGCCGACCGCGCGGTGGAGGGCCGGGCCGCGGAGGCGCTGGAAGCCCTGCGCTGGTCCCTCGCCACGGGGGTAGCCCCCGTGATGATCACCAGTGCGCTGGCCCAGGGAATCCGGGCCATCGGCAAGCTCGCCTCCGCTCCGCGCGGCGCGCGCCCCGGTGACCTCGCCCGGGACCTCGGCATGCCGCCGTGGAAGATCGACCGGGTACGGCAGCAGATGCGCGGCTGGTCCGCCGACGGGGTGTCGGACGCCTTGCGGGCCGTCGCGGAGGCGGACGCGGCCGTGAAGGGCGGTGGCCTCGACCCGGGTTACGCGCTGGAGAAGGCCGTCGTGGCGGTGGCGCGCGCGGCGCGCCCGGCCCGTCCGGTGGGCTGACGGGGCCCTCGCCGGCAGCCCGGGGTCCGTCCTCTCCGGGCACGGCCATGGGGCGCCACCGCCCCCTCCAGGTCCGTCACCTTCAGGGCCGCCGCCCCAAGGCCGCCGCTCGGGACCGTCGCCCCGGACGGCCAACCCAGGGCTGCCGCCCAAGGGCTGGCCGGCCCCCCGGACTGCCGGCCCAGGAACGCCGAAGGCCCCGTGACCCCTGGGGAAGGGGTCACGGGACCTCGGATCGAACCGTGTGCGCCGCACCCGCGTGGCGAACGCAGGCCGCGTGCGGCGTGTGCCGCGGCCGGGGGCCGCGGATGAAGAGAGGTGTGCCGGTACGGAGCGGTTGAGAGGGCCCGCTGAGTCCGTCACCGGCCGGCCGGGACACCGGTCCCGGTCCGGGTGGCTCTTCGCCGGCCGGGGCGGGGTGCCGCCGGACCGCTCGGAGCCTGCCATCGGGCTTCCGGCCGGAGGGGCCGGACGCGCCGGGGCGTGCCGGGCTGTGTGCCGGAGGCTCAGCCCTGCGCGGAGGAGACCCGGTGGGCCAGCGCCGACTTCTTGTTGGCGGCGGCGTTCTTGTGGATCACGCCCTTGCTGGCGGCCTTGTCGAGCTTCCGGGAGGCCTCGCGGGCGAGAACGGTGGCCTTCTCCAGGTCACCGGCCTCGACGGCCTCACGGGTCTTGCGGATCGCGGTCTTGAGCGAGGACTTGACGGCCTTGTTCCGCTGGCGCGCCTTCTCGTTCGTCTTGTTCCGCTTGATCTGGGACTTGATGTTCGCCACGTAAAGAGCCTTTGCAGATACGTCGGGTTTCCCCGGGGATTCCTGGGCTGTGCGTCCCGCCTGTCCGCCCGGGCTCGCCGGTGACCGCTCACCGGTGACTCACCCTGGGCTCACCTGCCCTGGGACGCACCTGTGTGGTCTCCGGCCGGTCCGGCGGAGGCGCCGTGTGAAGAGGGCACGGGACGCGGTGGACCAGGCTACCAGCAGGCCGGAGGCCTCCCAAACCGGACCGGGCCCCGCGGCCATGGGACGATGGGGGGAAGGTCACCGCGCGGTCCGTCCGGCGGACGAGTCGCCGAACGGCATCGGCCGTACGGTACGGCGTCACCGCACGACCGCGCAGGAGGTGACGGCCGGCTCCGTGACCTGGCCCGCACGGCCGATCGGGCACCACCCGCGACGCCACCGTGCGACCGCAGAACGACGGCGGGAACGACCCGATCGACCAGAAGCGACAGAACGGCCGGAACCACGGAGCAGCCGGAACCACAGCACGAGCCGGAACCACAGCACGATCAGAACGGCCGGGACCCGGTCCGGAACCTCTCCGGCCCGGCCCCCGGAAGCAAAAGCCAGAACCGAAACAGAACCAGAACGACCAAGCTGCGTCTCATCACCGAATGGACCCTGCGTGCCCGCGACCCCTACCCATGTGCCGGAGCCGAGCCGTACCGATCCGGCGCTGATCCGCAACTTCTGCATCATCGCGCACATCGACCACGGGAAGTCGACCCTCGCCGACCGGATGCTCCAGCTGACCGGCGTGGTCGAGCAACGTCAGATGCGTGCCCAGTATCTCGACCGCATGGACATCGAGCGTGAGCGCGGCATCACCATCAAGTCCCAGGCGGTGCGCCTCCCGTGGGCACCCTCGGCCGGTGAGGGCCGGGACACCACCCACGTGCTCAACATGATCGACACGCCCGGGCACGTCGACTTCACCTATGAGGTCTCCCGCTCCCTGGCCGCCTGTGAGGGCTGCATCCTCCTGGTGGACGCGGCCCAGGGCATCGAGGCCCAGACCCTCGCCAACCTCTATCTGGCGATGGAGAACGAGCTCACGATCATCCCGGTGCTCAACAAGATCGACCTGCCGGCCGCGCAGCCCGAGAAGTTCGCCGCCGAGCTGGCGCACCTCATCGGCTGTGACCCGGCCGACGTGCTGAAGGTCTCGGCGAAGACCGGTGAGGGCGTGGCGGAGCTGCTGGACAAGGTCGTCGCGGAGGTCCCGCCGCCGGTGGGGAACGCGGACGCCCCGGCCCGAGCGATGATCTTCGACTCGGTCTACGACGCCTACCGCGGTGTGGTCACGTATGTGAAGGTCGTCGACGGGGCGCTCGCCAGGCGGGAGCGCATCCGCATGATGTCCACCGGCGCGACGCACGAGCTGCTGGAGATCGGTGTCAGCTCGCCCGAGATGTCCTCCTCCGACGGTCTCGGCGTCGGTGAGGTCGGTTATCTGATCACCGGGGTGAAGGACGTCCGCCAGTCCAAGGTCGGCGACACGGTCACCCTCTATTCGAAGGGCGCCACGGAGCCGCTGGGCGGCTACAAGGACCCCAAGCCGATGGTCTTCTCCGGCCTCTACCCGCTGGACGGCTCGGACTACCCGGAGCTCCGGGAGGCCCTCGACAAGCTCCAGCTCAACGACGCCGCCCTGGTCTACGAGCCGGAGACCTCCGCCGCGCTGGGCTTCGGCTTCCGGGTGGGCTTCCTGGGCCTGCTGCACCTGGACGTCATCCGGGAGCGGCTGGAGCGGGAGTTCGGTCTCGGCCTGATCGCCACCGCGCCGAACGTGATCTACCGGGTGGTCATGGAGGACGGTACCGAGTACCAGGTCACCAACCCCAGTGAGTTCCCCACCGGCAAGATCGCCGAGGTGCACGAGCCGGTGGTCCGGGCGACGCTCCTCGCCCCCAGCGAGTTCATCGGCGCGATCATGGAGCTCTGCCAGACCCGCCGCGGCACCCTCCTGGGCATGGACTACCTCTCCGAGGACCGGGTCGAGCTCCGCTACACCCTGCCGCTGGCCGAGATCGTCTTCGACTTCTTCGACGCGCTGAAGTCCAAGACCCGCGGCTACGCCTCGCTCGACTACGAGCCCACCGGTGAGCAGGCCGCGGACCTCGTCAAGGTGGACATCCTCCTCCACGGGGACAAGGTGGACGCCTTCTCGGCCATCACCCACAAGGAGAAGGCGTACGCCTACGGGGTGCGGCTGGTCGCCAAGTTGCGCGAGCTCATCCCGCGGCAGAACTTCGAGGTGCCCATCCAGGCCGCCATCGGCAGCCGGGTCATCGCCCGGGAGACGGTCCGCGCCATCCGCAAGGACGTCCTCGCCAAGTGCTACGGCGGTGACATCTCCCGTAAGCGGAAGCTGCTGGAGAAGCAGAAGGAGGGCAAGAAGCGCATGAAGATGGTCGGCAACGTGGAGGTGCCGCAGGAGGCGTTCATCGCGGTGCTCTCCTCCGACGCCGCCCCCGGGGACGGCAAGGCCAAGAAGTAGCGGCGGCTGCCGGCTCCGGGCCGGAGCCGGCTGGCGGGCAGCCGGGACGCCGCAGTCCCGGCTGCCGCCGCCGTACCGGCTCCGCACGTGCCGGCTCCCGCCGTGCCGTCTCCGCCGCCACGCGGGTGTTGGCCGTCCCCCGCGCGGGAGGCGCGGGGGACGCGTCCGCCCCGCGCCCTCCCGTCCCGTCGAGCGGGCCCGCCCCGCTCCCGGCGGGGCCGGCCCGGCCCTCCGCCGGCCCCGGGACCGTGCACGAAAGGTGAGGTCCGGGGCGTAACCCGTGACCCTCAGCCTCTTACGCGCCGGGCCGTCCGCCGTCTACGCTGAGCCTTCCCCCCAGGTTACTCGCCAGTTAAACAGGTTCCGTCACAGCGCCGTAGCGGGCACGGAGGAAGTCGTGAGCGACACCCAGACGTTGATCGAGAACAGGCCGCCCTCCGTGGCGACGCTCTTCCTCGAGCGGGTCGAGTCCACCCCGGACCGGGAGGCGTACCGCTACCCCGTGCCGCCCGCCTCCGGCCAGGGGCCGGACGACTGGCGCTCGTACACCTGGGCCCAGGCGGCCGAGCGGGTCTTCGCCCTGGCCGCGGGTCTGATCGACCTCGGGGTCGAGCCCGAGCAGCGGGTGGCCATCGCCTCCTCCACCCGGGTGGAGTGGATCCTCGCCGACCTCGGCATCCTCTGCGCGGGCGCCGCGACCACCACGGTCTACCCCAGCACCAACACCGAGGAGACGGCCTACATCCTCGCCGATTCCAGCAGCCGGGTGCTGATCGCGGAGGACGCGGAGCAGCTCGCCAAGGCCCGCGAGTGCCGGGACGGCCTGCCCGAGCTGAGCCATGTCGTGGTCCTCGACGAGGCCGCGGCCACCCCCGCCGCGGGGGACCCCGACGGCTGGGTCCTCTCCCTCGCCGCGCTCGAGCGGCGCGGGGCCGCGCGGCTGGAGGCGGAGCCGGACCTGGTCCGGGGGCGGGTCGACGGGCTCGCCGCCGACCAGCTCGCGACCCTCATCTACACCTCCGGTACCACCGGCCGTCCCAAGGGCGTCCGGCTCCAGCACGACTGCTGGTCGTACATGGCGCGCGCGATCGAGGCCAGCGGGCTGGCGAACACCGAGGACGTGCAGTACCTCTGGCTGCCGCTGGCCCATGTCTTCGGCAAGGTGCTCACGGCCGGCCAGATCGGCGTGGGGCACGTCACCGCCGTCGACGGCCGCATCGACAAGATCATCGAGAATCTGCCGGTGGTCCGGCCGACGTACATGGCCGCCGTACCGCGGATCTTCGAGAAGGTCTACAACGGCGTGGCGTCCAAGGCGCGCGCCGGGGGCGGCGCCAAGTACAAGATCTTCCAGTGGGCGGCCGGCGTGGCCCGCGAGTACGCCCGGGTCTCCCAGGAGAACTACCGCCGCACCGGCAAGGCCGGCGCCCCGCTGGGCCTGACCGCCCAGCACGCCGTCGCCGACAAGCTCGTCTACGCCAAGCTGCGGGCGGCCTTCGGCGGCCGGCTGCGCGCGGCGATCTCCGGTTCCGCGGCGCTCGCCCCGGACATCGGCTTCTTCTTCTCCGGCGCCGGCGTCCACATCCTGGAGGGCTACGGGCTCACCGAGTCCAGCGCCGCCAGTTTCGTCAACCCCGGTGAGGCGTACCGCACCGGCACCGTCGGCAAGCCCATGCCCGGCACCGAGGTGCGGATCGCCGACGACGGCGAGATCCTGCTCCGCGGCCCCGGCATCATGCAGGGCTACCACGGGCTCCCGGAGAAGACCGCCGAGGTGCTGGAGGCGGACGGCTGGCTCCACACCGGGGACATCGGCGAGCTCTCCCCGGACGGCTATCTGCGGATCACCGACCGCAAGAAGGACCTCATCAAGACCTCCAGCGGTAAGTACATCGCCCCGGCCGAGGTGGAGGGCCAGTTCAAGGCGGTCTGCCCGTTCGTCTCCAACATCCTCGTGCACGGCGCCGACCGGAACTACTGCACGGCGCTCATAGCGCTCGACGAGGTCACGGTCATGAAGTGGGCCGAGGAGCACGGCATGGCCGGCAAGCCGTACGCCGAGGTCGTCGCCTCCCCGCAGATGGTGGAGGTGATCGACGGCTATGTACGGCGCCTCAACGAGGGGCTGCAGCGCTGGCAGACGATCAAGAAGTTCCGCCTCCTCCCGCGTGACCTGGACGTCGAGCACGGCGAGTTGACCCCGAGCCTCAAGCTCAAGCGCCCGGTGGTGGAGCGTGAGTACCGGCACCTCCTGGAGGAGATGTACGCGGGTTCCCGGGAGGCCTGAGCCGCCCGGCGCGGGCCCGGCACGGCGGAGAGCCGCACCGGGCCCGCGCCCGTCCCCGCTCCTTCCGCGCGCCCGTCCCGGTCCATTCCGCGCTCCGGGCGGGCAGCGGCGGCCACCGGCCGCGGGGGACGGCGGCGGGGACCGCCGCCGGATGACGGACAATGGCCGGTATGCCCTCCGTACTCCCCGACGGCGCCCCCGTGCCCGCCGACGGCGCGCTGCCCCCGCACGCGCTGGACGGCGCGGCGGAGCGCCCGCTCGGCTTCTACCTGCACGTGCCGTACTGCGCCACCCGCTGCGGTTACTGCGACTTCAACACCTACACCGCCGCCGAGCTGCGCGGCTCGGGCGGCGCGCTCGCCTCCCGGGAGAACTACGCGGAGACCCTGGCGGAGGAGATCCGGCTGGCGCGCAAGGTGCTGGGCGACGATCCCCGTCCCGTCTCGACGATCTTCGTCGGCGGTGGCACGCCGACCCTGCTGCCGGCCGCCGATCTGGTGCGGATGGTGGGCGCCGTCCGGGAGGAGTTCGGGCTGGCGGCGGACGCCGAGGTCACCACCGAGGCCAACCCGGAGTCGGTGACCCCGCGGAGCCTGGCGGAGCTGCGGGAGGGCGGCTTCAACCGCGTCTCGTTCGGGATGCAGAGCGCCCGCCGGCACGTCCTGCGGGTGCTGGACCGCACCCACACACCGGGCCGCCCCGAGCGCTGCGTGGCGGAGGCCCGGGCGGCCGGTTTCGAGCATGTCAACCTCGACCTGATCTACGGCACCCCCGGGGAGAGCGACGACGACTGGCGCGCCTCGCTGGACGCCGCGCTCGGCGCGGGCCCGGACCATGTCTCGGCGTACGCGCTGATCGTGGAGGAGGGGACCGGGCTCGCCCGGCGGATCCGGCGCGGCGAGGTGGCCCCGACCGACGACGACGTCCACGCCGACCGGTACCTCCTCGCGGAGGAGCGGCTGTCCGCCGCCGGCCTGCGGTGGTACGAGGTGTCCAACTGGGCGGCCACCGAGGCGGCCCGCTGCCGCCACAACGAGCTGTACTGGCGCGGCGGGGACTGGTGGGGCGCCGGTCCCGGCGCGCACAGTCACGTCGGCGGCGTGCGCTGGTGGAACGTGAAGCACCCCGGCGCGTACGCCCAGGCGCTCGCCGAGAGCCGCAGCCCCGGCGCCGGACGTGAACTGCTGTCGGCGGAGGACCGCCGGGTGGAGCGGATCCTGCTCGAACTGCGGCTCGCCGACGGCTGCCCGCTGGACCTGCTGGCCCCGGCCGGGCTCCGGGCCGCGGAGCGCGCCGTCGCGGACGGGCTGCTGCTGCCGGAGCCGTACGGGCGCGGCCGGGCGGTGCTGACCCTGCGCGGGCGGCTCCTCGCCGACGCGGTCGTCCGCGACCTGGTCGACTGACACCGGCGCCGGGAGAGGGCCGCCGCGGGCCCGGCCCCGGGGCCCGGGCTACTCCGGGATCGCCGTCACATGGTCGATGAGTTCCTCGACCCGCCCGAGCAGCGCCGGTTCCAGATCGCGGAAGGAGCGGACCGAGCCCAGGACGCGCTGCCAGGCGGCGCCGGTGTTCTCCGGCCAGCCCAGCGCCCGGCAGACGCCCGTCTTCCAGTCCTGGCCCCGCGGCACGGTGGGCCAGGCCGGGATGCCCACCGAGGAGGGCTTCACCGCCTCCCAGATGTCGATGTACGGATGCCCGACGACCAGCACGTGCTCGCCGCCGGCGGCCGCCCGGGCCTCGGCGGCGATCCGCTCCTCCTTGGAGCCGGGCACGAGGTGGTCCACGAGGACCCCGAGCCGGGCGTCCGCCGTGGGACCGAACTCCCGGACCACCGCCGGAAGGTCGTCGACCCCCTCCAGGTACTCGACCACCACGCCCTCGACGCGCAGGTCGTCGCCCCACACCCGTTCGACCAGCTCGGCGTCGTGCCGTCCCTCGACGTAGATCCGCCCGGCGCGCGCCACCCGCGCCCGCGCCCCCGGGACGGCGATCGACCCCGAGGCGGTACGCGCCGGGGTGCGTGTACCGGCGGGCGGGGCGGCGGCCGGGCGCACCAGCGTCACCACGCGCCCCTCCAGCAGGAAGCCGCGGGGCTCCATCGGGAAGACCCGGTGCCGGCCGAAGCGGTCCTCCAGGGTGACCACCGGCCCCTGCGCGGTCTTCTCGCAGCGGACCACCGCGCCGCACCAGCCGGTCGTGACCTCCTCGACGACCAGATCCGGCTCGGCCGCCACCTCGGGCACCGGCCGGGACTTCTTCCACGGCGGGGTCAGATCGGGTCCGTAACGTCTGCTGCGCATGGGGCCGACCCTACGAACGCGGCGCGGCCGCCGGTCACGACACGCCGAACCGGCGCACCAGCGCGTCCCGTTGGCCCCGCACGAAGGCGGCGTCCACGATCGCTCCGTGACCGGGCACGTACAGCGCGTCCTCGCCGCCGAGCGCGAGCAGCCGGTCCAGCGCGGCCGGCCAGCGCCCCGGCACGGCGTCGGGCCCGGCCTGGGGCTCGCCGGACTCCTCGACGAGGTCGCCGCAGAAGACCACGCAGGGCTCGCCGGGCACCAGGACCGCCAGGTCGTGCCCGGTGTGCCCGGGTCCCAGGTTGGCGAGCACGGCGCGCCGCCCGCCGCCGAGGTCCACCGCCATCTCCCCGGAGACCGGGTGGCGGGGGCGGACCAGCAGGGCCACGGCCTCGGCGGCCTCCGCCGCGGGCAGGCCGTGGGCGACCGCGTCGGCCGCCAGGGCGTCCCGCCCGCCGGCGAGCAGCCCGTCCAGGCCGACGGCCGCGTAGCTCGCGGCGCCCGCGAAGGCCGCCGCGCCGAGGACGTGGTCGAAATGGCCGTGGGTGAGTGCGAGATGGGTCACGTCCCGCCCGGCGATCCGCCGCGCCTGCCGGCGGATCTCCGCGCCCTCGGCGAGGCTCGCGCCGGCGTCCACCAGGAGTACCGCGTCCGGCCCGAACACCAGGCCGGTGGTCGCGTCCCACCGCGGCAGCCTGCGGCGGGCCACGCCCGGCGCGGGCCGCTCCCAGTCCGCCGCGTCCTGTTCCGCGCCGTCTCCCGTGCCCGCTCCCGTGCCGTCTCCCGCACCCTGTGGCAGCTCCATGCGCCCGACGGTAACCCGCCGGGACCCGCGCGGGAGCGGCGCCCGCGCCCGGGGACCGCCGCGGTCGCGCCCCCGTTCCCGTCTCCTGCCGCGTCCGGCCTTGCCCTTGACGTACCGGACGGCCGTACACTTGGCCGGGACACTGGCACTCCCGTCGACCGAGTGCCAGGGCCTGTCAGGACCTGTCGGGACCTGTCAGGCAGGGTTGCCAGGCAGGACTGTCAGGTCAGGACTGCCAGGCAGGACTGCCAGGCTCTGCCGGGAACAGAGCCGCCGGAGTTGCCGGAGGCGCCGGGAACCGGACCGCCGGGACCGGCGCGACCGAGGGGAGGTGAGCGTGATGCTGAGCGAACGCAGGCTCGAAGTGCTCCGGGCCATCGTCCAGGACTACGTCGGCACGGAGGAGCCCGTCGGTTCCAAGGCGCTCACGGAGCGCCACCAGCTCGGGGTCTCGCCCGCGACGGTGCGGAACGACATGGCCGCGCTGGAGGACGAGGGTTTCATCGCCCAGCCGCACACCAGTGCCGGGCGCATCCCCACCGACAAGGGCTACCGTCTCTTCGTCGACCGGCTGGCGGGCGTCAAGCCGCTCTCCCAGGCCGAGCGCCGGGCCATCCAGAACTTCCTCGACGGAGCGGTGGACCTCGACGACGTCGTGGGCCGCACCGTGCGGCTGCTCGCGCAGCTCACCCGGCAGGTCGCGGTGGTGCAGTACCCCTCGCTCACCCGCTCCACGGTGCGCCATGTCGAGCTGCTCTCGCTGGCGCCCGCCCGGGTCATGCTGGTGCTGATCACCGACACGGGCCGGGTCGAGCAGCGGATGGTGGACTGCCCGGCTCCGTTCGGGGAGACGGCGCTGGCCGATCTCCGGGCCCGGCTCAACAGCGCCGTCTCGGGGCACCGGTTCGCGGATGTGCCGCGCTTGGTGCAGGATCTTCCGGAGTCCTTCGAGGCGGAGGACCGCGGGTCGGTCTCCACGGTGCTCGCCACCTTGATGGAGACCCTCGTCGAGGAGACGGAGGAGCGGCTGATGATCGGCGGAACCGCCAATCTCACCCGCTTCGGGCACGACTTCCCGCTGACCATCAGGCCCGTGCTGGAGGCCCTGGAGGAGCAGGTCGTGCTGTTGCGCCTGCTCGGCGCCTCCGAGGAGCCGGGCATGACGGTGCGTATCGGGCACGAGAACGCCCATGAGGGCCTGACGTCCACATCCGTCGTCGCGGTGGGCTACGGTTCGGGCGACGAGGCGGTCGCAAAACTCGGCGTGGTCGGACCGACCCGCATGGACTACCCCGGAACGATGGGAGCGGTACGCGCAGTGGCACGTTACGTCGGACAGATCCTGGCGGAGTCGTAAGTGGCCACCGACTACTACGCCGTACTGGGCGTGAGCCGGGACGCGGGACAGGACGAGATCAAGAAGGCGTTCCGCCGCCTCGCCCGCGAGCTGCACCCGGACGTCAATCCGGACCCGAAGACGCAGGAGCGGTTCAAGGAGATCAACGCCGCCTACGAGGTGCTGTCGGACCCGCAGAAGAAGCAGGTCTACGACCTCGGCGGGGACCCGATCTCCGGAGGCGGCGGGGGCGCCGGGGCGGGCTTCGGCGCCGCCGGTTTCGGCAACTTCTCCGACATCATGGACGCCTTCTTCGGCACGGCGTCGCAGCGCGGCCCGCGCTCCCGGACCCGGCGCGGTCAGGACGCGATGATCCGGCTGGACGTGGAGCTGGACGAGGCCGCCTTCGGCACCACGAAGGACATCCAGGTCGACACCGCCGTGGTCTGCAACACCTGCAACGGCGAGGGCGCCGCGCCCGGCACCTCCGCGCAGACCTGTGACATGTGCCGCGGCCGGGGCGAGGTCTCCCAGGTCACCCGGTCCTTCCTGGGCCAGGTCATGACTTCCCGCCCCTGCCCGCAGTGCCAGGGCTTCGGCACCGTCGTGCCGACCCCCTGCCACGAGTGCGCGGGCGACGGCCGGGTCCGCTCCCGCCGCACCCTCACGGTGAAGATCCCCGCGGGTGTGGACAACGGCACCCGCATCCAGCTCGCCGGCGAGGGCGAGGTCGGCCCCGGCGGCGGCCCGGCCGGTGATCTGTACGTGGAGATCCACGAGGTGCCGCACCCGGTGTTCCAGCGCCGGGGTGACGACCTGCACTGCACGGTCACCATCCCGATGACGGCCGCCGCCCTCGGCACCCAGTGCCCGCTGGAGACGCTGGACGGCATGGAGGAGGTCGACATCCGGCCCGGTACGCAGTCCGGTCAGTCGATCCCGCTCCACCAGCGCGGCATCAAGCATCTGCGCGGCGGCGGGCGCGGCGATCTGATCGTCCACGTCGAGGTGCAGACCCCGGGCAAGCTCGACGCCCAGCAGGAGGATCTGCTCCGCCAGCTCGCCACGTTGCGTGGCGAGGAGCGCCCGGCCGGTCACTTCCAGCCCGGTCAGCAGGGTCTCTTCTCCCGGCTGAAGGACGCCTTCAACGGCCGCTGAGCGCCGGCGTCACCCCCCGGCCCGGCCGGGGGGTGACCCCGTGCGCCCGGCGGCCCGTTCCCGCGCCCCGGCGGCTCGGTCGCGGCCCGGCCCCGGGCCCCGGGCCGCCCGGCTCGTCGGGGCGGCCCCCGTGGCACCATGTGCCGCATGGCTGCTGCAACGGGGGGCGCCCCCGCGGTGAGAGACCTCCCCGGCGTCCCGGGCCTCTGCCCGTCCCGGATCGTCCAGGCGCCCATGGCGGGCGGCGCCTCCGGCCCGGAGCTGGCCGCCGCGGTGTCGGGGGCGGGCGGTCTGGGCTTCCTGGCGGCCGGCTACAAGACGCCGGACGCCGTCCGCGAGGAGATCCTGGCGCTGCGCGCGCTCACCGGCCGGCCCTTCGGCGTCAATCTCTTCCTGCCGCAGCCGCCCCCCGCCGACCCCGCCGCGGTCGACGCCTATGCCGGGCGGCTCGCCTCCGAGGCCGCCCGGTACGGCACCCCGCTCGGCGACCCCGGCACCGACGGCGACGGCGGCTCCGACGGGCACGACGGGCACGACGGGCACGACGGGCACGACCGGTACGACGGGTACGACGGGCACGACGGGTACGCAGCCAAGCTGGCGGTCGTGACCGAGGCCCGGGTCCCCGTGGTGTCCTTCACCTTCGGCTGCCCCGCGCCGGAGGCCCTGGCGGCCCTCGCCGCCGCCGGCACCCTCACCGTCGTGACCGTCACCTCCGTCGCCGAGGCGGTGGCGGCGGAACGGGCGGGGGCCGCCGCGCTCTGCGTCCAGGGCACCGAGGCCGGCGGGCACCAGGGCACCCACCGCGACGACCCGCGGGCCGACGGCGGGGCCGGGCTGGGGCTGCTGACCCTGCTCGCCCTGGTGCGCGAGGCCGTGGCGCTGCCGCTGATCGCGGCGGGCGGGCTGATGCGGGGCGCCCAGATCGCGGCCGTCCTGGCCGCCGGGGCCACCGCCGCGCAGCTCGGCACGGCGTTCCTCGTCTGCCCGGAGTCCGGGGCGAGCGAGCTCCACCGGCGGGCGCTGACCGACCCCCTCTTTCCCACCACCGAGCTCACCCGCGCCTTCTCCGGCCGCCCGGCCCGCGGGCTGGTCAACCGCTTCCTGCGGGACCACGGCCGCCACGCTCCGGCGGCCTACCCCCAGGTGCACCGGATGACCGCCGGGCTGCGGCGGGCCGCCGCCCGGGCCGGGGACCCCCACGGCATGGCGCTCTGGGCCGGGCAGGGGCACCGGCTGGCCCGTCCGCTGCCCGCCGCCGAACTGGTCCGCGTCCTCGTGGCGGAGACGGACGCGGCCCGCGCCGCCCTCTGCCCGGCCGCCGTGCCGTCCCCGGACGCTCCTGCCGCCGTCCCCGATCCGGGCCCGCCCGCGTCCGGCTCCACGGCGCGGGACGTGCCGACCGTGCCCTCCGTGCCGCCGGCGTCCTCCGCCCAGTCGGCCCATCCGGCCCATCCGGCCCAGCCCGTCCCGTCCCGTGAGGGGGAGCCCACGTGACCGCCCCGGTGTTCCTGCTCGGCGAGGACCGTCCCCTCGCGCCCGGCCGCGTCCTGCTCGACGGGCCGGAGGGCCGCCACGCCGTCTCCGTCCGGCGGCTGCGCCCCGGCGAGGAGATCGTGCTGACGGACGGCCGGGGGACCGGCGGCCTCGGCACCGTCGCCGAGGTGGCGGGCAAGGACCGGCTGACGGTGGAGGTCACGGAGATCCGCCACGAGTCCGCGCCCGCCCCCCGCATCACCGTGGTGCAGGCCCTGGCCAAGGGCGACCGCGGCGAACTCGCCGTGGAGACCATGACGGAGACCGGCGTGGACGCCGTCGTCCCCTGGACCGCCGCGCGCTGCGTCACCCGGTGGACGGGGGAGCGGGGCGAGAAGTCGCTCGCCAAGTGGCGGGCCACCGCCCGCGAGGCGGGCAAGCAGGCCCGCCGGCTGCGGCTGCCCGAGGTGACCGGTCCGATGTCCACCCGGCAGGTGGCCGCCCTGCTCGCGGACGCCGCCTTCGCGGCTGTGCTCCACGAGGAGGGCACGGAGCCGCTGGCGGCCGCCCCGCTGCCGGAGGACGGGGAGATCGTGCTGGTCGTCGGGCCGGAGGGCGGGGTCACGCCGGACGAGCTGGCGGCGTTCACGGCGGCGGGCGCCCGCCCGTACCGGCTCGGCCCGACCGTGCTGCGCACCTCCACGGCGGGCACGGCCGCCACGGCGCTGCTGCTGGGGCGCACCGGCCGCTGGTCCTGAACGGCCGGTGGCGACGGCGCGTGGCGGGCCGGCCGCCACGCGCCACCGGCCTCAGAGGGGCGGCAGCTCCGGCGGCGTCCGCGCCGGGTTCTCCTCCAGCGTGGCCAGCGCGATCCGGATCGCCTCGTCGAGCTGCGGGTCCCGCCCGGCGGCCGCGTCCTGCGGGGTGTGCACCACCTCCACGTCCGGGTCGACGCCGTGGTTCTCCAGGTCCCAGCCGACGCCCTCCATCCAGGTCGCGTACTTGGGCTGGGTCACGGTGGTGCCGTCCACGAGGTCGTAGCGGCTGTCGATGCCGATGACGCCGCCCCAGGTGCGGGTGCCGACCACGGGGCCGATGCCGAGCGCCTTCACGGCCGCGCCCACGATGTCGCCGTCCGAGCCGGAGAACTCGTTGGCCACGGCGACCACCGGCCCGCGCGGCGCGTCCTGCGGGTAGCTGAACGGCCGCATCCCGCGCGGGAGGTCCCAGCCGACGATCCGGCGGGCGAGCTTCTCCACGACGAGCTGCGAGGTGTGCCCGCCGCGGTTCTCCCGCACGTCCACGACCAGGCCGTCGCGGATCATCTCCACCCGCAGGTCCCGGTGGAGCTGCGCCCAGCCGGAGCCGACCATGTCGGGCACGTGCAGATAGCCCAGCCGCCCGCCGGAGCGCTCGTGGACGTGGGCGCGGCGGCCGGCGACCCAGTCGTGGTAGCGCAGCGGCTCCTCGTCGGAGATCGGCACCACCACCGCGTGACGCGGCGCACCCCCACCGGCCGGGCCGACGGTCAGTTCGACCGGCTTGCCGGCCGCGCCGACCAGCAGTGGCCCCGGGCCGGCCAGGGAGTCCACCGGGCGGCCGTCGACGGCGAGGATCGCGTCCCCGGCGCGGATCGCCACCCCCGGCGCGGCCAGCGGCGAGCGGGCCTGCGGGTCGGAGGTCTCGGACGGCAGCACCCGGGTGACCCGCCACACACCCTCCTCGTCCCGTTCGAGGTCGGCGCCGAGCAGCCCCTGCCGGTGCGCGGCGTCGCTCCAGCCGCCGGAGGGGAGGATGTAGGCGTGGGAGGTGCCCAGTTCGCCCTGGACCTCCCAGAGCAGGTCGACCAGGTCGCTGTGGGTGGCGACCTTGTCCAGCACCGGCCGGTAGCGCTCCAGGACGCCGTCCCAGTCCACGCCGCCGAGGTCGGGCCGCCAGAAGTTGTCCCGCATCAGCCGGCCGGTCTCGGCGTACATCTGCCGCCACTCGGCGGCCGGTTCGACGGTGAGCCGCACCCGGGAGAGATCGACGGTGATGTTGTCGTCGCCGTCGTCGTCGGGGCTCTTGCTGTCGGCGGGCACCACCCGCAGCTTGTGGCCGGTGGAGAGCAGCACCCGCTTGCCGTCGCCGCTGACCGCGTAGTCCTCGGCGTCGTCGGCGAGGTGCTCGGAGCGCTGCTGCACCAGGTCGTAGCGGTCCAGGGAGGTGGACGGCCCGGAGGTGTCCGGCGCCAGCGCGGACCCGATCACCCCGCGCACCGGGTGGCGCATCCACAGCACACCGCCCTCCGCGGCGCGCAGGGTGGAGTAGCGCGCGGCCTCGACGGGGAACGGCACGATGCGGTCGGCGAGCCCGTCGACGTCCACGCGGGTGGCGGGCACCGCGGAGGAGCCGGATCCGGCGGAGCCGCGCCCGTCGCCCTCGTCGCCGCCGTCCCGCTCCGGCGTCGGCGGGCGGCCGTGCCGGTACGGGCCGAAGGGCGACGGCGTGGACGCGGCCAGGGTGATCAGATGCGGCCGGCAGGCGCCGACGAACGCCAGGTCGAACACGTGCGCGTCGTAGACCGGGTCGAAGGCGCGTTCGGAGAGGAAGGCCAGATGGCGGCCGTCGGTGGTGAAGGCGGGGGAGAAGTCGCGGAAGCGCAGCGGGGTCGCCTCCGACACGGCCAGGCCCGCGGTGTCGGCGATCCTGAGCTGGCGGAGCGCGCCCGGCCCGGGGTGTGACCAGGCCAGCCAGCCGGAGTCGGGGGAGAAGACCAGGCCGTCGGCGTCGCCGTCCTCGCTCCGGTCCACCTCGCGCACCTCGCCGGTCTCCCGCTCCACGAGCAGCACCCGCCCGTCGTGGGAGGCGACGGCGATCCGCCCGCCGTCCGGCGCGACGGCCAGGTCCAGCACCCGGCCGAGCTGCCCGGCGGCCAGACGGCGCGGCACGCCGCCCGGTTCGCCGCCGGTGGCCGGGGCGAGGGCCAGCGCGTCGTCGCCCTCCGCGTCGGTGACCCACACGACGTGCTCCGCGCCGTCCACCCGGAACACCCGCGGCATCCGGTCCCGCTGCCCGGGCACGGCGGACAGCGCGCGGGACGGGCCCTCGCGGTGGGTCACCCAGTGCACCGTGCCCCGCACCTCCACGGCGCTGCTGCGGCCGGCGTGGTCGGGCCGCGCCTCGCCCAGGTGGTGAGCGGCGCGCACGGGGTGCGGCTGGAGGTCGGTACGGGAGCCGCCGAGCCGGATGTCGAGCCGGCGGGGGCCGGTACCGGCGGTGTCACCGGCGGCACCGGTGTCACCGGTGTCACCGGTGTGATCAGTGTCATCGGTGCCGTCGAGGCCGTCCAGCAGCCACAGTTCCCCGCCCGAGGCGTAGGCGACCCGCGTCCCGTCACCGGCGGCGTGCCGGGCGTAGAAGCCGCCGAGCGGGCTGTGCCGGCGCAGGTCCGAGCCGTCGGGCAGCGAGGAGTACAGGGCGCCGGTGGACTCGTGGTCGGAGAGGAACGCGATGCGCCCGCCGATCCACAGCGGCTGCTCGATGTTGCCGTCGAGCTCGGCGTGGACGCGGTGGAACGCGCCGCCGCCGTCCGGGTCCAGCCAGAGCTTCCCGGTGGTGCCGCCCCGGTAGCGCTTCCAGGACGAGGCGTCCCGGCCCATCGTCGCGGAGAGCAGCAGCACCGCGCCCTCCGGCCCGTACGCCACCGCGCCGACGGGGCCGTACGGCAGGGTGCGGGCGGGACCGCCGTCCAGCGGCACGGCCCGCGCCCAGGTACGGCGGGAGGACGCCTGACCGGCGGCGGTGATCACCACCACCTCGCCCCCGGGCGTCCAGCCGCGGACGGCGGTCCGGGCGTTGCCCCAGTACGTCAGCCGCCGGGAGGGGCCGCCGTCCACGGGGGCCACATGGACCTCCGGCGCCCCGTCGCGGGTGGAGGTCCAGGCCACGTGGTGCCCGTCGGGCGATATCCGCGGGTGCGAGACCGGCATGTTGTCCGTGCTGACCCGCCAGGCACGGCCGCCGTCGAGCGGAGCCGCCCAGACGTCGTCCTCGGCGGTGAAAGTGATCAACTCGCCGTGCGGATGCGGGAAGCGGAGGTACGAAGGCTGCGTCACAACTGCAACCCTATGCACCCATTACCGGACCCGACAGGGGGCACCGGCGGTTCCCCGCCGGGCCGGGGCACCCGGGGGCGGTGGCGGGCGGGGTGCGCGCGCCGGGCGCCCGCGCCGGTCCCGCGACGGCTCACCAGGCCGGGGCGGCCCCCGAGTGCCCCGTGATCACCCGGTGAGGTCCCCGTCCTTGACGGCGGCGACGAACGTGGACCAGCGATCCGGGGCGAAGACCAGCGCGGGCCCGTACGGGACCTTGCTGTCGCGGACGGGAACGCCCACGGGGTGGCCGTCCACGACCTCGACGCATGCGCCGTCGCCGTTGTTGCTGTGACTGGACTTGCGCCAGGCGGACAGAACCGAGGCGTCAGGAACCGTGGTCATCTGCGTACTCTTCCAGATATCTGCGGATCAGGCTGAGGGATTTGTCTTCCGGCAGTGCCAGCGACCGGGCGATGTCGAATCGCTGACTCAGCTCGACCACTTCTTTCGGGGACTCCACTGTTTCGCCGGATTTGAAGCTCTCGACGAAGGCCATGGTTCCGCCATCGCGCAGGGTGAGCAAGGTCAGGCACCCTCCCAGCATCGGATACGCGCCTTCGGCGAACGGAAGAACCTGGATCGTGAAGTGGGGCCGCTCGGCGATGTCCAGCAGGCATCTGAGCTGGTCCTGCATCTGTCCAGCATTCCCGACAGGGCGCTTAAGTGATGCTTCGTCCATGATTGCCCAGTAGTAGGGCGGATTGCTGCGGTAGAAGATGTGCTTCCGGTGCATTCGGACAGCTACCCGTTCGTTCAGCCCCTCTTCCGATTCGCCCGGCAGTGACCTGCGGAACAATTCGCGCGCGTATTCCTCGGTCTGGAGGAGTCCGGGAATCAGGCTGCTGGTGAACACCTGAATGCGCCGGGATTCCCGTTCCTTGCTGACGATCGCGCGACCGTATCCGGGAATGGAGTTCTCGCGCGCGATCTCCAGTAGTTCTCCCAGTACCCCGTCGGCCTCGAAGAAGGTGTCCAGCGCGGTCACCAGCGCCGTCGAGGGGAGTTGCTCCCCCAGCTCCACGCGGCCGAGATAGCTGTGCGAATAGCCGCCCACCTGTTCGGACAGCTGGCGCAGCGACAGTTCTTTCCGCTCCCGCATCCGGCGTAGTCGCCTGCCCAGCCTCACCCTGGGTGTGAGCTGGTCCGATTCGTTGTTCAACTCCATTCCGGCCGAACCCCTCCCGTGTAACCGGCCGTCCACGCACCGCATTTGGTGACGCGTCGGATATGCGCCCAGTCTGCCCGGTCGGGGAAGCTGATGTGACGACTCCCGCGATTCCGGTGGCGGCTCCGGAGAATCCCCTGCGGATGTTCCCGGAGGTTACCGGCGGGGGTCGGTGGCCCAGGGCCGCCGAAAGCGCCGTACGCGGCAACGCCCGCGATACCGGGGCGCGATGGCCGGGGCGTCGTCCACATACTCGGAGGAGAGCCGGTAATGCTGTCGGAGAGCCCGTCGGAAATCCCGTCGGAGAACCTGCCGGAGGGCGTGCGGGTGTCGCCCCCGCCCCCACACCGCCCCGGAATCCCGGCCGCCGCGCGGCGGAACGGCCCGCCGGAAGCGCCGCCGGAGCTGCCACCGGGCGCCTGCGCTCCGGTGCCGCATGGCCCGGTGAGGCCGGCCGGCGGCGAGGGGGGCGAGAGCGGGGGCCGGGGAGCGGACCGCCCCGTGGTGCTGCGCTGGAGCCGTCACCCGAGCCGGGTGGCGCTCGCGCGGGTGGAGTTGCGCACGGCGCTGGCCGGCTGGGGGCTGGCCGCGCTGGAGGAACCGGCCACGCTGGTCCTGAGCGAACTCCTCACCAACGCGGGGCGGCACGCCCGGGTGCCGGCGGGGCGGCAGATCGAGACCCGATACGTGCCGCTGCCGCCGGACGGGGTACGGATCGAGGTCCACGACGCCTCGCCCGTCCGGCCCGAACCGAAGGCGCCGGGACCGGACGACCACGGCGGCCGGGGCCTGCTCCTCGTCGCCGCGCTCGCGGACTCCTGGGGCGTCTCCGTCCGGAACGGCCCCGGCAAGGTGGTCTGGGCGCACCTGACGCTCCCGCCGGGTGGCCGGGGGACCGGCCGGTAGCATGCGGCCTGACGACCGGCCGGCCCACGGGGCCGGCCGCCGACCCGCGCCGAGGAGGGCCGCCGATGGCGGGAGAACCGCAGGCCGACTGCCTGTTCTGCAAGATCGTGGCGGGGGAGGTACCGGCCACCGTCGTGCGCGAGAGCGAGACGGCGATCGCCTTCCGTGACATCAGCCCCCAGGCCCCGACGCACGTTCTCGTCATCCCCCGGGCGCACCACGCGGACGCCGCGGCCCTCGCGGCGGCGGATCCGGCGCTCGCCGCGGACCTCCTCCGCGAGGCGGGCGCCGTCGCCGCCGACGAGGGGATCGACGGCTCCGGCTACCGGATCGTCCTCAACACCGGCAGCGGCGCCGGGCAGACCGTCTTCCACGTCCACGCCCACGTCCTCGGCGGGCGCGACCTCACCTGGCCCCCCGGGTAACCGCGTTGTCCGTCCGCGAGCTCGTCGTCCTCGGCACCGCCAGCCAGGTCCCCACCCGGGAGCGGAACCACCACGGCTGCCTGCTGCGCTGGGACGGCGAGGGCATCCTGTTCGACCCCGGCGAGGGCACCCAGCGGCAGATGATCCGGGCCGGGCTCTCCGCGCACGACCTGAACCGTCTCTGCGTCACCCACTTCCACGGGGACCACTCGCTGGGCCTGGCCGGGGTCATCCAGCGGATCAACCTCGACCGGGTGCCGCACCCCGTCACCGCCCACTACCCGGCGAGCGGCCAGGAGTACTTCCGCCGGCTGCGCTACGCGACCGCCTACCACGAGGCGGTGGGGGTGACCGAGGAGCCGGTGGCGGAGGACGGCACGCTGGCCGTCACCCCGGCCTACACCCTGGAGGCGCGCCGCCTCTCCCACCCCGTGGAGTCCTTCGGCTACCGGCTCACCGAGCCCGAGCGGCGGCACATGGTGCCCGAGCGGCTGGCGGCCTACGGCATCGCGGGGCCCGACGTCGGCCGGCTGAGCCGCGAGTCGGTGCTGCGCACCGCGGAGCACGGCACCGTCCACGTCGACCAGGTGAGCGAGGTCCGGCGCGGGCAGCGGTTCGCGTTCGTGATGGACACCCGGCTGTGCGGGGGCGCCGAGGCGCTGGCCGAGGGGTGCGACCTGCTCGTCACCGAGTCGACCTTCCTCGACGAGGACGCACCGCTGGCACAGCGCCACGGCCACCTCACCGCCGGGCAGGCCGCCCGGCTGGCGGCGGCGGCCGGCGTACGCCACCTGGTGCTCACCCACTTCTCGCAGCGCTACACCGAACCCGCCGCGTTCGAGCGGCAGGCCCGCGCCGCCGGGTTCGGCGGGGAGCTGACGGTCGCGCGGGACCTCCAGCGGGTGCCGGTGCCCAAGCACCTCCGCTGAGCCCGGGCCCCGGGCCGCCGCCGCGTCCGCCGCTGATCCCCCGGCCGGCCCGTTCCCGGCCCGGACCCGAGCCGTCCCCCGGCCGCCACCCGACGGCCGCCGGGACGGTGAACCGCCGGGCCCGGCCGGGTGGTCACCGGCCGGGCCGGGAAAACAGATCGGGCGCTGTCGGCCCCCCGGCGTACCCTTGACAGCGCAAGAGAAGGCCGCGCGGCGCCCCGCGCCGATCGCCGGCCCCACCACAGACCTCACCGAAGGCGGGATCCACAGGCCACAGAGCCGGCCCATGACGCAGACACCCTCCGCACAGAACCCCGAAGAGGGGCAGGCGCGCGCCCGTTTCACCGTCCCGGCCAACCACCCCATGGTCACCGTCCTGGGCTCCGGGGACTCCCTGCTGCGCGTGATCGAGAAATCGTTCCCCCGCACCGACATCCACGTCCGGGGCAACGAGGTCAGCGCGCTCGGCGACCCGGCCGAAGTCGCCCTGGTCCAGCGCTTGTTCGACGAGATGATGCTGGTGCTGCGCACCGGCCAGCCGATGACGGAGGACGCCGTGGAGCGTTCCATCGCCATGCTCCGCACGCCCGACGGCGGCGAGGGCGCGGGGGAGACCCCGGCCGAGGTGCTCACGCAGAACATCCTCTCCAACCGCGGCCGCACCATCCGTCCCAAGACGCTCAACCAGAAGCGCTACGTGGACGCGATCGACCGGCACACCATCGTCTTCGGCATCGGCCCGGCCGGTACCGGCAAGACCTACCTCGCGATGGCCAAGGCGGTGCAGGCCCTTCAGTCCAAGCAGGTCAACCGGATCATCCTGACCCGGCCTGCCGTGGAGGCCGGGGAGCGGCTCGGCTTCCTGCCCGGCACGCTCTACGAGAAGATCGACCCGTATCTCCGCCCGCTCTACGACGCCCTGCACGACATGCTCGACCCCGACTCCATCCCCCGGCTGATGGCCGCCGGGACGATCGAGGTCGCCCCGCTGGCGTACATGCGCGGCCGGACGCTCAACGACGCCTTCATCATCCTGGACGAGGCGCAGAACACCAGCGCCGAGCAGATGAAGATGTTCCTCACCCGGCTCGGCTTCGACTCCAAGATCGTGATCACCGGTGATGTCACCCAGGTCGACCTCCCCGGCGGCACCAGGAGCGGGCTCCGCCAGGTCCAGGACATCCTGGGGGACGTGGAGGACGTCCACTTCTCCCGTCTGACCAGCACCGACGTGGTGCGCCACAAGCTGGTCGGCCGGATCGTGGACGCCTACGAGAAATACGACAGCCACTCCGGCCACGCCGGCCGTGACGGCCACGGCGGCCACACCGGTCCCGACGGCCGCGACCGCCACGACGGCGGGGACGGGCGGGACACCAGGAGCGGCCGGGACGGCAGGGGCGGCCGGCACGACCGCGGCGGCCGGGACGGCGCCCGGAACCCCTCGCGGACCGGGAAGTAGACTCGCCGGACCATGTCGATCGACGTCAACAACGAGTCCGGCACCGCGGTGGACGAAGAGGCCCTGCTGGACGTCGCCCGCTACGCCCTCGCCCGGATGCGCATCCACCCGCTCGCCGAACTCTCCGTGATCGTCGTCGACGCCGACGCCATGGAGCAGCTGCACCTCCAGTGGATGGACCTCCCCGGCCCCACGGATGTCATGTCCTTCCCGATGGACGAGCTCCGTCCGCCGGCCAAGGACGACGACGAGCCCCCGCAGGGGCTGCTCGGCGACGTCGTCCTCTGCCCGGAGGTGGCCCATCGGCAGGGGGCGGAGGCGGAGACGGCGCACTCGATGGACGAGGAGCTCCAGCTCCTCACCGTCCACGGGGTGCTCCACCTCCTCGGCTACGACCACGAGGAGCCGGAGGAGCGGGTCGAGATGTTCGGCCTGCAACAGGCGATCATCGACGGCTGGCGGTCCGAACGGGGTGTCGAGGGCCCCTCGCCGGCGCCCACCGTCCGGTGAGCGGCCCGCTGATCACCGCGGCGGTCCTGCTGACCGTCGTGGCCTGGCTCGCCGCCTGCGCCGAGGCGGGCCTCGCCCGGATCTCCCGCTTCCGCGCGGAGGAGGCGGTGCGCTCCGGTCGCCGCGGCAGCGCCCGGCTGATGACGCTCGCCGAGGACCCGACCCGCTACCTCAACGTGGCACTGCTGGTGCGGGTCGCGTGCGAGACGGCGGCGGCGGTGTTCGTCACCTTCATCTGCGTACGGGAGTTCGACCAGACGTGGGAGGCGCTGGCCGTCGCCACCGGGGTGATGGTCCTGGTCTCCTACGTCGCCGTCGGCGTCTCGCCGCGCACCATCGGCCGTCAGCACCCGCTGAACACGTCCACCGCCGCCGCGTACGTCCTGCTGCCGCTGGCCCGGATCATGGGGCCCGTGCCGCAGCTCCTGATCCTCCTCGGCAACGCGCTCACCCCCGGCAAGGGCTTCCGCAAGGGCCCGTTCGCCTCCGAGGCGGAGCTGCGGGCCATGGTGGACCTCGCCGAGAAGGAACAGCTCATCGAGGACGAGGAGCGCCGCATGGTGCACTCGGTCTTCGAACTGGGGGACACCCTCGTCCGTGAGGTGATGGTGCCCCGCACGGACCTCGTCGTCATCGAGCGCGGCAAGACCATCCGGCAGGCGCTCACCCTGGCGCTGCGCTCCGGCTTCTCCCGGATCCCGGTGGTCGGCGAGAGCGAGGACGACGTCGTCGGCATCGTCTACCTCAAGGACCTCGCCCGGAAGACGCACATCAACCGGGACGCGGAGAGCGAGCTGGTCACCACGGCCGTGCGCCCCGCCGTCTTCGTGCCCGACACCAAGAACGCGGGCGACCTCCTCCGGGAGATGCAGCAGCGGCGCAACCACGTCGCGGTGGTGGTCGACGAGTACGGCTCCACCGCCGGTGTCGTCACCATCGAGGACATCCTGGAGGAGATCGTCGGGGAGATCACCGACGAGTACGACCGGGAGCTGCCGCCCGTCGAGGACCTGGGCGACGGCTGCCACCGGGTCACCGCCCGCCTCGACCTGGGCGACCTGGGCGAGCTCTACGGGCTCGACCTGGAGGACGAGGACGTGGAAACGGTCGGCGGCCTGCTCGCCAAGCTGCTGGGGAGGGTCCCGATCGCCGGCGCCACCGCCGAGGTGGACCTCAGCGGCCAGGCCGGCCAGCTGACCGGCCCGGCCCCGCGGGCGCTGCGGCTCACCGCCGAGTCCCCGGCGGGGCGCCGCAACCGCATCGTCACCGTCCTCGTCGAACCCCTCCCGGTGGAGGAGGAGCCGGCCGGGGAGCGGGGCGCGGGGGACGAGCGGGCCGGCCGCCCCTGACCTTCGCGGCCCCCGCCCCGGCGCCGCGCGGCGGGGGCTCCTTATCCTGCTGGTCATGACGGACACCACGGATCCCACCGACGGCACGAACGGCGCCGCCGACGCCCCCGCCCTCGACGCCGAGGACGCCAAGCTGGTCACCCTCGCCCGCGCCACCCGGGCCCGCAACGGCGTGGCCGAGGGCGCCGCCGTGCGCGACTCCACGGGCCGGACGTACGTCGCCGGCACCGTCGCCCTGCCGTCGCTGCGGCTCAGCGCGGCGCGGACCGCCGTGGCCATGGCCGTGGCCAGCGGCGCGGACGGGCTGGAGGCCGCGGTCGTGGTCTCCGCGGCCGGCGAGGTGACGGAGGAGGACCGCGCGGCCGTGCGCGACCTCGGCGGGCCGGGGACCCCGGTCCTGCTGGCCGCCCCGGACGGCACGCTCCGCACGGCCACCACGGCCTGAGCCCCCGCTCCGTCTGGCCCTGCCCGGCCCTGTCCCGCCGCCCTCCGCCGTCCCCTGGGCGGGCATCACCGGGGACGGCGGCCGCGAGCGGGGACCGGTGGGGCCGGCCGGGACACCGGACCCGGTGACGGCGGTGACGGCGGTGACGGTGGCGGTGCCCGGTGGCCGTACCGTGCCGGTCCCGCCGTCCCGGCCGGACCGCCGCGGGCCCGGCCGAACGCACCGCGTACCCGGGCCGGGGTGGCGGAGGCGGGCCCCCGCGGTGCCCGCTCCGTCCCGGTCCGGGCGGGCGCCGGGGCCGCGGTCGGGGGCGCTCCGCGCATCGGGGAGAATGAACGCCATGAGCGACTCCTCCCCCTCCCGGACCGGTCAGCTTGCGACCCCGCACCGCGCGGGCTTCGCCTGCTTCGTCGGCCGCCCCAACGCGGGCAAGTCGACCCTGACCAACGCCCTGGTGGGAACGAAGGTCGCGATCACCTCCAACCGCCCGCAGACCACCCGGCACACCGTCCGCGGTGTCGTGCACCGCCCCGACGCGCAGCTCGTGCTGGTGGACACCCCCGGGCTGCACAAGCCGCGCACCCTGCTCGGCGAGCGCCTCAACGACGTGGTGCGGACGACCTGGGCCGAGGTGGACGTGGTCGGCCTCTGCATCCCCGCCGACCAGCGGATCGGCCCCGGTGACCGCTTCATCGCCAAGGAGCTCGCCGGGCTGCGCAAGCGGACCCCGAAGATCGCCGTGGTCACCAAGACCGACCTGGTGGACCAGTCGGCGCTGGCCGAGCAGCTCATCGCCGTCGACCGGCTCGGCAAGGAGCTGGGCGTGGACTGGGCGGAGATCGTGCCCGTCTCCGCCACCGCCGGGCGCCAGGTGGAGCTGCTGGCCGACCTGCTCGTCCCGCTGCTGCCGGAGAGCCCCCCGCTCTACCCGGACGGTGACCTCACCGACGAGCCGGAGCAGGTGATGGTCGCCGAGCTGATCCGGGAGGCCGCGCTGGAGGGGGTGCGGGACGAGCTGCCGCACTCCATCGCCGTGGTCGTGGAGGAGATGCTGCCGCGCGAGGGCCGCCCGGCGGACAAGCCGCTGCTGGACATCCACGCCAACGTCTACATCGAGCGGCCCAGCCAGAAGGGCATCGTCATCGGACCCAAGGGCGCCCGGCTCAAGGACGTGGGCGTCCGCTCCCGGCAGCAGATCGAGGCGCTGCTCGGCACGCCCGTCTACCTGGACCTCCATGTGAAGGTGGCCAAGGACTGGCAGCGGGACCCGCGCCAGCTCCGCAAGCTGGGCTTCTGAGGCCGGACCCCGGCCGCCCCCGGCCCACCCCTGGAGAAGACGGGGAACACCCGGCGCGCCGCGTCCCGCATCCTGGAACGGTCCCCTCCGTACCGGGCGCCTCCGCTAAGGTGGACCGCATCATGCGTTTCGGGCTGCTTCTCCTTAGCCGCCGCGGCGAGGGCCTGTAGTCGAGGCCGACCCCCTCCCCGCGGAGTCCGGTGTTGCCGCCGTCGGCCGTCGAGAGCCCATCGACAGGAGCCCACGCAGATGTCTTCTCCCCAGTCCGGTCAGTCCGGTGAGTCCGCCCCGCGCGCCGTCGGCCGTCCCACCCCCGTGACCGCCGCGACCGTCGCCCAGCGGCCCTCGGGGATGCCGGTCCACCGCTACCGCCCCTACGAGGCGGTGGAACTGCCGGACCGCACCTGGCCGGAGCAGCGGATCACCAAGGCGCCCCGCTGGCTCTCCACCGATCTGCGGGACGGCAACCAGGCGCTGATCGACCCGATGTCCCCGGCCCGCAAGCGGGCCATGTTCGACCTGCTGGTCTCCCTGGGCTACAAGGAGATCGAGGTCGGCTTCCCCTCCTCCGGCCGCACCGACTTCGACTTCGTCCGGTCGATCATCGAGGAGGGCGCGATCCCCGAGGACGTGACGATCTCCGTCCTCACCCAGGCCCGCGAGGAGCTGATCGAGCGCACCGTCGAGTCGCTGCGCGGCGCGCACCGGGCCACCGTCCACCTCTACAACGCGACGGCGCCGGTCTTCCGCCGCGTGGTCTTCCGCGGCAGCCGGGACCAGGTCCGGCAGATCGCGGTGGACGGCACCCGGCTGGTGGTGGAGTACGCCGAGAAGCTGCTGGGCGACGAGACGGTCTTCGGCTACCAGTACAGCCCGGAGATCTTCACCGACACCGAGCTGGACTTCGCGCTGGAGGTCTGCGAGTCCGTGATGGACGTCTGGCAGCCCGAGGAGGGCCGCGAGATCATCCTCAACCTGCCGGCCACCGTGGAGCGCTCGACGCCCAGCACGCACGCCGACCGCTTCGAGTGGATGTCGCGGAACCTCTCCCGGCGCGAGTTCGTCTGCCTCTCCGCGCACCCGCACAACGACCGCGGGACCGCCGTCGCCGCCGCCGAGCTGGCCGTGATGGCCGGGGCGGACCGCGTCGAGGGCTGCCTCTTCGGCCAGGGCGAGCGGACCGGCAACGTGGACCTGGTCACCCTGGGGATGAACCTCTTCTCCCAGGGCGTCGACCCGATGATCGACTTCTCCCGGATCGACGAGATCCGCCGCACCGCCGAGTACTGCAACCAGATGGAGGTCCACCCGCGCCACCCGTACGCGGGCGACCTGGTCTACACCGCCTTCTCCGGCTCCCACCAGGACGCCATCAAGAAGGGGTTCGAGGCGCTGGAGGCGCGGGCGGCCGGGGCCGGGCAGCCCGTGGGCGACGCCGAGTGGGACGTGCCGTATCTGCCGATCGACCCGAAGGACGTGGGCCGCTCCTACGAGGCGGTCATCCGGGTCAACTCCCAGTCGGGCAAGGGCGGGATCGCCTACGTCCTCCGCAACGACCACCGGCTGGAGCTGCCCCGCCGGATGCAGATCGAGTTCTCGAAGATCATCCAGGAGAAGACCGACAGCGAGGGCGGGGAGATCACCCCGGCCCAGATCTGGTCCGCCTTCCAGGACGAGTACCTGCCCACCCCCGACGCCCCCTGGGGCCGTATCGCGCTCCGCTCCGCCCAGACCTCGACCACCGGGGAGGGCGGGGACGCGCTCACCGTCGAGGCGGTCGTGGACGGCGCGGAGACCGTGCTCACCGGCACCGGCAACGGCCCCATCGCCGCCTTCATCGACGCCCTGGGCTCGATCGGGGTGGACGTACGGGTGCTGGACTACGCGGAGCACGCGCTGAGCGAGGGCGCCGCCGCCCAGGCCGCCGCCTACGTCGAGTGCGCCGTGGACGGCAAGGTGCTCTGGGGCGCGGGGACGGACGCCAACACCGTGCGCGCCTCCCTGAAGGCCGTCGTCTCCGCCGTCAACCGCTCGGGGCGCCCCGCCTGAACCGGCCTGCCTGACCGGGCGTGCCTGACCGGAGGTGCCTGACCCGCCCCGCCTGAACCGGCCGGCCCGATCCCGCGCCGCTCGTACCCGGGGTGGCGGCCGTGCGCCGCCGGCCGCCGCCGGAGCCGTCCCGCCCCCGTGCCCCCCGGGGGCGGGACGGCTGTTTTCCGCCGAATTTCGCCACCGGGGGAGCGGCGCCCCCGGGAAAGGAATTCGGCCGCGCGGGCCGATGGCGCGTCCCCCGGGCCCCGCCCACCTGGGGTCGAACGGCCGTTCCCGGCCGAGGAGGCGCCGCAGCGGCCGCATACCGGCCACCGGCCGCTCGCCCCGGGGTGCTGACGCCACGCGGTCGCTGTGGTTAACATCACGTTGATACGGCACTGTTGCCCCGCGATGACGATCGGCGGCGGTCCGTGCCCGAAAGTCCTGGCCCGATCACCGCCGGAGGTTCCGCGACGATGCGCGTGTGGGGAGTGGGCGCCACCTGGCACACGGTCGGCGACGGCGAGTTCTTCTGCCCGGGGTGCGGCGGCGACCGCAACTACCGCCGCAGGACCGGCCGCCGCAGGCTCACCTTCCTCGGCGTCCCCGTCCTGCCGCGCGGCGCGGCCGGCCCGGTGGTGGAGTGCTCCTCCTGCCGCGGCCACTACTCCCCGCAGACGCTGGACCACCCCACCACCACCCGCTTCTCCGCGATGCTCCGGGACGCCGTGCACACCGTCGCCCTGGCCGTCCTCGCCGCGGGGGGCGCCGACACCCGGCCGACCCGCGAGACCGCCGTCTCCGTGGTGCGCGCCGCGGGCTTCGCCGACTGCACCGAGGACCAGCTCCGCACCCTCGTCGAGGCGCTCGCCGCGGACGCCGGCCGGCTGCCCGGCTGGGCGGAGGACTGGGCCGGGCGCAGCGGTACGGCGCTGACCATAGAGCTCCACGAGGCGCTGGGCCCGCTGGCGCCGCACCTCGCCCCGGCCGGGCGGGAGTCCATCCTGTTGCAGGGCGCCCGGATCGCCCTCGCGGACGGCCCCTACACCCCCGCCGAGCGGGAGGCCCTCTCCGCCGTCGGCGCGGCCCTGACCATCCGCCGCGAGGAGACCGAACGGCTGCTCGCCGCCGCCGCCCGTACCCCCTCCTGACGCGGCGGGCGGCCCGGCGCGGGCCCCGGCGCCCGCCGACCGGGCCGTTCCCGGCCCGCGCGCCCGCCCACCCCCGCCGTGCGGGAGAATGCCGCCATGACTCTGTTCCGCGACGACGGCATCGTGCTGCGCACCCAGAAGCTGGGCGAGGCGGACCGGATCATCACCCTGCTCACCCGGGGTCACGGCCGGGTGCGCGCGGTGGCGCGCGGCGTCCGGCGCACCAAATCCCGGTTCGGGGCCCGGCTGGAGCCCTTCTCCCACGTGGACGTGCAGTTCTTCGCCCGTGGCGGGGAACTCGTCGGCCGCGGGCTGCCGCTGTGCACCCAGAGCGAGACCATCGCGCCCTACGGCGGCGCCATCGCCGGCGACTACGACCGCTACACGTCCGGCACCGCCATGCTGGAGACCGCCGAGCGCTTCACCGACCACGAGGGCGAGCCGGCCGTCCAGCAGTATCTGCTGCTGGTGGGCGGCTTGCGGACGCTCGCGGGCGGCGCCCACGAGCCGCGGCTGGTGCTCGACGCCTTCCTGCTGCGCTCACTCGCGGTGAACGGCTACGCGCCCAGCTTCGACGCCTGCGCCCGGTGCGGCCTGCCGGGCCCGAACCGCTTCTTCTCGGTCTCGGCGGGCGGCGTGGTCTGCGGGGACTGCCGGGTGCCGGGTAGCGTCGTCCCCTCGGGGGAGGCGCTGCGGCTGCTGGGCGCGCTGCTGACGGGCGACTGGGAGACCGCGGACGCCTGTGAGCCGCGGCACGTCAGGGAGGGCAGCGGGCTCGTGGCAGCCTATCTGCACTGGCACCTGGAGCGCGGACTGCGTTCGCTCCGGTATGTAGAGAAATAGGAGACGTGGACCGCATGGCACGACGCGGGATTCTGGGCCGTATCCGCCGCGAGTACCGCACGCCGGAACCGCACCCCAGCGGCGCCCGCCCGCCGGAGATCCCCGGCGACCTCGTCCCGAAGCACGTGGCGATCGTCATGGACGGCAACGGCCGCTGGGCGAAGGAGCGCGGGCTGCCGCGCACCGAGGGCCACAAGGTCGGCGAGGGCGTCGTCATGGACGTCCTCAAGGGCTGCCTGGAGATGGGGGTGAAGAACCTCTCCCTGTACGCCTTCTCCACCGAGAACTGGAAGCGCTCGCCGGAGGAGGTGCGCTTCCTGATGAACTTCAACCGGGACGTCATCCGCCGCCGCCGGGATGAGATGGACGCCATGGGCATCCGGATCCGCTGGGTGGGGCGGATGCCCAAGCTGTGGAAGTCCGTGGTCGAGGAGCTCCGCGTCGCGCAGGAGCAGACCCGCGACAACGACGCCATGACGCTGTACTTCTGCGTCAACTACGGCGGCCGGGCGGAGATCGCCGACGCCGCGGCGGCCATCGCGGCCGACGTGCGGGCGGGGAAGCTGGACCCGTCGAAGGTCACCGAGAAGACGGTCCAGCAGTACCTCTACTACCCGGACATGCCGGACGTGGACCTCTTCGTGCGCCCCTCGGGCGAGCAGCGCACCTCCAACTACCTGATATGGCAGAGCGCGTACGCCGAGATGGTCTTCCAGGACGTCCTCTGGCCCGACTTCGACCGGCGGGACCTGTGGCGGGCGTGCCTGGAGTACGCCCACCGCGACCGCCGCTTCGGGGGCGCGGTGCCGAACGCCGTGGAGCTGCCGGCCGCCGGTCAGGGGGCCGGGGCCGGGGGAGGGGCGGCCTGACCGGGTCCCCCTGATCCGCCCTCGTCACGCCGGCGGGCCCCCGCGCGCTGCCGGGGCCCGCCGGGGGTGTCGGGGCCGCCGCCCGTCCGGGTCAGCGCCCGGGACCGGCCGCCGCGGCCTTCGCCGCGCAGTCTCCGCAGGTGCCGAAGATCTCGATGGTGTGGGCGACGTTCACGAAGCCGTGCTCCGCGGCGATCTGGTCGGCCCACTTCTCCACGGCCGGGCCCTCCACCTCGACGGCCTTGCCGCAGCCACGGCAGACCAGGTGGTGATGGTGGTCATCGGTGCTGCACCGGCGGTAGACGGCCTCGCCCTCGTCCGTCCGCAGCACGTCCACCTCACCGGCGTCGGCCAGGGACTGCAGGGTGCGGTAGACGGTGGTCAGGCCGACGGAGTCGCCCCGGTGCTTGAGGACGTCGTGCAGCTCCTGTGCGCTGCGGAACTCGTCCACCTCGTCCAGTGCCGCCGCGACGGCCGCGCGCTGCCGCGTCGACCGGCCGCGCACGGACGCGGTGCCCGCTCCACTGCTGCCCGCCGTAGCCACGTTGCCCTCCTTCTGGCCTCTCGGCCTGCCGGCCGCCCGCCCGGAACACCCGCGAGCTCGGCCGCGCGCACGGGTACCAGCGGCCATTGTGCCAGTTCCGCCGCGTGGGGCCGGGGCCGCGGGCTCAGACTCTCACGTCGTCCGGGGTCCCGCCCGGCTGCGGCGGGGCCGTGGCGCAGCGCTCCTCCGCGGCCGCCGCGCGGCGGGCCCGGCGCCGGGCGAGCGGGGTGGTCACGGCCGCGAGGACCAGGAAGACCGCGATGGCCAGCAGGACGATCGCGGCGCCCGAGGGGGCGTCGACGTGGTACGTCACCACCGTCCCGGTCAGCGAGACGGCGACGCCGAGGGAGACGGCGACGGCCAGCGTGGCGGTGAACCCGCGGGTGACGCGCTGCGCGGCGGCCACCGGGATCACCATCATCGCGCTCACCAGCAGCAGCCCCACGATGCGCATGGCCACGGTGACGGTCACCGCGGCGGTGACCGCGAGCAGCAGGTTGAGCAGGCGCACCGGCAGCCCGGTGACGCGCGCGAACTCCTCGTCCTGGCAGACCGCGAAGAGCTGGCGGCGCAGCCCGATGGTGATCGCCACGACGAAGGCCGCCAGCAGGCAGATCGCCAGCACGTCCGCGGGGGCCACGGTGGTGATCGACCCGAAGAGATAGGTGGAGAGGTTGGCCGTGGAGCCGCCCGGCGCCAGGTTGATGATCATGACACCGCCGGCCATACCGCCGTAGAAGAGCATGGCGAGCGCGATGTCACCGCTGGTACGGCCGCGGGAGCGGATCAGCTCCATGCCCACCGAGCCGGCCACCGCCACCAGGGTCGCCGTCCAGACCGGGCTGGACTGGAGCAGGAAGCCGAGGGCGACACCGGTCATGGCGACATGGCCGATGCCGTCACCCATGATCGCCTGGCGTCGCTGCACCAGGTAGATGCCGATCGCGGGCGCGGTGACGCCGACCAGCACGGCGGCCAGCAGCGCCCGCTGCATGAAGGCGTAGTCCAGGATCTCCATCAGGTCAGCAGCCCCGTCCGGACCGGTTCGGCCCCCGCGCCGGCGTGCGGGTGGACGTGGTCGTGGCCGGGCAGCGCGTGCTGGCCGACGGCCTCGGGCGGCGGCCCGTCATGGACCACGCAGCCGTCGCGGAGCACGACCGCGCGGTCGATCAGCGGCTCCAGCGGGCCCAGCTCGTGCAGCACGAGCAGCACCGAGACGCCGTCCGCGACCTGCGCCCGCAGAATGTCCGCCAGATCCTCCTGGCCGGCGAGGTCGACGCCCGCCATCGGCTCGTCCATGATCAGCAGTTCGGGTTCGGCCGCCAGCGCCCGGGCTATCAGCACCCGCTGGTGCTGCCCGCCGGAGAGGGCGTTCACGGAGTCCCCGGCGCGGTGCTCCATACCGGTCAGCTCCAGGGCGCGTTCGACGGCCGCGCGGTCCGCCTTGCGCAGCGGCCGCAGCCCCGCCCGGGCCAGCCGCCCGGAGGAGACGACCTCGCGCACGGTGGCCGGCACCCCGCCCGCGGCGGTGGTGCGCTGCGGGACGTAACCGATCCGCGCCCAGTCGCGGAAGCGGGACAGCGGCGTGGCGAACAGCTCCAGCGAGCCCTCGGCGAGCTCCACCTGGCCCACGACGGCCCGGACGGCCGTGGACTTGCCCGAGCCGTTCGCGCCGAGCAGCGCGACCACCTCGCCGCGCCGGACGCGCAGATCGACACCGCGCAGCACGGTGCGCGCGCCCAGCCGGGCGGTCGCTCCGCGCAGGGAGACGACGGGATGTGCGGTCATGGTCGGGTCCTTCACGTGACGGTGGGTGGCGGAGGTGGCGGAGGTGGCGGAGGTGGCGGGGACGGCGGTGCCGGGGACGGAGGTGACGGGAGCGGGGGTGCCACGGGGCGAACGGTCACCCGGCGCCGAGGGCCTTCCGCAGCGCGGCCAGGTTGGCGCGCATCACCTCGAAGTAGTCATCGCCCTTCGACCGGTCGGTGATTCCCTCCAGCGGGTCGAGCACGTCGGTGCGCAGTCCGGTGTCGCCGGCCAGGGTGCGCGCGGTACCGGCGGGGACCAGGGTCTCGAAGAAGACGGTGGTGACCTTCTCCTTCCGGGCTATGGAGTGCAGCTCCCTGACCCGGGCGGGGCTCGGCTCCTGCTCGGGGTCGAGGCCGCCGATCGCCTCCTGGTCCAGGCCGTAGCGGGCGGCGAGGTGGCCGAAGGCGGCGTGGGTGGTGATGAAGGTGTCGGTCGCGCGGTCGCGCAGTCCTTCTTCGAACTCTTCGTCGAGGGCGGTCAGCTTCTTCACCAGGGCGTCGGTGTTCCTGGTGTAGGCGCCGGCGTGCTCCGGGTCGGCCTCGGCCAGCACCTTGCCGAAGCCCTCGGCCACCTCCGCGTACTGGGTGGGGTCCAGCCAGAGGTGGGGGTCGGAGGCACCGCCGGAGTGGTCGTGACCGTGCTCGTCCCCGTGCTCGTCGCCGTGCTCGTCGCCGTGCTCGTCGTGCCGGTCGCCGTCGGCGTGCTCGTCGGCGTGCCCGTCGGTGTCCTCGTCTCCGCCGGCGGTTTTCCCGTCCGCCGGCTCCCCGGCGTGGTGCGCGGCGGCCAGCTCCGCGGCGTCCACCGCCTTCGCCACCCCGGACTGCGCGATGGCGTCGTCCACGGCCGGTTGCAGGCCCTTCAGGTGGAAGGCCACGTCCGCCTCACCGAGCCGGGCGGTCTGCCGCGGGGTGATCTCCAGGTCGTGCGGCTCGACGCCGGGCCCGGTCAGGGTGGAGACGGAGACATGCTTCCCGCCGATCTCCTTCGCGAGGAACTCCAGCGGGTAGAAGGCCGCCACCACCTCGACCGTGCCGTTCCCGCTCGCGCCCGCGCCCGTCGCGCCGCCGCCGCAGGCGGTCAGCGTGAGGAGCCCGAGGGCGGTGGCCCCGGCCGCGGCGGCGACGGTGGCCCGGCGGCGCAGGGGGCCCCGGCGGGAGCCATGGGGGGAGCGCCGGCGGGAGGGGAGGGCGGGACGGAGTGCGTTCATGACATCCATTTTCAACAACACTGGAAACGATTGTCAACAAAAAGGATGAGCGGACCACGCGGGAACCGTCCGTGAGCGCTCGATACCCGGACCCCGGACACCAATTGGTCCCAGGGGACCGCGCGCCGGTAGCCTGATGCCTTCGCCGTTCGTCGTCGTACTGAAGAGAGCACCGTGGCCGCCGACAAGATCGACACCATCGTCAGCCTCAGCAAGCGCCGGGGCTTCGTCTACCCGTGCAGTGAGATCTACGGCGGCCAGCGCGCCGCCTGGGATTACGGGCCGCTCGGTGTGGAGCTCAAGGAGAACCTCAAGCGCCAGTGGTGGCGCGCCATGGTCACCTCCCGGGAGGACGTCGTCGGTCTCGACTCCTCGGTGATCCTGGCCCCCGAGGTCTGGGAGGCCTCCGGTCACGTCGCCACCTTCACCGACCCGCTCACCGAGTGCACCTCCTGCCACAAGCGGTTCCGCGCCGACCACCTCGAAGAGGCGTACGAGGCCAAGCACGGCCGGCTGCCGGCGAACGGCCTGACCGACGTGAACTGCCCGCACTGCGGCAACAAGGGCGGCTTCACCGAGCCCAAGCAGTTCTCGGGTCTGCTCTCCACCCACCTCGGCCCCACCCAGGACTCCGGCTCCGTGGCCTACCTGCGGCCCGAGACGGCCCAGGGCATCTTCACCAACTTCGCGCAGGTGCAGCAGACCTCGCGGAAGAAGCCGCCGTTCGGCATCGCCCAGATGGGCAAGTCCTTCCGGAACGAGATCACGCCCGGCAACTTCATCTTCCGCACCCGCGAGTTCGAGCAGATGGAGATGGAGTTCTTCGTCAAGCCCGGCGAGGACGAGAAGTGGCACCTCTACTGGATGGAGGAGCGCTGGAACTGGTACCGGGGTCTCGGCCTGCGCGAGGAGAACATGCGCTGGTACGACCACCCGGCGGAGAAGCTCTCCCACTACTCCAAGCGCACCGCCGACATCGAGTACCGCTTCAACTTCGGCGGCAGTGAGTTCTCCGAGCTGGAGGGCGTGGCCAACCGCACCGACTTCGACCTCGGCGCCCACTCCAAGGCCTCCGGCCACGACCTGTCGTACTTCGACCAGGAGGCCGGCGAGCGCTGGACGCCGTACGTCATCGAGCCGGCGGCCGGCGTGAACCGCGCCATGCTCGCCTTCCTGCTCGACGCCTACGTCGAGGACGAGGCGCCGAACGCCAAGGGCAAGATGGAGAAGCGGACGGTGCTCCGGCTCGACCCGCGCCTGGCCCCGGTGAAGGCCGCCGTGCTGCCGCTCTCCCGCAACCCGGAGCTGTCCCCCAAGGCCAAGGGGCTCGCGGCCGACCTGCGCAAGAACTGGAACATCGAGTTCGACGACGCGGGCGCCATCGGCCGCCGCTACCGCCGCCAGGACGAGATCGGCACGCCGTTCTGCGTGACGGTCGACTTCGACACCCTGGACGACAACGCCGTCACCGTCCGCGAGCGGGACAGCATGCAGCAGGAGCGGGTCTCGCTGGACCAGATCCAGGGCTACCTGGGCGCCCGTCTCCTGGGCTGCTGACCTGGGAGGCTGATCCCGGCGAGCGGGCCTTCCCCCGCTGCCGGCCGGGCCCCCGCGGCCCGGCCCTCCACGTACACGGCGCCCCGGCGCCCGTCTCCTTCCCGAGCGGGCGCCGGGGCGCCGTGCGTTCCCGGTGTCCGTGCCGGTGTCCGTTCTCCGGGTTCGTGCCCGTGTCCGTTCTCCGTGGCCGCGGGGACGGGTGCGACCGGCGTCCTGGGCGCCGGACCCGGGGTGACCGGGGTGCGGACCGCGGGTGCTCCGCGGGTGCGGGACAATGGAGGGCCGCGCCCGTCCGCCGCCCGGCCGCCACCGGGCGCGCGGAGCCGTACGACCCGAGGGAATGCCGTTCCATGACCCCGACGCCGCCCCTGCAGATCGGCCCGCACACCGTGCGGCCGCCGGTGGTGCTCGCCCCCATGGCCGGGATCACCAACGCGCCGTTCCGCACCCTGTGCCGCGAGTTCTCCGGCGGCAAGGGCCTGTTCGTCAGCGAGATGATCACGACGCGGGCGCTGGTCGAGCGGGACGCCAAGACGCTGCGGCTGATCCACTTCGACTCCGCGGAGAAGCCCCGCTCCGTCCAGCTCTACGGGGTGGACCCGGCCACCGTCGGCAAGGCCGTCCGCATGATCGTGGACGAGGACCTGGCCGACCACATCGATCTCAACTTCGGCTGCCCGGTGCCCAAGGTGACCCGCAAGGGCGGCGGCTCCGCGCTCCCGTACAAACGGCCGCTGCTCCGCGCGATCCTCCGGGAGGCGGTCACCGGCGCCGGCGGCCTGCCCGTCACCGTGAAGATGCGCAAGGGCATCGACGAGGACCACCTCACCTACCTCGACGCCGGCCGGATCGCCGTCGAGGAGGGGGTCACCGCGATCGCCCTGCACGGCCGCACCGCCGCCCAGCACTACGGCGGCACGGCCGACTGGGAGGCCATCGCCCGGCTCAAGGAGGCCGTCCCGGAGATCCCGGTGCTCGGCAACGGCGACATCTGGTCCGCCGCCGACGCGGTGCGGATGGTGCGCGAGACCGGGTGCGACGGGGTCGTGGTGGGCCGCGGCTGCCTGGGGCGGCCCTGGCTCTTCGGTGACCTGGTCGCCGCGTTCGAGGGCACCGGCGAGGTCGCGGCCCCCACGTTCGGCGAGGTCGCGGCCGTCATGCGGCGCCACGCCCAGCTGCTGGGGGAGTGGCTGGAGGACGAGGCGCGGGGCGTCATCGACTTCCGCAAGCACGTCGCCTGGTACACCAAGGGCTTCTCGGTCGGCTCCGAGGCGCGCAGGCAGCTGGCCACCGCGTCCTCCCTGGCCGAGCTCGATGAGCTGCTCGGCCGGCTGGACGCGGACCAGCCCTGGCCCGCGCACGCCGACGGGCCGCGCGGGCGCACCTCCGGCCGCAACCGGGTGGTGCTTCCCGAGGGCTGGCTGGCCGACCCGTACGACACGGCGTGCGTGGGGGCCGACGCGGAACTGGACACCTCCGGCGGCTGACCCGGCCGGGGCCTCCACCGGCCGCGGGCGTGGCCCGCGCCGGCGGCGGCGGCCCGGTGCGGGGGAGGTTCCCGGAGGGCCGGGTTGTTTCCCTCGGATCATCTCGCTGACCGGATGAGGATGGTGGCGAGGCGGAGCCCGGTGAGGTGGATGGGGGCGGTCCTGCCGTAGGGGGTGGCCGGTCCGCGCCATTGCTCGAGCGCGCTGATGCTCCGCTCGACCGTGGTGCGCGGACCAGGTGCAGAGTTTCTTACATCCATGGCGTAACAAACTCTGCGCATATCCGGTGACGCTGTAACTTTTCCTGCAAGATCACGGGGCCGGGAGTCACGGGCGATCTTCTGGTGCGGGGCATCGAGGTCCGGTAAGGATGATCGTGTTCTGCGCAGAGGGTCCGGCCGGGCTAGGGCTCCCGGTGGGGTGCGGGGCCCGGGTGCCTCGCCGGGGGTACCGGTACCGGAGTGGGTTCCCGCGCCGGCCGGGTGGCGGTCTGCGTCCCGTTTCCGGTGGCTGCGGTGGCCCGGCCCGTGTGTGCGGGGCCGGGTTCCAGGCCCGCCGCCGCGTCCCGTTCCGCCGCCACCAGCAGGTCGAGCGCGAGGGCGGCCGTCCAGCCGAAGTCCCGGCTGCCGCGCGCCAGCCCGGTGTACGGGTCGACGTACTCGGCGAAGCCGGAGGCGTCGGCCGCGCTGAGCAGCGCCGAGCGCAGGGCGTCCGCGCGCGCGGGCGCGCCGTACCGCCGCAGCCCTCGCTCCAGCAGCCAGTTGACGTTGAACCAGGCGGGGCCGCGCCAGTAGCGGTGGGGATCGAAGGACGGTCCGCGCAGGTCGTAGCTGGGTACCAGCCGTACCGCGCCGCCCAGGCCGAAGTGCGGGCCGCAGAGGGTGGCGAGCAGCGCACCGGCGATCTCGTCCGGCAGGCCGGGCAGGGCGAGCGGCAGCAGACCGGCCGCGGAGTACCCGCCGACGGGGCGGCCGCCCCGCACGTCGTAGCCGCGGAAGAGCCCGGCCGCCGGGTCCCACCCGTGCTCGGTCAGGGAACAGGTGAGGCGCTCGGCCCGGGCGCGGTGGGGTTCCGGCGGGGCGCCGACGGCTTCGGCGATCCGGGCCAGCGCGTGCTCGGAGAGGGCGAGCAGGGCGTTGAACCCGGTGTCCTCGACGGCGAACGCGTGCGGTGCGTCGTCCCGGTAGCCGTGGTCGCGGTAGTCGGCGGCGAGCCGCACGTAGCGGCCGTAGTCCAGATCGGTGGGGCGGTCCGCGACGGCGCAGTGGTCGAGGTCGGCCCGGCGGAAGGCGGAACGGCGGGCGGGCTCGACCCGTTCCAGCGGACCGTCCCAGCTGGGGCTGTTGTCCATGCCGGACTCCCAGGGGTGGACGATCGACACCAGTCCGTGCCCGCGCAGGTCGCGGCGGTCCAGCAGATAGCGGTGCCAGGCGTCCAGCCGGGGATGGAGCCGGCGGAGGAAGGACTCCCGGGCCGAGCCTGCGGGGTCCGACTCGTGGACCAGCCAGGCCGCCAGGGCGTGCACCGGGGGCTGGACCAGCCCGGAGGTCTCGGCCGCGGCCGGAGCCCCGACGGCCGCGCCGGCCCGGGAGGAGCGCCAGAACCCGGGCCCGGGGAAGTACGCGGCGGGGTCGACCGACGGGTTGAAGACGATGTGCGGGACGCGGCCGTCGCCCCACTGGGCCGCGAAGAGCGTGGTGAGTTCCCGGCGTGCGCGGGACGGGGACAGGTGGCGCAGGCCGATGGCGACGAAGGCGGAGTCCCAGCTCCACTGGTGCGGGTAGAGGCCGCGGGAGGGGACGGTCGAGGAGCCCGTCCAGTTGGCGGCGAGGACACGCCCGGCGTCGCGGCGCAGGGTGGCGGGGCCGGCCGGGGGCGGCGCGGGCCGGGGGATGCGCGGCCGGTCCGGGAAGGGGCGGGCCGCGGGGGTCCCGGTGTCCGCGCGGTGGGTGCTGGGCACCGGGCGCCGCGGGGGCACCGGGTCGGCCGTGGGGGTCGTGTGGTCCGTGCTGTCCACGGAGGGCTCCGAACGGAAGGACGGGAGTGCGGGGAGTGCGGGGAGTGCCGGGAAGGTGGGCCCCACCCTGTGCCGTCGAACGTAGCGGAGGGTTTTGTCCTCTCAAAGGGGAAAGGTCCCACTGTGACACGCGCCTCAGTGGTGCGGCCGGGGGTCGGGCGTGAGCGGGTCGGGTGTGCGTGCGGACTGTCCGGAAGTTGAGACGGCCCCGATGCCTGCGGCGTGATTCCCGCCACTCTGATCGGGCTCGCGCTCGTTTGAGCGCTCTCTTGTGGCGTGCACCTCTCAAACGTTTGGCACTGGGTGTCAGCTCTGCCGGCTTCAAGAGGTCACGGAACTGGTCACTCCCGGTGGCCTCCGCCTCGCGGGGCGGGCTCGTTCCCGGCGTGTCCGGTCACCGTGCGTTCGGTTCATGAACACCTCGGACACCCCTTCCGGGCCCGGGCTCACTTTCGATCCGCTGGCAAAGGCGGGGTCAAGCCCGGCCAATCCCCCAGTTCACGCCGTCGGCTGCCTTCGATCTGGGTACGCTCCCCGCCATCAAGGGCAGCCCCTCCCCCGAACCGCTCCCGAGGGGGACCCATCACGAGGAGTGCGATCCCGTGCCGGACACCACGAACCCCGCAGCCGCCGTAGCCGCAGCCGTATCCCCGTCCGCCGCTCCCGCCGTCCCCGCCCCGACTCCTGCCTCGGCCGCCGCCCCTTCGCCGGTCGCGCGGAAGTTCGTCTACGACTTCGCCGAGGGCAACAAGGAGCTCAAGGAACTGCTCGGCGGCAAGGGCGCCAACCTCGCGGAGATGACCAACCTGGGCCTCCCCGTACCGCCCGGTTTCACCATCACCACCGAGGCGTGCAAGGTCTACCTGGAGACGGGGTCCGAGCCGGCGGAGCTGCGGGACGAGGTGGGCGCGCACCTGGCGGCCCTCGAGGAGCGGATGGGCAAGAAGCTCGGGCAGGCCGACGGCCCGCTGCTGGTCTCGGTCCGCTCCGGGGCCAAGTTCTCCATGCCGGGGATGATGGACACGGTCCTCAACATCGGCCTCTCCGACGCCTCCGTGGCCGGGCTCGCCGGGCAGGCGGGCGACGAGCGCTTCGCCTGGGACTCGTACCGCCGGCTCATCCAGATGTTCGGCAAGACGGTGCTCGGCATCGACGGTGACCTCTTCGAGGAGGCGATCGAGGAGGCCAAGGAGGCCAAGGGTGTCGCCGTCGACGTCGACCTCGGCGCCGAGGACCTGCGGGGGCTCGTCGAGCGGTTCAAGGGGATCGTGCGGGAGGAGACCGGGCGCTCCTTCCCGCAGGACCCGCGCGAGCAGATGGACCTGGCCGTCCGCGCGGTCTTCGACTCCTGGAACACCGAGCGGGCCCGGCTCTACCGCCGCCAGGAGCGCATCCCCGGCGACCTGGGCACGGCCGTCAACATCTGCTCGATGGTCTTCGGCAACCTCGGGCCCGACTCCGGCACGGGCGTCGCCTTCACCCGCGACCCGGCCAGTGGCCAGCAGGGCGTCTACGGCGACTACCTGCAGAACGCGCAGGGCGAGGACGTCGTCGCCGGCATCCGCAACACCGTGCCGCTGGCCGAGCTGGAGCGGCTGGACCGGCCGTCCTACCAGCAGCTCATGCAGATCATGGAGACGCTGGAGACGCACTACAAGGACCTGTGCGACATCGAGTTCACCATCGAGCGCGGCAAGCTGTGGATGCTCCAGACCCGGGTGGGCAAGCGCACCGCCGGAGCCGCCTTCCGCATCGCCACCCAACTCGTCGACCAGGGGCTGATCGACGAGGCCGAGGCGCTGCAGCGGGTCAACGGCGCCCAGCTCGCCCAGCTGATGTTCCCGCGGTTCGACGAGAGCGCCCCCTCCGAACTGCTCGGCCGGGGCATCGCCGCCTCGCCGGGGGCCGCCGTCGGCAAGGCCGTCTTCGACTCCTACACCGCCGTCAAGTGGTCGCGTTCGGGCGAGAAGGTCATCCTGATCCGCCGGGAGACCAACCCCGACGACCTCAACGGCATGATCGCCGCCGAGGGCATCCTCACCTCGCGCGGCGGCAAGACCTCCCACGCGGCCGTCGTCGCCCGCGGCATGGGCAAGACCTGTGTCTGCGGCGCGGAGGAGCTGGAGGTGGACACCAAGAAGCGCCGGCTGACGGCCACGTCACCCGACGGCAAGGGGCGGATCGTGGTGGAGGAGGGCGACACCGTCTCCATCGACGGCTCCACCGGCCAGGTCCACCTCGGCGAGGTGCCCGTCGTGCCGTCGCCCGTCGTGGAGTACTTCGAGGGCCGGATGCACGCCGGCGCCGAGGACGCCGACGACCTGGTGCGGGCCGTGCACCGGATCATGGCCTACGCCGACCGGGTCCGCCGGCTGCGGGTCCGCGCCAACGCCGACAACGCGCAGGACGCCGCCCGCGCCCGCCGCTTCGGCGCCCAGGGGATCGGTCTCTGCCGCACCGAGCACATGTTCCTCGGCGAGCGGCGGGAACTGGTGGAGCGGCTGATCCTCGCCGACACGGACGCCGAGCGGGAGGACGCGCTCGAGGCGCTGCTGCCGCTCCAGCGGGCCGACTTCGTGGAGCTGTTCGAGGCGATGGACGGGCTGCCCGTCACCGTACGGCTGCTCGACCCGCCGCTGCACGAGTTCCTCCCCGACATCACCGAGCTGTCGGTGCGCGTCGCGCTCGCCGAATCCCGCAGGGACGCCAACGAGAACGACCTCCGGCTGCTCCAGGCCGTGCACAAGCTGCACGAGCAGAACCCGATGCTGGGGCTGCGCGGGGTCCGCCTCGGCCTCGTCATCCCGGGCCTCTTCGCCATGCAGGTCCGGGCGATCGCCGAGGCCGCGGCCGAACGCCGGACGGCCTCCGGCGACCCCCGCGCGGAGATCATGATTCCGCTGGTCGGCACCGTCCAGGAGCTGGAGTTCGTCCGGGAGGAGGCCGGGCGGGTCATCACCGAGGCCGAGGCCGCCTCCGGCCAGGACCTCAAGCTGACCATCGGCACCATGATCGAGCTGCCGCGGGCCGCGCTGACCGCCGCACAGATCGCCGAGGCCGCCGAGTTCTTCTCCTTCGGCACCAACGACCTCACCCAGACCGTGTGGGGCTTCTCCCGGGACGACGTGGAGGCCAGCTTCTTCACCGCCTACCTGGAGAAGGGCATCTTCGGCGTCAGCCCCTTCGAGACCATCGACCGGGACGGCGTGGGCTCGCTGGTGCGGCACGCCGTCGAGGCCGGCCGCGCCACCCGCCCCGGCATCAAGCTCGGTGTCTGCGGCGAGCACGGCGGCGACCCGGAGTCCGTGCACTTCTTCCACGAGGTGGGCCTGGACTACGTGTCCTGCTCGCCCTTCCGGATCCCGGTGGCCCGGCTGGAGGCCGGCCGGGCGGCCGCGGAGAGCCTGGGCAGCGACAGCCGCTGACGCGGCCACGATCCACCGGAGCGGGGGCGGGTCCCCGACCCTCACGACCGGCCCGCCCCCGCTCCGGTACTCCGGCGGCCCCGCCCCGGCCGCCCGCGACATGAAGGGGTGTGAAGTCCATGCAGAACGGGGGAACCGTGAGCGGGCGGCACGGTTCACGGACCTGTACGCGCGTGAGTCCCCACGGAGCGCCGCCCGGCAGCGGCCCGGAGACCCCGGAACTGGCACCGGGCCGCGACCGCGTCCTGCTGTGGAGCGGCAGGGCGACGGCCGGTCCGCGCCCGTGAACTCCACCCAGGGCAGCTACCGGGTCGCGGGAGACCGGGCGCAGGCGGGCCCGGGCAACGACGTGTCCCTGAGCGACGCCAGGCTCGCGGCCCTGGAGCTGACCGGCTGACGGCACCGGGCCGGAACAGGGTGGTCCGTGGGGCGGGGCCGGGGCGGAGGGGTGGGTACCGCCGATTTCGCGCCCCTTTCCGGTGCCGGTTCATGGCGCGCGCACGACCCGGGGGAGAATGGTTCAGGAATTCAACCGGATCGGAAAGCGTATTCCGTCCGCGAAGCGGCGGCCCGTGAGCGGGGCGCGGAAAACGGGACTCCCGCGGTCCGGCGAGCTCGAGAATCACCGGACCGCGGTCCTCCACCCCGCCGGGCGCGCGGGCGGTACCCTGCCGCCCGGAAACGGTTTCCCGGCTGCCCCCACGACAGCCTCACCACCGTTTCGCGGCGCCCGGCTGTTCCCACTCTTCCGCGCCCCGGCCCCGTCCCGCGACCCGTTTCAACTGTGGCCAAAAGCGCGTGGTGACCCACTGTGCCTCTGTGCATACTCGTGCGGAGGGTCAGGTGGGGGCAACTTGTGGGGGTTTGGTGCTACGCATCCATTTCACCGGACGCGACCTCGGGCGGATACGTATTGCGGCCCGTCCGGACGCACTGTGGGAAACGGTTCTGAGTTTCCACCGGCTGCGCGACAAACGTTCCGCCACGGCGCTCGGGGAATGGCGGCGGGAGACCCGGTCCCGATTGAACGGTGAAGTACGTCTGCTGGCCTCACTGGTCCCCCTCCGCGGATATTTCCCGGATTTCCTGACGCCGCCCGAGGGAATTTCCGGTGTGGAGCACGGGCTGGAGGCGTTGCGCGCCACCCCGCCCGGCCACCTCCGCCGCGATCTCGGGCTCCTCGCCGCCGGCCACGCGGCCCCGGGAATCCGCGGTGCGCGCTCCGCTCCGCCCGCCGCGGGGGACGGGGCCCCCGCGCCCCGGCACGAGGCCCTGGCCGAGGGGCGTCCGGCGGCCCTCGGTGAACTCCTCGGGGGGCTGCGGGACTACCACCGGGCCGCCGTCGCCCCGTACTGGCCGCACATCCGCGCCCGGATCGAGGCCGACCGGGCGGCCCGCGGCCGGGCCCTCCTCGACGGCGGCGCCGACGAACTGCTGGCGTCGCTGCCCCACCCCATGTGCTGGCGGCCGCCGGTGCTGGAGACCGCCTATCCGGTCGACCGGGAGCTGCATCTGAACGGCAGGGGCCTGCTGCTTCTGCCGTCGTTCTTCTGCCGGGTCACCCCGGTCACCCTCCACGACCCGGAGCACGCCCCGGTGCTGGTCTACCCCGTCGACCACGCCCGGGAGGGCACCGGCCCCGTGCCGGCGCGGAGCCAGGCCGGGACCGGCTCCCTGGGCAGGCTCGTGGGCCAGACGCGTTCCGCCGTCCTGCGCACCATCGAGGGCGGCTGCACCACCGGCGAGCTGGCCCGCCGGGTCGGCGTCTCCCCGGCCTCCGCCAGCCAGCACGCCGGGGTGCTGCGCGACGCCGGCCTGGTCGTGACGTTGCGCCACGGCAGCGCGGTGCTGCACACCCTGACCCCACTCGGTGCCGCCCTGCTCCACGGCGGCACGGCCACCGCCGCCCGGACCGCCGACGCGCGGGCGCCGGGGGCATCATCGGAGGGGCGGAGACCGGCGGCGCTCCCGCCCCGCGCCGCCGCGGCGAGCGGCGCACCCCGCTGACCCCGGCTGCACCCTCCGGTGAACCGCCGGGGTCCGCCCCCTCGGCCGGGCCCTGGACCCGCCGGTGGCGGGCGCTCTCCAGCGCCCGCCACCGTTCCCCTGCCGCTCAGACGGCCCGGCCCGACGGGGTGACGGGCAGACCCGTCCCCTCCGGCGCCGGGGCGCCCGGGGTGCCGTCCGGGCCCGCGCCGGGCGCGCCCAGCCGGTGCACCATGGCCGGGCAGACCATCCGCCGGCAGTGACCGGCGGTGCGCTCCGGGCCGCGCAGCCGCAGCCGGACGGGGTGCCGGATGTCGGCGCTGGACGCGGCGAGCCGCAGCTCCAGGTCGCCGGGTTCCACGACGCGGCGCCCGTCCGGGTCGGTGTACGAGGCGAGGTCCGGGTGGAAGCCGAACCGCACCTCCGCCGCCTCCCCGGGCCCGAGCGGCACACGCGCGTAGCCGATGAGCCGGTTGACCGGCCGGGTGGTCCGGGCCACCGGGTCGTGCAGATAGAGCTGGACGACCTCGGTGCCGGGCCGGTCACCGGTGTTGCGCACGGTCAGCCGCACGGTGGCCTCGTCGTCGGTGCCCAGGACGAGCGGCGCCTCCGCCGGCCCGGCCCCGGTGGGCGCTCCGCCGGGGGACCCGCTGCCGTTCCCGCCCGCCCCGGCCGTGGCGCCGTCCCCGGAGGCCGGGGGCGGGACGGTCACGCCGCCGTCGCTCCATTCGAAGGACGTGTACGACAGCCCGTGGCCGAACGGGAAGAGCGGGGTGGGGTCGGACGAGCTGGCCTCGTTGCGGAGGCCGAGCGGTGGGGCGAGGTACGTCCACGGCTGGCCGCCGGGCCCGTACGGCACGCTGACCGGCAGCCGGCCGGAGGGGCTGACCCGTCCGGAGAGCACCCCGGCGACGGCCGGCCCGCCCTCCTCGCCGGGGAAGAACGCCTGCACCACGGCGGCGGCGCGCGGCCCGCCGGCGCGCCCCGCCGGGCGGACGTACCGGCCCAGGGCGTAGGGGCGTCCGCTGAGCACGACGAGCACCACGGGGGTGCCGGTGGCCAGCAGCGCGTCGAGCAGCGCGCCCTGCTCGCCAGGGAGCCGCAGGTCGGCCACGTCACAGCCCTCGCCGGAGGTGCCCCGCCCGAAGAGGCCGGAGCGGTCGCCGACCACCGCCACGCAGACGTCGGACCCGGCGGCCAGCGCGGTGGCCTCGGCCAGCAGCGCGTCCCCCTCGCCGAGCAGTTCCGCGGCGGAGGGCAGCCCGTCCGGGAGGGGCTGCCGGGACTGGGAGAGCACCCCGCCGAGCGAGGACGCCTCCGGGGCCGTCCCCGGCAGGCCCGCCGCCTCGGGACCGGACGGCTCGGGGTCCGGGCGCGCGCAGCCGGGGGCGTGGGTGATCCGCGCGCCGGGCAGTTCCGCGCGGACCGCCTCCAGCAGCGTCGGGACGCGCACCCCGACCGGGAGCCCCGGGTGCTCGAAGCCGACGTGGGCGGGGAAGGTGTAGCAGCCGAGCATGGCCGCCGGGTCGTCGGCCAGCGGCCCGACGACGGCGATCCGCGCGTCCGGCCCCGCGGCGAGGGGCAGGACGCCGCCGTCGTCCGCGAGCAGCACCACGGACTCCTCCGCGAGCTGCCGGCTCACCGCGCGCAGCTCGGCGGTGTCGAAGTCCAGGCCGCCGGAGGACGGGTCGGCGCCCGGCCGCAGGGCCGCCTCACGGGCGGCGGCGAGCGGGGCCACGGCCGGGCCCGCCGCTCCGGATCCCTCGCCGTCCCCGGGGCCGTTCTCCCCGGTCACCGCCGGCGGCGGTCCGGTGAGGGCGGGCGGTACGGGGCTCCAGTCCGGGTCGAGCAGGCCCAGCTCGCACTTCTGCCGCAGCACGCGGGTCACCGCCCGGTCGACCAGTTCCTCCGGCACGTCCCCGGAGCGCACCGCGTCCAGCAGCGGGGTCCCGTAGCAGTGGACCGCGGGCAGTTCCACGTCCACGCCGGCGGTCAGCGCCAGGGCGGCCGCGTCGCGGGGGGAGCCGGCGACGTGGTGCGCGGTCTGGAGGAAGGCGATGCCGAAGTAGTCGGCGACGACGGTGCCGCCGAACCCCCACGCGTCCCGGAGCAGCGAGGTCAGCAGCCGGTGGTCGGCCGCGGCGGGCACGCCGTCGGTCTCGGTGTAGGCGTGCATCACCGAGCGCGCCCCGCCGTCCCGGACGGCCAGCTCGAACGGTGGCAGCAGGACGTCGGCCAGCTCGCGCGGACCGGCGGAGACGGGGGCGTGGTTGCGGCCGGCGCGGGAGGCGGAGTAACCGGCGAAGTGCTTGAGGGTGGCGACGATCCCGCTGGACTCCAGGCCCCGCACATAGGCGGTGCCGACGGTGGCCACCAGATACGGGTCCTCACCGATCGACTCCTCGGTGCGGCCCCAGCGCGGGTCGCGGACCACGTCCAGGACGGGGGAGAGGCCCTGGTGGACGCCGACGGAGCGCATGGTCGAGCCGATGAGCTCGGCGGCGCGCCCGACCAGGGCCGGGTCGAACGAGGCCCCCCAGGCCAGCGGGGTCGGGAAGACCGTGGCGCCCCAGGTGGCGAAACCGGTGAGGCACTCCTCGTGGGCGAGCGCGGGAATCCCGAAACGGTTCGCCGCGGCGATCCGGGCCTGGGTGCGGGCGAGGGCCGCCGCGCCCGCCGCCGGCTCCACGGGCGCGGTGCCGAACGCGCGGGTGAGCTGGCCCAGCCCGTGGCGGATGAGGGTGTCCAGGTCCGCGGGTTCCGCGGTCGCCGCCATCTCGTGCTGCATGGGGGCGACGTCCTCGCCCTCGGAGTCGGAGCCGGGCCAGATGGAGAACAGCTGGGCGACCTTCTCCTCCAGGGTCATCCGGGTGAGCAGGTCGCCGACCCGGGCCCCGGGCGGCAGGGAGGTGTCCTGCCAGGGGCCTTCCGTCTCGTGGTGCATGGGACTCCTGTCCGGCGCGAGGGGGTGGGGGGAGGCGGCTACTTGCCGCCGACGCCCATGAGGCCGCTGACGAGCTGACGGCGGGCGAAGAGGTAGACGACGAAGATGGGCACGATCGACAGCACGACCGCCGCGAGCAGCGCCGGGATGTCCACCCGGAACTCGCCCACGAAGTCGTACAGGCCGAGGGTCAGCACCCGGTTCCCCGGCGACTGGGTGAGGATCAGCGGGAACAGGAAGTTGTTCCACGCCTGGAGCGAGGCGTACACGGCGACGGTCGAGATCCCCGACCGGCTCAGCGGCACGACGAGCTGCCACAGGATCCGGGCGGGGCCCGCGCCGTCCAGCGCCATGGACTCGTACATCTCCTCGTCGATGTCGCGCATCGTGCCCGCCAGGATCAGCACGCTGACCGGCAGCGCGAAGGCCGCCGTCGGCAGGACGACCGCGAGCAGGGAGTCGTACAGGTGCAGCTTGGTGATGATCAGGAAGACCGGGACGATCACCGCCTGCGCGGGGATGGCCAGGCCCAGCAGGAAGACCTGGAAGACCCGGTGCGACATCCGGCTGCGGGTGCGCACCACCGTGTACCCGACCGTCACCGCGAGTACGACCACCAGGGCGGCCACGGCGGCCGTGACGATCACCGTGTTGAGCAGATAGGTGAGGAAGTCGGTCGCGAAGACCTTGCGGTAGTTGTCCAGCGTCGGCTCGCCCGGCAGCGAGAGCGTCCCGTTGTCGAGGTAGTCGTCCCGGGACCGGAGGGTGGAGGACACCAGCGCGAACAGCGGGAGCCCCACGACCGCCAGCCAGATCAGCGCGCCGAACCCGGCCGGGTAGTTCCAGCGCGGCAGGCGGAACCCGCGGGCGCGGCGCGGCTCCCGGGGGCCCTTCCCCGGGCGCCTCGGCGGCGCGGTGCCGGGGCGGCGGGGCAGACCGGGGCGGCGGGGCAGTACGTCGGTCACATTCCCTCCCGGGTACTGCGCATGGCGCCGAAGCCGGTGAGCCGTACGAGCAGCAGCGAGACGCTGGTGGCGATCACCACCAGGATGGTGGCGATGGCGCTCGCGTAACCCATGTCGAACGCCTGGAAGCCGGTCCGGTACATCAGGTACGGGACGATGGTGGTGTCCGTCCCGGGACCGCCCTCGGTGAGGATGAGCACGGTGTCGAAGAAGGTCAGCGCGCCGACCACCATCAGCACCGACGAGGTGATGATCGTGTTCCTGAGCTGCGGCAGGGTGATGCTGAAGAACTGCCGGACCGTGCCGGCCCCGTCCACCAGCGCCGCGTCGTAGAGCGACGCCGGGATCTGCCGCGCGCCACCCTGGTAGAGCAGCGTATGGAACGGGATGAACTGCCAGGACGCGACGAAGACGACGGCCGCGAAGGCGCCCCGGGAGTCGCCGATCAGGTTGCCGTCCGGGAAGCCGATGTACGGCCCCAGGTCGGCGATCAGCCCGAAGTTGGGGTCGAGGAGGGTCTTCCACAGCAGCGCCAGCGCCACGGAGGACGCCAGCAGCGGCAGGAAGAAGATCGCGGAGAGCACGGCCCGGTTGCGCTGCCGTCCCGCCGACCAGACGCCCAGGAGGAGCGCCACCGGGGTCTGGAACAGCCAGGACAGGGCGGTGAGCAGCACGCTCAGCCAGACGGCCTGCCGCATCACCGGGTCGTTCCACAGCCGGGACCAGTTGGCGCCCCCGGTCCACTCGGGGGTGCCGAGCCCTTCCCAGGCGGTGAAGGAGAGGGCCACGACCAGCAGCATCGGGACGATCGCGAAGAACGCGAAGAAGAGCAGTCCGGGAACGGCCCAGCCGAGGCCCGGCCGCCCCGCGCCGGAGGCGCCGGACGGCCGGGCCACCACACCTGTGGCGGGCTCTTTCACCGTGGTCCCGGAGGTGGCGGATGCCGGCATGGTGACTTACAGACCCTTCATGGCTTCGGTGAAGTCCTTGGCCGAGAGCTGGCCGTTGAAGAGCTTCTGGATGTTGGTGAGCATCGGGTCGGCCTTCTGCGCGGGGAGCGCCTGGTCCCAGGAGAGGGTGAAGTCCGGCGCGGCCTTGACCATCTCGTACTGGAACTCGGCGTACTCCGGCGCGCTGTGCGACGCCAGCCGCTCCTCGGCGTCGGAGGTGGTGGGCACGTCGCCGTTGTCCACCAGGTCACCCACGTAGGCTTCCTCGGCCGCGAACTTGACGAACTCCAGCGCCGTCTCCTGCTCCTTGGCCTCGGCGTTGATCGACCAGTAGTTGGTGGGGTTGCCGACGACGGACTTGGGGTCGCCCTTGCCGTCGGGGATCGCCGGGAAGGCCGTCCAGCCCAGGCTCTCCTTGACGAAGTCCGGCTGGTTGGACTTCTGGTTGGCGAACTCCCAGCTGCCCATCAGGTGCATGGCGGCGCGGTCCTTGGCGAAGAGCGTGGAGGCGCCGTCCTCCGTGTAGTTGACGGAGGCGTAGTTCTTGCCGAACGCGCCCCGGTCCACCAGGTCCTCGACGGTCTGCGCGGTCTTGAGCACCGCCGGGTCGCCCCAGGCCTCGGCGTCACCGGACTGGATGCGCTGGAAGACCTCGGCGCCGCCGATCCGGTCGAGCAGGTACTCGACCCACATCAGCTCGGGCCAGGCGTCGGCGCCGGCCAGGGCGAACGGCGTGACGCCCTCCCCCTTGAACGTGTCGATCAGGGCGAGCACGTCGTCCCAGGACTCCGGGGGCTCGGCGCCGGCCTTCTCGAAGACGTTCTTGTTGTAGAAGAGAATCACCGGCTGCATGCCGCGCATCGGCACGCCGTAGAACTTGTCGTTGACCTTCCCGGCCTCGACGATCGACTGGATGAACGCGCCCTTGAGCTTCGGGTCCTTCTCGAACTCGGGGGTGAGGTCGACGAGCATGTCCTTCTCGACGAAGTTCGCGATGGAGCCGCCGCCCCAGTTGAAGAAGATGTCCGGGGCGTTGGGGGTGCCCATCGCGGTGCGGACCTTGTCCTGGTAGCTGTCACCCGGAACCTGGGTCAGCTTGACCTTGACGTCCGAGGTCTTGTTGAACCGCTCGACGGCCGCTTCCTGCACCTTGGTCGAGGCGTCCTGGTAGACCCAGACGTTGAGCGTCCCCTCCTTGCCGCCGCCGGCCGCTTCGGATCCGTCGCTGCCGCAGGCGGCCAGCGCGGACGACGCGACGATCGTGGCCGTGATCGCCGCGACGGCCCGGCCGCCTCTGGGGGACAGTATGTTCCGCATGGCACACCTTCCGGAAAGGTCCCGAAAATTATCGGTCGATGTTTCTGGAAGTTACGGATTCATCATCAGGCGTGTCAACGGGTGTAACGAAAATGGGATCGGACGGCCCGTGCCCGGGGCCACGCGGCGCCCGCCGTCGGGGTCAGTCGCGCCCGGCGGGGGGCGCCGTGGAGTGCCGGACGATCAGTTCGGTCGCCAACTCCACGCGCGGCGAGTCGAGTTCCTCCCCTCGGGCCTGACGCATCACCGTACGGGCAGCGACCTTACCCATCTCGGCGAGTGGCTGCCGCACGGTCGTCAGCGGCGGCGAGGCCCAGCGCATCTCGGGCAGGTCGTCGAAGCCCACGACGCTCATGTCGTCCGGCACCCGCAGTCCGCGGCGGCGCAGCCCCTCGATGGCGCCCAGCGCCATCTGGTCGCTGGAGGCGAAGATCGCCGTGGGTGGGTCCGTCAGGTCCAGCAGCTTCTGCGCGCCGGTGAAACCGGACTCGTGGTAGAAGTCGCCGCCGACCATCAGGGTGTCCTCGGCGGGCAGCCCGGCGGCCTCCAGCGCGGTGCGGTAGCCGTCCAGCCGCGCCCGGCTGCACAGCAGCCGCATGGGCCCGCCGATGAAGCCGATCCGCCGGTGCCCGAGCTGGAGCAGGTGCTCGGTGGCGGCCATGCCGCCCGCCCAGTTGGTGGCCCCGACGGTGGGCGCGTCCAGCGCGGGCGAGCCGGCCGGGTCCACGATCACCACCGGGACGTCCAGCCGCCGCAGCTCCTTCTGGAGCAGCGGCTCGAAGGCGGAGGTCACCAGGATCACGCCGTCGGAGGCGCGGTCCCGCAGATTGTCCAGCCACTGCCGGGTGGCGCCGGCGCGGCCGTGGGTGGCCGAGACGACCGTGCCCCGCCCGGCGGCGTGCGCCACCTCCTCCACCCCGCGGATGATCTCCACCGCCCAGGGGCTGTCCAGGTCGCTGAAGACGAGGTCGAGCAGGCCGGCCCCGTCGCGGCCCGCGGTGCCGCGCCGCTGGTAGCCGTGGCGGCGGAGCAGGTCCTCCACCTTGGCCCTGGTCTCCGGCGACACGTCGGAGCGGCCGTTGACCACGCGCGAGACCGTCGGGACGGAAACGCCCGCCTCCTGCGCGATCGCCGTGATCGTGACCTTCGGCCGCGACTGTCCGGCTTCGTCGACCGCCATGGAACCTCCTTGCACCACACCCGTTGACGGGTGTTCCGACCAGCTCTAGCGTTCCCGGCGCAGCCTCCGAAAACTTGCAGCATTCTTCCGGAAACCCGGAACCGCGTGAAGCTGAGAGGGACCCCCCATGAATGTACTGCGCCTCCGCGGAGCCGCGGCGGCGGCACTCGCCGCCACCACTCTGCTCGGCGGGCTCGGCCTCCCCTCCGCGCCCCCGGCCACCGCTGCGGAAACCCCGCCCGCCGCCCGCGGCGCGGCGCACGGCGTACCCGGCGGGACGCTCGCCGGGGCGGCGGCCGCCTCCGGCCGTTTCGCCGGGACCGCCGTCGCGGCGGACCGGCTGGACGACCCGGCCTACGCGCGTATCGCCGCCACACAGTTCAGCGGCGTCACTCCCGAGAACGCGATGAAGTGGGAGTCGGTCGAGCCGGAACGCTCGCGGTACACCTGGGACGACGCCGATCGTATCGCGGACTTCGCGGACGCGAACGGCCAGGACCTGTACGGGCACGTCCTGGTGTGGCACAGCCAGCTCCCCGCCTGGCTGAACGAGGGGGACTTCGCGCCCGCCGAGCTCCGCACCCTCATGACCGACCACATCGCCGCCACCGCGGGCCGCTACCGGGGCCGGGTGGACCGCTGGGACGTGGTCAACGAGGCGTTCGACGAGGACGGCACCTTCCGCGACACGATCTTCCACCGGGCCCTCGGCGAGGACTACATCGCCGAGGCGTTCCGGGCCGCCCACCGGGCCGACCCGGGGGCGGAACTCTTCATCAACGACTACAACACCGACGGTCTCGGCCCGAAGAGTGACGGCATGTACCGGCTGGTGAAGAAGCTCACGGCGCGGGGCGTGCCGATCCACGGCGTCGGCTTCCAGAGCCATCTGGTCCTCGGGCAGCAGCCGGAGAAGATGCGGGCCAACCTCCAGCGCTTCGCCGACCTCGGGCTGGACGTCGTGATCACCGAGCTCGACATCCGCATGGACCTGCCGGTGACCCGCAAGAAGCTGCTGCGGCAGGCCGCGGAGTACCAGGCGGTCACCGACGCCTGCACGGCCGTCCGCCGCTGCGAGGGCGTCACCGTGTGGGGCTTCTCCGACGCCGACTCCTGGATCCCCGGCTGGTTCGAGGGCGAGGGCGCGGCCTGCCCGTACGACGAGGCGTACCGGCCGAAACCCGCCTACCACGCGATGCGGCTCGCCTTCACCCTGGCCGGATGGCGGAGCGGGCCGCCCGGCGGCCGCCGGATGTCCTGACCCGGCGCGTCGTTCACGCGGCTGAGGCGCCCCCGGCCCGCAGGGGGCCGGCACCGCCCCGGGCGGGGTGCCACGCACCGCCGCCCGGCCTCGCCCCCGGCGCGCCCGGGGGCGCGCGACGGGCCGGGGGGCGCCGGACGGGTGTCCGGTGCCGGGTGTCCGCGGCGGCACCGGAGCCGGTTCCCGGCGGCGCGGGCCCGGCCGGAACGGTTCCGCAGGGCTTCCGGGAGCTTCCGGGCCGGGGCCCTCCGCGCGGGGGCGTCCGGGGCGGCAACCGGCGGCCGGGACGGGCCGACGGTCCTGCCGGGCACGGCGGTGCTGCCGCGCGTGGCGGGCCGCCGTCTCAGCTCCGGCGGACGGCGTAGACGTCCACCGCCACCTCCGGGTCGTCCAGGCAGCGGCCGGTGGTCAGGTCGAAGCGCTGCTTGAGCAGCGGGGAGGCGACGAACGGCGGGCCGCTCCGCCCGCCGCCGAGCAGCCCGCGGGAGAGGACGCAGGCGCCGGTGAACGGGTCGCGGTTGCCGATGGCGTGCAGCGTTCCCGTGCGGTCCAGGAAGACGGCCGCCTGCCGCCCGTCCGGGAGCAGCGCCGCCACCCCGCGGCCCGGGGTGAGGACGGCCGTCTCGCACACCGGGAACCAGCCGGTGGGGAGCAGGAGTTCGACGCGGGTCCCGGTGGTCCCGGTGGTCCCGGTGGTCCCGGTGGTCCCGGTGGTCCCGGCGGTCCCGGTGGTCCCGGTGGTCCCGGTGGTCCCGGTGGGCGCGGTGGTGGTGAGGGTCGCGGTGGTGGCCGCCGTGGTGGTCATCGCGTGGAGCTCCCTTCGAGGGTGCGGACGGGGAGGACGGGGCCGGCCAGGATCTCCAGGTCGGGCTTGACCTGGTCGCGCTCCGGCACGAACCGCACCGTCGGGTCGGGGGTGTCCGGCGCGTTGACGAACGAGGCGAAGCGGGCCAGCCGCTCCGGGTCCGCGAGCGTCGCGCCCCACTCGTCGCGGTAGCCGGCCACGTGATCGGCCATCAGCCGCTCCAGCTCCTCGCAGATGCCGAGCGAGTCGCGCACGACCACGTCCCGGACGTGTTCCAGGCCGCCCTCGATCCGCTCCAGCCAGGCCGAGGTGCGCTCCAGCCGGTCGGCGGTGCGGATGTAGAACATCAGGAACCGGTCGATGAGCCGGACCAGTTCGGCGTCGGAGAGGTCCTGGGCCAGCAGGTCGGCGTGGCGGGGGTCGGCGCCGCCGTTGCCGCCGACGTAGAGGTTCCAGCCGCTCGCGGTGGCGATCACCCCGAAGTCCTTGCCGCGCGCCTCCGCGCACTCGCGGGCGCAGCCGGAGACGCCGGACTTCAGTTTGTGCGGGGCACGCAGCCCCCGGTAACGCAGCTCCAGGTCGATGGCCATGCGCACCGAGTCCTGCACGCCGTAGCGGCACCAGGTCTGTCCCACGCAGGACTTCACGGTGCGCAGCGCCTTGCCGTAGGCGTGGCCGGATTCGAAGCCGGCGTCCACCAGCCGGGCCCAGATGGCGGGAAGCTGGTCCACGCGGGCGCCGAACAGGTCGATCCGCTGGCCCCCCGTGATCTTGGTGTAGAGGCCGAAGTCCCGGGCCACCTCGCCGATCACGATGAGCTTGTCGGGGGTGATCTCCCCGCCCGGGACGCGTGGGACGACCGAATACGAGCCGTTCCGCTGGAGGTTGGCGAGGAAGTGGTCGTTGGTGTCCTGCAACGCGGCCTGCTCACCGGCCAGGACGTAGCCGTCGACGCCGATGCTGGGCGCCAGCGAGGCGATCACCGAGGCGGCCACGGGCTTGCAGATCTCGCAGCCCTCGCCGCCCCTCGCCGCCTCCCGGCCGTGCTCGTCCAGCAGCCGCGCGAAGGAGGTCAGCCGGCGCACGCGCACGATCTCGTACAGCTCGGCGCGGGTGTGCGCGAAGCAGCCGCAGAGACCGCGGTCGACACCGATGCCCTGGGCCGTCAGCTCGTCGTTGACGAGGGTGGTGAGCACCTTGACGCAGCTCCCGCAGCCCGTACCGGCCTTGGTGCACTTCTTGACCTCGGGCACGGTGCCGCAGCCGTGCCCGGTCACCGCGCCGCGGATGGTGCCCTTGGTGACGTTGTGACAGCTGCAGATGACGGCCTCGTCGGGCAGCGCGGACGGCCCCAGCGCCGCGGGCGCCCCGGCCCCCGCCGGCAGCACGAGCTGCTCCGGCGGCAGCGGCGGGACGGTGCCCACCAGGGGGCGCAGCGTCCCGTACGCCTCGGCGTCGCCGACCAGCACCCCGCCGAGCAGTGCCCCGTCGGAGCCGACGACGAGCTTCCGGTAGACGCCGGAGCGCGAGTCGGCGTACACGACGTCGAGGCAGCCCTCCGCCGTGCCGTGCGCGTCCCCGAAGCTGGCCACGTCGACCCCGAGCAGCTTCAGCTTGGTGGAGGTGTCGGCGCCGGTGAACCCGCCGGGCGGGGCCGCGTCCCCGGTGGCGGCGTCGATGGCACAGGCGGCCGTCCCGGCCATCTCGTAGCCGGGCGCGACCAGCCCGTACACCGTTCCGTCGGCCGCGAGCGCGCACTCGCCGATGGCGTAGACGGCCGGGTCGGAGGTGCGGCAGCTCGCGTCCACGGCGATGCCGCCGCGCTCGCCGACCGTCAGCCCGCAGTCGCGGGCGAGCTGGTCGCGGGGGCGCACGCCGGCGGAGAAGACCACCAGGTCGACGGCGAGCTCCGACCCGTCGGAGAGCGCCATCCCGGTCACCGCGCCGTCCGGGCCCGCGGTGATCTCCTGGGTGGCGGCCCCGGTGTGCACGGCGACACCGAGCCCCTCGACGGTGCGGCGCAGCGCGGCGCCCCCGCCCTCGTCCACCTGGACGGGCATCAGCCGCGGCGCGAACTCCACGACGTGCGTCTCCAGTCCCAGCCCCTTCAGCGCCCCGGCCGCCTCCAGCCCGAGCAGCCCGCCGCCGACCACGGCGCCGGTGCGGGCGCCCGCGGCGTACGCCTCGATGGCCAGCAGGTCCTCGATCGTGCGGTAGACGAAGCAGCCCTCCGCGTCCTTGCCGGGCACGGGCGGGACGAACGGGTACGAGCCGGTGGCCAGCACCAGCGTGTCGTAGCCGAGCGTGCGCCCGGCGCGCGAGGTGACGGTGCGCGCCGCCCGGTCCACCGCGACCACCGGGTCGCCCAGGTGCAGCTCGATGCCGTGGAGGCGGAGGAAACCCGGTTCGCCGAGCGCCAGCTCCTCCGCGGTGCGGCCGGAGAAGTACGAGGTGAGCTGGACACGGTCGTACGCGGCACGGGGCTCCTCGCAGAAGACCGTGACCCGCGCCCGCTCCGTCACCCCACGCTCGGCCAGCACCTCCAGGAACCGCTGGCCGACCATCCCGTGGCCGACGAGCACGACGGACGGGCGGTCGTCCGGGGGAGGTCCGCCGGCGCGGGCGGGGGCGTGCGCCGGATAGCCGGGCGCGGCGGCGGTCCCGTTCTCGCCGTACGCGCCGGTGGTCAGGTCGGGTGCCATGTCAGCAACCTCCGTCAGGGGTGAGCAGGTGCAGCAGGGGAGCGGAGGGCAGCGGCTCGTCGCCCTCCCAGGTACGGGCGAGGGCGCCGACGGCACCGAGATCGCCGAGGAGGATCCCGCCGACGAGCCGGTCACCGCGGACCACGACCTTGCGGTACGCGCCGCGCGTGGCGTCGGAGAGATGGACGACGTCGTCCCCCGGCGCCGGGGTGGTCTCGCCGAAGGCGGCGAGGTCGAGCGGGCCGGGAGGGGCCGGCGGATCGAGGGGATCCGGAGAGCCCGGAACGGCCGGAGGGCCGATGTGAGAGCCGGGAACGTCGCGAGAGCCGGGAAGGCCGTGTGAGCCGGGAAGGCCCCGCGGGCCGGGACGCCCGGGGGCGCCGGGGGGCCCTGGGAGACCGGGCGCGCCGCCGGCGCCGGCCGGGCGCGGCCCGGACCAGGCGGGCAGGGAGAGCCGGGTCAGCGCACGGGTGCCGTGGTAGCGGGGGGCGGGGACGGGGGGAGCGGTGCCGGGTCCGCCGGTGCCGGGAAGCGGACCGCTGTTCGCACCGGGGCCGCGGTCGTGGCCTCCTCCCCGCCCGTCGGCCCGCCCGTCGGAGGGGCCGACGTGGGGCCCGCCGTGGGCGCCGTCGAAGGGACCGTCGAGATGGCCGGTGGGCCGGGGCCCGTGGCGGCCGTCGCGACGGCCGGGTGGCCCGCCGGCGGCCAGCAGCCGGGCCAGTACATCGGCCTGTTCCTGGGCGGCACCCGCCAGGCCGTAGAGCGTCCCGTCGTGTTCGGCGCAGTCGCCGATGGCGTGGATGCGGGGGTCGCTCGTGCGCAGCTCGTCGTCGACGACGATGCCCCGGGCGACCTCCAGCCCGGCGGCCACGGCCGGCCCGGTGCGCGGCCGCACCCCGCAGGCGAGGACGACGATCTCCGCGTCCAGCCGGAATCCGTCCGCGAGTTCGACGGCGGTGACGGCGCGGGCCGGGACCGCGCGGCGGGCCGGGAACGGGCCGGTGTCCGTGCCGCAGCCGCAGCCGCAGCCGCAGCCGCAGCCGGATTCGGCCCCGGCCCCGGTACCGGAACGGGAGCCGGCCACCAGGCCGGACCCGGGGTCCGCGCCCTCCGTCGCCTCCCCGGCCTCCCGGGTGCACAGCCCCCGCACCCGGCACTCCGTGTGGACCTCCACGCCCAGCGCCTCCAGATGGCGGCGGAGCAGGCGGGAGGCCCCCGCGTCGAGCTGCCGTTCCATGAGCAGCTCGCCCTGTTGCGCGAGAACCACCCGGGCGCCCCGGAGGGCCAGCGCCCGCGCGGCCGAGACGCCGAGCAGACCGCCGCCGATGACCACGGCGCGCACGCCGGGGCGGACGGCGGCGCCGAGCGCCCGGCAGTCGTCCAGGGTGCGGAACGGGTGGACACCGCCCGGCAGCTCCCGCCCGTCCGGCCCGAACAGCCCGCGCAGCGGCGGCAGGACGGGGTTGGATCCGGTGGCCAGGACGAGGGTGTCGTAGGGCACGGTCCGGCCGTCGTCGCGGAGCACCCGTCGCTCGCGGCGGTCGATCCGGACCACTCGTACCCCGGCGAGCCGGACCACGCCGGCCGGGGGCCCGGGCAGGGCGATCACCTCGGGCCCGTACCGCCCGGCGAGCACCTCGGCCAGCAGGACCCGGTTGTAGGGGCCGTGCGGCTCCTCGCCGATCCAGGTCAGATGGGGGCCACCGGGCGTGCCGCCGCCGAGGGCGGCGAACTGCTGCACGAACCGCGCCCCGGCCATACCGCCGCCGACCACCACCACACGGTGAGGCCCCGGCTCCGGCTCCGGGTTCGGCTCCCAGTTCGAGGTCATGTCCCGAGCCTGCGGGGGCGCTGTTTCCCGTCCGCATCCCCGCTGTTACCCCGGGGGAACGCTGCCCTCAGCGGCGGCCACCCCGCACTGTGAGCGGCGGCGGGCGGTGTGACCGCCGGTCCCTCGGCGGCTCGGTCCGTTTCCGGAGCCCCGAAGCCTTCGGTTTCGAGTTCGCATCCGAAGGGCTCGGGGAGGTGCAGCCGCTCGCCGAAGGTGACGGTGGTCCGGGAGCGGTAGCCCTGTTCGGAGGTCCCCCGGAAGAGGGTGACCGTCTCCGCCTGCATGTCCACGAGCAGGTACACCGGGACCTGCCTTCCGTAGACCTCCAGCTTCTCGGCCCAGGCGTCGTCCTTGGTGGAGACGGAGGTCGGCTCCGCGACCAAGGAGAGGGCTTCCCCCGGGATGCGGATGCTCCGGTGTTCGAAGGCGGCTTCGTCCGCGACGAAGAGATCGGGTCCGTAGGCACGAGCCGCTCCCGGTCATCCGAACGCGTGAACGGGAGCGGCGGGGCGGCCCGCCCCGGGCTCAGCGGGCGGCCGGGCCGGGTGGCGGTCCCAGGTCCGGGCCGCCGCCCAGGTACACCTCGGCGAAGGAGGTGGCGGCGGCCTCCGACTCCAGCAGCCGCCGCAGCCGCGCCCCGGCCGCGCCCGCGCGGAACGGGTCGCCGGAGGAGGGGCCGTGCATCACCTCCGACAGCCACTGGGAGAACTCCTGGTAGGCCCAGACCCGCCGCAGGCAGGCGTCGGAGTAGCCGGCGAGCCCGCGGTCGTCACCCGCCGTGAAGTGCGCGATCAGCGCCTCGGCCAGCAGGAACGCGTCGTTCAGGGCCAGGTTCATGCCCTTGGCCGCGATCGGGGCGACGAGGTGTGCGGCGTCCCCCGCCAGGAAGAGGCGGCCGAAGGACATCGGGGAGATGACGTAGTTGTGCAGGTCCAGCACCACCTTCTCGATCAGCGGGCCCTCGGCCGGCGGCGGGGCGCCCTCGGCGGCGAGCCGGGTGGCCAGCTCGGTCCACACCCGCTCGTGGGACCAGGCCGCGGGGTCGTCGTGGGGCGGGCACTCCAGGTAGTACCGGGTGATCTGCGGGGTGCGGGCCATGTGGGCGCCGAAGCCCCGTGGATGCAGCCCGAAGACCACGCCGTCCGCGGACGGGGGAGCCTCGGCCAGCAGGGCGAGCCAGCCGACGCCGTAGTCGTGGCGTGCGACCAGCGCGCGTCCGGCGGGTATCGCGCTCCGCGTCACTCCCCGCGCGCCGTCGCAGCCCGCGATGAAGTCGCAGACCAGCCGGTGGCGCTCACCGGTCTCCGGGTCGGTGTACGTCACGGAGGGCCATCCGCCGTCGATGTCGTGCACGGCGACGTCCCGCACCTCGAAGCGCACATCACCGCCGGGGAGCCCCGTCCCGCCGCCGTACCCGTCCGCCCGGCCGTCCCCCTCCGTCTCGCCGTCCGCGTAGGCGGAGATCAGATCGGTGACGAGCAGCGGCTGCGGATAGAGGAAGTGGCGGTGGCCGGAGAGCGCGCCGGGCCGCACCCGGTGCCGCCGCCCCGCGAAGCGGAACTCGAACTCCGCCTGGGTCCCGGCCCGGGAGAGCAGCCGCCCGGCCAGCCCGTACCGCTCCAGTCCGCGGACCGCCCACTCCTCCATGAACCCCGCACGCTGGAAGGTCTCGATGTACCGCCGGGACCGCGCCTCCAGCACCACGCAGGCGACCCCGGCGCGGCGCAGGACGTTCGCGACCGTCAGCCCGGCCGGTCCGGCGCCGACGACGACCACGGAGGTGCGGGAGACCGACTCCGGGGCGGCGGGGAGGCCGCTGGACGGGACGGGCGCGGGGTGGGGCGGAGGGGTGCCCATGGGCGGGGGTCCTTACGTTCGGGCGGTCGTTCGGGCGTTCGGTCGAGCTGTGGGCCGGCCGGCCGGTCGGCCGGTCAGCGGTGGCGGCAGTGGCGCCGGCGGATGAGGTCGCCGGACCGGACCGGCGCGGGCCCCGCCGTCGGCGCGAGGGGGCCGGCCGGAAACGGTCCGTACGGGCCGGGCGCGAGACGGCGGGCCCGGAGGGCGGGAGGCGGCCCGGGGACGGTTCCGGCGAGGCGTGGAAAACCCCGGCCCCGGAGGTCAATCCGGACGCACGTACGATTCCGTCCCGGGGTGCGGAGTACCGGAACCGCTCCCGCCCGGAACGACCGAAGCGGCTGCGATGGACGACATCTCCCTGATCACCGTGGCCCTGCTGTGCCTGGCCGCCGCCTCCGCCGGCTGGATCGACGCCGTCGTCGGCGGGGGCGGACTGCTCCAACTCCCCGCGCTGCTCGTGGGTTTCCCCCATCTGCCGCCCGCGTATCTTCTCGGCACCAACAAGGCCGTGTCCATCGTCGGCACCTCCGCCGCCGCCGTGACCTACGTGCGCAGGGCGCCGGTGGACGTCGGGACCGCCGTCCGCATCGGCCTGGCGGCCCTCGGCGGCTCGGTGCTGGGGGCGTTCTTCGCGGCGGGCGTGGAGAGCGCGGTGCTCCGCCCTCTGATCATCGTGATCCTGCTGGGCGTCCTGGCGTTCGTGCTGCTCCGCCCGTCCTTCGGCACGGTCGCCGTTGCCCGCGGACCGGTGACGCGGCGGCGCGTCCTCGCGGCGATCCTCGTCGCCGGCCTGGGCATCGGCTTCTACGACGGCCTGATCGGCCCGGGTACCGGGACGTTCCTGGTGATCGCGCTGGTGGCGATCCTCCACCTGGACCTGGTGACCGCCTCCGCCACCACCAAGATCGTCAACGTCTGCACCAATCTGGGCGCCCTGGCGGTGTTCTCCTACCAGGGCACGGTGCTGTGGCGGCTGGCCGCCCTGATGGCCGTCTTCAGCCTCGCGGGCGGCACTCTCGGCGCGCGCATGGCCCTGAAGAACGGCACCGGCTTCGTCCGCACCGTCCTGGTCGTCGTCGTCCTCGCCCTGGTCACGAAGCTCGCCTACGACCAGTGGCTGAGCTGAGCCGCCGCCTCGTCAGCACCTGCGGGAGCCGCTGCGCCCGGGGCGTCCCGCTCCCGCGGGGGTGCTTCTCCGGCGCGGTCACGGTGCGCGGTTCCCGGCGCGGCCGGGGTCCGGTATTCCGTGTCGCTCCCGGGGCCAGCTCCGCGTTCCCGCAGGGCTCGGCCTCGGCCCTGCGGAGGGGCATGGGAGTGACGTATTACTCCGCGATACGTCGCGCGCCGGGCCGTGTGGGCGGAACGGGGTCGGCGGAGTGCTCGGTGTCCCGGGTGGCGTTCGGTGGACGATCCGGGGAAACCTGCCAGAGCAAGTACCCCGCACCACCACGGGGCACCGCGACCGCACGAGGAGGGCTCCGCCGTGGCCGAGTTTCTGACCGTGATGACGACCACCGACAGCGCCGAGAAGGCCGAGGCGCTGGCGCGGGGGGCCGTGGAGGCGCGGGTGGCGGCGTGCGCGCAGATCAGCGCGCCGGTCACCTCCGTCTACCACTGGGACGGGGCGGTGGAGACCGCCCGCGAGTGGCAGGTGCTCCTCAAGACCGCGAGCGTGCGCTTCTCGGAGCTGGAGACCTACATCCGGAGCGTGCACGACTACGACGTGCCGGAGATCATCGCCACCCCCGTCACCCACGGCGGCGAGGACTATCTCGCCTGGATCGCTGCGGAGACCGGCGCCCGCGGGGACGAGTGAGGCGGGGCACCCGGTGACCGGGACGGCCGGCCGGAGAGGGGCGCCCGGTGACCGGGGCCGGCCAGCCCCGGCGAGGGCGGGGCCCGGGAGCGCCCGCGTCAGTCCCGGCCCGCCGCCTCGACCCGGACCGCGCAGAGCTTGAACTCGGGCATCCGGGAGGTCGGGTCCAGCGCCGGGTTCGTCAGGGTGTTCGCCCGGCCCTCGCCCGGCCAGTGGAACGGCATGAAGACCGTGTCCGGCCGGATGTCCCGGCTCACCCGCGCCGGGGCGACGGCCCGGCCGCGCCGCGAGGTGACGGCCACGCGCTCGCCGTCCGCGACGCCGATGCGCTCCGCCAGCCGCGGGTGCAGCTCGACGAACGGGCCGGGCGCCGCCGCGTTCAGCTCCGCCACCCGCCGGGTCTGCGCCCCCGACTGGTAGTGCGCCACCACCCGCCCCGTCGTCAGGTACACCGGGTACTCCGCGTCCGGCTCCTCGGCGGCCGGGCGGTGGGTGACGGGGACGAAGCGGGCCCGCCCGTCCTCCGTGGCGAACCGGTCCAGGAACAGCCGGCGCGTACCCGGGTGGTCCTCGCCGGGGCAGGGCCAGAAGACGCCGTCCTCCTCGGCGATGCGCCGGTAGCTGATGCCGGAGTAGTCCGCCGGGCCGCCCGCCGACGCCCGCCGCAGTTCCTCGAAGACCTCCTCCGGGTCGGTGGGGAACCCCTTCTCGTGGCCGGACCGCCGCGCCAGGCCGTGCAGGACGGCCAGGTCGGAGCGGACCTCCGGCGGCGGGTCGACGGCGCGGCGGCGCAGCAGGACCCGGCCCTCCAGGTTCGTCACCGTCCCGGTCTCCTCCGCCCACTGCGTCACCGGCAGCACCACGTCCGCCAGCGCCGCCGTCTCCGACAGCACCACGTCGGCGACGACCAGGAAGTCCAGCGCGGCCAGCCGCTCCGCGACGTGCGCGGCGCGGGGCGCGGAGACCACCGGGTTCGAGCCCATCACGAGCAGCGAGCGCACCTCGCCGCCCAGCGCGTCCAGCAGTTCGTACGCGCTGCGGCCCGGGCCCGGCAGCGTCTCGGGGGCCACCCCCCACACCCCCGCGACATGCGCGCGCGCCCCGGGGTCGGCCAGCCGCCGGTAGCCGGGCAGCTGGTCGGCCTTCTGACCGTGTTCCCGCCCGCCCTGGCCGTTGCCCTGGCCGGTCAGGCAGCCGTAGCCGGAGAGCGGGCGGCCCGCGTGGCCGGTGGCCAGGCAGAGGTTGATCCACGCGCCGACGGTGTCGGTGCCCTTCGACTGCTGCTCCGGGCCGCGGGCGGTGAGCACCATGGCGGAGTCCGCGTCGCAGAACAGCCGCACGGCCTCGCGGATCGACGGCAGCGGCACCCCCGTGATCCGTTCCACCAGCTCCGGCCAGTGCGCCATGGCCGCCGCCCGCGCCTCCGGCCAGCCCGAGGTGCGGTCCGCGACGAACCCGTCGTCGACCCGCCCGTCCGCCACGACCAGGTGCAGCATGCCCAGGGCCAGCGCCAGATCGGTGCCGGGGCGCGGGGCGAGATGCAGGTCGGCCTGTTCCGCGGTGCGGGTGCGGCGCGGGTCGACGACGATCAGCCGGCCTCCGTTCTCCCGCAGTTCGCGCAGGTAGCGCAGGGCGGGCGGCATGGTCTCGGCGAGGTTGGAGCCGACGAGGATCACGCAGCCGGTCCGCGCCACGTCCTCCAGCGGGAACGGCAGCCCCCGGTCCAGGCCGAACGCGCGCTGGTGCGCCGCCGCCGCGGAGGACATGCAGAAGCGGCCGTTGTAGTCGATCTGCGAGGTGGCGAGCGCCACCCGGGCGAACTTGCCCAGCGCGTACGCCTTCTCGTTGGTCAGCCCGCCGCCGCCGAACACCCCCACGGCGTCCGCCCCGTGCGCGTCGCGGACGCGCGCCAGCCCCTCCGCCGCCCGGTCCAGCGCCTCGTCCCAGCCCGCCGGGACCAGCTCCCCGTCCCGGCGGACCAGCGGGCGGGTCAGCCGCAGCCGGGGGTCGAGCACGGCGGCGGCGGTACGGCCCTTGCCGCACAGCGCGCCCTGGTTGACGGGGAACGCCGGCCGCTCCACCACCTCGGGCACCGTGCCCGGGCCGGTGGCGGGACGGACGCCCATGCCGCACTGCAACGCGCAGTACGGGCAGTGGGTGTCGACGGCGGCGGGACGGTCCTGGACGGCGGCCTGGGGTGATGCGCTCATGGCGGCAGGGTGCGCCGCGCGTGTTACACCCGGCCCGTGCCCGCGTTACACGCCCCGGACGGAGACCTCAGCGCGGCCCGGGCGTGACGGTGAGGCCGGCGGACGGGCGGTGCGGACGAGTGGCGCGGACGAGTGACGCGGGCGGGGGCACGGCCGGCCGGATCCGCCGGAGGAGGGAGCACGGGAGCGAGCCCCGCGGCGGGGGCATCACCGGGCCCGGCCCGGGGCATCCGCAGAGCACGCCCGGCCCGGCGGAAACGGCCGGCGGAAGCTGCCGGCCCGGTGGAAACCGCCGCCCGGCGGAAGCCGGCGAACCGGCCGGAGCCGAGAAACGGAGGCCCCCCGTGCATGCCACCGACGACCGATCACACCCGCCCTCACCACGGCCCTCACCACGGCCCTCCCCACCGCCTTCACCACCGTCCCCGACGGCCGCCCGCGAGGCCGGCCCCGCCCGGCGGGGGTGGGGCCGGTGAACTCCGCGAGCTGGGTGATCTTCGCCATCGCCATCGGCATCGCTCTCGTGATCGCCCTGAGGAGCGGCCGGCGGCGGTGAACGGGCCGGGCGCGGCGGGGCTCACGGCGCGGCCAGGCCGCTCTGCCAGGCCCAGGCGGCGATCTCGACGCGGTTGCGTGCCCCCAGCTTGCCCTGGATGTTGCCGAGATGTGTCTTGACGGTCCCCGCGGTGATGGTGAGGGCCGACGCGATCTCGGCGTTGGTCAGCCCGCGGGCCACGAGCCCGGCGACGTCGCGTTCGCGCGGGGAGAGGCGCACGGCCGGCGGGGCCGGGGCGGTCCCGGGCAGGAGGCGCCGCAGCAGCCGCACCGTGATGGACGGGCTGATGAGGGAGTCACCCGCCACGGCGGCCCGCACCGCCTCGATGAGCAGACGGGGCCCGGAGTCCTTGAGGATGAAGCCGCACGCTCCCGAGCGCAGCGCGCGGGTCACATACGCGTCGTCGTCGAAGGTGGTCACCATCACCACCCTCGGGGCGCGGCCCGGCGGGGCCTGCCGCATGAGGGCCCGCAGGGCGTCGAGACCGTCCAGGCGGGGCATGCGGATGTCCATCAGGATCACGTCCGGGGTGTGACGCTCCGCCTGCGCGATGGCCTCCACCCCGTCCCCGGCCTCGGCGGCGATCTCGATGTCGTCCTCCGCGGTCAGGATCATGGCGATGCCGCTGCGGACGATGGCCTGGTCGTCGGCGATGAGCACGCGGATCACGCGCCGCCCCCTCCCGCGTCCGGGAGCGGCAGCCGGGCCCAGACACGCCAGCCGTCCCCGCCGGAGGGCGCCGCCCGGAACGAGCCGCCCGCCGCCGTGACCCTCTCGCCGAGCCCTCGCAGGCCGTAGCCGTCGCCGGTGGCCCCTCGCGGGCTGCCGTCGTTGACGACCTCCACCGTGACCTCGGTGGGCAGCGCCTCGACGGTCACCTCGACCCGGCGGCAGTCCCGCGCGTGTTTGCGGGTGTTGGTGAGGGACTCCATCACCACGCGGTGCAGCACGCCGGCCGTGTCCGCCGGCAGCAGATCCGTCGAGCCGTGTTCGCTCAGCCGGGCCCGCGCGCCGTTCACGGAGAAACCGGTGACGAGGTCCCGCACCTCGTCCATGCCGGAGCGGAGCGCCGGCCCCTCGGCGTCGGCGAGCCGGAGGCCGCCCACCATCCTCCGCATGGAGTCCAGCGCCTCGGCGCCGGTCTCCTCGATGCGCGACAGGGCCGGCCCGATCAGCTCGGGGCGCTTCGCGGCCACGGCGCGGGCGCCCTGTGCCTGTACCACGATGCCGGTGACGTGGTGGGCCACGTAGTCGTGCAGATCCCGCGCCAGCCGGACCCGCTGTTCCAGCCGGACCTCGCGCTCCCGCCGGCGCCGGTCCGCCTCCACCAGGCGCAGGGTCAGGCTCGCCCCGGCCACCAGGACCGTGATCAGGAAGAGCACGAAGGCGACGGTCAGACTGCCCTCCTGCGCCCGTATCGACAGCGGCCGGACGACGACCGCCACGGCCAGCAGCAGCGCCGCGGGCACGGCGGCCACGGCCGCGCCGCGCCGGACCGTCACGGCCAGCGCCACCAGCAGCACCACCGTCTCGAACGCGCCGTACGCGGACGAGGCGGCGAGCGACTGGTACCGCAGGTGCACGGCCACGGAGCCCGCCAGGGACACGAGCGCCACGGCGCCGCCGGCCGCGGCGCGGAGGCGTGGCTCCCGGGTCAGCAGCAGCACCCCGCACAGCGCACCGGTGGCTCCCGCGGAGAGGGTGAGCAGGCCGAGCACGGAGGAACCGGAGTACTGGCCGGTCCTGAGATCCGCCCAGGCGGCGAGGGACAGGAGCACCGCCCCGGACGCCCACCGGAGCAGCGGCGGCGACGGGGAACCCCCGGGCCGGGACAGGACAGGTCGCATGCAGCGCAGCGTAGATCAGGGGTGCCCCGGGCGGCCTCTGCCGAAAGGCATAGCCGGAACGGCCAGGATCTGACGTCCGGCGGATGGGCCCCGTCCTCCCGTCACGCGAGAGTGGCCGTCGTTCGCGTATCCCGGCGCCGGCCCGGTCCCGGCCCTGTCCCCTCCGTGGAGTCCCTTTGAACGTGCAGTTCACCGTTGAGGCGTCCGCCGTCCTGCTCCCCGCGCTCCTGGTGTTCCTCGGCCTCACGCTCCGGCGTGTACGGCGCCCGGACCACCCCTGGACCGGGAGACACGCGGCCCTCCTGGCCGTCGCGGCGCTCTACACGGCGGCCGTGCTCGCCATCACGGTGTTCCCGCTGGAGGTCACCTACGGGCCGTACGCCAACCAGGCCCCCTGGTACACCCAGATCAACGTCATCCCCCTGATCACCCTGGACGCCACGGCCGTGCCCAACGTGATCATGTTCGTCCCCCTGGGTTTCCTGCTGCCGCTGCTCACCCGGGCGGCCGGCCTGTGGCAGGTCACCGCGCGCGCCGCGGTGGCGAGCCTGGCCATCGAGTCCACGCAGCTGCTGCTGTACGTGGTCACGCACAACGGCCGCTCCGCCGACATCAACGACCTGCTCGTCAACACCCTCGGCGGCGTCGCCGGCTACGGCTGCCTCACCCTGGCGCTGTCCGTACCGTCCCTGCGCCGGGCCCTGTCCCGCGGGGCCCTGCCCGGCTCCGGCGGAGCGGCCGGCCACGGGATCCGGGCCGCGGCCTGACGGCGGGGCCGGCGGCGGACCCGGCCGCGGACCGCGGGGACCTCCCGCTCACCGTCGCCGGCCGGCGCGGAGAGCGGCTCACCGTGGCACCGCGTCCGGCGCTCACACCGCGCTCCCGCGCCCGCCGCTCACACCCCGCGCTCCCGCGCCCGTGAATCGCGGGAAATCACCCGTCATCAGGGCGCAACGGGCCCGCAACGCGCGCCGGGCAGACTCCCGGCATGACGGCTACTCCCCCCAGCCCCGGTGCCCGCGCCCCGTACCCCGGCGGCGCGGACGGGCGACCGGACGGGACCGCCGGCCGGTCCGCCACCCCCCGGCCCGACCGTCACACCCCCGGCTCCCGCCCGCACCCCGAGGACCGCCGGGCCCAGGAGCGGCACCTCCCGGAAGGTCCCGCCCCGCACCTCGCCGCCCCCCTGCGCGCCGGGCACCGCCGGACCGCCGTCCGGCGCACCGGTGTGCGGCCCCCCACGCTGGTCGCCGTGGCGCACGGCAGCCGCGACCCGGCGGCGCTGCGCACCGTCACCGCGCTGCTGGACCGCGTCCGGGAGCTGCGCCCCTGGCTGCCGGTCCGCCTCGGCCACATCGAGCTGAACGAGCCGCTGCTGCCGGACACCCTCGCCGAGCTCGCGGCCACCGACCCCGGCCCCGCCACCGGCGGAGACGGCCCGGCCGCCGTGGTCGTCCCGCTGCTGCTGAGCCGCGGCCACCACGTCCGGCACGACATCCCCCGCGCCGTCGCCGCCACCGTGCCCGCGCTGCGGGCCGCCGTCGCCGCGCCCCTCGGCCCGCACCCGCTGCTCGCCGAGGCGCTGCACACGCGGCTGCGGGAGGCCGAGGAGGCGGCCGGGACGGCGGGGGCCGCCGGCCGCGCCCGCCGCGCCGACGGGGTCGTCCTCGCCGCCGCCGGCTCGCGCGACCCGGACGCGGCGTACGACGTCCACCGGGCCGCCGCCCTGCTGTCCCTGCGCCTCGGCACCGTCCCGGTGGTCCCCGCCTACGCCTCGGCCGCCGCGCCCACCGTGCCCGGTGCCCTCCGGGCGCTGCGCGACCGCGGCTGCCGGCGGATCGCGGTCGCCGCCTACTTCACGGCGCCCGGCCGCTTCGCCACCGCCTGCGCCGAGGCGGCGGCCACGACGCCCGGCGCCGGTCTCGCCCCGGCGCCGCTGGGCGCGCACCCGGCGCTGGCACGGCTGGTGCTGCACCGGTACGACGAGGTGCTGGCCTCCGCCCTCTCCGGGGCCGGCACCGCGTTCCGGTCCGCCGGTCCCGTCCCGGTCTGACCCCCGGCTCCCGTTCCGGCCCGGCCCGGCCCAGGCCCCGTTCCGTTCCGGCCCGGCCCCCCGTTCCGGTCCGCCCCGGCCCCCGCGCGTCCGCCGCCGGGCCCGTGCCGGACGCCCGGGGCGCGTGACCGGCCGCCCCGGCACCCCGCCGCCCCTCCCAGCAGGAATGCCGTCGCCCGGCGCGGATACGGTCAGCACATGAGAGGCGCATGCGACGACGGCGGACCCGGCCCGGGCGGCCCGCCCCCCGCTGCCGGACCGGCCGGTCCGGCGGTCCACGGCGGCTCGGTCCCCGGCCCGCCCGTACCCGGCTACGGCCCGCCGGACGTCGAACGCTGGTCACCCGAACCGGACAAGCGTCCCGGCCGCACCGACTTCCAGCGCGACCGGGCCCGGGTGCTGCACTCCGCCGCGCTGCGCCGGCTCGCCGGGAAGACCCAGGTGGTGACGCCCGGTATCGCCCCCGGGCCGCCGGGCGCCCCGGACCCCGGCGACCCGGCGGCCCCCGTCCGCACCACCGCCTGGGACGCCAGCCCCCGCACCCGGCTCACCCACTCCCTGGAGTGCGCCCAGGTCGGCCGGGAGCTCGGCGCCGCGCTGGGCTGCGACCCGGACCTGGTGGAGACGGCCTGCCTGGCGCACGACCTCGGCCACCCGCCGTTCGGCCACAACGGTGAGGAGGTGCTGGCCGCCTTCGCCGCGGACTGCGGCGGGTTCGAGGGCAACGCGCAGTCCCTGCGGCTGCTGACCCGCATCGAGCCGAAGCGGTTCGTCCGCGGCGAGGACGGCGAGGCGCTCAGCGTCGGCCTCAACCTCACCCGCGCCGCCCTGGACGCGGCCACCAAGTACCCCTGGCCGCGCGGCGGCCACCCGGAGGGCCCGGCCGCCCCGAAATTCGGCGTCTACGCGGACGACCGTCCGGTCTTCGACTGGCTGCGGCAGGGCGCCCCCGGGCGCGGCCGCTGCTTCGAGGCGCAGGTCATGGACTGGTCCGACGATGTGGCCTACTCGGTGCACGACGTCGAGGACGGGCTGCACGCGGGCCACATCGACCCCAACCTCCTGCTCGCCGAGCCCGAGCGCCAGGAGATCTTCCGGGTGGCCGCCGACCGCTACGCGCCGGCCGGGGACGGCGCGACGGGTCCCGCCGACCCCGCCGAGCTGGCCGAGGCGCTGGACCGGCTGATGGACCAGGAGTGGTGGCCGCACGGCTACGACGGCTCCGCCGTGGCGCAGGCCCGGCTCAAGGACGCCACCAGCCAGCTCATCGGCCGCTTCTGCCTCGCCGCCGAGCGCGCCACCCGCGCCCGCCACGGACCGGGCCGGCTCACCCGCTACGGGGCCGGCCTCGTCGTCCCCCGCGTCACCCGCCTGGAGTGCGCCGTGCTCAAGGCCGTCGCCTACCGCTATGTGATGCACCACCCGGAACAGGAGCGGCTCCGCGCCGGCCAGCGGGTCGTGCTCGGTGAGCTGGCCGGGGAGCTGCTGGCGCGCGCGCCTGACGGCATGGACCCGCAGTTCCGTTCCGCGTACGCGGCGGCCGGGGACGACCGGGCCCGCAAGCGCGTCGTCGTCGACCAGATCGCCGCGCTCACCGACGACTCGGCGCGGGCCCTGCACGCCCGGCTCACCGCCCCCCGCTCCACCACCGGCGGCCGTGCGGGCGGGCCGGCCGGAACGCGGGACGGCTGAGACGGGGACGGTGGGGTAGCGGGAAGCGGGAGGACACCACCGCCGGGTCCGGTGGCAGGCGATGGGGACGGCCCGTGAAGGTGTGGCCGCCCCGGCCGCCGCCCTCTTCCCGCGCCACGCCCCGTGCGGGACGCTCGCCTGGGGCTCCGCCCGCGGGGGACCATGAAGGCAAGGCCCGACGCCGGTAGCGAGGAGGCAGCACGTGGTCGACGCACATCAGACCTTCGTCATCGTCGGGGGAGGGCTGGCGGGCGCCAAGGCCGCCGAGACCCTGCGGGCGGAGGGCTTCACGGGCCGGGTGATCCTCGTCTCCGACGAACGGGACGAGCCGTACGAGCGTCCCCCGCTCTCCAAGGGCTATCTGATCGGCAAGGAGGAGCGGGACGGCGTCTTCGTCCACGATCCGGCCTGGTACGCGCGGGCGGAGATCGAGCTCCGCCTCGGCCAGCCCGCCGTGCGGCTCGACCCCGCGGCCAAGGCCGTCGTCCTCGGCGACGGCACCCGCTGCCACTACGACAAGCTGCTCCTGGCCACCGGCGCGGAACCCCGCCGCCTGGACATCCCCGGCACCGGCCTGGCCGGCGTGCACCACCTGCGGCGGCTGGCGCACGCCGAGCGGCTGCGCGGCGTGCTGACCGCGCTGGGCCGGGACAACGGCCATCTGCTGATCGCGGGCGCCGGCTGGATCGGGCTGGAGGTGGCCGCCGCGGCCCGCGGCTACGGTGCCGAGGTCACCGTCGTCGAACCGGCGCCCACCCCCCTGTACTCCGTCCTCGGCCCCGAGGTCGGCGGCCTCTTCGCCGACCTCCACGCCGAGCGCGGCGTCCGCTTCCACTTCGGCGCGCGGCTCACGGAGATCACCGGCCAGGACGGCATGGTCCTCGCCGCCCGCACCGACGACGGCGAGGAGCACCCGGCGCACGACGTCCTGGCCGCCATCGGCGCCGCGCCGCGCACGGCGCTCGCCGAGTCCGCGGGGCTGGAGCTGGCGGCCCCGGAGTCCGGCGGTGGCATCGCCGTGGACGCCTCCCTGCGCACCAGCGACCCCGACATCTTCGCCGCCGGTGACGTGGCCGCCGCCACCCACCCGCTCTTCGCCACCCGGCTGCGCGTGGAGCACTGGGCGAACGCCCTGCACGGCGGCCCCGCGGCGGCGCGGGCGATGCTCGGCCGCGAGGTGCGCCACGACCGCGTCCCGTACTTCTTCTCCGACCAGTACGGCGTGAGCCTGGAGTACTCCGGCTACGCGCCGCCCGGCGCCTACGAGCAGGTGGTCGTCCGGGGGGACGCGGCCCGCCGCGAGTTCCTCGCCTTCTGGCTGGCCCCGGACGGCCGGGTGCTCGCGGGGATGGACGCCGGCGGCGTGGGCGCCACCGCGGTGATCCAGCGGCTCGTCCGCTCCGGCGGCCCCGTGGACCCGGCCGCGCTCGCCGACCCGTCCGTGGACCTGGACACACTCACCGGCTAGCGCGGCTCCGGGGCCGCCGGGGGCCGCCGGGGAGGAGAGCCGGGAGGAGCCGGGGAGCGGGCGGCCGTGGAGTAGCGTCACCGGTATGGCGATTCCCACGGCGATCCGCACGGCGGTCGTCCCCCTCCCGGAGGTGTTCGGGCTCCGCCGGGACGTGCTCCGCCCCGGCCTGCCGGAGCGGGCGGCGGTCTTCCCCGAGGACGCCCGGCCGGACACCTACCACCTGGCGGCCTACGAGAGCGCCGGGGCCGCCGGGGCCGGCGCCGGGGCCGCCGGGGCCGTGCGCGCCTGCGTCACCTTCTTCCCGGAGCCGTTCCCGCCGTCCCTCGCCGCGGAGCTGCCCGCTGCCGCTGCCGCTGCCGCTGCCTCTGCCGCGGCCGCCGCCGGGGCCGGCGGGGCCGCCGGGCAGGTGCCCGCGCACCGCTTCCGGGGCATGGCGAGCGACCCCGCGGTCCGCGGCCGGGGCTTCGGCCGGGCCGTGCTGACGGCGGGGATCGCCGAGGCCCGCCGCCGCGGCGCGGCACTGGTGTGGTGCCACGCCCGCACCGGAGCGCTGGGCTTCTACGCGCGGGAGGGGTTCACCGCCGCCGGCGAGGAGTTCGAGATCGAGGGGGTCGGCCCGCACCTCGTCCTGGTGCGGCCGGTGCCCCCGGCCCGCTGACGGCCACCCCGTCACCCCGCAGCCCCACCGCCACCGCCACCGGGCGGGCACTGTCCGGGGACGGCCGTAGACTGCACGGCGTGGCAGGCAGGATCAACGACGAGGACGTGAAGGCCGTCCGGGACGCCGTCCCGATCGACGCGGTCGTCTCCGAGTACCTCCAGTTGCGCCCCGCCGGCGGCGGCAACCTCAAGGGCCTCTGCCCGTTCCACGAGGAGAAGACCCCGTCCTTCCAGGTCAGCGGCGCCAAGGGGCTCTACTACTGCTTCGGCTGCCAGGAGGGTGGCGACACCCTCGACTTCGTGATGAAGCTCGACCACCTCTCCTTCTCCGAGGCCGTGGAGAAGCTGGCCGCCCAGGCCGGCATCACCCTCCGCTACGAGGAGGGCGGCTACAACCCCGGCCGGCAGCAGGGCGAGCGGATCCGGCTGATCGAGGCGCACCGGGCCGCCGCCCGCTACTACACGGAGCAACTCGGCGGCGCCGAGGCGGAGATCGGCCGCCGGTTCCTCGCCGAGCGCGGGTTCGACCAGGCGGCCGCCGAGCACTTCTCCGTCGGTTACGCCCCGGCCGGCTGGGACCACCTCGTCCGCTTCCTGCGCGGCAAGGGCTTCAGCGACAAGGAACTGCTCCTCTCCGGGCTGGCCCAGGACGGCCGCCGGGGCCCCATCGACCGCTTCCGGGGCCGGCTGATGTGGCCCATCCGGGATCTCACCGGCGAGGTGATCGGCTTCGGGGCGCGCAAGCTGCGCGAGGACGACAACGGCCCCAAGTACCTCAACACCCCAGAGACGCCGCTCTACCGCAAGTCCCAGGTCCTCTACGGCATCGACCTGGCGAAGCGGGACATCGCCAAGAGCAGCCGGGCCGTGGTCGTCGAGGGGTACACCGACGTCATGGCCTGCCATCTCGCCGGGGTCACCACCGCCATCGCCACCTGCGGCACCTCCTTCGGCGGCGACCACATCAAGATCCTGCGCCGGCTGCTGATGGACAACTCCGGCGCGGAGGTCGTGTTCACCTTCGACGGCGACGCGGCCGGGCAGAAGGCCGCCCTCCGCGCCTTCGAGGAGGACCAGAAGTTCGCCGCCGAGACCTCCATCGCCATCACCCCGGGCGGCATGGACCCCTGCGAACTGCGGCTCGCCGAGGGTGACGAGGCCGTCCGCGCCCTGGTGGACGGCCGCACCCCGCTGTTCGCCTTCGCCCTGCGCTCCATCGTCTCCGGCTACCACCTGGCCGCCGAGGAGGGGCAGGTGGCCGCGCTCAACGCGGGCGTCCCCGTGGTCGCCCGGATCAAGGACCGCTCCCTGCGGGACCGCTACGCGACCCGGCTCGGCGGCATGGTGGGCCTCACGTCCCCGGCGGAGGAGGAGGCGGTGCGCCGCCGGGTGCACGCCCTGGCCCGCTCCTACGAGCGCGGTGCGGCCGTGCCCACCCCACCGCCCGGCGGGCCGGCCGGGCGGGCGGACGGCCACCGCGGCGGCCGGGGCGAGCGCCCGCAGGGACCGGCGCCCGCCCGCGGTCCCCGCCTCGACCTGCGCAGCCCCGCCCGCCGGGTGGAGCGGGAACTGCTCAAGCTGGCCCTCCAGCGGCCCGAGCTCGTCGCCCCCGCGTTCGACGCCTACGGGGCGGACGAGTTCACCGCCGCCCCGTACACGGCGGTGCGCTCGGCGATCGCGGACGCGGGAGGCACCGCCGCCGCGGACGGCGGCTACCTCGCCCGGGTGCGGGAAGCCGCGCCGGACGACACCGTGCGCTCGCTCGTCACCGAACTGGCGGTGGAGCCGCTGCTCACCCGCAAGGACGCGGACGAGTTCTACGCCGGCACCCAGCTCGCCGCCGTCCGGCTGGCCGCCGTGGACCGGCGGATCGGGGAGATCCAGGGGGCGATGCGCCGCTGCGAGGCGGGGGGCGACCGCTCGGCGTACGCCTCCCTCCAGGAGGAGCTGTGGGTGCTGGAGCAGTACCGGCAGGATCTGCGGGCGCGCGGGGCCGCCGCCCTGTGACGGCGCCGGGCCGCCGGGGTGCCGCTCCGGGTGGCCCCCGGACCCCGGGGCCGGGCCGTCCGTCGCGGCCGTCCCGGGGGAGCGGCACGGTTCCGGTGATACGGGCCCCCGGGCACGGGCCGGCCCCGGTCCGGGGAGTGCGGACCGGGGCCGTGCCCTGCGCCGGGGGCGGGATCCGTGGTGGAGCCGGTGGGGTACCGGTCGAGTCCCGCGCCGCCCGGGTCAGGAGTTCTTCTTGCCCTCCCGCGCGGCCTTGTCCGTCATGTCGGCGGTGTCCCCGGCGGCGGGCTTCTTGACGTCCACGTCGGTGCCGAAGTCGCTGAACTTCAGCGTGGTGTCGACGGTGATCTCCTCCGGTGCCTGGCTCGCGCCCGTGTTGGAGGTGTCGACCTCGATCTCCATCTTCTGCTGGCGCAGCCGGCCCTCGTCGTCCAGCCAGATGTCCAGCGGCAGGGTCTTGCCGACCCGCTCCTCCAGCATCTTCGCCATCTTCTCGTTGCCCTGCGCGAGGGTCTTCACGTCCACCGTCACTTCGTAGTGGGTGGTCTCCGTGCCGTCGACGGTCTCCTCGCCGACCTTCTTCACGTCCTTCTCGGAGATGCCCTTGGCATAGGAGAAGGCGGCGGCCGGGTCACTGACCTGGGTGTCGACGCCGAGCTGGTCGCCCATCCGCTCCAGGTCGAAGCTCATCCAGGTCTTGCCCTCCGGCAGCTGGTCCTGCTGCCCGGCCGGCGGCTTCTGGTAGACGACGCCGTCGACGACGCGCTGTTCGAGCTCCGAACCGCCGACGTCCATCGTCATCTCGCTGTTGCCCTTGTCGAGGTCGATGACGCCGGAGCCACGCATGGTGACCTCCTGCTCGCCGGCCTCGGCCTCGGTGACCAGCGACATCTTCGCCGTTCCGGCCTCGGCGGTCTTCTGGTACGCGGCGGCGACCGCGCCGGCGCCGTCACCGCCGGCCTTGCCGCCGGCGCCGTCGTCACCGTCCTCCGCGCGGGCGGTCGAGGAGGAGGACTTCTCCCCGGCGCTCCCGGCGTCGTCCGTGGTGCCGCCGCACCCCGCGAGGACACCCACCGCCAGTACGCCACTGGTCGCCGCCGCCGCGATCCGCTTCCGCCTGTCCGTCTGCCTGCCCACGTGCTACCTCCACCTCGTCGGCGCCGGCACGGCCGCTGCCGGCGCCCCTGATCCGTACGGCCCCCGTGGTCCGCCCGGGGTGGGCAGGGGAATATGCACCACTCCGTGGCGAAAGGGCGGCTGATGACCTTTCAGGCCGCGACTACCCGGAAGTCCCGGCGCCATGCCCGGACATCGGCGGTCGCGCTCCAGCTCGCCCGGGGCCCCGCCCGGTGGCCGGAGCCGGAGGACGGAGCCGGAGGACGGGTGCCCGGCGGCCGGAAGGAGCCCGGGCCCCGGCTCCCCGGGGAAGCGGAAAAGCCGGAAACGCGGGGACCGCCGGAAAAATCGCCGCAGCACCCTCGTACCGGCGGTGTGCCGTACGCCACACTGGTGTGCGGAGCCTGATACCCCGGAGCGCGCCGGCCCGGCGGACCGGTCCCCGGATCGCCCGCGGATCCGCCCCGGTGTGAGGGGCGGGCCGGCGGCCGGCCGCGGCCGTTCCCCGCGGCGGGCACCCCCGATCCGGCAGCGACTCCCCTGGAGGCCGCCCCGTGCAGACCCCGACCCTCAACGGCACGGCGGCGCCCGTGCCGGCGTCCCCCCGCGCGGGCCGCCGCCCCCGGCCCCCGGAGGACGCGGCTCCGGACGGGGCCGCCGGAGCCCTCCCGCATCCGGAGACCGGCCCCGGCCCCGGCCCCGGGCTCGACCCGGGGACCGGGCCCGGCCTGGCGCCGGACCCCGGCCCGCTGCCCGCCGCCGTCCGCGCCGAGGCCGTCCGCGGGGATCCGGCCGGCCCCACCTCCGACCTCTTCCGCCAGTACCTCCGCGAGATCGGCCGCATCCCCCTGCTGACCGCCGCCGAGGAGGTCGAACTCGCCACCCGCGTGGAGGCCGGGCTCTTCGCCGAGGAGAAGCTGAGCCGCTGCCCCGAGCTCGACTCCCGCCCGGCGGCCGAACTCGACCAGCTCGTGGTCCTCGGCCGGATCGCCAAACGCCGGCTGATCGAGGCCAACCTGCGGCTGGTCGTCTCCGTCGCCAAGCGCTACGTGGGCCGCGGGCTGACCATGCTCGACCTGGTGCAGGAGGGGAACCTGGGGCTGATCCGGGCCGTCGAGAAGTTCGACTACACCCGGGGCTACAAGTTCTCCACCTACGCCACCTGGTGGATCCGGCAGGCCATGTCCCGGGCCCTCGCCGACCAGGCCCGCACCATCCGGGTCCCGGTCCATGTGGTGGAGCTGATCAACCGCGTGGTGCGGGTGCAGCGCCGCATCCTCCAGGAGCGCGGGCGCGAGCCGTCGGCGGAGGAGGTCGGCGCGCACCTCGGCGTCACCGCGGAACGGGTCGAGGAGGTGCTGCGGCTCGCCCGGGAGCCCGTCTCCCTGCACACGCCGGTCGGCGAGGAGGACGACGTGGCCCTCGGCGATCTCATCGAGGACGGTGACGCCGCCTCGCCCGTCGAGTCCGCCGCGTTCCTGCTCCTCCGCGAGCACCTGGAAAACGTCCTGGCCACGCTCGGCGAGCGGGAACGCCGGGTCGTGCAGTTGCGCTACGGGCTGGTGGACGGGCGGCCCCGCACCCTGGAGGAGATCGGGCACCTCTTCGGGGTGACCCGGGAGCGCATCCGGCAGATCGAGTCCAAGACCCTCGGCAAGCTCCGCGCACACGCCTGCGCCGACCAGCTCCGCGGCTACCTCGACTGACCACCGGCGCGGGCACGGGGTGGCGCCGGCCGCCCGTGCGCGGTCCGTCCGTGGCCCGTTCGTGGTCCGCCCCGCTCTCCCGCGGCCGCCGCTCACCCCGTCCCGCCGGGATCCGCCCGGCCCGCGCCGCCGCGGTCCCCGCTCAGTCCACCTCGGCCACCGCCTCGGCGAACTGCGCCGCGTACAGCCGGGCGTAGGCGCCGCCCGCCGACAGCAGCTCCTCGTGTGTGCCCTGCTCGACGATGGCCCCCGACTCCATCACCAGGATCACGTCGGCGTCCCGGACGGTGGAGAGCCGGTGGGCGATGACGAAGCTGGTCCGCCCCCGGCTGAGCCCGGCCATCGCGTGCTGGATCAGCACCTCGGTGCGGGTGTCGACGGAACTGGTCGCCTCGTCCAGCACCAGGATCGCCGGGTCGGCGAGGAAGGCCCGCGCGATGGTGAGGAGCTGCTTCTCGCCCGCGCTGACGCCGGTCCCCTCGTCGTCGATGACGGTGTCGTAGCCGTCGGGGAGGGTGCGGACGAAGCGGTCGGCGTGCGCCGCGCGGGCCGCCTCCTCGATCCGCTCCCGCTCCACGGAGGCCGGGTCGGCCGCCCCGTAGGCGATGTTCTCCGCGATGGTGCCGCCGAACAGCCAGGTGTCCTGGAGCACCATCCCGATCCGCGACCGCAGCTCCTCGCGCGGCAGCGCCGCGGCGTCCGCCCCGTCCACGGTGATCCGGCCGCCCGTCACCTCGTAGAACCGCATCAACAGGTTGACCAGCGTGGTCTTGCCCGCGCCGGTCGGCCCCACGATGGCGACGGTCTGCCCGGGCGCCACCGACAGCGACAGGTCCTCGATCAGCGGGACCTCCGGCCGGTAGCGGAAGGAGACGTGCTCCAGCACCACCCGGCCGCGCTCCGGCCGCTCCCCGGCCCGGCCGCCGGCGGAGGCCGTGGCGGTGGCGGCGGGGGAGGCGGTGGCGGCGGGGGAGGGCCGGTCCGGCTCCTGCTCCTCCGTGTCCAGCAGCTCGAACACCCGCTCGGCGGAGGCGACCCCGGACTGGAGCAGGTTCGCCATGCTCGCCACCTGCGACAGCGGCTGGCTGAACTGGCGCGAGTACTGGATGAAGGCCTGCACGTCCCCGATGGACAGCGCCCCCGAGGCCACCCGCAGCCCACCGGCCACGGCCACCAGCACATAGGTGAGATTGCCGATGAGCATCATCGCGGGCTGCATGGTCCCGCTGAGGAACTGGGCCCGCGTCCCCGCGCGGTACAGCGCCTCGTTGTGCTCCCGGAACGCCGCCGCCGACTCCTCCTGCCGCCCGAACACCTTCACCAGGGAGTGCCCGGTGTACATCTCCTCGATGTGCGCGTTGAGCGTGCCGGTGCTCCGCCACTGGGCGACGAACTGTGGCTGCGCCCGCTTGCCGACGGCCGTCGCCACCACCGCCGACAGCGGCACGGTGACCAGCGCGACCAGTGCCAGCAGCGGCGACACCCAGAACATCATCGCCAGCACCCCGATCACCGTCAGCAGCGCGTTGACGAGCTGGCCCATGGTCTGCTGGAGCGTCTGCCCGACGTTGTCGATGTCGTTGGTGGCCCGGCTCAGGACCTCGCCGCGCGGCTGCCCGTCGAAGTACGCCAGCGGCAGCCGGGACAGCTTGCCCTGCACGTCCGCCCGCAGCCGCCACACCGTGCGGTTCACGGCGAGTGCCGACAGCCTCCCCGCGAGCAGGAGGAACAGCCCGGCCGCCGCGTAGACGGCGAGCGCCGTCAGCAGCACCGCGCCGACCGCGCCGAAGTCGATGCCCCGGCCGGGGGTGAAGTCCACGGTGGAGAGCACGTCGGCCACCGTGCCCTCCCCCGAGCGCCGCGCGTTCTCCACCACCTCCTCCTGGGAGACGCCCGCCGGCGTCTGCCGCCCGACGACCCCCGCGAAGATCAGGTCGGTGGCGCGGCCCAGGAAGAGCGGGCCGATCACCGAGAGGGCGACGCACACCGCGGTCGCCGCCAGCACCGCGCAGAGCACGGCCCGCTCCGGCCGCATCCGGCGCAGCAGCCGCCGCGCCGAGCCGCGGAAGTCCAGGGAACGTTCGACGGGGCCGCCCATCATCCGCCCGGCAGGCCCGGGCAGCGGTGTCGGGCCGCGGCGCGGGGCCGGGACACGTGAGGTCGTCATGCGGCCTCCTCCTCGGTGAGCTGGGAGAGCACGATCTCCCGGTAGGTGGCGTTCTCCGCCATGAGTTCGCGGTGCGTCCCGGCGCCGGCCACCCGGCCCTCGTCGAGGACGACGATGCGGTCCGCGTCCCGGATCGTCGCCACCCGCTGGGCGACGACGAGCACGGTCGCGCCGGCCGTCTCCCGGGCCAGTGCGGCCCGCAGCGCCGCGTCCGTGGCGTAGTCCAGCGCGGAGAAGGAGTCGTCGAAGAGGTAGATCTCCGGGCGCCGCACCAGCGCCCGGGCGATGGCCAGCCGCTGCCGCTGCCCGCCGGAGACGTTCGAACCGCCCTGCGCGATCGGCGCTTCCAGCCCCGAGCCGCCCTCCGTCCCGCCGTCCATCCGCTCCACGAACTCCCGCGCCTGGGCGACCTCCAGGGCGTGCCAGAGCTCCTCGTCGGTGGCGTCCGGGTTGCCGTAGCGGAGATTGGAGGCCACCGTGCCGGAGAAGAGGTACGGCTTCTGCGGCACCAGCCCGACCCGCTCGGCCAGCAGCGCCGGGTCCAGCCGGGCCACGTCCACCCCGCCGACGCGGACCTCGCCCGCCGTGGCGTCGATCAGCCGGGGTATCAGATGGAGCAGCGTGCTCTTGCCGCTGCCGGTGGGCCCGATCACCGCGGTGGTCTCCCCGGGGCGGGCGGTGAGCCGGATGTCGCGGAGCACCGGCTCCTCCGCGCCCGGGTAGCTGAACCCGGCGCCGCGCAGCTCCAGCACGGCGCCGCGGTCCAGCACCCGCACCGGGTCGGCGGGCGGCGCGACGCCCGGCTCGGTGTCCAGCACCTCCTGGATCCGCTCGGCGCAGACCTCCGCGCGCGGCACCATCATGAACATGAAGGTGGCCATCATCACGGACATCAGGATCTGCATCAGATAGGCGAGGAACGCGGTGAGGGCGCCGATCTCCATGCCACCGTCGTCGATCCGGTGCGCGCCGAACCACAGCACCGCCACCGAGGCCACGTTCACCACCGTCATCACCAGCGGGAACATCAGTGCCAGCAGCCGGCCCGCGCTCAGCGACACGTCCGTCAGCGCCGTGTTGGCCTCCGCGAAGCGCCGCCGCTCGTGGCCGTCCTTGACGAAGGCGCGGACCACGCGGATCCCGGTGATCTGCTCCCGCAGCACCCGGTTCACGGTGTCCAGCCGCCCCTGCATCGCCCGGAACAGCGGGCGCAGCCGCCGTACGACGAGCGTCACCGTGACCGCGAGCACCGGGACGACGGCCAGCAGCAGCCCGGCCAGCTCCACGTCCTGCCCGAGCGCCATCACCACCCCGCCCACGCCCATGATCGGCGCGGTGACCATCAGCGTGAACGCCAGGAGCACCACCATCTGCACCTGCTGGACGTCGTTGGTCGTCCGGGTGATCAGGGAAGGTGCCCCGAAGTGGCCGAGTTCGCGCGCGGAGAAACGCTGCACCTGGTCGAACACGGCCGCCCGGACGTCCCGCCCCACGGCCATGGCCGTCCGCGCGGCGAGCCCGACGGCGCCGATGGCACAGCCCGCCTGGGCGAGCGCCACCGCGAGCATGATCCCGCCGGTGCGGAGGATGCGGCCGGTGTCGCCCGGGACGACACCGTTGTCGATGATGTCCGCGTTGAGCGCCGGCAGCCACAGCGCGGCGAGCGTCTGAAGGAATTGCAGCAGCACGAGGAGGAGGACGGAGCGCCGGTAGGGGGCGAGGCGGGAGCGCACCAGTCGCAGCAGCACGGGGAGTCCAGGGGTCGGTCGGGCAGGGGCCTTCACGGGGCGTACGGAGGGACGGCGGATCGGACGGGTCGGGTCCGGGACCGGACGCGGCCGGGTGCTCTCGGGCCGGGGGCCACGCACAGGGACGCGCGGCGCCATCCTCGGTCATCCGGGGCGGCGAAACCTCCAAGACCTGGTAAATCCCCTGCGCTTACGCGCTGGGCGTACGGAGGCAACCCGGCATGGGTCCGGAGGCGTCTTCCCCAGGGAGGGCACCCGCCGGCGAATCCGGCCCCACCGCCCGGGAGCCGGCAGGGACGGCTCCCGCCGGCGGCCCTCATCCCCGCCGCCCACACCGATCCCCGGCCCCGCTCCCGCACGCGCCGCCGCGCCGGGTGAGCGGCCCACCGCCCGCCCGCGGACCCCGGCCGGTCCGCCGGAGGACGCGCGGGAGGCACCGGACGGCCGGGAACCCGTGCAGGACGCGGGCACCGGTCCCGCGCGCGGGCGAGCCCACGGGCCGGTTCGGCGCCACCGGTCAGTACGAGGGCGCCGGCACATGCGGGGTGAGCGCCCCCAGCGCCCCCGGGTACGTCTGTTCCCGTACCGCCGCGTACTGCTGGCGCACTGCCTGCCCCACCGCCAGGTCGTCGCCGGGGCCGAACGCCTCGGCCGGGACGGTCTGCCAGGGCGGCGGCTCCTGCGGGGACAGCGCGCCCTGCGCCGTGCCCAGCGCCCACGCCGCCTGCCGGGCCGCGCCGAGCGCCGCGTACTCCGCCGGCTGGGGGATCACCACCTGGGTGCCCAGCAGCGCCGGGGCGACGCTCTGCACGGCGGGCAGCGCGGCCGCCGGGCCGAGCAGGAAGACCCGCTGGGCCTGGACCCCCCGGGCGCGCAGCACGTCGAGGGCGTCGGCGAGTCCGCAGAGCATCCCCTCGAACGCGGCGCGGGCCAGGTGCTCGGGTTTCATGCTCTCCCGCCGCAGCCCGGACAGGGTGCCCGCGGTGTGCGGCAGGTGCGGCGTCCGCTCGCCCTCCAGATAGGGCAGGAGTACCAGCCCGTGCGCGCCGGGCGTCGAGTTGAGCGCGAGCCGGGACAGCCCCGCCAGATCGGTGCCGAGCAGCTCCGCGGCCCCGCGCAGCGCGCGCACCGCGTTGGAGACGTGCACCACCGGCAGATGGCGGCCGGTCGCGTCGGCGAACGAGGTGATCGTCCCGGTGGGGTCCACCAGGGCCTCCCCGTGCACCGCGAAGAGCGACCCGGAGGCGCCGAGCGACATCACCACGTCCCCGGGACCGACGCCCAGGCCCAGCGCGGCGGCCATCGTCTCGCCCGTCCCCGCGGAGATCAGCAGGCCCTCGGGGGTGTAGCCGGCCGGCTCGGCCGGGCCCACCACGTCCGGCAGGTCGGCCCCGTGCCCGAGGGCCAGCTCCACCAGGTCCGGCCGGTACGCGCCGGTGGCGGCCGACCAGTAGCCGGTGCCCGAGGCGCCGCCGCGGTCGGTGGTCCTGCGCGGCGGGCGGCCCAGCAACTGCCACACCAGCCAGTCGTGCGGCTGGAGCACCGCGGCGGTCCGCGCCGCGGACTCCGGTTCGTTCCGCGCCAGCCAGCGCAGCTTGGCCACCGGCTGCGCGGCCTCCGGCACGGCGCCGACGGCCTCCGCCCACGCCGTGCGGCCGCCCAGCGCGTCCACCAGGTCGGCGGCCGCCGCCTGGGCCCGCCGGTCGCTGCCCAGCAGCGCGGGCCGTACGGGCTCACCGGCGGCGTCCAGCGTGAGCAGGGTGTGCTGCTGGGCGGAGACCCCGATCGCCTGGACGCCCTCCAGCACCCCGCCGACGGCCGCGTCGCCCAGCGACATCAGCCAGGACTGCGGGTCGATCTCGACGCGCCGCCCGCTCTCCGGGCTGTGGGCGTCGACCGGGTGCGGCGCGGCTCCTCGCCTGATCACGGCACCGGTGCCGGTGTCGCAGACGACGATACGCGTGTAGTCCGACGAACTGTCCAACCCGGCGACGATCCCCATGGCTTCAGATGATGCCCTACGGTCCCGCCCCCGCCCGCCGCGCCCGGGCATAGGGCGCGCCCCCTCGGGCCCCGCCGGGGCGGGCCGTCCGGCCGGGCCCCACGGGACGGGCGCCGGACCGGCACCGGCCCGTCGCCGGGCGGACGGACCGGCCGGCCGGGGAGGCGGGCCGGGTGGGTCAGGTGGGGCAGGTGAGAGGGGCAGCCGTGGCGGGCGGGGCGGCGAGGGCGGGGAGAGGGGGACGGGCGGCGCCCCGACATGCCGCTGCCGCCCCGGCGGGACGGACCCGTCGGGGCGGCAGCGGCATGTCGGGGCGCGGCGTCAGGTGCCCCAGCCGTCCTCCGCCGGCGCCCCGCTCCCGCGGCCCCGGAGGGAGCGCACGCGCTCCGAGACCGGACCCGGCAGCCGGTCGCCGAACCTGCTGTCGACGGTGACCGCCGCCTTGGAGGCGGCCTCCCGCCCGCTCTGCGCGGCGGTTTCGGCGGCGTTGCGGACGGCGGGATTCTGCGCCGCCTGCCGCACCAGGGAGCGCAGTTGTTCGTAGCGCTCCCGGCCGGCCCGGGAGCCGAGGACGTAGCCGACGGCCACTCCGGTCATGAACGTGAGCCGGTACCGCATGCCTCCACCTTCCCTGTTCCTCGATGCGTACTGGGCGCCTGCCCCGGCGCCGGTCCCTGATGCGGGAACGGATTTCGGAGCACCCCGTGGCATGCGCTAATGTATTGCTCGCAGCGAGGGACCACCCCAGGGAGACCGGGCGGGCGGGACCGAGCAGAGCAGTCCCCTGTAGCTCAATTGGCAGAGCAGCCGGCTGTTAACCGGCAGGTTACTGGTTCGAGTCCAGTCGGGGGAGCATTCACCGAAGGCCCCGGTCAGGGGCCTTTTTCATGTTCGGTCGGAGCTTCGGTCGGAGCGCTGGAACCGCCGGACGGGAGAGATCGTCCTCACAGGCAGCACAGCACGGCCCGTACGGGCAGCAGATCGTATGAGCGGCTATGCTGCGGCAGACGGCGCGCACAGATGTGCGCGACGCGCCGTGAGGGGCGGTAGCTCAGCCGGTTAGAGCAGCGGACTCATAATCCGTCGGTCGTGGGTTCGAGTCCCACCCGCCCCACCTCAAGGCTCCCCCAGCGAACCGTTTCTACCTGCGAGAACGCCGGAACGGGGGGCGCCACTCGGGGGCGGCGGCCTTCGTTCATCCGTTCAGGCCAAGATCCCGGGAGCGCCGAGGGGCCGGATCGGGTTTCCCTTGCGTCCCGGCTGAGATGACGTACATCGCCCGATTGGCGTCATGGAGTCGTGTCAGGAGTGGTACCGGGCCTGGACGATGATCAACTGATCATCCGTCGGCTGGTACACGGGCCGGTCGCCGATCAGCTTGTCGATGCGCCCGGTCATCGTGCGGTCGTTCCCGGCCAGGAGCCGGAGTCCTGGTAGGCATCGAATGTGAACGAGATCCCCACCCACGCCGCTCCGCGTCGCGGCTCAGGGCGCGCAGGCGTGAGGGGCCGCGCCGTGGGCACCCGGCGCTCAGCCGCCGGCGGATGCCCAGGGGCGTGGGCTGCCGGCGGCGGACGGTGGCACACGTTCGTCCGTCCCCCGGGGCGGCGACGACGCGGAGCGGTGGTGAACCGGACATGACCAGTGGTGCACGGGCCGGCCAGGGGCGCCGGGCGCGGACGCGGACGACGGGAAGCCGGGGCGGCGCGCGGGAGCGGGCCGTGGTCCGCGCCCTGCTCGACGAGGAGGGCGAGACCTACGCGGCCCAGTCGGGCGTCCGGCTGAAGGACGCGCCGCAACCGCTCTACCAGCTCCTCGTCCTGGCCCATCTGCTGTCGGCGCGCATCAAGGCGGACATCGCCGTGGACGCGGCCCGCGCCCTCTTCGGCGACGGGATGCGGAACCCGCGGCGGATGGCGGACGCGACCTGGCAGCAGCGGGTGGACGCGCTGGGGAAGGGCCACTACCGGCGCTACGACGAGCGGACCGCCACCCAGCTCGGCGCCGGCGCGGAACTGCTGCTGGAGAAGTACGGGGGAGACCTGCGGCGGCTGCGCGACACCGCGCTGCGGCGGTCGGGGGGCAGGGACGGCGCGGCCGTCGAGAAGGAACTGCTGATGGAGGCGCCGGGTGTCGGCCCGACGGGGGCGGCCATCTTCCTCCGCGAGGTGCAGGGCGTCTGGCCCGAGGCCCGGCCCAGCATCGACGGCAAGGCGCTGGACGGCGCGGCGCGGCTCGGGCTGCCGGAGGCGGAGGGCCGGCTGGCGGAGCTGGTGGCGGAGGAGGACCTGCCGCGGCTCGCCGCCGGGCTGGTCCGGGTCGCGCTCGACAAGGCCGCCACGGAGAGGGTGCTGGAAGCCGCCGATGCCCGCAGGAAAACGTGACCTGCGTCACTTTTCCCCGGAGGCTCCCTCGCTGACCCCCTCGGGCGGCGGTCACCGTCCGTGATCAGTGGCCGGTCGGTTTCCGGACCCGGCCGTTCATCACGGACGGCGCCGCCTTGCGCGGTGCGGTGGCCCTCCGGGCGGTGCTGGTGATGTAGGGCGGAGCGCCGGAAACGCCGCGAGGGGGATGGAGGTACGCGACTGAGCCGGCCCCGTGCCCGGTGGACCGGGGCCGGCTCCCGCCGGCGGTGATCGGCGGATCGGGCGGCCGGGCTCAGGCACCCAGCCGGCCACCCGTCAGCCGGGCGAGCGGACCGCGCCGGCGGGCCGCCCGCCGCCGGGCGACGAGCACACCGGTACCGGCGACCACCGCAGCGCCGGCTCCGGCCGCGCCCGCGGCGACCAGCTTGCGGGCCTTGACCGCGAGCCACGCCGTACCGGCCACCGCGACCGCCTTCTTGGAGGCGGACTTCGAGGCCCCGGCGACGGTGCGCCCGGTGGACGCCGCCCGCTCGGCCGCGACCTGCGCCGTACGGGTGGCCGCGGAGCCGACGGCCGTACCGGCCGCGGACGCCTTCGCCGCGGCGGCCTTGGCGGCCGGGGTCGCGGCCTTCACCATGCCGTCGGCACCGGACGAGAGCCTGCCCGCCGCGTCGCCGGCCTTGTCCGCCGTCTTGTCGGTCGCCTTCCCGGCGCCGTCCGCGGCGGCCTTGCCGGCCTGCTGCGTGCTGGTGGCCGCGGTCTTCGCGCCCGACGCGCCGTTCCGGGCCGCCGCGCCGGCCTTGTCCGTCGTCCGCGCCGCCGTGGTCGTGGTGGACGAGCCCTGTCCGCCGCCACTGCCGTTGGCGTTCGCCTTCTTGCTGTTCTGGTTGGGTACGTCCTTGTTGTTCGCCTTACCGGCGTTGTTGGTGTTGTCAGCCATGGACTCCGCTTAACCGCTACACAGAGCGACAAACGCACGCCCGCCGCAACTTCTCCACGATCGGGTGGCATACCGTCGGGGGACCGGGGCAGACGAGCGCGTGTGTAGGAGGGAGGGCCGGGGGTAGGCGCTCTTTCAACCCCGACGAGACGAGTACGACCAGCGCATGGAGGCCACGATGAACACCACGGCAAGCACGGTCTCGACGGACGTCTCCGAGATCGAGTCCGACCTCGGGGCCGCGCCGACCGTGGGTGAGCTGCCCTGGATCGAGGACCCGACCAAGGTGGCGCCGCAGGACGCCCGGGAGCTCTCCAAGCTCTTCTTCGACCGGCTCTGCGAGCTGGAAGAGGGGACCCACGAATACCAGTACGCGCGTAACTCCCTGATCGAGCTGAACCTTTCCCTCGTCCGGTTCGCGGCCCGCCGCTTCCGCAACCGCGCCGACGAGATGGAGGACATCGTCCAGGTCGGCACCATCGGCCTGATCAAGGCGATCGACCGCTTCGACCTGAGCCGCGAGGTGGAGTTCACCACCTTCGCCGTCCCCTACATCGTCGGTGAGATCAAGCGATTCTTCCGCGACACGAGCTGGTCGGTGCACGTCCCGCGCCGGTTGCAGGAGCTGCGGATCGAGCTGGCCAAGGCCAACGACGAGATGTCGCAGCGGCTGGACCGCTCGCCGACGCCCGAGGAGCTGGCCCGGCACCTCAACCGCACGGTGGAGGAAGTGCTCGAGGGCATCGTGGCGAGCAACGGCTACGCGGCCGGCTCCCTCGACATGCCGGTCGAGGACGGCGGCGAGAGCAACCGTGGCAACACCCTCGCCGACCTCCTCGGCGACGTGGACCCCGCCCTGGAGACGATCGAGAACCTGCACGCGCTCAAGCCGCTGCTGGATCGGCTCGGCGAGCGGGACCGCACCATCCTGGAGCTGCGCTTCGGCCAGGAGATGACGCAGTCCGAGATCGGCGCCAAGCTCGGCATCTCGCAGATGCACGTCTCCCGGCTGCTGTCCCGCACCCTCAAGGAGCTGCGCGCCGGCCTGCTCCCCGCCTGAGCCACGGGAGCTGCGGCCCGCACCCAGGCCCCGAAACCGCGGTGACCGGAAATCCTCCGGTCACCGCGGTTTTCTCTGCGCCCGTACGGCGCTCCGGCCCCTGACGCGAAATCACCGGCGCGTCCCCCTCCGTGCGGGGCGATTTCAGGATCCGGGGCCGCCCGCTGCCGCCGGGATCTCTCCCGGTTGAGGTGTCAAAGATGCCCCGATGCCATGGCGAGGGGGGTATTCCGGGGCGTTTTCCGGCTGGGCCGGAGAGCCGCCCGGGAAAACCCGGAAGCGGGGCGGCACGGGGGACGGCCACCGGTGTGCGGGGAATGGGTGTGAGGGATGTACGCGCTCCGAGTGGCCGGAAAGATGGGGTGGCACGGCGGGACCGGCGCGGTGCTCGCCGGGCGTGGACCCGCCGCCGGCCCGGACGGTCCGCCCTCCGGCCGGCCGGCCCGTACCCCCGGCCTGGGCGCGTCCCGCCCGGCCGGGGCCCGGGGGCCGGTCGCGCCCGGAACGCCTGCGGGGCCGGCCGGATCTCCGGTCGGCCCCACAGGCGTACAGACGGTATGCGGTTGTGGTGATGCGGGTCTCGCCCGGTGTGCGGGAAATTCAGCCGCTCTACCAGCGGTACCAGCGGCCTCGCTTTCCGCCCGCACCCGCGGGCCGCACGAAGAAGCCGACGATCCAGAGAACGAGCACGATGACCGCGAGCCACCACAGCAGATCGACGGCGAATCCCGCACCGAAGAGAATCAGGGCCAGAAGAAGAACCAGAAGAAGGGGAACCATTTTTATCAACCTCCATGGAAGCTTGTGCCCATGGATTTCACGGGAACACCATTGATTCCTCGTTAGTTCTCCGCCACCTGGGGCACTTGGTGAGGTTGCCCGCAGGTGGCGCCGCCCCGGCCGGTCGGCGCCCCCGCCGGAGCGGTCACCGGCCCCCGGTCACCGCTCCCCGGTCTCCTCGCCGGCCCCCGTGGCGCCGCCCGCGCCGGAAGGCGCCCGCACCACGACGACGCTGCACGGCGCGTGGTGGGTGACGTGCTGGCTCACCGACCCGAGCAGGGCGCCCCGGAACCCGCCCAGGCCACGGCTGCCCACCACCAGCAGCGAGGCACCCCGGGCCGCCTCCAGCAGCACCTGCACGGGGCTGCCCGGCTGGGTCAGCGCCCGGACGCGGACCGGTGGTTCCTTGCCCAGGGTCTCCTCCACCGCGGTCAGCAGGGTCTGCTGCGCCGCCTCCTCCAGCGCGCCGTCCGTCGGCGCGGCGGGCGGCAGCATCCCGCCCCAGGTGGCATAGCCGGGCCACTCCCAGGACATGACCGCGTCCACCGAGGCGCCGGTCAACTCCGCCTGGCGCGCGGCCCATCGCAGGGCCTCCCGGGACGGCTCCGAGCCGTCCACGCCGACCACGATCCGGCCGGCCTGCCCGGCCTGCCCGGCCTGCCCGGCCTGGCTGTCCTGCCTGTCATGCTTGCGCGGGTTGTCCCGGTTCTCCGCCGGATCCGTCACCGCTGCCTCCCGTCGGCTGGGGTCATTACGTCCGTCCTGCTCTGTATGACCCTCTTCCCGCCGGTCATGCCCCCGTGCCCGCGGCGGTCCCGGCCGTCCCCGGTGGAGCGGAAGGCTGTCACCCCGGTGGCGCCGGAGAATCACCTCCGCGCCACGCCCGCCCTTCCGCGGCGGCCACCGCGTGTCACGCGCCGGCCGGCCACCGCGTCACGCGCCGTGGCACCCGCCGGCGGCCGTGGCATGTGCCCCGCGTCCGGCGCGCCCCGTCCCTCTCACCGCTCCGTGGCGGTCCCGGGGGCACCGGGGGGCAGCGCCGAGAGGGCCAGCACGGCGAGGTCGTCCCGGAGGTCCCCGTCCCACCAGTCATGGGCGTCGGCGACGAGGGCCCCGGCGAGACGGTCGGCCGGTTCCGGGACGTCCGGCGCCAGGGGCTGCCCGGCGACGACGGCGGCCAGGTCCTCCGGTTCCCGCTGGCGGTACGAGCCCCCGCCCTCGGTGAAGCCGTCGGTGTAGAGGACGAGCGTGTCCCCCGGCAGCAGCTCCGCCTCCGTCACCGGGTGGCGTACCTCGGGGAGCGCGCCCAGCAGCGGTCCCCGCACGTCGAGCGGTTCGGTGCTGCCGTCCGCGCGGCGGAGCAGCGGCGCGGGGTGCCCCGCGGAGGCGAGCCGCATCCGGACCGGCGCGGGACCGGGCTCCAGGACCACGTAGGCGAGGGTGCAGAACGGCGTGTTCTGGCGGCGGAGGGCGCGGTCGACGAGCCCCAGGACGTGCCCCGCGTCGAGGCTGGTCTGGGCCGCCGCCCACAAGGTGTGCCGGACGAGCCCGGTGATGGCGGCCGCGGCCGGGCCCTTGCCGCACACGTCCCCCAGGACGAGCACGTGACGGCCGTCGGCGGCGGTGAACGCGTCGTAGAAGTCCCCGCCGATGTGCTGCCCGCTGCCGTGCGGCCGGTAACGGGCGGCGAGGTCGAAGCCGGGCAGGGTGGGCAGGTGCGGCGGCAGCAGCGGGCGTTCGAGCGCCCGGGTCGAGGCGCGCAACCGCTCGACCAGGCGGTCCTGTCGGATCCCGACGGCTATCTGGTCGGCGATGCCCTCCAGTGCGGCGCGGGCCTCGTACGAGAGCCGGCCGACGGCGGACACGGCGAGGGCGCCGAGCAGCTCGCCGCCGGCCACCAGCGGCAGGCCGACGCAGATCGTGTCGGCCTCACCGGGCACCGACCCGGGAATCCGTTCGGTCACCGGGCGCCGCCCGGTGGTGACGCGCTCCATCAGCGCCTCCCGCACCCGGACGTGGCCGGGCACCCCGCCCTCCTCGGCCGGGTCCTCGGCGCAGACGAGGTGCTCCGGCCGGTCGCCGGGCGCGCGGACCACCCAGACACAGGCGAAGACGGCGGCGAGCCGGTCCGCCGCGGCGCGCACGCACCGCCCCAGGCGTTCCTCCATCGGGCCGGGGGCGGTCATCGCCGCCGCCACCTCCGCGCTGAGCAGGGCGTGCCCGGTGCGTTCGGCCAGCTGGTGCTGGGCCCGCAGCCGGTCGGTGACGTCCTCCACGAGCAGCAGCAGGCGTTCCTGCCCGTCACCGTCGAGCACCTGCTGGGGCGCCAGCCGCAGCGCCTGCCCGGTGCCGTCGGAGCGGGCCCGTTCGAAGACCGTCTCCGGCTCCCCGGCCCGGCCCCCGCCGGCGGTGGCGAGATGTCTCTCCAGCTCCGGGCGGACCTCCGCCGGGAAGAGGGCGGTCAGTGCCTGGCCGAGCGAGCCCGGGTCCGTCAGGCCGAGGATGCCGGCGGCCCGGTTGTTCCAGGCGGCGAGCGCGCCGGAGGCGTCCAGCATCAGCGCGCCGACCGGCGCCTGGGTGAGGAACTCGCCGAAGAGCTGGTCGCCGAGTTGACGGTTGATCGTCCGGCCCGCGCTGAGCCGGTGCTGCGCGGCGCTCCGCGCGGCGGCGTAACTGCGACGCCGGCCGAGGGCGATGAGCATGTCACGGGCGAGTTCCGGCACCCGGTCCGCCTGTCCCGCGGGGACCCGGCGCACCTGGTCGGCGGAGAACAGCAGCGGCAGGGTCGCGAGGCCGTGGCCGGCCTCCGGACCGGTGACGACGAGGACGACCAGGTCCTCCGGGTGCGGGCGCACCGTGTGCACCAGGCCGGTGGGCAGGGACAGCTCCCGCCCGAGCACGACGAGGGTGGGGCGGCGCTCACCGGGCACGCCCTGGGTGTGCTCCGCCAGCTGCCCGGGCTCGACGAACAGCACGTCGGCGCCCGGCCCGAGGGCGCTCTGGAGGGAGGCCACCACGCCGGGCAGCACACCGACGAGGAGGACCCGCGGCCGGTCCGGGGGCATGGTCACCCCTCCAGCAGCGGTTCGTCGAGCAGGGCCCGCCCGGTCCAGATCCGCAGCACGTCCGTGATGGGGGCCATCACGTGGGCGGCCCGGGCGTCGCGCAGCATCCGCTGCAACGCGGAGTCCTGGCCGTAGCCGATGCCGCCGGTCAGTGTCAGCGCGTCGCCCACCACCCCCTCGGCGGTCTCGGCCACCTCGGCCTTGGCGGAGGCCAGCCCGAGCAGCGCCTCGGCGCCGCCCGCCTCGGCCTCCACGGCCGCGTGGTAGATCAGCCGGCGGGTGCGCTCCACCCGCGCCCACATCGTGCCCAGCCGGTGCTGGACCACCGGCTGGGAACCGAGGGACCGGTCGGCGTGCGAGTGGCGGCGGCGCGACAGATGGGCGCGGGCCTCCTCCAGGGCGGCCGAGGCCACGCCCAGGTAGGTGCCGGCCATCGCCATGAGGAAATACGGGGCGACCACGTTGAAGACGTACCAGATCTGGTCGCCCTCCTCGCCCAGGAGGTGGGACCGGGGGATCTCCACGCCCCGCAGCTCCAGGGTGCGCGAGTCGTTGCCCCGCATCCCGAACCCCTGCCACGGCGGTCCCCACACCTGGCCCGGCGCGTCCGCCTCCACGATCGCGCAGGAGAAGAGGCCCGGTGGCGTCCCCGGGTCGGCGGCGACGGCGGAGAGGACGTAGGAGTCCGCGTGGGAGCCGTTGGTGACGAAGCTCTTCGTCCCGGTGATCCGCAGCCGTCCGTCGCCGCCGTGCTCCATGCGCGTCTGCGGCAGCCAGAACTCGCCGCCGGTGCCGGGCTCGGACAGGGCCAGGGTGGTGAGGTGCTCACCCGCGGCGATGGGGCCCAGGAACCGTTCCTGCTGTTCCCCTCCGGCCTTCGCCGCGATCACGGCGGACGCGGCCAGGTGCATCCCGAAGCAGATGGACGCCGAGGCGCAGGCCCGTCCCGTCGCCTCGCCGACCTGGGCGACGGCGAGCAGCCCGTGTCCCATGCCGCCGAACCGCTCGGGCACGACGAGCCCGCCCAGCCGCGTCCGCAGGGCGGTCACGCCCTCCTCCGGCCACCGCTGCCCGGCGTCCACCGCGGCGGCCCGGGGGGCCAGCTCCTTCTCCGCGGTCTCCCGCGCGAGAGCCACCACCTTGCCCAGCTCGATCCGCGCCATCCGGTGCTCCGTTTCCCGAGACGTTCCCGGCCGAAGCACATCGACGGGCGGTCCGGCTGTCAACTGCTTGACCTTCCGCCTGAGCGGGGCCCCGAGTCAAATCGCACAGCAGTACGTCCCGGGAGGACGGGGCGGCGGCGAATGGCGGCCGTGGCGCGGCGGACGGGGCCGAGGGGACCTCCGCCCGCGGGGTGCCGGCGCGCCCCGGCACCCCCGGCCGGGCCCGGCGGCGCGGGCGCGGACGGTCAGGACTCCGGCAGCCGCTGGAGGAGCCCCCACGTGAACTCCGCGACGACCCGGCGCGGTTGGCCACCCGCCCCGGCCGGGGCGGCGAACGCCAGCCGCCACCGGGTGGGTGCCGAACCCTCCATCGGCGTGGCCGGCGGGAAGGCGCGGGCCACCTCGTCCACCGTGCAGCTCCAGGGGCGCAGATCGGCCAGGGTGCGGAGAGCGGGACCGGGGGCGCCCGGGGCGCGCACCAGCCACTCGTTCCACACCTGTCCGCCCGGCGCGGTGAGCACCTCGAACCGCAGATCCGGCCAGAGCGGCACCGGCCAGCGCAGCGCCTCGCAGGTGAGATCCCCGATCCGGCGCGCGTCACGGGACTGTGGCGGACCGAGCACGGAGCGGTAGCGCGTGAGGGCGCCACGCGCCCGGGGTGAGTGGACCATCGCCTGCCAGCGGCGGTTCGCCTCCCGCATCGCTGAGCGGCTCTCGCCCAGCTCGCGCAGCGCGTCCTCCACCAGCCCGGCCTGGTGGTCGGCCATCCGCCGCAACAGGACGAGCTGGAACATGCGGGCGCCGGCGGGCGGGGCCTCCGGGGCGGCCGTCCCGGAGGTGCCGGGGGTGGTGCCGGTGCCGCGGGCTGGGCCGGTGCCGGGAGTCTCCGCTTCGGCGGCGGCCTGGCCCGCGCCTCCGGTGGCACCGCGCGGGCCCTGTGACGCCGGACGGTCACCGGGGGCGGTTCCGGGGCCCTCGCCGCCGGAGGATACGGATCGGCTCATGGCTGTCATCCTCCCCTGTCCGGCTCCACGCGGCCGCCGGCCGGAGCGGCGGTGGAGCCTCGCCCCGTCTCGGCCCCTCCCTCCCGGCATCCCTCGGGCTCTCCCCCCGGGCCGGACCGCCGGCCGCCCATCACCAGGGCCGCCCACCCGGGGTCCGGCCGGGGAAGCACGGCACCGGCGGCCGGGCCGGCCGGCGCCGCACCGGCCTCTGTCCTGCGCGAATCGGCGGAACGCCGGTGACCAACGGATGACGGACGGATATTGTCGCCGGAACGGCCCCACCAGTAGGGTGTCGTTCGTGATACCGGCCAATGGCCGGAGTTTCGAACGCCCGGAGGTGAGTGAGCGGCATGGGACGTCTGGTACCCGCCGTCACCCGAGCCCTGGACATCCTGGAGCTCTTCCTCGACGGAGACGGCACGCTCTCCGCCCCCGAGATCACCCGCAAGCTGCAACTGCCGCGCACCACCGTGCACGAGCTGGTCACCACGCTCGCCGCCCGCAACTACCTGGTGGCGGTGGCGGATCAGCCCGGCCGCTACCGGCTCGGCGTCCGCGCGTACCAGCTCGGCAGCCGTTACGAGGAGCAGCTCGACCTCGCCGCCGAGGGCCGGCAGGTGGCCCGTGGCGTGGCGGAGACCTGCGACGAAACGGTCCATGTGGCGATCCTGGAGGGCACCGACGTCATCTACATCGCCAAGGTGGACAGCACCCACGCCGTGCGGATGGTCTCCGCGGCGGGCCGCCGGCTCCCCGCGCACTGCACCTCCGTGGGCAAAATGCTGCTCGCCTCGCTCCCCGAGCGGGAGTGGGAACGACTCTTCCCCGACGGCCGGGAGCTGACCGCCATGACCGCCAACAGCATCACCTCACCCCCCGAGCTGCGCCGCCAGCTCGCCGCCGTCCGGGAGCGGGGGATCGCGGTCGAGCACCGCGAGTCCAACCCGGACGTGACCTGCGTGGCCGCGCCGGTGCGCGATTCCGCCGGCCAGGTCGTCGCGGCGCTCTCCATCTCCGTGCCGATGATCCGCTGGAGCGAGGAGCGTCACATCGAGCTCTCCGAGCTGGCCGCCAAGGGCGCCGTGGAGCTCTCGGGCCGGCTCGGTTACCGGAGCGCGGCGTGAACGCGGGCGTGCGCACCCCGGTGGAGGTGGCCGTCCGGGAGACCGCGCAGCTCGGCGAGGGCCCGACCTGGGACCCGGCCACGGGCCGTCTCATCTGGGTCGACATCCTCTCCTCCCGCGTCCACACCTACGCCCCGGCCACCGGCGGCCGGACCGTCCTCCTCACCGCGCAGCACGTGGGCGCCGCGAAACCGCGCGCGGGTGGCGGCCTGGTGCTCAACCTCCGCGACGGCGTGGGCCTGGTCTCCCCGGCGGGCGCCTTCTCCTGGCTGGTGCACGATCCCGTACCGGGCCGCCGCGGCAACGACGCGGCCGTCGCCCCGGACGGCGCGCTCTGGGCCGGCACCATGCGCTACGACGAGACGCCGGGCGGCGGGACGTTCACCCGCGTCGCGCCCGACGGCACGGCCACGGAGATCCTGGCGGACTGCACCGTCAGCAACGGCATCGGCTGGAGCCCGGACGGCCGGCTGATGTACTACATCGACACCCCGACCCGCCGCGTCGACGTCTTCGACCGGGCGGAGGGGACCGGCGGTGCCGTCAACCGCCGCCCGTTCGCCGAGTTCGACGAGACCGCGGGCTACCCGGACGGGCTCTGCGTGGACGCCGAGGGCTGCGTCTGGGTCGCGTTCTGGGACGGCGCCGCGGTGCGCCGCTACACCCCCGACGGGCGGCTGGACCGTACCCTCCCGCTCCCCGTCCGCCGCCCCACCGCCTGCGCGTTCGGTGGTCCCGGCCTCACCGACCTCTACATCACCACGGCCCGCGTCGGCCACCGCGCCCACCCCCTCGCCGGCTCCCTCCTCGTCCTCCCGGACGCGGGCCAGGGCCTGCCCCAGCCCGCCTTCGGGGGGTGACGGGAGAGCCGGTCCAGCAGGGGCGTCCGGAGAGCCGGGCCGGGACGGACGGGTGCGTCCCCCACCCGCGAGAATCCGGAAGCGCCTGAAGGCTGCCCCGTCAGCCCCAACCTTGACCGAGGCCGAGGGCCCTCCTCCCCCTGGTACAGGTCGCTCCTCTTCGACAGTTGGCAGACGGCTCGAGGGTGATTGCTTCACGTATGCCAGGCAGCTGCATGCCCAGGGGCCGTCTTGCATTCCACGCTTACCGCGGTCGGCATCGAGCCTCACATGAGTGATGTATGTCACCGCAGGGAGGCCAAGTAAGTCTCGGTGACCACACGGAGATCGTGCTTGCCAAAGGTTCCGACACACCGAAGGCCACACGCTACGTCCCGCTGGGCGGCGGCCACCAGGCCGTGCTCGCCGACGACGGAACCTGGACCCTCACCGTCGCCGACCACCACGGAACGGGCCAACTGGCCATCGACGCCGCCACGCTGGAACTGACCCGGCGTCGGACCCTCCCCTTCGGTGGCCCCCGTGGTGAGATGCCTGCGGCCTGGCCCGGAACCCGGGCCTTCGTGGGTGGTGTGGACGACACCGCGACCACGGGACTCATCCACCTCGGCGCGCGCGAGTACGACTCGGCTGTCGGCCGGTTCATCTCCGTCGACCCGATCATGGATTTGACGAATCCCCAGCAGATCCACGGTTACACCTACGCGAGCAACAACCCGCTGACTTGGACCGATCCCACCGGCCTCGCTCAGACCTGTGGCGCGTACGCAGTCCAGTGCTACCCCGGGGACCGCAACAAGCCGAAGCCCGGGAAGAAGCCGAGGCCGGGAAGGAAACCGAACAGCGCCGTAAGTGGTGGCAACCCCGGCAGTCCCGGCAACTCCGGTACCAGCCGGCCCTACGGCGGCAGGCTCGGGAAGCACGTTCCTGGAACACTGCGTCAGGGCCCCATCTACGTACGCAGCAGTATGGCGAAGCAGTCCGCTCAGTGCGTGTGGGGTGGAAATGTCTGTAACTCGGGGATGGGCGTGCGCGAAGCCGCCGACACCGAGTTGAGCTGGCGCGATGTGTGGGAAGCGGGCAAGATCATCGTTCTCCCGGACATCGATTCCTGGGAGAGCTGTATTGCCGATCACGAATTGACCGGTTGTGGCTGGGCAGCCACCGATCTTCCGTGGTTCAAGATCGGGAAACTTGGCAAGCTCGGTAAACTCGGGAAGCGGACCGCCAAGGAGTGTCATAGCTTCCTGCCGGGCACGACGGTACTTCTTGCCGATGGAACGCGGAAGAACATCGAGGATGTCGAGGTCGGTGAGGAGATCACCGTCACCGATCCTGAGACGGGTGAGACGGCGACCCGCGAAGTCGTGGCGACGATCGTCACGGAGAACGACAAACGCTTCGTCGACCTGACCATCGACACCGGAAGTGCACTTGCTTCCCTGGTCTCCACCGACACGCATCCGTTCTGGGTGGAGTCCGAGGGGGCGTGGATCGAGGCCGGCGACCTCAGGACAGGGATGACCTTCCGGACACCGGCAGGCAAGACAGTCACGGTGGACGGTCTCCGCCACTATGAGCAGCGTCAGCGGACCCACGACCTCACCGTCGACGGCATCCACACGTACTATGTGGTGGCGGGGGTCACGCCGGTTCTCGTTCACAACAGCAACTGCCCGACAACCCCAGTTGGCGGGAGGGGCACGAACTTCCGCAATCTTTCGCCAAATGAGCCGGCAACAATCGAGGGGCGGGATTACACCGGTCATGCGATTGACCGGATGCAGGAGCGCGGCCTTATGCCGTCGGTAGTGGAAAATGCAGTTCGTGTCGGCGAAAAAATGTCGGGGAAGCGGGCCGGGACCACGGCCTATTATGAAGCGGAGAATAACGTGACGGTGATTACGGATACCGCAACTGGGCGGGTTGTCACCGTTAGCTCCGGAAGGATTAAGCAGTGAGTGAGAGTTCTGATGGGAAGTGGCTGCGCGAAGGCGTACGTCAGTCGATTCAGAAATACCGTGCCGGTGAGATTGCACTCCGAATTCTGGTCGACGATCTCGACTCGGTTTCGTCGAATCTTGAGGCGTCTCCATTGAGTGAGGATCTTCGCTCACGTTGGTGGATCCTTGAGGAAATCTATGCTGTTGCTCTTGATCGGGGTGATCTTCAAGAACTGCCTCGCGAAGACGAACTGGCTATCGAGGAGACCCTCGATGAGTTGGAGCGGCTGTTGAGTTAGACGCGTCGTGGTGAGTGGAGGCATCACGACTGGACGTCCTGATAGGCCAATTGCACTTTTCGGCGCGGTCCTGGCGGTTCGTTTGAGCAAAGCAATGGGGCCAGGCGGTGACCCGGCATCAACCGTTATAACGTCACTTGACGGCAATAGTTGACGGCAACGGCGGCGAACATCTCTGGTGTTCGCCGCCGTTGCCGTGCGTGGTCAGGGGCGGTCGAGAGTGTTGCCGAGGGTGTGGATGGCCTGGCGCTGGAGACGGAGTCGGACGTGGATGTAGACGCCGCGGCGACGCCTATGTGGCCGTGGCCGGGGAGTTCCTTGAGTGCGTGCGGAGTCGCTGCCCCGGGCGGCAGTTGTGGCCGGCCGGCGGTCGGCGGGCTCCGTCAGTTCGCCGGGTCTGTGGCCAGCATCCTGCGGAGCAGGTCGCGGAGGGTGGTGCGGTCGGCGGGGGAGAGGGCGGCGAGAGGTTCGCGGGCGAAGTCGAGGGAGGCGCGGAGGCGGCGGGCGGTGGCCTGGCCCTCGGGGGTGGTGGCGGCCAGTTTGACGCGGCGGTCGTCCGGGTCCGCGCGCCGTTCCACCAGGCCGCGGGCCTCCAGCCGGTCCACGATCCCCGTGACGTTGGACGGCTCGCACTTCAGGCGTTCCGCTATCCGGCGCATGGGCAGCGGCTCCAGGGAGAGCAGACCCAGCAGGCGGGCCTGGGCGCCGGTGAGGTTGTGGCCGGCCGCCGCGTCCTCGTACTCCTCGTGGTAGCGGGCCACGACGGCGCCGATGAGTTCGACGACCTCGTGGGTCAGGGGGTCGGTGCGGGGTGTCGCCATGGCATCCAGGGTAGCCATGTGTTTGACAACATGAAATATCTGTGCCCATGGTTGTTTCACGTAAGTGAAGTATTTCGGGCCGTGGAGCGTGGCCGCCACGAGCGGCACGCGGCACGGCCGAGGAGGCGGAACCATGGCAGATCAGACACCTCGGACGGACCGGCCTGGCCCGGCCGGACACCCGGAGACGGGTCGCGAGTGGCATCTCGTCGCCCGGCCGCGGGGCTTTCCCTCCCCGGAGGACTTCGCGCTGCGGGAGGCGCCCGTCCCGGCGCCCGGGCCGGGGCAGATCCTGGTGCGCAACCGGTTCCTCTCGGTCGACCCCTACATGCGCGGCCGGATGAACGACGCCAAGTCCTACGTCCCGCCGTTCCGGCTCGACGCGCCCATGGAGGGCGGGGCCGTCGGCGAGGTCCTCGCCTCGGAGGCGGACGGCTTCGCGCCCGGCGACCACGCGCTGCACGGCCTCGGCTGGCGCGAGTACGCCGTCGTGGACGCCGCGAAGGCCGCGCCGGTGGACCCGGCGGCGGCACCGCTCTCCGCGTACCTCGGCGTGCTGGGCATGCCCGGGCTCACCGCCTACGCCGGGCTGCTGGAGGTCGCCTCCTTCCGCGAGGGCGATGCCGTCTTCGTCTCCGGTGCCGCCGGCGCCGTCGGCGGCCTCGTCGGGCAGATCGCCCGGCTGAAGGGCGCCTCCCGCGTCGTGGGCAGCGCCGGCTCGGACGAGAAGGTGCGCGCCCTCACCGAGGAGTACGGCTTCCACGCCGCGTTCAACTACAAGAACGGGCCGGTGACGGAGCAGCTCCACCGGGCCGCGCCGGACGGGATCGACGTCTACTTCGACAACGTCGGCGGGGACCACCTGGAAGCGGCGATCGACGCCCTCCACGTCCACGGCCGGGTCACCGTCTGCGGCATGATCTCGCAGTACAACGCCACCGAACCGACGGCGGCCCCGCGCAACCTCGCCCAGATCATCGGCAAGCGCCTCCGCGTCCAGGGCATGCTCGTCCAGGACCACCAGGACCTGCGGGCGCGGTTCCTGGAGGAGGTCGGCGGGTGGCTCCGCTCCGGCGAACTGGTCTCCCGCGAGACCGTCGTCGACGGTTTCGGCAACGCCGTGGACGCCTTCCTGGGGATGCTGCGCGGGGAGAACACCGGGAAGATGGTCGTCGCGCTCGACGGCTGAGCGCGCGGGGCGGGCCGCTTCCGGGCGCGTGGGGTGGCGGACGAGGCTTCCCCGCCGCCCGCCGCCCGCCGCCCGCCGCCGGTGGCACGGCGCCCCGCCGGCAGGCGCCGGCCCCGCGCCCGTGCCGGCCCCGCGCCCGCGCCCGCCTTGTGCGCGTACGGTGCCGAACCGCCCCGGCCGTCGAGGCCGGGGCCCGGGCGCCGCTAGGCTGCTGCCATGCGTGATCTCGGGGCGGGTGTGCGGTACGGGGTTCAAGGCCAGCGCTGGGTGAGCCGGCGCGGCAAGCGGGTGGGGATCGGGCTGCTGCCCGCCCTCGTCACGCTGGTGCTCTACGCGGCGGCGCTGGTCGTCCTCGGCTTCTTCGCGGGGGACGTCGTGGCCTGGGCCACCCCGTTCGCCGACGGCTGGGACTCCCCCTGGCAGGGCGTCTTCCGCGCGGTGCTCACCGCGCTGCTCTTCGCCGGCGGGCTGTTCCTCGCCGTGGTGACGTTCGCCGCGGTGACGCTCCTCGTGGGCCAGCCCTTCTACGACGCGCTCGCCGAGCAGGTCGACGAGTCCGAGGGCGGCGCCCCCGAGGCGCCCGACGTCCCGCTCTGGCGCGATCTGCTGATCTCGGCGCGGGACAGCCTGCGGGTGCTGCTGTGGGTGGTCCTGTTCGGGGTGGTGCTGTTCGTGCTCGGGTTCGTGCCCGTGATCGGCCAGACCGTGGTGCCCGTCGCCGGGGTCTGCGTCTCCGGCTTCTTCCTCGCCGTGGAGCTGACGGGCGTCGCCTTCCAGCGGCGGGACGTTCCGCTGAAGGAACGGATCCGGCTGCTGCGCGGACGGCTGCTGCTCACCCTCGGCTTCGGGGTGCCGCTGGCGCTGGCGTTCCTCGTCCCGCTGGTCGCCGTCTTCCTCATGCCCGGCGCCGTCGCCGGGGGCACCCTGCTCGTCCGTCACCTGCTGCCGGCGGAGCCGTCCGGGCCGGCGGCCGGGGACGAACCGCCGCACCCGGAGCCGGAGAAGCGGGACGCCGCGGGCCTGACCCGGCCCGCGCCGCCGGCCGGCTGACCCCTCTCGAACCCGCCCTCGCCCCCGCCGCCCCCGTTCCGCCCGGCCCGGCGCGGCGGGGGCGGTTCCGCAGGGGCGCCGGTGGGGCGTCCTGAGCGGAGGTCAGAAGGCTCCGCGCGGAACGGTTCCCGCAAAGCGGCACTTCGCGGGCGGTGCTGACGGTCCGGTGGAGGGGTGTGGTCCCTGCCCGGCGGGCGATCGACAGGCGATCGGCAGCGATTCGGCAGCGGATCCACGGCGGTTCGGCGGCGCCCTCCGGCGGCCCTTTCTTGCGCGAAGCGTTGACGGGCCCTCCGTGCGAACCTATCTTTCCGTCCGAAGTTACGGGCGGCATTCGGCATCCCGAACGTTCGGTACGCGCCCGCCCACCCGCTCACGGCCCACCCGTTCCGTGCACCCCGCCCGCCACGCGCACCCCACACCCGGCACCCCACACCCGGCACCCCACACCCGGCACCCGGCACCCGCCCTCCAACCCGCCCGTCGCGCACGGCCCGCACCTGCCGCCGCCCTGGTCCCCACGCCCCGAGCGCCCCCACGACGTAGCTGACGCAGCTCCCGACACGGTAGGGATCGGTCCGTCATGCCTCAGATGCCCCCGAGCCGCAGAAGCGTGCTCACCGGTTTTGGCTCCCTCGCCGCCACGGCCGGGCTCGGCTCCGCGGCCTCCGGCTGCGCCGCGCCCTCCGCGGCCGGCGCCGGCCGCACCCGCCTCCGTTTCTGGCACCTCTACGGCGGCGGGGACGGCGTGACCATGCAGGCCATGCTGGACGCCTTCCGTGCCGGCCACCCCGGCGTCGGGCTGGAGTCCGCCACCCTCCAGTGGGGTCCGGCGTACTACACCAAACTCGGGATGGCCGGGGCCGGCGGCCGTGCCCCGGAGGTGGCCGCCCTCCACCTCTCCCGCCTCCCGGGGTTCGCACCCGGCCGTCTCCTCGACCCCTTCGACCTGGACCTGCTCGCCCGTCACGGGGTGCGGCCGGAGCATTTCCCCGAGGCCATCTGGCGGCGCGGGGCCTCCGGCGGCGCGCAGTACGCCATCCCGTTCGACACGCATCCGTTCGTCCTCTTCTACAACACCGAGGTGTGCGCGAAGGCGGGGCTGCTCGACGGGAACTCGCCCGGGAAGAGGGAGGAAGACGGGGAAAAGGGGCAAGGGAAGCGAGGGGCGAAGGGGAGGAGCGGAGGGAAGGCCAGGCTCCGTCCCCTGGCGGGCGTGGGGGAGTTCACCCGGGCTCTGCGGGCCGCGCGCGAGGCCACCGGGCATCCGGGGCTGGTCATCGAGACCCTGGGCAACGACACCGTCGGGCCCTGGCGGTTGTTCGCCACCTTCTACGCGCAGGCCGGCGGCACCGTCCTCGACCCCACCGCCACCCGCGTCACCCTGGACGACGCCAAGGCGCTGCGGGTGCTGGAGTGGATGCGCTCGCTCGTCGAGGACGGGCACGCCCCGCGGCGCGTCGACTACACCGGCGCCGTCAGCAGGTTCAACAACGGCGACAGCGCCTTCCTCATCACCGGCGAATGGGAGGTCAGCACCTACCTCACCACCGAACTCCCGTTCTCCATGACCCGGATACCGAACCTCTTCGGCCGGCCCTCCGCCTTCGCCGACTGCCACACCTTCGTCCTGCCCCACCAGGCGGACCGCGGTGGCGCGTCCAACGAGGCCGCCCACCGTTTCGTCGCCTGGATGCTCCGGCACTCCACCGACTGGGCCGCCGGCGGCCATGTCCCCGCCTACCGGCCCGTCCTGTCCGAGCCCGCGTATCTGGAGCTGCACCCGCAGTCGGAGTACCGCTCGGTGGTGGACGACGTGGCCCTCGACCCGCCGGCCTGGTTTGCCGGCTCCGCCTCCGCGATGCAGATCGAGCTGGGCGCCGCCCTCTCCGGAGTGCTCACCGGCTCCCGCTCCCCGCGGGACGGCCTCGACGAGGTGCGGAAGCGGCTGCGGGACCTCCTCGCCACCCCCGACCCCTTCGGAGGCAGGGCATGACGACCACCGCAGCCGTTCCGCCCCCGGCGCCCGCCGCGAAGGCCGCCGGTGGATCCGCCGCCGGCCCGCCGCGCGCCGTCCGTCACCGGTGGACCGAGCACGGCCTGCTCTTCACCGCGCCCTTCCTCCTGGTCTACGGCCTCTTCCTGGTCTGGCCGCTGTTCTACGGCGTCAAGATGAGCCTGGGGGACGACAACATCGCCGGCACCGGGTCGCGCTTCGTCGGGCTCGCCAACTACGCCGAGGCGCTGACCGATCCCGAGATGTGGGACTCCCTCGGCAACACCCTCTGGTTCACGGTGCTCTCCACCGTCCCGCTGGTCGTCCTCGGCCTCGTCCTGGCGCTCCTCGCGCACGAGCTGCGGGTCGTCCAGTGGCTGTGGCGGCTCTCGTGGTTCGCTCCGTTCCTGCTGCCCTCGGGCGTCGTCTGCCTGCTCTGGCTGTGGATGATCTACCCCTCGGACTTCGGCCTCGCCGACCAGCTGCTGGCCTCCGCCGGACTCCACCCGGGCATCGGCTGGCTCACCGAGCCGCGCTACGCGATGCTCTCCGTCGTCCTCACCACCGTGTGGTGGACCATCGGCTTCAACTTCCTGCTGTACCTGGCCGGGTTGCAGGCCATCCCCGCCCATCTGTACGAGGCCGCGGAGCTGGACGGCGCGGGGGCCTGGTCCCGGCTGGTCCACGTCACGCTGCCGATGCTGCGCCGCACCACCTTCGTGGTGCTGGTGCTCCAGCTGCTGGCCTCGCTGAAGATCTTCGACCAGGTGTACATCATGACCGGCGGCGGGCCCGACGAGTCCACCCGCCCAATCCTCCAGTACGTCTACCAGGCCGGGTTCACCGGCTACCGGATCGGCTACGCCTCGGCCGTCTCCTACATCTTCTTCGCCCTGATCGTCGTCGTCTCGCTGGTGCAGCTCCGGCTGTCCCGGCGCGCGAGTGAGGAGAGCCGCCGGTGAGCGCCGACACCCTGACCGGAACGGCGCGCGGAACCGGGGCGGCTCCGCCGCGGACCCCGGCGGACCGGACGGGCCGGGGCCGCGCGCCCCGCTGGACCCCGGGCCGTCTCGGGCTGCTCGCCGTGGCCCTGCTGCTCGTCGTCGCCTGGCTGCTGCCGCTCGCCTGGGCCGTGGCCACCTCGCTGAAACCGGAGGGCGAGACGACCCGGACCCCGCTGGAGTGGGTCGGCTCGACCGTCACCCTCGACGCCTACCGCACCGTGTGGGAGGCGGGCGACCTGGGCCGCTGGATGCTCAACTCCGCCTACGTCGCGACCATGACGACCCTGCTGACCGTGGTGGTCTGCGCCATGGCCGCCTACGGCTTCGCCCGCACGGAGTTCCGCGGCCGCCGCCTCCTCTACGGGCTGGTGCTCGCCGGGATCATGGTGCCGCCGCAGGTGCTGATGGCGCCGCTCTTCGCGCAGATGGTGCAGCTCCGGCTGGTCGACACCTACTGGGGCGTGATCCTGCCCCAGGTGGCCGTCCCCGCCATGGTCTTCATCCTCGTGGCGTTCTTCCGGGGGGTGCCGCGCGAACTGGAGGAGGCCGCGTTCTGCGACGGCGCGAGCCGCTGGCGGGTCTTCTGGAAGATCGTGGTGCCGCTCTCCCGGCCGGTGCTCGCCGCGGTCGCGATCTTCACCTTCATCTCCACCTGGAACAACTTCCTCTGGCCGTTCCTGGTGACCACCGACCCGGCGGGGATGACGCTCCCCGTCGGCCTGGTGAACGTCCAGTCCACCTACGGGGTCCGCTACGCGCAGGTGATGGCGTCCCTCGTCATCAGCGGGCTGCCGCTGCTCGTCGTCTTCGCCCTCTTCCAGCGCCAGATCGTCCGCGGTGTGGCGCACACCGGGCTCGCCGGGCAGTAGCCGGACACCAGCCCGGCACCAGCCGGTTGCCGCCGCCCGACTCACCCCCGGCGGCAACCGGACCGGACGCCTACCCCCCGTGCCGCAGTTCCGTTCCCCGCCCTCACCCGGAAGGACTCCATGAGCGACCGCACCGCCCGCTTCGCCCTGCACCCCGCGTTCTCCGTCGGGGAGGTGAACCCCCGCCTCTTCGGCTCCTTCGTCGAACACCTGGGACGCTGCGTCTACACCGGCGTCTTCGAACCCGGCCACCCGGCCGCCGACGAGGCGGGACTGCGCACCGACGTCCTCGGCCTCGTCCGGGAGCTGGGCGTCACCACCCTCCGCTACCCGGGCGGCAACTTCGTCTCCAACTACCGCTGGGAGGACGGCACCGGCCCCCGCGAGGAACGCCCGCGCCGCCTCGACCTCGCCTGGCGCTCCACCGAGACCAACCGGTTCGGCCTCGGGGAGTTCATGGACTTCGCCGGCAAGGCTGGCGCCGAGCCGATGCTCGCCGTCAACCTCGGCACCCGGGGCGTCGCCGAGGCACTGGAGCTCCAGGAGTACGCCAACCACCCGGGCGGCACGGAACTCTCCGACCGCCGCGTGGCCCACGGCGCGAAGGACCCCTACGGCATCCGCCTGTGGTGCCTCGGCAACGAGATGGACGGTCCCTGGCAGACCGGCCACAAGACCGCCGAGGAGTACGGCCGGCTGGCCGCCGAGACCGCGCGCGCCATGCGCCAGCTCGACCCGGACGTCGAACTCGTCGCCTGCGGCAGCTCCAACCAGGCCATGCCGACCTTCGCCGCCTGGGAGGCGACCGTCCTGGCGGAGTGCTACGACCTCGTCGACCACATCTCCCTGCACGCCTACTACGAGGAGACCGGCGGCGACCGCGACTCCTTCCTCGCCTCGGCCGTGGACATGGAGTCCTTCATCGAGAACGTCGTCGCCACCTGCGACCACATCGGCGCCCGGCTGAAGTCGCCGAAGCGGATCTCGCTCTCCTTCGACGAGTGGAACGTCTGGTACCTCTCCCGTTACGAGGCGGAGGCCCAGCGGAACCCCGGGACCTGGGAGGAGGCGCCGCGGCTGCTGGAGGACCACTACAGCGTCACCGACGCCGTCGTCTCCGGCTCGCTGCTCATCGCGCTGCTGCGCCACGCCGACCGGGTGACCGTGGCCTGCCTCGCCCAGCTCGTCAACGTCATCGCGCCGATCCTCACCGAGCCCGGCGGCCCGGCCTGGCGGCAGACGACGTTCTTCCCCTTCGCGCAGGCGTCCCGGTACGGGCGCGGCCGGGTGCTCACCGTCACCCCCACCGGCCCCTCCCACGGGACGGCGCGCCACGGGGAGGTGCCGCTGCTGCACGCCACGGCCGTGCTGGACGAGACCACCGGCGCGGTCACCGTCTTCGCCGTCAACCGCGACCTCCACCGGCCGCTGCCGCTGGAGGTGACCCTGCACGGGCTGGCCGTGGAACGCGTCGCCGAGCACAGCGTCCTCGCCGACGCCGACCCGGAGGCCCGCAACACCCTCGCCGACCCGGAGCGGGTCGCCCCGCACCCGGCGGAGGGCACATCCTTGGCCGGCGGCGTCCTCCGCGCCGAACTCGAACCCCTCTCCTGGAACGTCATCCGCCTCACCTGAGGAAGGGGCCGGCGGAGGGGCGGGGAGGGGCGGGGAGGGGCTTCCGGAGGGCGAATCGGAGGGGACCGGGGCGGAGCCGGCCCCGCCCCGGGGACCCGGTGGTCCGGGGGCGTAACCGGCCCGGCGCCGATCACGCCTGCGGTAGCGTGAGAAACGTGACACTCCAGGCGATCGAAGAGGTCCGTCTCACCGCGTTCAAGAGCTTCCGCGGCGAGGCGCTGCCCCTCGCGCCGCTCACCGTCCTGATCGGCCGGAACAGCAGTGGCAAGTCCAACGCCCTGGATGGTCTGGAGGTGCTCTCCCGGCTGGCCCGCGGGGAGGACGTGATCGAGGCGCTGGAGAGCCGGCGCGGCGAATCCGGCCCGGTGCGCGGCGGGCTGGCCGGCTGCGTCCCGCACGGCTCCGGCCACTTCACCCTCGGCTGCACGGTGCGGCGGGAGGAGGAGGGGAAGCGGTGGCTGGTCGACCTGGACATCACGGTGCAGGTGGAGCCGGAGGTCCGGATCGTCCGTGAGACGATCACCGGCCCGACCCACCAGGGGCGGCGGAAGGTTCTGGAGACGACGGACGAGCCACCGGGCCCCGGCGCGGTGCTCGCGGCCGTGCACAACGGCAGACCCGGCCGGAACCCCCAGGTGGCGTTCCGCGCCTCGCGTCTGCTCGCGGCGCAGCTCCCCGGACGCCTGATGGGCGACACCGAGGGGGAGCGGGACACCCTCTGGTGCGCGGAGACCGTGGTGTCGGCGCTCTCCGGGGTCTTCCACCTGGACCCGGTGCCTCACCTGATGCGTCAGTACGTACCGGCGCGCGATGTCCACCTGCGGCGCACCGCGGAGAACCTGTCCGCCGCCGTGGGAAGTCTCCAGCGGCAGGAGTCCGGGCTCTTCCAGCGCCTGGTGGAACTCGTGCGCGGGCTGACGGACCACGACATCGAGCGACTGGCGGTCACCCGGTCCGAACTGGGAGACGTGATGCTCGCGCTCGACGAGGGCGGCCACGGACTGACCCCGGCCCGGGAGATGAGCGACGGAATGCTGCGCTTTCTGGCGGTGGCCACGTCCTTGCTCACCGGCGGCAGCGGGCTCGACCTCGGGCCACGGGTCCCGGAGCGGTCCGCGCACTCGTTGATGCTGGTGATCGAGGAACTGGAGAACGGCCTGCACCCCTCGCAGGCGTCGGAAGTCCTGCAACTGGTCCGGCAGGCCAGCGCCGAGAACAGCACGCAGGTGCTGATCACCACCCACAGCCCGGCCCTGCTCACCGCTCTGGACAGCGCCGACCACGAGGGCGTCGTCGTCTGCGCCCGTGACCGCGGGACGGGGACCAGCCGGCTCCACCGGCTGACGGAGCTGGAGTCGTATCCGGCGGCGATGGCCGCCGGAACCCTGGGGGACGTGGTCGCCCGCGGCCGTCTGGAGAACCGCGGTGGCGACCGGGACTACTCGGACTTCGACCGGCTGCTCGGAATCGGGTGACGGGCGTGGCGCGCAGAGTCGAGTTCGTCGACACCTCCGTCCTGTGCAACCTCCTCGGTGTCCCGGGCAAGTGCCAGGACCGTGAGGAGGTGGCCGCCGACCTCGTCCGCAAGCGAGCGGCGCGGGACTGCACCCTGCTGCTCCCCGTCACGGCGGTGATCGAGACGGGGAACCACATCGCCCAGTTACCGGACGGCGCGGCACGCAGGACCTGTGCGGAGCGCTTCGCCACGGTGCTCCGGACGGTGGTGGAGGGCACGGCGCCCTGGGCGCTGAACGAGGTGGAGTGGAACGGCGCCCACCTGGAGGCCCTGATCGCCGGGGGACGGACGGGCAGCAGCCTGATCGAGCACGCCTGCAACCGTCTGGGCTGCGGCGATCTCAACATCCTGATCGAGCGGGACCGTTACCTGGCCCGTACCTCCGGCATCGAGGCCAGGGTCTGGACGCTCGACGCGCTGCTCGGCTCCTACGCCTGATCCGGTGCCGGCCGCGGGCCCGGGTGCCCTCGCCGGGCGCGGGCGGGCCCGGGGCACGGCGGCGGGCCGGGGCCCGCGGTGGTGCGCGGGGGCTTCGGTCAGTACAGGCTGCCCAGCGCCTCCGGGGTGAAGGGCTTCAGTTCGGCGGTGCGGCCGTCGAGGACCTTCGCGGCCCACTCGGGGTCGGCCAGCAGGGCGCGGCCGACGGCCACCAGGTCGAACTCCTCGCGCTCCAGCCGGTCCAGCAGGTCGTCCAGGCCGGTGACATCGGCCGGCTCGCCCCGGAAGCTGCTCATGAACTCACTGCTCAGGCCGACCGAGCCGACGGTCACGGTGGGCAGGCCGGACAGCTTGCGTGCCCAGCCGGCGAGGTTGAGGCCGGAACCCTCGAACGCGGGCTCCCAGTAGCGGCGCGTGGAGCAGTGGAAAACGTCGGCGCCCGCCTCGGCCAGCGGGGCGAGAAGGGCCTCCAGCTCCTGGGGGGACTCCGCCAGCCGGGCGGTGTAGTCGCTCATCTTCCACTGGGAGAGCCGGAAGAGGATCGGGAAGTCCGGGGAGACCGCACCACGGCAGGCGGCGATGATCTCCGCCGCGAAGCGGGTGCGCGCGAGGAGGTCCCCGCCGTAGGCGTCGTCACGCCGGTTGGTGTGGGCCCAGAGGAACTGGTCGATCAGATAGGCGTGGGCACCGTGCAGTTCGATGCCGTCGAAGCCCCGGGCCTCGGCCGCGGCGGCGGCCGAGGCGAAGGCGGCGACGACGTCGTCGATGTCGTCCAGGGTCATCGCGCGGCCCGGTTCGGAGTCCTTCACCGGGACGCCGGACGGGCCTACGGGGGGTGCCTCGGGGACGGGCGGGGCCCCGGCGTCACGCGCCATGCCCACATGCCAGAGCTGCGGCACGATCCGCCCGCCGGCGGCGTGGACGGCGTCCGCCACCCGGCCCCAGCCGGCCAGCGGCTCCTCGCCGTGGAAGCGAGGGACGCGGTCGCTCGTCCCGGCGGAGGGGTGGTCGACGTAGGTGCCCTCGGTGATGAGCAGGCCGACGCCGGCGGCGGCCCGCCGGGCGTAGTACGCGGCCACGTCGGGGCCGGGCACGCCGCCCGGGGAGTACTCGCGGGTCATCGGGGCCATCGCGAGGCGGTTGCGGACCGTCAGCCCGCCCAGGGTGAGGGGACGTCCGAGGATCTGCGCGGCCCGGGAGGTGGGACTGTTCGCCATGGAATTCCTTCGTCCTGTCGGCGGTACGGCCGCGCGGGGCGGCCGGGGTCGTCAGGCTGGAACATCCGGAGGGATCCTCCGATTCCTCCGGCCGGGGCGCGCCGGGGTGTTCGATGCGTGACGCTCGTCACAGACGCCGGTTCGGGATCACCGGCCGTCGCCCACGGGCCTGCCGGTGATGCACCGCGCGGCCCGGCCCCGGCCCCGGTCCCCCGGCCGCCGGGCGCGGTGACGGCGGGACGGCGGCCGGGGCGCGGAACCGGGCGGGTGCGCGGCCGGGCGGTGCGGTGGGGCGGTGCGGTGGGGCGGTTGGGCCGGCCCTCCGGCCCGACGGCGCCGGGGCCGCGCGCGTGCCGTCAGCCGCCCCGGCGGGCCCCGCCCGGCCCGTCGAACTCACCGGCCTTGACCCCGCGGAGCAGGGCGCCGAGTGCCGCGGCCGAGACGGTGAGGACCGTTCCCGGGGTGTCGCTCTCGCGCAGGGCCACGGCGGACCCGGCGGTCGCGAGCTCCACGCACTCGCCTTCCTCCTGGGAGTAGGAGGACTTCTGCCAGCGCCACGGGCCCGCGGGGTTCCGCGCCTGCCGCACCGGCCGGCCCCGGTGGGCCGGCTGCCGCTGCCGGACGTTCCGGCCGTTCTGCCGGATGGTCTGCTTGGCCATCGGATGGACCCTTCACAGCTCGCGCACGACGGAGTGGATGAAGGCACGCGACTCGGCCTCGCCGAGCGCCTCCGACTGCATGGCGTCGAAGAGGTGCCGGTACTTCCTGAGCTGGGGTTCGGTGTCGAGGAGCACCATCCCGTGCGCCGCGTCGACCTGCACGGCGTCCAGTTGGGGGACGGGACCGCAGGCGTAGAGCATCGCGTGGCCCGAACCGATGTGGGCCTCGGAGGCGAACGGGATCACCCGGAGGCTGATGTCCGGCCGTTCCCCCAGCTCCGCCATGGTCGTGAGCTGCTCGCGCACCACCCGCCGGCCGCCGAAGCGCATCCGCAGCGCGGCCTCGTGGATCACCACCTCGTACGGGGACGCCCGGCGCCCGGACAGGACCCGCTGCCGCTCCATGCGGTGGGAGACCCGCGCCTCCAGCTCCGTCCGGGGCAGGGGCGGCATCGCGGCGCCGAAGATGGTGCGGGCGTACGCCTCGGTCTGTAACAGGCCGGGAATGTGCGTGATCTGGATGGTGCGCAGCCGGGTGGCGTGGTGCTCCAGCTCGGAGAGGTCCAGCAGGGAGGCTGGCAGGATCCCCCGGTACGCCTCCCACCAGCCCTGGCCGCGCTGTTCGTAGGTGATGGCCACGAGGGTGTCGATCAGCGTGGAGTCCCCGCACGAGTAGAAGGTCGCGAGCCGCCGCAGCCGTTCCTCGCTGATGCCCAGCCTCCCGGCCTCGATATGGCTGACCTTGGCGGGGTCGACCCCGAGGAGCCTGGCGGTGTCGCGGGCGGTCACGCCCGCGGCCTGCCGCATCCTCCGCAGCTCGGCACCCAGGCGCTCCTGCCGAGCTGTGGGTGTGCTTCTCAGCGACATGACGTCCTTTCTGTGTCTGGTGTGTCGCGTGTGACGCATCACCCTTTCATGAACCGTGTGCGGGTGGGGACTTGGCGTGATCACACCGCCCGGATCGGGCCCGCGCGGGCCCGGCCGGCCCGCTCCCGGAGGCACCGGCCGGCTCCGGCGGGCAGGATCCGGCGGGCGGCACGACGGAGCCCGGGACCTCCCGTTCCTGTGGAGGTCCCGGGCCACGGTGAAACTCCGGCGGGCGCCCGTCCGGCCGCCCTCGCGTCACGGGGCGGCGTCCCGGCGCCCACCGCGCGCCGGGGTGGTGTGTCCGGTGAGGCCCCGGAGGCTCAGCGGGCGGAGAAGGAGTGCACCGTCTCCGAGCGGTAGGTCTCCCCGGGCCGCAGCACGGTCGACGGGAAGGAGGGCTGGTTCGGGGAGTCCGGGAAGTGCTGGGTCTCCAGGCAGAAGCCGTCACCCTGGCGGTAGACCCGGCCCGAGGTGCCGGCGAAGGAGGCGTCCAGGAAGTTGCCGGTGTAGAGCTGCACGCCCGGTTCCGTGGTGGCGATGCGCAGGGTGCGGCCGGAGCGCGGTTCGGTGACCGTCATGGCGTGGCGGGGGCGCGCCGTGCTGCCCTTGTCGAGGACGTAGTTGTGGTCGATGCCCCGGCCGCGGAGGATCTGCTGGTGCCCGTCGCGGATGTCCCGGCCGATGGCCTTCGCGCGCCGGAAGTCGAACGGGGTGCCGGCCACCGGCATCAGCTCGCCGGTCGGGATGAGCCCGGCGTCCACGGCGGTGATGCGGGAGGCGTCCAGCCGCAGCTCGTGGCCGAGCACCGAGCCGGAGCCCTCGCCGGCGAGGTTGAAGTAGGTGTGGTTGGTGAGGTTGACGACCGTCGGGGCGTCCGTCGTGGCCCGGTAGGTGATGCGGAAGTCCCCGTCACCGGTGAGGACGTACTCCACCCGCACCGTCAGCGCGCCGGGGTACCCCATCTCACCGTCCGGGGAGACCCGGCTGAGCACCAGCCCGGTGTCACCGCCGCGGGTGAACGGCTCGACCTTCCAGACGCGCTTGTCGAAGCCCTGGTCGCCGCCGTGCAGGCTGTGGTCCCCGTCGTTGACGGGGAGCTGGTACGTCCTGCCGTCGAGGGTGAAGCGGCCGCGGGCGATGCGGTTGCCGTAGCGCCCGATCAGCGCCCCGAAGTAGGGGCTGTGCTCCAGGTAGGAGGGGAGGTCCGCGAAGCCGAGCGAGACGTTGGCCGTCCGGCCGCGCCGGTCGGGGATCTCCAGCGACTGGACGATGCCGCCGTAGGAGAGCACCCGCAGCCGGGTGCCGCCGTTCGAGAACGTCCAGCGGTCGACCCGGGTGCCGTCCGGGAGGGTGCCGAAGGTGTCACGGACGGGGGCGCCGCGCCCGGCGGGAACGCCCGCCCCGCGCTCCGCGGCGCCCTGTTCCCGGGCCTCCGCCGTACCTGCTGTCGTCATGGTCGTGGCCGCCAATCCAGCGGCCGCGGCCGCTATCACCGTGCGTCTCGATGTCATGCCGTGCCGATCCTCTCAGGGGCTACAGGGGACAGAGCGGACAAGGGGAGCGGGCGGCCCCACCGGGGGCCGCCCGCCGTGCCGGGGCCGTTACGAGCCGACCCGGCGCTTGTTCCAGACGTCGAAGCCGACCGCCGCCAGCAGCACCAGGCCCTTGATGACCTGCTGGTAGTCGGTGCCGATGCCGACCAGCGACATCCCGTTGTTGAGCACGCCGAGCACCAGGCCGCCGATGATCGCGCCGAGCACCGTGCCGACCCCGCCGCTGGCCGAGGCCCCGCCGATGAACGCGGCCGCGATGGCCTCCAGCTCGAAGTTGATGCCGGCGTTGGGGGTCGCCGCCGTCAGCCGGGCCGCGTAGACGACCCCCGCCAGGGCGGCGAGCATGCCCATGTTCACGAAGACCAGGAAGGTGACGCGCTTGTCCTTCACCCCGGACAGCTTGGCCGCCGCCCGGTTGCCGCCCATCGCGTAGACGTGCCGGCCGATGACCGCCTTGCGCATCACGAAGCCCAGCGCCATCAGCAGACCGCACAGGATGAGCAGCACGATCGGCGCGCCGTGGTAGCTGGCCAGGGTCATCGCGAAGGCGATGATCGCCGCCACCAGGGCGGCGCACTTCACGGCGAAGAGGCCGATCGGCATGGTCTCCAGCTCGTACCGCTCCTGCTGCCGGCGGTCGCTCCACTCCCGCCACACCACGTAGACCACCAGGACCAGGGCGATCACCAGGGTCGGGTTGTGGTAGTTGGTGGAGGGGCCCATCTCCGGGATGAAGCCGTTGCCCAGCGACTGGAAGCCGTCCGGGAAGGGCCGCAGGGTCTGGCCCTCCAGCATGATCTGGGTGGCCCCGCGGAAGAGCAGCATCCCGGCGAGGGTGACGATGAACGACGGGACGCCGATGTAGGCGATCCAGAAGCCCTGCCAGGCGCCGGCCGCCACCCCGATCAGCAGGCAGATGATCAGGGCCGGTACCCAGGGCATGTCGTTTTTGATCATCAGGACGCCCGCGACCGAGCCGGTGAAGGCGGCCAGCGAGCCCACCGACAGGTCGATGTGGCCCGCGATGATGACGATCATCATGCCGATGGCCAGGATGAGGATGTAACTGTTCTGCTGGACCAGGTTGGTGACGTTCTGCGGCTTGAGCAGGATGCCGTCGGTCCACACCTGGAACAGCACGACGATCATCGCCAGCGCGAGCAGCATCCCGTACTGCCGCATGTTGGCGCGCATCCCGCGCAGCACGGTGGCGGCCAGCTGCGAACCGGCGGAGCCGGACGGGCCGGGGGAGCCGGGCCCTGGTCCGGGGCCCGGGTCCTTGGTGGTGGTCGTGGTGCTCATCGCGTTCGTCCTCTGTCCATGGTCATGTGGCGCATCAGCACTTCCTGGGTGGCCTCCGCCCGGTCCACCTCGCCGGTCAGCCGGCCGGCGGCCATCGTGTAGATCCGGTCGCACATCCCCAGCAGCTCCGGCAGCTCCGAGGAGATGAGGAGCACCGCCTTGCCCTGGGCGGCCAGTTCCCCCACCACCGTGTAGATCTCGTACTTCGCGCCCACGTCGATGCCGCGGGTCGGCTCGTCGAGGATCAGCACGTCCGGGCCGGCCTGGAGCCACTTGCCGAGGACGACCTTCTGCTGGTTGCCGCCGCTGAGCCGGCCCACGGTCTCGAACACCGTGGGGGCCTTGATGTTGAGCGACGTGCGGTAGCGCTCGGCGGCCCGGGTCTCCTCGTGTTCCCTGATCACCCCGCGCCGGGAGACCTTGCCGAGCGAGGCGATGGTGACGTTGCGGCGGATGTCGTCACCGAGGTTGAGCCCGTAGGTCTTGCGGTCCTCCGTGACGTACGCGATGCCGTGGGCGACGGCCTCGGGCACGGTACGGGTGGAGACCTCCCGGCCGTCGCGGAGCACGTGACCCGAGGCGTGCCGCCCGTAGGAGCGGCCGAAGACGCTCATCGCCAGCTCGGTGCGGCCGGCGCCCATCAGCCCGGCGATGCCGACGACCTCCCCCCGCCGCACCTCCAGGGAGACCCCGTCGACCACCTTCCGCTGCTGGTCGATGGGGTGGTGCACGGTCCAGTCCACGATCCGCAGGGCCGGCGGCGCGGTGGCGTCCCCACCCTCGTACCGGGGGCGTTCGGGGAAGCGGTGGCCGAGGTCGCGGCCGACCATGCCCCGGATGATCCGCTCCTCGGTGACGGCGGGCTCGGCGTCCGGGGTCTCGCGGACGGTGAGGGTCTCCACCGTCCGGCCGTCCCGCAGCACGGTCACGGTGTCCGCGATCCCCAGCACCTCGCCGAGCTTGTGCGAGATGAGGATGCAGGAGATCCCCTGGGCACGGAACTCCCGCAGCAGATCGAGGAGTTTCGCGCTGTCCTCGTCGTTGAGGGCGGCGGTGGGCTCGTCCAGGATGAGCAGCCGCACCTCCTTGGCGAGCGCCTTGGCGATCTCCACGAGCTGCTGCTTGCCGACGCCGATGTCCGCGATCCGGGTCTGCGGGGAGTCGGTCAGGCCCACCCGGCGCAACAGCTTCCCGGCCCGCCCCAGGGTGTCGTTCCAGTCGATCACCCCGCGGGTGGTCTGCTCGTTGCCGAGGAAGATGTTCTCGGCGATCGACAGGTACGGGATGAGCGCGAGCTCCTGGTGGATGATGACGATGCCGCGCCGCTCGCTGGCCCGGATGTCCTTGAACGCGCACGGCTCGCCCCCGAGGACGATCTCGCCCTCGTAACTGCCGTGCGGATGGACCCCGCTGAGCACCTTCATCAAGGTGGACTTCCCGGCGCCGTTCTCCCCGCAGATCGCGTGGATCTCGCCCTCGCGCACGGAGATGTCCACACCCGAGAGCGCCTTGACGCCGGGGAAGGTCTTGGTGATGGAGCGCATCTCCAGCACGGGGCGCGGGGGCGCGGCGGTGGCCGCGCCGCCGGGTTCGGTTGCCTCCGCCATCAGTTCAGCTCGGCCTCGGTGTAGGTGCCGTCCTCGACCAGCTGCTTCCAGTTGGACTTGTCCACGCTCACCGGCTGCAGCAGGTAGGCCGGTACGACCTTCTTGCCGTTGTCGTAGGACTTGGTGTCGTTGACCTCGGGCTTGCCGCCGGTCAGGATCGCGTCCCCCATCTGCGCGGCGGACTTGGCGAGCTTGCGGATGTCCTTGTAGACGGTCTGCGTCTGCTCGTCGTCGATGATGGACTTGACCGAGGCCTTCTCCGCGTCCTGCCCGGTGATCACCGGGAACGGCTGGCTCTTGGTGCCGTACCCGACGCTCTTGAGCGCGGAGAGGACGCCGATGGAGATGCCGTCGTACGGGGAGAGCACGGCGTCCACGCGCTCGCTGGTGTACGCCTTGGAGAGCAGGTCGTCCATCCGCCGCTGGGCCGCGCCGCCGTCCCAGCGGAGCGTGGTGATCTGGTTGAGCTTGGTCTGCTTGGAGCGGACGACCAGCTTGCCGTCGTCGATGTACGGCTTGAGCACGCTCATGGCGCCGTCGAAGAAGAAGCGGGTGTTGTTGTCGTCGGGGGAGCCGGCGAAGAGCTCGATGTTGAACGGGCCCTTCTCGCCGCCGTCCTCCTTCAGCCCCAGCTTCTCCGCGATGTAGGTGCCCTGGAGGACGCCGACCTTGAAGTTGTCGAAGGTGGCGTAGTAGTCGACGTGCTCGGTGCCCATCAGCAGCCGGTCGTAGGCGATGACCGGGATGTTGTCGTCGGCGGCGCGCTGGATCACATTGGTGAGCGCGGCGCTGTCGATGGCGGCGATGACGATGAGCCGGTGGCCCTTGGAGATCATGTTCTCGATCTGGGCGACCTGCTCGTCGACGTCGTCGTTGCCGAACTGGAGGTCCGCCTTGTAGCCCTTGGACTCGAACTCCTTCGCCAGGTTGCGCCCGTCGGCGATCCAGCGCTCGGAGGACTTGGTGGGCATGGCCAGCCCGATGGTGCCGCCCTTCTCGTCGCCCCCCTTGCGGTCGTCGTCGACGCCGGTGCTGTCCTGCCCGCAGGCGGTGAGGGTGAGCGTGAGAACTGCCGCCGCCGCGGCCGCGGCTCGGAACGTTCGCATGATGGTCGGGGTCCTTCCGTAGTGCCGGTGACTCAGGAGTCCTCGCCCTCCGGGAAGCGCCGCAGCGGTCCCGGAAGACGCGAGCCGAGGGGAGACATGGCGCCGTCCGCGCCGTGCCGCGCCAGCAGGTCGAGGACCAGCCGGCCGCGCCGGACCCGCTCCCGTGCGGTGTCCAGCGTGACGTCGCGCAGATGGGCGCCGTAGGGGTAGATGGCGGGGGCCTTGCTCAGCCCGAACTTCAGGTAGATCGGGGCGCCGCGGCGGATCAGCTCCGCCGCGTCGTACATGCGGACGTAACCGCCGAGGTCGTCCGGGGCCTCGATGTAGAGGTCCATCGGGGCGCGGGAGGATCGCCGGATCTCGGTGATCTGGTCGAGCCCCAGGTCGGAGGGGATGTTGACGGAGTCCGCGCCGAGCCGCTCCCACACCCCGTACGCGGCCGGGTTGACCGGGCCGACCAGGGCGGACACCTTGAACGTGGTGTCGGCGGGGAGCACGCCTCTGGCGCGCAGCCGGTGCAGGGTCCACAGCACGCCCTCGTCGGCCACGAGCAGGCAGCGCACCCCCAGCTCGACGGCGCGCACCGCGTCCTCCACGCAGCCGGCGAGCCCGTCGTGCCCGCGGGCGCGCAGACCGCCGCCGCGCGAGTCGGTGCGGGTCGCGGCGCCGATGTCCCAGGTGCCGCGCGGCCCGGTGAACAGGCAGAGCTCGATGTCGCGTCCGGCGCAGAGCCCGAGCATCTCGGAGATCTCGGCGTCGGTGAGCATCCAGACGCCGCTGCCCTGGCTGACGCGGTGGACCGGCACCTCCAGCCGGTCGGACTCCTTGAGTACGGTCGCCAGCGCCTCCGGGCCTTCCACGGACGGCACCTCGGTGCGCCAGGTGCCGCCGTCGGGGAAGGAGTGCGGGGACGCGTCGGCCGGGTCGTCAGCGGGGACGGCCTCGCCGAGCAGGGAGAGGGCGGCCGAGCCGGGGCGGCGCGGCGCGGGACGGGTGGTGTCGGACACGGGGCTCCTCTGCTTCAACTGTTCCGGATCACGGATGGCGTTCGGCGGGCCGGACCGCGTGGCCGGAGGCCACCCGGTGGGGACACCGGCGCCGGCGCCGGGTCTCAGGGGCGCAGCAGCACCTTCCCCACCCCCGGATCGCCGCCGCCGACGAGCTTCACCGCGTCGGCGTACCCCTCCAGCGGCAGCTCGTGGGTGATCAGGGGAGCGGGGTCCAGCAGTCCGGCCTCGAAGCACCGGACGGCGTGCGCCCAGGCGGCGGACGGGGCGCCGAACACCGTGTGCACGGTGATCTGGCGCATCGCCAGCTCCGTCGGATCCAGGCCCGTGGCGCCGGGCGCGGGCAGCCCGGTGAGCACCACCCGGCCGCCGCGCCGCGCCAGGGCGACCGCGCCGGCCGCGCTGCCGGCGGCGCCCGCGGTCTCCACCACCAGGTCGTACCGCCCGGCGAGCGGGCCGAGCTGGCCGGGGGTGCGCGCCCCCGTGCCGCCGAACTCCACCCCCTGCCCGGCGCGGTCCGCGCGCGGGTCCACGACGAGCAGTTCGGCGGGGGAGCCGGCGGCCAGCAGCTGGACGGCGAGCAGCCCGAGCGTGCCGGCCCCGACGACCGCGATCCGCTCGGCGGGGCGCGCCGCCGCCGTCAGCGCCGCCGCGGCGACCACCGCGGCCGGCTCCAGCAGCGCCGCGGCCCGCAGATCCGTCCCCGGCCGGAGGAGGTGCAGCAGCCGGGCGGGCACGGTGAGCGTGGTGGCGAAGCCGCCGGGCCGGGTGAACCCCGTCTCGTCGTACCCGCCGCTGCACAGCGAGGTCTCCCCGGCCCGGCAGCGGTCACAGCTGCGGCAGTTGCGGAAGCCCTCGGCGACACAGGCGCGGCCGGTCAGCGCCGGGTCCACACCCTCGCCGACGGCCTCCACCGTCCCCGACCACTCATGGCCGGGGACGACGGGGTAGCGGACGTAGTCCGGCGCCCGGTTGCCCTCGTACAGCTCGCGGTCGCTGCCGCACACCCCGGCCGCCGCCACCCGCACCAGCACCTCGCCCGGCCCGGGGGGAGCCGGTTCGGCCGTCACGAGGCGGTGGGAGCCGGGGCGCTCCAGCAGGACGGCGCGCCCGGCCCCCGGGCTCATGAGGGCCTCCCGGTCGGGTCGCGCTTCTCCCAGCCCTCCGCCCAGAGGTCGAAGTGGGCGCGCTGCTGCGGGAACTCGGCGGCCGCCTCCGGGTCGAACTCGACGCCGAGCCCGGGGGCGTCGGAGAGCGTGAAGTAGCCGTCCACCACCTCGGGGGCGCCCTTCACCACCTTCTTGATGTCGGCGTCGGCGAAGTCGTTGAAGTGTTCGAGGATCTTGAAGTTGGGGGTGCACCCCGCCACCTGGAGCGAGGCCGCGGTGAGCACCGAGCCGCCCACGTTGTGCGGGGCGAGGAGCACGTAGTGCGTCTCGGCCGTGGCGGCCAGCTTCCGGGTCTCCAGGATGCCGCCGATGTGCCCCACGTCCGGCTGGATGATGTCGGCGGCCTGCGACTCGAACAGCTCGCGGAACTCGATCCGGTCGTGGATCCGCTCGCCGGTGGCGATCGGCAGCCGGGTCCGTTCGGCCACCTTGGCCAGCGCCTTGAGGTTCTCCGGCGGCACCGGCTCCTCCAGCCAGGAGGGGTGGAACCGCTCCAGCTCGCCGGCGAGCCGCACCGCCGTCGCGGGGCTGAACCGGCCGTGCATCTCGACCAGCAGCTCCGTCTCCGGCCCGATGGCGTCCCGCACCGCCTCGACCAGGGCTATGGAGTGCAGGGACTCGGCGTGGTCCAGCTCGAAGTGGCCGGTGCCGAACGGGTCCAGCTTCAGCGCCCGGTAACCGCGCTCGACGACCCGGCGGGCGGCCGCGTGGAACGCCTCGGGGGTGCGCTCGACGGTGTACCAGCCGTTGGCGTACGCCTTGACCCGGTCGGTGACCCGGCCGCCGAGGAGCTGCCAGACGGGCACGCCGAGCGCCTGGCCCTTGATGTCCCAGCAGGCCATCTCCACACAGGCGATGCCGGACATGACGATCTCGCCGGCCCGGCCGTAGTCGCCGTACTTCATCCGGCGGACGAGATCCTCCACCGCGAACGGGTCGGACCCCGCGAGGTGGTTGACCTCCGCCTCGCGCAGATAACCGATCAGCGCGTCGGTGTGGCCGAGCATCCGGGTCTCGCCGACGCCCGTGAGGCCCTCGTCGGTGTGGACGAGGACGTAGGTCAGATTGCGCCACGGGGTGCCGACGACATGGGTGGTGATGCCGGTGATGCGCAAGGCCCCTGCCCTTCGGTGGTTCTCGATGTTCGAGATATCGTCAACCGTTCGAAATTCTGGGCGCGACGGTAATGACGGCCCAGGAGCAGTGTCAATGGGCGTGCACCAGACCGTCCTTCCCCGCCCGCCGCGCCCCCACCCCGCTTGTGCGCAGAAGGGCCGGTTCCGGTGGGCGGCGGCTCTCCGCCACCGCGCCGGACGCGGGCGGGCGGTGTTTTCCGGCCGGGCGCCGGCTGCCCTCGGGGGCAGCGGGGCGGGGGCCGGAGGGGCTACGCGGACGGGCTACGGGGGCGGCGGCGCAGCCTCGGCCCGCCCCGCCCCGCCGCGGCGCGGCATGGCACGGCACGGCACGACATGGCATGGAAGGGCACGGCATGGAAGGGCATGGAAGGGCACGGCATGGAAGGGCACCGCGGGCGGCGGGCCCGCCCGTGCGGCTCAGCCCGCCGGCCGCTCCCCGGCGATCACCCGGTAGGCCAGCTCCGCCAGCCGGCGCTGCCCCTCGCGGCTCGGGTGGAACCAGTCCCACGGGCTCAGCTGGGCCCCGGTGAACCGGAAGCGGAAGACCGCCCCGCCGTCGTACCGGCACCGCCGGTCCCGGCCGCACTCCTCCTCCAGCACCCGGTTGTAGGCGACGACCCGGTCCCGCACCGCCTGCCGCCGCTCCACCGCCGCCGGGCCCACCGCGTCGGGCTCGGCCAGCATCGACGGGCAGATGCCCAGCGCCCAGACCTGCTTGGCCTGATCACTGCCCCGGCCCTGCTCCCACAGCCGGTACAGGTCCGGCACGCTGGCCACGAACACCTCGGTCTCCGGCAGCCCTTCGCGCAGCGTCCGCAGCGCCTCGCGGAAGTCCGCCCGGAAGCTCTCCACCGGCGTCATCGACGCGACGCCGCTCCGGCAGGCGTCGTTGGCGCCCATCAGCACCGTCACCAGCTCCGGCCGGTGGCGTACGGCGCGCTCCGCCTGGCCGGGCAGGTCCGCCATGGCGGCGCCGGTGCGGGCGAGGTTCACGCTGTCCGCGCGCGGGTCCGCCAGCAGCCGCGTGGCCAGGCTGTTCACCTCCGGGTCCGTGCCGGTCGCCCAGGACGCCCGGACGCAGTCGGCGAGCAGCCGGCAGGCGTCGAAACCGCGGCTCATCGAGTCGCCGAGCGCGGCGAGCGAGCCGGGGCCGCCCTCCGGCGGCCGCGCCGGGGACGAGGTGGGCGTGGCCACGGGGCTCCGCCGCTCACCCCCGCCCCCGCCGTCCGGGCCGGACCCGCAGCCCGCGAGTGGCAGCACGGCGAGGGCGAGCGCGGCCGCCAGTGCCGCTCCGGGGCGGCCGGTGGTCCGGGTGCTCCGGGTGGCCCGGGCAGTCAGGGCGCGCCGGGCGCGCCCGGGGGCAGGCGGCTGTCCGGCGCGCCGCGGGGTGCGGGCGCCACGCGCTCCGCGGGGGCCCTGCCGCTCCGTCTCCCGCATCCCTGCTTCCCTTCGCTCCGGGCACCCGGATCCCGTCAACCGGAAGCCGCCGGCTCCTCCGTACGGAGGGTCGGTACACCCGGTCGGGCGGCATCCGGTCACGCCATTCGGGGACGCTCCCGAGGGTGAAGCTTCCGTGATATCTGTGCCTGACCGACCGTACGTCACCCGGCGGTCTCCGCCGCACGGTAGCTTTCTCCCGGGGCAGCCGACGCCGTGTCCGTGGCGGGTTTCCCGGTCCTTCGACCGGAGTAGCGCGCCCCGCCCCGTCCGTTCACGGCACGTCACCAGAGTGTCCCTTTTGCAGAGGATCGCCCCCGATGTTGTTTACTGTTGGTCATCTCGGGGCCTGGTGCGGGAGTGGTCTCTGGGGCAGAATGTCAAGCCCTGTTCCGGACGAGATCGGTACGGGCGCGAGGCCGCAGGGGAAGGCGCACCTCGTCCCACACTGGAGGTCCCGGTGACGACACGTGGAGTCCTGTACGTGCACTCCGCCCCGCGCGCGCTCTGCCCGCACGTGGAGTGGGCGGTCGCGGGCGTCCTCGGCGTCCGTGTCAGCCTCGACTGGATCAAACAGCCGGCCGAACCGGGCACCTGGCGCGCCGAGTTCAGCTGGCAGGGGGAGACGGGCACGGCCTCCAAGCTCGCCTCCGCCCTCCGCGGCTGGCAGCTCCTCCGCTTCGAGGTGACCGCCGAGCCCTGCGCCGGCGCCGAGGGCGAGCGCTACAGCGCCACCCCCGACCTCGGCATCTTCCACGCCGTCACCGGCGTCCACGGCGACATCCTCATCCCCGAGGACCGGCTGCGGGCGGCGCTGGCCCGCTCCGCCCGCGGGGAGACGGCCCTGGAGGCCGAGATCGCCAAACTGCTGGGCAAGCCCTGGGACGACGAGCTGGAGGCGTTCCGCTACGCGGGCGAGGGCGCCCCCGTCCGCTGGCTCCACCAGGTCGTCTGACGGCCCGCCCCGGGCGTCCCGGGCTTCCCCTCCCCGGCCGCCGCCGACCGGCCGGGGAGAACGCACGAGGTCCCCGCCCCGGACACCCCGGGCGGGGACCTCATCTGTACACGGACCGCCGTGGAAGGGGCCGAAGACCCCGGCGGGCCCCCGGCCCCGGGCCATGGCGGCGCCGGGGCGGGGGCAGGAGCGCTGCCTCCGGCGGTGCTGCCCCGGACCGTGCTGCCTCAGACCGTCCGGAAGGCCAGCACCACGTTGTGGCCGCCGAAGCCGAACGAATTGTTCAGCGCGGCGATCGTGCCCTCCGGCAGGGCGCGCGGCTCGTCACGGACGACGTCGGCGCTCACCTCGGGGTCGAGGTTGGTGATGTTGACGGTCGGCGGGGCCGTCCGGTGGTACAGCGCCAGCACGGTGGCCACCGTCTCCACGCCGCCCGCGCCGCCCAGCAGATGCCCGGTCATGGACTTGGTCGCGGAGACCGCCATGTGGTCCACGTCGTCCCCGAAGACCTTCCGCAGCGCCTTGATCTCCGCGACGTCACCCAGCGGGGTGGAGGTCGCGTGCGCGTTGATGTGCGCGATCTCGGACGGCTTGAGGTCGGTGGAGTCCAGCAGGTTCCGCAGGGCGTCCGCGATGCCGCGGCCCTCCGGCTCCGGCTGGGTGATGTGGTGGCCGTCGGCCGAGATGCCCTGGCCGAGCACCTCGCAGTAGACGCGGGCGTTCCGCGCCGCGGCGTGCTCCGCGGACTCCAGGATCACCACGCCCGAGCCCTCGCCGAGCACGAAGCCGTTGCGGTCGGCGTCGTAGGGGCGGGAGGCGCCCTGCGGGTCGTCGTTGTTCTTGGACATCGCCATCATGTTGCCGAAGGCGGCGATCGGCAGCGGGTGGATGGCCGCCTCGGTGCCGCCCGCGACGACCACGTCGGCGCGGCCGGTGCGGATCATCTCCACCGCGTAGCCGATGGCCTCGGCGCCGGAGGCGCAGGCGCTGACCGGGGTGTGCACCCCGGCGCGGGCGCCGACCTCCAGGCCGACGTTGGCCGAGGGGCTGTTCGGCATCAGCATCGGCACGGTGTGCGGGGAGACCCGCCGCGCGCCCTTGTCACGGAGCGCGTCGTACTGCTCGAGGAGGGTGGTGACGCCGCCGATGCCGGAGGCGATGACGGCGCCGAGCCGCTCCGGGCGCACGGCGCCGTTCTCCTCCGAGCCGGCCGCGCCGGTGTAACCGGCGTCGGCCCAGGCCTCCCGGGCGGCGATGATCGCGAACTGGGCCGAGCGGTCCAGCTTGCGGGCCATCGGCCGGGGGAGGATCTCGGAGGGGTCCACGGCCGCCGAAGCGGCGATGCGGACCGGCAGCTCGGCGAAGCGCTCGCCCTCCAGCACGGTCACTCCGGACCGGCCGGCGAGCAGGCCCTCCCAGGTCGAGGCGTAGTCGCCCCCCAGCGGTGTGGTTGCTCCGATACCGGTGACGACCACGGTGCGGTTGGTCGGGTTCACAGGAATGTCTCCACGTGTTCAGGGGTGGTGCGGACCACCGCCACCGCCGGGGTGGCGACGAACGCCCAGGTCAGCTCTGGTGCTTGAGGATGTAGTCCGTGGCGTCGCCGACGGTCTTGAGGTTCTTGACGTCGTCGTCCGGGATCTTCACGTCGAAGCGCTCCTCGGCGGCGACGACGACCTCGACCATGGACAGCGAGTCGACGTCCAGGTCGTCGGTGAAGGACTTGTCCAGCTGGACGTCCTCGGTGGGGATGCCGGCGATCTCGTTGACGATCTCCGCCAGTCCTTCGACGATCTCTTGCTGCGTGGCGGCCATGGTGGCGCTCTCCATTCGGTGTTCGGGTGGTGCTGTACGGGTGGGACTCGGGTGGGGACTTCCCCCGCGGTGCGCCGCCCGGCGGAGGCCGGAGGACGCGGTGGGGCCGCATGCTCGGCGGGACGGGCTGCCCCGTACCGGCGCGTGCGGTGCCTAAGGGAGGGTAACGACCGTCGCGGCGTAGACGAGCCCCGCCCCGAAGCCGATGACCAGCGCGGTGTCCCCGCTCTTCGCGGCGCCGGTCGCCAGCAGCCGCTCCATCGCGAGCGGGATCGACGCCGCCGAGGTGTTGCCGGTGGACTCGACGTCACGGGCGACCGTGACGGTGTCCGGCAGTTTGAGGGTCTTCACCATCGAGTCGATGATCCGCATGTTGGCCTGGTGCGGGATGAAGGCGTCCAGGTCGGCCGGGTCGACCCCGGCCGCGTCCAGGGCCTGCTGCGCGACCTTCGCCATCTCGAAGACGGCCCAGCGGAACACCGCCTGGCCCTCCTGCGTGAGGGCGGGGAACTTGACCTCGCCCTTGGAGTCGAGGGGCAGCCGGGAGAGGTCGCCGGCGCGGAACTCGTCCCAGGGGACCGTCTGCTTGATGGTGTCGGACTTGTCACCCTCCGAGCCCCAGACGACCGGTCCGATCGCGGGCTCCTCGGAGGGGCCGACGACCACGGCGCCGGCACCGTCGCCGAAGAGGAAGGCCGTGGCGCGGTCCTCCAGGTCGGTGAGGTCCGACAGCCGCTCGACACCGATGACCAGGACGTGCTCGGCACTGCCCTCGGTGACCATGCCCTTGGCGAGCGCCAGGCCGTAACCGAAGCCCGCGCAGCCCGCGCTGACGTCGAACGCGGCCGGCTTGCCCGCGCCGATCCGGTGCGCGATCTCGGTGGCGACGGCCGGGGTCTGCTTGAAGTGCGAGACGGTGGCGACGATGACACCGCCGATCTGCTCCGGGGCGATCCCCGCGTCGGCGATGGCCTTCCCGGCCGCCTCGACCGACATCAGGGCCACGGTCTCCTCGGGGGAGGCCCAGTGGCGGGTCGCGATCCCGGAGCGGGAGCGGATCCACTCGTCCGAGGAGTCGATGTGCTTGAGGATCTCCTCGTTGGGCACCACGCGGGTCGGGCGGTAACCGCCCACCCCCATGATGCGCGCGTACGGGGCACCCCGGCTCGGCTTGATCTTCGCGGTCATGCGGGTGGGCTCCTATTCCGCGGAAGAGGGGGCGGCGGGCTTCTGCCCGGCCTGTCCCGCGTGTTCGGCGATCAGTTCGCGGGCGGCGTCGAGATCGGCCGGGGTCTTCAGGGCGAGGGTCCGCACCCCGGGCAGCGCCCGCTTGGCCAGCCCGGTGAGGGTGCCGCCCGGCAGGACCTCGATCAGCGCGGTGACGCCCAGCTCCTGGAACGTCTCCATGCACAGATCCCAGCGGACCGGGTTGGAGACCTGGCGGACCAGGCGCTCCACGGCGTCCGGACCGGACGCCACGGCCCGGCCGTCCTTGTTCGAGATCCAGGGCAGGCGCGGGTCCGCGGGCGACAGCCGCGCCGCGGCGGCCTCCAGCCGCGCGACCGCCGGGGCCATGTGGCCCGTGTGGAACGCGCCGGCCACCTTCAGCGGGATGACCCGCGCCTTCTCCGGCTTGGCCGCGGCGAGTCCGGCGAGCTGGGCGGCGGTGCCGGCGGCGACGATCTGCCCGGCGCCGTTGATGTTGGCCGGGGTCAGCCCCAGCTTCTCCAGGTGGGCCAGGACGGTGTCCCGGTCCCCGCCGAGCACCGCCGACATCCCCGTCTCGGTGACGGCGGCGGCCTCGGCCATGGCCAGGCCGCGCTCCCGGACGAGGGTCACGGCCTCGGCGTCGGAGAGCACCCCGCTCAGCGCGGCGGCGGTCAGCTCGCCGACGCTGTGCCCCGCGACGGCGCCGACCTGGGCGGGAAGCCCGGAGCCGAGGTCGTCGAAGAGCGCGTGGGCGGCGACGAGGCCCGCGGCGACCAGCAGCGGCTGGGCCACCGCCGTGTCCCGGATGGTCTCGGCGTCGGCCTCGGTGCCGTGGTGCACCAGGTCCAGTCCGGTGGCGGCCGACCACTCCGCGAGGCGCGGGGCCACGCCGGGGAGGTCGAGCCAGGGGGTCAGGAAGCCGGGCGTCTGGGCGCCTTGGCCGGGAGCGACGAGTACGAGCACTCTCACACTCTCTCCCGGCGCCGGGCTCCGCCGCCCGTGGGGACAGGGACCAAGAACCGTCAGGGGAATTGTGCGTACCCCACAAAGGCTCAGGACAGGGAATCCCCGTCGGCGAGGCGGCCCAGGATGAGGGCGATGCGCAGGGTGAACGCGGAGCGCACATCGGAGGGTGACCATCCGGTGACGTCCGTCACACGTCGCAGCCGGTAGCGGACGGTGTTGGGGTGGACGAAGAGCATCCGCGCGGCGCCCTCCAGACTGCTCGCCTGCTCCAGATAGACGCTCAGCGTCTCCAGCAGTGCCGAGCCGGCCTCCTCCAGCGGTCTGTAGATCTCCTCCACCAACTGCTGCCGCGCGCTCGCGTCGCCCGCCATGGCGCGCTCCGGCAGCAGGTCGTCCGCGAGCACCGGGCGGGGGGCGTCCGGCCAGGCCGAGCACGCCCGCAGCCCGGCCGCGGCGGCCGCCGCCGAGCGCGTCGCCGACAGCAGGTCGCCGACGACAGGTCCGGCCACCACCGGGCCCGCCGCGAACGGGCCGATCAGATCCCGCGCGATGCGCAGCGGATCGGTGCTGCCGCCCGCGACCACCACCAGCCGGCTGCCCAGCACCCCCGTCAGCACCTGGACCTTCGCGTGCCGCGCGGCCCGGCGGATCGCCTCCACGGTCAGCTCGCTGTCCCCCTCGGGGGCGGTGCCCAGCACGGCGCAGACGTGCTCCGGGGAGCTCCAGCCCAGCGCGGCGGCGCGGGAGAGGGTGCCCTCGTCCGCCTCGCCGGAGAGCACCGCGTTGACCACCAGCGACTCCAGCCGGGCGTCCCACGCGCCGCGCGCCTCCGCGGCCTGGGCGTACACCCGCGCCGTGGCGAAGGCGATCTCCCGCGCGTAGACGAGCAGCGCCTCGCGGAGCATGGACTCGTCCCCCGGTGCGGCCACCTCCTCGATCGCCGTCTCCATGACCTCGATGGTGGTGCGCACCATCTCCACGGTCTGCCGCAGCGTGACGGCCCGGGTCAGCTCGCGCGGGGCCGTGCCGAAGACGTCGGTGCTGATCGCCTGCGGCGCCTCGGGGTGGCGGAACCACTCGGTGAAGGCCGCGATACCGGCCTGCGCGACCAGCCCGATCCAGGAGCGGTTCTCCGGCGGCATCGCCCGGTACCACGGCAGCGTCTCGTCCATGCGCGCGATGGCGTCGGCCGCCAGCGAGGCGGCGGACTTCTCCAGCCTCAGGAGCGTCGCGGCGTGCGGATGGGCGCGGTCGGGTGATCCGGATGCAGGTTCTGGCACGTGGACTAGCCTGCCTCATCCCCCGGACATCCGGGGCCGGGGGTCCGGGACCGGCCCCCCGCACGGGAGCGTCCCCACGTGTGCCGCGCCCACGGGGGAGGGCTAGCGTGAGGGACATGAGCGAGGTCTGGCGGGCGGAGGCGCGGTACCGCGGCGGGGACGGCGTGACCGGCGGCGAGGACGGCGACGGGACCGGTGACGGGGGCGCGGGGCCGGCCGGGGCCGGCGGGGCCGCCACCGAGACGGCCGGCGGGGCCACCGGGGAGGCGGCCCCCGGCATCGTGACCCTGCACGCCTTCTCCTTCGGCCGCTTCTACGACCCGGACAACCTGCGCTTCGGCCCCCTGATCGCCTGCAACGAGGAGCGGCTGGCGCCCGGCGCGGGCTTCGCCGCCCACCGGCACCGGGACACCGAGATCGTCACCTGGGTCGTCGAGGGCGAGCTGACCCACCGGGACTCCGCGGGCCACACCACCGTCGTCCGCCCCGGCGACGTCCAGCGCCTCGGCGCCGGTTCCGGCGTGGAGCACGAGGAGCGCAACGACGGCGACCGCACGCTGGTCTTCGTGCAGATGTGGCTGACCCCGCGTGAGCCCGGTGGCGAACCGGAGTACGAGATCGTCCGCGGCCTCGCCGAGCGCACCCCGTTCGCCGTCGAGCGCTCCGGCGCCGTCCTCCACCTCCGCCGCCCGGCGGCGGGCGCGCGCGTCGCCCTCCCGGACGCCCCGCGCAGCTACGTCCACGTGACCGCCGGCGCACTGCGGCTGGACGGCGCGGGCGACGGCGGCGGCGCACCCGCGGAACCGCCCCTCACCCCGGGCGACGCCCTCCGTCTCACGGCCCCCCGCTCCCTGACCGCCGAGGAACCCTCCGAACTCCTGGTCTGGGAACTGCCGTAACTGGTGCCGCCCCTTGCGGTCGGCTGTTCCCGCCGTTGTCGGGCGCATCCTCCTACTCGCAAGTAACCCGTAGTTTTCTTTAGTTTCACGTGTGCCTGGTGTGGCAAACTAAAAACTCTTTTTACTTTGCTACGGTGCAGGGGTGGCAGTGGAACATCGAGGGAGCCTCGTCCGCCGCGGTGCCCTGTGGCGGATCGCTGCCGGGCAGCGTGGCTACTTCACCGCGGCGCAGGCCGTGGAATCCGGCTACTCATATCAAAGTCAGCGATATCACGCACACCGGGGCAACTGGGTCTCCGTGGACCGTGGGCTCTACCGCCTGCCCGAGTTCTCCGACCTGCCGACCGAGGGAGACGAGCAACTCGTGCGCTGGTGGCTCTGGAGCAAGGGCCGCGCGGTCATCTCACATGCCAGCGCCCTGGCCGCCCACGACCTCGGCACGGCGAACCCTTCACGGATCCATCTGACGGTTCCGCGTGGTTTCCGGCAGAAATCGGAAACGGTGATCCTGCACCGCGCGGAGTTGCGGGCGGCGGATGTCGAGCACCGACAGGGATACCGTCTCACCACCCCGATCCGGGCCCTCGTGGAGTCCGCCGCGGATGGATACGACCAGGATGTCCTGGAGGGCGCGGTGGCCGAGGCGCTGGAACGCGGCATGGTGACGCGTCGCGGCCTGCTCCACGCCGCGCAACTGCTGGGATCCCGCGCGGAGCTGGGTGTGGAACGGGCGCTGGGAGCCGCGTCATGACCGGCCGGTACCGTGACGCGCCCGCGCTGCGGCGTGCCTTGGAGGCCCGGCTGAAGCAGGAGTCCGAGAAGTCGGGCACCGACCTGTCCCGCCGTCGGCGGCTCGTCGTCTTCGACCGGATGGCGGCCCGCCTCGCCGTGGACGGAACCGGCGGCTGGATCCTCAAAGGCGGGGCCGTCATGGAGTTCCGGCTACCCGGGCGGGCTCGTACCACCAAGGATCTGGATCTCGCGCTCCGGCCCGAGGAAGGTCTTGGCGCCGATGGGGGCGAGGTACGTGACCTGCTGATCGAGGCATTGGCGGTGGACCTGGACGGCGACGGCTTCCGCTTCCGTGTCGGTGCCCCGGTGCCGCTGCGGGCGGACACCGCCGGGCGGGGTGGCTGGCGGTTCTCCGTCGAGGCGCACCTTGCGGGCAAACTCTTCGCGGGCATCCGTGTGGATGTGGTGGACCGGGGTGAGGAGATCGCCCGGACCGAGTGCCTTTCCCTCCCCAACACGCTGAGTTTTGCCGGGACCCCGCAGCGGACGATCGAGGCGGTCGACCGCCGCCAGCACTTCGCGGAGAAGCTGCACGCTTTCACCCGTGACTACGGCAACCGCCCCAACACGCGGGTCAAGAACCTGGCGGATCTCGTGTTGCTCATCGAGGACGGCCTTGCCGGAGACGCCGTGCTCGCCGGCGTCGTGCGGCATGTCTTCGCGGTACGTGCGACGCACGACCTTCCGCGCGACGTGCCCGACCCACCGCCCGCGTGGCGGGCCGAATACCCACGGCCGGCCGGGGAACTGGTCACCGAGATCCCGGCCACCGTGGATGCGGTGCTCGCGCTGGTGCGCGAGGTCTGGGCGACGGCCCTGGCCGGAGACGCGCGTGAACACGGCCGGTCCGGGGGAGGCGGCTGAGTTGAGGCCGCACCGCACCGGCCTCGACCACCCGTGGAACGGCTGCGGCGATCACGAGCCGCCCGTGACGGTCTCCCGTGTCAGCCGCCCAGTTCGGAGAGGACCGCGTCCGTGAACGGGGGCCAGGCCTCGATGGCCCAGTCGCCGAAGTCGCGGTCGGTGAGCGCGACGCAGGCCGCCCCGGCCTCCGGGTCGAACCAGAGGAAGGTGCCCGTCTGCCCGAAGTGGCCGCAGGTGCGCGGCGAGGAGCGCTCGCCCGTCCAGTGCGGGGACTTGTGGCCGCGGATCTCGAAGCCGAGGCCCCAGTCGCAGGGTCGCTGCTGCCCGTAGCCGGGGACCACGCCGTTGAGGCCGGGGAAGACGACCTGCGTGGCCTCGGCCACCGTCCGCGGGTGGAGCAGCCGCGGCGCCTGCACCTCGGCGGCGAACCGCACCAGATCCGCCACCGTGGAGACGGCGTCCTTGGCGGGGGAGCCGGGCAGGTCGGTGGAGGCCATGCCGAGCGGTTCCAGCACCGCCTGGCGCAGATACTCGGGGAAGGCGATCCCGGTGACCTTGGCGATGTGGTCGCCCAGGGCCTCGAAGCCGGCGTTGGAGTAGATGCGCCGCTCACCGGGGGGCGCCATCGGCCGGTCCTCGTCGAAGGCGAGCCCCGAGGCGTGGGCCAGCAGGTGGCGGACCGTGGCACCCTCCGGGCCGGCCGGTTCGTCCAGCTCGACGGCGCCCTCCTCGTACGCGACGAGGACGGCGTACGCGCTCAGCGGCTTGGTGACGGACGCGAGGCGGAAGCGGTGGTCGTCCGGGCCGTGCGATCCGGCCACGGTGCCGTCGGCCCGGACCACCGCGGCGGCGGCGGTGGGGACCGGCCAGTTCTCGATCAGGCGCAGACTCTCCATGCCCAGGAGCCTAACGTTCCGTCCGGAGAGCCCCCGCCCCGCCCGGGGCCGGAGCCTCACGGGGACGGGCGGGGCGGTGGCACCGGCGGGGCGCGGATCCACCGGGTTCCGGGAGCCACCGGGTTCCGGGAGAACCGCCGGGCGCCCCGGGGCGACCGGCGGACCCGAGGACGGCCGGAAGCCGCGCCCGGCGGTGCTTGCCTGGAGTGCGCTCCACGTCATTAGCGTGGGCGGCGCCGGGTACCGGGCCGAGAGCACGACGGCGTACCGGCGGGACGGCGGGACGGCGCGACAGCAGAACAGCAGGACAGCAGAACAGCGGAGCAGCGGCGGAAGGCAGGGCGGGGCCCATGAGTGTGACGGAGAGCGTGACCGCGCGGCGGGGACTGTGCCCGGAGCGGGCCGCGCCCGCGCGCCCGGCCGGCCAGGACGCCTACACCATCAGCGAGGTCTCCGCCTGGACGGGTCTCACCGACCACACCCTCCGCTGGTACGAGCGCATCGGCCTGATGCCGCACGTGGACCGCTCGCACACCGGCCGCCGCCGCTACACCGACCGCGACCTGGACTGGCTCACCTTCGTGGGCCGGCTGCGGCTGACGGGGATGCCCGTCGCCGACATGGTCCGCTACGCCGAACTGGTCCGCGCGGGCGACCACACCGTCTCCGAGCGGCACGCACTGCTCCGCGCCCACCGGGAGGACGTCCGGCGCCGGATCACCGAACTCCAGGAGACTCTCGCGGTACTCGACTCCAAGATCGACACCTATGCGGAGAGGTCCGAAACGGCATGAACGAGCAGAACGCCACCATCCCCCGCACCCGCCTCGGCACGGACGGCCCGGAGGCCGGCGTCCAGGGGCTCGGCTGCATGGGCATGAGCTTCGCCTACGGCCCCACCGACGAGGCCGAGGCCCGCGCCACCCTGGAGCGGGCCCTGGAACTGGGCGTCACCCACTACGACACCGCCGAGCTGTACGGCAACGGCGCGAACGAGGCCTTCCTCGCCCCGTTCGTCGCGGCACACCGCGACGCGATCGTCCTCGCCACCAAGTTCGGCATCATCGCCGACCCCGCCGACCCTTCCCGGCGCACCATCAGCAACGCCCCCGACTACATCCGCCGCGCCGTCGAGGGCAGCCTGCGCCGGCTGGGCGTGGACGTCATCGACCTCTACTACATGCACCGCCGCGACGAGAACGTGCCCATCGAGGAGACCGTCGGCACCATGGCCGAACTCGTGCGGGAGGGCAAGGTCACATACCTCGGGCTGAGCGAGGTGACGGGCGCGGAGCTGCGCGCCGCGCACGCCGAACACCCCATCACCGCCGTGCAGTCGGAGTGGTCCCTGTTCAGCCGGGACGTGGAGCGCACGGCGGTGCCCGCCGCCCGGGAGCTGGGCGTCGCCTTCGTCCCCTACTCGCCGCTCGGCCGCGGCTTCCTCACCGGCGCGTTCACCGACGCGGGGCAGGAGCTGAGCGCCGGTGACTTCCGCCGCACCATGCCCCGCTTCACCGGCGAGAACGCCACCGCCAACGCGGCGCTGCTGGAGCCCGTACGGGCCGTCGCCCAGGCCCACGGCGCCACCCTCGGGCAGATCGCCCTGGCCTGGGTGCACCAGCAGGCCGACCGGCACGGGCTGGCCGTCGTCCCGATCCCCGGCACCCGCAAGCGCTCCCGTCTGGAGGAGAACACCGCGGCCACCCGACTCCGGCTCACCGAGGAGGAACTGGCGCGCCTCGACACCATCGCCGACCGCGTGAGCGGCACCCGCTACCCGAGCATGGCGGCCACCTCCGCCGGCCGCGAGTAGCGGCACAGCGCCCGCGGGGCCGCGCACCGGGGGCCCGGCGGAGTCGGAACCGGCCCCCGGTGGCGGACCGTCCCGCCCCGGTCCGGGGCGCTCCGTCACGCGGCGCCCGCCGGCGGCCTCGCCGTCACAACTCCGCCAGCAGCTCCGCCTTCTTCGAGCTGAACTCGTCGTCCGTGAGCAGCCCCGCCTCGTGCAGCGCGCCGAGGTGGCGGATGCGGTCCGCCACGTCGGCCGGGTCGGGGCGGGCCTGCGCGCGGGCGCCGGCGGTGAGGACGGACGGGGCGGCGGCGGTGCCGGCGCACGGCGAGACGCCGCCGTCCGTGGTGGCCGGGGACGCGGCCTTGACGGCCTCCAGCACCGAGGCGGCGAACGGCAGGGACTCGTGCACGAGGCCGTAGCCGAGACCGAAGACCACCGAGGCGGGGTCCTGGTCGGCGTCGCCCGTCCCCGGGGTGTCCGCGCCGCGGCGCAGCAGCCGCAGATGGCCGTCGAACACCTCGGGGGAGCGCCACTCCACCCCGCCCAGCTCGCCCACGGGGAACCGCTGGTCACCCGCTTTCCACTTGGCGGAGGAGGCGCCCGTCCAGAACCAGCGGAAGACGACGGACTCGCCGTCGAAGCGCGCCTTGCCGTCGTACGCCTTGAAGCTGAGCGGTGGCGGCGGCGCGGCGACGAGATGGCACTCGGCGGGGCGCCCGGCGTCCGGGCCGAGGGCGGAGCGCAGTTCCTCCGCGTAGTACTCGGCGAGGAGTTCACGCTCGGCGGGGAGCACGAGACGGTAGGGGTCGGAGCCCTCCTTGAGCTGGCCGTCCGCCGCGTCCATCAGCGGATCGGCGCCGGGCCGGGGTACGGCCCGCAGTACCACGCTCCCCTTTCTGCCGGGAGTGAGCTCCACGGCGGACAGCGCCTCGTACGGGACACGTCGTTCACCGAGGACATGGAAGAGTCTCGGCGTGCGGATCCCCCGTTCGAAGCGGATGAGCACGGAGTCCGTGTCGAACTCCCAGACGGTGTGGAAACCGGCCAGCTGTTCACCCATGCGCTTCATCGTAGGCGGCGGGGCTGTGGCCGTCCTCCCGCCGAGTGCCGCGCGTATCACCGTTCGTGGCCTCCCTGGTCCGCGGTGCCGCAGTGCGCGCCGCCGGAGCAGCGGACCGCGGCGAGGTCTCCCACGCCGACCCGGGCGAAGTTCTCCAGACTCGCGGTGCCCGGGACGAAGTAGCCGGCGTGGCCGAAGGCGCCCTCGGCGGAGAGCCGCCGCGCCCCGAAACCGGGGGAGACGGGGTCCACGCCGTGGCCGAGCGCGCCGAGTTCGAGGTTGGGCACGTCCTCGATCCAGTCACCGGTGTCCCGCGTGGCCCAGACGCGGGCGTGTCCTCCGAGGTCGGAGACGCGCTCGGCGCGCATCCCCGGGCTGCCCGCGACCGCTATGTCGGTGACCCGCGGCGGCAGCGAACGCGCCGCCACCCCGCAGACCACGGAGCCGTAGCTGTGGCAGAACAGCGCGACCTTCGCCGTCCCCGGCAGCGCCCGGACGAGCGCGGTGAGGCCGAGCGCGCCCCGCGCGGCCAGCCGCCCGGCAGCGGCGTCCATGCCGATGCCGGCCGGAGCGGTGTAGTCCGCCCACGCGATGACCGCGGTACGGACGCCGGGGGCCGCCGCGCGCTCGGCGGAGTGCAGCGCGCGCGCCATGCCGACGGGCGCGGAGTACGGCCCGCGGCTGCGCTCGAAGGTCACCACCTCGGTGTCCACCCCCGGCACCACCACCGACACCCTCCGGGCGGCCGTCAGATCGCCGAACACCTCCGCGACCCGGCCGGGGCCCGTCGGGTCGAAGGCGAGGATCTGCCGGCCCGGGCGGAGGAGCGACGCGTAGCGCTGTGCGCGGCGGGCGGTCTGCTCGCGGCCGAGCGGGGTGAGCCGGCTGTCGTGCAGCCGCGCCCGCTCGGACACCAGCGCCCGCCGCAGCGCGGCGCGGTTGGCCTGGTAGCGCAGGGACGGCGGGGCGCCGCCCAGATTGCCGACGACCAGCGGATGGCGGTCCGCGAGGCGCCGGCGCTGCTCCGCTGCGAGCGTCCCGAAGAACGCGCGGATCTCCTCCGGCGCCGCGTCGGCGCGGGGGAGGCGCCGCCCGCCGGCCGTGTCCCGGTTCCACGCCGCCTCCGCCGCGGCGCGCGGCCCCGGGCGCGGGTGCTGGGTGCGCAGCGCCGTCCAGCCGGTGGTGGCCAGCAGGACCAGCACCAGGCAGAGGATCAGCGCCGCCCGCGATGCCGGGGAGCCGCTGAACCAGGGGCTGGGGGAGGAGCCGAGCTCGGAGATGGAAGACACTGCGGGACACCCTAGGAGACGGACCGCTGCCGAATCGTTATCCGGCGTCCCACCGTGAGTCATTTCACGTTTACGGCCGGGCAAAGCGGCCACAAGGGACAGGTTGGGCATCCGCGCTGCGTCACGGCCCTTGAGCGGCCGGTAACCCTCGGTGATCTCCGGGGGCGCACCGATGGCGCTCCTCCCGTACGGGCCCGCCGCCGGGCGCGCGCCACGCCGGCGCCACCGGGGCTCGGCGGCGCCGTCCCCGTGTCCGTCGTCCCTCGTCAGCGCCGTGCGGACGCGGTTTCGGAGGGCGCGGCGGCGGGACGGTGCCAGTCCTCGGCCAGTGCGGGGACGAGCTGGTCGAGGTGGCGCTCGGTGATCGCGCGGAGTGCCTCGGCCGAGTTGTCCGGGCCGGCGCCCCACACCTGCCCCGCGGCGCGCGTGACGCCGATGAACGTGGCCGCCAGTACCCGGGGGCGCGGGTCGGTGCCGGGGTCGGTGCCCGTCCGCCGGGCGATCTCCCGCGCCAGCCGGTCCTCCCAGGCGGCGCAGCGCCGCAGCATCACGGCGAGCAACGCCGGGGTGCACTCGATGACCTGGAACATCCGCAGGTGCAGCTCGGGTTCGACCGTGTCGGTGACCGATTCCGCGATGCGGTCCCAGCCGGCGGAGAGCGCGCCGCGCAGCGCGGCCAGCGGCGGCTCGTCCGGGGGCCGGGCGGCGAACGCCTCCAGGATCTCTTCCTCCACCCTCTCCTGGACGGCGAAGGCCACGTCCTCCTTGCCGGAGAAGTAGCGGAAGAAGGTGCGCTGGGAGACCTGCACGGCCTCGGCGATCTCGTCCACCGTCGTCCGCTCGTAGCCCCGGGTGGTGAACAGCCCCAGGGCGGCGCGGATCAGCGCGGCCCGGGTGCGCTGCTTCTTGCGCTCCCGCAGTCCGCACGGTCCGCTCACCGGTCGCCGTGTCGTCACCGGGTGTTCCTCCCTGGGGTCGATGGCTGTTCTCCCTGGTCGGAAGGGTGGGGTGGCGCTGACAGTTACTCCCGGCCGAAAGGGTTTGTCAACTGTCAGTCGCTGACATAATCTCCCGGCCATGACGTCCCAGACTCCCGTCGCCGAACCGGCGCCGGACCGTATCGAGACGGCCGCTCCCCGTACGGGGCTGCGCGGCCACCCCTGGCTCACCCTCTTCTCCGTGGCGCTCGGCGTGATGATGGTCGCGCTCGACGGCACGATCGTCGCCATCGCCAACCCGGCCATCCAGCGGGACCTCGGCGCCTCGCTCGCCGACGTCCAGTGGATCACCAACGGCTATCTGCTCGCGCTGGCCGTCTCCCTCATCACCGCGGGCAAGCTCGGCGACCGCTTCGGCCACCGGCAGACCTTCCTCATCGGCATCGTCGGCTTCGCCTTGGCCTCGGCCGCGATCGGCTTCTCCACCACCGTGCCGCTGGTCATAGCCTTCCGCGTGTTGCAGGGCCTCTTCGGCGCGCTGCTGATGCCCGCCGCGCTGGGCCTGCTGCGCGCCACCTTCCCCGCCGAGCGGCTCAACATGGCCATCGGCATCTGGGGCATGGTGATCGGCGCCTCGACCGCGGCCGGCCCGATCGTCGGCGGGCTGCTGGTCGAGCACGTCAACTGGCAGTCGGTCTTCTTCATCAACGTGCCGGTGGGCGCCGCCGCGCTCGCCCTGGGCCTGGTGATCCTCGTCGACCACCGCGCCCCGAACGCGCCGCGCACCTTCGACATACCCGGCATCGTCCTGCTCTCCTCGGCGATGTTCTTCCTGGTCTGGGCGCTGATCAAGGCCCCGGAGTGGGGCTGGGGCGACGGGGTCACCCTCTTCTTCCTCGCCACGGCGGTGGGCGCGTTCATCGCCTTCGCCGTCTGGGAGACCCGGGTCCGCGAACCGCTCATCCCGCTGCGGATGTTCCGTTCGGTGCCGCTCTCCGCGGGCACGGTCCTGATGGTGCTGATGGCCTTCGCCTTCATGGGCGGGATCTTCTTCGTCACCTTCTACCTGCAGAACGTGCACGGCATGAGCCCCGTGGACAGCGGGCTCCATCTGCTGCCGCTCACCGGCATGATGATCGTGGCCTCCCCGGTCGCGGGAGCGCTGATCACCAAGGTGGGGCCGCGGGTCCCGCTGGTCGGTGGCATGGCGTTCACCGCCGCCGCCAGCTTCGGCCTGGCGACCCTGGAGCGCGACAGCGGCAGTGGGGTGATGTCCCTGTGGTTCGCGCTGCTCGGCCTCGGCCTGGCCCCCGTGATGGTGGGCGCGACGGACGTCATCGTCGGCAACGCGCCGCTGGAGCTCTCCGGCGTGGCGGGCGGTCTCCAGCAGGCCGCCATGCAGGTCGGCGGCAGCCTCGGCACGGCCGTCCTCGGCGCCACCATGGCCGCCCGGGTCGACGGCGAACTGCCCGGCAACTGGGCGGACGCACAGCTTCCGCCGGTCACCCCGGAGCAGATGGCGCGGATGTCCGAGGCCGTCGAGGTGGGCATCGCGCCCGTGCCCGACGGGACGCCGCCGCAGATCGCCGAGACGATCACCGGCGTCGCGCATGACACGTTCGTGTCCGGCATGGGCTTCTCGTTCACCGTCGCCGGGGGCGTGGCGGTGCTGGCCGTGTTCGTCGCCCTCCTGACCCGGCGCGGGGAGAACGCCGAGGCCGGGGTCCCGGGGGCGCACATCTGAGACGGACGGGGCCGCGTCGCGCGGTGCGGTGACGGCCCCGGGCCGGGTGCCGGGCGCCGACCGCGCAGTGCGCCGGGATCGTCAACTCCGGTTGTGCGGCGTCCTGTTGGCGTCAGCCTCGGCAGGATTGTCCCCTATCCGGGTGGACCGCGCCGCCGGTTCTGGCGGCGGCCGTCCCGCGTCGGGAAGGCTCGTCCCGCGAGCGCCGCCGGCCGTCCGGCCCGGCGGCGGAAACCGTGCCGTGCCCGGCAGGGGCGGCACCTCACGGGGGAGTGATCCTGATGCGTACCCTTCCGGCGACCGCCGCCCTGACCGCCGCCCTGACCGCCGCGGCCGCCCTGACGGCCGTCGCCCTGCTGCCGGCCGCACCGGCTGCCGCGAACCCGGCTGCCGCGGACCCGACCGCCGCGAACCGGGCCGCGGCAAGCCCGGTGGCGGCGAGCCGGGTGGTTCCGACCGCCGGGCCTGCCGCCGGCGCCTGTCCCGTCGGGGCGCTCTGCCTCTGGGACCGAGCCGGTTTCACCGGCGAGCGCCGCACCCACGAGCTGTCCGCCACCGACATCGAGAGCTGCGTCCCGCTGCCCGCCGGTACCACCGCGGAGTCGTTCGCCAACCGCACGGGCCGGCCCGTCACCACCTACCAGAGCGCCGTGTGCGGGGAGACCGGGGAGTTCGACACCTACCCCGGTGACGGCACCTGGGTGCCCGCCTCCCCCTACCAGGTGCGGGCGTTCAAGATCTGGGAGAACTGAGGGTTCGGCACCGGCGGGCGAGCCCCTGAACGGCGTTGTCTTCCTGCCGGGCAGGGGCTCGCCGGCTCGCCGGGGGCCGTCACCGGGCCGCAGGTGGTACCCGGGCCCCGCAGCGGACGGCGCCGGCAGCTCCACGCGAACTGATCCGGGGGCCAGGGCCGTTCGGCCCTGGGCCCGGCTGTCCGGCGGGGCCTGCCGGGTCCCCCGCCCCGCGGGACCGGCGCGCGCCACTCACCGCCCCCCCGGGGCGCGTCGCCCGTTGTCCGCCCCGCCTCCGGCCGGCCCGTGCATTCCGCCCGGGGGCGGGGGCATACGGAGAGCAGCCCGATACGTCGACCCCCGGGAGGGAATATGGCGGGCTCGTGGAACACCAGCGCGCGCGGGAACCCCCGTGAGAGCGGCCGGACGGGGTCGTGGAACGGGCTGGACAGCGCGTCTCTGGGCATCATCGGGCTGGTCTGCGCGATCGCCGGATTCTTCGCTCTGGGCATCGTGCTCGGACCGGCGGCGATCGTCTGCGGCTGGCTGTCGATGGGACGCACGTGGAACTTCCGTGGCGCCTCCGTACCGGCGCTCGTCGCGGTCGTCCTCGGCGCCATCGACACGGTGATGGCCCTGCTGTGGCTGACCGGGCTGAACGGCGGCGGAGCCCTCTGACGCATCTGGAGACGGAGGGCCCGCCCGCCGCGTGACGGCACCGGCCGGCGCCGTGCCACCGCCCGTGAGGGCGGGGCGCGCCACGGCCGGAGGGCCGGGTTCGGACCAAGCATCCTTGGTCCGAACCCGGCCCTCCGGGTGTCCGGTGACGGCCGGCCCGCCTTCCGGGAGCCGGCGGCCGGTCAGGTCAGGCGTCGCCGCCCGCGGCGCCCGGGTCGGCCGCCGTCGGGTCCAGCAGCTGGTAGCGGTCGATGGCCTGCTTCAGCACGGAGCGGTCCACCTTGCCGTCCCGGGCCAGCTCGGTGAGCACGCCCAGCACGATCGACTGCGCGTCGATGTGGAAGAAGCGGCGCGCCGCGCCCCGGGTGTCCGCGAAGCCGAAACCGTCCGCGCCGAGTGACTGGTAGGTGCCCGGCACCCAGCGGGCGATCTGGTCCGGCACCGCGCGCATCCAGTCGGAGACGGCCACCTTCGGCCCCTCGGTGTCCCGGAGCTTGGTGGTGACGTACGGCACCCGCTGCTCCTCCTCGGGGTGGAGGAGGTTGTGCTCCTCGGCCGCGACGGCGTCCTTGCGGAGCTCGTTCCAGGAGGTGGCCGACCAGACGTCCGCCCGGACGTCCCACTCCTCGGCGAGGAGGCGCTGTGCCTCCAGCGCCCACGGCACGGCCACGCCCGAGGCGAGGATCTGCGCCGGGATCATTCCCCGCTCGCCCTGCCTGAGGCGGTAGAGGCCCTTGAGGATGCCCTCGACGTCCACGTTCTCCGGCTCGGCCGGGTGCTGGATCGGCTCGTTGTAGACGGTGAGGTAGTAGAAGACGTCCTCGCTGTCCTCGCCGTACATGCGGCGGAGGCCGTCCTTGACGATGTGCGCGATCTCGTAGCCGTAGGCCGGGTCGTAGGAGACGGCCGCCGGGTTGGTGGAGGCCAGCAGCTGCGAGTGGCCGTCCGCGTGCTGGAGCCCCTCACCGGTCAGGGTGGTCCGCCCCGCCGTGGCGCCGAGCACGAAACCGCGCGAGAGCTGGTCGGCCATCTGCCAGAACTGGTCGCCGGTCCGCTGGAACCCGAACATCGAGTAGAAGACGTAGACCGGGATGAGCGGCTCGCCGTGGGTGGCGTACGCCGAACCCGCCGCGATCAGCGAGGCGGTGCAGCCGGCCTCGGAGATGCCGTCGTGCAGCATCTGGCCGGTCGGCGACTCCTTGTAGGCGAGCAGCAGTTCGCGGTCGACCGACTCGTACTGCTGGCCCAGCGGGTTGTAGATCTTCGCGCTCGGGAAGAAGGAGTCCATCCCGAAGGTGCGGTACTCGTCGGGGGCGATCAGCACGAAGCGCTTGCCGATCTCCTTGTCCCGCATGAGGTCCTTCAGCAGCCGGACGAACGCCATGGTGGTGGCGATCTGCTGCTGGCCGGAGCCCTTCTTGACCGTCGCGTAGGTCTTGTCCGCGGGCAGCGGCAGCGGCTTCGCGCGCACGACCCGGGTCGGCACGTAGCCGCCCAGCGCCTTGCGGCGGTCGTGCATGTACTGGATCTCCTCGGAGTCGGGCCCGGGGTGGTAGTACGGCGGCAGGCCGGACTCCAGGTCCTTGTCCGGGATCGGCAGGTGCAGCCGGTCGCGGAACATCTTGAGGTCGTCGACCGTCAGCTTCTTCATCTGGTGGGTCGCGTTGCGGCCCTCGAAGTTGGGGCCGAGCGTCCAGCCCTTGACGGTCTGCGCCAGGATCACCGTGGGCTGGCCCTTGTGCTCCTTGGCCGCCTTGTACGCCGCGTAGATCTTCTTGTGGTCGTGGCCGCCGCGCCCCAGGTGCAGGATCTGGTCGTCGGTCATGTTCTCGACCATCGTGCGCAGTCGCTGGTCGTCGCCGAAGAAGTGGTCGCGGATGTAGGAGCCGCTCTCCGTGGCGTACGTCTGGAACTGGCCGTCGGGGGTGGTGTTCAACTTGTTGACCAGCAGGCCGTCCCGGTCCTGGGCGAGCAGCGGGTCCCAGCTGCGGTCCCACACCAGCTTGATCACGTTCCAGCCGGCGCCGCGGAAGACGGACTCCAGCTCCTGGATGATCTTGCCGTTGCCGCGCACCGGGCCGTCGAGGCGCTGCAGGTTGCAGTTGACCACGAAGGTGAGGTTGTCCAGGCCCTCACGGGCGGCGATGGAGAGCTGGCCGATCGACTCGGGCTCGTCCATCTCGCCGTCGCCGAGGTAGGCCCAGACGTGGGAGCGGGAGGTGTCGGCGATGCCGCGCGCCTCCATGTAGCGGTTCATCCGCGCCTGGAAGATCGCGCCCAGCGGGCCGAGGCCCATGGAGACCGTCGGGAACTCCCAGAAGTCCGGCATCGACCGCGGGTGCGGGTAGCTGGACAGCCCGTCCGGGAACCGGGACTTCTCCTGGCGGAAACCGTCGAGCTGGGTCTCGGAGAGCCGGTCCAGGAGGTAGGCGCGGGCGTAGACCCCGGGGGAGGCGTGCCCCTGGAAGAAGATCTGGTCGCCGCCGTCCCCCGCGTCCTTGCCGCGGAAGAAGTGGTTGAAGCCGACGTCGTAGAGGGACGCCGAGGAGGCGAAAGTGGCGATGTGGCCGCCGACGCCGATGCCCGGGCGCTGGGCGCGCGAGACCATCACGGCCGCGTTCCACCGGGTCGCGTTGAGGATCTTGCGCTCGATCTCCTCGTTGCCCGGGAAGAACGGCTCGTTCTTGGTGGCGATGGTGTTGACGTAGTCCGTGCTGCGCATCTCCGGGACGGCGACGCGTTGGGCGCGTGCCCGCTCGATGAGGCGGAGCATCAGGTAACGGGCGCGTTCCCGGCCTCGCTCGTCGACGGCCGCGTCGAGCGAGTCGAGCCACTCCTGGGTCTCCTCGGGATCAAAGTCCGGGACCTGGCTGGGAAGGCCGCCAATAATGATCGGGTTGCGATCGGATGCGGAAGCCACGCTGTTCCTTCGCTATTCGTTCGTACCGTGCACGCTGTGGAATCGTGCTCTGCTGGTGTCGCGCCGCCTCCATCGTGGACCGCAGAGGCGCGTACGTCATCTCTACTGATCGGTAATAAGCTGTACTGTGAGGTAACCGCCACTCTGCGAGACGGCGACCGGTTGACCGGTTGTCGACCGGTTGCGGCCGACTTGGGTGGCTCGGCCGACTCGCCACCTTACGCCGAGCCGTCCCGCGGCCCCGCCCCGCCCTCCTCCGGCGCCGGTCTTCTCCCTGCTCCGGGCTTCGCCGGCCCGCGCGGGGCGCCTCCCCTCCGCACGCCTCTCCCGTGCGGCTCTCTCCCGCGCGCCCCTCGTTGCCGGCCCTCGCCCGCCCGCTCCCGCGGGCCGCGGGAGCGGGCCGCTCTCCCCTGCCGGTGGCGGTGCCGGGGCCCCGGGCGTCCCTTCCGGGCGTGCGCGGTCCGCCGCCCTCACGGCTGATCGGCGCAACCCTGTCACCTGCCTCCCGCGGTCCCGCCGGGAGGGGCCGGAAAGCGGTGTCGGGCCGCCCGGGGACCGGCGCGCGGCGCGTACCCGCGGCGTGCGTCTTGCGACGACAAGTCAACGTTTGGGCGGGATGGAGGGCGAGGTACTTGCGCGATCCGCCCGGCACGTGTGGACTACGCCCAAGCCTCGCGCGTGCGTGGGGCACCGAAACGATACGAAATACGACAGGAGGCAATCCGTGAGCGCGACCGCGGACCACGCGGAGGAGCGGACCAACCCTGCCGCGAGGCTGGGTTTCCAGCCCGGGCAGGTGGTCCAGGAGCTCGGCTACGACGACGACACCGAGCAGGATCTGCGTGCGGCCATCGAGGAGCTGACCGGCACCGAACTCGTCGACGAGGAGTACGACGACGTGGCGGACGCCGTGCTGCTGTGGTTCCGCGATGACGACGGCGACCTGACGGACGCGCTGGTGGACGCCACCACCATGATCGACGCGGGTGCCCCGATCTGGCTGATGACCCCCAAGACCGGCCGGGACGGCTACGTCGAGGCGAGCGACATCGGCGAGGCCGCCGCCACCGCCGGGCTCGCCCAGACGAGCAGTGTCAACGCCGGCAAGGACTGGGCCGGCAGCCGTCTGGTCACGCCGAAGGCGGCCCGTTCCGGCAAGCGGTGACACCACCCGGGCCCGGCGCCCGGCGGCCCCGTAGGACCGCGCCCCCGCCCTGACCCGCCCGTACGTGCCCCCGCGGCTCCTTCGCCGCGGGGGCACGCGGCGTGCGCCCCGGGGCGCGCCGCGTGGCCTCCCGGCCGTGCGGTGGGGGTCTCCCCGCGGAGCGCGGTGACGGAGCGTGGTGACAGACTGGGGGTGACCGTTCCCCCTCGACGAGAGGCACCCACCACCCATGGCGATCGACGTCGGCACCAAGGCCCCCGAAATCGAGCTGAAGAACCAGCACGGCGAGCTGGTGAAGCTCTCCGACTTCCGCGGTGAGAAGAACGTCGTCCTCCTCTTCTACCCCTTCGCCTTCACCGGCGTCTGCACCGGTGAGCTCTGCGCCCTGCGCGACGAGCTGCCGGCGTTCGTCAACGACGACGTGCAGCTGCTGGCGGTCTCCAACGACTCCCCGTTCTCGCTCCGGGTCTTCTCCGAGCAGGAGGGGCTGAGCTACCCGCTGCTCTCCGACTTCTGGCCGCACGGCGAGGCCTCCCGCGCCTACGGCGTCTTCGACGAGGAGAAGGGGTGCGCCGTCCGCGCCACCTTCATCATCGACAAGGAGGGCGTCGTCCGCTGGACGGTCGTCAACGCCATCCCGGACGCCCGTGACCTGAACGACTACGTCAAGGCGCTCGGCGAGCTCTGACCGCGGGCGCCGGCCGGCCCACCCGGGCACCGCCGCCGTGTGGGGTGCTCCGGGGACGGCCCGCCGAGGGCCCTGTCCCCGGAGTGTGGCCGCTGACTAGGATCGAAGCGTCGATCCGACGCCATCGCACGACGGGGGCGGGGCCGTGTCCGCCGCCCCCCCGTATACCCAGGGGAGGACTTGTGGGAGTCAGTCTCAGCAAGGGCGGCAATGTCTCTCTGAGCAAGGAGGCGCCGGGCCTGACGGCGGTCACCGTGGGTCTGGGCTGGGATGTCCGCACCACCACCGGAGCCGACTTCGACCTCGACGCCAGCGCGCTGCTGACCAGCGCCGAGGGCAAGGTCCTCTCCGACCGGCACTTCGTCTTCTTCAACAACCTCACGAGCCCGGACGGCTCGGTGGAGCACACCGGGGACAACCTCACCGGTGAGGGCGAGGGCGACGACGAGTCGATCAAGGTCAATCTGGCCGCGGTGCCCGCAGAGGTCGCCAAGATCGTCTTCCCGGTCTCCATCTACGAGGCCGAGAGCCGCCAGCAGAGCTTCGGCCAGGTGCGCAACGCCTTCATCCGCGTGGTGAACCAGGCCGACGGCCGCGAGCTGGCCCGCTACGACCTGACGGAGGACGCCTCCACGGAGACGGCCATGGTCTTCGGCGAGCTCTACCGGCACGGCGGCGACTGGAAGTTCCGCGCCATCGGCCAGGGCTACGCCTCGGGCCTGCGCGGCATCGCCCAGGACTTCGGCGTCAACGTCTGACGTACGGCCGCCGCCGCACACCCACCACGACCGCCGTCCCGGCCCGCGCCGCCCCCGCCGTCACCGGTAGCCCACCGGTGACGGCGGGGGCGGCGCCGGGAGCCCGGGGCGGCGGCGCCACCGGAAGCGTCACGAGGGGGAGGAACACATCATGGGAGTCACGCTCGCCAAGGGCGGCAACGTATCCCTGTCCAAGGCCGCGCCGGACCTGCGCGAGGTCCTGGTCGGCCTGGGCTGGGACGCGCGGTCCACCACCGGAGCGCCGTTCGACCTGGACGCCAGCGCGCTGCTCTGCCGGCAGGGCCGGGTGCTCGGGGACGAGTACTTCGTCTTCTACAACAACCTCAGCAGCCCCGAGGGCTCCGTCCAGCACACCGGGGACAACCTCACCGGCGAGGGCGACGGCGACGACGAGTCCCTGCTGCTGGACCTCGCCCGGGTCCCGGCCGAGGTGGACAAGATCGTCTTCCCGGTCTCGATCCACGACGCCGAGGTGCGGGGCCAGACCTTCGGCCAGGTCGCCAATGCCTTCATCCGGGTGGTCAACCAGGCGGACGGCAGCGAGCTGGCCCGCTACGACCTCAGCGAGGACGCCTCCTCCGAGACGGCGATGATCTTCGGTGAGGTCTACCGCTACGGCGGTGAGTGGAAGTTCCGGGCGGTCGGACAGGGGTACGCGTCGGGGCTGCGGGGGATCGTCCTAGACTTCGGGGTCAACGTTTCGTAAAGCCGCGCACTGCGCGCGGGGGACCCCTACTCACGATTGGGTGGCCAGTGCTCCTGAAAACCTTCGGCTGGTCCTTCGGCGTCACCGCCGTGGGGCTCGCCGCCGCGGCCTACTTCTGGGGCTGGCAGGGCTTCGCCGTGGTGGCGATACTCTCCATCCTGGAAATCTCGTTGTCCTTCGACAACGCGGTCGTCAACGCCGGTGTGCTGAAGAAGATGAACGCCTTCTGGCAGCGGATCTTCCTCACCATCGGCATCCTGATCGCCGTCTTCGGCATGCGGCTGGTCTTCCCCGTCGTCATCGTGGCCGTCACGGCCAAGGTCGGCCCGATCGAGGCCGTCGAGCTCGCCATGCGCGACCCCGATCAGTACGAGATGCTCGTCACCGACGCCCATCCGGCCATCGCCGCCTTCGGTGGCATGTTCCTGTTGATGATCTTCCTCAACTTCCTCTTCGACGAGAAGGAACACCACTGGGTGCCGTGGCTGGAGAAGCCGCTGGCCCGCCTCGGCAAGGTGGACGGGCTCGCCGTCTGCATCGGGCTGATCGTCCTGCTGATCTCGGCCACCACCATCGCCACCGAGGCGGTCCAGCACGGGGGCGGGCACACCGACAAGTCGGGCACCGTCCTGCTCGCCGGCGTCGCCGGCCTCGTCACCTATCTGATCGTGGGCGGTCTCTCCAGCTACTTCGAGGACCGGCTGGAGGAGGACGAGGAGAAGGCGGAGGAAGCCGCCCAGGAGCAGGCCCGCAGCCAGGGCAAGGACCCGTCGATGGTCGGGCTCGCCGGCAAGGCCGCCTTCTTCATGTTCCTCTACCTCGAAGTGCTGGACGCCTCGTTCTCCTTCGACGGCGTCATCGGCGCCTTCGCCGTCACCAACCACATCTTCTGGATGGCGCTCGGCCTGGGTATCGGCGCGATGTACGTCCGGTCCCTCACGGTCTACCTGGTCCGCGAGGGCACCCTCGACGACTACGTCTACCTGGAGCACGGCGCCCACTACGCGATCGGCGCCCTGGCCACGCTGCTGCTCATCACCATCAAGTGGCACGTCTCCGAGGTCATCACCGGCCTCATCGGCGTCGGCCTGATCGCCGCCTCCTTCTGGTCGTCGGTCCGGCGCAACCGCGCGCTGGCCGCGGCGGGCGAGGACGAGAAGACCAAGGTCTCACCGGGGGTCTGACCCCTTTCGGAGTGTGACCACGCTCCAAATGAGGAACGCTCTGAGCGGGGCGGCCGCCAGGTATCGGATCCACCCGGACAGCCGGGAGGCGCCGGTCCGGGGCCGCCCCGCGGTGCTGCCCGGTCCGCGCCCCGCGGGCGGGCGTCGGGATTTTTCGCAGGTGGGGGTGGTGTCGGCGTGGCCTTCTGGAACAAGGGGAGCGGCGAGGGGTGGTGGCGGTGGTCGCGCGGCGGCACCGTCTTCGACAGCGGTGATCCCGCGACCAACGCGATAGAGCTGACCAAACGGCGGCAGACCGTCTCGCTCAGCAAGCAGGGCGCCGCCACCGGCAACCTCCGGGTCAACCTCTCCTGGCGGATGCGGACCTCGGACATCGGCGGCCCCACCCGGCGCGGCGGGCTGCTGCGCAACCCGACGAGCCTGTTCAAACCGGAGATCGTGCAGGCCCAGGGCCCGGCCGTGGTCAAGATCGACCTGGACCTGGCCTGCCTGTACGAGATGAAGGACGGTACGAAGGGCGTCGTCCAGCCGCTCGGCAACTTCCTCGGCGACATCAACAGCCCGCCGTACATGAAGCTCAGCGGCGACGACCGCTTCGGCGGCTCCTCCGGCGAGACGATCTACATCAATCTCGACTACAAGGACGAGTTCAAGCGGCTGCTGGTCTTCGTCTACATCTACGACGGCACCCCCGCGTTCGACCGCACGCACGCCGTCGTCACCCTCTACCCGAGCAACGGGCCGCGGCTGGAGATCGGCCTGGACGAGCGGGCACCGCAGGCCCGGTCCTGCGCCGTGCTGCTGATCGAGAACGTCAAGGGCGAGCTGGTGGTGCGCCGTGAGGTGCGCTACGTCTACGGCTTCCAGGCGGAGCTGGACCGGCTGTACGGCTGGGGCCTTCAGTGGGGTCCGGGAACGAAGGAGAAGGTCTGACCCGGCCCCCGCCGCCTCTGCCGCCCGCGGGGCGCCGTCCCCGGTCCGCCGCTGCCGCCGTCCCGCCCCGGTTCCGCCCGCCCTGGTTCCGGCCCGGGCGGTGGAGGCCGTGACGGCGCGGGGTGGCGAGCCGTTCCCGCCGCCTGCCGGGGGCGGCTGAGCAGGGGGCCGGACCGGCGGTGATCCCGCCGGCGCGCGGCCCTGAGCAGGGTTGCGGGCCCGTCCCCCGAGGCCCCCGGCGCCGGGGTGGGGACGGGGCCCGTCAGCGGTTCCGCTGGAACTGCGGGCCCTGCGGCGGCAGGGCGAACGCCGGGTCGGCCACCGGCGGCGCGGGCGGGTGCGGATAGCCGTACGCCCCCACGGGCTGGTGCGGATAGCCGTAGCCCGGGGCGTGCGCGGGGGGCGCCTGCGGAACGGGGGCCGGCGCGGCGGGCGGCGGCGGGAACGGGGGCTGCGCGGGAGGCGCCGGATAGCCGTAGCCGGAGGGTTCCGGCGGGGCGTCGTCCGGCCCCGGGCCGGAGGGCTCGGGGCGCGGCGGGGGCACCTGCTGGGTGACGCCGTCCGGTTCGGTCGCCGTGCGGCCGTCGTCCCCGGATCCGCCGGCCCCGCCGTCCTCGACGGAGATCCCGTACTCGGTGGCCAGGCCGATCAGCCCGGTGTCGTACCCCTGGCCCAGGGCGCGGAACTTCCAGGCGTCCCCGCGCCGGTAGAGCTCTCCGCAGATGAGCGCCGACTCGTCGCCCGTCTCCGGAACGACGTCGAACACCGCGAGCGGCTCGTCCCCGCCCTCCGGGCCGGGTCCGGCCGCGTCGAACAGCTCCAGCCGCAGGTCGCCCACGGAGGCGAAGGGCCCGCCGTCGGAGGAGGCCGCCAGCACCACGCGGTCCACCTCCGGGCCGAGCCCGGTGAGCTCCGCCTCCACGGTGTCCGTCAGGGACTCGCCCAGCTGCTGCTTGGGCAGGTGGCGCACCTGACCGGAGGGGTGGGTGGGCTGGTTGTAGAAGACGAAGTCCTCGTCGTCGCGCACGCGGCCGTCGGCGCCCAGCAGCAGGGCGGAGGCGTCGACGTCGGGCACCCCCGGGCCGGGGGCCCAGCGGAGCACCGCCCTCACGGCTCCGGCCTCCAGCGGGATGTTCGAGCCCTTCACCATCGCGTGCGTCATAGCCGCCATCCTGCCTTCCCCCCACCCGGCGGGACAACGCGGGGCGGGTGGCTGATCAGCACCGGACACGGCGGGTCCACACGGGGATAACGCGATGTTCATTCTCGCAAGGGCTTTCGAGTCTGACTGCAACGTACGATTATCGGCCAGATCGCGTCACATCGCGACCCGAGCACTGGGGAGCCCTATGCGTCACTTCGGGTACGTATCACCCGGGACACGGCAGGCCCTGTTCCACCGGGAGCCGGGCCTCTTCGACTCCGCCTCCCCGGCCCCGCGGCTCGCCATGGCACTGGGCGCCACTCTCTACAGCCCGGCCACGCGGCCCGGTATCGCGGCGGACGTGGTCAAGCAGATGGACCGCGGAGTCGTCTCCATGGTGCTCTGCCTGGAGGATTCCATCGGTGACACCGAGGTGTTCGCGGCCGAGGAGAACCTCGTCCGGCACCTGCGCGAACTGGCCGGACTGGAGCGGGAACTGCCGCTGCTCTTCATCCGGGTGCGGTGGCCGGAACAGATCACCCAGCTCGTCCGCCGGCTCGGATCCGCGGTCCGGCTGCTGTCCGGATTCGTGCTCCCGAAGTACACCGAGGAACGCGGCGTTCCGTTCCTGGAGGCGCTCGCCGAGGCCGAGGCCGCCTGCGGCAGACGACTGTTCGCGATGCCCGTGCTGGAATCCCCCGAACTCCTCCATCTGGAGACCCGCGCCGAGACCCTGTCCGGAATCCGGCGCAGCGTGGACAAGTACCGCGACCGGGTCCTCGCCCTGCGCCTCGGCGTCACCGACTTCTGCTCCGCCTATGGCCTGCGCAGATCGCCGGACATGACGGCGTACGACGTCCAGCTGATCGCCTCCGTCATCGCCGACGTGGTCAACACCCTCGGCCGTGCGGACGGCACCGGGTACACCGTCACCGGGCCCGTGTGGGAGTACTTCCGGATCCACGAACGCATGTTCAAGCCGCAGCTCCGCCTCTCCCCGTTCAGCGGGCGCGCCGAGCAGCTGCGCACCTCGCTCATCGAGCACGCCATGGACGGCCTGCTCCGCGAGATCGAACTCGACCGCGCCAACGGCCTGATGGGCAAGACCTGCATCCATCCCTCGCACGTCGCCCCGGTGCACGCCCTCTCCGTGGTCAGCCACGAGGAGTACAGCGACGCGCGGGACATCCTGCGGCCCGGACGGGACGGCGGCGGCGTGCTGCGCTCGGCCTACACCAACAAGATGAACGAGGTGAAGCCGCACCGGGCCTGGGCCGAGCGGACCCTGCTGCGCGCCGAGATCTTCGGAGTGGCGCGCGAGGAGGTCAGCTTCGTCGAACTGCTGGAGGCCGGGATCACGCCGGGGAACCGGGGCACGTGAGGAGACCGCGACCGGAAGGCCCCCGCGGGACGCGAGACACAGAGGCCACGGACGTGATACGAGCGGTGACGGAACAGTCGATTCGGATGACGGCGGCGCGGATGACGGCGGAGAGACGGGGCGTTCACGGGATGGGACAACGGCAGGTGTGGTCCGGGCAATGGGTCGCCGAGCGGCTCGGCGTGGAGCTGCGGGAGGCCGATCCGCACGAGGACGGCCCCGTGACCGCGGAGGCGGCCCCGGGCGCCGGCGGTCCGGCGGGCACCGCAGGAGCCGCGGAGTCCGCGCATGGGGCCGCGGGCGCCGGGTCCGGGGCCGGTGGGCCCGCGGTCGCCGGGGCAGCGGGCGAAGGGGCGGTGCCCGCCGTGCCGCCGGGCGCCGGGCCCGCGTCGGGCGGGACCTCCGGGGGGACGGGCCCCTCCGGGCACGCCGGTGGCCTCCCCGCGGCCGGGGGCTCCCCGGAGCCCGGGCCGTCCGGGCCGTCCGGGCCGTCCGGGCCGTCCGGGCCGTCCGGGCCGTCCGGGCCGTCCGGGCCGTTCGAGCCCGCCGGGGATGGCCCCGCGGCACCGTCCGCCCGGCCCCGCCTGCGTGACCTGCTCGGACTCGCCCTGCGCCGCAACCCCAAACGCGCCCACCTGCTCGTCTCCCAGGTGCTCGGCAAGCATGTGCCGCAGTGCCCCGACACCGTCCACGGGGCGGGGCTCCGCCTCGGCCGCGAGGTCCGCACCCTGCTCGGCGACGAGGCCGCCGCCCGCGCCGTCGTCCTCGGGTACGCGGAGACTGCCACCGGGCTCGGCCACAGCGTCGCCGACGGGCTGGAACTCGCCACCTGTCTGCACTCGACCCGGCGGCCGGTGCCCGGTGTGCCCCCCGTCGGTGGTTTCGAGGAGGAACACAGCCACGCCACCTCACATCTGCTGCTTCCCGAGGACCCGGGGCTGCTCGCCGGGGACGGGCCGCTGGTGCTCGTGGACGACGAGTTCTCCACCGGCCGCACCGTCCTCAACACGATCGGCGCGCTGCACGAACGCTTCCCCCGCACCCACTACGTGATCTGCGCCCTCGTCGACCTGCGCACCCCGGAGCACCGGGACGCGCTGCGGAAGTTCGCGGCGGACCTCGGCGCCCGGGTGGACCTGGTCACCCTGGCCTCGGGGACGGTCGGACTGCCGGCGGACGTCCTGGCGCGCGGACGGGCCCTGGTCGCGGAGTACGAGGCCGCGGCGGGCGGCGGCCCAGCCACCGGGACGGGTCCGGCGGGAACGGCGGCACCGGCCCCTGGCCGCACCGGCGAGGCCGCGGATGCCGGTGCCACCGGTGCTGTCGGTACCGCCGCTGGGGCCCGTCCCGGCGTCCCCGGTGGCCCGGGGGCGGTGGTGCGGCGGGTCGAGCTGGGCTGGCCCACCGGCCTGCCCGACGGAGGGCGGCACGGCTTCACCCCCGCCCACCGGGCCCGGCTGGAGGCGGCGCTGCCCGCGATGGCGGCCCGCCTCGCCGGGGCGCTGCGGGCGCCGGAACAGGGGGCCGCCGACGGCCTCCCGGCCCCCCACGGCCTCCCGGCGCCCGGCGGACCGGCTCCCCTCCCGCCGCCGGGGGACCGCCCCGCCGGTGGCCGGGTGCTCGTCCTGGGCTGTGAGGAGCTGATGTACGCGCCTCTGCGGCTCGCCCAGGCCCTGAGCCACCACCTCGGGGACACCGCCGAGGTGCGCTACTCCACGACGACCCGCTCACCCGTGCTGGCCGTCGACGACCCCGGCTACGCCATCCGCACCCGGATCGCCTTCCCCGCGCACGACGCCCCGGCGGACGGGCCGGGGGAGCGGTACGCCTACAACGTCGCCCCCGGCGCCGACCCGCGCCGCCGCTTCGACGCGGTTGTCGCCGTCGTGGACTCCGCCGCCGACACCCCGGCGCTGCACGCCCCGGACGGCCTGCTCGCCGCGGTGGCGGCGCACACCGGCCGGCTGCTGCTCGCCGTCGTCCCGTCCCACCGGCCGGAGCGGGCCGCACCGCCGGACCAGGCGCAGCGGCCGGAGCGACCGTCCCCGCGCACCGAGCCCCCGTCCCCCCGGGCGGAGGACCCGTCCGGGCGCGCGGCGGGCCCGTACCGGCGCCCGGCGGCCCCCGCCGCCTCCGCGGGGGGCGCGCCGCCGCACCGGCGGGACCCGGAGCCGCTGCCCGGGCCGCTGCGCGGTCCCGCCTTCTCCTCGTACCGCCCGGACGAGGTGGGCTGGCTGCTCCAGGACCTCTCCGCCGTCACCCTCGAGGCGCCCACCGAGGAGCGCGAGGAGGCCGTGCAGAGCGGGGGTGCGCACTACGCCGAGTCGCTGCCCGTCGAGTACCAGCCCGACGCCGCGTACCAGCGGCTGTTCCGCGCCGCGCTCGACGCCTCCGCCGCCCGCATCGCCCGCGCCGTCGGCACCGTCACCGAGACGGTGCTGGCCGAACGCGCGGGGCGCGGCACCGGCCGGCCGGTGCTCGTCTCGCTCGCCCGCGCCGGTACCCCCGTCGGCATCCTGATGCGCCGCTGGGCGCGGTACGCGCACGGCCTGGACCTGCCGCACTACGCCGTCTCCATCGTCCGCGGCCGCGGCATCGACGCCACCGCCCTGCGCTGGCTCGCCCGCCACCACGACCCGGCGGACGCCGTCTTCGTCGACGGCTGGACCGGCAAGGGCGCGATCACCCGCGAACTGGCCGCCGCGCTCGACGGGTTCGCCGCCACCACGGGCGTCACCGGCTTCGACCCGGAGATCGCGGTCCTCGCCGACCCGGGCGGCTGCGTCCGCACCTACGGCACCCGGGAGGACTTCCTCATCCCCTCCGCCTGCCTCAACTCCACCGTCTCCGGGCTGGTCTCGCGCACGGTGCTCCGCGCCGACCTCGTCGGGCCCGGGGACTTCCACGGCGCCAAGTTCTACCGCGACCTGGCCGGGGACGACGTCTCGGCGGAGTTCCTCGACACCGTCACCGCCCGCTTCGCCGAGGTGCGCGAGGAGGCCGGGAAGGCCGCCGCCGCGCTGCTCGCCACCACCGGCCGCGCCCCCACCTGGGAGGGCTGGGCGGCCGTCGAACGCATCAGTGAGGAGTACGGCATCCACGACGTCAACCTCGTCAAACCGGGCGTCGGCGAGACCACCCGGGTGCTGCTGCGCCGCGTGCCCTGGCGCGTCCTGGCGCGGCGCGGCGCGGGCGCCGACCTGGACCACATCCGGCTGCTGGCCGCGCAGCGCGGGGTCGAGGTGGAGGAGGTCGACGCGCTGCCGTACAGCTGCGTCGGGCTGATCCACCCCCGCTACACGCGCGGCGCCACCGGGGCGGACGGCAGGGCGGTGACGCCCGCATGACCGGTTCCGCACCCCACCACGGCCCCGAGCACGTCCCCCGGCCCGGCCCGGCCGGGGACGGCCCGGCCGGGGACGGCCCGGCGGAGGCCGGCACCCCCGTCCTGGTCGCCAGCGACCTCGACCGCACCCTGATCTACTCCGCGGCCGCCCTCGCCCTGGGCGTCCCCGACACCCTCGCCCCGCGCCTCCTCTGCGTCGAGGTCTACGAGCGCCGGCCGCTGTCCTACCTCACCGAGGCCGCCGCGGCGCTGCTCGAACGGCTCGCCCGCGCCGCCGTCTTCGTCCCCGCCACCACCCGCACCCGCGAGCAGTACGGCCGCATCCACCTCCCCGGCCCGCCGGTCCCCTACGCGATCTGCGCCAACGGCGGGCACGTCCTGGTGGACGGCGTGTCCGACCCCGACTGGCAGCGGCAGGTGCGCGGCTCGCTCGACGCCGGCTGCGCCCCGCTCGCGACCGTCCGCGAGCACCTGCTCGCGTCGGCCGACGCCGAGTGGCTGCTGAAGGAGCGGGTGGCCGAGGACCTGTTCGCGTATCTCGTGGTGGACCGGGCCCTGCTGCCCGACACCTGGGTCAAGGACCTCGCCGACTGGGCCGACGGCCAGGGCTGGACCGTCTCCCTCCAGGGCCGCAAGATCTACGCCGTGCCGAAACCGCTCACCAAGAGCGCGGCCGTCGCCGAGGTGGCCCGGCGGACCGGCGCCTGCCGCGTCCTCACCGCCGGGGACTCCCTGCTCGACGCGGACCTGCTGCTCGCCGGTGACGAGGGCTGGCGCCCCGGCCACGGCGAGCTGGCCGAGTCCGGCTGGGGCGCGCCGCACGTCACCCCCGTCCCGGAACGGGGGGTCGCGGCCGGGGAGGAGATTCTGCGCGCGCTGCTGCGGGCGGTGGAGACGTAGGCCAGGATGGCGCCATGGCCGAGAATTTCACCACCGGAACGAGCGGGACGGACACCGGAGCGAGCGGGACGGGCACGGGAACCGGCCCGGCAGCCGGGGCGGGAAGCCAGGGCCGTGGCTCCGGGGCGGTCCGTGAGCCGGACCGGCGCAGCCCGCTCGACCCGGAGCAGACCACGCCGCTCACCCCGGAACTCTACGACTACCTCCTGCGCCACAACCCGCCGCTCGACGCCGTGCGGCGGCGGCTCGTCGACACCACCTACGAACGGCTCGGCGGCCGCGCCGCGATGCAGATCTCCGAGGAGCAGGGGCCGCTCCTGGCGTTCCTGGCGAAGCTTGCCGGGGCCCGGCTGATCGTCGAGGTCGGCACCTTCACCGGCATGTCGGCGCTGTGGATGGCGGAAGCCCTGCCACCCGGCGGGAAGGTGATCACCTGCGACGTCTCCGAGGAGTGGACGGCGCTCGCCCGCGCGGCGTGGACGGAGGCAGGCGTCGCCGACCGGATCGACCTGCGGATCGGCCCGGCGCTGGACACCCTGCGGGCCCTGCCGCGGGAACCCGGCGTCGATCTCGCCTTCATCGACGCGGACAAGGAGAACAACATCAACTACTGGGAGGAACTGGTCCCCCGGACACGCCCCGGCGGGCTGCTCGCGGTGGACAACGTCTTCCTCCACGGCCGGGTGACCGACGAGAAGGCGACGGGCGCGGCCGCGGCGGTACGGGAGTTCAACGATCACGCGCTGGCCGACGAGCGCGTGGAGACGGTCATGCTGAGCGTCGCCGACGGCCTGACCCTGGCCCGCAAGCGCTGAGCGACGGGCGCGGGCCGGGCGGTGGGCGGTGCGGGCCGGGCGTGGGCCGGGCGGTGGGCCGGGCGGTGGGCGGTGCACGCCGGTCACCCGGCGGCGCGGGGGTCCACGGCGGGGGCCGGGTGGCTGCCCTCGCGGGCGGGGCTCCCTCCCCCGGCCGTCCGCCGGTACGTCCCCCTTGCGGCCGGCCGCCTCCGCCCGCCCGGGCCGTCTCCGCCCGGGCCAGGGGAACGCGGCTCGGTGCTCCCCGGCCGGGCGGTGCCGGCGACGGCACCCTGCCGCTCCGCTGATCTCCCCGTCGCCGGTGGCACACCGCGGCGGTGGGGCCGGTACGCGCCCGCCGGGGCTCCGCCCACCCCTTGCCCGGTGCGGGCCCGTCCGCCCGGCGCCGTGCCGGTCCGTTCACCCGCGGGTCCGTCCGGGTCCGTCCCGGGTCCCGGGGCCGCCCGTCAGCCGCAGCAGCCGCCGCCGCAGCACCCGCCTCCGCCACCACCGGCGGCCGGTGCGGGACCGGCGCCACGGCCCGTGGCGGTTCCGCCGACGGCCACGGTGGAGAGCAGCTTGACGGTGTCGTCGTGGCCCTGAGGGCAGGCGGCGGGAGCGGCCGACTCGGCCATCGGACGGCTCAGTTCGAAGGTGTCGCCGCAGGAGCGGCAGCGGTACTCGTAACGAGGCATGGCGTCAGGTTAACCGGCGCGCGGCCCCGGTGGAGCGCTGAGGGACGGGGGATCCCGTCGCCTCCGGGCGGTCGTTCACCGGGCCCGGGACTCAGGCTCGCGGGGACCGGGAGGACGGTGGTGCCGTCGGCCCCGTCGGCCCGTCGTTCCTCCGGCGTTCCGGCGTCACCGGGGGCGGACCGGGCGTCCAGCGGACGGAGCCGGCCCGGCGCCGGGTGACGCTGCCGGGGCGGGGCGGGGCGGGGCGGGGCGGGGCCGTGGCCAGGGTGACGGTGAACACCTCGGCCGCCGTCAACGGCCGCGGCCGGCCGTCGCGCGGGGACCAGCCGCGGGAAGGTGGCCGACGCCCGGCTCGGGAGGGACAGGCTCGCCCGTCTCCGGGCCGGTGCAGTCGGCGGGGGCGCGGCCGGGGCCGGTCAGCGCCCCGCGCCCAGGTCCTCCCGGATGTCCGTGACCACCCGGGCCACGCTGCGGCGCACGGCCTCGGTCTCGGTCAGGAACCGCCACCAGTCGGGATGGCGTCCCTCCAGCTCGGCCACCGCGCGGTCCAGCCGGGCGACGGCGTCGTCCAGCGGGCGCGCGTGGCGCGGGTCGGGGGTGGCGCGGCCGGCCATCGCGAGGCGCTGCGCGTCGCGGATGGCGAACCGGGTCCGCTCCGTCTCCTTGGAGGGGTCGGCGGAGACCTCGTCCAGCCGCCGGAGCCGGTCGCCCGCGGCGGTGACGTCCTCGTCGGCCCCGTCCAGCAGGGTCCGTACGGTGCCGAGCCGGGCCAGCGCGTCGGGCCAGCGCTGCTCGCGGCGCGCCTCCCGGGCCTCCCGCAGCTTCTCCTCCGCCTGGGCCACCGCGGCGGCGGCCTCGTCCGGCACCCGCTGGAGATCCTGCCAGCAGGCGGCGCTGTAGCGGCGGCGCAGCTCGCTGAGGACGGGGCCGACGCCCTCGGTGCGGGTGGTGATCGCCTCGGCGCGGGTGCGGAGGGTGACCAGCCGCCGGTCGATCTCCGCCGCGCGGCCGGGGAGTTGGGCCGCCTCACTGCGGATCCCCTCGGCCGCGCGGAGCAGTTCGTCCGCGCGGCGCAGGGTCTCCCGCAGACCGTGGCGGCCGGCGCCCTCGTTGAGCTTGGTCAGGTCGGGGGAGAGGGCGGCGAGCCGGGCGGCGAGATCGTCGGCGCGCAGGCCGGAGGCGCGGACGGTGTCCAGCTCACGGGTGGCGGCGAGCAGCGCCTGCCGGGCGCGCTCCACGGCCGGGGCCAGCCGCGCGAGCTGCGTCTCCGCCGCGTCCAGCAGGGGCGTGAGGCTCTCGGCGAACCGGTCGAGCTCCGCCTTGGTGCGGCGGAGCTCCTCACTTGCCCGGTCGAGGTCGGCGCGGGCGCGGGAGGCGGTGGAGGAGTCCAGGTCGTCGCGGTCGAGGTCGTGCGCGTCGACGGCCGTGATGTACGTGTGGCTGACCTCGTCGATGCGCCGGCCCAGCGCCTCGAAGTCGGCGGCGGCCCGGCGGGCGGGCGGGGACTCGTCCACGGCGGTGACCGTCTCCACGGAGATCCGCAGGTCGCGCTGGGCGGAGTCGAGCTCGTAGAAGGCGGTCGCGGCGGCGTCCTTGGCCTCCTGCGCGCGGGCGCGCTGGGTGTCCCGCCCGCCGCCGAACCAGCGGCGGGTGGACCCGCCGGAGAAGGCGTACGGGGCCGCGGCGGCCAGCAGCGGCAGGAGCGCGAGCACCAAGCCCGGACGGGGCCGCCGGCCGCCGGGCGGCGGGACGGAGGGGGACGGGGCGGGGGAGGGGGCCGGGGCGCCGGGGCGTGCCCCGGGCCGTCCGGGTATCGCGCGCGGCTCCGGCATGGTGGCGGCGTCCGGCGAGCACCCGGCGTCCGGCGCCCGCCCGGCGTCCGGCGCCGGATCGGGCACGGCGCCGGACGGGCGGGGCAGCCGGCCGGCGGGCGCGGGGTCGCGTGGCGGGCGGCCGGGGAGGCCGGGGAGAACCTGCGGACGGCCGGTGAGCGCGCGGGGGACCGGAAGGGCCCCGGCGGAGGGCGGCCCGGTGGCGGACAGAAAGCGGCGCAGTCGCCGGCCGTACGGCTGCGTAGGTCTCGCCGTCACATCCCTCTCCCGTGCCGCGTCCGCCCTGCCGGCGGATCACCGCCGGTAGGACCATTGTCCCACCCCGGCCGGGCGCGTACACAGACCGGGCACCGCCGGGTACCGGGGGTGCCCGGGAGGGCATGGTTCGGGGGGATTCGCCGCGGGACGCGCGCTGCTCCGGGGGTGCCGCGCCGGCCGGATCCGCGTGTTCGGCGAGCGACGGACGGACGAGCGCGCGGGCGTCCCCGTCGACGCGGCCCACGGCGGATCCAGGACGCCGGGTCACCGGTAGGTGCCGGCCTCTGGGAACGCTCTGCCCGCCCGGGGACATCGGCCCGCCGCGGGACGCGGGTCTGCCGCGGGCGCCGGACCGGCGGGGACAGCGGTCGGCCTCGGGCTTCGGTCCGGCGGGGGCGCCGGTCGGCCTCGGGCACCGGTCCACCGCGGCGCCGGCCTGTCTCGGCGCCGGGCCGTCGGCGAAGCGGCCGTCGGGGAAGCGGCCGTCAGGGAAGTGGCCGTCAGGGAAGGCGGCCGACGGGAAGCCCCACCCACCAGGGGCGTCAGTCCGCCGGCTGGATGGAGATGCGGCCGTTCCCGGTGCGGGCCGTGATGTGGTGCGCGCTGCCGGAGTCACGGTCCACGGAGACGTCCACCCGCCCGTTGCCCGTCCTGGTCTCGACGCGGTAGGCGGCATCCGGCAGCCCGAGGGAGATCGAGCCGTTGTCGGTGACGGTGTCCACCCGGCCCGGAACGCTGCGGAACCCCACCTCGACCGAGCCGTTGTTCGCCGTGGCGGAGACCTGGCGCGAGGTGACGCCCGTCCCCTTCACCTTGCCGTTGTCCGTCTCCAGCCGCAGCGCGCCGCTCACGTCCCGGACGCGCACGGAGCCGTTGCCCGTGGTGAGCGAGAGGCCGGTGTCGAAACCGGTGGCGGTGACGGAGCCGTTGTCCCCGTTCACCACCACGGCGACCCCGCGCGGCACCCGCACCTCGTGCCGGGAGTCGCAGTTGTCGATCAGCCCCTGGCAGTCGGTGTCGAGCCGCAGGGTGTTGCCCTTCATCTCCCACACCTGCTTCACCCCGCCGCCGAGTGCCGACCACCCGCTGAACCAGCGGGTGACCCGCACGTCGCCGGACGCGCCCCCGTCGCCACCGGCCTTGCCGTCACCGTCACCGGCACCCTTGCCGTCGTCCGGCAGTAGGTCGAGGGAGGTGTTGCCCGCGTCGATGGTCAGCGTCTTCCCGCTGAAGGCGAACGACCGCCGCTCGGGAGCGCCGTCCTCCCCCGCGTCGGCCCCGCATCCGCTGAGGCCGGCGACGAGCACGAGCACGCCACCGGCGGCGAACACGGCACGGCGACGGGGGCCCGAGACCACGCGCGAGTCATGCGACCGGCGCGAGACGGGGGCGGCGGGGCCGGACTGGTGGGTGCGGTGCTGAGGAATCACGATGACTCTCCGGTAGAGGCCGCTGGACCGGCGGAGGGCGCCGCCGGTACCCCCTGACCGTACGGATCCGGCTCACCACCCACGATCCAGCGGCCCACCGCGCCCGTGGTGGGGGAAACCCCACCCCGGCCGGGCGCCCCGGCCATTTCCTCCCTGCTGCCGCTGCTGCCGCCGCCGCCGGGCGGTCCGACCGGCCGCACCCTTCCGGGCCGCAGCCGGGGCGCCGCCTCGGAAGCCGGTCCGGCCCCCGCCGGGTTTGGGGCGGCGGAGCGGAAGCGATGTACTCTGTCGGTCCATCCCCCGGGGCGCATAGCTCAGCGGTAGAGCGCTGCTCTTACAAAGCAGATGTCGGCGGTTCGAACCCGTCTGCGCCCACCAGCTTCCGAGCACGGCAGAGGCCCAGGTCAATCGGTATTGAACCGGAAACCTGGGCCTTCGCCGTGCCCCTCCGCCGGGAGGCTCCCGGAGGGGCGTGCCAGATGGCGGCCGCCGGTGCCGCCCGGCCGTCCCCTTGGTTCGGCGGATCCGTTCGTCCCCGTGATCGGCGATGGGCCGGGGACCATGGCTGACGGGTACCGCTGGACCGGCGCGCGCCACGCGGGCCGTCAACGCCCGCGTGATGGTCCAGTTGCGGCACGTGTCATACGGGAGACCGGCGAATGCGCACGCGACGGAGGAGCGTCCGTCCGTTGCCTCCGGGCGTGCGGTCGATGTGGACGCGCCGGAAGTATCTGTTGGCAGCGGGGAGGAACATCAGCACCACAGCCGAGAGCACGGCAGTCACGTGCACCACTCGGCTGGCCCCGAAAACAAGATCTGCCGGTCCTGCCTCCGCCAGCACCATACCGGGAGTGCGCCCTTGCAGCACGGCCTGGATCGGGGCAACCACCATCGACGCCGTCCCCACCACTCCGAGGCCGAGCGTCAACGTCGTACGAGCCCAGCTGTGACCCTGGCGCATGCGGGAGGCCACCAAGAGCGCTGCGGTGAAGACGGGCAGCCTCACCGCGAGACCTGTAACGATCTCGGCGGTGGAGCCGGAGCCCTCGGCGGCCATGCTGCCCACCGCCAGAATCGTCTCGACAACACCGGCGGCAACAGCCACCACCCATAACACGAATGCCGCCAGCAGCGGTGTGGGTGGCTTCTGGGCATCGGCCGCCGTACGCGTCTCGGCTGAGGCGCGAGCGCGGCCGGCGGGAACACCTTGTCGGGTAGAGCGTGGCACAGTGACCTCGATCCATGAGAGGGAGCTGGGGGCGATCAGCAGCGCTCCCGATACTCCAAGCACGACACGGCCGTGGCCCGCCCGTTGGCCTGTGTATCCCTTCGGGGGTTATCCCCAGCCCGCCACCGGGACCCGCTCCGCACGGTGGTGTTCGGCAGGGGTGCTCGACCTTGCCGGATGTCCTGCCGGTCCGTCGCGCATCGGATGCGGCCGGCTGCTGCTCTGCGGATTCTCCCGCCGCTTGTGCTCTCCGAGACCGTCCCGCGGGGAGCGGTATGAGGCGGTGGTCCGAGTGGGTGGGCGTATTTCCTCATCAGCCAGGCGTGCGCTTCCGCAGGGGGTATTCATCGGGAATTCATAGGGGACCCCATCAGGTGCATCGTCTGCCTCTTTCGCTCCCTGTTCGCGTGCTGAGGGCGATCCCACAGTGGACCTGTGTGCTTCACCAGCGACCACGAGGAGTGGGAACCATGTCGTCCTTCACGTTGACGCCGTACTCCGGGCCCACCGCCGGAGGGAACCCGGTGGCCGTCACCGGCAGCGGTCTGTCCCGGGTCACGTCGGTGAGGTTCGGAGATCAGCCGGCTGAGATCGTCAGTCACGTCGGTGACACGCAGGTCGTTGTCAACGCGCCGCCGGGCACGGGCACTGCGGCGGTTGTGGCCGTCACCGCGGATGCCGAGCTCCACATGGCCTCCTACACCTACGTCTCGGCCCCGTCGATTACGTCCCTCTCGCCGTCCGGCGGCCCGGAGACGGGAGGAAACGCGGTCGTCATCACCGGTACCGGATTCACCGGAGTCACCACGGTGTCATTCGGCTCGACTCCGGTGCCCAGTTTCACCGTGAACAGTGACACGAGCATCGTGGCGATCGCACCGCCAGGGGTGGGAGCTGTGTCCGTCTCTGTGGCCTCTCCCGCGGGTTCCAGTAATACTGTCTGTTACGAATACGGGGAGGTGGAAACGGCCGAAACCATCGTGCTCGCTTTCGACAGCACCGACTGGCGGTACCTGCAGGCACCGCCCGCGGCGGACCAGCCCTCGTTCTACAAGCGCGGCTTCGACGACAGCGACTGGCCGACCGGGCAGGCCGCCTTCGGGAGTATCCACGGGCCCTGTCCCTGGAACAACAGGGAAACGGTCAAGACCATTTGGACCCCGAACACGGACCTTCTGGTGCGGCACTGGGTCTACATCCCCCGCAGCGCGCAGCAGGTCCGCATCAGCGGAACGGTCGACAACGACGCGCAGGTCTACTTCAACGGCAGCCTCGTGCAGAGCGTCCGGAGCGGCTGGTGCCGGCCCAACGCCATTGACGTCGTCGTTCCGGCGAGCGACGTCGAGTGCTGCAACCTGCTCGCCGTCCGCGCCCAGGACCACGGGTCGGCGACCTTCCTGAACGTACAAGTCTCCTACACCTACACGAAGGCGACGAGCAGCGACTGAGTACGCCGTCGACCGCTGAGCAGCAGGGCGCGCCCTCTGCCGGCCGTCCTCGGTGCGGGCCTTGGCGCCGCCGGGCGGGTATCCGGCGGCCGGCACTTGGGACCGTTCATCGCATCGGGTACGGGCCGGCGGCCGGGCGGCGCCGACCACCACGGGCCGGTTCGCGTCTCATCATCCGTGGATCCTGGCAGGTCTCGGCCGGACCGGTACGAGGAGTCGATCGACCCTCCGGTGCCGCCTCTCGTCCTGGGCATGTGGTCCGGATCCGGTCCGATACGGGCATGATCGGTGGTATGCCGAAGGAAAACCTGTCGCCGCGCCGTCCGCCCCTGCTGTGGGAGCAGCACTGCTGTCTGCCGTTGGAGCGGCGTGCCGACGTCGGTGAACTGGCGCGGTACCGCAGGCCCGGCGGCAGCTTCGTCTCGGTGAACGTGGGGTACGCGCCGCACGGCGCCGACGAGGTCACCGGTCTGATCGCGAGCTGGCGGAAGCGGATCGACGCGGACGACCGGCTGCGGCCGGCGGTGACGGTGGACGACGTCAACGCCGCGGGCCGGGCCGGGGACGTGGCGGTCGCCTTCGACCTGGAGGACTCCGGCCCGCTGGAGGGGCGGCTGGACCGGGTGCGCGAGTTCTACGACCTCGGTGTGCGCACGCTGCTGCCGAGCTACAACAACCGCAACGCCGCGGGCGGCGGCTGCCTGGACGAGGTCGACGAGGGGCTCACCCCGTACGGCCGCGCGCTGATACGGGAGATGAACGCCGTCGGCATGGTGACCGACGGGTCGCACTGCGGCGCCCGCACGGGGCTGGACATGTGTGAGGTCTCCGAACGGCCGGTGATCTACAGCCACTCCTGCATGCGCGCGGTGTGGGACCACCCCCGCAACATCACCGACGAGCAGGCCGAGGCGTGTGCCGCCACGGGCGGGGTCGTCGGGATCACGGGGGTCGGGATCTTCCTCGGCCCCAACGAGGCGACCGTCGAGGCGCTGGTCCGTCACATCGACCACGCCGTCGATCTCGTCGGCCCCGAGCACGTCGGCCTGTCGACCGATTACCCGTTCGACCACGAGGACTTCAACGCGATGCTCGCGCAGAACCCCGAGCTGTTCCCCGACTGCTTCACCCGCTGGGGGGAGATCGACTTCCTGCCCCCGGAGGGGCTGCTGACGGTGGAGGACGCGCTGCTCGCGCGGGGCTACCCCGGCAGCGCCGTGTCGGCGATCCTGGGCGGCAACTTCCGGCGCGTGGCCCAGCAGGTGTGGCGGTAGCGCGAACCGCGCCCTGGCCCGCGAGGGAGGTCGAGCCGGCCGGGCCTCCGACGAACGGTGCGAACACCGACCGGGTACGGCACGGAGTGACCAATCGGGCGCGCTCACGGGACTTCGCGCGCCCGTTCACGCCCTTCCTTGCCCGTTCTGGTGCCGACGGCGGGTTCCAGCCGTGGGCCCGAATTTCCCTGGCCGGAGTGGCGCGCTCTGTTCTCTATCCACCGGGGTCCGTGAGGTGTGCGTCCTTCGCCGGAAGCCGCGGGCCCCCGAAGGATTCGTCGAAGCGGCGTACGGGCCTTCAACCTGCGAAAAGGTGGAATCTCAACCCGAGCGGGCCGAAGCCGGCCCCACGGAGCCGATGGGTCACCCCCCAAGATCGACACCGTGGGGGAGCGGTCGCACAAAATTAGCAGTTCTGCGGGCAAGCCCTGATGAACAAACGGACGACTGCCCTGTTCGCCGGTACCGTTGTGTCACAACGTGTGGGCAGCCTAAACTAACGGCCCATGAGCTTTTCGCCAAGATTCCAGGATGCTCGCTGCCGTTGCGGTTCACGTGGGTGCCCTCATGAGTATGTCCTTAATATCTGCACGGCGCGGCATCCGGCGACGGGGATTCTCGTGCCCCAGGAGGCCTCCGCGGAAGGTTCACGATCGGCCGTTCAGGTGCGCTCATCAGTGTCCAGTCGGTAACGTATGAGCCTTCCAGATGAAGCGGAGCAGGTAATGAACGCTAAATCCCAAACGTCCACATTCCTTTTCGGCGAATTGCGAACGAGTGGTTTCCTCTTGTTTTTGCGCCGCCTCTCGGTAAAGCTCGGACCTTCCGTTCTGCGGGATTTCGTGAAGATTCGGGTATTCCAAGGGAGTCGAAAGAAGGGTTCTTCCGGGCGGAGAGGGGAAGGAAATGAACGTACGTGTCTTTTCTGTGAGATGCGCCGGCCTGATCTCAACCGGATCGTTCAGCAGAACAAGACATTCTACGTCCGTAATGATAATTTTCCGGCCGCGCCCGGCCATGTTGAAGTGGTGCCCAAGCGTCATGTGGAGTCGTTCTTCGAGTTGACACCCAGAGAACTGAAGGACGCCTATGCTCTCATCCTGGCCGCGCGGAAAAAGATTATGGACGAGTACCGGCCGGATGGATTCACCATCGGAGTGAACGAGGGGCGAGCGGCCGGACGAACCGTCGATCACCTTCATATTCACTTGATTCCCAGGCACTTCGGGGATGTCGAGGACCCTCGCGGGGGCATCAGGCAAGCTGTGCCGAACTGTGATCCCGATGTATGGACTCAGAAGTCCGACGGGGAGGGCCACGCCGGGTCCAGGTTGCTCACCAACGTCCGGCTCAGTCGCAGTTGAAGTGTGCCGTGTCTGCCGTGTCTGCCGTGGGCCGGTCCTGAGGCTCAGAGAACGTCGAAGTCGTCGTGCCCGAGTCGTGAGCACAGTGAATTCACCTCATGCCAGAAGTCGTCCACATTCATGGCGGCATGGCCGTGTCGGGCGTCTACACTGATGCATCCGATGAAATCGCCTTTCCGGCTTCTGATGGGGCTTGCGAAGACCGCTCCTCGGTGGGAGACGCGAAGGAACTCGGACCAGGTGAATCCCATGACGGCGTCAGCGCCTTCTTCGGAACGATAGGCGTCGAACTCTTGCTGATCTGTCAACCGGCTCGACAGACTCAAGACGTCGAAGGACACCTCTGCGTTCCGCTTCCAGCACAGCCCTACCACGCCCACCCCTTTGACCGGTGCGAAGGACCTGGTGGTCGGGGTGCTCCCCAAACGGTAGGTGACAGCACGTCGGAGATGTCCGCGTAACGGGTGGCGAAAGGATCGCCGAATCAGCCATATGTGTAAGCCGAGATCTCCGATATCGATGGCTGGACGTGATCTTCGTGTTACGTTGAGCATCCTGCCGAAATGAACCAATACCTGTTGTCGGACAACGGACCGGCGCTCCAATTTCTGCCTGTTCGCGAATGCCTGGAAGGGAGGAAGGGCTCCGAAAATTCCGACGGCGCAGACAAGTGCTAACAAAGTGCAGGGATTGTCTCGGGCCATATGGGACCAGAATTGCTCGTCCGGTAGGCCGTACTGGCGTGCCGCCAGCCCCAGGGTGGCTGCGAGGAGGATGGACCGATCCATGATTTTGGCCGTTGAGGTCCTCATCGGGCCATGATATTTGAGATTCGAGGTGTCTCACCAGTGGGCTATGAGGCACTTTTGAGAATCGGCACTGCGCTGTTGGCCGCCAGTGCGGCGGGAAGTGTCCCTTCCTATGCTGTCCGCTCCGGTTATCAGGGTTTTTCATGGGTCTGATGGTTCGGAGGCCAGAAGGCTGATGTCCGATTTCTGATGCTTCCAGGCCACTCCTGGCAGTGGACGGCTGCGTTCGCCATCCAGCCCTCTCGCTCCTCTCTCCTCGGTTGCCTCACCGATGACATGGAAATCCAGACCCAGATCTGTAAATTCCGCACGGCAGGCTGACACGTCGTCCGGAGCAACTGTGAAAGTCAGCTGAAAGTCCGACGATGCGCTCATGGTCAGAGCCAAGGGCTCTACTTTCATCAACTCTGCGACCATGCGGACGGCCGGCGCAACGGGAACGTTGCGCTCGTCGATGCGGAACCCGACCCCGCTGGCATGCATGATCTGCTCGATCGTCGCCTTGAGCCCGTCCGAGGTGTCCTGACAAGACGTGGCGAAGGATTTCTGGGCGAGTACACGGCCCTCGGCCACTCGTGCACGGGGTTTCCGCCAACTGTCCAGCAACTCCTTCTCCACGTCCGCAGGGAGCGTGTGCGTGAAGGAGTCCCGCTTGGGGAAGTAGGCGACGGCGGCTCCCAGGAGGCCGCACGTTCCTGTAACGCAGAGCAGGTCTCCCGGACGGGCGCCGGACCGTTTCAACGTTTTTCCCGGCGGACAGATGCCCAGGGCCGTTCCGGAGAGAATCAGACGTTCGGCATTCCCGATGTCTCCGCCTACGTTGAGCGTGCCGAAATCTGTGCAGGCTTGATGTACGCCTGCCACCACATCCTGAAAACCCGCATCATCCAGCTCGTGTGGGTAGCGGATGACGCTCAGCAGTCCGATGGGGGTGGCGCCCATCGCGGCCACGTCACTGATATTGGCTGCGGCCAGGTAGTAGCCGATGTCGAAATTGGAGAGAAGTCCCATCTCATAGAGGATGAATTTAGGCCCTCTGATGTAGTCGGACCCCACGACGAGAGTGACCGGTGCCCCGATGTCGTACACAGCGCAATCGTCCTTGGCGTCCGCCCCGAGGGCGAGCGTCACGGGCAAACCGTCCGCTCCCACATCGGCGCCGGACTGATCGCTGAAGAAATCCTTCACGAGTTGCTGGACCCGTGTCGGCTCATCCGAGTACTTCTCTTCGCTGAAGGTCACGCCTCTTCACACCTTTCTTCGGGACGTGTGACGCGGCCTTCCGCCGGCACTGCCGACCGCCATGCCGCGGACGCGTGCAGCCGGTTCATGGCCGATGCCGACACGGCCGATGCGGGCAGATAAGTCGAATCAATTTCGACCGAGTCGGGGAGAGAACGGACGGCGACGCGATTCTCGGCGTCGCGTTCTGTCGGTGGTCCTACCGCTGTCGATCGGCCTCGCAGACGGTACTGTGCTCGTCTTCGCTCCCTTCGGACGGCAAGGCTGGCCGTCAGATAGATCTTCAGGGTTGCCGCAGGGAGGAGGGTGACGGCCACATCCCGCCCGACGACCACGATGTCACCGTATGTGCCGACGACTTCGCGGTGCAGTTGCAGAATGCTTCGCCGAACAGCTGGGTCTCTGGAAACCGTCTTGAGGGAGTCGTCCATGGAGGGGTTCCAGATGTCTTCCGTGATTTCTTTCTCGTGCAGGAAAATTCTGTGGCGCTGTACCAGTTCTCCCGATGTCCCGTACACGGCAGGATGATGTTTGAGATGAGATCCCAGATGATGGTGCAGGTTTTCGGTATCCCCATTGAAATGCGCGAGGGCCAGACTTCGGAAGGTCAGTCCGGTGTCCAGGAAAGCCAGCCCGAGGAATTGCGCCAAGTCTGTGGCCAAAGTGGTCTTTCCGCTGGCCGTGGGGCCGTCGATCGAGATCGAGATGCGAGGCACGGGCCGCTCTCCGTCAGTGTGAATGAAATCAGCCGGCATCAGCCAAGGGGGTTCTCCAGTGACTTGCGCGATCCATGGTCTCCCGCAGAATTTCCTTGCGTACGACCAGTGCATAGTCCCAGAGAGGATCGGGGATTCCGAGTATTCGGCCGACCACGGAACGGAGATACTGGCTCCGCATCGGGCGTTCCCCGTTGTAGACGCGAAACTCGCCTTCGTGGCCACATAGAAAATATGGTTTTCCGGAGAATGTCGCCAACTGCCCAAGGTGTTCGAGAAGATTCGAAGGGAGTCCGTCAGCCGTGATGAGGGCGTCGACGCCTCTTCCGTCGACCGGAAGGAGATGCCAATGGGCATGCGAAATACATGCACCCGATTTCATGGCGAGGGAGGAGCCGTGTTCGAGGAAGGTGAGTCGGCCGAATGTCTCCCGGTACATCGGGATCACGGTGGACAGGATGCCGCTGAGCGTCTCGCCGTGTGTTTCGATGAGATCTGCAAAACTGAGATGGTGTTCAATGGGTAACAGTAAGAGGTGTCCGGGGCAAAGAGGGGACATGTCGGCAAGGAGTCGAAAATTACCCGATTCCCATAACACCCGGCCGGGAGGGTTTCCCTCGTAGATCGCCGAGAATGTGGTGTCTTCCTGGCCTGAAATTTCGTTGCAAAAATCTGACTCGACGCACCGGAGTTCGTGCTTCATATTTCACCCCTGGTCCAGGGCGTGTGGAGTGGAAGGGAAGAGAACCTGCAAGTGAATAGGTGGCAGGAGTGTACGGACTTCCATGTGCCTGCGCAAGCGTTGAGATCCTCCCCCTTGCGTGGGATCTTCCGGCCGATGTTGGTGATCGTTCATACTGAATCAGTTAATTATTTTGACTACAGGGGAAGTCCATCATCCTCTCGATGATGGTGTGGGTCTCGCGTCTACCGGAAGATGGACGCCTGAGCCAAGTGTCAGAGTGGTGGTGCGGGCCTCCGCTGAGTTGTCGGCTCCGGGTGACGGCATGACGGGGACGGACGCCCGCTCTCGGCTGATCAGTGGTGCGGGGGAATCTCATGGTTGTCGTCGCCGGCACAGTGGGCTACGGACCCGCGGCGGAGATATTTGCACTTCAGTACGAGAGCATCTCGTTTCAGGAGGTTCACGGCGAGGTGCTGCCGCTCTTCCCACCCCCGCCGGCCAGGGTCGCCGATCTCGGCGCCGGTTCGGGCAGGGACGCGGCTGGGCTGACCGCTCTGGGTTATCACGTGGTGGCGGTCGAACCGACTCCGGAGCTTCGGGAAATCGGGCAGCAACTGCACGCCGAGAGCCCCATCCGGTGGATCGATGATGCCCTGCCGCACCTATCAGGGCTTCACGGCCCGTTCGATCTCATTCTCATCGTCGCCGTGTGGATGCACCTCGAACCGGAGGAACGCGAAGCCGCCATGCGGCGTCTGCGATCGCTGCTCGCTCCAAGGGGGCGAGCGGTTATCACTCTCCGCCATGGTCCGCTCCCCTCCGGTCGGCGGATGTTCGATGTCCCGATCTCTGAAGTGCTTTCCCTGGGGCGCGCGGTGGGACTTGACGTGACGGCGGTGATTTCCCAGCCTGATCTCCAGGGACGCGCTGACGTCAACTGGAGTGTCGTGGTATTGCAGGCGCTGCCTCCCCAGGGGGCCGGGGTGACGGGGGAGTGGACGGCCCCATTCCGAAGAGCTGGGCGGTGACACGAAACGGAGCCTGCCCGGTGGGTATCGGGCGGCCCGTCCCCATCGTGTGGTGACGGACCCGTGCCCCGCCCCGCGGAGGGGGGCGGGGCACGGGTCCGTCACCGTTCGCCGGGCCGGTCGGGTCAGGTCAGGTCATGAACCTGCTGCAGTCCCCCGTGCGCACCCAGCGGTGTGAGCTGATGTTGTCGTTGACGACGTGACCGCTGGTGAAGTAGTCGTCGGTCAGGTTGTCGGCGTAGAACTCGCTCCGCTTGAGGCAGCTGTACCCGCCGGTCCAGCCGGTGCCCGTTCCGTTGAAGAACTGGACCACCGTCCAGGCCGTGTCGGTGGTCCCCGCGTTCAGCACCGAGCTCGCTCTGTTGGTGTCGCTGCCCTGGAAGGCGCCCTGGCTGTTGCCCCAGTTCGAGTCCTCGCCCGGTGTCCGGCCGAGGAGGTCGCCGCCGCAGTTGGCGTTCTCGTACGCGGCCATGTAGCCGGCGGGCAGCGCGCGCCACGCGTTGTCGCACGCGGTGGACGCCTGCGCGGTACCGGCGGGGACGAGTACCCCGAGTGACGCGGCACCGAGGGCCGCGAGTGCGGCGATGGTCTTACGCATGGATCCTCCTGATGGGTGAGGTGGACAGAGGTGTCCCGCAGATCGGTCACTGCGGAAGATTCGGGCTCGCCGGGTAGGGCCGGCGAGGGGCGAGGGGAGAAGGCCGGAAGGCTCAAAGAAGAAGGGAGAAGGGAGACGGGGGAAGGAGCGAGATCCGCGGGGGGACGTCAGGTCACCGGCGCGCGATGTCCCGGGCGCGGTCCGACGCCGTCAGCCGCATGCGCCGGAAGGTGGCGATGTCGTCGCTGAAGCGGCGGGTCTTCCTCGCGCGGTACTCGTCCTCCAGCGTGCGGGCCGTATCGGCCAGTGAGGAGGACCGGGCGCATGCGGCCTCGTCCACCGCGAGGTCCACTTCGACGCCGTGGGCGGCGGTGCCACTCAGGCCCGCGGTGAGCCGGCCGAGGTCCTCGCGGACCTCGAACGGGTCGGCGTAACTGCGTCCTTTCCGTTCCATACAGGCCGACCAGGCGCTCAGGGCCCTGGTGAACCGCTTGTCCGCGGAGAGGTCCGGGACGTACAGGGGGGTGAGATTGGTGGCGACCTTCTCGGCGCGGAACCAGGTCTCGAAGTCGCCGTAGAGTTCGTCCTTCGCCCTGGCCTGGCAGCTCTCCCGGGGGGTCTCCACGGTGCCGCCCCCGGGCAGAGCGGCGGACAGCATGCCCTTCGACGGTGTGCCGTCGAGCGTCTCCCGGTAACGGCCGCGTTCCCGCGGGGTCAGCGCGTTCACGTACGTGGTGTTCGGGCCGTCGCGCCGGGCTTTCTCCGCGTCCCGCCTGAGCTGTCCGCCGTAGCCGAACTCCCGGGCCCACCGGACGTCGTCGAGGACGAAACCCGAGCCCTTCCGGTGGTCGGCGCTCTCCACGGGCGTGACCCAGAACCGAAAGCCCGCCCGCTCCATGCATGCCTTCACGAGCAGTTGCTCGGCCCGGTCGACCAGGATCTCCTCACGGGTGGTCAGTTCCCGTAACCGGCTCTCGTTCGCCGCCGGTTCATGAGGTGCCGCGGAATCGGTCACCGCGCAGCCGGCCAGGCCGAGGACCGCGAGCAACGCCGCCGCGACGGCCGCCGTACCCCTGGCGGCCCGGACCACTGGAAAACGATCGCCGAACAGCATGATCCCCCGTCTCTCACGCTCATCGGAACGGCCCCTCCGCGGGCACCATGGCTCGCGTTCCGCTCCGATCGGCGGGGCCGCACCGGTGGTGTGCCCTCGGAGCGGGACGTTAGGGGCGAGGAACGGGTCCGGGATACCTGTGAGGTCCCAGGGTCGCCTCCGTCCCGGCCGGCCCCTCCGTCTCCGGCCGGGGCGCGGGGCCGTCCTGGCGTACCGGCCGGCCACCGGCGGGGCCTCCGCTCTGCTTCCCCGGCCGCCCCGGGGGTGACGGCGGACCCGGTGTGAGCGGCGGACCCGGTGTGAGCGGCGGTCGCGGTGGCACGACGCGTGGCCGGAGAACGGCAGGCCGAAACCTGTGCCGCTCTCCGGCCACTCACGTCACGGCGTCCCCCGTGGCCGCCGGCTTCCGGGAAGGCTGGGACGGGAGGTCACGCGGGACAGCCGTGCGGCCGGGGTCCCCGCCCGGGTGTCCCGTCCGCCGGTCGCCGGTCGCCGTCCCCGCGGGGGCTCAGCACTCGTAGTTGCTCCCGCCGTCCTTGAGGTTTTCGCTGTAGACCCAGCCGGAGGCGCCGGTGCTGCGAACCGTCACGTAGGTCCACTTGTTGCCCGACTCGTTGTTGGTCGAGCAGTGGTAGTCGAGCACGACGCTGCGGACGGGGTTGCTGCCGCAGGTCGAGTGCGGGCCGCTGCGCCGGAGCACCTCGGTGTTCTTGGCCTCACCGCTGGAGGGGTCGACATTGCGGTGCGGGTGCGTACAGCTCATGATCCCCGCGGGCACCGCGCTCGGCGGCTCGGCGGCGAACGCCGTCGGCGCGGCGCCGACCGGGGCTGACAGCGTGGTGGCCACCAGGGCGAAGGCGGCGAACGTCACACGATTCCTCATGGCGGATCCTCTTCCGTTACGTCGGACGCGCCGGGCGCGTCATGGAGGGCTCCGCACGCCGTCCTGAGCACCCATGAAGCGGGCCGGCGGCGGGGAGCGGATGAGATCGCCATGAGTTTGGGAAGCGCTGTCCGCGCTGGTCAACAAGGTAGGGGTGTCCCGGACAGGCCGGATGGCGTCCGGGCAGGTCCGGGCCCGGTCCCTCCGTTGTCCGGGACACGGTGAGGGGGCGGGGCCCCGGTGCGGGGCGGCGTGCCGCCCCGCACCGGGGCCCCGCCCGGAACGGTGCTCAGGCGCCGGCCGCGGCCGCGTAACGGGCCGACACGTCCGCCCAGTTGACCAGGTCCCACAGCTTGGTGACGTAATCGGGACGGACGTTCTTGTACTGCAGGTAGTAGGCGTGCTCCCAGGCGTCGAAGACCAGCAGCGGCACGCTGCCCTGGCCGACGTTGCCGTGGTGGTCGTAGACCTGTTCCACGATCAGCCGCCGGCCCAGCGGTTCCCAGGCCAGCACGCCCCAGCCCGAGCCCTGCACCGAGGTGGTGGCCGTGGTGAGCTGCTTCCGGAACGCCTCGAATCCGCCCAGGTGTTCGTCGATGGCGGTGGCGAGCGGGCCCTCCGGGCGGTCGCCACCGTCGGGGGACAGGTTCTCCCAGAAGATCGAGTGCAGCACGTGCCCGGAGAGGTTGAACGCGAAGGTCTTCTCCAGGCCCACCAGGCCGGTGGGGGTGATGCGGTCCTGGTCGCGGGCGTCCGCGAGCTGTTCCAGGGTGTCGTTGGCGCCCTTCACGTACGCGGCGTGGTGCTTGGCGTGGTGCAGTTCCAGGATCTCCGGCGTGATGGCCGGGGCGAGCGCGGAGTAGTCGTAGGGGAGGTCGGGGAGCGCGTAGGTGCCCATGGAGGGTGACTCCTTCCGGAGAGTGATCGTCCTGGGACACCTTACGGCTTTTCTGCGAACAACTTGCAACAACGCATTCAATGCAGCAACATCGGTGAGGCGGGGCCGGCCCGTCAGCTTTCGGTGGGTCACGCCGTGAACGGCGTGTTCCTGCCCGCAAAGGTGATCGTCTTCTCGCCCGGCAGCCGCCGGTCCGGCCGGCCCCGCTTCCGCGGGCATCTTCGGCCCGCGCGGTTCGCCGCCCCGCCTCGCGGCCCCTGTCTCCGTCCTTGCGTGTGCCGCCGGCCCTGTGCCGCCCTTCGCCGGCCGGGTGTTCGCCGACGGGCCGCCGGCCGGGTCCCGATGGCGGGCCGCTCCGGGGTGTCCGGTCCTTGTCGCGTCCGGCGCCGTGCTGGGTCCGGTGCCGTCCGGGCGTGACATCGGAAGGGTTCGGAAGTTTTCCGGTAATTGGCGTCCGGAAATCGATGAACTGCCGAGGCGTCAGTCGGTCGCGCCGGTGTGCTACGGCTTGCGCAACCCTCTGAACAGGCTTAACGCTGACTTAAAGCATGCTGGGAGCGGGGCGGGCGTTCCGTAATGCTTGCGGAAACCATTGACAACCGAGGGGGCCGGTTCAACACTGTCGTGCATCGACAGACCTCCACCACTGTCGTTCCAGGTACACGCGCGACGCGGCCGGTGCCGACCGCACCACGACCAGGCCGGGTCGCGCCGCGTCGCACAGCGCCGGCCTCCGGCCGTCGTCCCCCTCGCCGCCGCAAGGCCCGCCGGGGTGAAGCGCGCTGCCTGGCCTCCGTCACCCCCACCAGGAGGACACATGCACGAGAACAACACCCCCGGTCCCCGGCTGAGCCGCAGGAGCCTGATCGGCGGTGCCGGTGCCGGAGCCGTCGCCCTGGCCTCCGGGCTGGTGCTCCCTGGCACGGCGCACGCCGACACCACCATCACCACCAACCAGACCGGTAACAACGGCGGTTACTACTACACGTTCTGGACCGACGGCGGCGGGCAGGTCTCGATGACCCTGGCCAACGGCGGCAGCTACCGGACCCAGTGGACCAACTGCGGCAACTTCGTCTGCGGCAAGGGCTGGAGCAACGGCAGCCGCAGGACGGTGAGCTACTCCGGCAGCTTCAACCCGTCCGGCAACGGCTACCTCTGCCTCTACGGCTGGACCTCGAACCCGCTCGTCGAGTACTACATCGTCGACAGCTGGGGCAACTACCGGCCCACCGGCCAGCACCGCGGCACGGTCAGCAGCGACGGCGGCACGTACGACATCTACCAGACGACGCGGTACAACGCGCCCTCCGTCGAGGGCACCAAGACCTTCAACCAGTACTGGAGCGTCCGCCAGCAGAAGAAGGTCGGCGGCACCATCACCACCGGAACCCACTTCGACGCGTGGTCCCGGGCCGGGATGCCGATGGGTGACTTCCGCTACTACATGGTTCTCGCCACCGAGGGCTACCAGAGCAGCGGGAACTCCAGCCTCAACGTGAGCTGAGGCACCGGCCCCGTCGCCGGTGAGGTCCGCCCCGGCCGGGGCGGGCCCCCTGGACGATCACCGTGCCCCGTCCCGGAGACCGGCGTCCCGGGGCCGCGCGCAGTGGAAGGCCCCCGCCACGCGGGGGCCTTCCTCGGCGGTGCCGTGTGGGGGCGGGTGCCCGCACACCGCGGGCGGTTCCGCCGGAACCGGCCGGTGCCGGCCGCGTGGACGCGGCCGGCACCGGCGTCCCCCGGCCCGGGCCGGTACGGAGCGCTGCCCTGGACTCCGCACCGCCCCGGCCTGAGGTGCTCCGGGCCCGTCAGGGCAGGTAGACCTGTGTCCGGAGGGTGCTGGAGGAGGAACGGTAGAACGAGTCCACCGAGGTGTCCTTGTAGGTCGCCGTGAAGAGCCGCAGCCCCGCCCGCGTCGGCACCAGGGTGCAGCTGAACTGGTAGACGTTGAGGGTCGCGGTGGCGGTGAGAGTGGTGTCGGTGCAGCTCGCCACGCCGTCGGTCACCGTGACCTGGCCGGGAAGGACCGGCAGGTTCGAGGTGACGCCGCCGAGCCCGTTGGGGCTCACCGTGCCGGTGAAGGTCGCCGGCTGCCCGACGACGGTCCGGCTCGGCGACTTCGAGACGATGGTGGTCCGCGTCGCCACCAGCGGCCAGAACCCGACCGGGCCGGTGAGCCCCAGGGTGGTCAGCGGCCAGGTGGTCGGCGCTCCCTTGGCCGGATCGTTCACGAACGAGGCGATCCACGGAGCGGTGATGACGGAACCGGAGATGCCACCGGTGTTGCCGGCCGGCCCGGACGCGCTGCCCCACCAGTTGTAGGCGGCGTTGAGCGTGCCGGTTCCCTGGTTGAGCAGGATGTACCCGGTGGGATCGTTGTCGGGGTCGCCGGACGGCGGGATGCCCGAGTCGCGGAAGGCGTTCGCCCGCACGGTGATGGTGGACGCGATCGCCCCCGAACGGACCCGCAGGCCGCGGCCGAACACCTCGTCGGTGAAGTCGTTGTGTTCCACGACGAGGTTCCGGGAGGGCCGCCAGAAGCCGAACTCCGTGCCCCAGAGGCTGAGGTTCCCGCCGTCGATGAACGAGTTCCCGGAAATCGTGCCGGTGTCGATGCCGATGCTGCCGCCGATGTCCGCGAAGACATTGCCGGTGACGGTTCCGTTGAGGATGTTCCCGATGTTGAGGTTCGACTCGTTGTCGTGGAAGTAATTCCCGGTCAGCGAGAAGCCGTTGATTTTGTAGACCGCGGGATCGGCGCCGTCGAAGAGGCCGTAGAGGGAGTTCCCGATGTCGTTGTACGAGATCTCGAGGTCGTCGATCTCGGGGGTCGGGCCGGAGGAGGAGATACCGATCGCGGCGAGCGAGTCGCCGGTCTCCTCGGTGTGAACGATGTTGTGGGTGATCGTCACACCCGTCAGCAGCGCCGGCTCGAGCAGGATGCCGAGAAGGTCCGTGGTGGTGGTCGGCTCGTGGATCCAGTTGTACGAGATCTCGATGTTGCTCCAGGTGCCGGTGGAGCGGACGCCCTGGCGGAAGTCCCGGACCTCGAAGCCCGTGAAGACCACGTTGTTCGCGGCGATGGTCACCGCGTAGGTGCTGCTGATGGTGGACTCGCCACCGGGCCGGCCGGTGGGGGAGGGATCCACACCCGCCTGCGCGCCCCGCACCGTCAGCGACTTGTCGATGGTGATCTGCTCGTTGTACGTGCCCGGGCCCACGGTGATCGTGTCGCCGGCGCTCGCCGCGGTGATCGCGGCCGAGATCGTGGTGTAGTCACAACCGGAGGCGCACACCGTGATGGTGGCGGCGTTCGCCGACGGGGCCGGCACCAGCACCGCGCCGACGACGAGCGCCAGCACCGCCACCACGCTCAGCGATCCCCGGGGTTTCCCCTGCCGATGATATCGGCCGGCCTTCCGGTCCCGCCGTCGCGGGATGAGGCACCTTGTTCCTGAAAGCATTGTCATATCGCCGCTTTCCTCCTTCGGTTGCGGCCCGTGGAATGGTGCGCGGGCGGAATCCCCCCGGATCGTTCCGCCGAGGCCGATGAGGCTGCTACCAATCACGCCTCTTCGGGAAGGGATTTCAATGCCTACAGCCGGAGTTCACTCTCCTGGAGCAGTGAAGGAATCGGCCGGGACGACGACTTGACAGGGCGCGCGGCTGATCTCTCCTTATTCGATGAAGAGATGAAGACATTTCTTCCGTCAGCCCCGGGAATGCGTCAGCGTTTTCCGCACGCGGGGGCGGTCCGGTGACGGGCCCCGGAGAACTCGCCGCGTGCGGGCCGGGCGCGGCCGCCCGGCCGGGAACTCCGGCCTGAGAACGGAGGATTACGGCCGACTCCGCCGAGCCCAGGCCGCTCACGGCCACTCACCGGTCGGTCCCGGCCCGGGTGGCCCGGCCCTAGGCGGCGACGGCCATACGGCGGCGGATGGGAGCCGGCGCCTCCCGAGCCTGCTCGGCGTTCTCCAGGGTGAAAGCGGCCTGCGGCTTTTCCTGAACCATCCGCAGCCACGCGCCGACCGTCGCGGTTTCCGCCACGGTGACGACCTCCCGCGGGCCCTCGGGCGGGCGCGTGGACAGGACCGTGGCGGAGAGCTGGTCGATCAGGGTGACGAGAATGACGTCATGGCCGACGCGCGACACGAATTCCATCACGCCGCGGGCAGGCTCGTGCTGGTCGGCCACCATGAGTACGTGGTTTCCGGTGGCGCTCGTGGTGTGATCGAGGCCGGAGAGGAAGCAGGCGATCCTCTGGGGAGCCTGGTTGCGCAGCTCGGCGATGACCTTGCCGCGGCCCTCCTCGAAGCCGGGCGTGTCCGCCGACCGGAATTCAAGGGGGGGCCAGGTGCTTGCTCAAAGCGAAGTCGATCTCGGTCGCCTCTTCGCGGCTGGGGTGGACGGCGCCGTCGTCGAGTCCGTGGAGCGCGAGCCAGCGGTTGACCTCGCTCCAGGTCCAGACAAGCGAACGGCCGACCGTGCCCTCGGCCGGGGGGAAGGGCTCTTCCCGGGACTTCCGGGTGCCGGCGATCCACTGGCTGACGTTCTGCCGCGACCGCCCGGTGCGGTCCGCGATCTCGTGAACCCCGACCAGGTCCCGGTCGAGCCGGCACACCCGCAACCGCGGCACGGCTCGGCGGACGGCCGAGACGGCGGCCATGGCGGCCTCCAGGGCGGAGGGGCCGGACCAGGTGACGCTCAGCAGATCGTGGCCACCCGCCCTGGCCAGCAGAGCGTCACAGTTGTCGCGCAGGGCGTCGACGGCACTCTCGTCGTCGACGTCGACTCCCGAAACGACAAAGGTGAAGTCGTAGTCCATGGTGACCCCCTAGTCCGGTCCTCACCTTCGCAGAGCTGTTGTCATCCGTCAACAGGAAAACCTGGGCAAAAGCTGACATAAATTACTGCTACTAATCGCGATCCCGTCCCGTGAGGCTGCGCCCCGGGTCGTCGGACGGCAGGGGGCAGCGGGACGCCAAACGGTCGATCCTGCGGGCGTGCGTACCCGCGTTCTGCGGCGTGCCCGAGACAGGGATGGCGGTGCACCGTGCGCCGCAGGGGCAGTAGAGCCGGCCCCAGTGGCCGTCCTGGTGGAGTGACCAGCCGCGCGCGGCCCACTTCTCCAGTACTCGCCGGACCTCTTTCTTCGGATGCTCCGACGGCTTGAGTTCACGACCGACCACTGGGTCACCGCCCCTGGTCCCGGCTCGGGCGGCGGGCCGGCCCGCCGAGAGGGTGGTGCCCGGCCGTGGAGGTCATGGGCGTGGAGTGCTGGGGGTGGGCATAGAGCACGGAAGATGCCGTTCCTCTGGTGCCGATGTCACGCGCAGGGATCCGGGCAGGCCGAATCGTTCCCGTGCGGGAGCGGTCACGCTCCGACACGGGAACCTTACTCCAGATGGCTGACGGCGGTCAGAAGTGCGCGTTGGTGCCCCTGTGTATGGCGTGGGGGTGCGGAGAGCCTGGGCTTCCCGCAACGTGCGGACGTATGCCCGCCGGTAGGGAGGGGAGGGCGAAGGGGTCGGGGAAGCCGAGGGTGTTCCGCAAGGGGGTCACAGGGCCCCGGCGGCAGCGCGGCGCGTGGGCGTGGCGAGCGTCGTTCCGCCCGGGCGTGAACTCGCCCGGGCGGTTCGGAGCCCGGTGGAGGCCGGGTCCCGCGGGCGGGAAGCGGGGAGCGGGAAGTGGGAGGGGGACGCGGAAGGGGCCCGGGGGCGTGAGCCGGAGGGGGCGGGAGCGGGGGAGGTGGCGCCGGGGCGGCGGGGGCGTGGCCGCCGGGCGCGCGGAACGCGGTCCCGGACGGTGCGCCGGCGTCACCGCCGGGCGGCCCGTCCGGGTCCGTACCGCAGGTGCCCTTTCCCTTCTCTCCCGGCGCCCTCCCTCCCGTGCGTCACGTCTTTCCGCCGCGGCGGTCCCGCGTTCCCGGCGGCCCGGCCGGCTCCGCCCGGTCCGCGTGCGCCGTGCCACCGGCGGGGTGCCTGCTCAGGAAGGCTTGGCGGCGGCCTCCAGGTGGGGCAGGTCGTGACCGAACCGCTCACGCTTGGCCACCAGGTAGGCGAGGTTCTCCTCGCGCGGCTCGATGAGCAGCGGGACCTGCTCGGTGATGGCGATGCCGTGGCGCACCAGCGCCTCCCGCTTGAGGGGGTTGTTGGACATCAGGCGCACCGAACGGACGCCCAGGTCGTGCAGGATGTCCGCGGCCACGCGGTAGTCGCGGGCGTCGGCCGGGAGGCCCAGGGCGAGGTTGGCCTCGACCGTGTCGAGCCCTTCGGCCTGCAGGGCCATCGCCCGCAGTTTGGCCAGCAGCCCGATGCCCCGGCCCTCGTGACCCTGGAGGTAGACCAGAACGCCGCGGCCCTCGTGCACGATGGCCCGCAGGGCGGCGCCGAGCTGGTCGCCGCACTCGCAGTGCCGGGAACCGAAGGCGTCGCCGGTGAGGCACTCCGAATGGAGCCGGGTGAGGGTTCCCTCACCCTCGACGTCACCATGGACCAGCGCTATTTGCTCGTCGCCGCGGATGCGGTCCAGATAGCCGACGGCGAGGAATTCGCCGTGCTCCGTGGAGAGCCGGACTTGCGCCACGCGCTCCACGCCGGATGCGATGGAAGTGCCGTCACGGTAAGCGACATCACTATCTGTCATGGTTCAATCCTAACGGTCGGTCTCTCGCGTTGGTACGGAAAAGCGGGGGGAAAGTGTCAATCGGTCCCGCAGGGACGCCGATTCGCCGCCCCGGGTGGATCTTTTCCGCGTAGTCTGCTCTTGTTGATCCGTGCGGAACAGCCCCGTGCACGCATCGGCGTTCCGGTCGTGTGCCGCGATCGCGCGGTGCGCGGGGGTAAGTGAGAGGGGATCAGGGGATGACGCGTTCGGGTAAGCGGCTGCCGGCCTCCGGCCTGCTGCCGGCGGACACCACGGAGGACGTACGGGCCGCGGGCGCGGCCGTCGCCCTGCTGCCCGTGGGGAGCTTCGAGCAGCACGGGCCGTATCTGCCGCTGGTCACGGACACCGTCGTGGCCTGCGCCGTCGCCCGGGAGCTGGCCGCCGTGTACCCGGTGCAGTGCCTGCCGCCGATCACGCTCTCCTGCTCCCACGAGCACGCCGGCTGGCCCGGCACGGTGAGCCTGTCGGCGGCGACCCTCTGTGCGGTGGTGGCGGATGTCGCGGCCTCGCTGCGCCGTTCCGGCGTGCGCGGTCTCGTCCTGGTCAACGGCCACGGGGGAAACTACGTCCTGCGCAATGTCGTCCAGGAGTCGGCCGGAAGCGGAACGCGGATGGCGCTTTTCCCCGGCCCGGAGGACTGGGACGCGGCGCGGAAGGGGGCGGAGATCCGCACCTCCTCGCGCAGTGATATGCACGCCGGGGAAGTGGAGACGTCCATCCTGCTGCACGACCAACCCGAACTCCTCCGTCCTGGATATGAGACCGCCGATCACCTCGCCGACGAACGGCGGCATTTGCTCACTCTCGGTATGCGGCCCTATACGGAATCCGGAGTGATCGGCCGGCCGTCACTGGCCTCCGCGGAAAAGGGAAGGAAATTGCTCGCCGGTCTGGTGGATTCCTTCGCCGACTGTCTCGCGCTGTTCGCCGGGGAAACAGTCGAAGCCGCGGAAGCCGGGAAGGCCGCGGAACCAGCGGAAGCCGGGCACGGAACCTCCGCGGCGCCGGCGGCCCTCGGCCGGACCACGGCCGCGGCCGGCGGCCCGCACGGCCGGCCCGGCTCACCCGGGCCCGGCGCGGCGCCGGCCTCCGTGGACGCCGGGCGGGGGACGCGGTGAGCGGCGTGGCGCGCCCGGCCGGTGTGCTCGGCGCATCAGCGGCCTGGGACCGGCTGCGGTCCGTCCGCACCGAGACGGAGGCCCGCGCCGCCGGTCTCGTCCGGGGTGCCGGCGGGCCCTGGCGGTGGCGGGAGGAGGAGGGCGCCTCGTCCGCGGCGCAGGAGCTGGCCGGCCGCTACCTGCCGCTGTGCCTGGCCGGTCCACGGCTGACGTTCGCCCAGCTCGGGCAGAGCCTCGACGGGTTCATCGCGAGCCGTACCGGCGACGCCGACTATGTCACCGGTGAGGAGGACCGGGCCCATCTGCACCGGATGCGCGCGCTCGCCGACGCGGTCCTCGTCGGCGCCGGCACGGCCGCGGCGGACGACCCCCGGCTGACCGTCCGCGCCTGCTCCGGCGCCCACCCGGTGCGCGTCGTCCTCGACCCGCACCGCCGGGTACGCCCCGGGCTGCGGGTGTTCACCGACGGGGCGGCACCCACCCTGTGGGTGGTCGGCCCGGCCGGGGACGGCGGCGGCCCGGGGGAGGAGCGCCGGTCGCCGGCCGGGGACGCGGAAGAACCCGCCGACGGTGGTGAGGCCGGTGCGGGCGCGGCCGGGGACGGCGCGCCGGACGGCGGGGCCCGCGGGCTCGCGGAGGGCGTGGAGGTGCTGGTCCTCCCGGACCGGGCCGCGTTCGCCCCGCGCAACCTCGTGCGGACGCTCGCCCGGCGCGGGCTCGGCCGGGTCCTCGTCGAGGGCGGCGGCGTCACGGTCTCCCGCTTCCTCCACGAGGACGCGCTCGACCGGCTCTACGTCACCGTCGCGCCCGTGCTGCTCGGCGACGGCGTGCCCGGGCTGCGCTTCCCGGGCCCGGAGCGGATGCGGGACGCGCTCCGGCCCCCGGTCCGCCGCGCCCGTCTCGGCGTGGACACCCTCTTCGAACTCGACCTGCGGGCGGCGCAGCCCGGCACCCCAGCGGACGAGGAGCACCAGCACACCGGGCAGGCTGGCGGTGAGGCTGAGCAGCCCGTACACCACCGCGACGGTCAGCCCCTGGGCAGCGCCCAGCCCTGAGACGCCGAACGCCCAGGCGGTGACGCCCTCCCGGGGGCCCCAGCCCGCCACGTTCAGCGGTAGCGCCATGGCGAGCAGCGCCAGGACGAGCAGCGGAAGCAGCTCGGCCGCCGGGGCGGTGGCCCCGGCGGCGCGCGCGGCGAGCAGGAACATCGCCAGATAACCCGTCAGCACCACGGCCGAGGAGAGCGCGACCCCGGGGCCGTTGCGGCGGGAGAGCAGCGCCCGCCGGGCCTCGCCCAGCAGGGCGCGCACGGCGCGCAGCCGGCGCTCGCCCCGTGGCCCGCGCCGCAGCCGCACCACGGCGAAGGCCGCAGCCCCGGCCGCCACGGCGAGGACCAGCACGGTGCCCGGTGAAGCGCCGAGCCGGCCGGCCGCGCCGTCCAGCGCCGCGGGCACCGGGGACGGCAGGACGAGGAGGAAGACCACTCCGGCCGCGACGAGCACGCCCTGCCCGGCGAGCCGTTCGAGGACCACCGCCCGGACGCCCCGGCCGACGTCGCCGGAGCTGCGCCCGTGCGAGACCGCGCGGTGCACATCGCCGAGGACGCCGCCGGGCAGCGCCGCGTTGAGGAACAGGGAGCGGTAGTAGTCGGTGACGGCCCGGCCGAACGGCAGCCGGATGCCCAGACCGCGCGCGACCAGGCACCACCGCCACGCGCTGCACACCGTGGTCAGCAGCCCCAGGCCCAGCGCGGCCAGCAGCACCGGCGCGTCGAGCCGGCGCACCCCGTCCACGAACGCGCCGGTGCCCAGCTGCCACAGCAGCACCGCGAGCACCGCGGCCCCGCCGAGCGCCCCCAGCCGCGCGCGGCCCGTCGCCGTCACGGCGTCTCCCCGGGCGGCAGCGCCAGCAGGTCGGTGTGGTGGACCGTCACCCGCAGCTCGTCCGCCGCGCACTGCGCCAGGCGCCGCTCCAGATACGCCTCGGCCTCCGCCGCCGGCTCCGGCCGCTGCTCGCGGGCGGCGCCGACCCAGCCCCGCAGCCATTCGGCGGCCAGCGCGGCACCGTAGCCACCGGGGACGAGATGCCACGGGCTCGGGGCCGTCCGCACCGTCATGCCGTGGCGCGCGAACTCCTCCACGGCCACCTCGACGGCGTCCGGGCCGAGCAGCCGGCGGCCGTCCACGGTGCGGCGCTGGTGGGCGTTGAACGCCTCCGCGAGGTCCCCGTCCAGGGGGTCGGCCGGGTCGAACGCCACCCGGCCGGCGACGGAGAGCGCCAGCAGCGCCGGGCAGCGGGCGCCCGCACAGGCGGCGGCCAGGGCCGCCACCTCCTCCCGGGTCAGCAGGTCCAGCAGGGCGGAGGCGGTGACCAGCGAGGTGCCGGCCAGAGTCTCGGCGGTCAGCCGGGAGATGTCGCCGCGCCGGGCAGCCGCCCGGACCGGGGCGCCGTCGGCCGCCGCCTCCGGCATCCGGGCGACGGCCAGGGCCAGCAGGATCGGGTCGTGGTCGTGGAGGATCCAGGACTGACGGCCCGTCAGGCGCGGGGCGAGCCAGCGTGCCATGGAGCCGGTGCCGCAGCCGAGGTCGCGGACGACCAGGCCGTCGGGGGAGAGGGGTGCCGTGGCCGCCTCTGCGGCCGGCGTGGCCGGCGTGGTGCCGGAGCCGCCGCCGGAGCCGGTGAGGTACCGCCGCAGCGGGGTGAGGAGGTCCGGGTTGCGGGCCGCGGCATCGGCGCTCTCCCGCAGGGCCAGCCACTCGGGGGCGTAGCGGGCGGGGGGCTCGGGCGAGGTGTCACCGGTGGGGGTGGCGTCCGCCCCGGACGGGGCAGCCGCGGCGCGCGCGGGATCCACGGCGGGTCCGGTGCCGGGATCCCCGGTGGTGGCGCGACCGTGGCCGGTGGCGCCGGGGGCGGTGGTGCCGGGGCCGGCGGCGTCGGGGTGCGGGGTCCCGGTCCCCGCGCCGGTCCCCCTGCTCGTCTCCGTCATGCCGTCCCCCTCGGTCCGGGGCGGAGCTGGGCCAGCGCGTCGGCCAGGCTCCGCGAGGTCGTGTCCCAGCCGGCGAGCGCGGTGCGCCGTTGCAGGGCGGCCGCCCGCCACCGCTCCCGGACGTCGGGCCCGGAGAGCCAGCGCCGCAGCGCGGCGGCGAGGACCGGGGTGTCGCCCGCGGGCACGAGGGCGCCGGGCACGCTGCCGTCGGGCGCCAGGCCCACCGCCTCGCGCACCCCGCCGACGGCCGTCGCCAGCACGGGCACGCCGTGGGCGAGCGCCTCCGTGACGGCCATGCCGTAGGTCTCGGCCTGTGAGGTGAGGACGGTGAGGTCGGCCGCGGCGTAGCTCGCCTCCAGCTCCTCGCCCCGGCGCGGGCCGGTGAGCCGGACGCGGTCCGTCAGGCCGTGTTCCGCGATCAGCTCCCGGAGCCGTGTGACATATCCGGGGTCCTGGTCCAGCCCGCCGACGCAGGTGCACGTCCACGGCAGGTCCGCGACCGCGGCGAGCGCCTCGACCAGCCGGTGCTGCGCCTTCCGTGGCGTCACCGAGGCGACGCACAGCAGGTGCGGCGGGCCGCCGTCCCGCTCGCTGCCCGGCGCGAGGGGCGCGAGGTCGGCGCCCGGCGCGGCGACGTGCACCCGCCAGGGCGCCAGCCCGTGGTGGCGCACCAGCCGCTGGGCGGCCCAGTGGCTGGTGGCCACGGTGACGTCCACGGAGCGCAGCGTGTCGCGTTCGGCCGCGTCCAGCTCGGCGGCGGTCTCCGGGGCGAGCCCGGTCTCGTCGCCGAGCGGCAGGTGCAGCAGCACCGCCAGGCGCAGCCGCGCCGCCTCGGGGACGACGATGTCGGGGACGCCGCAGGCGACGAGCCCGTCGAGCAGGACGGGCGCGCCGTCCGGGGTCTCCCGCAGCACGCGGGCGAGTTCCTCCCGGGCGGCCGTGCCGGGCCGCGGCCAGGTCCCGGGGACGGCGTGCTCCGCCACCCGCCAGCCGGCGGCGGGCAGGTCCCGGCAGATCCGGCGGTCGTAGACGTTGCCGCCGCTCGGCGCCGCCGGGTCGTCGACGCCACCGGGCAGGATCACCCGTACCGACGGCGTGGGCGGCGCGGGGGCGGTGACCGCCGTGGTCGCGGCCGCGGGAGCGGTCGGGGGGATCGGGGTGGCCACCGCCGCGGGGGCGGCGGGCACCGAGGCGGGGTGGGGGTTCTTGACGGGGGTGTCCGTAGGGTTCATCAGGGCCTCCGCGCCCTTCACAGGGGCAGCCGGGCGGCTCACAGCGGCCGCTCGTAACTCGCCCAGGCGATATGCGACTCGTGCAGGGTGACGCCGATGGCGCCGAGGCCGCGTGCGCCCTCGCCGAGCGCTCCGGCGTGCACGCGCTCGGCGAGCCGGTCGGCGATGACCTTGGCCAGGTACTCCGTCGAGGTGTTGACGCCGGCGAACTCGGGTTCGTCGTCGAGGTTGCGGTAGTTCAGCGCGGCGACCACCTGGCCCAGTTCACGGGTCGCCAGGCCGATGTCGACCACGATGTTGTCGGCGTCCAGGTCCGGCCGCCGGAAGGTGGCGTCCACCAGGAAGGTCGCTCCGTGGAGGCGCTGGGCGGGCCCGAAGACCTCGCCGCGGAAACTGTGAGCGATCATCATGTGCTCGCGGACGGTGACGCTGAACAACGAGGGACCTCCAGGTCGGGCGCGACGGGGCCGGCGCCGGCCCGGGGCCGGGCCGTGCCCTGTGGTACGGCCGGAGCGTAACTCCTGTTCACCGCCCGGGAGGAGGAGTGCGGAGCGGTTTCGGCGGCGTTCCGGAGAGGCTGCCGTGGTGCCGTCGCCGGTGGGGCTCCCGTCCTCCCGCACCACCGGAGCGGCCGGGCCGGCCCCGCGCGTCCCGGCCGCGGGCGGTCAGGCGCCGTCCCCCGGCGGGTCGTAGCGCACGCGGTGGCAGAGGCCCGGCAGTTCCCCGGCGGCGATCCGGGGCAGCACCGAGGGGAGTTCGTCGAAGCCGCACTCGCCGGTGACGAGCGCGTCGAAGACGGGGTCGGCGAGCAGGTCCAGGGAGAGCGCGAGCCGGTCGGCGTAACCGCGGCTGGACCGCCGGGCCGGTGCGACGGTCCCCACCTGGCTGCCGCGGAGCACCAGCCGCCCGGAGTGGAACGCCTCCCCGAGCGGCACGGAGACCCGCCGGTCCCCGTACCAGCTCAGCTCCAGCACCGTGCCCTCCGGGGCGAGGAGTTCCAGGCAGCGCGCGAGCCCGGCCTCACTGGCGCTGGCGTGCACGACGAGGTCGCAGTCGCCGAGGGCGTCCGCCGGCAGCGCGAAGTCCACGCCGAGCGCCCCGGCGACCGCCGCCCGCCCCGGGTCCGCGTCCACGAGCTGCACCCGCACCCCGGGGAAGCGGGCCAGCAGCGCGGCGACCGAACCACCGATCATCCCCGCCCCCACGACGGCGATCCGGTCGCCGATCAGCGGCGGGGCGTCCCACAGCGCGTTCACCGCCGTCTCCACCGTCCCCGCCAGCACGGCCCGGGCGGCCGGCACGCCCTCCGGTACCGGCGTCACGGCGCTCTCCGGGACGACGTACCGCGTCTGGTGCGGATGGAGGCAGAACACCGTGCGGCCCAGCAGCCGCTCCGGTCCCTCCTCCACCACCCCGACACTCAGATAGCCGTACTTGACCGGGCCGGGGAACTCGCCCTCCTGGAACGGCGCGCGCATCGCCCGGTACTGGCTCTCCGGCACGCCGCCGCGGAGGACCAGGCTCTCCGTGCCCCGGCTCACCCCCGAGTACAGCGCGCGCACCAGCACCTCGCCGTCGCCCGGCGGGTCCAGGGCGGCGCCGCGGATCTCGCCGCGGCCGGGGGAGGTGACCCAGAAGGCCCGGGCGGAACGGGGATGCATCGTGCGTCCTCCAGCGGGAAACGGGGTGGGGACCGGACGGTTCGTCCGTGGCCCCGGCGGTGGACCCGGCGGCGTGCGCGTACGGTCGCGGGCGTGGGTCCGGTGACGGTCTCGGGCGGGGTGTCCGGGAAGCGGATACGGGCGGGAGCCGGGCGCGGGCCCGTCGGGGAACGGCCGGGTGGGGCCCCGGGGCGGCCGGGGGATCGGGCGCGGGCTTGAACGCTCGGGAGGCGGCTCCCGTTCTGATGGTCACGGGCCGCGCACACGGTACGCGGCCGTCCGACGACTTGTCACACAGCCGGAAGGTGCACGGTGGCCCTGAGCGACACATTCCCCCCACGCCTGTTGCGCCAGGAGACATCCGTGGGCGCGGGCGCCCAGCTCCTCCTCCTGGCCGTGCTCGGCGCGGCCGTGGGGCTGGGGCCCGCGGGATGGCCGGCGGGCCTCGCGTTCACGGCCGTCACCTGGTTCCTGCTCTCCCGGGCGCTGCTCCGCTCCTGGCCACCCCGGCCGTTCGGCGCGGCCAACGCCGTGACACTGGCCCGGACGACGCTCGTCGGCGGGGTGACCGCGCTGGTCGCGGACTCCTTCACGGGCCCGGCGCCGGTGGCCGTGCTCACCGCGCTGACCGCTGTCGCGCTGATCCTGGACGCGGTGGACGGGCAGGTCGCGCGGCGCACCGGGACGGAGTCACCGCTGGGGGCCCGCTTCGACATGGAGGTCGACGCCTTCCTCATCCTCGTCCTCAGCGCCTACCTCGCCCAGTCCCTCGGCGCCTGGGTGCTGCTCATCGGTGCCATGCGCTACGCCTTCGTGGCGGCCGGCCGGGCGCTGCCCTGGCTCAACGGGCCGCTGCCGCCGAGCATGGCGCGGAAGACCGTGGCCGCGCTCCAGGGCGTCGTCCTGCTGGTGGCCGCCTCCGGGACGCTGCCGTCCACGGCCGCGTACGCGGTGGTGGGCACGGCGCTGGCGCTGCTGGTGTGGTCCTTCGCCCGGGACGTCCGGTCGCTGTGGCGGCTGCGGTCCACGGCGGACGACCGGGCGCGGGGGCACGACCGGGACCGTGACGGCGGCCCTGCCCCCGCTCCCGCTCCCGCTCCCGAACGCGAACGCGAACGCGAACGGGGCCGGGCCCGGGAGCACGGGCAGGCCCGGCCCCACCAGCCGGCCCGGAGGCCGGAGCCGTCCGGCGGGCCGGCCCACCGGGAGCGGGGACGCGGGCGCGCGGGCGCGGTGGCCGGCTGAGGAACGGCCGGCCCCTGCCTCCCGGACGTCCCTCCGGAGACCCCCTCCCGGACGTCCCTCCGGAGACCCCCTCCCGGACGTCCCTCCGGAGACCCCCTCCCGGACGTCCCTCCGGAGACCCCCTCCTGGACGTCCCTCTGGAGACCCCCTCCTGGACGTCCCTCTGGAGACCCCCTCCGGACGCCCCCTCCGGACACTGCCGTCCGCCGCTCTCGCCCCGGTCTCCGCCCGGGCAGGAGCCCGGCCACCTTCCGACCGGGACCCGGCCCCGGCGCGCCGCTCCCGGTGGAGCGGAGCGCCGGGGCCGCACCGGACGACACGGCGGTGCGCACCCGCCGGGCGGCTGCCCGGCCGGGGAGGGGCAGGAGTTCCGTACGGAGACGGGGTGAACCGGGACCTACCGGCACCGCCGGCGGAGAGTCGCCCGGCGACGAGTTCGGCCGGCCGCCCGGGGGCGGAGACGGGGCGCAGGACGGAGAGTCCCGCGTGGCCCGGGGTGGGCCGGTACGCCGCCCGGGGTGGGCCGGTACGCCCCGGGCAGGCCGAGCCGCCCCGCCGGGACGGGTACCTGTCACCGGTGAGACGTGTGGAGCGAGCGTCCCCAGCACACTGTTCCCCGCGCACCATGCCCGTGCGCCATTCCTCGCGCATCATGCCCGTGCACAGTTCCTCGCGCACCGCTCCTCGCGCACCACCTCCGTGCACCGTTCCCCGGCCGGCGCCCGCCGCCCGCCGCCCGCCATCCGTCGGCCGGCGTCCTCCATGCGCTCCGCCCGACTCCGTTCCCACACGCCCCGCTCCCGCTCCCGCTCCCGTCTCAGTCCCGTCCGGCGTGCCCTCGGCCGGTGACGGACCCCCAGCCGGACAGCGCATGGCTACCGCCGCCGCAGCGCCGCACACGGAAGCGGCCCCGGGTGGATCGCGTCCGCCCGGGGCCCCACCGCGGGGCGCGCCCCGCGGCCTCACTCGTCTCTCCGGCTCCCCCGTCTCAGCGCATCACGTCATCCGGACTCATTCCCTTCCCGCCGGCGGGTCGCCCGGCTTCCCGTCCGGGCCGTAGGCGGTGAGGAAGCGGTCGCGGAAGGTGTCCATCCGCCACACGGGCGCGTCCGGCCCCGGCTTGAGCCCGTCCTGCCACTCCCAGCCGGAGATGCGGTCCATCACGGCCTCGTCCCGGGCCACGATCGTGATGGGCACGTCACGGCTCGCCTCCTCGCCCGCCACGGTCGGCACCGGCTGGTGGTCACCGAGAAAGACCAGCACGGTGTCGTCGTCGCCGTACTCCTCCACGTAGGAGACCAGGTTGTCGACGGAGTACTCGACGGCCCGCCGGTACTCCGTGCGCACCTCCTCGGGGTCGCGCCACACCTCCTCGGGGTCGCGGCCCTCCTCCTTGACGGCGTGGTAGACCGAGCCGTCGCCGACCTCGTCCCAGCCGATCATGCGGGGGAGCGGCGCCCAGGGGTTGTGGCTGGTGGCGAGGATGACCCCGGCCATCAGCGGGTCGCGGTCCTTCCGGGAGCGCTCCAGCCGCTCGAAGGCGGACATCGTGTACTGGTCGGGCACCGGTGACCAGCTGAACTTGGGTCCCTTGTAGCCCATCTCCCGGGAGTCGTAGATCTTGTCGAAGTCGTAGAAGTCGCCCTCGGGCCAGGCACGGGTGACGCCGGGCATCATGCCGACGGTCCGCCAGGCGCCCGTACGGGCGAAGGCGCCGGTGAGGGTCATGCGGTCGCTCGCGGTGGCCGTGCGGTAGCGCCGCTGGTTGTCCACCCACAGGCCGGACCAGAGCGTCGAGTGGGCCAGCCAGCTGCCCGCGCCCGTCGTGGGGGACTTGAGGAAGGCGCTCCGGGAGGAGAACCCGGCCTCGCGCAGCCGTTCGCCGCCCTCCCTGAGCGCGGGGTCGAGCGCCGCGGACATCTTCTCGTTCTCGTCGATGGCCACGCGGCCGTAGCTCTCGATGAAGGCGAAGATGACGTCCTTGCCCCGCAGCGCGGTCAGCAACTGGTCGGGCGGGGTGTCGCGGAAGTCGTCGACGGCGGCCACCTTCGCGAACTTCCGTTCGTCCTCGATGCCCGCGCCGACGCGGTGCGCTCGGTCCCGGACGAGCTTGCTGGCCGCCGTCGTGGCGACCGGCGTGCCGGCGATGTCGAGGCTGATCGCCGCGCAGGTGATCCAGGCGATCGCGGCCACGAAGGTGGCGCGGGAGACCGTGGCGCGGTGGCGGGCCAGGAGCTCGCCCAGCCGCAGTACCGCCAGCACCATGGCCACGAGCAGGCCGCCGGCGAGGAGTACCACCCCGACGGTGACGGCGGCGGAGCCGGCCGGGCCGATCGAGTCCTTCAGGAACGAACGGCCGTCGGCGAAGAGGATCCAGTCGAGAACGAGATCGAACGGGCGGTCGAGGACCGAGTAGAAGCCGATGTCGATGAACTTCAGTATCAGCAGCAGGCCCAGGCCCGCCCCGAGCAGACCGGCCACCACCCGGCGCGCCCGGGGCCGCAGCAGCGGGAGTATCGCGGCCGCTATGACCGCCTCCCCCGGGATGCGGGTGAACGCCTGCGGGGAGAAGCGGCTGAGCCCGTTCGGCATGACGAGGGCGGCGAACACCAGCACGACGGCCAGAACGGTGACGGTCCGCGACCACCGGCGCGCCGCGACGGGGTGCCGGGCACGCAGGCCACGGCGGGCCGGAGCACCGGCGGTGGAGGAGCTGCCCGTGGACGAACTGCCCGTGGACGAACTGCCCGTGGAGGAGCTGCCCGTGGACGTGGGGGGAGCAAGGGGAGCGGTGGAATCGGGGGACGCGGCGGAGGCGGCCGGGGGCGCGTCTTCGGCGGCGGCGCCGGAACCGGCGATGGTGCCGGACCCCCCGTCCCTCCCCCCGGTCGTCTCCGCCTCTCCCGCCCCGTTCCCGTTTCCGGGCCCGGTCTCGTGCTCCTCTCCCGTCCCGCTCCCGGCCTCGTGCTCCTCCACCGCGGTGCCCTCCCCGGGGGGCCCACCGGCGAGCAGGGTCTCCGCGTGGGCTCCGCCCGCCGCGCCCACCACGTCGGCCAGGCAGCTCGGTGACGAACCGCCGTCCCCGGAGGTGGGTTCGCCGGACGCGCCGCGGGCCGGCTCACCGTCCCCGGGGCCGGGACCGGCCGCGTCGTCACCGGCGAGGCCGTCACCCCCTCCGCCCGCGCCGTTCCCGCCGTCCTCTCCCTTCCCTCCGGGGTGACCGCTCCCTCCGGCGGGCCCGGTCACGGCCCCGGCGGCGCCACCCACCGCCGTGCCGGTGGAGTCGCCCCCGCCGGTGGAGCCTTCGCCGGCGGAACCCCTGGCGCCGGAGCCCGAGTCGCCGGAGCCCGAGTCGACGAACCCCGAGTCGCCGGAGCCCGAGTCGGAGAGCGGGGAGGCCGCGGCCGGGGACCCGGACCGGGTCCGCGCGTCCTCACCGGACGCCGCGTCGGCGGTCCTGCCGTGTTCCGGACCGGACTCCGGCCCGGGGCGGGAGGCCGTCGGAGGACTGCCGGAGGCGGGATCCTCCCCGGTCGGGGTGGAGCGGGGGTCCGGTTGCTGGCTGGGGCGAGTTGAGGGCGACAACCCGGGGTCCTTCCGTGCGGAACGCGTTGACCGTTGGCGGTGCCCTGGGCCGGTGACGGCCCCGGGCCCGCTGCCCTCTGTACGGGGTGCCGGTTGCCGCAGTTCAACCGAGCGCGCCGGAGCGGCGGGACATTGCCCGGCCTTGACGAACGCGTTGCCGGGCCCCGCCCCGCGCTCCGGGGCCGAGCCGCGCCGGCGGCCGCCGGTGGCCGCCGCTCGCGGGCGGGTCCCCTGCGCGCCGGCAGCCCGCCGAGGAGCCGTCGCGCGTCCCCGCCCCCATCCCGCGGGCCATAGGGGCCCGGACGGTCCCGCCCGGCCGGCCGGGTCGCCGACGGGGTCACCGGCAAACGTCAGAGGATGCGCCGGATGTCCCCGCGGACCCGGTAGAAGCCACCGGGCGCCGGGTGCAGCGCGTCCACGGCATAGCGCGCGCCGGGCCGGCGTATCGCACGGGGGAACTGGACGTTCCACGAGGTGTCGTAGCCCTCGGACACCACGTGCACCCGCAGCCGGCCGCCGTCCTGGACGCATTCGACCACCACCGTCCCGGAGGGGGCGCGCTCCACGGTGGCCACGGCGTCCACGGCCGTCGCCGGGGCGTAGGCGGGCACGCTCCGGGCCGCGGCGAGCTTGATGTCGCGGGCCTCCGGGACCGTGCCGCGCTGGGCCGCCGCGATGGCCTCCTCGCTCGCGTCCACGCACACCAGGGAGCCGTTGGCGGTCACCAGGTACAGCCGCTCGTCGTGGTACTGCATCGACAACGCGGAGCCGCTGCCCGTGTCCAGCTTCCACAGCCGGGTGCCGTTCCGGTCGAAGCAGTAGACGGACGACGCGGAGTCCCCGGCGAAGACGTACTGCCCGTTCGGGGAGGCGGCGCACGAGTACACGGAGTGGTCGCAGGAGTAGACGGCCTCGATCGCGCCGGTCGACTTCGCCAGCCGCTGGATGACGCGGTGTGAGGTGCCCGCGTAGACGACGTCGGCCTCCTGCCAGCCGAACAGGACGCCGCCCCGGGTCGGCGTGTGCCAGAGCTCGCCTCCGCCGTCCGGCGCGTACGCGGTCACGCCCCGGCTGTGGCCGTGGTAGACGGCCCGGTCGTCGGCGCGGACCATCCAGGCGAACTCGCCCTGGCTGCGGCGGGCCCACTGGTGTTCGTCCTCGTGGTCGATGACGGTCAGCCGGCCCTCGCGGTCGGAGACGTCGAGGATGCCCTGGTGGATGTCGAGCCAGAAGATGTCGACGTCCGCCGCGATGTCGTAGGCCGCGAACGGCAGTTTCGAGGAGAGGTCGTAGACCTTGCCGTCGTCACAGCCGGCGTAGATCCAGAAGTCGTCGGCGACCAGGCACTTCACCCCGTCGGGCAGGGCGAAGCGGGCGAGGACGCCGCCCTCGTGGTCCAGGGTGTAGACATCGCCCGCCTGGTTGCCCACCCAGCAGCGGTCCTCGTCCACGTGGATGCCGAACGCGGCGGAACCGGTGGCGAACCGCCACAGCACCGGCGCCACGGCACGGGCGGTGGACGGGGCCGAGGTCACCTGGCGCCTCGTCACCGGCCGCGGGGCGCGCTGCCCGGCGACGGCCGGGGCGTACCCCTTGCGGATCTTCTCCCCGACCTTCTTCGCGGCGGCTGCCCGGGCCTTCTCGGGGGTGGGGAACGCCGTCGTCTGCGTCTGCCCGGAGGTGCCGATCCGGCCGTAGCGGACCGTCACCACCCGGTCGGCCACGGCCACCTCGTAGAACTTGTGCGCGCCGCTCTCCTGCGACAGCTCCAGGTATGTCGACGACTCCGCGGCCACGGCAGACATGGCGGTCCCCTCCTCGGCATGACCCGCGGCCGTTCCGGCGGGTCCCACTGCCAGGAACCTAAGGGGGGCCACTGACAACGGCCCGGGGGCGCCCGGCGCCGGAGGCGGGCCCAGGCCGCTGCGGACACCGCCGCCGGCAAGGACCGACGGGCGGCGGGCGGCGGGACGGCACGCCTCCCGCCCGAGGACGTGCCCCGGGCGGGACGCCGTGCCCCAGGGCCACCGCGTGACGGCGGCTCAGCATGACGACGGCACCGCTCGTGACGGCGGTCCCGCGTGACGGTGGCACCGCGTGGCAAGGCCGGCGTATGACGGCCACGGCGGCGCGGGCCGGAGGTCAGTTGGGCCAGACCTGCGCCTTCAGGAAGCTCTTCTCCACGGTCACCGGTGCCTCGCCGAAGTGCGTCATCTGGAGCTTGACGCGGCGGTCCGCGCGCGCCTTCCCGGAGAAGGGGAAGGCCAGGAAGGTGGAGCCGCCGGTGCCGACACCCTCACCGATCGGGTGGGTCTGCACCGTCGCCCCCGAGGCGTCGTCCTCGACGAGCCGCACCTGTAACTCCCGCCCCGGGGTGAGCCCCCGGACCCGGAGCCAGGCGACGCCGTTGTACTGGCAGTTCGTGGCGAAGGTGCGCCCGCCCTCGGCGTGGTGCTTCAGGGGGTCGGACCACTCCTGGTCCCACGGCACCGAGTACCAGACCCCGGGGTCCATGGTGAACTCCTGGTACATGCCCAGACTGAGGAAGTTCGGCACTTGGTCGTCCTCCGGATCGCTGCTGTCGTCCCCCGGCGGGCGGGAGAGCAGGGTGCGCACCCGCGACCGGAAGCTGTTCATGGTGAAGCCGCGCGGGTCGATCTTCCCCGGCTGCCACTCCAGATGACCGATGACGGAGCGCTCGGTCCAGCCGTGCGCGCGGCAGATGCCGGCCGCCCAGCGGGCGGCGGCGTCGACCTGGGCCTCGGGCCAGGGGTCCCGCCCGTCCCCGAGGTTGATCAGCTCGATGCCGTAGAAGTGGCGGTTCCCGTCGGTGTTGGCCTCGTTGTCGGCCGGCAGGGACGTTTCGGCGATGACGGCCCGCAGCACGTCGTCGTCGCCCAGACCGGCGTGGTTCGCCCGGCCGTTGCCGACCATGTAGAGGGTGCCGTCCTTGGCCCCGACGGTGTGGCAGAGGGGGCCGGGCAGCGAGCTGTACCCGTCGTAGCAGAGGGCGACGGAGGAGTCGGTGCCGGAGGTGACCGTGTGATGGATCATCACGCCGTGCACCGGCCCCCACGCGCCCATGTGGTTGCGGTTGTGGGTGCTCCAGCTCCGGTACTCGACGACCTTGCAGCCTTCGGCCCTGATCGCTGCGAGTAGCCGGCTCGCGGAGAGAGGTGTGGCCATGGGGAGTCCTTCCGACTGCTGGGAGGAAGGGGTGCGTCACGAGCGGGCGGTCGCGCCGGGGACAGGGGGCAGTAGCCAACTCGTCTGCGCGCCAACCGACTTCGGTGGATCTCGGCGTGTCGGCAGTGGTGTGATTCCCGGTGTGTGGCGGGGCGGAAACGCCGTACGGGAAAATCACATCGGAGGCGGGTGGTGGAGGGAGGAGATCGAGCCGGAGGTCACTCCCGGTCACTCCTCGATGGGTGGTGACGGTGATGTACGAGGCGTCTGCCAAGCGCGAGGACGGCAGAGGGGCGCATCGACGGAGGCCGAAGGAGCCGAAGCCGGCCCGTTTGGCGAGGTCGGCGAGGAGGAGTGCCTGCGACGGGGTCAGGTCGAGGGTGAGCACCCGTACGGCAGCTTCGCGGCGGGCCGCCGGGATGAGGCTGCCGGCCAGGCCGGCGAGGGCGGCGAGGCCGGGGACGAGGTACTGCTGGTCGATGCAGAGGCCGAACGCGTACACGGCGACTTCGCCTTTCGGGCGTGGTGCACGGGCGTGACGGAAGGGCCGGCAGCGAGCTCGTTCGCTCACGGCGCATCCCTGGCTTCGGAGCGGGCGAGGATTTCGGGGCTGTCGGGGTCGTCGGTCTCCCAGTGGGGGCCACCGCCGGTCGGCGGTCGCAGCACCCACACGGTGCCGCCGGCGCGGACGTCGGTGACGATCGCCCGCCGGCCGTCGCCGTCCCGCACGAGGTCACCAACCCAGGCACGCTGGGCGCTCACGAGCCGTCCTCCTCGTACGCGCCTGGCTGCGTGAACCAGCCGGAGGCCGCGTCCGCGATGTCGCGGCGACGACGGGCCTGGTCGGGGGTTCGACGGGTCGGGACGCCGCTCGACGCGTCGGCGAGGAACCCTCCCCGGTCACGGAGGAGAACGCCGAGCGCCGCGAACTGGGCGGCGTCGTCAGCGACATGCGTCAGGCCGCTGACGACGACACCGCGGATCATTCCGGCGGACAGGGCGGCCGTGACGGCCTGCCAGCCCGGCCGCTCCATGAGCGGCAGCAACGGGGCGGGGTCGGACCAGACGCCGGCGACGTGCCAGTGCCGGGCGTCGGCGTAGTAGCGGCCCCGCTCCTGGCTCTCACCGAGGGCGGTGGGGGTGGCGGCGCAGGAGTAGACGGCGACGGGTACGGGCCCGAGGCCGCCGGGCGGGTTGGTCGGCATACCCACAAGGCTGCTGGGCTGCGGAGTTGGGGCCCAGGCGCGGCCCGTCGCAGTGGAGAGCTTCCGACGGGAGGGACCACAGGGCGATGGCCCATCCCGCCAAGCCAAGCCGTGTCAGCGCCGGTTCAGCTCCGCGAGCATCAGGGTCGGGTCGTTCCCGGCCAGGTTGGCACCGTTGGTCACAAACACCCGATGGCCTCGTACGGCGACGGCCGTGGTTCCCTGCATGCCGTCCTTGGCGTCCAGCAGGGTCTCATGAGCGCCGTCGGCGCCTACGCGCACGAGCTTGCCGGCCTGGTTCAACGCGGCGAGGATCTCGGAGCCCCTGCCGGTGAAGTCGAAGTCGTCGATGCCCTCCAGCTGCGTGGCCCGGACCTCGGCGCGGCCGGAGCGGCCGTTCCTGGCCACCGGGATACGGACGATGGTGCCGTGGTCGGAATTGCTGGCCCATACGGCGCCGTCGTGGATCTTCATGCCGTTGGCGCCGAAGAAAGCACTGGGCGCCAGTGCCGGGTCTGCCGACCACACGGTGGCCGCTCCGCCGCTCAACGGGGCCTGCCAGATCCGTCCGCCGGCGGAGTCGGTGACCATGAAACGGTCCCTTTTGCCGTCGATGACCAGTGCGTTGGGGAAGGTGTCGGCAGGCAGCGGTACGACGAGCCGGGGCTCACCGGAGCGCCGGACCTGCCAGATCCCGGTCAGGCCGCCCTGCCCGGCGCAGTAGAGAAAATACACGGCGCCGCTGTCCGACCGGGCGACCCCGGTGACAGCTGCTGTGCCGACGACCGGTGCAGTGGTGCCGCCGTCCGGGGGCAGCGGCATGGTGGCGAGTACCCGGACGGCTCCGTCCTGCGCGACCCGCACCACCTGGCGTGACTGGATCATGCCGATGACCACGCTGCCGCCGGGCTCCGGTGCGATGCTCTCGGCGACCTGGCCCGCGGCCCGGTCGAAGTGGACGAGGACGCGTACGTTGTCCAGGCGGGTGCCGGCAGTGAGGCCGGGGGACGTCGGCGCGATGGCCGGGGCCGTGGTGGGGGCCGGGGTCGCGGACGCCACCGGGGTCATGGCGACCGCGGCGAGCGTGGCGGCGAGGCTGAGCGTGGCGGCGCGCCGCCGCAGCCCGGCGGATCGGTGAGGGGACATGGTCTTCCTTGTCGTTGCGCGGGTCGGTCCTGGACGGGGCGGAGGTTGCCGGCCGGGCGCAGCCGGAGCTGCGAGCTGCGAAACCGTGGCGGTGGCGAGGTGAATGGCCTGGCAGCTCACGCGCTCCTGCCGGGTACATCTCCCCCTCACCGCCGCGAAATGTATCGCCTAGTACAGAAACTCTGCGGCACACTGTATCAGCGAGTACAGAATCTCTGTACCGTGAGGTACAGACAGGGAATAAGCCTGATGGGACACACACCGGCCACCGCACGGGGTCGCGCGACCCGGGAGCGCATCCTCGAAGCGGCGGCAGACCTCATTCAGCGGCGCGGCGTCGCGGCGGTGACGCTGGACGATGTCGAACGCGCCGCGGGGGTCGGCCGCAGCCAGCTCTACCATTACTTCGACGACCGCGACGACCTCATCCGGTCCGTGATCCATTCCACCGTGGACACGGTGCTGGCCGCGCAGGAACCGCTGCTCCTGGACGTCGATTCACTGGCCGGCATCGACCGCTGGTTCGACGCGATCGTCGCCAACGGGACGCGGCAGGACGCGGTGGGCGGCTGCGCGATCGGCTCGTTGGCCGGCCAGCTCAGTGGCCGGGACGACCTCACCCGGCAGGCGTTCGTGGACGCCTTCGCGCGCTGGGAGGCCCCCCTCATCGCGGGGCTGCACCGGATGCAGGAATCCGGCGAGCTGCGCCCGGACGCGGACGTGACGGAGCTGGCCGACCTCACCATGGCGGCGATCCAGGGCGGCCTCCTTCTGGCCCAGGTCCGCCGTGCACCGGACCAGCTCCGGCTCGCCCTGCGCGGCGCGCGCGCGGCACTGGAGGACGAGCTCACCTTTCCGCCCTGAACGCGCTCCGCCCACCCCTGCGTCACTCCGCGCGGACGGTCCACCCGCAGTACCGGCCCGTGCCGGCGCACCACCAGCATCTCCAGCCACTTGACGATCTGCAGGAGCTTCAGCGTCAGGCTCTGAGGCCTGCGCAGTGTCGATGGCATCCGCTTGTCGGGCTGGCGAGGTAGCGGCCGACCTCGTGTGTGGGGGGCTTGTCAACGGATTGTGGGGAGTGCCTTGTCGGGGTGGGCGGCGTGCACGTAGCGGACAGCGGTTCCGGGATGGATGCCGAACAGGTGCACCAGATGTACTGGGTCGGCAGTCTGCTGGGCCTCGTCCAGCACTCGGTCGCTCCACATCTGGCGAGGGGTGATGCCGGTTCGGTCGAACGCGCGGCGAAGGGCGCAGTAGCTTGAAGGGCCCCGCCGCCGGCGGTTACGGCTCGCGGAGGGCCGGCAGGGGGCGTCCCCGCCCGGGGTCGAGCAGCCCCGCGAGCAGGTCCCCGTGGCGTTCCAGCCGGCCGGGCATCGCGTCCGCCTCGAAGGAGAGCTGGTCCGGCGCGGTGCACGCCTCGACCTCCGCCCAGCCGACGGGCGCCGAGACGGTCGGGGTCTCCCGGGCCCGCAGGGTGTAGGGGGCGGCGGTCGTCTTGGCGGCGGCGTTCTGGCTGAAGTCGACGAAGACCCGGCCGGGCCGGAGCGAGCGGGACATCCGGTACACCACGAGCCGTGGCAGCGCGCGGGCCGCCGCCACGGCGAGCGCCTTCGCGTAGGAGGTCACCTCGCGGGAGGGGGCGGGCGGCTCCAGCGGCACCAGCAGATGCAGGCCCTTGGAGCCGCTGGTCTTGGCGTACGCCTCCAGCCCGTCACCGGCGAGCCGCTCGCGCAGCCAGCGGGCCACCCGGCAGCACTCCACGACGGTCGCGGGCGCCCCGGGGTCGAGGTCGAACACGAGCCGGTCGGCGAGGGCGGGGGACGCCGCCTTCCACTGCGGGGTGTGCAGTTCGGCGACGAGGTTGGCCACCCACATCAGCGTCGGCAGGTCCTGCACCAGGATCTGCCGCGCCGTCTTCTCCGCCGAGCGCGGTACCTCGTGGGTGGTCACCCACACGGGGGTACCGGGCGGCACGTTCTTGGCGAAGAAGTGCTCGCCCGTCACGCCGTCCGGATAGCGCAGCAGGGACAGCGGGCGGTCGCGCAGGTGGGGGAGGAGGGCGGGAGCGACGGCGGCGTGGTGGTGCAGGGCCTCGGCCTTGGTGAAACCGCCCGGATAGAGCACCTTCTCCAGATTGCTCAGCGCCAGCCGCCGCCCCTCCACCTCCGTGATGACCGGCATAGAGTAGATCATCACATAAAGGCAGGAAAGGTGGGAAGCGTGCGATCCATCTGGAAGGGGTCGATCTCCTTCGGCCTGGTGTCCATCCCGGTCAGGGTCTTCGGCGCGACCGAGAGCCACTCGGTCCACTTCCGGCAGGTCCACGCGGCCGACGGCGGGCGTATCCGCTACCGCAAGGTGTGCGAGCTGGAGGAGAAGGAGGTCTCCGGGGACGAGATCACCAAAGCCTTCGAGGCCGCCGACGGCACCACCGTGCCGCTCAGCGACGAGGACCTCTCCGCCCTGCCGCTGCCCACGGCCCGCACCATCGAGATCCTGGCCTTCGTCCCCGGTGACACGATCGACCCGCTCCAGCTCGACCGCGCCTACTACCTCGGCGCCGACGGGGGCGGTGCCGTCAAGCCGTACGTCCTGCTCCGCGAGGCCCTGATCCGCAGCGAGAAGGTCGCCATCGCCAAGCTGGCGCTCCGCGGCCGCGAGACCCTGGCCATGCTCCGGGTGGTCGAGGACGCCCTCGCGCTGCACACCATGCTCTGGCCGGACGAGATCCGGCCCGCGTCCGGGATCGCGCCGGAGAGTGACGTCGGCATCCGCGACGCGGAACTCGACCTCGCCGACACCCTGATGGAGACCCTCGGCGAACTCGACGCGGAGGCGCTGCACGACGAGTACCGGGAGGCCGTGGAGGCGCTGGTCGCCGCCAAGCTGGAGGGTGTGGCACCGGAGGCGGCCCGGGAGCAGGCGGAGGAGGGCAAGGTCATCGACCTGATTGCGGCCCTGGAAAACAGCGTCCGCGCCGCACGGGAGGGCCGCGGCGGGAAGGCGGCGGCCGGCGGGGGCGACGGGGGCGACGGGGGCGACGGGGAGAGGAAAGGGGAGGAGGCCGGCGGCGAAGGAGGCGGGGACGGGGGCCGTGGGCGGACGGCGAAGAAGAACACGGGGAAGAAGAGCACCGCGAAGAAGGCCGCCGCGAAGAAGACCACGGCGGGGAAGGGCGCGGCCCAGGGCTCCGAGGACGGCCAGGAGACGTCCGGGTCGAGGAAGAGCGCCAAGAGCACGAAGAGCGCCAAGAGCGCCAAGAAGCGCAGCCGCGCGAGCTGACCGGGGCGGGAGCGCATCCGCCGGGGGACGGGCTCCGGGTGGCGTTGGCCCCGCGGTGGCCGGCGTCGGCCCGGTGTCGGGGGCCGGGCCGGCGCGGCGGCGCGAACGGTGCCCGGCGCGGCGCCGTTTCCCCGGTCCCGGCCGGTGGCCTCCTCCGCGCCTCGTGCGCTCCCCCGGGCGTCCGGTGACCGTGTCCGTGTACGTGGTGACGTTCCGTTTCGCGGCACACCGCCCCCGGGCGCCGCGCGTGCCCGGGCCGGGCTTCCCGGCCGCGGCGCTCAGCGTCCCGCGGGCCGCCGGGCGTCCGCGCCGGTGGCCGCCCGGGTGGCCGTCCGGGCGCGGCGGCGCAGCAGGAGGGCGGCGCCCGCCGCGGCCATCAGGGCGCCGGCCGCCGTCGCGCCCATGCCGTGGAACGCTCCCGCCCCGGCCTCGGCGGCCTCCTCCGAGACGGTGATCCGCACCGAGGTGGATCGGCTCTCGGGGCCACCGCACCGGACGTTCACCCGGTGGCCGCCCTGCCGGGCGTAGGTGTGCACGGTGGCGCTCCCGAACAGATGGCCGGCCCGCAGGTCGCCGGGGAGGAGACGGACCGTCCCGAAGGCGGACGACGTGGCGGTGCCGGTGCGGCTGCCGCAGCCGGTGACCCGGAGCCGGACCGTGCCGCCGGGCGCGACGGAGGACGGCTCGGCCTCGGCGGCGGGACCCGGCGGGGTGTCGTCCACCGCGCCGGGCGCCGCGGCCCGCACCGGGGGCGGCGGAGGGACGGCCGACGCCGGGGCGAGCGGGGACGCACCCAGGACGGCGACCGTCGCGGCGACGGCGGTGGTCGCGGCCCTGAGGAGCATGAGGGCCGCGGGGGCCGTCGGGGCCGGGAGACGGATGGTGCCCATGGCGCTCCTTCTGCTGCGTTCCCTTCCGGTGCCGCGCGTCCGGTGCCCGGAGACGCCGGTACGTCGGCGTGGGTCCGGCGCGTCACCTCCGCGGTGCGTCCGGCCGGGCCGCCTCCGGTGTGCGGACGGAACGCGCCTCGGGGGAACGCTAGAAGCCGCCCGGCGCCCCGGCGATCCGGGCCACGCGAACGGGTGGCCACCGCACGGCCACCCGGCCGACCCGGCCGCTCCGCTCCCGCCGGGCGCGGTCTCGTGGCGGCCGCGTGCCCCGGCCCGTGGCGGGCCGGGATGCCATCGGTGGTCCGGCGTGGCGCCACGGGGTGAGGGCTGCCGGGTCCGGATCCGCGGGGAGTGGGCCGGGCCGGTGCGGTTCGAGCGCGTGACCGTCCCACCCGGCTGCCCGCCCACCCGCCTGCCCGGCACTTCCGGCGCCGGCCCGCGAGTTCGCGTCCGTCTCGGTACGCCACCTCACCCGCCACCCGCCACCCGCCACCCGCCACCCGCCGCTCCCCGGCCGGGTCCGCCGGGCGGCCCCGTGGTGGCCGGTGGGTGAGGGCGGTGGGGGGTGCGGCGGCGGTGCGGCGGCGGTGGCGGCGCGCGGGGAGGGGGCACGCGGGGAGGGGTGCATGCGGAGAAGCGGTCCGCCCGGGGCGCCGGAGCAGGCGCCAACACCGGTCTTTTCATCAGCCTTTGGGTCAACTTTCGTCCTCCATCTCCATGCCTGCGAGGGATCTCAAAACCACCCAAACCGGGAAGGCATGGCCTCCGTACACCGATCGACCGGCAACAACACGTGAGGAGACCCGATGACGGTGCAGACGGCACAGGGCGTGCAGGTCACGCAGGCGGCGCAGGAGGCGCACACGGGGCGGCCGGCGCGGAGGACCCGTGCCGCGTCCGGCCCGCAGCGGGCGCGGCGCACGGCCGCCCGCCGGATGGCCCCGGCGGTCCTGGTGGCCCTGGGCCTGACGCTGACCGGCGCGCTGCCGGCCGGCGCCGCGCCCGGGCCGGACCGGGCGCCGGGCGGCAGCTCCGCCGCGCTCCCGGACGAGGGGCCGCTGGGCGCCTGGGCCGGAGCCCTGCTCCCCTCGGCCTCACCGACCTCCCCGGAGCGCATGAACGGCGCCGGGGACGGCGGCCCGGGCACGGATCTGTCCGGGACGGGGGCGACCCTCCAGGAACTGCTGTTCACCGGCAGCATCAGGCGTCAGGACACCAGCCGGACCGGCTCGTTCGTGACACCCGCCGGGTTCCGCGGCGCGGGTGCGGTCACCTACGACCCGGCCGCCGTCCCGCCCGGCGCGCGGATCACCGTGGCCCGGCGGGCGGACGCGAGCGGGACCCGCGTGGGGCTGAAGGTGACGGGCGTGCAGCCCGGCCGTACCTACGGCGCCCACGTCCACACCCGGCCCTGCGGCAAGAACCCGGAGACCGCGGGTCCGCACTACCAGAACCGCCCCGACCCGAACCAGCCCTCCACCAGCCGCCGGTACGCCAACCCGCGGAACGAGGTGTGGCTGGACTTCACCACCGACGCCACCGGTACCGGGATGGCGGAGACCCGCCACCGCTGGCACTTCCGGCCCGGCCAGGCCCGGTCGGTGGTGCTGCACGAGCACGCCACCGAGACGAAGGACGGCGTGGCCGGTGACGCGGGCGCCCGGGTGGCCTGCTACACGGTGCCCCTCGGCTGACGGGCGGCGGCCCCTCCGGCCGGCGGCGAGGAGCCGGCCGGAGGGGCCGGGCCGGCGCGGCCGCCCCGCACCCGGCCCCGCGCCCGGTGACCCGGCGGTACGGCTCCGCCGTGCCCCGGGTTCAGCGCAGCCGGTGGTGTGTGACGGTGGTGAGCCGCGCCCCGGGGCCGGGCACACCGGGAGTTCCCGGTGCCTCCGGCACGCGCGTCCGCCCGGCCGGCCCCGTCCCCGCCGGTGCCTCCGGCTGCCTCTGTGGCCCGGGCCCTTCGGCCGGCTCGGCCTGCTGGAGGGTCAGCCACGCCTCCCGGCCGGACAGGGTCAGGGTCATCACCTGGTTGCCGAACCAGGGGCCGCCCGTCTTCCGCCAGTTCACCGGCGGGCGCGGCACCCGCCCGTGGCGTGCCAGGAGCCGCCCGATCCACCGCCCGGCGCGGCTCCAGCCGAAGCGGAAACCGAGCTTCATGTAGCCGGGGACGCGGTTGTGCAGTGGTGAGCAGGTCAGTTGGAGCACCCGGGCCGAGGGCCGCGCGGTCACCGGGCCCCCGGTACCGCCGTCCCGGTCCCCGGGCTCCGTCCCCGCGGTCCCGTCCGGACCCCGCGGGGCATCGGCCCGGCCGGCCCGGTGGGCCCCGCCCGTCCCGCCTGACCCCTCCGGTCCTTCCGGTCCGTCCGGCCACTCCGGCTCGGCGGCATAGGCGTGGTGGACGTCACCGGAGAGGACGCAGACCGTGGCCGGCGCCTCCGGACCGCTCCCGGCACGGGCGACCAGCTCCGTCAGCGCGTCGAACGAGGCCGGGAAGGCCGCCCAGTGCTCCAGGTCCGCCGCCCGCCGGATCTGCTCCCCCCGGCGCGCCCAGCGGGCGCCGCGCTCCCCGGCGCACAGCCCCGCGTTCCACTGCTCGGCGTCGTGGATCGCGGACGGCAGCAGCCAGGGCAGCGAGGTGCCGATCAGCAGGTGGTCGCGGGAGCCGGGGTCGGCCAGCGCCTGTTCGCGCAGCCAGTCCGTCTCCGCCGCGTCGAGCATCGCCCGCCGCTTCTCGGGCAGGACCCGGGCGGCGCGGGTGTCCACCATGAGCAGCCGGGTGCGGCCGAAGTCGCGGCGGTAACTCCAGCGGGTGTGCCCGGGGTCGGCGTAGGCGTCCGCCGCGAACCGCCGCAGCAGCGCGGTGCCGTCCTCCGCCTCCCGTACCGCGGTGAAGAGGGGGTCGGCCGCCAGTTCGGCCGGGGAGAGGTTCCCCAGGTGCTGGTGCACCCAGTAGGACATGAGGCCGGAGAGCACCCGCTCGCGCCACCAGCCGGTCGCCTCCATGTCCGCCCGCCAGGCCTCGCTGGTGTTCCAGTCGTCGATCACGTCGTGGTCGTCGAAGAGCATGCAGCTCGGCACGGTGGCCAGCAGCCGGCGCAGCTCCGGGTCCGACCAGGACTCGTCGTAGAGGTAGGTGTACTCCTCGTAGTCCGCGACCTCGCTGCCGGGCGGCTCGTCCAGGGAGCGCCGCGCCGCGATGCGGCGGCGGACGCCGTCGGAGGTCTCGTCCGCGTACACCTGGTCGCCGAGGAGCAGCAGGACGTCCGGGCGCTCGGCGTCCGGGTCGGCGGCCAGCCGGAGGGAGAGGGTGTCCAGCGCGTCCGGCCCGAGGGCGCTGCCGGCGCCCTTCGAGGGCGGCGCGGCCCAGCGGCAGGAGCCGAAGGCGACGCGGAGCGTGGCCGGTTCCGCGTCCGCGCCCCCGGTCCGGGGCAGGGTGCGGATCGCCGAGGGCGGGCCCGCGTCCTCACCCGGCGGGGGCCACACCGGGACGCCGTCGAGCAGCACCCCGTACCCGGTGGTGCTGCCCGGGGTCAGCCCGGTGACCGTCACCAGGGCGTAGTGGTGGCCGGCCACCCGCCAGGTCCGCGCGGCCCCGCCCGCGCCGTCCGCGCACCGCACCCGCGCCTCGCACGGGCCGTCGGTCTCGACCCACACCGTGGCGCTGTCCTCGTCGACGTACCGCAGCAGTGGTCCCAGCCGCAGTCCGGTCACGTGACCGCCTCCCTCCGCTCGTCCCGCAACGGTACGGAACGCGGAGGGAGGCGGGGAGGCCGGGCGGACGCTTCCGGCGCCGCCGCGGCCGGCGCCCGGCCCGGGGCGGCCGGGAGGCGCCCGGGGGCCGGCGGCGGACCGCGCCGCCGGCCCCCGTCAGCCGTTCGCGGCCGCCGGCGCTCCGGTCAGCAGCGGTTGAGGACGCCGCTCAGCGCCGTCTTCTCGGCGGAGTCCACCGTGAGGTCGTAGTAGTGCTTCACCTGGACCCACATCCGGGCGTACATGCAGTGGTAGCCGCTGCTCGGCGGCATCCACTCGGCGGGGTCCTTGTCGCCCTTGGCCTGGTTGACGTTGTCGGTGACGGCTATGAGCTGGGCCCGGGTGAGGTCGTTGGCGAAACCCTGCCGGCGGCTGGTCGTCCAGGAGGCGGCGCCGGAGCGCCACGCCTCCGCGAGCGGCACCACGTGGTCGATGTCCACGTCGGACGCGGCGGTCCACACACCGCCGTCGTACGCGGAGCGCCAGGTGCCGCTGACCGCCGCGCACGCGGTGTCCTGCTGCACGTTCTCGCCGTCCCGCTTCAGCACCACCTCACGGGTGTTGCAGTTCCCGCCCTGGGAACTCCAGTGCGGGAACAGGTCACGGCTGTAGCCGCTGCTGGAACCTTCCGCCTGGACGGTGAGCGAGGCCAGGTTGGTGCGGGCGGTGGCGGCGCTCGGCGGGGTGGGGGGCGCGGCCTGGGCGGGCGGAGCGCTCAGCAGGGTGGTGGCGGCGAGCGCGGTGACCGTGGCGGCGATCGCGGTTCGACGCGCGTAGACGGTGCCGCGCGAGGCCGTGACCGGGAACGTACGGGACATGGGGACTCCCTCGTGAATGGGGGGACGTGGGCCGGTGGGGGACGACCGCAGGCTGCCGCCGCCAGATGTCCTGGGGAGGGGCGCCGGGTTACAGGTTGACGACATGAGCACGTCAGATCAAGAGCCTCGTGCCCCCGGCCCGGAACCTCCGGCGGACGAACGGGGGCACAGCCGTGCGAGCCGGACGGCGGCCGGGGGGACGGGTGCGCCGGAGCCACCCGGCGCACCCCCCCACCCCGGAGCCGGACCGGAGCCGGAGCAGTGGCCCGAGCCGCAGCCCGGGCCCGCCCCGGAGGTCCTCTTTGGGGAAGCCGGGCCCTCTCGCGTACCCTGGGTGCGTCTGAAGGGGAGTAGCTCTTCGCCGGACCGTCGACACACTGCCCGTCCGCCTCGCGCGGCCGGGCCGGCGCCCGGAGGCGGACGCGCGCTCGCGCGCCCCGCCAGCGAGACCTTCGGCCGCAGCGTTGTCCGACGCTGCCCGGCCGAAGCGACCCCTGGAACAGCCAGGCTCCGCCCGGTCGGGCCGCGTGCACCGACCGACAGGGGAAACACCCGTGCTCAGCATCACCACGATCGCCATCGTCTTCGGCGTCGTCTTCCTGGCCGAACTGCCCGACAAGACCGCCCTGGCCGGTCTCCTCCTCGGCACCCGCTACCGCGCCTCGTACGTCTTCGCGGGCGTCGCCGCCGCCTTCCTGCTCCACGTCGTGCTCGCGGTCGCCGCGGGCAGTGTGCTCACCCTGCTCCCCCAGCGGCTGGTACAGGCCGTGGTCGGGGTGCTCTTCCTGGCCGGGGCGGCGGTGCTGCTGTTCCGCAAGGGCGGGGACGACGAGGAGGAGAAGGCGCCCGAGCCCACGGGCCAGAGCTTCTGGAAGGTCTCCGGGGCCGGCTTCGCGCTCATCCTGGCCGCCGAGTTCGGCGACCTCACGCAGATCATGACCGCCAACCTCGCCGCCCGCTACGACGACCCGCTCTCGGTCGGCATCGGCGCGGTGCTGGCGCTGTGGGCGGTCGCGGGCATCGGCATCCTCGGTGGGCGCACGCTGATGAAGTACGTCCCGGTGCGGCTGATCACGAGGATCGCCGCCGCGGTGATGGTGGCCCTCGCGGTCTTCAGCCTCTACGAGGCCGTCACCGGCTGACGTGCGGCCGCCGGTCCGGCCCCCGGGCGGGTGTGCCGGGCCGGCCCGCCGCCGCTCCGGACGGCGGCGCCGCCCTTTTCCGGGCCCCGGCGGGTACGGAATGCTGAGGCGATGTTCGAACAGTTCGAAGACGTGGTGATCCGTACCGGCGAGGCGTCCATCGCCGTCCGCCACGGCGGGCAGGGGCCGCCCGTGCTCCTCCTCCACGGCCACCCCAGAACCTCCGCGACCTGGCACCGCGTCGCCCCGTCCCTGGTGGCCCGCGGGTTCACGGTCGTCTGCCCCGACCTGCGCGGTTACGGCCGCTCCCGGGGGCCGGCGCCCGCGGCCGACCACTCCGCGCACTCCAAGCGCGCCGTGGCCGGGGACCTCGCGCAGGTCATGCGCGCGCTGGGGCACGCGCGGTACGGCGTCGCCGGGCACGACCGCGGCGGCCCCGTCGCGCTGCGCCTCGCCCTCGACCACCCCGGGGCGGTCTCCCGCGTGGCGTTCCTGGACGCCCTGCCCCTGAGCGAACATCTGGCGCGCATCACCCCCGAGTTCGCCACCCGGTGGTGGCACTGGTTCTTCTTCGCCCGGCCCGGGATTCCCGAACGCGTCATCACCGCCGACCCCGACGGCTGGTACCACGGCGACCCGGAGGTCATGGGCCGGGAGAACCACGAGGAGTGGCGCGCGGCCGTCCGGAACCCGGAGGTCGTCCGCGCCATGCTGGAGGACTACCGGGCGGGGCTCACCGTCGACCGGCGCCACGAGGAGGCCGACCGCGCCGCCGGACGGCGTGTCGGCTGCCCCGCCCTGGTGCTGTGGTCCCTCCGGGACGACCTCGAAGAGCTCCACGGCGACCCGGTCGCGATCTGGCGGGACTGGATGGAGCGGGCGGACGCCGTGCGCGGCCACGGCATCGGCTCCGGTCATCACATGGCCGAGGAGGCTCCCGGACCGCTCGCCGCCGCCCTGGGGGACTTCTTCGGCGAGTGACCGGCGACCGTCCCGCGCGCCCGCGTGCCGGGACGCGGGGCCGCTGACCGCCCGGGGGCGCACGCCGCCGGGACGGCGAGCGGTCCCGCCGTCGCGGCCGGCTCGTCCCCCGCCCGGGCCCGCCCCGGCCCCCCGGGCCGGCCGGGGACCCTGCGAACTCACAGGTGCCGCGCCCCGGCGGCCCGTCCCTAAGGTGGGTCCCCGACGGGGAGGACCCCATCCGTGCCGGGCCCCTCGGACCGGGCGGGGCCGGCCGGACGGGGCCGCACCGGACGGGGGACGAGCCGCCCCGCGGGCCCTCCCGCGGCGGGTGCCGGCGCACCCGCGCACCGGCCCGCGCGGCGGTGACACCGGCCGGGGACGGTCCTGGGCCTGACGGGGGTCGGCCCATGACCGTCCCGCACGGCGGCGGTGGCGGCCGGCCCGGGGACGGGGGAGCACCCGCGGCCGGGACCGCCCGGGGTTCACGCCGGTGCGTCCCCGGTGGGTGGGCGCCCGCTCCACGCGGTGTCCAGCGCCTCCGCGAAGGCTTCGGCCGGGCGGCTCCCGGAGACGGCGTACCGGTGGTCGATGACGAAGAAGGGAACGCCGGTCGCTCCGAGGCGGGCGGCCTCCCGTTCGTCGGCGCGTACGGCGTCGAGGTGGGCGCCGGGGTCGTCCAGGACACCGCGCGCCTCGGCCTCGTCGAGTCCGGCCGTGAGGGCGAGGCCGAGGAGTGACTCCGGGGTGAAGATGCTCCGTGCCTCGGCGAAGTTGGCTTCGAAGAGCAGGTTCAGCAGCCGGCTCCGGTGACCGCGGGCCCCGGCGAGGTGCAGGAGGCGGTGGGCGTCGAGGGTGCTGCCGACCTCGCGGTCGGTCCGGTAGGCGAGCCCTTCGGCGGCCGCCGTGGCCGCGACCTGCTGTTCCATGGCGGGGCCCTGGGGGCCGAACGTGTCCGCCAGCATCGTCCGCACCGGCTCCACGTGCGTCCTGTCGCGGGTGGGGTCGAGTTCGAACGAGCGGTGGACGACCTCGACCTGGTCGCGGTGGGCGAAGCCGGCCAGTGCCTTCCCGAAGCGGGCGGTGCCGATATAGCACCAGGGGCAGATGACGTCGACCCAGATGTCTACGCGCATGACGGTTCCGTTCCTTGTGTCCGCGGGGGCAGGCGGTGCCCCGTGAGGGCTGTCAGGCCGCGAGGGCCTGGGCGACGACGGCGGACAGCGGGGTGGCGGGCCGTCCCAGGAGCCCGCTCAGGTCGGCGGTGACGCCGGCCAGCGCGCCGCGGGAGACCTGCACGTCGGCATCGACGATGAGCTCGGCGACGAAGCCGGGCAGCCCCGCCTCGGCGAGGATCTGCCGGTACCGCTCGGCGGGCAGGTCCGTGTAGGTGACCGGCCTGCCGGACCGCGCGGCGGCCTCGGCGGCCAGTTCCGGCAGCGACCAGGTGGTGTCCCCGGTGAGCTCGTAGACCTTTCCGGCCTGGTCGTCACGGGTGAGGACCTCGGCGGCGGCCTCGGCGAGGTCCGCGCGGGCGGCGGAGGCGATCCGCCCCTGGCCCGCGCTGCCCACGAGGGTGCCGCGCTCGACGGCCCCGGGGAGCGCCGCGGTGTAGTTCTCGGTGTACCAGCCGTTGCGCAACAGCACCGCGGGCAGACCGGAGCCGGCGACGGCCTGCTCGGTGTCGCGGTGCACGCGCGCCAGGCCCAGCGGATTGGTGGGTGCTCCGGCCACCGACGTGTAGGCGAGCAGCCCGGCACCGGCCTCGGCCGCGGCCTCGACAGCCGCGCGGTGCTGGGTGATCCGCGCGTCGTCCGGGCCGGTCGAGGAGACGAGGAGGAGCTTGTCGGCGCCGGTGAAGGCGGGGAGCAGGGTCTCGGGCCGGTCGTAGTCGGCCAGACGGATCTCGACACCCCGTTCGGCGAGGTCCGCCGCCTTGGCGGGGGTGCGCACCGCGGCGGCGATCCGGTCGGCGGGTGTCCCGCGCCGGAGCAGGTGGACGATGACCTGGCGGCCGAAGTGTCCGGTGGCGCCGGTGACAACGATCATGGCTGATTCCTTCATGTGCCGAGACAGGCCGGGCGGCGGCCCGGATTCCTCAGCGTACGCTAACCATTAGTTAGTGCCAACTTTTACGCCGTGCCGCGCCGGAAGGTACCGTGCAGCATGAGGAGGTCCCCATGAACGAGCTGTCCGCCGAGGACGAGCGCCGAGCGGCCGCGCTGGAGTTCGACGTCTTCGCCAAGCAGTGCCCCTCCCGTCAGGTCCTGGATCACCTCACGGGCCGCTGGGGCGTCCTGGTCCTCGCCGGCCTGCGCAAGGGGCCCGCGCGCTTCAACGCCCTGCGCCGGCGCATCGACGGAGTCAGCGAGAAGATGCTCGCCCAGACGCTCCAGGCCCTGGAGCGGGACGGCTTCGTCAGCCGTGAGGTCCTCGCCGCGATGCCCCCGAGCGTCAGCTACTCCCTGACGCCCCTGGGGGAGACCACCGCCGACCATCTCCTGGCTTTCATCGGCCACATCGAGGCCAGCATGCCCGCGGTCCTCGCCTCCCAGGAATCGCACACCGCAGCGGTGGCCCGGGCGCGGCCCGCACGCTGACAGGCGTTCGCCGGCCCCGGTGGGCGCCGGGGCGCCCACGGCCGTTCCGCCGCTCCCCGGGGCCGGCTCAGGAGCGGCTCGGCGACGGGCGCGCCGCGCAGGTGGGCAGGGAGGTGGGCTCCTCCTTGGTGCGCACGGCGGGGAACCAGGCGTACCCGGACGGCTCCCGGGCGACCGCCACGCGGTACCAGCGCCGCGTGCCCACCCCGGTCTCGTCGGCCACGCGGTCGCCGTCGTACACCACGCAGTCGGCCGTCAGCACGTCGTCGTGGTGGATCCGGTGTTCGGAGACGTTGCCCGCCTCGTACTTCCTCCACGGGTCCAGGGCCAGCCCCATGCTGCACGCGCGCAGCCGTTCGTCGGCGCGGGTCCGGCACGCCGTCTCGACGTTGTACACGGTGATCCGGGCGGTGGGCCGCTCCTCGCCGGTGTCCTCCCGTCCCGTCAGCCACCAGCCGCCGCCGGCCCCCGCGCCCAGGACGACCGCGGCCGTGGCGGCGGTGAGCACCGACCGCCGGGAGAGCGGCCTGCGGCCGGCGGGGCCCGCGGCGGAGAGGCCACGGGCCTGGCCGGCGAGGTCCCCGGCGGTGCCCGCGGCCCGGGAGGCGTGGTCGGGGGCGAGGCAGCGGGTGACGAAGTCCCGCCAGCCGTCGCCGAGGGCGGGGTGCGGACGCAGGGGCGCCCTGCCCGCGGCGTACTCCTGCGCGGCCGCCGTGCGGGCCCCGGCGGTGGCTCCCGGGAACGGCAGATGCCCGCCGGTGAGGATCTGGTGCGCGGTGACGCCGAGGGCCCAGATGTCGGCGGTCGGGCGGACCGTGACCCCGTGCTCCCCGAGGCTGTCCCGCCAGCGTTCGGGCGGGAGGTAGTCGGGCGAACCCAGCGGCGGGGCGTAGCCGTGGGTGCCGTCCATCCGGGAGACCAGGCCGAAGTCGGCCAGGCGCACCGAACCGTCGTCCATGATCAGGACGTTGGCGGGCTTCAGGTCCGCGTGCACCCATCCCGCCGCGTGGAGGTGGGCCAGACCCTCGCAGATCTGGGTCACGATCCGGCCGGCCTGAGGGAGCGGACCGGCGCCGGCGGCGGAGTCGAGCAGATCCTGCACGCTGTGCGCGGCCCGCTCCATCACCAGGACGACGGCGCCGTCCAGCCGGGGCCGGTCCGCGTCGGTCACGACATGGGTCTCCAGGACCCGGATGAGCCGGTCATGAGCCGCCCGGCGGCTGAACTCCGCCTCCTTCTCGGCGAGTTTGCGCAGCTCATGGGAGCGGCCCGGGCCGAGGGCGGTGGTGGCGATGAACTTCAGAGCCGCGGTGGCCGGCGCGGCGGAACCCTCGCCGGTCCCGTTCCGTGCGTCCCCGCGGTCCCCGCCGGCCGGGACCTGGTCCTCCCCGGCGGGCGGGGCGTCCGCGGGCGGGCTCCGGCGCGCCGCGTAGACGCTGCCCCAGTTGCCGGCCGCGACGGGCGCGGTGACCTCCCAGGCCCCCACCCGGTACCCCCGGGGCACGGAGAGCGCCCAGCCCGTGTCATCCGGCGCGGGCGTTCCGCCCGGGGCGGGCTCCGGGGCGGAGCCGGGCCGGTCCGGAGCCTCCCCGGTCCCCCCGGTCATCGGGAGGTCTCCGGGGCGGCGGCGGGCCGCCGCGCCGGCAGCAGGGACAGATGCTCCTCGCCGACGAGCCCGAAGCGCACCGCGGTCGACACCAGCGTCTCGCGTTTCCAGCTGGCCCCGGTGGCGTCCGGGTCCGACGGCGGCCTGAGGCGGAGCTTGGTCCCGGCGAGGTAGTCGATGTGGAAGTCCACGGCGCTCGGGGTGATGCGGGCGTGGTCCGGGTGCGCCCGGAGCCGGGCGACGACGTTGGCCGTGGTGGGGACGCCGACGGTGGAGGCGTCCCGCAGCCGGGGCTCGCAGAGCGCCACCAGCACCTTGAAATAGGTGGCGCCGGTGTCGAGGGAGAACGCGGCGCGGGTGCGGTGCCCGTGCCCCGCGCCCTCCGCACCGCCCTCCACGTAGGTGTGGTGGGGGGCATAGACCTGGAAGCCGATGGTCCCGGTGGCGGTCGCCAGCACGACACGGCTGAATTCGAACGGGATGGGCGCGGCCAGCCGCCCGGGGGAGACGCGGATGAACTCCCCGGCGCCCTCGGGATTCTCCACCAGCAGTCCGGCGCCGGCGCTGAGATTGCTGAGCTGCCAGTGGGTGTCGACGGCCAGGATCTCCCCGGCGAGCCGGGGCACCGCCGGGTCGGGCAGCGCGATGTCCACCGGATACTGCGGGATGCCCCGGCCGAAGCGGGCCAGCTCCCCCGGGAGCAGCGACAGCGTGCGGGCCTCCCCGGCGGGGGTCGCCGGCAGGTGCACCAGCACTGTCTCCAACTGTCTCTCCCGGTGGTTCCCCTGACGGCCCCGGTGTGCCGCTCCGGGGCCGCGCGCCGCGCGGCTCCCGCTTCCGTCCCGCCGGTGCCGCACCGGCGGGAGCCGGGTACGTGAGGCGCGGGACCGCCGGCGGGCGTGGGCCCCGTGTCCCGGGGCGGTCCAGGGCGCACTGTAGAAGGCTTGGCCGCCGCCCGCCAGCCGTGAACGCGCCATATCGGGCGGCCGGTTCACGGCCGGGCGGGGGTGGAAGGGTCCGCTCCTGCCGGTGGCCGGGGCTTCCCGGCGCCGGGGTGCGGGGCCGGGCAGGCGGCGCGGGAGACGGCCGCGCGTCCGTCCCGGAGCCACGGGGAGGGCCCGGGGGTTCCCCGGGCGCGGGACCGGGGCCTGGGGTTTCCCGGCCGCACCACCGGGGCCGGGGCCGGCCGGCGGGGCGAGGGCCGGCCTTCCGTGCGGCGGCTTCAGCCGCCGGCGCGTCTCACGCTTCCGCGGGCGCCACGGGCAGGGTCAGCAGCAGCCGGTCGCCGCCGGCCGTGATCCGTACCGCCGTCAGATCGTCCACCAGGGCGGTCGGGGAGCCGGCGGCCGCGCGGGCGCCGACGCCCACCACGGGGCAGCCGGCGGCGCGGGCCGCCGCGATGCCGACCTCGGAGTCCTCGAAGGCCACGCAGTCGGCCGGGTCGAACCCCAGCTCGGCGGCGGCCTTGAGGAACCCCTCCGGGTCGGGCTTGCTCGCGCCCACGCACTCGGCGGTGATCCGCACCGGGGGCACCGTCAGCCCGGCCGCCGCCATCCGCGCCGTGGCCAGTCCCTCGTCGGCCGAGGTGACCAGGGCGTGCGGCAGCTCCGCCAGGGCGGCCAGGAAGGCGCCCGCGCCGGGGACGGCCACCACACCGTCCATGTCGGCGGTCTCCTGGGCGAGCATCCGGCGGTTGTCCGCCGCGTTGAGCTCCGCGGGGCGGCCGGGGAGCAGCAGCGCCATCGTGGCCTGCCCCTGGCGGCCGTGCGCGTGCCGCATGACGTGGTCCCCGTCGAGGCCCACCTCCGCCGCCCAGCGGCGCCAGCACCGCTCCACCACCGCGTCGGAGTTGACGAGGGTGCCGTCCATGTCGAGCAGGACGGCACGGGCGGAGAGGGTCACGGGGCGGCCGGCCGTCATGCGGGCTCCAGACGTGGGTGGGGCTGCGGGCGCGGAGAGCTGTACCGGGGACAAAGTCGGTCCCGCCCGCCGGTCAGGGTGAACGGGCGGAACCACTTTGTTCCACAACCATACAAAACCGGGGGCGTGAACGCCAGAGCGCCCGCCCTCCCGTTGGTCACGGGAGGGCGGGCGCGGCGCAGGGGGGCGGGGAAAGGGGCGCGGGGCGGGGCGCACGGGGCCGCGCGCGGTCCGGCGCGCCCGGGAACCGGGTGCGGGCCGGTGGCGGGGAGAAGGGCCACCCGGGCCGGGCCGCCGGGGCCGCTCGGGGCGGGCGGTGGCAGGCCGTGGCCGCCGGTGACCTCCGCGGGGAGCCGGGACCGCCCGGCACCCGGGACCGCCCGGCGCCCGGGACCGACGGGGAGCCGGGACCGGCCAGGTGCCCGGGCCGGCCGGGGTGTCCGCGACGGGCGTCAGGGTTTCCGGGTCCGGCCCTCCAGGGAGGCGCGGGTCGCGGGCCCGTACACGCCGGCGGGGTCGTCCCGCACGCCGTACCAGCGCTGGTACTGCTCGACGGCCTCTTCGTCCTCGTCGTCGAAGCTGCCGTCCTCGTCCACGCGGAAGAAGATCACCTGGTTCAGCCGCTTCTGCATCTCCAGCACCTGCGCGCCGGACATGCCGTTCCGCAGCACGGGGCCGTCCTCCTCCTCGTCCCCCTCGGGAGCCGACGGCCCGGTCTCCTCCTCGGGTTCGGAGACGGAGCCGGACTCCGCGGTGGCCGGCGGCGGCGCCGGGGCCCGGCCGGACGGCTCGCCGGTCGCTTCGGGGTCCGGCGCGTCGGGCGTGGAGCCGTCGGCCGGCGAGGAGGACGGGGGCGCGGTGGAGCCGGTGGCGGCGGAGGGGGAGGTGCGGGGCCCCGTCTCCCGGTCGCCCGACGGCGGGAGTTCGGCGGTGGGGGCGAGAGTGATCTCCTCCGTCCCCGCGCGGTCCTCCTCCGCGCCGTCCCCGTTGAGCAGTCCCGTGCCCAGCAGCCCCGCGCAGACGGCGGCCACCACGGCGACGGCCCCCGCCGCCACGGCGGCACGGCGGCGGCCGGGCCGCTCCGCCGGTCCGCCGTCCGCCGGGGACGACCCCCCGGAGCGGGCCGCGTCCTCCGCGAAGAGGCCCAGATCCTCGGGGCGTGGGGCCGGCCCGGGGTGGTCCGCCCCGGCGACCACGGGGGTCAGCGGGGTGAACTGCCGGGTGGCCGCCGGGTCTTCCGGGGTTCCCGGTGCGTCCGGCCCCGGTGTCCCGTCCGGCCCCGGTGTCCCGTCCGGGCGCTCCGGCCCGCCCGGCGTGGCGGGGCCGGGGACGGCGGGCGGCCCGGTGGCGGGCACCTGGGGGATCGCGGACGTCACCGCGGCCGGGTCGGCTCCCTCCGGCCGGTCCGGGCCGGCGGAGCCGGTGGCGGCCGGGGGTTCCCCGGGGCGGAAGGCCGCGGTGCCGGCGGCCGGGGTCCCGTCCGCGCGGTCCGGGCCGGGCGGACGGCCGGAGGGGGAGCCGGACGGGGGCCCGGACGGACCACCGGCCCCGCCGCCTCCTCCGGGGCTCAGCCCGGGGCCTCCCCCGGGGGTTCCTCCGCGAAGCTCACCGAGAGGTATGACGCGGGTGGCGTCCGCCGGGCCCGCCGGGCCTCCCTCGGCCGTCCGCGCCCCAGGTCCCTCCGGCCCGAGATCGTCCTCGGGCTCGCGCAGTTCCACGTACGGGCGGATCCGCAGCGGGTCGAAATCGGCCGCCGCGGCGACGGCGCGCGCAGCGCACCCGCAACCGGGCCGGCCGTCGTTCCGCCGCCCCTTCCCGCACTCCGGGCACTCTGGCGCCATGTCGTCCCCTCCTTCGCAGTGGGAGCGATTATCCAGACCTCCACATGTTCCCCACAGCCTGACCCCCGATCAGCCACTCCGGGCCGGTGGGAGGGTGGGCCCGCGGCTGGGGCGGCGCGGGAGGAACGGCCGTCCTCCCAAGGGCTCCGCGGGGCGCCCGGGCCACGGAGTTCCGTGCGCGCCGGGCGGGTTGACGGCGTTTGCGGCGGGGGCCGGCGGCAACACGCCGTGATGAAAGCCTCGCTCGAGGGGAGCTCCGCGAAAGGCACGACATGTCCACAGGCGTGATCATTATTTTGGCCGTGGCGGCCCTCGTCATCCTCGCACTCGTGCTCGCCCCGCGTGTCCTGCAGAGCAGCGGCGCCGGCCTCCGCCGCCGGTTCGGACCCGAGTACGAGCGCACGGTGAGCCGTCACCAGGGCGACCGGAAGGCCGCGGAGAAGGAACTCTCCGAGCGGCTGCGGCACCACGGCGACCTGCGGACGCGTCCGCTGAGCGCCGAGGCCCGCGAACAGTACGTGGCCCGCTGGGCCGGAGTGCAGGAGCAGTTCGTCGACTCGCCGGTGCAGGCGGTCGCCGCGGCCGAGCAGTTGCTGAGCGAGGTGGTCCGGGAGCGGGGCTTCCCGGCCGACGACCACGACGAGCAGGTGGCGGCCCTCTCCGTGCACCACAGCCACCAGGTCGACGGCTACCGCCACGTGCACGCCGTCGCGGGCCGGGCGCGTGACGGCCGGGCGGAGACCGAGGAACTGCGCGAGGCGCTGGTCCATGCCCGCGCCCTCTTCGAGGAACTGGTCGCCGGGCACCCGCAGGACAACGTCCGGCACCGGGCCGGCGAGCAGCGCGGCGCCGGACGGCGCGCCGGGCACGCCGCCACCGGCGGCCACGACCGGCAGAAGCTCGGCGACCGTCTGCACGGGCCCCTCGGGGCCACCCACACCACCACCGGTGGCACCACCGGCACCGGTACGACGAAGGGCGAGGCGTGATGGAACTTCCCGGCAAGCGGAACAAGCGGGAGACGGACCCGGCGCACGGAGACGCCGGTGCGCGGCCCGGTGACGCCGGACCCGCCGCCTCCGGGCCCGTGCCCGGCGCCGGGCACGGCGGAGCGGTGACGGACGCCCCCGGCGTCACCGGCCACGGCGCGGCGGCCGGTACCCCCGGCGCCGGTGCCGGGAGCGGTGTCCCCGCGGGGGCCGGCGCGCCCGGTTCCGCCGGCGCGGACGTCCCGGTCTCCGGCGCTCCGGGCGGCCCGGGAGGCCACCAGGACCCCGCGGGGATCGCGACCCCGCCGGACCCGGCCGGGCAGGCCACCTCGGGCGCCCCGGCCGCCTCCCCCGCGGCGGGCTCCGCCCCCGGCGGCGCCCCGGCGCGGACGGGCGGCGCGGACGGCGGATGGGACACGGCCGCACCGGCCGGCGCCCCTCCGTCCGGTGCCCCCTCCTACCCGGGCGACCCGGCGGGCTCCGCACCGCGCCACTCCGGCGCCGGCGCCGGCGGCTCCGCACCCGGCACATCCGGGAGCACCGGTACCCCCGGCCACGGGGACGCGGCCGAGTACCTGGACACCACGGGACGCGGGGACGGCTCCGGCCGTCCCGGCAGCGGCGGCGCCACCGGCCAGGGGGCGGCCCGCCACGACGAGTCGTCCGGCGTCCACGGCGCCGGCAGCGCCACCGGCACGGGTACGGGCGCCTCCACCGGTGGTCACGGGAGCGCGTCCGGGCAGTCCGGGCCGCTGCTGCCGCGGGGGGAGAGCGACCAGCTCTCCGAGCGGCTCCAGCGCACGGTCACGGGCTTCGTCGACAGCCCCGAGGAAGCGGTCCGCCAGGCCGACGCCGTCTTCCAGGAGGTGGCCGAGCACATCGCCCGCGCCCTCGACGCCCAGCGCCGCACGCTCCGTTCCTCCTGGGAGCACGGCAACGGCCGGGCCGCCGACAGCGGTGACAGCGGTGACGGTGGCACCGGCCCGGCGGCCGACACCGAGAAGCTGCGAACGGCGCTGCGCGAGTACCGCGATCTGACGGAGCGGCTGCTGCGCGTCTGACGCGCCTCGGCGGTCCGCACCGGCGGGCGCCGAGCCGCTCGTCGTGCCGGGCCGGTGAACGGTCCACCTCGGAAACCCCGGAAGCCCTCGGCTTCCGGGGTTTCGGCGTGCTCGGCGTGCTCGGCGTGCTCGGTGTCCGGCGTGGGCGTCACCCGTGGTGGGTGTGGCGGTGGCTCCCGCGCCGCGCCGTCCGGCGCAGTTCCGCGGCGGGGTGGTGCGCTGGGCGACCGCGGGTGGCGGGGAACCGCGCGTCATATAAGAGGTATGCATCTGATGGTCGATGCTTCTCACGCTGTTCCGGTTATGCCCCTCTATGTCATGGGGATCAACCAGAGCGTCTGGAGCGGCGGGCTTCTCCCCGGGTTCGGGGAGGGGCCGCGGACCGCTCCTTGTGCGCCCGGACCCGAGCTACGCGGGACCGCGCGAGCCGCGGTGAACCGTTACCGCGCGGTGGCCGCGGCCGGGTCCGGGGCACCCCCGACCCTCAGGGAGATCCCATGGAGATGGAGAGGCACGTCCAGCAACTTCTGCAGGCTGCGGGGCTCTCACCCCGCGAGGCCGCCCAGGCCGTGGCGGCCGGTGACGTGAGCGTTCTGTCGTCGACCACCATCCCGGTCGGCACCAACCCCTTCGGCATCGCCGTGACCACCACCGGCAGGGCGTTCGTCGCCAACTACGGCGCCAACTCGGTGTCGGTGATCGACACCACCACCAACGGCGTACTCGCCACCATCCCCCTCACACCCCAGATCGGGCCGAACTGGGTGGCGGTGACCGACGGCAAGGCCTATGTGACCAACTTCAGCAGCGGCACCGTGACGGTGCTCAACACCGCCACCAACACGATCACCGGCACCATCACGCTCCCGGTCGGCAGTGGCCCCTTCGGGGTGGCCGTCTCGGCGAGCACCAACCGGGCGTTCGTGTCCGGCTTCCTCAGCAACCAGGTCTACGTGATCGACACGCTCACGGACACGCTGGTGAGCGGGGCCGGTTACCCCATCGCGGTCGGCTCGCTGCCGTTCGGCGTGGCCGCGACCGACGGCAAGGTCTATGTCACCAACAGCGGCTCGGACAACGTGTCCGTGATCAACGCCTCGACCGGCGCCGTCACGGCCACGATCGCGCTGGCGCCCGGATCGGGGCCGTCCGCGGTGGCGGTGACCACCGGCAAGGCGTACGTGGCCAACTCCTCCAACGGCACCGTCTCGGTGATCAACACCACCACCGACACGGTGAGCAGCACCATCAGCGTCGGCGGCGCCCCGACCGCGGTGGCGATCTCCGCCGACGGCCGCGCGTACGTCAGCGACAGCACCGGCAACGTCCTGGTCGTCATCTCCACCACCACCGACGCCGTGCTCTACAACGTGGCGGCCGGCCCCGTGCCGTACGGCGTCGCGATCGCCCCCAACGGCAAGATCCTGGTGGCCAACTACACCGCGGCCACGGTCACGGTGCTGACGGTGCCGGTCCTGACCACGTTCACGCCGTCCTCCGGGCCCACGACGGGCGGGACGACGCTGACGATCACCGGTACGGGCTTCACCGGTGCGACGGCGGTGACGGTCAACGGTGTTCCGGTGACCTCGTTCACCGTCAACAGCGACACCAGCATCACCGCGGTCACGGCGGCCGGCACGGGCTCCGGCCCGGTTGTCGTCACCACCCCGCAGGGCACGGGCACGAGCGCCACGAACTTCACGTACGCGGCGGCTCCCACCCTCACGACGTTCACGCCGTCCTCCGGGCCCACGGCGGGTGGCACGACGTTGTCGATCACCGGTTCGGGGTTCACGGGTGCGACGGCGGTGACGGTCAACGGTGTTCCGGTGACCTCGTTCACCGTGAACAGTGACACCAGCATCACGGCGGTGACGGCGGCGGGCAGCGGCTCCGGCCCGGTGGTGGTGACGGCCCCCGGTGGTACGGCAACCAGCGCGACGAACTTCTCCTACCTGCCGGTTCCGTCGGTGACGTCGTTCACCCCGGCCACCGGCCCGACGACCGGCGGCACCACCTTGTCGATCACGGGCACGGGGTTCACGGGTGCCACGGCGGTGACGGTGGTCGGCATTCCGGTGACCTCGTTCACCGTGAACAGCGACACCAGCATCACCGCGGTCACCGCGCCGGGAGTGGGTGCCGGTCCGGTCGCGGTCACCACTCCGGGTGGTACGGGGACCAGCGCGACGAACTTCGCCTATGTCGCGGCTCCCCTGGTGGTGTCGTTCTCACCGTCCTCGGGTCCGACGGCGGGCGGTACGACGCTGTCGATCGTCGGAGCCGGGTTCACGGGTGCGACGGCGGTGACGGTCAACGGGATTCCGGTGACCTCGTTCACCGTGACCAGCCCGGTGACCATCACGGCGGTGACGGCCCCCGGTACGGGTTCCGGCCCGGTGGCGGTGACGACCGTCGGTGGTACGGGGACGAGCGCCACGAACTTCACCTATGTCGCCGCTCCGGTGGTGACGACGTTCGTTCCGTCCTCGGGTCCGGCGGCCGGTGGTACGACGCTGTCGATCACCGGTACGGGGTTCACGGGTGCGACGGCGGTGACGGTCAACGGGATTCCGGTGACCTCGTTCACCGTCAACAGTGACACCAGCATCACCGCCGTCACGGCGCCCGGTACCGGCTCCGGCCCGGTCGTGGTGACCACCGCCGGTGGCACGGGGACCAGCGCCACCAACTTCACGTACATCGCGGCTCCGGTGGTGACGACGTTCGTTCCGTCCTCGGGTCCGGCGGCCGGTGGTACGACGCTGTCGATCACCGGTACCGGGTTCACGGGTGCGACGGCGGTGACGGTCAACGGGATTCCCGTGACCTCGTTCACCGTGAACAGTGACACCAGCATCACGGCGGTCACGGCGCCCGGTACCGGTTCGGGTCCGGTGGTGGTCACGACCCCGGGTGGCACCGGCACCAGCGCGACGAACTTCACGTATGTGCCGGCGCCTGTCGTCACGACGTTCGTTCCGTCCTCGGGTCCGGCGGCCGGTGGCACGACGCTGACGATCACCGGTACGGGGTTCACCGGCGCGACCGCGGTGACGGTCAACGGCATTCCCGTCACCTCGTTCACCGTCAACAGCGACACCAGCATCACCGCCGTCACCGCGCCCGGCACGGGTTCCGGTCCGGTGGTGGTGACGACCCCGGGTGGTACCGGCACCAGCGCCACCAACTTCACCTACATCGCCGCCCCCGTGGTGACGACGTTCTCGCCCGCCTCCGGTCCCACCACTGGTGGCACGACACTGGCGATCACCGGTACGGGGTTCACGGGTGCGACGGCGGTGACGGTCAACGGGATTCCGGTGACCTCGTTCACCGTGAACAGCCCGACGAGCATCACGGCGGTCACGGCGCCCGGTACCGGTTCGGGTCCGGTGGTGGTGACGACCCCGGGTGGCACCGGCACCAGCGCGACCAACTTCACCTACGTCGCGGCTCCGGTGGTCACCACCTTCTCGCCGGCGTCGGGCCCCACCACCGGTGGTACGACGCTGACGATCACCGGTACGGGGTTCACCGGTGCGACGGCGGTGACGGTCAACGGCATCCCCGTGACCTCGTTCACCGTCAACAGCGACACCAGCATCACGGCGGTCACGGCGCCGGGTACGGGCAGCGGCCCGGTGGTGGTGACCACGGTGGGTGGCACGGGGACGAGTGCCACGAACTTCACCTACGTCGCGGCTCCGGTGGTCACGACGTTCAGTCCGTCCTCCGGCCCGACGGCCGGTGGCACGACGCTGTCGATCACGGGTACGGGGTTCACGGGTGCGACGGCGGTGACGGTCAACGGGATTCCGGTGACCTCGTTCACCGTGAACAGCCCGACGAGCATCACGGCGGTCACCGCGCCCGGTACGGGCTCCGGCCCGGTCGTGGTGACGACCCCGGGTGGCACCGGCACCAGCGCCACGAACTTCACCTACATCGCGGCTCCCGTGGTCACCACCTTCTCGCCAGCCTCCGGTCCCACCACCGGTGGCACGACACTGACGATCACCGGTACCGGGTTCACGGGTGCCACGGCGGTGACGGTGAACGGGATCCCGGTGACCTCGTTCGTGGTCAACAGTCCCACCAGCATCACGGCGGTCACCGCGCCCGGCACGGGTTCCGGTCCGGTGGTGGTGACGACCCCGGGTGGCACCGGCACCAGCGCCACCAACTTCACCTACGTCGTCCCGGTGGCGACCACCACCACCCTGACCGTCAACCCCAGCCCCGCGCTCTGCGGGCAGAGCGTCACCCTGACCGCCACGGTGCTCGCCGGGCTCACCCCGGTCACCACCGGGACGGTGACCTTCGTCGTCACCTCCGACGGCCCGTCCCAGACCGTGACCGTGAACGGCTCCGGGCAGGCCAGCGCCGTCTTCAGCGGGCTGACGGTGGGCACCCACCAGGCCGTCGCGATCTACACGCCCACCGACCCCACCCTCCTGCCCTCCAGCTCGGTGCTGACCCCGGTGACCGTCAACCAGGTCCCCACCACCACGACCGTCACCGTCTCCCCCAACCCGTCGAACCAGGGCTCGACGGTGACCTTCACCGCCCATGTCACGCCGCCGGTCTCCGGCTCGCAGACGATCAGCGGCAACGTCACCTTCACCACCCCCGGCCCCGGCGGCATCTCGATCACCGCGCCGGTCAACGCCAGTGGCGTGGCGACCGCGACCACGGCCGCACTCCCGGTGGGCACCACCGTGGTCACCGCCGCCTACGCCGGCAACGGCTGCTTCGCCGGGTCCATCGGCACCACCTCGGCGATCGTCAACCCGGTCCAGCCCACCGTCCCGACCACCCTGAACGCCCAGACGGCCACCATCCGGCTCTGCTCCGGCGGCGGGTTCGTCATCCCGGTGCTCACCGCCACCCTGCGCAGCGCCACCACCGGGCTGCCGATCGCCGGCCAGACGGTGACGTTCCAGGCCACGCCCACCACCGGCACCGTCATCCTCGGCACCGCCGTCACCGACGCCGGCGGGGTCGCGACGCTGACCAACGTCCCGGTCTCGGCCTCGCTGATCACCACCAGCGTCTGGCGGGCCGTGTTCCCGGGGAACGCGTCCTACGGTCCCTCCAGCAACAACGCGGCGCTCCGGTACCAGCCGGTGCCGACCGTGCCCTGCTGACCGAACCGTCCTGAGCTGACCCGACCGCACGCGGGGCGTGCCGGAGCGTGAACCGCTCCGGTGCGCCCCGCCTTCCGTTCTCCCACGCCCCGCGCGGGCCCCGGCCGCGTCCCGCGCACCCGGGACACCCGGACAAACCCGCCCGCCCCGGCCCAAGATCGGGGCTAGTCTTCGCCAGGGCGTGGGTGACGGTCAGGTGACCGCCGGTGTTCCTGCGTCTGAACACCTGGATGACCGGTGAGGAAACGGGCGCCCGCGGGGCGGGCGGAGGGGGAGCGGCGGACGGTGGCGGACACGGGGAGAGGCGCGCTGCGCACGGGGACGGAACCGGCGGCGCCGCGGACGGTCCTGGCGGCCGCCGCGCTGTGGCTGGTGGTGGCCCTGCTGGCGGCCCGGCAGACGGCGGCCGTACTGGCGCTGCCGCCGCAGCGCCGGCTCACCGACCTGGAGACCTGGTTCGGGGAGAACGGCGTGCTGCGGATGGGCGGTTCGCTGTACGGGCCGGGGGACTCGGCCTTCACCGGGACCCCGTTCGCCGGGCTCGCGCTCCGGCCGCTCACCCGCGCCGCCGAGCAGAGCCTCGGGGTGGGCTGGACCTTCGCCACGCTGCTGCTGGTCGTCGCGCTCGGCCTGGTGACGGTCCGGCTGCTGCCCGGCCCGCTCTCCCGCCGCGCGACGCTGTTCGCGGCACCGGCCGTACTCGTGCTGCTGGTGGTCTCGGTGCCGGTGCGGAACACCTTCACCCTCGGCCAGACCAGCATCCTCCCCGTGCTGCTGGTGCTCCTCGCCTTCCTGCCCGGCCGCTCGCCGCGCGCCGCCGGGCTGCTGACCGGTGTGGCCGCCGCGCTCCAGCCGACCGTGCTGCTCTTCGCCGCCCTGCTGTGGGCGGCCGGCCGGCGGCGCGCCGCGGCGACCACCGCCGGGACCTTCGCCGTCTGCTCCGCGCTCGCCTGGGCGGCCTCCCCGGCGGACTCCTGGACCTACTGGCTGCGCCATGCCGCGGGCGCCGGGCTGGGCGCGTCCCCCGACGCCCCGGCCAACCAGTCCCTGCACGGGCTGCTGCTCCGGCTGGGTCTCCAGGGCCCGCTGGAGATCGGCCTGTTCCTGCTGGCGGCGGCGGCCGTCGTGGTGGTGGGGCTGCGCCGCGCGGCCCGTCTCGCCGCCGACGGGCAGTGGCTGACGGCCGTCGCCGTGGCCGGCTGCGCCGCGGTCGTGGTCTCGCCCACCGCCTGGCAGCACCAGCAGCTGTGGATCCTGCTCGCCGCCGCCGGCCGGGTCGGGCGGCGCCGCGCCGACCGGCTGGTCTGGCCCGTGGCCGTCGTCCTGGTGATGACGCTGCACCGGGACGCCCTGCTGCCGAACGTCGCCTGGGCGGGCGTCATCGGGGAGAACGCGCCGCTGCTCGCTGCGCTGGCGGCGGCCTGCGCGGTGCCGTTCCTGAGCCGGGCCGACCCGGCGTGGCGGCGGCCCGTCCCCGGGGCCTGCGCGCCACCCGTCCCCGGCGCCGGCCGCGTGCCGCTGCTGCGCTCCTGGCCCCGGCCGCTGTTCCGGCCCAACCTGGTGCTGGAGCTGCTGCTGATCCGCGTCGGCTACTGGGCGTACTCCTGGGTCCGCTCGGAGGCGCCGGGCGGCCGGGAACTGGCGGAGGGCCACGGCCGGCAGATCCTCGGGATCGAACGGGCGCTCGGCATCGACATCGAACTCTCCTTCAACCTCCTGGTGGCGCGCACCGGCTGGCTGGAGCAGAGCATGAACGTCGCCTACTCCACCTTCCACTTCCTGGTGCCGCTGTCGCTGCTGGGCTACATGTACTGGCGCCGCCCCGCGCGCTACCGGTGGGGGCGGACGACACTGGCGCTGGCCACCCTGCTCGGCCTGATCGGCTTCTGGGCGTACCCGCTGGCCCCGCCGCGGCTGATGCCGGGTCTGGGGTTCGTCGACACCGCGCACGGCCCGCAGGACCTGGACAACCCCGACTTCGGCGCGCTGACCGGCATCTCCAACCAGTACGCGGCGATGCCCTCGCTCCACCTCGGCTGGGCGCTGTGGTGCGCGGTGGTGGTCTGGCGGCTGACGCCCGCGCTGCTGCCGAGGCTGCTGGGGGCGCTCTACCCGGTGCTCACGGCGGTCGTGATCGTCGGCACCGCCAACCACTACCTGCTGGACGCGGCCGGGGGAGTGGTCGTGGTCGCCGCGGGCTTCGGGCTGCGGTGGCTGCTCCTCGGGCCGGTCGCGGAGGACCGCGCGGCGGGGGCGGCCGGGAAGGCCCGGGAGGGCCGGGAGGACCGGGAGGGCCGGGAGGGCCGGGACCCGGCGGAAGGGGCGGGTGGCGCGCGGCCGGACGGTGCGGACGGCCGGGCGGACGAGCCGGGGGCGGGGGCGGAAGCGCGGGGGGTGCCGGGGGCGGACGGCGCCGGCCGCGTCCCGGCACAGGCGGAACCGGCCTCGGAGCAGGAGCCGGCCTCGCGACCTGAGGCGGCCCCGGCACAGGCCCCGGCCCAGGCGCCGGCCCAGGCCCAGGCGCCGGAACCGGAGCGGGAGCCGGAGCCGCCGGCCGGGGTGGTGACCGCGCCGGCCGGCGGGCCGGTGGCGGGCGCCGGGCGGAAGGGCGCGGCCGGCCGGGACTGAGCGCGCGCCGTGGTGCGGCGGGCCCGGGTGTCCCCGTGGCGGCCGGGCCCGGGCGGCTTCCGGGCCCGCCCCGGCGCCGGCTTCCGGGCCCGCCCCGGTGCGTCCGCTCAGCGCCGCCCGGGCGCGGGACCGCCGCCGTCCTGGAAGACCGCCGGGACCTCGAAGGCGGCCCGGCGGGTGGCCCGGCGCAGCGCGGTCAGCACGGTGGAGCCGAGGGTGAGGGTGAGCACGACGGTCAGCACCGCCCGTGGCAGGTCCCAGCCCAGCGAGGTGGCCAGGCAGTAGGCGGCGAAGCGCACCAGGTTCTCGTGGACGGGGTCGCCGGGGACGAAGGAGATACCGGTCGCCAGGCCGCCGATGTACGGCCAGCCCTGGAGGTTCATCACCGTCCCGTAGAGCACGGACGCCACCGCGCCGTAGGCGGCCAGCAGCCACCGCTCGCCGCGGCCCCGCAGCCGTTCCGCGCCCGGCAGCAACCCCGCGCCCATGGTCACCCAGCCCATCGAGAGCATCTGGAACGGCATCCAGGGGCCCACCCCGCCCGTCAGCAGCGCCGAGGCGAACATCGTCACCGCGCCCAGCACGAAGCCGAACCCCGGCCCCAGCACCCGGCCGCTCAGCACCATCAGGAAGAACATCGGTTCGAGACCGGCCGTGCCCGCGCCGAGCGGGCGCAGCGCCGCCCCGGCCGCCGCCAGGACGCCCAGCATGGCGATGGCCTTGGCGTCCAGGCCGGTGTCCGCGACGGTCGCCACGACGACGGCCACCAGCAGCGGCAGCACCGCCGCGAACAGCCAGGGCGCGTCCCCGGAGTGCGCCAGCCCCGACGCCGGGTCGGCCAGCAGCGGCCAGCCGAAGGCCATCACCCCGACCACGCCGGCCAGGGCGAGCGCCACCACCGAACGCGGCCCCAGCCGGACGGCCCGCACCCGGCGCGCCGCCGGGCTCATCGGAGGCCTCCCGCGTCGCTGCCGCCCGGCCCCTCCGCCGCCAGCGCCCGCGCGACCTCCGAGACCGTCAGCCAGGGGAGCGGGGCGAGGATCTTCGCCACCTGCGGGGCGAACGCGGGGGAGGCGGTGACCACGTCGGCGGCCGGGCCGTCCGCGACGATCTCGCCCTCCGCCAGAATCACCACCCGCTCCGCCAGTTCCGCGACCAGTTCGACGTCGTGCGTGGCCAGCAGGATGGCGTGCCCGTCCGCGGCCAGCCCGCGCAGGATCTCCACCAGCCGCGCCTTGGCGGCGTAGTCCAGGCCGCGGGTCGGCTCGTCCAGCAGGACCAGCGGCGGGCGCGCCGTCAGGACCACCGCCAGCGCCAGGGCCAGCCGCTGTCCCTCGGAGAGGTCGCGCGGGTGGGTGGTGTCGGGGACGTCCGGCAGCAGCGCGGTGACCAGTGCCCGGCAGGTGCCCGGAGCGGCGTCCGCGTCCCCGTCCGCCGCCGCGCACTCCGCCGCGACCGTGTCCGCGTAGAGCAGGTCGCGCGGCTCCTGGGGGACGAGCCCCACCGCGCGGATCAGCTCCCGCGGCGGCGTGCGGTGCGGTACGGCGCCCCCGGCGAGCACGGTGCCGCTCGCCGGCCGGTGCAGCCCGGTGAGGGTGTTCAGCAGCGTCGACTTGCCCGCCCCGTTACGTCCCATCAGGGCCACCACCGCGCCGGGCCGCAGGGTCAGGTCGATCCGGCGCAGCACCTCGGCCCGGCCGCGCCGCACGGACAGCCGGAAGATCCCGGCCGGCGGCTCCCCGGACGCGGCGGCGGCCCCCGCGTCGGCGGCGGCCCCGGGGGACGGGGACGCCCCCGGGGCCGGGGCGGCGCCGGCCACCGCCTCCCGCAGCGCCCCCGCCCGGCGGCGTGCGTCCCGCACCGACAGGGGCAGCGGGGACCAGCCCGCGAGCCGCCCCAGGGCGACGACCGGCGGCGCCACCGGGGAGACGGCCAGGATCTCCGCCGGGGTGCCCACCAGCGGCGGCTCGCCCGGCCCGGGGAGCAGGATCAGCCGGTCCGCGTAGTGCACCACCCGTTCCAGCCGGTGCTCGGCCATCAGGACCGTGGTGCCCAGGTCGTGCACCAGGCGCTGGAGGACGGCGAGCACCTCCTCGGCGGCGGCCGGGTCCAGTGCGGAGGTCGGCTCGTCCAGGACGAGCACCTCCGGGTGCGGCGTCAGCACGGACCCGATCGCCACCCGCTGCCGCTGGCCGCCGGAGAGGGAGGCGAGGGGGCGGTCGCGGAGCGCGGCCAGCCCGAGGAGGTCGAGGGTCTCCTCCACCCGGCGGCGCATCACGGCCGGCGAGAGCCCCAGGGACTCCATGCCGTACGCCAGTTCGTCCTCGACCGTGTCCGTGACGAAGTGGGCGAGCGGGTCCTGCCCCACGGTGCCGACGACATCGGCCAGCTCGCGCGGTTTGTGGGTGCGGGTGTCGCGGCCGGCGACGGTGACCCGGCCGCGCAGGGTGCCGCCGGTGAAGTGCGGCACCAGGCCGGAGACGGTGGACAGCAGGGTGGACTTGCCCGTCCCGGACGCCCCGATGAGCAGGCACAACTCGCCCTCGGGCACGGTGAGGCGGACATCGCGGAGGGCGGGGCCCGCCGCCCCCTCGAACTGGACGGAAACGTCGTCGAACCGGATCACGGGGACTCCTCCGGTGGGTGGTGCGGGCCGGCGGGACGGCCGGCGGGTGCGGTGCGCCCGGCCCCCGCCCGGCGGACGGAACGGGCGCCGGCCGGGTCTCCGGCGCGGGACGGGCGGGGGACGGCGGGGCCTCCGGCGCGGGGTGGGCGGGGGACGGCGGGATCCGGCTCCGCCCGCTCCGCCTCGGGCGGAGGCGGGCCGGCGGCGGAGCTCCGCCGGCCGTCCCGCGCCGGAGCCCCGGCCGAGGCGGGCGCCACCACGGCCGGGACCAGGCCGAGCAGGACCGCCGCTGCGGGCCAGAGGGGCAGCTCCGGCACCACCAGCGGGGAGACCGAGGGGTGCAGGGCGGCCGGGTCGGCCGAGGCGGACCAGATCACCAGCGCGGCCACCGCCGTGCCCGACCCCGCCACCAGCCAGGACCGCAGCCCCCAGCGGTCCGGCCGGTAGCGGCTGCGGACCGAGCGCCGGCCGCCCAGCCACAGCCCGCCGAGCGCGGCGGTCAGCCCCAGCGCCAGCACCGGCAGGCCGAACCCGGCTCCCTCGGCGGCCAGCAGACCGTAGGTGCCGGCGCAGACGCCGAGGAGACCGCCGAGCGTCAGCGCCGTGGTGGTGTGCCGCACGGCGCGCGGCACCCGCGCGGTGCGGCCGTAACCCCGCGCGTCCATCGCCGCCGCCAGCGCCACCGACCGCTCCAGCGCCCCCTCCAGGACGGGCAGCGCGATCTGGAGGATCGCCTTCACGCCCCGGTCCGGACGGCCGCGCAGCCGGCGTGCGGCGCGCAGCCGCACCACGTCCGCGACGAGATTCGGGGCGAAGGTCATGGCCACGACCACCGCGACCCCCACCTCGTAGAGCGCGCCCGGCAGCGACTTCAGCAGCCGGGCCGGGTTGGCGAGCGCGTTGGCCGCGCCCAGGCAGGCCAGCAGCACGGCCAGCCGCAACCCGTCGTAGAAGGCGAAGGCCAGGCCCTCGGCGGTGACCCGGCCACCGATCCGCACCCCGCGCGCCCACTCCGGCAGCGGCACCTCGGGCAGCGTGAACAGCACGTGGCTGCCGGGGATCGGCGAGCCCAGCACGGTGGAGAACACCAGCCGGATGGCGATGACCGCCAGGCCGAGCTTGAGGAAGGCGCTGTAGGCGCGGGCCCAGGGGGCATCGGTGCGGCGGGCGGCGACGACGTAACCGGCGACGGCGGCCAGCAGGCAGAGCAGCACCGGATGGGTGGTCCGCGACGCGGCGGTCGCCAGCCCCAGCGCCCACAGCCACCAGGCCCCGGCGTGCAGCGCGTTGCTCCGCGAGGAGCGCGGGGCCCGGACGGCGCGGCGCAGCCACCCATGGCGGGACTCCGGGCCGGCCCGCTCCTCCCGCTCCTGGGCCGGTTCCTCGCCCTCTTCCCCGGCCGACTCGGCGGCCCCATCGGCGCCCCGGCGCGGTAGCCGCGCGCCGGGGCCGTGCCGTTCGCGGTCCGTGCGGCGGCCCGGGCGCGGATCCGGCGGTGTCTCCTGGCGCGGATCCGGCGGTGGCTCCGGCAGCGGGCTCGGCGGTGTCCCCCGCCGGTTCCCGGCGGCGCCCGGGTCCGGTCCTTCCCGGGAGGCACCCCCGGCGGCTCCCGTTCCCCGTACCGCCGCCGTCACGTCCTCCGGCACGGGACCGGACGCGGGGCCGGGCACCCCGGGCGTTCCGGACTCGCCGGCGTTCATCCGCGGCGTCGGCGGGTCTGCACGACGGCGCCCGCGGCGAGGGCGGCGAGCACGGCGAGGCCCGCGAACAGGCCGGCGGACGGACCGCCCCCGGTCCCGTCGTCCCCGGTCCCTTCCTCCCCGCCGCCGGCGCCGTCCGCCTTCCCGGACTCCCCGGCGCCGTCTCCCTCGCCGTCGCCCGTGCCGTCCGAGCCGCCCGTACCGGCCACCTGCTCGCCGCAGCCCCGCTCCGGGTAGCCCGCGATCGCGCACAGCAGCGCGGCCGAGTCGTAGCGGAGCGGCTCGGCGACGGCGGCCAGCGCCTCACCGGCCGTCGCGTCCCGCGGCACGGTGGCGCACTCCGTACGCGGCCGGGGCGGCCGTTCGCCGTCCGGCGCGTCCGCGGCGGTGCCGAAGTCCAGGACGAGCGCCACCCGCTTGCGCCCCTCCGCGGCGGGGACGGAGCCGCAGACGGCGTCGAAGTCGGCCGCGGCGCGCGGCTGCGCGGCGTCACCGCTGTCGGCGCTGACGGAGAAGCGGAAACCGGCGACGTCACCGTCGCCGGGGCGCGCCGTCGCGGGCCCCTCGGTGGCGTACGCCCACCCGGCGCCGTTCCCCTGCCGCCCCTGCTGTTCCTGTTGCCCCTGCCAGAACGACCAGTACCGGTACCCCTGGGCCTGCGCGGGGGAGGCCCCGCAGATCCAGACGAGGGCGGCGCAGAGCAGAACGGCCGCCGGGCGTGCTGCGGTCCGGCCACGGAAGGCGGCGCGCCGCCGGGCGGCCGGGGGCCGCGCGCCGGGCGTTCGCCCGCGCGGCGGCCGGACGCCGTGCCGGGGCGCTCCTCCGGCGCGGGCCCCGCCGGCGGGGACGCCGTGCGCCGGGACGCCGTGCGCCGGGACCCCGTGCGCCGGGACCCCGTGCACCGGGACGCCGGGGACCCGGACCCTCTCCGCGCACGCCCCGCCCCCGGGAACCCGGTGCGCGGGAGCCCTGTTCACGACCGCTTCCTCAGCCCGGACAGCATCAGCGCGCCCCCGGCGAGCAGCCCCGCGAGCACTCCGCCGCCCAGCAGCCACCAGAGCTCGGCGCCGCCGGACCCGTCGCCGGCCTCCCGCGCGGTGGCGCCGGCCGGTTCCGCGCCCGCCGCCCCGTCGGTGGCCGCCGGCTCCGGGCCGGTGGCGTTGAGGTCCGCCACCAGGTCGGTGCCGCCGAAGGACCGCGGGTCGCCGCCCGTGGCGTGCGTGGCCAGCACGAGCATGCCCAGGCCGGCCGGGTTGCCCTTCGCCCACTCCGCGGAGTTCTTCTCCAGCCAGGCCAGCGGGGCCTCCGCGGCCTTCCGCTGACCCCCCGCCGTCAGGGCGAGCACGGCCTCGGCCGTGTTGGCGTGGTCCGGCACGGGCTTGTCGGCGCCGGGGGCGGCCGAGGTGAGATGGCCGTCCTCGGCCAGCAGGCGGATGAGGTGGGCGGTGGCGGCCGAGGTGGCCTCCTCAGGGGCACGGTCGCCGGTGGCGTTCCCCCCGGAGCAGTCCAGCGGCTCGGCACCGCCCCCGGCGGAGGCAGCGTTCCCTGAAGCGTCCCCTGAAGCGTCCCCTGAAGCGTTCCCCGAAGCGTCCTCCGGCGCGACGGCGAACCCCGAGCCGTGCCCGGCCAGCACGCCGGCCACCGTGGCGTCGGCGTTCGCCCGCAACGTCCCCTTCTCGTCGGGCTGGTAGGCGTACGCGCCGCGCTCGCCGGCCGGGGCGTCACAGCCCACCTGGAGCCCGGCCAGGGCGTCGTACGGCGAACGCTTTTCCGCCGAGAGCGTCTTCTCCGGCCGTTCGCCCGCCGCGACGAGGGCGCCCACGACGACGGCGGTGGAGTTGGTGTCGCTCGGGCCGCCGGGGAGGTAACCCCAGCCGCCGTCCTCGTTCTGCACGGACGTCAGCCAGCCGGTGGCCTTCCGCACCTCCGCGCGGTGGCCGCCGAGCGCGGCCAGCGCCTGCACGGCGACCGCCGTGGCGTTGCTGTCCACCGGCGTCTTCGCGTCACAGGCCGCGGCCGGGTCCGCGCGGTACGCGGCGAAGGCGCCGGACGCGCACTGCTGCCCGGCCAGCCAGTCCACGGCGGCCGGGGCGGGGGTGACGCCCACGGTGTGCTGGGCGAGCAGGGCTGTGGACTGCCGCCACACGCCGTCGTAGGTGGGGTCCTTCTCCCCGTACAGCGCGGCGGCCGGCTTCGGGGAGGGCGCGGCGGCCGGGGCGGCCGCGGCGGCCGGCGCGGTGAGCCCGGCCAGTACGGCGGTCGCGGCCAGGACCGCGGTGGCGCGGCGTACGTCCATGGGTCGGGTGCCTTTCGGTGGGGAGGTTCTCCTGGCCGGGCGGCGGCCGGGCACGGCCGACCCCGGACGCGCGGATCCCGCACGGAGGGCACACCGGGCTCGTCTTCCGCATACCTCGACGGTGCCACCCGCGGCCGGGCGCCCGGGCGGGCGCTCCGCCGGCGGGCGGGAGCCAGTTCGCGCCCGGACAGGTGCTCCGGCTCGTCCCGCCGCACGCGCGGCGGTCCTCACGGTTGCGGGTCAGCGCCGGATTCCCACCGGTCTTCCCCTGTCAGGCGCGGATGAAGTTGTCGAAGGACACCATAACCGGACCCCTGGGAGGCCTCGAACGGGTGTCCGTGCCGAAACCACCGCTCCGGGGCGTGCCCCGATCCGGGCGGCCCGCCGGCCCCGGCCGCGCGCCCCGTCCGCCCACCACCCCCGCGGGACGGTCGAACGTTCATCGAACGGCCATAACCTACTCATGAGTTCCGCACAGTCGGCTCATGACACCTGTGACTGTTCCGTCACCCTCGCCGGTGACAATCTCGAACCTGTCGCCGAGAGCGGCACCGGAATCCGGTCCGCGGGACGCAGGGGGGAGGAGCGCCATGGATCTGGGCTACGCGGTCTTCTGTGACGCCGATCGCACGTTCTACGACGCCCCGCACCGCCTCGCCGCCGGGAACGGGAACGCCGGCTCAGCCCCGGAGGGCGCCGCCGTCATCGCCGCGAGCCGGTACGAGCACGCCGGCCGCGAGGCCCCCGAGGGCTGGCAGCGGCACAGCGCCGGGGACTGGCTGGCGTTCCGGCCGAAGGAGACCCGGCTGCCCGCCCAGGGCTGGAAGATCCACGTCTCCGCCTGCCTGGACAATGCGGAGAAGGTGCTCACCAAGGTCTGGGACCACTGCGTGGAGCGCGGGGTGGCGTTCAAGTTCATCCCGAGCCGCTACCTGCTCCACACCCGTAACGCCAAGTACGCCGACCGGGGCGCCAGCGGCAAGTTCATCACCGTCTACCCGCGCGACGAGCGGGAGTTCGAGACCCTCGCCACGGACCTCGGCGAGCTGCTCGACGGCGAGCCCGGCCCCTACATCCTCAGCGACCTGCGCTGGGGCGCCGGCCCCGTGTACGTCCGCTACGGCAGCTTCACCGAGCGCCACTGCTACGACGACCAGGGCGTGCTCCGCCCCGCCGTCGAGAACGGCGAGGGCCGGCTGGTCCCCGACCGCCGCGACCCCGCCTTCCACCTGCCCGACTGGGTGGACCCGCCGCCCTGCCTCGCGCCGCACCTCGACGCCCGCCGGGCCACGAGTACCGCAGACCTCCCCTACCGCATCGAGAAGGCCCTGCACTTCTCCAACGGCGGCGGGGTCTACGCGGGGACGGACACCCGCACCGGTGAGAAGGTCGTGCTGAAGGAGGCCCGCCCGCACGCCGGGCTGGCCGCCGACGGCGCCGACGCCGTCACCCGGCTGGAGCGCGAACGCGCCGCCCTGGAACGGCTGTCCGGCCTGGTGTACACCCCCGAGGTACGGGACTCCTTCGTCCTCGGCGACCACCACTTCCTGGTGCTGGAGCACCTGGAGGGCCGCCCCCTCAACACCTTCTTCGCCCGCCGCCACCCGCTGATCGAGGCCGATCCCTCCCCGGAGCGGCTCGCGGAGTACACGGACTGGGCGGTGCGGATGCACGCCATGGTCACCGAGGCCGTCGAGGCGGTGCACGCCCGCGGCGTGGTCTTCAACGACCTGCACCTCTTCAACGTGATGGTCTCCGAGGACGAGACCTCCGTCGCTCTGCTGGACTTCGAGGCCGCCGCGCACATCGACGAGGGCCGCCGCCAGGTCGTCGCCAACCCCGGCTTCGTCGCCCCCCGCGGGCACCGCGGGTTCGACGTGGACCGCTACGCCCTGGCCTGTCTGCGGATCGCCCTCTTCCTGCCGCTGACCAGCCTGTTCGCCGTCGACCGGGCCAAGGCCGCGCATCTCGCGGAGATCGCGGCCCGCGAGTTCCCGGTGGACCGCGCCTGGCTCGGTGAGGCCGTGGCGGAGATCCTCCGCGACCCGGCGGCCGGGACCGCGCGGCGGCCGGACGGCCCGGCACCGGCCGCGACCGCCACCACCCCGGCCGGCTCCGGCTCCCGCTACCTCCCCGCCGAACCGGGGGACTGGCCGCGCAGCCGCGACTCCCTGGTCCGCGCCATCCTGGCCTCCGCCACCCCGGAGCGCGAGGACCGCTTCTTCCCGGGCGACATCGCCCAGTTCCGCACCGGCGGCGGGCTCTCCTACGGCTACGGCTCGGCCGGGGTGCTGGACGCCCTGGCCCAGACCGGCGGCGGCCACCACCCGGAGGCCGAGGAGTGGCTGCTGCGCCGCACCGAGCGGCCCGCCCCCGGCACCCCGCTCGGCTTCTACGACGGGCTCGCCGGCGTGGCCTGGACCCTGGACCGCCTCGGCCACCGCGAACGCGCCCTGGAACTCGCCCGCCTGATCACGGCCGAGGACTGGACGGGCATGGCGCCCGACCTGCACAGCGGGCTCGCGGGCATCGCCCTCGCCCTGGACGCGCTCGCCGCCACCACCGGCGAGACGGACCTCGGTGACGCCGCGCTGCGCGCCGCCCGGCTGATCGCCGAGCGGTCCGCCCGGGACGGCGGGACGCCCGCCGCGACCGGCGGCGGAACCGGCCGCACCGGCGGCGGCGTCCCCCGCGCCGGCCTCCTCCACGGCGGCGCCGGCCGCGCCCTGCTCTTCCTCCGCCTCCACGAACGCACCCGCGACACGGCGCTGCTGGACCTGGCCGCCGGCGCGCTCCGCGCCGACCTCGCCCGCTGCGTCCGGGGAGCCGGCGGCGCGCTCCAGGTCGACGAGGGCAGGCGCACCATGCCCTACCTGGGCGCCGGCAGCGTCGGCATCGGCATGGTCCTCGACGACTACCTCGCCCACCGGCACGACGAGGAGTTCGACCGCTCCCGCCGGGAGATCGTCCAGGCCGCGCAGGCGAAGTTCTACGCCCAGCCCGGGCTCTTCCGCGGCGCGGCCGGCATGGTCCTGTACCTGGCCCGCACCACCGCCGGCGGCCCCGGCACGGACGGGGCCGCGCTGCGCCGCCAGATCTCCTCGCTCACCTGGGGCGCCATGAACCTCCGCGGGGAACTCGCCTTCCCCGGGGAGCAGATGATGCGCCTCTCCATGGACCTCGCCACGGGCACCGCCGGGTGCCTGCTCGCCCTGGGCACCGCGCTGCACGACCGCTCCGTGCACCTGCCCTTCCTGCCGCCGCTGCCGCGGCGGCCCCATGAGCCGGTCTCCGCCGGAGGCCGTACCCAGGAAAATCCCGTCCCCACGGACAACGAGTGAAAGGACATCACCATGTCGCTTCTCGACCTGCAGACCATGGAGACCCCGGCCGACGAGAACACCGGCGAGCTGGGCACCACCGGCTCCCGCGCGTCGCTGCTGCTCTGCGGTGACAGCTCGCTGAGCGTCACCACCTGCAACTGACCTCAGGGCCGGTTGTGACAGGCGGTCCCGGGCGGCGCCAATCCGCCCGGGACCGCCCCGCTCAGGGTACGCGGCACCGCGGTGCCGGACGAGACCCGGCGGCCCCACCCGCGCCCCCGGGCGCCGGGCCGCCGGCGGCCCGTCAGGCGCCGGACCGCCGAGGAGGGGAGGACTCGCAGGCATGACCGATCGGCCCGCCTCCACCGGCCCCTCCTCCGGTCACCGTTCCACCGCTTCCCGCACCATCGGAACCCCCACCCCCCACACCGGCCGGCCCCCGGCGCCCGCCGCCCCGGACACGACGGGCGCTCCCGCCCCCGTTCCCGACCCCGACCCCATTCGGCCCGGCCCGGCTCCGGCCACCGCCCGCGCCGGCTCGGCCCGGGACACCGGGACCGGCTCCACCCCGGCCACCGGGTCCACCCCGGCCACCGGGTCCACCCCGGCCACCGGGTCTGCTCCGGGCTCCGGGTCTGCTCCGGCCACCGGGTCCGCTCCGGCCGGCGGGTTCGTCCCGGGCTCCGGGGCCACCCCGGCCATCAGCTCCACCCGGGCCACCGGGTCTGCTCCGGGCTCCCGATCTGCTCCGGGCCCCGACTCCGCTCCGGGCGGGGCGGTTCCCCCCACCGCGGTCCCGCCCCCGGCGGGGCCGCGACCCGGGCCGCCCGCCCGGAGCGGCCGCCGTCTGCTGGCCGGGGCCGCCCGGCGCGACCGCGGCCGGCTCCTCCTCATCCTGCTGGCCACCACGGTGTCCGCCGCCGCGGCCGTCACACTCCCCGCGGTCCTCGGCCACACCCTCGACCTGCTCCTCGCCCGCGAGAGCGGCGCCCGCCCCTGGGTGCTCCTCTGCGCGGCCCTGCTCGTGGCCGAGGTGCTGCTCGACGCGCTCGTCGCCCACGCGACGGGGCTCACCGGCGCCCGCGCCACCGCCTGGCTGCGCGACCGGGCCACCGCGCATCTGCTCTCCGCCGGGCCGCGCGGCGCCGCCCGCTTCACCCCCGGCGACGTCGTCACCCGGCTGACCGGCCACGCCGCCCAGGCCGGCACCGTCCCCGCCACCGTGGCCGGCGCCGCGGCCGCCCTGCTCACCCCGGTGGGCGCCCTCGTCGCGCTCGTGCTCGTCGACGCCTGGACGGCCGCGGTGTTCCTCGCCGGGGTGCCGGTGCTGGTGCTGCTGCTGCGCGTCTTCGTCCGCAGCTCCACCGACAGCGTCACGCGGTACCAGAGCGTGCAGGGCGAGATCGCCACCCGGCTGGTCGAGGCGCTGGGCGGCGCCCGCACCGTCGCCGCCGCCGGCACCGCGCGCCGCGAGCGCGACCGGGTGCTCGCGCCCCTGCCCGAACTCGCCGCCCAGGGACGGCGGATGTGGCAGGTCTACGGACGGGCCGTCACCCAGGGCGGGGTCCTGGTGCCGCTGCTCACCACGGCCGTCGTCGCCGTCGGCGGGGTCCGCCTCGCCTCGGGCGCGCTCAGCGTCGGCGATCTCCTCGCCGCCGCCCGCTACGCCGCGCTCGCCGCCGGGATCGGCGCGGTGACCGGGCAGCTCAACGCCCTGGTGCGGGGGCGGGCCGCGGCCCGCCGTACCGCTGAGCTGCTGGCGGTGGCGGCCGTCCGGCACGGCCACCGCACCCTGCCGCCCGGCGGCCCCGGCCGGCTCGACCTGCGCCAGGTCACCGTGGAGCGGGACGGCGTCCCCGTGCTGGACGGCGTGGACCTCACCGTGCCGGGCGGCGTCACGGCCGCCGTCGTCGGGCGCTCCGGGGCCGGCAAGTCCGTTCTGGCGGCCGTCGCCGGGCGGCTGGAGGACCCGGACCGCGGCACCGTCCTGCTGGACGGCGTGGACCTCACCGAACTGGACCGGAGCGAACTCCGCCGCGAGGTGGGCTACGCCTTCGAGCGCCCCGCGCTCTTCGGCGGCACGGTGGCGGAGGCCGTCGCCTACGGCGTCACCGAACCGCCCGGGCCGGCCGTACGGGCCGCCGCCCGCGCCGCGCACGCCGACTCCTTCGTCCGGCTGCTGCCGGCCGGCTGGGCCACCCCGCTCGCGGACGCGCCGCTGTCCGGCGGTGAACTCCAGCGGCTCGGCCTGGCCCGGGCGTTCGCGCACGCCGGGCGGCTGCTCGTGATGGACGACGCCACCTCCAGCCTGGACAGCGTCACGGAACTCGAAGTGACCCGGGCCCTGGCCCAGGAGGTACGGGCCGGCACCCGGCTCGTGATCGCCCACCGGGTGTCCTCCGCGGCCCGCGCCGACCTGGTGATCTGGCTGGAGAACGGCCGGATCCGCGCCGTCGGGCCGCACGGGACGCTGTGGCGGCGGCCGGAGTACCGGGCGGTCTTCGCGGACCCCGCTCCGGGGGCCGCCGCCGGCCGGGGGGCCGCTGCCGGTCCCGCCGCCGCTCCGGAATCCCCCTCCCCGCCGGAAACCCTCCGCGCCCCGGACCGCGCCGCCGCCTCCGGTCCCGCTTCCGGCCCCGTCTCCGGGTCCGGCGGTGGCGGTGCCCCGGATTCCGTGACGGCCCGTGGCCCTGGCTCCGGTCCCGGCCGGGGTGGGGGCGCCGCTGATTCCGCCACCGGCCCCGAGCGTCTCTCCGGCTCCGATCCGGCTGCCGATCCGGCTGCCGCTCCCCGCCGCGCCGCCGCTTCCGGTTCCGTTCCGCACGGCCCGTCCGCCGCCTCCGGCCCCCGCTCCGGCCCCCGCTCCGGCCCCGGTCCCGGCCGCGGCTCCCTTTCCGGCTCCGCCGGTACTCCGGCGTCCGCCGCCCGCCCGCCGGGGAGCGCCCCGTGACCGCCGTCCGTCACCCGGGACCGGCCCCGGTGCCGGATCCGGGCCCCGCTCCCCCCGGGGCCCCGCCGGAATCCGGCCGGGGCGCCTGGCGCCGGATCGCGCCGCAGGCCCGCCGCTTCCTCGCGGCCCGGCCCCGGGTGCTGGTCGCGCTCGGCGCCTGGTCACTGCTGGAGTCGGCGCAGACCTTCCTCGGCGGCTACGCCGTGGCCCAGTCCCTGGACCGAGGATTCCTCGCCGGGGACACCCGGACCGGGCTGCTGTGGCTGGCGGTCGCCGCCGTCGCGGTCGTCGTCGGCGGCTTCGCCAACCGCGGGGTCTTCCGCGGCCTGGCGGGACTGGTCGAACCGCTCCGGGACGGCCTGCTGCGCCGCGTGGTCACCTCCTCCCTGCGGGAGGCCGCGGCCGACCCGGCGCGCGCCGACAGCGCCGTGGTCTCCCGGATCACCCATCAGACGGAGACCGCCCGGGACAGTTTCGCCGGGCTCGTCCTGGTCGCCCGCTCCTTCCTGTTCACCGCCGCCGGGGCCCTGCTGGGCCTCGCCTCGCTCGCCCCGCTGCTGCTGCTCGTCGTCGTGCCGCCGCTGCTGCTGGGGCTGGCGCTGTTCCTCGCCACGCTGGTCCCGATGGCCGCGCGCCAGCGCGACTACCTCCGCGCCGACGAGGCGCTGGCCGAGGAGTACGGGGCCGTCGCCGCCGGCGTGCGGGACATCGTGGCCTGCGGTGCCGAGGAGCACGCGGCCGGGCGGGCCGGGCGCCTCGCCCTGGCGGAGGTACGGGCCGCGCGGTCGCTGGCCCGGTGGGCGGCGGCCCGCACCCTCTCCCTCGGCGTCGCCGGGCAGCTCCCCGTGGTGCTGCTGGTCGTCACCACGCCGTGGCTGCTCGACCGGGGCCTCACCCCCGGTGAACTTCTGGGCGCCCTCACCTATCTGACGCAGGCCCTGCTGCCCGCGCTGCACACGCTGATGACGGCGCTCGGCGCGGCCGGCACCCGGCTGCTGGTCATCCTCGACCGCCTGACGGGCGGAGACGCACCACCTCCGCGGACGCCGGCCGCCCCGGACGGGCGCGCGGCCGCCGTGCCCGGGGTCCCCGCCGGGCCCCCGTCCGGGCCCGTGGCCGTCCCGCCGGACGTACCGGCCGGGGGCCCGGCCGCCCTGCCCCGCGCGCCGTCCGGGACCGTGCCCGTGGCCGTCGCGCCGGACGTACCGGCCGGGGCCTCGACCGCGCCGCCGGGGACCACGGCAGGCCCTGACGGTCCGCCGGAAACCCCGTACCGTCCCGGGGGCCGCTCCCCGGGCGGTACGGCCGGCGGCGCGCGGTCCGCGGCGGACGCCCCGCACGGGCCCCGCCCCGGGCCGCCCGCCGGACCGGCCGCCTCCGCCGCCGGTCACCGGCCCGGCGCCGAGCCGCCTGCCGAGCCGCCCGCCGTCGAACTCCGTTCCGTCACCTTCGCCTACGGCGCCGGGGCGCGCCCCGTGCTCCGCGATCTGGACCTGTCCGTCGCAGCGGGGGAGTGGCTGGCCGTCGTCGGCCCCAGCGGCATCGGCAAGTCCACGCTGACCGGCCTCGTCGCCGGGGTGCTCACCCCGGACCGGGGCGAGGTCCGCGTCCTCGGCCGGCCCGCCGCGCCCTGGCCCGCGGAGGGACCCTCCCGGCTGCGGGTCCTCATCCCCCAGCAGGCGTACGTCTTCTCCGGCACCCTGCGCGAGAACCTCCGCTATCTCTGTCCCGACCCCGACCCCGACCCGGACGGGGAAGGCGCCGGCGCGGGCCGCCCCGGTGGCCCGGCCGGCCCCGGCGACGGGGCGATCGCCGCCTCGGTGGCGGCGGTGGGACTGGGCCCGCTGGCGCGCCGGCTCGGCGGGCTCGGCGCGGTCCTCGACCCGGCCCGGCTCTCGCAGGGCGAACGGCAGCTCGTCGCGCTCGCCCGGGCGCACCTCTCCCCGGCCCCGGTGGTCCTGCTGGACGAGGCCACCTGCCATCTGGACCCCGTGGCCGAGGAACGCGCCGAACGGGCGTTCGCGGAACGGCCCGGCACCGTCATCACCGTGGCCCACCGGATCAGCTCCGCCCGGCGCGCGGACCGGGTCCTGGTGATGGACGGCGTGACCGCCGTCTGCGGCCACCACGACGAACTGCTGGACCGCTCGCAGCTCTACCGCGACCTGGTGGGCCACTGGCACACCGCCGGCGTCCGGGAACACGTCGGCAGGACCGGCAGGGCCGGCAGGACCGGTACCGCCCCGGCGGCAGAGCCCGCCCGCCCCAGGGCGCGGTAGGGCGACGCTCGTCACCCTCCTCTCCGGTGCGGAGCGGCCCCGGGGGCCGGGCGGAGGAAGCGGATCACGGGGTGCCCGGGGCCGTGGGTGACCTCACTGCGGACGCCGTAGACCCGTTCGATGAGGGCGGGGGTGAGGACCTCGGCGGGGGTGCCCTCCGTGACCGCGCGGCCGTCACGCAGGACGAGCAGGCGGTCGCAGTACATCGCGGCGAGGTTGAGATCGTGCAGGGCGATCACCGTGGTGACCGGCAGTCCGGCGACCAGGTCCAGGAGGTCGAGCTGGTGCTGGATGTCCAGGTGGTTGGTCGGTTCGTCGAGGAGGAGTTCGCGGGGTTCCTGGGCGAGGGCACGGGCGATCTGGGTGCGCTGGCGTTCGCCGCCGGAGAGGGTGTGCCAGGACTGGCCGGCCCGGCCGGTCAGCCCGGTGCGCCGCAGCGCCTCGGTGACGGCATTCTCGTCGGCCGCCGTCCCGGGCGTCCAGGCGCGGCGGTGCGGGAGGCGGCCGAGGGCGACGACGTCCCGGACCGTCAGCTCGGTCCGGGTGTCGGTGTGCTGCTCGACCGTGGCGATACGGCGGGCGGCGGCCCGGCGGCCGATCTCCGGAAGGGGACGCCCGTCCAGGCGCACGACTCCGGCACCGGGGGCGAGGACCCCGGCCAGCAGCCTGAGCAGGGTGGACTTCCCGGAGCCGTTGGGGCCGAGCAGCCCGAGGGTCTCGCCGGGGCTCAGGGTGAGGGTGATGCCGTCGACGACGGTCCGGTCACCGGCGCGCCGTACGACGCGGTCGGCGTGCAGGCCGGTCATGTCCGCCTCCGTCCGCGGTACAGGACGGCGACGAACGCCGGCACGCCGATGAGGGAGGTCACCACGCCGACCGGGACCTCCCGCGGGTCGAGGACGGTCCGGGCGAGGGTGTCCACCCACACCAGGAAGACGGCCCCGGTCAGCGCCGTGACCGGCAGCAGACGGGCGTGGCCCGGGCCGGTGAGGGCGCGGGTGGCGTGCGGCAGGACCAGGCCGACGAAGCCGATCGCGCCCGCGCAGCTGACCAGGGCGGCGGTGAGCAGCGCGGTCGCGCAGAGCAGGACCAGGCGGGTGCGGGCGACCCGGACCCCGAGTCCGGCCGCGGCCTCGTCACCGAAGGCGAAGGCGTCCAGGGTGCGGGCGTACCCGAGGCAGACGGCCAGGACGAGGGTGAGGACGGCGGCGCAGAGCAGGACCTGTCCCCACTCGGCGCCGGAGAGCGAGCCGAGCAGCCAGAACAGCACCCCCCGGGTGGTCTCCGCGTCCGCCGAGGTCAGGACGGTGAAGGAGGTCAGCGCGGAGAACAGCTGCAGGGCCGCGACGCCGGACAGCACGACCCGGTCGGTGTCGGTGCCGAGGCTGTGGCTGAGCAGCAGGACCAGGCCGAAGGAGAGCAGCGCGCCGAGGAAGGCGCCCGCCGACAGGGACACCGCTCCTCCCCCCACGCCCAGCACGGCCACGGCGACCGCGCCGGTGGACGCGCCGGAGGAGACACCGAGCACGAAGGGGTCGGCGAGCGGATTGCGCAGCAGTGACTGCATGACCGCGCCGCACAGGGCGAGTCCCGCCCCGCAGACGGCGGCGAGCAGGGTGCGCGGCATCCGCAGGTTCCACACGATCCCGTCCCGCAGCGGCGCCAGGGTGCTGTCCCCGAGGCCGAGATGGGCCGCGACCGACGCCCCGACGTCGCCGGTGGAGATGTCGGCGGAGCCGATCGTCACGGCGACGGCGATCGACACCAGCAGCGCCACCAGCCCTCCGCCGGTCAGCAGCAGCGAGCGGACGTTCACCCGGCGAACCCGAGGTCGCGCAGACCGGCCGCGACGTTCTCGATCCCCTCGACCGTGCGGATGGTCGGGTTCATCGCCTGCCCGCTCAGCAGGACGTACCGCTGCTTCCGCACGGCGGTCAGATTCCTGGTGGCCGGATGGGTCTCCAGGAAGCGGATCTTGGCCGCGGCGGTCTCGGCGGTCTGCTGCTTGCGGGTCAGGTCGCCGAGCACGATGACGTCGGGGTCGCGGTCGGCGACCGTCTCCCAGTTGATCTGGGGCCATTCGTCGTGGGTGTCGCCGAAGGCGTTCTCGGCGCCGACGGCGCGGGTGATGACGCCGGGCGCGCCGCAGCAGCCCGCGAGGTAGGGCGACTGGGAGTTGGCGAACCAGTACATGAGGGAGACACCGGAGGCGCGCAGTCCGCGGGTGGCCGCCTCAACCCGCGCGTCCAGCGAGGCGACGAGCCTCTCGCCGCGCTCCTCGACGCCGAACGCGCGGGCGAGGTCGCGTATCTCACCGTGGACGGCGTCGAGGCTGAGCGGTTCGGCGCGCGACCCGTCGCCGCCGGTGGCGTTGTCCTTGCCCGAGCAGTCGGAGGGGGCGACGTAGGTGGGCACCCCCAGCCGCCCGAACTGCTCGCGGGTGGCGACCCCGCCCGTGCCGAGGGTGGAGACGAACGAGGCGGTGACGAAGTCGGGTTCGGCGTCCAGGACCGACTCGAAGGACGGACGGCCGTCGGCGAGGCGCGGCACGGACGCGTTCGCCTTCTCCAGGTCCTTCGGCACCGGGTCGGTCCAGGTCGCCGTACCGGCCATGCGGTCGGCGAGGCCGAGGGAGAGCAGGATCTCCGTGGTGCCCTGGTCGAGGGAGACGGCCCGCTCCGGCGCCGAGGCCAGCGTGACCTGGTGCCCGCAGTTGTCCAGCGTCACGGGGTAGCCGGCGGCGGCGGTTCCCTCCGGCCGGGCGGCACCGCCGCCGGACGGTCCACAGGCGGTGAGCAGCAGCGCGGAGGCGAGGAGCAGCGCGGGGAAGCGGGGAAAGGCGAGGGAACGGAGCACAGGCATGCCTCTGAGGTCGGGGCTCGTACGCGGAGCCGGCCTACGGACGTCCCTCCGCGCCGCGGCGCGGAGGTGCCAGCAGGTCTTCGGACTCGGGTTCGTCCGGACGGGACGCCTTCCCGGTCTCCCAGTGGCGCCGTGCCCCGCCCGTCCCCCTCACCGCTGCGCGTCAGTTCCGGATTCGCACCGGATTCCCTGGCCTCAGGTGTGGCTCGACTGGCCCGCCGAGGCTATCAAGCAGTCGTGGGGCCGGACGGGCGATCGGTCACGAGAAGCCCCGGAGCCGCCGGTTCCGGGGCGATCCGCGGCGACCGGCCGAGTGGCGGGCCGTCCCGCCGGGGCGGTCGAGGTGTTCGCGGCCCCGGGAACCTGGGCCGCGCCGAGCGGGGCGGTGGCCATCGGGCCTGTACCGAGCGGGGCGGTGGCCATCGGGCCCGCGTTGAATCAGGCGGCGCCGATCGGGCCCGTGTGTCGATCGAGGTGGGGCCGGAGGCGCCGGTGAGGACGGAGCCGCGCTCCGCGCTCCGGGGGCCCGGCGGAGAGCGACGGCCCTCCGCCGGGCCCCCCGGCCCGGCACCACTCGGCGCGCCACCGTCGCCTCGTCCTCGCTGGATTCGGCGGATTCGGCGGATTCACCGAGCCGGAGGTGGTCGCCGCGGCCCCTTGTGGCTCGGCCGCTCGGCCGCTCGGCGATCCCCGGGCCCCGGGCCCCGGGCCCGGGGATCGGCCGTAGGTCACACAGTCACGCAGGCCCGCGCGCGGGCCGGGCGCCGGTGGTGTCCGGCCGTCCCCTCACCCCCCCGGTACGCACCGGCAGCGCCGACCCCGGTGGGTACGGCGGGTCCGGTGCCCTCACACCCAGCCGGCGCTCTGCGAGATCCTTACCGCGTCGATGCGGTTGCGGGCGCCCGTCTTGCGGATCACCGAGGCCATGTAGTTGCGGACCGTGCCGTTGCACAGGTGCAGGCTCTTGGCGATCTCTGATATGGGCCGGCCCTCGGCGGCGAGCGACAGCACGCTCAACTCCCGTGCCGTCAGCGGCATCTCGGCGGCCTGCATGAAGCCGAAGGCGAGCGACTCGTCGACGAACCGCTCGCCTCGGGCGACCTTGCGGATCGCCTCCAGTAATCTCTGCGGGGTGCCGTTCTTGTTGACGTAGCCGAGGGCCCGGGCGTCGAACGCCCGTCTGAGCGCACCCGGCCGGCCGGCCGTCACCAGGGCGAGCAGCGCGCTGCGACATCGTGAACAGCCCGGGGCCCCGGGTCTCGCACGGCCGTCGGGACAGCGCCCGGCGCTTTCCAGTACGTCCGATATCGACTCCGAAGCCGGGCTGTCCGCGTCGACCACGCAGACGTCCGGTCGCGCCGACCGCGCCTTCACCGGGAACGCGTCCCAGGTGGTGGCGGTGACCTCCAGATCCTGCTCCTTCCCCAGCAGAGCGGCCAGCGCAGAGCGCAGAAGCCCGATGTCGTGCACCAGAAGTACCCGGATCACTTGCCCGTCCCCTCCAGACTCGTGTGCACCGGCTTTCTCCGATGTGTTCGTCGGAACATCTGAGAAGTTGACTCGTCCACAAGCGCGTTCCCACAACTGGCGTCACGGAACGGCCGAGGTCGCACTTGGTGTAAGGACTTGGTCTACGCATCGTGATGTACGCGGATGGGCGGGCGCGTTCTCTTGGCCCGCCGCTCAGGCGAGTGCCCCCCGCGTGCGCCTTCCCGTGTCCCGCCCGTCCCATGTTCCCGGCGGGGCCGGCAGGCCCGACGGGATGGGCGGGGCCGTGAAGGTCCCCGCGGCCGCCGGCGCCGCCGGGGCCCGCGCGATCCCGGCTCGCCGGGCGGGGACGGGCGGGCAGCGCGCCTTCCCTGCCGCCCGTCCGCCCGGGAGGCGGGGCGGAGACCGGTGGGTTCCGGGCGGCCGGAGTGGCGCCTGATGCGGCCGGTGTCCCGGGGGCCACCGTGGAAGCAGCCCGAGGGACGGGCCACGGCCCGGATTCCATGCCGCTGTTCCCCCGATTCCCCCGATGCCCCGGACACCCCGGATGCCCCGGATGCCCCCGGGACCTGATTCTCCGGCCTTCGCGGTGCCGGTGGACGACCGCGTCGGCACCTCACCGTGCCCGAGTGCTCACAGGCACGCAAGCTTTGGCTATTGCTTGCCCGTCCGGCCCGCGGAGTGCCGTGCGGGCCGCACCGTGGTGCGAATCACCCGGTCCGGCTCCGCCGTGTCTGCTACCTGCCGGTAGATTCGTAGCTCTGCCATGGGTGGGGGACGCCGCACCCGGTCGCGGAGGAATGAGATCCGTTCCGTTCCGGCACCGAAGTGAGACGAAGTGAGCAGAAGGGGCCCCGAGAGTGACGCCTGAGGCCGCACCGGCAGCCGCACCGAGCCCCTCCGCCGGACCTCTCGCGGCCGACGGCGGCCGCCCCCTCCGGATCGCCCTGCTCACCTACAAGGGCAACCCGTTCTGCGGGGGCCAGGGCGTCTACGTCCGGCACCTCTCCCGTGAACTCGCCGCGCTCGGGCACCGGGTGGAGGTCATCGGGGCCCAGCCCTACCCCGTCCTCGACGAGGTCCCCGCCCCCTCCGGGACCACCGCCCCCGGCGGCGTGACCCTCACCGAGCTGCCCAGTCTCGACCTCTACCGGCAGCCCGACCCGTTCCGCACCCCGCGGGCCGGCGAGTACCGGGACTGGATCGACGCCCTCGAAGTGGCCACCATGTGGACCGGCGGCTTCCCCGAGCCGCTCACCTTCAGCCTCCGCGCCCGCCGCCACCTCGCGGCCCGCCGCGGGGAGTTCGACGTCATCCACGACAACCAGACGCTCGGCTACGGCCTGCTCGGCGGCCCCGCCCGGCTCGGCGCGCCGCTCGTCACCACCATCCACCACCCCGTCACCGTCGACCGCCGGCTGGACCTCGACGCCGCCACCGGGTTCCTGCGCCGCGCCTCCGTCCGCCGCTGGTACGGCTTCACGCGGATGCAGAAGCGCGTCGCCCGCCGGCTCCCCGCCGTCCTGACCGTCTCCACCAGTTCCCGTGACGAGATCCTCGGCCACCTGGGGGTGGCGCCGGAACGGGTCCACGTCGTGCCCATCGGAGCCGACACCACGCTGTTCTCCCCGGACCCGTCGATCGCCGAGGTCCCCGGCCGGATCGTCACCACCTCCAGCGCCGACGTGCCCCTCAAGGGCCTGGTCCACCTCGTGGAGGCGCTGGCCAAGCTCCGGACCGAGCACCCCGCGGCGCATCTGGTCGTCGTCGGCCGGCGCGCCGAGGACGGGCCCGTGGCCGCGGCCGTCGAACGCCACGGCCTCACCGGGGCCGTCGAGTTCGTCAAGGGCATCAGCGACGCCGAACTCGCGGACCTCGTGCGGAGTGCCCAGATCGCCTGCGTCCCCTCCCTCTACGAGGGGTTCTCCCTGCCCGCCGCCGAGGCCATGGCCACCGGCACCCCGCTCGTCGCCACCACCGGGGGCGCCCTCCCCGAGGTCACGGGGGAGGACGGCGAGACCTGCCTGGCCGTGCCGCCCGCGGACGCCGGCGCCCTCGCGGCGGCCCTCGGCCGGCTTCTCGACCCGCACGACGGCCCGGAACTCCGCGGCCGCCTCGGGCGGGCCGGACGGGAACGGGTGCTCGCCCGCTTCACCTGGAGCCGCGCCGCCGAGGGCACCGTCGAGCACTACCGCCGGGCGGCCGGGGAGCGGGCCGCCGGCCCCGGCCGGGCCCCGGGGGCCGCCTCCCGGGCAGCCGGACGGCCCCGCGGCTGAACCGCCGGGCCGTCCGCCCGTACGGGTGAGCCGCCGCACCCGCCGCCCGTGCGGCTGAACCGCCGCACGTCCCTCCCCCCGACCGAAAGAGGCAGACCCCGAGTGCTGACCGTCGACTTTTCCCGGTTCCCCCTGGCCGCGGGCGACCGCGTGCTCGATCTGGGCTGCGGCGCCGGCCGGCACGCCTTCGAGTGCTACCGGCGCGGCGCGCACGTGGTGGCCCTCGACCGCAACGCCGAGGAGATCCGCGAGGTCGCCACCTGGTTCGCCGCCATGGAGGAGGCGGGAGAGGCCCCGGCCGGCGCCACCGCCACGGCGCTGGAGGGCGACGCCCTCGCCCTGCCCTTCCCCGACGGCAGCTTCGACGTCGTCATCGTCTCCGAGGTGATGGAGCACATCCCGGACGACCGGGGCGTGCTCGCGGAGATGGTCCGGGTGCTGCGGCCCGGCGGCCGTATCGCCGTCACCGTCCCCCGCTACGGGCCCGAACGGGTGTGCTGGGCGCTCTCCGACGCGTACCACGAGGTCGAGGGCGGCCACATCCGGATCTACCGCGCCGGCGAACTGCTGGGCCGGATCCGCGAGGCCGGACTGCGGCCCTACGGCAGTCACCACGCGCACGGCCTCCACGCGCCGTACTGGTGGCTCAAGTGCGCCTTCGGCGTGGACAACGACCGCGCCCTGCCGGTGCGCGCCTATCACAAGCTGCTGGTCTGGGACATCATGAAGCGCCCCCTGCTCACCCGGACCGCCGAACGCGTGCTCGACCCGCTGGTCGGCAAGAGCTTCGTCGTCTACGCCACCAAGCCGCACCCGGCGGACCGGCCCGCCGGGCCGGGCGGTGAGGGCACGCGTGGCCGGACGGCCTCCGGGAGCGCCGGGGCCGCCGTCCCGGCACCCGCCGCCACACCCGCGGAAGCCCCCGCCGGCGGGGCCGCCGCCCCGGCTACCGCCGCGACCGGCGAGGCCCCCGCGTGACGAGCCCCGGCCGCACCGAGCACCTCGTCCTGCCCGGCGTCCTCACCGCGGCCGAGGCCGCGGCCACCGTCGCCGGGATCCTCGCCGAGCAGCGCGCGGACGGCGCCATCCCGTGGTTCCGCGGCCACCACCTCGACCCGTGGGACCACATCGAGGCCGCCATGGCCCTGGACGCAGCCGGTGAGCACGGACGCGCCGAGGCCGCGTACCGCTGGCTGGCCGAGCACCAGCTCCCGGACGGCTCCTGGTACGCCGCCTACACCGACGGCGACGCCACCGCGCCGTCCGACCGCGGCCGGGAGACCAACTTCGTCGCCTACGTGGCCGTGGGCGTCTGGCACCACTACCTCGCCACCGGCGACGACGCGTTCCTCGACCGGATGTGGCCCACCGTCCGCGCCGCCGTCGGCTTCGTACTCGAACTCCAGAGCCCCGGAGGCCAGATCGGCTGGAAGCGGGAGGCGCCCGCGGACGGCGGAACGCCCGGCCCGGGGGAGCCCGCGCCGGGCGCGGCCGTCACCGGCGCCCTGCTCACCGGCTGTTCCTCGATCCACCAGGCGCTGCGCTGCGCACTCGCCGCCGCCGAGCACCTCAGGGAGCCCCAGCCCGGCTGGGAGCTGGCCACCGGCCTGCTCGGTCACGCCATCCGCCGCCACCCGGAGCGGTTCCTGGACAAGTCCCGCTACTCCATGGACTGGTACTACCCGGTGCTCGGCGGCGCGCTGACCGGCCCGGAGGCCAAGGCGCGCATCGAGGGGCGCTGGGAGGAGTTCGTGGTGCCCGGGCTCGGGGTCCGCTGCGTGTCGCCCAACCCCTGGGTCACCGGCGGCGAGAGCGCCGAACTGGCGCTCGCCCTGTGGGCCATGGGCGAACCGGAGCGCGCCGTGGACATCCTCCGCTCCATCGGCCACCTGCGGACTCCGGACGGCATGTACTGGACGGGCTACGTCTTCGCCGACGAGACCGTCTGGCCGGCCGAGCGCACCACCTGGACCGCCGGCTCGGTGCTGCTGGCCGTGGCCGCCCTCGGCGGGGACACCGCGACCACCGCCGTCTTCGGGGGCGGAGGCCTGCCCTCCGGGCTGGAGCCGGACTGCTGCTGACCGCTGCTGAGCACGGTGCGGCGCGGGGAGCGCGGTGCTCCGTCACGCCGGTAGCGGCCCGCGGGCCCGTGCGGGCTCCCCGGCGGCCGGACGCGCGCGGGCCGGGGCGGCGGCGGGGCCGGTCACAGGACCGGGAGACGGGGCCGACGGCACCCTCGGGAGCGCCCCGGCGGCCGACCGCGGGACGTCCGGCCGGGGTGGCGCGGCCCCGGCCGGACGGGCCTCAGGCCCGGCCGGGCAGCCGGGCGGCCAGCGCGTGCCCGATGATCAGGTAGACCAGCGCCGGCAGACCGAAGGTGAGCACGACCTGGAGCCAGTCGAGGTCGACCGTGAACAGGCCCTGGGCCCAGCCGGAGAGCCACAGCGCGGCTTCCCGGACGAAGGAGACCAGGTCGTTGGCCCGGTTCGCGTCGAGGAGATACATCACGATCCACAGCACGAGGATCCCCGCGGCCACGTCCGCCACCAGGCGGATGGCGGAGGCCGCTGAACTGCCGCCTGAACGTCTTCTAGGACTCATGTCCGGCTTCTTGCCCGGCCCTCGCCGTTCATGCCGCTCCCTTGCCGGTCAGGCGGTTCTCGCGGCTGCCGGGGCCGGTGCGGCCGTCGCGGCCGGGGAGGACGCGTGGCCGGGGAGGGCACGCGGTGTGCCCGGGTCCGCCGGGGTGAGAGCGGGCGACACGGCGGCCCCGGGCACACCGCCACCCGCCCCGGCGGCGCACGGCCTGCTCCGGCGGACCCGGACCCGTGCCCGCGTCCGCCCGTCACCGGCCGGGACCCGGGGCGGATACGGCCGTGGCCCCGCTCCCCGGGTGGGGAACGGGGCCACGAGGCCGGGCAACGGGACCGCTCGGTCAGCCGCGCTGGATGCCCGAGGTGTCCTGAAGGACGCCGCGCCGGCCGTCCTGCGTCTGGGCGACGAGACCCTGCCCGCGCTGCTCGACCGCCAGGTACCAGGTGCCGGGGGCCAGTTCCGCGACCGGGGCCTGGGAGCCGTCCTCCGCGTAGAGCGGCCGCGTCACCGGCACGGCGAACCAGAACGGCGAGAAGCCGGGCGCCGGCGCCGGAGTGCCCGGGCCGCCGGGCGCGCCGCCCTGCTGCGGGCCGCCGTACGGCTGCGCGCCGGGGCCGGGCTGTCCCGCCTGCTGCGGGCCGGGGTAGCCGTAACCCGGCTGCGGGCCGCCCGGGTAGCCGTAACCCTGGCCGGGGCCGTGACCGTAGGGCGAGGGCGCCTGCGGCTTCGGGGCACCCAGCAGGGGCGCCTTGAGCGCGGGCACCCGGCCCGGCAGGATCGTGCCCGCGGCCAGCGCCAGCGCGCCGATCAGCGCCAGGATCGCGCCGATGCCCACGCCCGCGCCCTTCGGCGCGAGGAAGACGCCCCACAGCGCGTTCCAGAGGGCGGCCAGCGTCAGGCCCGTGCCCCACTCGCCGAGGGAGAGGCCGATGATCTTACGGCCCTCCGGCTGGAAACGGCCCGCGATCACGAGACCGGCGCCGATCAGTCCCAGCAGGAACACCGCCGGGAGCACCAGCATCAACTGGTCGACCTCCCAGGCGTTGGGTACCCCGGGGAGCTGGTCGCACAGCGCGCCTTCGCAGTCGACGGTGTAGTAGTCCAGGAACGAGGCGATGAACAGCAACACCGCTGCTCCGATCACCACGCCGTCGCCTCGAGTGAGGGAGCGGATGTTCACGTCAGGTCCTTCGTCGTCTCGTGAGTGTGGGTGCCTGCCGCGGAGTCGCGGACGGCCTGGAGCGGGGGTGGCCCCCATCGTACGGATGGGCGCGTCGCCGTGGAGTGCGGGGTGTGACGGCGGGTCACCGCAGGTGTCCCCCTGGCCGTGCTCCTCACTTCTTCCCCCGGTTTCCGTATCTGGTGGTTCTGGCCGGTTCCGCCCGGTTCGGCGGACACCGTGGCTTCCGTGCTTCTCGTGCTTCCCGTGCTTCTTGTGTTTCCTCGGCTTCTCCTGCCCCTCCTGCTTCTTCAGGTGCTCCAGCTGGATCGGTTCGTAAGGGCGCCGTTCGGTCTCCGGGCCCGGGTCCTCCCGGGCCGCCCGGTTCCCCTCCGGCGCGCGTGCGGTGGGCGTTCCGTACGCGCGGGCCGCCCGGCCGCAGTCCCGCACGGTGACGGGCGGCGCGGGGCGGGCGGTCTCAGTCCGCTTCCGACAGATACCTCGCTATGCCGTCCGCGATGCCTTCGGCCGTCCGCGCGCGCCCGCGGGCGTCGGTGAACTCCCCGGCGTCCCGCGCGTTCCGCATGTTGCCGCATTCGACGAAGACCTTGGGGACGGTGGAGAGGTTGAGCCCGCCGAGGTCGGAGCGTACATCCAACCCGCTGCCGCCGCCGATGTAATCCGCGGGGGCGTTGCCGGTCTCCCGCGCGTAGGCGTCGGCCACATGTTCCCCCAGCGCACGGGACGGACCCGTGATCGCGGTGGTGTCGGCCCCGCCCTCGCGCACCCGGCCCGGCAGGATCACGTGGAAGCCGCGCGCGCCGGACGGCGCGCCGTCGGCGTGGACGGAGACGACGGCGTCGGCCTCCGCCCGGTTGCCGATCTCCGCGCGCTCGTCGATGCACGGCCCCCAGGGGCGGTCGCCGTCGTGGGTGAGGCGCACCGTCGCGCCGTCCCGCTCCAGCAGCGTACGGATCCGGCGGGCGACGTCCAGGGTGAACTCGGCCTCCGCGTAACCGGAGTCGGTGGCCGTGCCGGTGGTGTCGCACTCCTTGGAACCGGTGCCGATGGGGACGCTCCGGGCGATCTCCCGCGGGTGGTCCCGGTTGCCGGGGTTGTGGCCCGGGTCGACCACCACCACCCGCCCGGCCAGGGGCTGGTCCCCTCCCGCGGCCGGGCCGGGGGTGACGTCCGAGGGGCGCGGTGCCCCGGGGGCGCGCTCCGCCGGCCGGGACTCGGAGGGGCGCGCCGTGGCGCCGGCCGGGTCCCCGCCCCCGCCGCCGTCCCCCGGCCGCGTGAGGAGCCAGCCGGTGAAGCCGGCCGGTATGAGGACGGCCAGCACGACCATCGCGGTCACCGAACTCCGGCGCGTGCGGTGCGGATCCGGGCCGGCGGCGCCGTCGGGGGCGCCCGGGCCGTCGGGGCCGTCGGGGCCGTCGGGGAAGGAGCGGAAGGGACTGCCGTTCGACACGGGCGCGATGCTATCGGCGGGCCGCGAGCTCCGCGCCGGTACGGCGGAGCACACGCAGCGAACGGGTGACCGAAACCTCGGTGAAGTCACCGGATTCCAGGGCGCGGCGGTAGATCCGGTACGGGGCCTGCCCACCGTCCGCCGGGTCGGGGAAGACGTCGTGCACCACCAGCAGCCCGCCCGGTGCCAGATGCGGGGTCCACCCCTCGTAGTCGGCGGTCGCGTGCTCGTCGGTGTGACCGCCGTCGATGAAGACCAGCCCCAGCGGCCGGGCCCACAACCGCGCCACCTGGGGCGAGCGGCCGACGACGGCGATCACGTGCTCCTCCAGGCCGGCGCCGTGCAGGGTGCGGCGGAAGGCGGGCAGCGTGTCCATCCGGCCGGTGGCCGCGTCGACCAGCGCGGGATCGTGGTACTCCCAGCCGGGCTGCTGCTCCTCCGAGCCGCGGTGGTGGTCCACGGTGACGGCCACGGTGGAGGCGTCCCGGGCGGCGGCGGCCAGCAGGACGGTGGACCGCCCGCAGTAGGTGCCGACCTCCAGCAGCGGCAGGCCGGAGGCGGCCGCCTCCACCGCCGCGGCGTACAGGGCGAGTCCTTCGTCGACGGGCATGAAGCCCTGGGCCGCCTCGAAGGCCGCCAGGACCTCCTGGGCGGGGGCGGTCGGCGGCGGGTGCGGCGCTGTGCTCAACGTTCGGGTGCCTCACGGGTGACGGTGCGGTGGCCTGCCCGGCGGAGCGCGGAACCGGCCCCGGCCCGGGGCACGGGCCCGGCCCCGGCGCGCCGGGGGTTCCATGCTGCCGGACGGCCCGCGGCGGGGCGCGGGCGGGGGCCGGGCCGGCGGGGGCTGGGCTGTCACGGCGTCCGCCGCGCGGGGGCCGGGCGGAAGGGCGCCGTGGGCGAGGCCGGTGGGGCCCGGTGGGCCCGTGGGGCCTCCTGCCCCAGGCCCGCTGGGCCTTCTGTCCAGGCCCGCTGGGCCTCCGTTCCCGGCCCGGGTCCTGTCCCGGCCCGTGTGCCTCCTGCCCCCGGCCCGCGCGGGCCACCTGTCTGCCGACCCGTCCGGGGCCCGCTCTCCCGGCCCGTCCGGGGCCCGCCACCGGGCCTCGGCCGCGCATGCTGTCGGCGGACTCTCCTCACCGCGCGCGATCATCTGCCTCCCGCCCCGCCCGCGCGCGCTTCCGGCCCCGGGGGTGCCGGGCCCGGCCGGTGGGCGGCGGAGCGCCGTTCAGCCGCGGAGGGGGAGGCCGGGCGGCGTACCCGGGGTCCGTAAGGTGGACCGCCCCCGTGACCGTGGTTCTCCCGTGGCCGGTCCCGCCGGGCCGGTACCGGTGCGCCGCCCGGGTGCCACGCCGTCCGCCGCCCGGCCGCCGCCCGGCCGGCGGGGGAGTGCGCGCGGCCCGCGCGTGGCCGCCCGGAACCGTCCGTCTCCCGGCCTGTGCCGACCGGAGGCCGGAGCGTGGACGGCCTGTGACCGGCCCGTGGCCGGATCGCGGACGGCTCCGGCACCCGGCCGGCCGTGCGGGGAGACGGAGCGCACGACCGCGCGGCAGACCGAGGAGAGGAACACCATGGCCGTCACCGAACCGCCCCGGGAGCCCGGCTCCGGGCAGGGCTCCGGCTCCGCCCCGGGGCCGCTTCCCGGGGCCGCGTCCCCGCCCGGGCTCCGCCCCGGTCCCGGCGCGGCCCCCCGCTCCGTACCGCCGTTCCCCGGCCGGGGGCGGCGCGTGCTGGTGACCGGGGCCTCGCGCGGTATCGGCCGGGCCGTGGCACGCGCGTTCGCGGCGGGAGGCGACCGGGTCGCGGTCCACCACGGGAGCCGGCGCGCGGACGCCGAGCGGACCCTGGCCTCGCTGGACGGCGCCGGACATGTGCTGCTCGGCGCGGACCTCGCCGAGCCGGACGCGGCCGCCGCCCTGGCCGACGCCGCGGGCGAGGCGCTGGGCGGGCTCGACATCCTGGTCAACAACGCGGCCGTGAGCCTCCCCCATCCGCCGGCCGGGAGCGACCGGGCCCACTGGGCGGAGGCGTGGCGCCGCCATGTGGACGTCAATCTGCTGGCGACCGCTCATCTCTCGCACGCGGCGGCGCGGATGATGATCGAGCAGGGCACGGGCGGCCGGATCGTGAACGTCGGCTCCCGGGGTGCCTTCCGGGGCGAGCCGGAGCAGCCCGCGTACGCGGCTACCAAGGCCGCCGTGCATGCCCTCGGCCAGTCTCTGGCGGTCGCGCTCGCCCCGTACGGCATCGCCGTGACGTCGGTGGCACCCGGTTTCGTCGCCACGGAGCGGGTGGCGCCGCGGCTGGAGGGGGGTGCGGGGGAGGCGCTGCGCGCGCAGAGCCCGTACGAACGGGTCGCCGAGCCGGAGGAGATCGCCGCGGCTGTGCGCTGGCTGGCCTCGCCGGAGGCGGAGTGGAGTTCGGGGACCGTTCTCGACCTCAACGGAGCCTCGTATCTGCGGACCTGACGGTTCTCCGGCAAACCGGGCCGGACCCGCTGCTCCGACGGCTACCGCCGGGGCGTGACGGCCCCGGGGGCCGGCGGACGGCGGCCCGCCCCGGTTCGCCGCCGTGGCCCGCCGGGTCCCGCGGCCGGGTGGGCGGGGTGCCGCACCGGCGTCCTCCGGCCGCCCGCGTCAACCGTCCACCCTTGACGGGCCGGGAGGGCGCCGGCGCGTTCGGGGCTCCTCCACCGCGCGGGGATCCGGTACCGGAGCGGAAGGACCGCCCCCGCCGCGCGGTGAACGTTCCTGGGCGGCCGGTCGCGCCCCCGGCCCGTCCCGCCTCCCGCAGTCCCGGGCGCCTCGTTCGCTCCGCCCCAGCCCGGAGCGGGCGGCGCCCGGAGGACGGGGCCTTCGAGGGGCCCGCCCCGGACGCGACGGTGGCCGCCGGCCGACGCCGGCGGCCACCGTGCCGCGCGTTCACCCCGGCCGGGAGCGGACGCTCAGACCTCCCGGCCGGGGGAGGGACGGCGGTGCCGCCCGCGCCCCGGGCCCTCGGCGTCCTCCCGGGCCGCCGGGCCGCGGTGGCGCCCCGGACCGGCGTCGGACGGGACGGTCTTCTTCTCCCGGCGGGCCGTGACCGGCGCGCTCCTCACTTCGAACATGTCGTACCTCACCCCGTTGACGGCTGCGCAACTGCACAGCTCCATGACGTTCCCTGCCTCGCGGCTCTCCCTCTGCGGGGGCGCGCCCGCGAGCGCGCATACGGCGCCGCGCCACGGCCCCGCGCCCCGTGTCCGTCGGACATGGAGACGCCGGGAAGAAGCAGACCCTGAGAAGCCGTGGAATCCGGGCACCCGGAGGGCGCCGGAGACCTCACGGAACACGCCAAGTAACCCACGGCGCCCAGGTGTTGAGCGGCGCCTGCCCCCTGCGGGAAGTTTACCGGCGGCCACCGACAGCCCCCCGTCCGGCACGCCCGGGCGTGCGGCGTCCGCCCCGGCGCCGTGACGGACGTGCCTCCCGGCGGCGGGGCGCCGGTGCCCCGGGCGGTCTCCCGCTCCCCGGCCCCGCGCCCGTGGTCACGGCGCGGCACGTCCCACCCGGTGGGCCGGGGCAAGGCGCCGGGCCGCGCCCGCCGGGACGCGGGGTAGCCTTTCCCCCGTGCCCGCACTGTCTGAAGTCATCGCCGCGCTCGAAGCGCTCTGGCCGCCCGCGCAGGCCGAGGAGTGGGACGCCGTGGGCACCGTCTGCGGGGACCCGGACGCCCCGGTCGGGCGCGTGCTGTTCGCCGTCGACCCGGTGCGGGAGGTCGCCGACGAGGCCCTGCGGCTCGGCGCCGACCTGCTCGTCACCCACCACCCCCTCTATCTGCGCGGCACCACGAGCGTCGCGGCCACCACCTTCAAGGGCCGGGTCGTGCACTCCCTGATCCGCGGCTCCGTGGCGCTGCACGTCGCCCACACCAACGCCGACCGCGCCGACCCCGGTGTCTCCGACGCCCTCGCCGGCGCGCTCGGCCTGCGTGTCACCGGGCCGCTCGTGCCCGATCCGTCCGACCCCGCCGGGCGCCGCGGCCTCGGCCGCCTCTGCGAACTCGACGAGCCGGAGACCCTCGCGGAGTTCACCGAACGCGCCGCCGCCGGGCTGCCCGCCACCGCCCAGGGCATCCGCGTGGCCGGGGACCCGGGCCGGACGGTCCGCACCGTCGCCGTCTGCGGCGGCTCCGGCGACAGCCTGTTCGAAGACGTCCGGCGCGCGGGTGCCGACGCCTATCTCACCGCCGATCTGCGGCACCATCCGGCGTCCGAGGCGCGGGAGCACGCCCTGCACAGCGGCGCCGGCCCCGCCCTGCTGGACGCCGCGCACTGGGCCACCGAGTGGCCCTGGACCGAGCAGGCCGCCGCCCAGCTCGACGAGGTCTCCGACCGGCACGGCTGGGGCCTGCGCACCCATGTCTCCCGCACGGTCACCGATCCCTGGACCGCCCGTGCGGCCTCCTCCGAACCCGCCACCGACACCCCGGGAGCCCCGAACTGAACGCCGAGCCCGCCGACCAGATCCGCCTTCTCGACGTCCAGGCCCTCGACGTCCGGCTCTCGCAGCTCGCGCACCGGCGCCGGACGCTGCCCGAACACGCCGAGATCCAGGGCCTGGAGGCCGACCTCGCGCAACTGCGCGACCTGCTGGTCGCCGCCCGGACCGAGGAGAGCGACACCGCCCGCGAGCAGACCAAGGCGGAGCAGGACGTCGACCAGGTGCGCCAGCGCGCCGCGCGGAACCAGCAGCGGCTCGACTCGGGCGCCGTCACCTCGCCCAAGGACCTGGAGAGCCTTCAGCACGAGATCGCCTCGCTGGCCCGGCGCCAGGGCGACCTGGAGGACGTCGTCCTGGAGATCATGGAGCGCCGGGAGGCCGCGCAGGAGCGTGCCACGGAGCTCACCGGCCGGGTGGAGTCCGTCGAGACCAAGCTGGAGGACGCCGTCGCCCGGCGGGACGCCGCGGTGGCCGAGCTGGACCGGGAGGCCGCCTCCGTCACCAAGGAGCGCGAGACCGTCTCCGCCACCGTGCCGCCCGAGCTGATCAAGCTCTACGAGAAGCTCCGCGTCCAGCAGGGCGGGGTCGGCGCCGCCAAGCTCTACCAGCGGCGCTGCGAGGGCTGCCGGCTGGAACTGAACATCACCGAACTGAACGATGTCCGGGGCGCGGCCCCCGACCAGGTGGTGCGGTGCGAGAACTGCCGCCGCATCCTGGTCCGCACCCCGGAATCGGGGCTGTAGGCCCGTGAGCCCCGTGCATCCCGCCGGCGCCCCGAACGCGGGGAAGCGGCGCTTCGTCGTCGAGGCCGACGGCGGCTCCCGCGGCAACCCCGGACCGGCCGGTTACGGCGCGGTCGTCCTGGACGCGGCCAGCGGGGAAACGCTCGCCGAGACGGCCGAGTTCATCGGTACCGCCACCAACAACGTGGCCGAGTACCGGGGGCTCATCGCCGGGCTGCGGGCCGCCCACGCCCTCGACCCGGAGGCCGCGGTCCTGGTGCGGATGGACTCCAAGCTCGTCGTCGAGCAGATGTCCGGGCGCTGGAAGATCAAGCATCCGGACATGCGGCCGCTCGCCGCCGAGGCGCGCACCGTCTTCCCCGCTCCCGGCCAGGTCAGCTACACCTGGATCCCCCGGGAGAAGAACAAGCACGCGGACCGGCTGGCGAACGAGGCCATGGACGCGGGCCGGCGCGGGGAGAAGTGGGCTCCCGCCGGCTCCCGGGCGGCGCTCGCGGGCGGCCCCCGGCCGGAGGCCGCCGCGGACTCCGCCGAACCGGCTGAACTGGACGGGCTCGACGGGCTCGACGGGCTGGACGGCCTGGACGGGGCCGGCGGGCCGGGGGAGCGGGCCGGGGCGCCTGCCGCCACGCCGGCCGGCTGGGCGGCGCCCGCCGATCTCGGCACCCCGGCGACCTTCGTCCTGCTGCGTCACGGCGAGACCGACCTCACCCCGGAGAAGCGCTTCTCCGGCAGCGGTGGCGACGACCCCGGGCTCTCGGCGGCCGGCCGCCGCCAGGCCGAGGCCACCGCGGCGGCGCTGGCCGCGCGCGGCACCGTCCAGGCGATCGTCACCTCCCCGCTGCGCCGCTGCCAGGAGACGGCTCAGGCCGTGGCCGCCCGCACCGGGCTCGACGTCCGCGTCGACGAAGGGCTGCGGGAGGCGGACTTCGGCGCCTGGGAAGGGCTGTCCTTCGCCGAGGTCCGCGAGCGCCACCCCCGGGACCTCGACGCCTGGCTCACCTCACCGCAGGCCGCGCCCACCGGCGGCGAGTCCTTCGCGGCGGTGGCCCGCCGGGTGGCCCTCTCCCGGGACAAGCTCATCGCACGGTACGCGGGCCGCACGGTGCTGCTGGTCACCCATGTCACCCCGATCAAGACCCTGGTGCGGCTGGCCCTGGGCGCCCCCGCGCGCTCGCTCTTCCACATGGAGCTCGCGCCGGCCTCCCTCTCGGTGGTGGCGTACTACGCGGACGGCAACGCCTCGCTGCGCCTGCTCAACGACACGCACCACCTGCGCTGAACCGGCCGGGGCCGGACCGGACGCCGGCCGGCACGGGCCCCGTGCCGGCCGCGCCGGGGGCGGGCCCGCCGGTTTCCGTCCGTGCGGTTCCGGCCCCCGTTCCGGCGGGTCGGTGGACGCCGGTCAGTGAACGCCGGTCACCACCACGTCCAGCGCCCAGGGCCGGGCCGTGCCCCCGGCCGGGGCGGCGGAGGACCGCACCTCGACGGTGTGCCCCAGTTCGCGGAGCACGTCCACCAGCTCCGCCGGACCGGCCGGCTCCGCGCCGGACACCAGCAGATCCCGCACGAGCCTGCCCTTGGTGGCCTTGTTGAAGTGGCTCACCACCGACCGCTTCTCCACCCCGCCCACGATCTTCGACTGAAGGACCCGCACCGTCGCCGTCCGGCCGGCCACCGCGCCCTTCGGCTTCCAGGCGGTGGCGTACGCGGCCGAGCGCAGATCCAGCACCAGCCCCTCACCGGCGGCCCCGGGGACGGCCTCGGCCAGCGGGCCCCGCCAGTACGCCCCCAGTCCGCCGAGGGCCGGCAGCTTCACCCCCATCGAACAGCGGTACGACGGAATGCGGTCGCTGATCCGCACCGCTCCCCACAGCCCGGAGAAGACCAGCAGCGTCCGCCCGGCGCGGGACCGGGCGGCGGCGTCCAGCGAGGAGAGGTCCAGCGCGTCGTAGAGCACACCGGTGTAGATCTCGCCCGCCGGCCGGGTGGGCGCGGTGCGGAGGGCGGCGTTCTTCGCCACCTCGCCACGGAGCCCTTCCCCGATCCCGAGGACCTCCCGCGCCTTCTCCTCGTCCGCCGCGCAGAGCGCCACCAGTTCCTCCAGTACCTCGGCGCGGGCCGCCGACAGCCCCGGCAGCGACAGCCCGCCGAGGTCCAGCGGATCGCCCGACCCACCGGTGGCCTTACCTTCGGACGGCGGCAACAGCACGAGCACGGTCGAACACTCCTCGCGAAATCGCGGAACGGACGAAAACAGAACGGACGGAAACGGAAACGGTACGGACGAGCGGACGGAAACGCGGACCGGGCCGAGGCGGGGAAGCCGGCCTCGCCACCGGCGGCCGGGCCCAGCCTCCCCCGGACGGCCGGCCGCTCAGAACTCCGCCACCCGGTGGAGCCGGAACGGCCCGGCGGCCCCGGGGCCGAACATCACCGGGAGCTCGTCCCCCGCGGGGACCACCACGACCGGCCGGTCCCGGTACTCGCGGAGGAAGCACTCCAGAGGCTCCCAGATGAGCGTGCGGTAGCCGGACTCCGTGCGCTGGGGCGGGAACGACAGAGACAGCGACTCGCCGTCCGTGACCTCACCGTCGGACACGCTGACGGCCTCCACGGCGAGCCATTCCCCGCCGACCCACGCTTCCAGGCGTATGTAGTCCATGGCGCAAGACTGCCTGGTGCCCCCCACCGCCCGCACCTCGGGGCCGGAAACGCTCCCGGGTCCCCGCCACCGTCCGGAGACCCTGCGCCCACCGGCCTCCGTCGTGGTCGTCCGCCGGGGGCCGGTGCCACGATCGGGTGAGGAACTCCGGCGCGCGGGAACCGGCCCCCTCCGTTTCCTACGGTCGTGGCAGGACACGGAAGGTGCGTGACATGAGCGCCACGGCACATGAACACGAGCCGCTCACGCGGGAGAATCTCCTGCTGGAGGGCTTTTTGGCCCTGGAGACGCCGGAGGGTTTCCGGGCCGAGCTGATCGAGGGGGAGATCGTCGTGACGCCGCCCCCGGACGGGGCCCATGAGGCTGTCATCAGCCGGATCACCAGGCAGCTGGCCCGGCGCTCGGCGGTGGACATGGACGTCTCCGGCAACAAAGGGCTGCGGGTGCCGCGCGGTGGCCCGGGTCTGCGGAACCGCGTCATCCCGGGCCTGACCTTCGCCGAGGCCCACTCCGGACTGTTCGACGACGCGGAGCCCTGGATGCCGTGCGACGGGGTGGCCATGGTCGTCGAGGTGACGTCCTCCGGCGCCGACCGGGACCGGACGATCAAGCGGTACTGCTACGCGCGCGGCGGCATCCCGCTGTATCTCCTGGTCGACCGTGAGCGGAGGTCCGTGACGCTCTTCGGAGAGCCGGGAGGGGAGGACTACCGCCAGGTGAGCACCGTGCCGTACGGCAAGGAGATCATCCTCCCCGCTCCCTTCTCCTGCGAGCTGGAGACCGGAGAGTTCCTCCAGCCGGGCCGCCTCTGGGGACCGGTGGTCGCGATCGGGCGATGAGTTCACGGGACGGGGGCGGTCTGATGCGGTGTGACGACCGCTACAGGAGGCAGGCGATGGCCCGTTCCGAGGACGCACCGGCCGCGACCCGGCACCGTACCCGGGAGGGTCCGGCCCCGGGCGCGGGCCACCCCGCGCCCGGCGGTCCACCGCCCGGTCCGGTGGAACTGACACTGACGCTCCCCGCCACCCTCACCCGTGACGACGTACCCGGGCTCTGCGCGCGGCTGCGCTCCCTGCTGCCTGAGCAGGCAGCCGCCGTACCGGCCGTCCCGGCGGCCCGTGACCACCGGGCGGCCCGGAAGGGTTCCCGGGAGCCGGAAGACCCGGGCGGCCGGGAGCAGCCGGGGGCCCGGGAGGGCCCAGGGCCCGGGGAGAGCGCGGGAGCCCGTGGTGACGGCAGCGGGGCGGGCAGCGGGGAGTGCGGCCTCCTCGTGGTCTGCGACGCCGGCGCCGTCACCCGGCCGGATCTCGCGACGGTGGAGGCGCTCTCCCGGCTCCGGCTCACCGCGCGCCGCCTCGGCCACCGGTTATCTCTGCGGAACGTGCGGCCGGAACTGCTGGGGCTCCTGCGGCTGCTCGGCCTGGACGGCGTCCTGGCCGTGGGTCTCTCCGGGGAGGGCTCCGGGGAGGGGGAGGCCGTCGGGGCCGAGGCGGGCGGGCAGGCCGAAGAGGGGGAAGAAATGGGCGGTGTCCAGGAAGGAGTTGATCCCCGAGATCCGGCCGGCTGAGATCTCGATGATTTGCAGGGCCCAGGCCTCGTACCCCTCGCCGTCCGGTGCCGGGCGGTACTGGGCGAAGGCGGGGCTGCCGTTGGCCGTGACGGGGAGCAGCCGCGAGCCGCGGCAGCCGATGCCCGTGCCCAGCATCCAGGCGCGGATCTCGGCCGCGCCCCGCAGCCACAGCGGGTACGGGGGCATGGTGAGCCGGGCGTCCTCGTGCAGCAGGGAGGTCAGGGCTTCGAGGTCGTAGCGCTGGAAGGCGTCGACATAGCGCTCCAGCAGGGCGCGCTGCCCGGCGTCGAGCGGGCGGGCGGGCTCGGAGTCCTCCCCGGCGGCGGCCCGCAGCGTGGCCCGGGCGCGCTGGAGGGCACTGTTGACGGAGGGGACCGAGGTGCCCAGCAGTTCCGCGACCTCGCTCGCCTTCCAGGCGAGCACCTCCCGGAGGATCAGCACGGCCCGCTGCCGGGGCGGCAGATGCTGGAGGGCGGCCACGAAGGCCAGCCGCACCGAATCCCGGGCCACCGCCACCTCGGCCGGGTCGCCGGCGCCGTCCAGGACACGGCCGTCGGGGGCGGGCTCGACCCAGGCCGACTCGGGGAGCGCGTCCGGCAGGGCGGCGGTCGCGGGCTGCGGGGAGGAGAGGTCCATGGGGCGGGCGCGGCGGCCGGATCCCTTCAGCATGTCCAGGCACACATTCGTCGCGATGCGGTAGAGCCAGGTACGGAGCGCCGCCCGGCCCTCGAAGCGGTCGAGACTCCGCCAGGCCCGGACCATCACCTCCTGCACGGCGTCCTCGGCGTCGAACGCCGAGCCGAGCATCCGGTAGCAGTAGCCGGTCAGCTCCACCCGGTGCCGCTCCAGCCGCTCCTCGGCATCGGCGGAACCGGCCGCCCCGGGCCCGCCGCGCGGCTCCGCGCCGGCTCTCCTCTCCGCCACGGCCGGACCGGCCGCTCCCTGCGCTGCAACGAGTTCACTCATCGAGGCTCACCTCACGCCGCCCTCGGCACCGGACCGGTGTCTCCGGCCCCGTGCCTCAGCACAGTAGGCGCAGGGTCTGACAATGGCCCCTCCCTCGCCGGGCCCCGGCGCCCGCCACGGGCGGAAGCGCTGGTGAGCGGCGTGCCGCGGGGGCCGGCGGGCCGGCGAGTGGGCCGGCGGCGGGGGGCCGCCAGGCCCGGGCCCGGGGGCCACCGCGCGACGTCCCGCGGCCACGGCCCGCGTCCCGCCGGCCGCGGTGGACGGGACGGCGGCGCACCGGCGGGTACCATGGTCACCACGGCGGACGAGCCGGCCGGGCGGTCGCGTCGGGATCCTCGGGATCCCGCCGAGGAACGTCCGGGCTCCACAGGGCAGGGTGGTGGGTAACGCCCACCCGGGGTGACCCGCGGGACAGTGCCACAGAAAACAGACCGCCGGGGCCGTGAGGCGCCCGGTAAGGGTGAAACGGTGGTGTAAGAGACCACCAGCGGCCGGGGTGACCCGGACGGCTCGGTAAACCCCACCCGGAGCAAGGTCGAGAGGAGCCGTCTCCGGACGGCTCTGCGCGGACGTTCGAGGGCTGCCCGCCCGAGTCCGCGGGTGGACCGCACGAGGCCGGCGGCAACGCCGGTCCCAGATGGATGACCGCCTCCCCAGGGGCCGCGAGGCCCCCGGGAGACAGAACCCGGCGTACAGGCCGACTCGTCCGCCGCCTGTACACCTGACCTGCTGCTTCCTGCGGCTTCCGGCATCGCGGGGAGCCTCCGGGGAGAATCCGGGGGAATCGGCGCCCGCGCGCAGGGTGTGCCGGGCCGGTGCGGCGACGCCGAAGCCGCCCGGCCGGGGAAGTGCCGGTGGTGGCGGCTCCGGCGCAGGACGCCCGTCGCGATCCCCGGGGCGTCGGGCGAGCTGCGGGAAGAAGATCTTCCCGGGACCCGGGGCGGCCGCTCCCGCCGCGGGCCTCCCGCGCGCCCCGGCGTGATCCGCCGCCCCATCGCCGGGCCGCGCACACGGGGTGTGAACCGCGCGTCGGATTCTCCTCCCGTACACACCCTGTCTTTTGTCCGCGATGCGCGGTTCACTCGGTTCGACGGGTCGCCGCTCCCCCGCCCGGCGGCCCGCTCCGCTCCGCCCCCGGTCGCCCACCTCCTCCCTCCGCGCGACGGGGGCGGGGCCCTGCCCCCGGACCGCTCCGCCCACGGCTCCGCCCACGGACCGCTCCGCCCACGGCTCCGCCCACGGACCGCTCCGCCCTGCCGGTCCGCCCGCCCCGGCGCTCCCGGCCGTCCCTGCCGCCCCGTGGGTCCCGGCCGCACACCTGTCCGTGCGTACACCCGTCCGTACGCACGCCCGTGTCCCGTCGCCCGCGGGACCAGGGCCGTACGCGAAGCTCATCCGACGGCCATATGGCTGTTGTGCACGCGACAACCCCGCGCCGCCCCGTGGCGCTCGAATCTCCCTGACACCAACCCACGTCAGGGGAGGGCCAGATGACTTCAACGTTCCCCGAGCGGGAGCTGCGTGCCGCCGCCGCACACCTCGGCCGCCGCCGCTTCCTCACCGCCACCGGGGCCGCCGCCGCGCTCGCCTTCGCCGTCCATCTGCCGGGCAGCGCCCAGGCCGCCGATCTGGACGCCCGCCGCGCGCTCGCCGCCGACCCGTTCACCCTCGGCGTCGCCTCCGGCGACCCCGGCCCCGGCTCCGTCGTGCTGTGGACCCGACTCGCGCCCGAACCGTACACGCCCGACGGCGGGATGCCGTCCGCCAGGACCGAGGTGGCCTGGGAGATCGCCCGCGACGAGCGGTTCGCGCAGGTCGTCCGGCGGGGCACGGCCACCGCCCACCCGGAGTACCACCACACCCTGCACGTCGAGGTGGCCGGTCTCGAACCCGACCGGGTCCACTGGTACCGCTTCCGCGCCGGCGACTACGTCAGCCCCGCCGGCCGCACCCGCACCGGCCCCGCGGCCGGCGCCCGGCTCCGCGAGCTGAAGCTCGCCGCCGTCTCCTGCCAGGCCTACCACCAGGGGTACTTCACCGCCTTCCGCCACCTGGCGGACGAGGACCTGGACGTCGTCTTCCACCTCGGCGACTACCTCTACGAGTACGCGGTGAACTCCGCCGGCGGCGTCCGCGGCTACACCGGGAGCCGCGCCCTGCCGGCGCACTTCAACCGGGAGACCGTCACCCTCGACGACTACCGGATGCGCTACGCCCTCTACAAGTCCGACCCGGACCTGCGGGCCGCGCACGCCGCCCACCCCTACGTCGTCACCTGGGACGACCACGAGACGGAGAACAACTACGCCGGGTCCGTCTCCGAGGACGACGTCCCGCCCGGGGAGTTCCTGATCCGCCGCGCCGCCGCCTACCGCGCCTACTGGGAGAACCAGCCGCTGCGCGCCCCGCAGCGGCCGGACGGCTCCGGCATGCGGCTGTACCGGCGGCTGACCTTCGGGCAGCTCGCGCAGTTCGACGTCCTCGACACCCGCCAGTACCGCTCCGACCAGGCGTACGGCGACGGCTGGCGCCGCCCGGGGCCGGAGTCGGAGAACCCGGCGCGCACCATGACCGGTGCCGCGCAGGAGCGCTGGCTGATCGACGGCTGGCGCGCGTCGCGGGCGCGGTGGAACGTCGTGCCGCAGCAGGTCACCTTCGCGCAGCGGCGCTCCGACACCACCGGCGCCTACACCCTCTCCATGGACGCCTGGGACGGCTACCCCGCCTCCCGCGAACGGCTCCTCGCGGGCGCGGAGTCGGCCGGGGTGGAGAACCTCGTCGTCCTCACCGGCGACGTGCACGTCGGCTACGCGTTCGACATCAAGCGGGACTTCGACCGCCCGGACTCCCGCACGGCCGGCGTCGAGTTCGTCGCCACCTCGATCAGCAGCGGCGGCGACGGCGCGGACCGCCCCGCCAACTACGCCACGTACCTGGCCGCCAACCCCCACATGCGCTTCTACAACGGCCGGCGCGGCTACGTCACCGTCACGCTGGACGAGGAGCGGGCCCGCGCCGACTTCCGCACCGTCGCGCGGGTCACCACCCCCGGGGCGCCCGTCACCACCGCGGCGTCCTTCGTCACCCGGGCCGGCGCACCCGGCCTGTCCGCGCTCTGAACCGGCCCCGTGCCGCCGCCCCCGCGCGGGCGGCGGCTCCGGGTGCCCGCGGGGGAGGGGCGCGGTGCGGGCTGGGCGGGCGCGCGGCCGTCCCGCGCGCGGCCGTCCCGCGCCTCCGGGCGTGGTTCCGGGCCGGCGCCCGGCGGGTCCGCCCGCCCCTCCCCGGGAGGCGCGGCTCATCCCTCCCCGGGGTAGCGGACGCCGATCCGTTCGCGCACGGTGTCCAGCGTGCGCATCACCGCGAGCGTGCCGTCCAGCGGTACCAGCGGCGACTCCCGCTCGCCCGCGCGCAGACAGCGCATCACCTCGGCCGCCTCGTGCTGCATCCCGCTGAGCTCGCCGGCCACGGTGATCTCCTCCGGCTCGCGGCCCGGCCGGTGCAGCACACAGAGGCGCGGGTCGATGAAGCCGCGCGGGAACTCGATCCGGCCGGCCGTGCCGGTCACGGCGGCGGTCGTCGGGGTGCGCGCGGTGAGCGAGCAGCTCAGCACGGCCACCGCGCCGGAGTCCCAGCCGAGCAGCATCCCGGTGTCGGTGTCCACGCCCTCCCCGGTGAGCGCCGCGCGCGCCTGCACCTCGGCGGGCTCACCCAGCACGAGCTGCGCGAACGCCACCGGGTAGACCCCGAGATCCAGCAGCGCCCCGCCGCCCTGCGCGGGATCGAGCAGCCGGTGGCCCGCCGGGAACGGCCCGGCGATCCCGAAGTCGGCCTGCACCGCCCGCACCTCGCCGATGGCGCCGTCCCGGATCCGCCGCAGCGCCTCCCGCACCACCGGATTGCAGTACGTCCACATCGCCTCCATCAGGAAGCGGTCCCGCGACCGGGCCAGTTCGACGAGTTCCGTGGCCTCCGCCACGTTCAGCGTGAACGGCTTCTCGCAGAGCACCGCGCGCCCCGCCGTCAGGCAGAGCCCGGCCGCCGCCCGGTGCGCGGAGTGCGGGGTGGCCACGTACACCACGTCCACGCCGTCATCGGCCGCCAGCGCCTCCCAGCTGCCGTGGGCGCGCGGTATGCCGAAGCGCTCGGCGAAGGCCGCGGCCGTGCCCGCGCTCCGCGAGGCCACGGCGGCGATCTCCGCGTCCGGCATCCGCCCGAGCTGCTCGGTGAAGGTGGACGCGATGCCACCGGTCGCCAGAATGCCCCATCTGACCTGATCCATTACCGTCGTCCCCGCCTGTCGGCCGTCGATTGGTGCTGCGAGAATATGGGAGCGGTTTCATCCGCCGGCCGGGACCCGGTGGAGGGGCGAGCCGCCGCGACGGCGGGCGTCCACGAGACCTGACGGGAACGACGAGGAACGAGCGACGGAGAGGTGTCATGCGGGAGAGCAGCCGGCGGACCGAGACCCGGGGTGCCCGCCGTGCCGGGCGGACCGGCCGAGACGAGCGGGACCGGCCGCCGACGGACCCGGTCCCGCGGGCCGGGGCGGGCCGGAAGGGCGGCGGCGCGCGGAGCGGACCGCCGGGCGGGCGCCCGACGGGCCTGCTGGTGACGCTGATCCTCGGCGGGCTGACGGCCGTCCCGCCGCTGTCCCTGGACATGTACCTCCCGGCGCTGCCCGCCGTCGGCGACTCCCTCGGCAGCTCCGCGACGACCGTGCAGCTCACCCTCACCGCCTGTCTGCTGGGGCTGGCGCTCGGCCAGCTCCTCGTCGGGCCGATGAGCGACCGGTGGGGACGCCGCCGCCCGCTCCTGGCCGGCCTGGTCGCCTACGTCGTGGCCACCGCGCTCTGCGTCCTCGCGCCCGACGCCACGACGCTCGTCGTGCTCCGCCTGATCCAGGGGCTGGCCGGCTCGGCGGGCATCGTGATCGCCCGCGCCGTCGCGCGCGACCTGTACGAGGGCAACGCGATGGCCCGGTTCTTCTCCACCCTCATGCTGATCTCCGGAGTGGCCCCGATCGCCGCGCCCGTGATCGGCGGGCAGGTGCTGCGGATCACCGACTGGCGCGGGATCTTCGTCGTCCTCACGGTGGTCGGCACCCTGCTCACCCTGGTCGTCTGGCGGTGGCTGGGGGAGACCCTGCCACCGGAGCACCGCCGGCCGGCCGGCGGCCTCCCCGAGACGCTCCGCACCATGCGCGGCCTCCTCGCCGACCGGGTCTTCACCGGCTACCTGCTCGCGAGCAGCTTCTCCTTCGCCGCCCTCTTCGCCTACGTCGCGGCCTCCTCCTTCGTCATCCAGGAGATCTACGGCGCCTCCCCGCAGACCTTCAGCCTGATCTTCGGGCTGAACTCCATCGGCCTGATCGGGGTGGGCCAGATCAACGGGCACCTGCTGGTCGGCCGGGTCAGCCTGGACAAGGCGCTGGCGGCCGGCCTGGCCGTCATCACCGCCGCCGCGACCGCCCTGCTGCTGCTGTCCGCCGGGGTGTTCGGGGAGGTGGGGCTGGTGCCGGTGGCCGCCACGCTGTTCGTCCTGATGTCGGCCATGGGCCTGGCCATGCCCAACACCAACGCCCAGGCGCTGATGCGCACCCGGCACGCCGCCGGCACCGCCTCCGCGCTGCTGGGCACGGCGACCTTCCTCGCGGGAGCCATCGCCTCACCGCTGGTCGGCGTCGCCGGGGAGGGGACGGCCGTGCCGATGGCCGTCGTCCAGCTGGTCTGCGCGCTCGCGGCCGGCGCGGCCTTCCTGCTGCTCTGCCGTCCCTGGCGGCCCCGGCCGCCGGCCGAGGGGACGAGGGCGACGGAGCTGGGGGCGGCCGGGGAGACCGGGCAGACGGCGGTGCCCCCGGCGGGGCAGGCCACGGCCCGCCAGACGCAACCGGGCCCGGCCGGGCCCTGAGCGGGCTCGCCCGCCGCCGGAACGGCCACCCCGCCCGCCCCACTAGAATCGGCCGGATGCACGCCTTCCCCTCCTCCCCGGCCGGGACCGCCTCCGCCGGGGACGGCCTGCGGGCCGCCCTCGCCCGCCTCCTCGACGGGCTGCCGCCCCGGCAGGCGGCCCAGGCGGTGGAGCGGCTCATCGCGGCCTACCGCGGCCGCACCCCGACCGACGCCCCGGTGCTGCGGGACCGGGCCGACGCCGTGGCCTACGCCGCGTACCGGATGCCCGCCACCTTCGAAGCGGTGCGCTCCGCGCTCGCCGCCCTCCGTACCGCCGTGCCCGGCTGGGCGCCGGCGAGCCACACCGACGTGGGCGGCGGCACGGGAGCGGCGGTCTGGGCGGCCGCCGAGCTGTGGCCGGACGCCCCGGAGGCCCGGGGCGTCCCGGGCGGCCACCGCCGCACGACCGTGCTCGACTGGGCCGAACCGGCGCTTGCCCTCGGCCGTGAACTCGTGGCCGCGGCCGGGCCGGAGGCCCCGCGCGAGGTGGAGTGGCGGCGCGCGGACGTCGGCGCCGGGCCGCGGCTGCCGGAGAGCGACCTGGTCACCGTCTCCTACCTGCTGGGGGAGGTGACGGCCGGGGACCGCCGCGCGGTGGTCGCCGAGGCGGCGCGCGCGGGCCGTGCCGTCGTCCTGGTCGAACCGGGCACACCCGAGGGCCACCTGCGTCTCCGCGTGGCACGCGAGCAACTCGTCGAGGCCGGGCTGCGGATCGCCGCGCCCTGCCCGCACAGCGCCGGCTGCCCGGTCCAGCCGGACCGGGACTGGTGCCACTTCGCCGTCCGCGTCGGCCGTTCCTCCCTGCACCGCCGGGTCAAGGGCGGCACCCTGGGCCACGAGGACGAGAAGTTCGCCTACGTCGCCGCCGTACGGGCCGGGGTGACGGCCGGCGGCGACGGCGGGCCTGCGGGCGGGACCAGTGGGAGCGGCGGGAGCGGCGAGGACGGCGCGGGTCCCTCGCGGGTCGTCCGCCATCCCCTTCTCCGCAAGGGGCAGGTGCTGCTGGACCTGTGCACCCCGGAGGGCGCGCTGCGCCGGGAGACGGTCACCAAGCGGCAGGGTGCCCGCTACCGCGTGGCCCGGGACACCCGCTGGGGAGATCTCTGGCCCCCGGCGGAACCCGGCCCGGCCCCGGAGGAGGAACGGGACTAGCCCTCGGCCGGCCCGGCCCCGCCGCCCGGGAGAGGGACCGTCTCCCTGTCTCTCTGGCTCCCCGTCTCCTCCCTGCCCCCTGGCTTCGCCCTTCGGTCCTTCCCGCCGTGCCCCTCCACCACGGCATCGCCGCACCTTCGGCTCCCGGGGGAGCGCGGGGGTGGACAGCGGCGCAGGCGGGGGCGCACGGCGCGGGCAGCACGGAGGCCGGCGCCCAGGGCGCACCATGACCCACGTCACGCCCGCCGTCCCGGTTGGGCACACCGGCCACTTCCGGACCGGGAAGGTGGCAGCATTGACCGCACCGGTCGAAGTGAGGGGCTCGATGGAACGCGAAAAAGGGTTCTCCCAGTGGCTGCGTCGTCGCCCGAGGGGCGGCGGACGTGGTGCCGCGGCGGCCGAGGAGGCCGCCGCCGAGCGTGAGAACCTGCTGCTCGCGGCCGTGGCCGCGGGCTTCCCGCTGGCCGAGGCCGCGTTTCCGGAGGGGTACGGCTGCTCGTGCGACCGGATCGGCTGCCCCACCCCCGGCCGCCACCCCGTCTCCTTCGCCTGGCAGACCCAGGCCACCACCGACGCCGACCGCGTCCGCCGTCTGCTCCGCGCCCGTCCCCCGGCCAACTTCGTCACCGCCACCGGGATCGACCACGACGTGCTGGACGTTCCCGCCGAGGCGGGCTACCAGGCCCTGGAACGGCTGGAGGCCGAGGGGGTGGAGGTCGGCCCGGTCGCCGAGAGCGGCGGGGGCGGCTCCCTCGCCCGGGTACTGTTCTTCACCGCCACCCGCGGCACCCCGGAGGACGAGGACGAGTGGTGGCCCTGTGAACTCGACTGCCACCCCGAGACGATGGACGAACACCCCGGGCTCCGCTGGCACTGCCGCGGCAGCTACGTGCTCGTCCCGCCCGCGGAGCTCCCCGCCGGGGGGACGGTGCGCTGGCTGCGCGGTCCGGAACGGCCGCTGCCCGACCCGCTGACCCTGCTGGAGTCCCTCACGGACGCCTGCGCCCGCTACGCCGACGTGGACGGCGCCGACCTCGGGGCCCCGGCCTGGCCGCTCGGCCGCTGAGTTCCCACCCGGTCCACCACGTCCGCCCGGCGCGGTCCGTCTCGATCGCTTCCCGGAGCGGGTTTCCGTGGCCGGATCGGCCGGATCCGGAGCGGGCCGCGCCGATGGCGGCCCCGGGTGCCTTCCGCCGGTTCGGCGCAGGAGGGGCCGGTGCGTGTGGGCGGCCCGGGGCCGGGGCGGCAGGACGGAGGGGACCGCCATGGAGGCGCGCTCTCCGGGAAGGGCTCCCGTCCGGTCCGCTCATCGGAGTTTCCGCTTGCCGGTGTCCCGGTCCCGTTCCCCGCTCTCCTGCTCTCCGGCTTTCCGGTGCCGAGCGGTCCCGCCTCCGCGGATCTCGGCGGATCTCGGCGGATCTCCGTGGAGTTCAGCTGCCGCGCGCGGCGGTCAGGCCCTCCAGCCGGTTGAGGAAGACCACCGTGCCGCCCTCCTCCTTCGACGGGATCTTCACCGCCGACTGCGTCAGCCGTACCAGCGTGAGGTGCTTCTCGGGCTTCCCGGTCAGCAGCGCGTTGGCCTTGGCGTCGTTGATCTTGTTGATGGTGAAGCCCTCGGCCATCGTCTGCTTCTGCGTGTGGTGGGCGGCGAAGAAGACGAGCGCGCCGCCGTCCGCGGTGCGCAGCGCCACCGTCCGGTACTGCGGCGGTTCGGCGGGCTGGTCGGCGAACTGGGTCCAGTAGCGCGGGGTCCTGGCCTCCCGCTCGCGGAATTCCCGTTGCGTGGTGGTGGCGTAGCCCTTGCCGAAGAGATCGGCCGGCTCGCCCTTCTGGAGGTAGTCGGTGTACGAACGGCCGATCTCCGGCCAGTCCGTGACGAGGCCGGCGCCGTTCGGGCCGGTGAGCGGGTCGGCGTAACCCTCCTCGTCCAGTGCGAGTTCGGGCACCTCGTCCCGGCTGAGGATCGAGAGGTACGCGGCCTTCCACGGGTCGGCGGCCCGGTTGCGGGTGAAGATCAGCAGCCAGCGGTTGTCGTCGCGGTTGCTCTCGGTGTCGGCGAGGAAGAACTTCGGCCAGCCCGCCTGCCGCGGGACGGAGAAACGCGCGTCGGTGAGTTCGAGCGGCGGGTAGTCCGGCAGCCCGTCGGGGTTCTTCACCCGGCGCGCCTTCAGATCTGCCTGGGCCATGGTGAGCAGTGCGCCCGTCTCCACCCGGGTGGTGAGGGCCGGGTCGAGTTCGCGGTTCGCCTCGTTGTAGCCGTCGGTGAACCGGGCGAGCGCCTTGGCGGCCTCCGCCTTCGTCACGGCCGGCACCACGGCACGCTCGCCGTGCACCGTCACACACCCCGTCAGCGTCAGCAGTGCTGTGGCCGACAGGAGCGCCGTCACACCGGACCACCTGCGTCTCATGGCGCTCCATGCTCCTTCGGACTGCTCGATTCGGCGCCACCCTACCGGGCCCCACCGACGGCCCCGGCCGGGGCTGTGTCCCCGAAGGGCTTCTCCACGGGGGCTTCACGGGGTGAGAGCCGGGGTGAGGACGGGGGCGCGCCCCGGTGGGACCGCCGGGTTCCGGTACGGGGCGCGGTCCGGCGCGCCCCGCCGGGCGGCCCGGGGGTGTGCGGAGGTCCGCCGTCGCGCGCCGCGCCTCTCCCTGTGCCCTCCCCGTGGGCTTTCCGAGGACACGGCCCCACCGGTGGACGGTGCGTGGCGCCGGCCGTTGTCCACAGCGGGCGGCGGCTGTCGCCGGCGCGTGCCATCATGCACCGTGCGTGGGCGACCGCCCACGAGGGGTGGGAACCGACGGGGACATCCGGGGGGATGATGACCGGGACCATGGGATACACGGCCGCGCTGCGCGAGTTGCGTGGCGCGCAGAAGGCGGCCAAGGGGGTGTCGCTCTACTCCCGCCACATCAACCGCCCGGCGGGGCGGGTGCTCGCCGCCGCCGCCTACCGGGCGGGGCTGACGCCCAACCAGGTGACGCTGGTCAGCGCTGCGTTCAGCTTCGCGGGGGTGGCCGCGATCGCGGTCCTCCCGCCGTCCTGGGCGCTGGCCGCCGCCGTGTGGGCGGCGCTCGTCGTCGGCTTCGCGCTGGACTCGGCCGACGGTCAGCTCGCCCGGCTCCGCCGGGAGAGCAGCGCGGCGGGCGAGTGGCTGGACCATGTGGTCGACGCGGCCAAGATCACCGCGCTGCACGCCGCGGTGCTCGTCTCCTTCCACCGCTTCTTCGAACTGCCCGGCCCCGGCTGGCTGCTGGTGCCGCTGGGCTTCCAGCTCGCCGCCGTGCTGATCTTCACGGGCGGGCTGCTGGCGGACAAGCTCCGGCCGAAGGTCCCGGCGGCGCGCCCGGGCCCGGGGGAGCCGCCCGCGGGGCCCGCGCCGTCCGCGCCGCCCTCACGGCTGCGCGCGGTGGCGCTGCTCCCGGTCGACTACGGCGTCTTCTGCGCGGTCTTCCTGCTGCTGGGCAGCGAAACCGTGTTCCTCACCGGCTACACCGTCCTGTTCGCCGCGCATGCGCTGTTCCTCGTGGCGTTCATGGCGAAGTGGTTCCGGGAGCTCCGGGTACCGAGCGCGATACGCCCGGGGTGACGGGCTGGGCCAGGGTGTCCAGGGCGCGCCGCAGCTGGGTGCTGGAGGTGTGCACGGTGTACGGGAAGTAGACGACTTCCACGTCCACCGTGCGGAAGTCCCGCTCCAGCTTCTCCCCCTTGGGGGTGCCCCGCCAGTCGTCGCCCTTGAAGATCCGGTGGAAGCGGACCTGCTGCCAGGTCTCCAGCTTGTCCGGCACGGTCTCCACGAAGGCGGCGTCCACGAAGCGGATGGAACGGACGATCTCCAGCCGCTCCACCAGCGGCACCACGGGCCGCCGTCCTTTGGCCAGTTCTGCCATCTCGTCCGAGACCACGCCCGCGATGAGATAGTCGCAGTGGGCGCGGGCGTGTCTGAGGATGTTGAGATGCCCCACGTGGAACAGGTCGTAGACACCCGGTGCGTAACCGACGGTGTGGGTCACGGTCGTCACGGTGGTTCCCCCCTTCCGGTCGCGCCCCCCGGCGCGCCGATCCGACGATAGCCGGACCGGGGCTGCCGCCAGGGCCACATGACGAAGGATCAACCCGACCGGGGACTGGGCGCGCCCCGGCGGTGAACGGCTAGGGTTTGACCGATTCGACTCCGGGGGGAGGGACGCGCCATGCCGGACACCGGTACGGACGCGGCGGGGCGGGTGCTGCTCGTCTCCACCAACTACGCGCCCGAACAGGCTGGTATCGGCCCGTACGCGACGCAGATCGCCGAGCACTGGGCGGCGGAGGGACGCTGGGAGGTCCACGTCCTCGCCGGGGTGCCGCACTACCCGGCCTGGCGGGTGGACCCCGCCTACCGCGGGGTGTGGCGCCGCGAGGAGACACGGGCCGGGGTGCGGGTGCACCGCCGCCGCCACACCGTCCCGTCCCGGCAGACGGCGCTGCGCAGGGCGGTGTACGAGGCCTCGATCCTCGCCGGGGGGCTGCTCGCCCCGCCGCGCACCGGGCGGCTCGACGCCGTGGTGGCCCAGGTGCCCAGCCTCGCCGGCGGTCTCCTCGCCGCGCGCGTCGCCCGGCGCCACGGGGTCCCCTACGTCCCCGTGGTGCAGGACCTCATGGGGGCCGCCGCCGCGCAGAGCGGCATCCGCGGGGGCGGCCGCGCGGCCGCGGCCGCGGCCGCCGTCGAGCGCCGGGTGCTGCGCCGGGCGGCGCTGGTCGGCGTCATCCATGAGACGTTCACCGACCGGGTGGTGGCCATGGGGGTGGCGCGGGACCGCGTCCGGCTGGTCCCCAACTGGTCGCACGTCGCCCGCCCCTCCGCGTCCCGCGCCGCCACCCGTGCCCGGCTGGGCTGGCCCGAGGGGCGCACGGTGCTGCTCCACTCCGGCAACATGGGGCTGAAGCAGGGGCTGGAGGTGCTGGTCGAGGCCGCCCGCGCCGAACCCGGCGTGGACATCATCCTCATGGGCGACGGCAACCAGCGCGCGCGCCTGGCCGAGCTGGGCCGCGGCGTGCCCAATCTGCGCTTCCTGCCCCCGGCCGGCGAGGCGGAGTTCCCGGACGTGCTCGCGGCGGCCGACGTCCTCGCCGTCACCCAGCGCGCCTCCGTCCTGGACATGTCCATACCGTCCAAGCTCACCTCGTACTTCGCCGCCGGCCGGCCCGTCGTGGCCTCGGTCGCCGCGGAGGGTGGCACCGCGGGGGAGGTGCGGCGGTCCGGCGCGGGCGTGCTCGTCCCGCCGGAGGACCCCTCCGCACTGCTCGAAGCCGTCCGCCGCCTGGCCGCCGACCCCGCGGGGGCGGACGCGCTCGGCGCCCGCGGCCCGGCCTATGTCGACACCCATCTCAGCCGCGCGGCGGGGCTGGCCCGGATCACCGGCCTCCTCGACGAGGCGCTGGGAACACCCGCGAGAGGGAGGGGTACCCCCCGATGACGGTGGTACAGCCCGGCGCCCGGCCGGCCCAGGAGGACGAGCCGGACCTGCTGCGCGAACAGTTCCGCCAGCTGCTCCGCTACCGCGCGCTGATCGTGGCCGGCGTGGTCCTCGGACTGCTCGGCGGTGCCTGGGTCGGCCTGGCCGGCGGCTCCGCCTACGTCGCCACGAGTGAGGTGACGGTCCGGTCCGCCACCTTCGACCCGTTCTCCCCGGGCGGCGGCTCCGCGGAGAAGGACATCAGCATGGGCTCCGAGCGGCAGACGGCGCTCAGCAACGCCGTCGCCGCCCGCGCCGCGGCGGAACTGGGGGCGCCCGACGACCCGGAGGAGGTGGAGCGCCTCCAGGACGGACTCCAGGTCACCAACCCGCCCAACACGCTGGTGCTCCGCTTCGCCTACACCGACGACTCCCCCGCCCGCGCCGCGAAGACCGCGAACGTCCTCACCCAGGCGTACCTCGACAACCGGCGCGCCCAGACCCGATCCGTGATCAAGAACATGATCGAGGGGTACGAGGAGCAGCTCGAACCGCTGAAGGAGCAGCGCGACGACCTCGCCGAGCAGATCGAGGGCCTCGGCGCCGGACGCGCCCTGGACACCACGCTCTCCGTGCAGTCCGGGGTCATCGGCCGGATCTCCGAACTCAACAGCAGCATCACCCGCCTCAAGGCGGTGGACACCACCCCGGGCTTCGTGGTGCGCACCGCCACCGCTCCCGCCGATCCCTCCGGGCCCGGCCTGCTCGTGCTGCTGGGCCTGGGCGCGGCCGTCGGCGTGGGCGTCGGCCTGGTCGCCGCCTGGGTGCGGCTGGTCTTCGACCCCACCGCCCGGTCCGTCGGCGATGTCGTGCGCGCTCTGCGCGCGCCCGTCCTCGGCACGCTGCCCCGCCCCCGGCGCGGCCAGCCGCGCACCCTGCTGGCCCAGGGCCGGGTCGCCGAGGAGTACCGCTCGGTGGCCTTCCGCCTCGCCTACGACCAGGAGTTCGCCGAGCGCCGCCGGCTGCTGGTCGTCGCCCCGCGCGGCTCCCTGGATACCGCGGCCGCCGCCTCCGTCAACCTCGCCGCCTGTTTCGTCGAGATGGGGCGGGACGTCGTCCTCGTCGAGGCCGACCTGCGGAATCCGCAGCTCTCCGCGCGGCTGCGCTCGGCCGAGGGCATCCGCCCCGGCTGGGCCCGCCCGCCGGCCCGCGGGGACAACGTCTGGCCCAGCGGGCTCCAGATCCCCATCGACGCCGGGGAGTCGGGCGCCTTCGAACTCGTCCCCGGCAGCCGGGTCCGCAACGTCGCCCGCGCGCTGACCTCCGGGCACGCCACCCAGCTCTTCGCCACGGCCGACACCCCCGGTTCCGTGGTGGTCGTCCTCGCGCCCGCCGTGCTCTCCTACGCCGACGCGATCGCGCTGGCCGACCGGGTGGACGGGGTGCTCGTGGTCTGCGACCCGCGCGAGGTGCGCCGTGACGACCTCGCCCGCGTCCGTGAGCTGGTCTCCGGCGCGGGCGGCACGGTCCTCGGGGCGCTGCTGCACTCCGAGGAGTCCGCCCGGCGCAGCCGCGTCCCGGCGCTGCGCCGCGGCCGGCGCCACGCGGCCCCGTCCGATACGGAGCACGGGGCGGCCGTCCCGGAGCCGGCCGGCGGTGCCGGTTCCGCGGCCTCCGCCACCGACCGTACAACGGCCGGAGCGTCTCCGTCCGGCTCGGGACGGCCCGGTGCCCCGGGCGGGGCGGCGGGGAGCGGCGGTGCCGGGAGCCACGGCGGCCTCCCCGCCGGCCCGGCCCACCGGTGACCGATCACCCACCCGGTCCCGGGCCGGACCCGGCGTCCTCCGGGGCCCGGCCGTCCTCCGGGCCCGACCCGGCTTTTGAGGCCGAGTCGTCCTCCGGGGCCGAGTCGTCGTCAGGAGCTGAGAGCCCCTCCGGGGCCGGACCGGCTCCCGGGCAGGGTCCGGTTCCCGGGCCGGGCCGGGCTCCCAGGCCGGGCCCGGCGCCCCCGCGGAGTCCGGTCCCCGGACCGCGTTCGGCACCCGCGCCCACTCCCGCACCCGCGCCCGCGCCCACCCCTGGGCCTGCCGGCGGCGGGCCGTCCGGTGCGGAGCCCGGGGACGGACCGCCGGGACGCTCCGGGGACGGCGGGCTGCGGACCCGGGCCGCCGTGCTCTGTTCCGTCGCCGACCAGGGGGTGTCGGCGCTCACCAACATCGCGGTCCTCATCATGGCGGCGCGGCTCTCCACGGCCGCCGGATTCTCCGTCTTCTCCATCGTCTACACGGTCTTCACGGTCCTGCTCGGCCTCACCGTCGCCTATGTCGGGCAGGCGCTGGTGCTGGAGCGCGGAGCCCCGTCCGCCGTCCGCTCGGCCTGCCGCTCCGCCGTGGGCTTCACCGCCGTGGCGTCCACCGCGGCAGGCGCCCTCATGGCCGCCGCGCTCGTCCTCGTGCCGGGGGAGACCGCCCGCGGGCTCGCGGTGCTCGGCCTCGTCCTGCCGGTGGTGCTGACCCAGGACGCGGTCCGCTACTGCTTCTCGGTGCTCCGGCTGCCGCATCTCGCCCTGGTCACCGATCTGGTGCGGCTCGTGGCGGTCGTCCCCGCGCTGGTCCTCCAGCCGGACGGCAGCGAGCCGAGCCGGCTGATCGCCGTGTGGGGGCTGTCCGCCCTGCCGGCCCTGGTGCTGGGCGCCGCGCTGCTCCGGCCGCGGCTGCGCGGAGCCCAGGGCGACCCGCGCCGGCTGCTCCGCCGTGGCCACCTCGGACGCCGTTTCGTACTGGAGTTCGCCGTCGGCAACGCCGCCGGCCAGCTCGCGATCATCGGACTCGGCGTCTTCGCCAACCCGCTGGCCGTCGGGGCCCTGCGGGGCGCGGTCGCCCTCTTCGGCCCGATGAACGTCCTGTTCAACGCCGCCACGTCGTTCGGCCCGCCACTGCTGAACCGGGTCGCCTCCACCGCCGGACGAGTCCGGGCCACCGCCGTCCTGGCCGCCGTCCTCGCGGTGGTCGCCGCCTGCTGGGCCGGGGTGCTCGTCCTGCTGCCGGACGGGGCGGGGCGCCAGTTGCTCGGTGACACCTGGGCCGCCGCCGCCGCGCTGCTGCCCGCCACCGGCGCGCAGTACGCGGCCATCGCCCTGGGCACCTGCGCGCTGCTGACCCTCCGGGTGCTCAGCCCGCGCTCCACCCTGCCGATCCAGGTGGTCTTCTCCCTGCTCTCGGTCGGCTTCCTGATCGGCGGTCACCTGCTCGGCGGGGTGCTCGGCGCCGCCTGGGGACTGTGCCTCGGTTCGGCGCTCAAGGCCACGGCGGCCTGGACCCGCGCCATCCGGCTGCGGAACACGCCTCCCCCCGCGCCCCAGGCCCCGGCCGGTCCGGCCGGCGGGTGACTCCGCGCCCCGGTCTCACGCGGAAGGCGCCCCGCGGCGGGCGGGGCGCCTTCCGTGCGTGACGGGCCGGGAGAGCCCGGCGCGGGGTCAGCCAGCGGCCTGCCCGGTGCCGCCCTGGGGGTGGTTCCCGTGCCGGCCGTGACCGTGGCCGGGGTGGCCGATGCCGCGCAGCACCCGGGTGAAGAGTTCCGCGTGGCGGCGCTCGTCCCCGGCGATGTCGGTGAAGAGCGCCGCGGCCTCCTCGTCCCCGGCGCGCCGGGCGCGCTCCGCGTAGGCCGGGTAGACCACGGTCGACTCGTAGCGCTCGCCGCTGATCGCGGTCCGCAGATTGCTCCTCGTGTCGGAGACCAGGCCGGCGAGGGCGGCCTCGGACGCGAAGTGCTCACGCAGCTCGACCTGGGCCACGCCCCGGAACAGCCGGGCCAGCGCGTGGTTGCCGCTCCGCTCGGCCTGCCGGGCGTAGAGCAGGTACGAGGCGTTGGCGAGGGCCTCACCGTGCAGCGCGGCCTCCAGGTTGGCCCGGGTCCGGGGTGAGGTGACCTGGGGCTCGCCCGCCGGAACCTCGACGGGGTCGACCGTCGGCGGCGCGGGGACGCGGCCGCCCTTCCCGGTGATCGCCTCCAGTGCCTCGGTGAACGCCTCGCGGTGCTCGTTCTCGTCGGCGGCGATCTCGGTGAAGAGTTCCGCCGCGTTCTCGTCGCCGTCCCGCCGCGCCTGGTCCGCGTAGTCGGGGTACATCTCCCGGGCCTCGTGGGTCTCGCCCTGGATGGCCTTGCGCAGATTCGACTCGTCGTCGCCGACCGCGTCCACCAGTTCGGCCAGCTCGGAGAAGTGCTCCCACAGTTCGGTACGGGCGGTCCGGCGGAACGCGGTAGCGGCCTCGGGCTGCTTCTCGCGCTGCGCCTGGGCGGCGAAGAAGCGGTACGAGGCGTTGGCGAAGGACTCTCCGCCCATGGCCGTCTCCGCGTCCGCGACGGTGGAGAGGGCGAGCGGCTCGGGCGCGGGGGCGGTGGGGGGACGGGTGGGGGACGACGGGGGAGCGGGGTGCTGTGGTGCCGCCGCTCCGGCGGTGGCCGTGACACCGGCCGTCAGGGCAGCGGCCGCGGCCAGGGCGAGCGCCGCGAGGGCACGGGTGGGGGTGGCAGGCATGGAATTCTCCTCTCCGGCGCCTTGGGACGCCGGCACGGTGACGGCAGAGCCCTCCCACCCCGCGGCGGCCGGTTCACCGGCCTCCGGCGGTGATCGCCCGAAAAGAGCGATCATCACACCGTCAAGGGGGAACCACCCGCCCGTCCGGCCCCCGCCTGGGCCCCCGTCCCGGCCCGGGCCCCTGCCCCCGGCCTGCCTCCCGCCCCGGGGCCCTGTCCCTCCTGGCGCGGTCCGGGAACCCCGGCCCCGGCCCATCGTCACCCCCGGCTCTCAGGTCGCCACCGTCCCCGCCCCGGGGCACCCGGGCCGCCGCCCCCGCGACTCCCGCCCGGCCGCCGGCCCTGTCCGGCCCCGCCCGGACCGCCCGGACCGCCCGGACCCGCCTGCGCGTCCGCTCAGCGGAGCAGCTTCCGGGTGTCCGAGCGGAACGTCGTCACCAGCGCCAGGCAGAACAGCGCGATGCCGATGCGCCCCGCCGCCTGCAGCAGCGGACCGCGGAGCAGGATGAACGAGTATCCGGCGATCAGAGGGATGACGATGGCCATGATGTTCCCGGGCCGCTCGTCGTCCACCGTACGCAGGGTGTACCGGCGGTCACCGCGGGCGCAGAGGTACCCCAGCCCCAGGAAGCCGCCGGTCATGCCCACCGAGCCGAAGTCCAGCCACAGCTCGGCCCAGAGCGGCGAGGAGAGGTTGGTGTTGGTCATCCCCATCCACTGGCCGACCCGCACCCCGGAGTCCAGCGGTTTGCCGTCCCAGACCGAGCGGGGCACGAAGAAGAGCACGGTGCCGGTCAGCTGGCGCCCGTAGGCGTGCCCCGCCCCGGAATCGACAAAGGTGATCGTGTTGGCGAACATGCCGATCTGGTCGTAGTCCTTGAGGGTCAGCGGCTCCACGAACGAGGAGGACTGCACCTCCTTGCGGCCCTCCTCGTCGTAGCGGAAGCGGTCCATGAACGGGAAGAGGAGCAGCGCCGCGATCACCCCGAGCGCCAGGGACGTCCGGTACATCACCGGGCTCTTCGGGAAGGCCGTGAAGAGGATCGAGAACGCCACGGTCAGAAACCAGTACCGGGGGTTGGAGATCGGGTTGTTGACGACGACGTTGACGGCCACCAGCCCGGCGAGCATCAGCAGCACCAGCGGGCTCCGCCGGGGCACCTTGGAGGTGACCATCCAGCGCAGCAGGAACAGCAGGGCCAGCAGTGCCGGCACGGTACCGAAGCCGCGCAGGAACGCCGAGCCCACGTTGGAGTCCCCGGCGCCGCCCGACGCGCTCGCCCCGATGGACTCGCTGATCTCCTGCCGGCTGCTGAAGAACACCGCCGGCCCGCCGAGCTGGACGACGAACACCGCGCTGCAGGCACAGGCGAAGAGGACCAGCAGGTAGAGCCGCCGGCGCCCCACCGAGGCCGTCGGCGGTGACCAGCGGATCCGCAGCGACGGGCGGTGCCGCGCCAGCAGCGCGCCCACGTCGAAGGCGACACAGCCGCAGAGCACCAGCACCAGCGCGAGCACCGTGTCCGACCGCGGCCCGACGACGGGGGTGGGCGTCCGGCCCAGCACCGCCTGCGCCAGCGGCGCCACCCCCATGGCGATGTAGCAGAACAGCCAGAAGGCGCCCTGGATCAGCCGCCGCCGCGCGGTCAGCACCATCGCGGACAGCCGCGCGCCCGTGTAGCAGGTGAGCGCGAGCTGCAACCAGTACGCCTCGTCCCGCACCCCGTCGCCGTACTGGGACGCCACCACGGCCGGCAGCCCGAAGACCAGTCCGAGGATCAGCGGGACGGACAGCGCCCGCGAGAGCACGGCGCGCGGGGCGTGACGGGCCTCCGCGGACGCCTCGCGCGCCCCCGGCCCCCCTCCGCCGCCCGGAGCGGTGCCCTCCGCCGGCCCGGCCGGTGCGGCCGGTGCGTCGGTGGTCATGTCCCCCCTGTCCTACGGCTGTTGAGGCCCCCAGGGGCGCCACCCGGCGCCCGCCCTCCGGCCAGCAGTCTAGAAGCGCGGCGGCCCGCGCGGACCCGGCGCGGGCTTCCTCCCCGTACGGCTGCGGGCCGGCGCGGCCCGCGGATACGCTGACCGCCACGGTGCCGGGGGGCATCGGGGGGAGGAATACCACGTGAAGGTCCTGCACGCGGTCACGCTGCACACGCCCACACACGACTTCGGGGGGCCCACCCGGGTCGCGCTGAATCTCTCGCGCGGTCTGCGGCGGCGCGGGGTGGACGCCCGGATCACCGCGCTCGGCGACCGCTTCGACGGGCCGCTGCCCGACTCCGTGGAGGGGGTGCCGACCTGGCTGTACCAGGCCCGGCACGTCCTGCCCGCCTTCGAGGTCAGCGGGATCACCTCACCGGCCATGCTGGCCCGCGCGCGCCGGATGGTGGCCGGTGCCGACCTCGTCCACGTCCATCTGATGCGGGATCTGGTCACCCTGCCCATCGCCCTCACCGCCCTGCGCACCGGCACCCCGCTGGTGCTGCAGACGCACGGCATGATCGACCCGACGGAGAAGCGCGTCGCGCAACTCGTCGACCTCCTCGGGCTCCGCAAGGTGCTCCGCGAGGCCGACGCCGTGCTCCACCTCACCGAGAGCGAGCGGGAGGACGTCGAGGCCGTCGCGGTGCCCCGCCCGCTGCGCCGCACCCACCGGCTGGTCAACGGCGTACCCGCCCAGGAGCGCCGGCCCGCCACCTCCGGGGATCGCCCGCCCACCATTCTCTACCTGGCCCGGGTGCAGGCCCGCAAGCGGCCGGAGGACTTCATCTCGGCGATGCCGGTCGTCCTCGCCAAGTACCCCGGCGCGCGCTTCGTGCTGGCCGGACCGGACACCGGTCCGCTCGCCGACGACATGCTGGCCCTCGCGGCCCGGCTCGGGGTGGCCGATTCCGTGGAGTACGTCGGTCCGCTCGGGCACTCCGAGGTCATGGAGCGGCTGCGGAGCTCCGACGTCTACGTCCTGCCGTCGATCGTGGAGCCCTTCGCCGTCTCCATCCTGGAGGCCATGTCCGTGGGGCTGCCCGTGGTGGTCACCCGCACGGGCGGGCTCTCGCCGGACGTGGCCGCGGCCGGCGCCGGCCGCGTGGTGGACAGCCGCCCGGACGCGGACAACGGGCCGCTGGTCGGCCAGGCGATCCTGGAACTGCTCGACCCGGCCGCCAACGCGGAGGCCTCCGACGCGGCCTGGAACCTCATCCGGGACAAGTTCTCCATCGACGCCGTCGTCGAGGATCTGCACGGGCTGTACGAGGAGGTCGTCGCCGGCCACCGGCGCTGATCGCGGGCCGGGGCGCCCCGCGCCAGCCCCTCTCCGCCGGGTCCGCCCGGACGGGGCCGGGCGGGCCGGCGAGGGAGTGCGGGTGGCCAGGGCCGGTGGCCGGGTCCCGCCCCCGGCCCCCCGGGCCGCCTCGGCTGTCAGCCCGTGCGGCCCGTCCGGCGCCCCTCCCGGGTCTTGAGCCCGATCTGCCACCGGTAGAAGCTCATGGCCAGGGCGTAGTCCAGGCCGGCCCGTCCGTCCAGGAAGCCCAGCTTGTAGAGGTAGGCGTAGCCGAAGGAGACCAGCGGCTTGAACGGCGCCTGGTGGAACAGGCGCCCCTGCCGGGTCTTGGCCAGCCGGATCTCCTCCCGCACCGCCGGGTGGAGCTCCAGCCACGCCTCCCAGTCCGAGTAGCGGTTGTGCCGGTCGAACCAGGTACGGACCGGGTCCAGATCCTCGTGCTCGATCGGGGACCGCAACCGCCGCACGGGATCGGCGATCGGCTGGTAGTGCCCCTCCTGCTCGCCCATGCCCGGCGCGTCCAGATCGCCCAGCACCGGGAAGTAGGCGCGGTTGCGATCCATCAGGGCGCGTTTGACGATGGTGTAGCCGTGGCGCAGCCGCTTCCCGCCGAACCAGTAGCCGAGCGGGATGTCGAACGCGGCGGCCTCCACCGGGCGGGAGAAGAGGTCCCGCAACTCGGCCAGCAGCGCCGGGCTCAGCCGCTCGTCCCCGTCGAGGAAGAGCACCCAGGGGATCTCCGGGCGCACCTGGTCCAGGCACCACTGCTTCTTCTTGGGGTACGTGCCGTCCCACCGGTAGGGCACGACCTCCGCGCCCAGCTTGGTGGCGATCGCCCGGGTGTCGTCGGTGCTGTCCGAGTCGACCACGGCGACCGCCTCGAAGTGGCCCATGACCGACCCGAGGGCCGCCGCGATGTTCTCCTCCTCGTTCTTGGTCGGTATCGCCACGAGGATGGGGAGTCTGCTGCTCATCCGGTGCCTCCCAGTCTCAGCCAGCTGTGGCAGCCCGTGGAGGTGAAGCCCCGGGCCGCCTTCGGGATGGTGATGTCGATGTCCCCGCCCTTGGCGCGCCCCGAGCCGGAGTCCAGCGGCTTCCCGCCGGCCCCCGTGACCTGCCAGGAGCACTCCTCGCCGCCCCCGCCGTCCTCGCCCGAGGGGCCGGACGGGCCGGGGCCGGGCGAGCGGTAACGGCCGGGGACCACGGTCGTGCCGGCCTTCCGCTCGGCGCCGACGGTGAACTCGCCGTCGGTGTGGCCCCGGTCGGCGGCCTCCACCGTCGACCGGTATGTCGGGCAGAGGTCGGAGACGGCCGCGCGGGCGTTGGTGATCTCGCCGAGGATCAGCGCGCTCACCGCCATCTCCGGGTCGAGCTCGTTCAGGAACCGCAGGCGGTCGCAGGCCTCCTGGCCGCCCTCCAGCACCGCCGCCGGGTCGTGGCCCTTCGGCACCCGCCCGGAGAGGTACTTCTTCTCCTTCGTCGTGAACGAGCGCTCGGCCGCGTCGAGCTGGTCGTCCGGCACCTTGGGGCCGGACGGCACGCCCCCCGCGTCCGGGCCCTTCCCGTCCTGCGGGGTGTCCGAGCGCTCCCCGTCCCGTGGGGCGGACGCGGAGGGGGAGGCGCCGGGCCGCCCGGCGTGCTCCCCGCCCCCGTCGTCGCCCGAGCCGCAGCCCGCGAGCAGCACGGCGGCGGCCGTCGCCAGGGCGACGGCCGCGCCGCGGCGGGCACCGTGGCGGCTCACGGCGCCCCGAACGTCAGCACCAGCGCGGGACGGGCGGCCGTCCCCGACGCCTCCCGCGAGGACAGCCAGAGGTTGTCCGTGCCGTCACCGGTCAGCGCGAGGTCCAGGTTCTGGCCCAGCTTGCCGGAGACCGCGGAGGTGCTCAGCGCGGTGGAGTAGGTGCCCTGTGGGGTGGTGGCGCCCGTCAGGGTGCCCAGCGCCGTCCCGGACAGCTCGGGCCGGTTCGTGTACGTGGTGCCGGTCTCCGACCAGGAGCCGGTGATCGGCACCACGCGGAACGTGTCCGTGGAGCCGGCGAAGGAGTCCCCCGTCAGCGTCACCCGCAGGGCGGCGCTCTTCAGCACCTTGCCGGACGGCGCCGAGGGCAGCGGGAAGCGCAGGTAGGACTCGTAGAGCGCGGAACCGCGGGCCGCGAGCTGCCCGGCCGTGCCGTGGTTGGCGCTCGGCGCCTGCTGGTTGACGTAGGTGTCGGCCGAGGGCTGCACCGTGGTGACCGTGTCCGAGGGCGCGGTGCCCAGGGTGTGGTGGCGCTGGATCTGGTTGGCGCTCAGAGCCGTCGGGTAGACGGCGGTCTCGTCGAGCTGGCCGGCGAAGTAGTCGCTGCTCGGACGGGTCGGGTAGCCGCTCAGGTTGTCCCCGCCGAAACGCCAGTAGCCCGCGAAGTTCTGGCTGCTGACGACCAGCAGGTTGCTCGCCCGGAGCTGCCCGTCCACGTACAGGCGCATTCCGCTGCTGCCCAGGGTGGCGACGACATGGTGCCACTTGCCGTCGTTGTAGGACGCCGTGGTGGTGACGGTGCGGACGAATCCGCTGTTGACGCCGAAGATCAGCCGGCCGTTGTTGGCCATGTAGATGTGCTTGTCATGACTGGAGCTGTTCTCCAGCTGGCGGTTGCCGAAACCGGCGAGCATGCCGCCGCTCGTGGTGGTGGTCTTGAACCAGGTCTCCACGGAGAAGGCGGCCGGGCGTTCGCGCCGCTTGTCGCTGTAGGTGTAGGAGTCCGTGCCGTCGTGGCCGAGGGCCGTCCCCGTGCCGGGCACGGCGCCCGGGGCGACGGCGCGCTCGGGTCCGCCCCGGTGGATGCCCGCGCTGTCGGCGGGGGCCGAGGAGTCCGCGGCGAAGGTGCCGGACGGCTCGTCGTAGCGCCAGTAGAGCTCGGCGCCGTCGGCGACGACCTGCTGGGCGTACGCCTCGGGGGAGACGGCGGGGACGACCGACCGGGGCGCCGAGAGCGCGCTGGTGTTGGTGCCGTCGCTCGCGGTGATCCGGTAGGTGTACGTGGCTCCGGGGGTGACGTCCGTGTCGGTCCAGCTCAGCTGGGGCCGGTCCCAGGGCAGTGCCGAGGCCGTCACGGTGTGCACCGGGGTGGAACCGCCGTTGCGGTAGACGCGGTACGTCAGCTCGCTGTCGTCGAGGTCGATGCTCGGCTGCCAGCGGACCGTGACCCGGCCCGGCTGGGTGCTGGACGCCTCGGTCTGCGGTGCCGGCGGCGCTCCGGTGTCGGGGCTGTCGGCGAAGCGCGTCAGCCCCTGCTGGCCGCCGCCGTTGACGGTGGTGAACTCCCCGCCGACCCACAGGTAGTCCTTGCCTCCGGAGGAGGCCAGGGACAGGGTGCGCGGGCCGATCATCTCGCCCAGGCCGTCGTTGGTGTCGGGGAACCAGCCGAGCAGCGTGGGGTCGTCCACGGACTGCGCCAGCAGGTGGTACCGCGGCTGGTTGGGGAAGGCCCCCATGCTGCTGCAGTCGTGCGCGTGCGAGCCGCTGTAGAGGACGTCCCGGTAGGTCTGCACGGCCTGGGTCGCGCCCAGGCAGGTGTCCCGCCAGCGCTGGTCGAGAGTGCCCAGGTCATAGGCGACGCGCCCGTCGAAGACGCCGCCGCCGGTGCCCTCGCTGCCGGTGTAGACCCCGGAGGCGTCGGCGTGGATGTCCTTGACCACGGAGGTCCGCGGGAAGAAGCCGAGCGGGTAGCGCTTGGTCACCACCCCGCTGGTGGCGTCCACTCCGGCCAGCGCGTGCGAGTCCTGGCCGCGGATGGTGAAGAAGTCACCGCCGAGCAGCACCGTCCCGCCGTCCGGGGTGACCTCGATCGCGCGGCCGGGGTAGTCGGCGTCCGCCTGCCAGGGCAGGGTCGAGCCGCTGGTGGAGACGGCCGCGAAGTAGTCCCGCGACTGGCCGCCCACCGTCCGGAAGTCGCCGCCGAGGTAGACCGCGTCGTCGGTGACGGCCAGCGCCCGCACGGTGGCGTTGACCGACGGCCGGAAGTCCGTCCGGGGCGTGCAGGTGCTGATGTCGATGGCGGCCAGGCTGCTCACCGGGACGCCGTTCACGGCGCCGAAGAACCCGCCCGCGTAGAGCGTCTTCTGGTCCGGCGAGACGGCCAGCGCGCGCACCGTGGCGTTGCCGGAGCCGACCGTGAAGGACAGGTCGCAGCCGGTCGGCGCGCCGGTCGCGGCGTTCAGCGCGGTGAAGTTCACCGCCTCGCGTGACTGGCCGCTGCCGGCGCCCGTGCCGGGCGGTCTGACGGCCGTGAAGGTGCCGCCCGCGAAGACGGTTCCCCCGGCTGCCGCCGTCGCCCAGACGATGCCGTTCGTCTGCCAGGTCGGCAGTTCGTCGGCCGTCATGGCGACGGGCGGGGTGAGAGCCGCGGCCGGCGGAGCCGACACCGCCACTCCCACCAGCGATCCGGCTGCCAATGACATGGCAGCCGTCAATACCCCCACTGTGCGCATGTGCCCCCCCGGGCTGTACTTCCCGGCACGGCCCCGACGGCCGCCCGTAGCAGGCGAGATTAAGGCGTCGCCCGCCCCTTGGTCATCCCATCACGGGAACTCATCTTGTCGGACTGCGGTCACCCCGGCCCGGTTGTGCTCCGGCCGGGGCGAACCGCGGTCCGTCCGTGTCCTGCTGCGCCCTGCCGTGCGCCGCCCGCGCCCCCTCACGGCGGTCCGCGGTGTCCCGGGGTGGCCCGCGACGGCCGGGGGCGATCAGCCGGGACGATCAGCCGGGAGGATCGGCGGGGAGGATCGGCGGGCACGCCTCGCCTGCGGTTCCGGGCCGGCCCGTCAGCGGTCGATCCGCACCGCGGTGCCCGCGAGTTCGGCGTCGAGCCGTGCGCAGTCGGCCTCGACCATGATCCGGGCGAGTTCCGGCCAGCGCACCTGGGGTGTCCAGCCGAGCAGCGACTCCGCCTTGGCGGCGTCCCCGATGAGCGCGTCCACCTCGGCGGGCCGCTCGTACTTGGGATCGAACCGGATGTACTCGTTCCAGTCCAGGTCCACCGCCGCGAAGGCCGTCTCCACGAACTGCCGCACGGTGGCGGCCTGCCCGGTGGCCACCACGTAGTCGTCCGGCTCGTCGCACTGGAGCATCCGCCACATCGCGTCGACGTACTCCGGGGCGTAGCCCCAGTCCCGCACGGCGTCCAGGTTGCCCAGGTAGAGCCGGTCCTGGAGGCCCGCCTTGATCCGGGCCACGGCCCGGGTGATCTTACGGGTCACGAAGGTCTCGCCCCGCCGCGGCGACTCGTGGTTGAAGAGGATGCCGTTCACCGCGAAGAGGTCGTACGCCTCGCGGTAGTTGACGGTCGCCCAGTAGCCGAAGACCTTGGCACAGCCGTACGGGCTCCGCGGGTGGAACGGCGTCCGCTCGTTCTGCGGTGGCGGGGTCGAACCGAACATCTCCGAGGACGACGCCTGGTAGATGCGGGTCTCCACGCCGCTGGCGCGGATCGCCTCCAGCAGCCGCAGCGAGCCCATCCCGGTGACGTCCCCGGTGTACAGCGGGGCGTCGAAGGAGACCCGGACGTGGGACTGCGCGCCCAGGTTGTAGACCTCGTCCGGGCACAGGTCGCGCAACAGGTTGACCAGCGCCACCCCGTCGGAGAGGTCGGCGTGGTGCAGCACCAGGGTGCGGCCGGGCTCCTGCGGGCCCTGATAGATGTGGTCCAGCCGCTCGGTGTTGAAGGACGAGGAGCGGCGGATCAGCCCGTGCACGGTGTACCCCTTGGAGAGCAGCAGCTCCGCCAGATAGGAGCCGTCCTGCCCGGTGACCCCGGTGATCAGCGCGGTTCTGCCCGCCGTCCGCCCGGTGACTCCGGTCTCCCCGGTGCGTCCCGCGGCCGTGTGGTCGTTCATCGGTGGTTCCCCCCTCGGGTCGGGGCCGTACGGCGTACGGCCCCGGTGCGGCCGGGGAAGGGCCGGCGGCGGCCCCTCCCCGGTTCTCGGTGTTCCCGGCGCGGTCCGCCGCGCCGGTCGCTGGTGTTCTCTCCTGTGGGCTGTGGTGTCCCGTGGCTCCGTGGCTCTTTCGCTCTGTGGCTCCGCGTTTCCCCGGCCTCGTGGCTTCGGGGCCCCGTGAGGCGGCGGCCCCGGTCGCCTCGTGGACGGCGGTCACCGGGTCGCCTGCCCCGGGGTTCCGGGTTTTCTGGCTTTGGTGCGCTACACGCCGAATGTCCTGGCAGAATCCCGCACATGACGACGGAGACGCGTGAACTTCTGCCGGCGGCGGCCCGGATATTCGTCGCGGGCCACCGCGGCCTGGTGGGATCGGCGGTCGCCCGCCGCCTCACCGCCGACGGCCATGAGGTGATCACCCGCGGCCGGGACCGCCTCGACCTGCGGGACGCCGCCGCGACCGAGCGCTTCCTGCGCGACGCCCGCCCGGACGCCGTGGTGCTGGCGGCGGCCAAGGTCGGCGGGATCATGGCCAACAGCACCCAGCCGGTGCCGTTCCTGGAGGACAACCTCCGCATCCAGCTCAGTGTGATCGCGGGTGCCCACGCCGCCGGCACCGGCCGGCTGCTCTTCCTCGGCTCCTCCTGCATCTACCCGAAGCTCGCCCCGCAGCCGATCCGGGAGGAGTCGCTGCTCACCGGCGCGCTGGAGCCCACCAACGAGCCGTACGCGCTGGCCAAGATCGCCGGCATCACCCAGGTGCGGTCCTACCGGCGGCAGTACGGCGCCTCCTACATCTCCGCCATGCCGACCAATCTCTACGGCCCCGGCGACAACTTCGACCTGGAGACCTCGCACGTCCTGCCGGCCCTGATCCGCCGTTTCCACGAGGCGAAGGAGTCCGGTGCCCCCGAGGTGACCCTCTGGGGCACCGGCACCCCACGCCGTGAGTTCCTGCACGTGGACGACCTGGCGGCCGCCTGCGCGCTGCTGCTGCGCCGCTACGACGGGGACGACCCGGTCAACGTCGGCTGCGGGGAGGACCTCACCATCCGTGAACTGGCCGGGACCGTACGGGAGGTGACGGGCTACGCGGGCGGCATCGCCTTCGACGCCACCAAGCCCGACGGCACCCCGCGCAAGCTGCTGGACATCTCCCGGATCTCCGCCCTCGGCTGGAAGCCGCGCATCCCGCTCCGGGACGGCATCGCGGCCGTCTACGCCGACTGGCGCGCGGAGACCGCCGGCCGCCGGGCGGACCAGGGACGCACGGGATAGCGGACGGGGCACGCCGGCCGCGCCACGGTCCCGCGGGTGGCGCGGCCCGCTCCCTCTCACCGGTGCCACGCGCTCAGTACGCTCCGCGTCCGTCGACCACGGCGCGGAAGGTACGGGCGAGCAGGTCCAGGTCCCCGCGCACCGACCAGTTGTCCGCGTAGCGCAGATCCAGCGCCACGCTCTCGTCCCAGGAGAGGTCGGACCGCCCGCTGATCTGCCACAGGCCGGTCAGCCCCGGCTTGACGGCCAGCCGGCGCATCGCCACCTCGTCGTACTGCGCCACCTCGTCCGGCAGCGGTGGGCGCGGGCCGACCAGGGACATCTGCCCGAGCAGGACGTTCACCAACTGTGGCAGCTCGTCCAGCGAGCTGCGGCGCAGCCGGCGGCCGACCCGGGTCACCCGGGGGTCGCTGCGCATCTTGAACAGCGGGCCGTCCTTCTCGTTGGCGGCGGCCAGTTCGGCGCGCCGCCGCTCGGCGTCGACCACCATGGTGCGGAACTTCCACATCGTGAACGGCTTGCCGTCCAGCCCCACCCGGACCTGACGGTGCAGCACCGGGCCGGGGGAGTCGAGGCGTATGACCAGCGCCAGCAGGGCGTAGAACGGGGCGAGCAGCAGCAGGCCGAGGGCCGCGCCCGCCCGGTCCAGCGCCGACTTCAGCGCCACCTGCGGGCCCCGCCGGTGCGGCGGGGTGATGTGCAGCAACGGGAGCCCGGCGACCGCGGTGGCGCGCAGCCGCCGCGGCGCGACATCCGTCAGCCCCGGGGCCAGCGCGAGCGGCAGGCCCGCGTCGTACAGGGCCCAGGCCAGCCGGCGCAGGCGCGTCCCGCTCATCCGCTGACCGGGCGCGACCAGGGCGAGGTCCGCCCCCGACTGCTCGGCGGCGCTCCGCACGGGGAGCCAGTCCTCCGCGGCGCGGGCGGGCGGGGTGGCGCCGAGCCGCGCCATCGCGGGCACCCCGGAGGTGAGCTGGGCGTCTCCGACCGCCACCACGCCCGTCACCACGTAGGCGTGGTCGGTGCGGGAGGCCAGATGTTCCACCACGGTGTCCGCGGAGGCCGGTTCCCCGATGACCAGGACGCGGTGCACGGCACGGGCCGAGCGGCGCAGCCCGGTGAGATGGCGGTGGACGGCCTTGGCGCACAGGATCGTCAGCATCGGCGCGAAGGAGAGCGCCACCGCGGCCGTCACCGGGTCGTACGCCTCACTTGCGGCTATGTGCACCACCGCGAGCAGCCCCAGCAGGTTCAGCCAGTCGTGGAGCACGGGGAAGACCCCGCGCGACTCCCCCAGGGCGTCGGAGGTGTAACGGCGCCGGGCGGCCCGGACCGTGACCCAGAGTCCCGCCGCGACAAGAGCAGCCGGTACGGGATGCGGCGCTCCCGTACCGGCCAGGACCGGAGCCACGGGGAGAAGGACTCCTCCGAGGTCCGCGGCGAGCGTCACGGGCAGATACCACCCGGACTTGCCGCCGGGTCTGTGGGGTGGCGCCCCCCCACGGGCGCCGGGCGCCGTGACGCGACCGGCCTTGGACATATCGATATGCCGCATGGACCCCCCTGGCACAGTGCGACTGTTGAGAGCGTGCCGTCCCTTCCCCAAGGGGTGGCACACTTGGTTTCACCGAACCGTAGGGCAACGGGTCAGGCGTCCGCTGCTGTTTGCCGAACTTTGCTCGGAGATATGCCTGAAATTCACTTCTTGGCGTGAACATGCGTCGTTGAGGTCGCGCCCGGGGTCTCGCTGTTGTAGGGGCCCTGACGAGGGCGCGGTCAGGCGCTGAGCGGGCGCCCGCCGGATCGTTCCGCCGCTCGTTCGCCCAGGTCACGGAAGAGGGCGGTGTTCAGGGCGAAGGCCCGCCGGCACTCCTCGATCACCCGCTGCTTCTCCGCCTCGTCCACCGGCAGGGCGTCCAGCCGGGCCCGGTACTCGCGCTTGAACGCGGAGGGGCTGCCCAGTCCCTCGAAGACGTAGAACCGCACGCCGTCGCCCTTGGGGGTGAAACCCCAGGTCTTCTCGGCGGTGGCGCGGATGATCTGGCCGCCGCTGAGGTCGCCGAGGTAGCGGGTGTAGTGGTGGGCGACGTAACCGGCCGGCCACCCGCGGGACACCTCCGCGATCCGGTCGGCGTACGTGGCGGTGGCGGGCAGCGGCCGGGAGCGGGCGCGGCCGCCGGGGCCGAGCAGATGGTCCAGATCACGCTCCAGTTCGGGCACGCGCCGCAGCTCCGGGCGGATGAAGGGGCCCGCCACCGGGTCCCGGGAGAGGGTGTCCGCCTGCTCCTCCAGGGCGCGGTAGACGAACCACAACTGCTCCGTGTAGAGGGCGTACGCCGAAACGCCGAGCCGCCCGCCGAGCATGTCACCGACGAAGGGCGCGTTCTCGGCCTCCGTGTGCTGGGCCTGAGTGGCGGCGCGGATCCGGGCGGAGAAGGGCGTGCTGCTGGGGGCGTCCATGACGGGCCTCCGGAGAGCGGTACGGGCGGAACGGGGCTCGGTCGGCGCTGCGGGCGTGCGGGAGGCGCAGAGGCGGAGAAGCGGGGGGCTGGGAGACGGGATGCGGAGAGGGGGCGCGGAGGTGGCGGGAGAGGGGGAGCGGTGGCCGATGTAGGGCTTTCTGCTCGGGTGCCGCTGGTGATGCGCCGGGATCTGCTCAGGTCTGATCGCCGCCTGATCGAAATCTGCACATGCGGGCTTGATTCCGAAGTCTATAACTTTCCGACAGGGTGTCGGGAAGGGTGAGGGCGCCCCGGCCCGGCAGCGGCGGCACGGCCGGGTGCCGGCCGCCCGGCCGTGCCGTGGCTCATGGGCCCTGCCCCCGGCGGAGGGCGTGGTGCCCGTGGGACGCCGGGTGAGGGCCGGTGCCCCCGGTCCTCCCCGCGCCGGTGCCCGCGGGACCTCGTGCCCCCTCCGGCGGAGGGCGTGGTGCCCGGGTGCGGGCCCGGGGTGAGGGGGCAGGGGCCGGGGGTCAGGGGAGCGTGAGGATCTCCGTTCCGGTCTCCGTCACGACCAGTGTGTGCTCGAACTGGGCCGTCCGCCTGCGGTCCTTGGTCACCACCGTCCAGCCGTCCTCCCACATGTCGTACTCGTGGGTGCCCAGGGTGAGCATCGGCTCGATGGTGAAGGTCATCCCGGGGCTGATGACCGTCGTCGCCTGCGGGCTGTCGTAGTGCGGGATGATCAGGCCGGAGTGGAAGGAGCTGTTGATGCCGTGCCCGGTGAAGTCGCGGACCACGCCGTAGCCGAACCGCTTGGCGTAGGACTCGATCACCCGGCCGATGATGTTGATCTGCCGGCCCGGCTTGACCGCCTTGATCGCCCGGTTCAGGGCCTCCCGGGTCCGCTCGACCAGCAGCCGGGACTCCTCGTCCACGTCGCCGCAGAGGTAGGTGGCGTTGTTGTCGCCGTGCACCCCGCCGATGTAGGCGGTGACGTCCAGATTGACGATGTCGCCGTCGCGCAGCACGGTCGAGTCCGGGATGCCGTGGCAGATGACCTCGTTCACCGAGGCGCAGAGCGACTTGGGGTAGCCGCGGTAGCCGAGGGTGGAGGGATAGGCGCCGTGGTCGCACATGTACTCGTGGGCCACCCGGTCCAGTTCGTCGGTGGTGACCCCCGGCGCGATGTGGGCCGCGGCCTCCTCCATCGCGCGGGCGGCGATCCGCCCCGCGATCCGCATGCGCTCGATCGTTTCGGCGTCCTGGACCTCGGACCCGGTGTACGGCGTGGGAGCGTCCCGGCCGACGTACTCGGGGCGCGGGATCGAGGCGGGGACGGGACGGCGAGGGGACAACGTCCCGGGGACAAGGAGCGACTGGCCAGACATGGGGCGAGTGTATCGGCGGCCGCTCGGGCAACATGAGCGGCAGAGCGGCCTTCCGGCCGCCGGGGGCCACGTCACCAGCGGCCTGCGGCGGGGAACCGGGCGAGCCGGAACCGGGATCGGCCGAGATCACCGGGGAATGGCCGAAGACCGCCGAGAGACAACCCAGAGACACGAGAGATACGAGAGATAGGGGCCTTCGATGGCGCTGTTCCGGAAGCGGGCGGCCGGCAAGGCGGGCGAGTGGTACTACTGCCTCCAGCACGGCAAGGTCGAGGAAGGTCCGGAGTGCCCGGCCAAGGACCGGATGGGCCCCTACCCGACGCGGGGCGAGGCCGAGCACGCCATGGAGACGGCCCGGGAGCGGAACGCCGAGTGGGAGACGGATCCGCGCTGGCACGACGGGGACGCGCCGCCGGACGGCGCCCGCCGCGCCTGACGGTCCCGGCTCCGGTCCCGGCCCGGAGGCTCGCCGCCGGCATGGAGGGCGAGGGAGTGAGGGAGGGGCCGGCGGTGGCCGGTGGCCGGCCGTGGGCCATCGGACGTGGGCCGCCGTCCACGTCCACCGGTGCCGCCGCCCCGGACGCTCTCCGTCCCGCCCGGCGGACGGCCGCGCACGGGACCGGGAGTTCCTCTCCGGTGGCGCGGGGCCGCACAGGCCCCCCACGGCGGCCCCCGCACCGAACCGGGGAGCCGGGCCCCTGGGCGCCCTTGGCCCGAGATGACGTGCGGCGGCCCGGGCCTCGGCCCGGGCCGCGAAGTGGACATCGGGCCGGGCGGGGCACCGCGTCACCAAGGGGGCGGCGGAGGCGTCGTCAGCTCCTCCGCCAGCCGGGCCAGCCTCTCCCGTAGCCGGCGCCGGCCGCGCGGGCCCGCCCCGGCGCTCCGGCCGTCTTCCGCGGCCACCGCGCTCACCAGGTGCTGCGCGGCTTCCAGGCCGAACACGGAAGGCCGCTCCGGGTCGCGTGCGGAGAGTGCCCGCGGGCCGGGCGGGGACGGGGGCCGCGCACCGGACACGGACGGGGCCGCCGCCCCGGTCGGGGAGACCGGCCCCGGGCCGGGAGCGGGAACTGTTCGCAGGCCGAGCACAGCGGCCACCCCGGTGATCCCATCCACCCCGGCCATCCCGGCGGTGCCGGGGGCCGCACCGGACGCGGCATGGGCCGGATCCGTCTCCGGCACGCCGAGCGACTCGTGGGCCAGGGAGCGCAGGTCCCGGTCGCCCCCGTCGATCGCCAGCACGGTCGCCCCCGCGCGCCGGGCGTCCCGCACCCGTTCGAGGAGGGGCGTGCCGGGCCGGTCCGGGGCGACGACCAGTAGTGTCTCCCCGCGCCGTGCCGCGGCCAGCCGGTCCGGGCCGACGGCCAGGTGCGGCGGCGCGCCCGGCTCCACGCGGTGGCGGACCAGGGTGGGGGAGAGCTGCGGGAGCCCGGACCGGGCGGCTTCCTCGCCGAGGTGGGCGGCGAGGTGCCAGGGCTCGTACCCCTCGCCGCCGACCAGCAGCAGCCCGCCGCCCGGTGGGTCCACGGAGCGGCGCAACGCCCCGGCGAACCACCGGGTGGCGTCCAGCCAGGCCGTTCCGGCGAGGATCTCGCGCAGCAGCGCCACCCGTACGGCGTCCATGGCCCGCATCCTGCTCCGGCCGCGCGGGGCGCGTCGGCCCGACGGCGCCCCGTTCCCCCGCAGGGGTGACGGGAGGGTGTACGGCAGGGGACCGCCGGGTGGTGCGGGGCGCGGGCGGACGCGCCGGCAGAGTCCGATGGCCACACGGCACCCACCGGGGCGATCGGCGGATGGGCGGTCGCCGTCACGGGTCCCGGCACCCGCTTGTCCGGGGAGGACCCCGTCTCACCGCCGCCCCCGCCCTCACCCCGGGGGGCGACCCCGCCCACCCGGCCGTCCCGGGCGCCGGGCCGAGCCGGCGGCCCCGGGCGGCCGGTCCTGCGGACGTCCGCGCGAAAGCAGGCGGCATGGCGGGTGACGTACGGAGGAGACGGCCCGGCGGCGCGGGGTGAGGTGGGCGGCCGGGGCCGGACGAGGCAGGACGGTCCGCACGTGCGCCATGTGTGACAACATCACTGTCATGAACTCCACCGACGCAGTGCGGAAAGCCCCCGCCAAGGACCCGTGGCAGCTCCCCGACGTCTCCGGCCTGGTGGTCGGCGTCCTCGGCGGTACCGGTGACCAGGGCCGCGGCCTCGCCTACCGGCTCGCCCGGGCCGGGCAGCGGGTGATCGTCGGCTCCCGGGCCGCCGGGCGGGCGCAGGAGGCCGCCGCCGAACTCGGCCACGGGGTCGAGGGCGCGGACAACGCCGAGTGCGCCCGCCGCAGCGACATCGTCATCGTCGCCGTGCCCTGGGAGGGCCACGCCGCCACCCTCGGCTCGCTCCGGGAGGAACTGGCCGGGAAGCTCGTCGTGGACTGCGTCAACCCGCTCGGCTTCGACAAGAAGGGCGCCTACGCCATCCGTCCCGACGAGGGCAGCGCCGCCGAGCAGGCCGCCGCGCTCCTCCCGGACTCCCGGGTGACCGCCGCCTTCCACCACCTCTCCGCCGTGCTGCTGAAGGACCCGGCGGTCGAGGAGATCGACACCGACGTCATGGTGCTCGGGGAGGTCCGCGCGGACTGCGAGCTCGTCCAGGCGCTGGCCGGCCGCATCCCCGGGATGCGCGGTGTGTTCGCGGGCCGGCTGCGCAACGCGCACCAGGTGGAGTCGCTCGTCGCCAACCTGATCTCGGTGAACCGGCGCTACAAGGCGCACGCCGGGCTGCGGGTCACCGACGTGTGAGCGAAGGGGGCCGCCGGCCCGGGGCGACGGTACCGCCACGGGAACGGGAGGCCGCGCGAGGCGGCGGCCGGGCCGTGCGCGCGCCGGAGCACAACCGCGTCCGTGCGCGGAGACTCCCGCCGGGCGGCGGGGGTGGAAACGCACCGCGCGGTGGACGGGGCGGCGCGGCGCGGCCGGGCCGGCGGCGGCGCGTACGGCCCGGTGGCGGGAGCCACGGGCGGGGCGGGGGAGTGGTCCGGGCCGGGTGGGCGCAGGGGTCCGCGCCGGGTGGGGGACAATGGTCCGGTACGCCGCCCCGGAACGCGCGCCAAGGAGCCGCCCCCATGCCCCGCCTCGCCCTGTTCGCCGTCGCCGTCTGTCTCCTCGCCACCGCCGCGGCGGTCGTGTCCTTCGTGGAGGGCAGCTGGCTCGGCGTCCTCTGGGTGATGGTGGCGGGTGTCTCCTCCAACATGGCCTGGTTCTACCACCGGCGGGCCCGGGCCGCCCGCGCCGCCTCGGCCGGGCACACCACGGGCTGACCACCGCCGCGAGCTCCCGCCGCCGGGCGCGGCCGGGGCCGCGCCGGAGGGCGGCGAAGGCCCCCGCGGGGCGCCCGGGCGGTCCCCTCCGTGGCCGTGGTGGAGCGCTCGGCACCGGGTAGACGGTCGGCCGGGAGGGGCGGTGACCCGTCTCTCCGCCGCATCGTGTCAGATAGACGATTACTCGGGACTAGGATGGCCGGCGTGCCCCAACTTCGCCTCGCACTGAACCAGATCGATTCCACCGTCGGCGACCTCGCCGGGAACGCCGAGTCCATCGTCCACTGGACCCGGCACTCGGTCGAGCAGGGCGCCCATCTCGTGGCCTTCCCGGAGATGGCGCTGACCGGCTACCCCGTCGAGGACCTCGCGCTGCGCCGCTCCTTCGTGGAGGCCAGCCGCTCCGCCCTCGCCTCGCTGGCGGCCCGGCTCCGGGACGAGGGGATGGGCGAGGTGCCCGTCGTCGTCGGCTACCTGGACCGCTCCGAGCACCCGCAGCCGCGCTACGGGCAGCCCGCCGGCGCGCCGCGGAACGCGGGCGCCGTGCTGCACCGCGGTGAGATCGTGCTGACCTACGCCAAGCACCACCTGCCCAACTACGGGGTGTTCGACGAGTTCCGCTACTTCGTGCCCGGGGAGACGCTGCCCGTCATCCGGGTCCACGGCGTCGATGTCGCCCTGGCCATCTGCGAGGACCTCTGGCAGGACGGCGGCCGGGTGCCCGCCGCGCGGGAGGCCGGTGCCGGCCTGCTGCTGTCGATCAACGCCTCGCCCTACGAGCGGGAGAAGGACGACACCCGGCTGGAGCTGGTCCGCAAGCGGGCCCAGGAGGCCGGCTGCACCACCGCGTACCTGGCCATGATCGGCGGCCAGGACGAACTCGTCTTCGACGGCGACTCGATCGTGGTGGACTCCCGCGGCGAGGTGCTCGTCCGCGCGCCGCAGTTCTCCGAGGGCTGCGTCCTGGTCGACCTCGACCTGCCGGCCGCCGGGGAGATCCCCTCCGGCACTCCCGGCGACGGGCTCCGCGTCGAGCACGTCGTCATCGGATCCGAGCCGCTGCCGCCCTACGAGCCGGAGCTGACCGCCGGCTACGCCGACCGCCTCGGCGACGACGAGGAGGTCTACTCGGCGCTGGTGGTGGGGCTGCGGGCGTACGTGGCGAAGAACGGTTTCAGCAGCGTCGTCCTCGGCCTCTCCGGCGGCATCGACTCCGCCCTCACGGCGGTCATCGCCTGTGACGCGCTGGGCGCCCGCAACGTCCACGCCGTCTCCATGCCGTCCCGCTACTCCTCCGAGCACTCCAAGGGGGACGCCGCCGAGCTGGCCGAGCGCACCGGGCTCCACTTCCGCACCGTTCCGATCGGCCCGATGTTCGACGCCTATCTGGAGGCGGCGGAGCTCACCGGGCTCGCCGAGGAGAACCTCCAGGCCCGGCTGCGCGGCACCCTGCTGATGGGGCTCTCCAACCAGGAGGGCCACATCGTCCTCGCCCCGGGCAACAAGTCCGAGCTGGCCTGCGGCTACTCCACCCTCTACGGGGACTCCGTGGGCGCCTACGCGCCGATCAAGGACGTCTACAAGACCTCCGTCTACCGCCTCGCCCACTGGCGCAACCGGGCGGCCGAGGAGCGCGGCCAGACCCCGCCCATCCCGGAGAACTCGATCTCCAAGCCGCCCAGCGCGGAACTCCGCCCCGGCCAGGTGGACAGCGACTCGCTGCCCGACTACGACGTGCTCGACCGCATCCTGGAGCTCTACGTCGACCGGGACCACGGGTTCGAGGAGGTCGTCGCCGCGGGCTTCGACGCGGAGCTGGTCGCGCGGGTGCTGCGGATGGTGGACGCCGCCGAGTTCAAGCGGCGCCAGTACCCGCCGGGCACCAAGATCTCCGCCAAGGGGTTCGGCAAGGACCGGCGGCTGCCGATCACCAACCGGTGGCGCGAGGAGACGGACTGACCCCGGCCGGCGGATCCGGTCGCGGCCCCGTGCCGTCCCGCCCGGGGGCGGGACGGCACGGGGCCGCGACCGGACGGTGCTGCCCCTGTCCCGCCCCGGCTCAGTACCGCACGGTGGCGGCCACCGGCAGGTGGTCGCTGCCCGTCCGGGGCAGGGACCAGGACGTGACCGGGTCCACCCCGCGCACCAGGATCTGGTCGATCCGCGCCAGCGGGAACGACGCGGGCCAGCTGAACCCGAAGCCGTCGCCCGCCGCCCCCTGCGTGGACCGGAGCTGTGACGTGACGGGGGACAGCGCGCGGTCGTTCATCGTGCCGTTGAGATCCCCCAGGAGCACGGCCCGCTCCTGCGGCTCCTCGCGGATGGCCAGGCCCAGCGCCTCCGCGCTGTCGTCCCGCTGCCCGGCGGTGAAGCCGGCGTTCAGCTTGACCCGCACCGACGGCAGGTGCGCCGCGTAGACGGCCAGCGGCCCGTCCGGCGCCGTCACGGTGGCCCGCACGGCCCGGGTCCAGCCCAGCCCGAGATCGACGTCGCGGACGCCGGTCAGCGGATGGCGGCTCCAGATCCCGACCGTGCCCCGCACGACGTGGTGCGGATACGCGGAGGCCAGCTCCTTCTCGTACACCGGGACGTGCGCCTGGCGGAGCTCCTGGAGCGCCACCACGTCGGCGCCCGAGGCGGCGACGTCCCGCGCGGTGCCGGCCGGGTCGGGGTTGTCGGCGTTGACGTTGTGCGAGACCAGGGTCAGCCCGCCGCCGCCCGCCGGGGCGGCCTTGTCGGTGATCAGGCCGCCGAAGAGGTTGAGCCAGACGGCCACCGGCAGCACCAGCGCCACCAGCGCCGTCGCCGAGCGCCGTATCAGCCCGAGGATCAGCAGCACCGGCAGCGCCAGCCCCAGCCACGGCAGGAACGTCTCCAGCAGGCTGCCCAGGCTGCCGACGCGGTTGGGCACCTCGGAGTGGAGGACGAGCAGCAGCGCCACGGCCACCGAGCACAGGGCCAGCAGCACCCCCCGGCGCCAGGTGCCCGGCCCGAACCGGGCGGCCAGCAGGCGGCGGAACCGGGATCGGGGCCCGCCGGGGTCCGCGCCGCCGCGTTCCGCGTCCGTCATGTACACCTGCGCCATCTGCCGTCCTCGTGCCTCGCCGTGCCGCTCCCCGGTACGCACCCTAGGGGACGTGGCCGCTGGTGCCCCGCCGTGCGCGGCGGCCCTCCGTGAGGGGGACGTCCGGGGCGGGGCGCCGGGTTCCGGACCGTACCGGTGCCCTGGGTCACCCCGCGGAAACCGGAATATCTGCCTCCGGTCGTGCCGGTGCGGCGGCCGGTGCGCGGCGGGCCCCGGGTGTGGGGCACGCCACTTCCGCCGCCGTCCGCCCGGTGCCACCATGGGAGGCGATCCGGGGACGCCGTCAGGGCGCCTCGAGACGACAAGGAGTCACCGCCATGACGCACGTTCCGCCTGCCTCCGACACCCCCGGAACCCCCGGAGCCGCGGGCGCCCCCGCGCCCTCCGGGCCCGCGCCGGGCGCGCCGAAGGGCACCACCGGGGCGCTGTACGGCGGGACGGGCAGCCGCCGTCTCACCGTGCGCGACATCGCCGCCGCCAAGGAGCGGGGCGAGAAGTGGCCCATGCTCACCGCCTACGACGCGATGACCGCCTCCGTGTTCGACGAGGCGGGGATCCCCGTGCTCCTCGTCGGCGACTCCATGGGCAACTGCCACCTGGGCTACGACTCCACCGTGCCGGTCACCATGGATGAGACGCTCCTGCTCTCCGCCGCCGTGGTGCGCGGCACCCGGCGGGCGATGGTCGTCGGCGACCTGCCGTTCGGGTCGTACCAGGAGGGCCCCGTCCAGGCGCTGCGCAGCGCCACCCGCCTGGTCAAGGAGGCGGGGGTGGGCGCCGTGAAGCTGGAGGGCGGCGAGCGCTCGGCCGACCAGATCGAGCTGCTGGTGCGCTCCGGGATCCCCGTGATGGCGCACGTGGGCCTCACCCCGCAGTCCGTCAACGCCTACGGCGGCTACCCGGTGCAGGGGCGCGGCGAGGAGGCCGCGCAGCAACTGCTGCGGGACGCCAAGTCCGTGCAGGACGCGGGCGCGTTCGCGGTCGTCCTGGAGCTCGTCCCGGCCGAACTGGCCGCCGAGGTCACCCGCTCGCTGCACATCCCGACCGTCGGGATCGGCGCGGGGCCCGCGTGCGACGCCCAGGTGCTGGTGTGGACGGACATGGCCGGGATGACCGGCGGCCGGGTGCCGCGGTTCGTCAAGCGGTACGCGCGGCTGCGTGAGGAGCTGGGCGGCGCCGCGCGGGCGTTCGCCGAGGACGTCACCGGCGGCGCGTACCCGGCGGAGGAGCACAGCTTCCGCTGATCGCCGGGTCGCGCCCCGGCCCCGGGGCGCGCCGGCCCGGGGCGCGCCGGCCCGGCGCTCGGCACGGGCGGCCCCGCCGGCGCGCACCCGCGGTCACCCCGCCGTCGCCCCGCGGCCGCCCACAGCCGCCTCCGGCCCTTCGCGGCCACCCCGGCCACCCCGAGGCCGGCGGCCCGCCGGCATCCCCCATCGGCGGGCCGCCGGTGTGCCCGCGCGTGGCCGGGGCAGGCGGGGCGCACGGGCCGGAAGGGCCGGCCCGTGGAGGCGCCGTCCGCCCCCGGGAGCCGGCCGCGCGGGCGGGAGGTTCCCGGCCGTTCCGCGGCCCGGGACCCGGGCGAAATCCAGCGGTAACCCCCGATTGCGATACTGCCGGGTGAGCCGTCCGGCGGGGGACTCGTGGACGCGTCCCCGACCTGCGAGGATGGCGAGTACGGCGCAGCCATCCGGTGGCCGGGGCGGGTTCGTGACCGCCCGTGCCGCCGGAGGGTGGCCCGGCCCGCGACCGCCGCGGGGGGCGGGGGCCGCCGCGTACTACGCTGCACATGGCTACCAGGGCGGAGGACGCGTTCCCTCCCGGTCCGCGACCGGGAATCCCCAGGCAAGGAGAGAGATGGACAAGCAGCAGGAGTTCGTGCTCCGGACGCTGGAGGAGCGCGACATCCGGTTCGTGCGGCTGTGGTTCACCGACGTGCTGGGCTTCCTCAAGTCCGTCGCCGTGGCCCCCGCCGAGCTTGAGCAGGCGTTCGACGAGGGGATCGGCTTCGACGGCTCGGCCATCGAGGGCTTCGCCCGTGTGTACGAATCCGACATGATCGCCAAGCCGGACCCCTCCACCTTCCAGATCCTCCCCTGGCGCGCCGAGGCCCCCGGCACCGCGCGGATGTTCTGCGACATCCTCACCCCGGACGGCTCCCCGTCCTACGCCGACCCGCGCCACGTCCTCAAGCGCATCCTCGCCAAGACCTCGGACCTGGGCTTCACCTTCTACACCCACCCCGAGATCGAGTTCTTCCTGCTGAAGGACAAGCCGGTGGACGGGCGCCGCCCCGTCCCCGCGGACAGCTCCGGCTACTTCGACCACACCCCCCAGAACGTCGGCATGGACTTCCGCCGCCAGGCGATCACCATGCTCGAGTCCATGGGGATCTCGGTGGAGTTCTCCCACCACGAGGGCGCCCCCGGCCAGCAGGAGATCGACCTCCGCTACGCCGACGCCCTCTCCACGGCCGACAACATCATGACCTTCCGGCTGATCATGAAGCAGGTGGCGCTGGAGCAGGGCGTCCAGGCCACCTTCATGCCGAAGCCGTTCTCGGAGTACCCCGGCTCGGGGATGCACACCCACCTCTCGCTCTTCGAGGGCGACCGCAACGCCTTCTACGAGTCCGGCGCCGAGTACCAGCTCTCCAAGGTCGGCCGCTCGTTCATCGCGGGGCTGCTCCAGCACTCCGCGCAGATCTCCGCGGTGACCAACCAGTGGGTCAACTCCTACAAGCGGATCTGGGGCGGCGCGCAGCGCACGGCGGGGGCGGGCGGCGAGGCCCCCTCGTACATCTGCTGGGGGCACAACAACCGTTCCGCGCTGATCCGGGTCCCGATGTACAAGCCCGGGAAGACGGGCTCCACCCGGGTCGAGGTCCGCTCCATCGACTCCGGCGCCAACCCGTACCTCACCTACGCCGTCCTGCTGGCCGCCGGCCTCAAGGGCATCGAGGAGGGCTACGAGCTGCCGGCCGGCGCCGAGGACGACGTCTGGGCCCTCTCCGACGCGGAGCGCCGCGCCCTGGGCATCGAGCCGCTCCCGCAGAACCTCGGCGAGGCCATCGACCTGATGGAGCGGAGCGAGCTGGTCGCCGAGACCCTCGGCGAGCACGTCTTCGACTTCTTCCTCCGCAACAAGAAGCAGGAGTGGGAGGAGTACCGCTCCGAGGTCACCGCCTTCGAACTGCGCAAGATGCTGCCGGTGCTGTAGGCGCCGTTCGCGGTGTGAGGGGTGACCGGGGGCCGGCGGGGGTGAACCGTCGGCCCCCGGTCGTGCGCCCTGTGGCGCCGGGCGCGGATGCGGGTGCGGGACGGTCACGGGCCGGACGGAGCGGTGCCGTGGGTCTTCCGCGGGCTCCGGGGGCCACCGGCCGCCGGGTCGCGGGATGCGGTGGCCGCGGCTGCGTGAGCCATTGACACCCGCCGGGACCCATCCTAGATTCTGTCCGGCTATACGAACGTTGTTCGCAGTATCGAACGGAATGGCTCCGGTGACGTAACCCCTGACCGGCGCCCGTCCCCGCGCCCCGCCCATGGACGCCCAGGCCGGGGACACCGTTCCCGCCCTGCCGTGCCGGCCCCGCCCCCGGCCGCGGGGGCCCGCGGCGCTTCCGTGCCCGTCACCGACGGCACCCCCAGGTCCGCCACGACGCGGAATCCGGGGCCCCGCGCGTCCCCCGCGAGATCCGCACGTCCGTCGTGAGATGTCCGCGAGACAAGGGGAACAGCATGAGCAGCAGACGTACCTTCCTCTCCTGGGGAGCCGCATCGCTGGCCGCCGCCACCGCCGGAGTGCCCGCGGCCGCCGGGCGGGCGGCGGCCGCCGAGCCCTACGGCGGCTATGTGATGGGCTACTTCACCGAGTCGCCCTCCCAGCTCGGCGCGGTGTACGCCCTGCACCTGGCGGTCAGCCGGGACGGCCTCAACTGGGTCCCGCTGAACGGCAACAACCCCGTCGCCACCCCCACCGCCGGCACCGGTGGCCTGCGCGACCCCTACATCATGCGCAAGCAGGACGGCACCTTCATCGTCCTCGCCACCGACCTCTACGGTCTCGACTTCGGCCGGAACAACCAGTACATCCACGCCTGGGACTCCACCGACCTGCGCGCCTTCACCGGTTACCGGCGGCTCAAGCTGCACGACAAGCAGGCGCACACCTGGGCGCCCGAGGCGTTCTGGGACGCCTCCCGGGGCCAGTACGGGATCGTCTTCTCCGGCAACATCGACGGCTACCAGGCCTTCTGGGTCAACTACACCAGCGACTTCGTCAACGTCAGCGCCCCGCAGCTGTTCTTCCACCCGGGCTACGACGTGCTCGACGCCACCCTGCACATCTCCGCCGCCGGGAACTACCTCTACTACAAGAACCTGACGAACGGCCGCCTGTACGGCGCGCGGTCCGCGACGCTCCAGCCGCGCAGCTTCGACAACGGCACCTACACCGCCGGAGTCGTCAGCGGCGCCATCGAGGCGCCCATCGTCACCAAGGACAACACACGTAACCAGTGGTATCTGTGGGGCGACTCCTTCAGCCCCAACAACGCCGAGCTGGAGGTCTGGACGAGCAACGACATCAGCCGGGACGCCTGGAGTCGGGTGGGCAAGTTCTCCTACACCCAGCCGCTCAACGCCAAGCACGCCACCATCTGCCCGATCACCACCGCCGAGCACGACAACCTGGTCGCCCGCTGGGGGACACCGTCCTGGCGCCGCGTCAGGTCCTACAACGAGCCCGACCGGTTCATCCGCCACCAGAACTCCGCGGCCCGTATCGACGCCTACCCCTTCGACCCCTACCCCGAGTCACAGTGGCGGCTCGTCGCGGGGCTCGCCGACCCCGCCGGGGTGTCCTTCGAGGCGGTGAGCGCCCCGGGCAGCTTCCTGCGCCACTCCGGCTACGCGCTGCGGCTGGACCGGAACGACGGCTCCGCCGGATTCGCCGGTGACGCCACCTTCCACCGGGCCGCCGGGCTCGCCGACGCCTCCTGGACGTCGTTCCGCTCGCACAACTATCCGTCCCGGTACCTCCGGCACGCGAACTACGTGCTGCGCATCGACGAGATCGGCGCGGGGTCCCCCGCCGGTGACCGGGCGGACGCCACCTTCCAGATCACCTACTGAGCGGGCCGCCGGTGCCCCGGGCCCCGGCGGCACGGAGCGGGAGGCGGCGGCGGGCGGGCCGCCGTTTCCCCGCCGGGTGGAGACGCGGGGAACGGGCAGGTCCGGCGGCCGCCGGTCAGCCGTTCCCCGCGGCGCCGGGCGCGCCGGGGGCGTCCGCCGGGTCCGGGGCAGCCGTGGCAGCCGTTGCATCCGGATCGTCCGTGGCGTGCCTGGCGTCCGGAACGTCAGGGGCCCTGTGGCCGCGTTCGGTCAGGGTCACCCCGTAGGCGGCGACCTTGCGGACGGTGATGACGGCCGCGGCACCGAGGATGGAGCTCCAGGACATCGCCGCCGAGAGCCGGATGAGGCCCGCGGCGGCCAGGAAGTCCAGCAGGACGCCGAGCGCCGTCCCCACCTCGCGGACGCGGGCGTAGACGATCAGCGCGGCCGGTACGCCGAGGACGGCGGAGAGCAGCGCGGCCGTCTCGATCAGCGCCCTCACGAACCGTCGCCCGGGAGGGGCGGCCCGCCCGGCCGGGACCCGCCGCCGGGTTCGCCGCCGCGCGCGCCGGACCCGGCGACGGCGCCGCGGCCCGTGCCGGGACCGGGGTGCCCGCCACCGGAGGAGCCGTCACCACCGCCCGCGCCGGGGCCGTCGCCTCCGCCGGGGCCGTCACCACCGCCGGAAGCGCCACCGCCGGACCGGCCCCCTCCGGCGCGGGCCCGGTCGTGCTCGAGCTGGGCGCGCTCCTGGGCGAGTTCGCGGCCGAGGAAGTAGTTGAGCGCCGTCCGGATGGAGGCGATGGCGGCGAGCTGCCCGATCTCGGTGAAGGTGGGGGCGACCGCGGTCCGCAGCACGTCCCCCGCGAGCTGGAACTCCAGCCCCAGCGTGAGGAACCGGCCGAGCGTCAGCCGGATCGCGTTGAAGCCGCCGCGCTCCCGGCCACCGTGCTCCCGGCCTCCGCCGCGTACTCGGCCGCCACCCCGTGTCCGGCCGCCACCCCGCTCCCGGCCGCTTTTCCGCGCCCGGCCCGGCGCGAGGCCGGCCGCGAACCGGAGGAACGCCCAGACGGCGCCGGTGAAGACGATCAGCGCCCCGGTGGTCTCCACCACCAGGACCAGCACCGCGATCGTCTCGGTCAGCCAGCCCTGTGGCGGGAACTCGGCAGCGACAGTCATGCGGGGCCGTTACCCGGCGGCGGGTCCTCACCGGCGGCCCTCCCCGCCCCCGCCGTCCCGATGGCCGAGCGGACCGCCCGTCCGGGGGAGATCCGCCACCCGGCGGGGGCGCGGGGCGGCGAACCGTCCGCGTTCCGCTCCCGGCCCCCGCGGCGGCCGCCGCAGGGCATAGGCTCGGACCACCCCGAACAGGACCGGAGGCCTGATGACGTTGCCGAGCGGACGCCGGGACAGCCACCACGCCCGGCTGGTGCGGAATGGATTCACCGACCCGGCGACGGCCGAACGGCTGCTGCGCTCACCCGAACTCGGCGCCATCGGCGGCGACCCCCAGCTGCTCGACGCGCTCGGCGCGACCGCCGACCCCGATCTCGCCCTGCGCACGCTGGTCCGGCTCACCGACGCCCTGGTCGCGCACGACGCGGAGGGCCGGGGCGCCGGGGCCCGCGACATCACCGCGCACGGCCCCCGGGCCCGCGCCCTGCTCGACACCCTCGTCTCCGCCAAGCCGTTCCGCGACCGGCTGCTGCGGGTGCTCGGCGCCTCCGAGGAACTCGGCGACCACCTCGTCCGCCACCCTCTCGACTTCCAGACGCTCGTCGGCTACGACGCGGACGACCTCCACCCCGGGCTGACCGAGTTCGAACGCGACCTGGCCGCCGCCGGCGACGCCGACGCGCTCCGCGCCGCCTACCGCCGCTGCCTGCTCACCATCGCCGCCCGTGACGTCTGCGGCACCATCGACGTGGCGGAGGCCGCGGCCGAGCTGGCCGACCTGGCCACCGCCACGCTCCGCGCCGCGCTGCGCATCGCCGGGGAGGCCGCCCCCGAGGACGCCGCCGCCTGCCGGCTGGCCGTCATCGCCCTGGGCAAGTGCGGCGGCCACGAGCTGAACTACGTCTCCGACGTGGACGTCGTCTTCGTCGCCGAGGCCGCGGACGAGCGGGCCTCCGCCGAGGAGGAGGCCGCGGCGCTCCAGGCGGCGACCCGGCTCGCCTCACACCTGATGCGGCTCTGCTCGGACACCACCGCCGAGGGCACCATCTGGCCGGTCGACGCCAACCTCCGCCCCGAGGGCCGCAACGGGCCGCTGGTCCGCACCCTCTCCAGCCACCTCGCCTACTACGAGCGCTGGGCGAAGACCTGGGAGTTCCAGGCGCTGCTGAAGGCCCGCCCGGTCGCCGGGGACGAGCGGCTGGGCGAGGCGTACCGCGCGGCCGTCACCCCGCTGGTGTGGCAGGCCGCGGAGCGGGAGAACTTCGTCGCCGACGTCCAGCAGATGCGCCGCCGCGTGGTGGAGAACATCCCCGCCGCGCAGGTGGAGCGCGAGCTGAAGCTCGGCCCCGGCGGACTGCGGGACGTCGAGTTCGCCGTCCAGCTCCTGCAATTGGTGCACGGCCGCGCCGACACCACGCTGCGCAGCGCCTCCACGCTGGAGGCGCTGGCCGCCCTCGCCGCCGGCGGCTACGTCGGCCGGGCCGACGCCGCCGCGCTCGACGAGGCGTACCGGTTCCTCCGCGCCATGGAGCACCGCCTCCAGCTGTACCGGCTGCGCCGCACCCACCTCGTCCCCGAGTCGGAGGAGGACCTGCGCCGCCTCGGCCGCGCGATGGCCGCGGTCTGCCGCTGGGACCGCGCCACGGACCCCGCGGCCCGGCTGCGGAAGGAGTGGCGGCGCCACACCCGCGAGGTGCGGCGGCTGCACGAGAAGCTGTTCTACCGCCCGCTGCTGGACGCCGTGGCGCAGCTGGAGACCGGCGAGGTGCGGCTGTCCACCGCGGCGGCCCGCACCCGGCTGGAGGCCCTCGGCTACGCGGACCCCGCCGCCGCCCTGCGCCACCTGGAGGCGCTGGCCTCCGGCGTGAGCCGCAAGGCCGCCATCCAGCGCACCCTGCTGCCGGTGCTGCTCGGCTGGTTCGCCGACTCCGCCGACCCGGACGCCGGCCTGCTCAACTTCCGCAAGGTGTCCGACGCCCTGGGCGGCACCCCCTGGTATCTGCGCTGGCTGCGGGACGAGGGGCCCGCCGCGGAGAACCTCGCCCGGGTCCTCTCCGCCGGCCGCCTCGCCCCGGACCTGCTGATGCGCGCCCCGGAGGCCGTCGCCCTGCTCGGCGGGCAGGACGGGCTGCGCCCCCGCGACCGGGCGGCGCTCACCCAGGAGGTGCTGGCCGCGGTGGGCCGGGCGGACGGACCGGAGAAGGCGGTCACGGCGGCCCGCGGAGTCCGCCGCCGCGAGCTGTTCCGCACCGCCGCCGCCGACCTCATCGGCGCCTACGGCACCGAGGACAGCCCCGCCGGGGAGGACGCGGGGCCCGCCGTCGACCGGGTCGGCACCGCCCTCACCGATCTCAACGCGGCCACCGTCGCCGGGGCGCTGCGGGCCGCGGTCCGCGCGGAGTGGGGCGACACCCTGCCCACCCGCTTCACCGTCATCGGCATGGGCCGCTTCGGCGGGCAGGAGCTCAACTACGGTTCCGACGCCGACGTCCTCTTCGTCCACGAGCCACGCGAGGGCGTGGCCGAGGCGGAGGCCACCCGGGCCGCCTTCGCCGTGGCGAACGAGATGCGGCGGCTGCTCCAGCTCCCCTCCGCCGACCCGCCGCTGCCCATCGACGCCGACCTCCGCCCGGAGGGCAAGACCGGACCGCTGGTCCGCACCCTCGCCTCCTACGAGGCGTACTACCGCCGCTGGGGCCGCCCCTGGGAGCGGCAGGCGCTGCTGCGCGCGGCGCCGGTCGCCGGCGACCCGGAGCTGGGGAAGCGGTTCATCGAGCTGATCGACCCGTTCCGCTACCCGGCCGGGGGGCCGGACGAGACGGCCCTCCGCGAGATCCGCCGGCTCAAGGCGCGGATGGAACACGAGCGGCTGCCCCGCGGCGCCGACCCCTCCACCCACGTCAAGCTGGGCCGCGGCGGACTCTCCGACGTCGAGTGGACCGTCCAGCTCCTCCAGCTCCGGCACGCCTGGGCCGAGCCCGGCCTGCGCACCACCCGCACCCGGGAGGCGCTGGCCGCCGCGCACGCCGCCGGGCTGGTCACCGCGGAGGACGCGGCGATGCTGGACGAGGCGTGGGTGCTGGCCACCCGGGTCCGCAACGCCGTCATGCTGGTCCGCGGCCGGCCCGGCGACACCTTCCCGGCGGACGTCCGTGAGCGGGCGGCGGTGGGCCGCTACCTCGGCTACGAACTCGGCAGCAGCGGCGAACTCCTGGACGACTACCGCCGGGTGACGCGCCGCGCCCGCGGGGTGATGGAGCGCCTCTTCTACGACGACGAGGGCTGAGCCGGCGGCGGCCCCGGTGCCCCGCCCGGTCGGCCGTACGGCCTGACGCCGCGCGCGGCCCGGGTGCCGCCGGGCCTGACCGGTCCGTGCCGCGTCCGGCGCGTGGCGTACGCCGCTCCCGGCCGGGCGCCCGGCGCCGGAGGGCGCCCGGGACCGGGGAAGGCGCGCGTCACCGGCCGGCGCGGCGCTCCGGGAGGTCCCGCGTGCCGGTGCCGGCCGCCGTCCCGTCACCCTCCACCGCGAACAGGCGTTCAAGGACCATCGCGACCCCGTCCGCGTCGTTCGACGCCGGCGCGGTCTCGTCGGCCGCCGCGAGCAGGTCCGGATGGGCGTTGGCCATGGCCACGCCGTGGCCGGCCCAGGCCAGCATCGGCAGGTCGTTGGGCATGTCGCCGAAGGCGACCGTCCCGGCGGCGGTGAAGCCCAGCCGCTCCGCGGCGGCGGCCAGCCCGGTCGCCTTCGAGATGCCCGCGGGCAGCAGCTCCACCATGCCCCGCTGCGAGTGCACCACCGTCATCGCGCCGCCCGCCAGCCGGGTGGCGGTGGCCACCACGGCCGCGTCGGGCAGCTCCGGATGGCGCATCAGCACCTTCTCCAGCGGCGCGGCCCACAGCGCCGCCCGGTCCGTGACCGTCTCGCTGCCCGGCGGCGGCGCGCCGAAGAAGCCGGCCGTGGAGACGCAGCGGTTCTCCGGCGCGGCGTTGACCACCCCCAGCTCCAGCCGGCCGAGTTCCCGCTCCACCGCGGCGACCAGCGCGCGGGCCGGGTCCCGGTGGAGGGCCGCCGAGGACAGCAGCCGGTCGGTGGCGGCGTCGTAGAGCTGGGCGCCCTGCCCGCAGACCGCGAGCCCGCTGTAACCGAGCTCCAGCAGGAACCGGCGGCAGGAGGAGGCGGGCCGGCCGGTGACGACGAGATGCAGCGCCCCGGCGCCGGTGGCCAGCTTGAGCGCCTGCCGGGTGCGCAGGGAGACGGTGAGGTCACCGCGGAGCAGGGTGCCGTCCAGGTCGGTGGCGACCACCTGGTACGGCAGTCCGGCCGGCCGTCCGCCGGCCGCGGCGCTCCGCCCGGACGGGCCGCCGGGGATCGCCGTCGGGCCGGAGCGCGCGGGGTCCGTGGGCCCGGCGGGACGGGGTACGGCCGCCGCGCCCCGCACCTCAGCGGGCTCAGCGGGCTCAGCGGGCTCAGCGGGCATCGGCCACGGCGGGATGGCGCGGGAGGCGGTGGGACGGCGCGCGGTACCAGAGGCAGGAGAGGGCGTAACCACCGCCCAGGCAGAGCACCCCGCCCACCGCGTCCAGCCAGAAGTGGTTGGCGGTGGCGACGATCACCAGCAGGGTCACCGCCGGGTAGAGCCAGCCGAGCACTTTGGCCCACAGCGCGGGGGCGAGCAGGGCGACGGTGACGCCGCACCACACCGACCAGCCGATGTGCATGGACGGCATCGCCGCGTACTGGTTGGACATCGACGCCAGATTGCCGGAGGCCATCGACCCCCAGGTGCCGTGCACCACCACGGTGTCGATGAACCCGCCGTCCGGCACCAGCCGGGGCGGGGCGAGCGGGAAGAGGTAGTAGCCGAGGAGCGCGAGGCCCGTGGTGAGGAAGAGCACCAGCCGGGAGGCGGCGTAGCGGCCGGGGTGGCGGCGGTACAGCCACACCAGCACCCCTATGGTCACCACGAAGTGCAAGGTGGCGTAGTAGTAGTTCATCCCCACGATCAGCCAGGTCACCGAGTTGACGGCGTGGTTGATCGCGTGTTCCACGGCGATGCCGAGCGCTTCCTCCGCCCGCCATATCCAGTCGGCGTTGCGGAGGGCGGCGGCCTTCTGTTCGGGAACGGCGTTGCGGATGAGCGAGTACGTCCAGTAACTGACCGCGATCAGCAGGATCTCGAAACGCAGCCGGGGGCGGCGCGGCAGCCTGAGACGGTCGAACGAAAGGCGCTCCCCCCGGGGCTGTGCTTCCTCGGGCCGCTCGGCGGCCGGTGATTTCTCCAGAGTCCTCACAGTCGCGTCACCCACGCGCCACAGTGTGCCAGACGGCCGCGTCCCTCCGATCACCCTCCGGCCCGGACGTCGGCCGCGTGCTGCCCGCCGCCTCGCGGGCCGGGGGCGGGCCCGCGCGGGGGAGCCGCCGCGGTCGAGCCACGGACCACCAGTTCCGGCAGGAAGATGAACTCGCTGTGCGGGGCGGGGGTGCCCCCGATCTCCTCCAGGAGTGCCCGCACGGCCGCCTGTCCCATGGCCTGGACGGGCTGACGGATCGTCGTGAGCGGCGGGTCGGTGAAGGCGATCAGCGGGGAGTCGTCGAAACCGGTGACCGAGACGTCCCGGGGGACGGACAGCCCCCGCCGCCGGGCGGCGCGGATGGCGCCGAGGGCCATCATGTCGCTCGCGCAGACCACGGCCGTGCAGCCACGCCCCAGGAGCGCGTCGGCCGCGGCCTGCCCGCCCTCCAGGGTGTACAGGGAGTACTCGATCAGCTCCTCGCACTCCTCCGGGGTGGTGCCCAGCTCCTCCCGCATCCCCTGCCGGAACCCCTCGGTCTTCCGCAGTACGGGGACGAACCGCCGGGGCCCCAGCGCCAGGCCGATCCGGGTGTGGCCGAGCGCCGCGAGATGGGTCACGGCCAGCCGCATCGCCGCGCGGTCGTCGGGCGAGACGAACGGGGCACGCACCTTCGGCGAGAAGCCGCCCACCAGGACGAACGGGACCCCCTGGCCGCGGAGCCGGTCGTAGCGCCCCATGTCCGCGGAGGTGTCCGCGTGCAGCCCGGAGACGAAGATGATGCCGGAGACCCCGCGCTCGACCAGCATCTCGGTGAGCTCGTCCTCGGTGGAGCCGCCGGGCGTCTGGGTGGCCAGCACGGGCGTGTAACCCTGACGGGTGAGGTTCTGCCCGATGACCTGCGCGAGGGCCGGGAAGATGGGGTTGTCCAGCTCCGGGGTGATCAGGCCGACCAGGCCGGCGCTGCGCCGCCGCAGCCGGACCGGGCGGTCGTAGCCGAGGACGTCGAGCGCGGCGAGCACGGATTCGCGGGTGGCCGCGGCCACTCCGGGCTTGCCGTTGAGCACGCGGCTGACGGTGGCCTCGCTGACCCCCGCCTGGGCTGCGATGTCGGCGAGCCGTGCGGTCATGGGCTGGACTGTACCGGTCCCGTGTCAGATTGCCCACCACACGCAGGATTCGGCCGGAATGCGGACGCTCCCGGCACGGGCCGGTTCCACGGCGCCGGCGCCGTCAGCGCCGTCAGGGCCGTCAGGGCCGTCACCGGTGCCGTCGTGGCTCCCGTCTCCGGCCCCGCCGGACGCGGGGGCGGGGGGCGTGGAGCCGAGCAGGGGCCTGCCACCGGGGTGGGGGAGGTCAACGGGGTGGCCGAGGGTGTTGAGGACGCAGACCACGGCGTCCCCGGCCCCCGCCTCGCCGTCCCCGCCGTGCCCCGGCCCGTCTCCGGCCGCTCCCGCCCGCGCGCTTGCCTGCGCGCTTGCCCGCGTACCCGCCCGCGCACCCCCGCCGTCCCGGCGCGGCCCGTCGGCGGAGGTGCGGAGGAAGGCCAGCACGCCGTCGGGCGCCGCCAGCCAGCGGATCCGCTCCCCGGCGCCGAGCGCGGGGTGCTCCCGGCGCAGGGCCAGCGCGGAGCGGTAGAGCTCCAGGGTGGAGGCGGGGTCGCCGCTCTGGGCCTCGACGCTGAGCCCCGCCCAGCTCTCCGGCTGCGGGAGCCAGCTCGGGCCGCCCGGCTCGGGCCCGAAGCCGTACGGGGGCTCGGTGCCGGACCAGGGGAGCGGGACCCGGCAGCCCTCCCGCGCGCCTTCCCGTCCCTTACCCCCCGAGGCGGAATCCCCGCCGCCGAGCGTGGCCAGGTCGGTGACCTGGGGGAGGCCCAGTTCCTCGCCCTGGTAGAGGTAGGCGGAGCCGGGCAGGGCCAGCATCAGCAGCAGGGCGGCGCGGGCCCGGCGCAGCCCGCGCTCCGGGTCTCCGCCGGCGTAGCGGGTGGTGTGGCGGACCACGTCGTGGTTGGAGAGCACCCAGGTGGTGGTGGCGCCGACGACGGCGGCGGCGGAGAGAGAGGCGTCGATGACGGAGCGCAGCTCCCCGGCGTCCCAGGCGCTGCGCAGGAACTGGAAGTTGAACGCCTGGTGGAGTTCGTCGGGGCGCAGGTAGAGAGCGGTGCGGTCGACGCTGGGCGTCCAGGCCTCGGCCACCGCGATCCGCGGCCCCGGGTACTCGTCGAGGACCTGGCGCCAGGACCGGTAGATCTCGTGCACCCCGTCCTGCTCGAAGAACGGCAGGTACTCCGTGCAGAGCAGCCGCGCCTGCTCGCTGGGGGCGATGTCGGGGAGTCCGGGTTCCTTGACGAGCCCGTGGGCCACGTCGATGCGGAAGCCGTCGGCGCCCAGGTCCAGCCAGCGGCGGAGGATGGAGCGGAACTCGTCGCGGACGGCGGGGTGCTGCCAGTTGAGATCGGGCTGCCCGGGGGAGAAGAGGTGGAGGTACCACGCGCCGGGGGTGCCGTCCGGGTCCGTGGTGCGGGTCCAGGCGGGGCCACCGAAGACGGACTCCCAGTCGTTGGGCGGTACCTCGCCGTGCGCGCCCTTGCCGGGCCGGAACCAGTAGCGCCCGCGGAGCGGGGAGCCGGGCCCCTCGCGCAGCGCCTGGCGGAACCAGGGGTGCTGTTCGGAGGTGTGGTTGGGGACGATGTCCAGGATGATCCGCAGGCCCCGGGCGTGGAGATCGTGGATCAGGGCGCGGAGCTCGTCCAGGTTCCCGAAGAGGGGGTCGACCTCCCGGTAGTCGGAGACGTCGTAACCGGCGTCGGCCTGCGGGGACCGGTAGACGGGGGTGAGCCAGACGGCGTCCACGCCGAGCCGGGCCAGATACGGCAGCCGCTCGCGGACGCCGCGCAGATCGCCGATGCCGTCCCCGTCGGCGTCGGCGAAGGAGCGGACGAAGATCTGGTAGATCACCGCGCCCCGCCACCAGCGGCCGCCGGGGCGGACGGGGGAGCGCACGGCTGCCGGCGCGGTGCGGGGCCGGTCAGGGCGGGCGGTCGTGTGCGCGCGGGTCGTCATCGTCGTCTCCCCTTCGGTGGGCCGGTGCGGCGCGGGGACGCCGGCAGGGACAACGCGCGGCGGGTCCCCTTGGTGACGGAGGGACTCGTGGGACGGGGTGGCGTGCCCCGGGCGGTGGTCGGCGGGCCGGCCCCGTCCGGCCGTGGGGGCGCCCGCTCCCGGCCACCGTGGACCGGACGCTCTCCGGTGTGGCCGGATCGTCGCGGGACCGGTGAGCGGAGGGCGGGCCTCCCGCGGCCCCGGCCGCGGAAGGCCCCGGACGGTGGAGCGGGCTCAGATGAGGACCACGATCTTCCCCCGGGTGTGTCCGCTCTCGGAGTGCGCGTGGGCTTCCCGGATCTGTTCGAGCGGGTAGGTCCGCTCGATGCGGGGGGTGTAGCGGCCCCGCCGGCCGAGTTCACCCACGTCGGCGAGGAGCGCGGGGTCGTTCCGGGCGTTGGCCACATGGACCCCCAAGCGTTCCGCGTTGGCGTGGTCGGCGACCGTCGACACCCGGGCGGGGTCGCCGCCCACGATCGCGACGAGGTCGGCCAGGGATCCGGAGGCCGCGGTGTCGAACGCGAGGTCGACCCCGCCCGGGGCCAGGGTGGCCACGCGCTCCGCGAGGCCCGGGCCGTAGGTGGTGGGGATGGCTCCGAGAGAGGCGAGGAACTCCTGGTTGCGCTCACCGGCCGTCCCGATCACGGTGGCGCCCTGAGCCACCGCGATCTCCACCGCGGCGCTTCCCACGCCGCCGGAGGCGCCCTCGACGAGAAGGGTGCGTCCCTCCAGGGGGCCGAGCACCGTCAGCCCGCTCATCGCGGTCACGGGCGCCAGGCCGGCGCCGGCGGCCTCCTCGTCGGACCAGGCGGTGGGCGCGGGGGCCCAGGCCGAGAGCACGGCCAGTTCCGCCGTCGCGCCGGTGACCCCGCCCAGCCCGAACACGCGGTCGCCGACGCTCACCCCGTCCACCCCTGCGCCGATCTCGTCGACGACACCGGTGGCGTCCCGTCCGGGAATCGCCGGCAGGTCCACGGGGATCCGCTCCCGCGCCGCGCCGGAGCGCACCTTCCAGTCGATGGGGTTGACGCCGGCCGCCGCGACACGGACGCGGATCTCACCGGCCCCGGGATGCGGGTCCGGCACCTCCTCGACCACCAGGGTCTCCACATCGCCGAACTCGTGATACCGTGCTGCGCGCATGACGTTCCGCCTTTCCGCACGGCCCGGTCCGGCCGCGTGTGAGGTCACGGGGTGAATGCCCGGCGGGCGCCGGCACTCTCCAAGCTAAAAGCTCACATCGGTGTGAGGTGCAAGTCGGGCGGGCCGCCCGGGTGACGGAGGGCCGGTGCGCATCGGTGAGGCCGCCCGCGCCCGCGCCCGAGCCCGCGGTGGCGGCGGCAGGCCGGCGCGAGGGTCCGGCAGCCCCGCGCGGCGTCGGGAACCGCGCACCGCGCGCCGACGGCCCGGCCCGGCGGGGCGCGCTCCGGCCGCGTGCGTCCCTCGCGGGTGCCGCGGGCCACGGTGGCGGTGTACGGGGCCGCAGGCCGGAAGTCGTATCACCATGCAAAGTCTTGCAGCGGCGGCCCGCTCCCGGGGCGGCGGAGGGAGGCTCGGATCCCGGACGTCAAGAGGGTGGAGGCTACCGTGCAGACACGTGGCCGTAACGATCCGGGCTTCTTGCAGAAAGTTGCCGCAAGGGGTTTCGGCCACCTTGCGTCCCTGTTACGTTCCCCGTACACCCGGCGCCGCGACGGCGCGGCCAGGGCGGGACGCCCCCGCGGGGCCCCGGCCGACTCGGGCATCTCATGAAGGAGTTACACCATGCGGCGTGGCATAGCGGCCACCGCGCTGGTCGCGACGCTCTCCCTGGCGGCGGCCGGATGCGGCGGGGACGGCGACAGCGGCGATGGCGGGAACGGCGGGAAGGGGGGCTCGGGTGAGCTCTCCGGCACCGTGACCTTCTGGGACACCTCCAACGAGGCCGAGAAGGCCTTCTTCGAGAAGACCGCCGAGGCCTTCGAGAAGGAGCACCCGAAGGTCGACGTCCGTTACGTCAACGTCCCCTTCGGCGAGGCCAACGGCAAGTTCAAGAACGCCGCGGGCGGCGGCGGCTCCGGCGCGCCCGACGTGATGCGCACCGAGGTCGCCTGGGTCGCCGACTTCGCCAAGATCGGCTACCTCGCCCCGCTGGACGGCACGGGCGCCGTCGAGGACAAGGACGACTTCCTGGAGCAGCCCTGGGGCTCCACCCAGTACGACGGCAAGACCTACGGCGTGCCGCAGGTCACCGACACCCTCGCGCTCTTCTACAACAAGAAGCTGCTGAAGGAGGCCGGCGTCGAGGTCCCCGAGTCCTTCGCGGACATCAAGGCCTCCGCCGCGAAGTTCGAGAAGGACGGCGTCACCCCCTTCTACATGCGCGGTGACGACCCCTACTGGTTCCTGCCCTTCCTCTACGGCGAGGGCGGCGACATGGTCGACGACGAGGCGAAGAAGATCACCATCGACGACGGCCCCGGCGCCGGCGCCTTCGAGGCGATCAGGGACCTCGTGGACTCCGGAGCCGCGACGACGGACATCACCGACGGCTGGGAGAACATGCAGAAGTCCTTCAAGGACGGCAAGGTCGCGATGATGATCAACGGCCCCTGGGCCATCGAGGACACCCTCGCGGGCAAGGAGTTCAAGGACGAGAAGGACAACCTGGGCGTCGCCGCCGTCCCGGCCGGCGGCAAGGCCCAGGGTGCCCCGCAGGGCGGCCACAACCTCTCCGTCTACGCGGGCTCGAAGAATCTGGACGCCTCCTACGCGTTCGTGGAGTACATGAGTTCCGCGAAGGTGCAGAAGGCCACCACCGAGGAGCTGAGCCTGCTGCCGACCCGCACCTCGGTCTACGCGGAGGCGTCCGTCAAGGACAACCAGATGGTCCAGTTCTTCAAGCCGGCCGTGGACAAGGCCGTCCAGCGCCCCTGGATCGCCGAGGGCAACTCCCTCTTCGAGCCCATCCGCGTCCAGCTCGCCGACGTGCTGACGGGCAAGACGAAGCCGCGGGCCGCCGCGGACAAGGTCGGCGAGGAGTACGCGAAGCTCCTCAAGGACGGGGACTGGAAGTAGACGGAGCACGAGCCGCGGGCGCGACGGGCGCCGCGGACGACTCGGGGAGAGGCTGACCGACGACCATGGCTGTCGAGACCGGCCGGTCGGCGGAACCGGCCGCGGGCGCGCGGAAGAGCGCCCGCGGCCGGGCCCGCGGCACCGGCGAACCATCCGGAGGGGCGCCCGGGCGGCTGCGCCGCGCCCTGGCCACGCACTGGTACGCCTGGGCCATGGTGGCCCCGGTGGTCATCGTCATCGGCGTGATCATCGGCTATCCGCTCGCCCGCGGTGTGTACCTGTCGCTGACCGACGCCGACGAGGCCAACGTCGCCCGCACCATCGGCGTCAACGAGATCGAGGCGACCTACGAGTTCACCGGCCTGGAGAACTACCGGGCGGTCCTCACCGACTCCGTCTTCTGGGACCGGCTCGGCTGGACGGTGGTGTGGACGGTCGGCTGTGTCTCGATCACCTTCCTCATCGGCCTGGTCCTGGCCAACATGCTCAACCGCAAGGTCAGCGGCCGGGCCGCCTACCGGATGGCGCTGATCCTGCCCTGGGGCATCCCGGCGTTCGTCTCCGTCTTCGCCTGGCGGATGCTCTACAACGAGAAGAACGGCATCCTCAACCAGGTCCTGGCCGGCGGCGGCATCGACGGGGTGCCCTGGCTGGCCGACCCGGCCTGGGCCAAGATCTCCGTCATCGCGGTCAACGTCTGGCTCGGGGTGCCGTTCATGCTCGTCGCCCTGCTGGGCGCCCTCCAGTCCATACCCGGCGAGCTGCTGGAGGCCGCCGAGATGGACGGGGCCGGCGCCTGGCAGCGGTTCCGCAACGTGACGCTGCCCGGCATCCGCTCGGTCAGCTCCACGGTGATCCTGCTCTCCACGATCTGGACCTTCAACATGTTCCCGGTGATCTTCCTGCTCACCCGGGGCGGGCCCGGTGACTCCACGGAGATCCTGGTCACCTACGCCTACCGGCTGTCGTTCCTGAACAGCCCGCGGGACTTCGCCGGTTCGGCGGCCTGGGGCGTGCTGATCCTGCTGATCCTCATGCTCTTCGCGGTGGTCTACCGCCGCTCGCTCCGCAAGCAGGGAGAGGTGTGGTGACGACCGTGAGGACCACCGGAAACCCGGAGCCCGCCGGCCGCCCGGACAGCACATCGGCAGCGCCGCCGGTGGTGACCCCCGGCCCGGCCACCACCGCCCCCGCCCCGGCCGGGCGCCCCCCGGGCACCGGCGGCGGATCGTCCCCGGCGCGGGTACGCGGCCGGGGCGAGCGGGGGCCGCTGGCCTCCGCCGCCCTGCACACGGGGCTGCTGCTGGCCGCCGCGGTCGCCGTCTTCCCGCCGCTGTGGCTGCTGGTGACCTCCTTCAAGCCCGGGAGCGACGCCTTCACCACCTCGCTGGTGGAGAACTTCACCCTGGACAACTACCACCACGTGCTCACCGAGACGGCGTTCCTGACCTGGTTCGGCAACTCGGTGCTGGTCGTGCTGGTCACCACCGTGCTCGGGGTGTTCATCTCGGCCACCACCGGCTACGCCGTCAGCCGCTTCCGCTTCCCCGGGATGCGCCCGCTGATGTGGACCCTGCTGATCACGCAGATGTTCCCGATGGCGATCCTGATCGTGCCGCTCTACAACCTCATGGCGCGGTTCGGGCTGCTCAACCAGCCCATCGGCCTGATCATCACGTACCTCACCATCGCGGTGCCGTTCTGCGCGTGGATGATGAAGGGCTTCTTCGACACCATCCCCGTCGCCATCGACGAGTCGGGCCGGGTGGACGGGCTCAACCCCTTCGGCACCTTCTGGCGGCTGATCCTGCCGCTGGCCAAGCCCGGGCTCGCCGTCACCGGCTTCTACAGCTTCGTCACCGCCTGGGCCGAGGTCGCCTACGCCTCGGCCTTCATGACCGGCGAGGAGAACCTGACGCTCGCCGGGGGCCTCCAGACCTTCGTCAACCAGTACAGCAGCGACTGGGGATCGATGACGGCCGCGGCCGTCGTCATCGCCGTGCCCGCCGCGATCGTCTTCGGTATCGCCCAGCGCCATCTGGTGTCCGGGCTCACCGCGGGCGCGACCAAGTCATGACCGGCCCGGAGCGGTCGTGAACGGCCCGCACGACGCGCGGGTGCTCCCCGCCGGAACGCGCCTGGCATCCGGGAGAATTGACGGGCGTCCCGCGACCCACCGAACGCACCGAACGCACGGAGCCCACCGACCCCGAGGAGCCCACCGACCCCATGGCGCCCGCCGGCCCACCGGCACCCCGGGAGACCGGCCGGACGCCGTGCCCATGAACACAGCGCCCGTGCACACAGCGTTCATGGGCACAGCCACCACCGGATACGGGCAGCGGTAACCGTCCGCACCCCTACCCGCCCCCCACCTGCCGCCCGGCGGTCTCCGGACATCCGCCCGGACCGGCCGCCGCCCTCCCCGAGACTCAGGGACGACATGATCGACGACCGCACCGACGTGACCCGGACCGGCTCCCCCGCCCCCACCGCGGCTCAGCCCACCGGCTGGTGGCGGGACGCGGTGATCTACCAGGTCTATCCGCGCAGCTTCGCCGACGCCGACGGCGACGGCATGGGCGACCTGCCCGGGGTGCGCGCCCGCCTGCCGTACCTGCGGGACCTGGGCGTGGACGCCGTCTGGCTCTCCCCCTTCTACGCCTCCCCGCAGGCCGACGCCGGCTACGACGTGGCGGACTACCGCGCCATCGACCCGATGTTCGGCACCCTCGACGACGCCGCCGCCGTCATCCGCGACGCCCACGCGCTGGGCCTGCGCGTCATCGTGGACCTGGTGCCCAACCACTGCTCCGACCAGCACGTCTGGTTCCGTCAGGCGCTGCGCGAGGGGCCGGGCTCCCCGCTGCGCGACCGCTTCCACTTCCGGCCCGGCAAGGGTGCGGACGGTGAGCTGCCGCCCAACGACTGGGAGTCCATCTTCGGCGGGCCCGCCTGGACCCGCACGACGGACCCGGACGGCACCCCCGGCGACTGGTACCTCCACCTCTTCGCCCCGGAGCAGCCGGACTTCAACTGGGACCACCCCGCCGTCCACGACGAGTTCCGCACCATCCTCCGCTTCTGGCTGGACCTGGGCACCGACGGCTTCCGCATCGACGTCGCCCACGGCCTGGTCAAGGCGGCCGGCCTGCCCGACATGGGCCATGGCGAGCAGCTGAAACTGCTCGGCAACCAGAAGCTGCCCTTCTTCGACCAGGACGGCGTCCACGAGATCTACCGCGACTGGCGGAAGGTGCTCGACGAGTACCCGGGCGAGCGCATCGGCGTCGCCGAGGCGTGGACCCCCAGCGCCGACCGCACCGCGCTCTACCTCCGCTCCGACGAACTCCACCAGGCGTTCAACTTCCACTATCTGAACACCGGCTGGGACGCCGCCCGGATCCGCGCGGCGGTCGACGAGTCCCTGGAGGCCATGCGCCCCGTGGGCGCCCCGACCACCTGGGTGCTCTCCAACCACGACGTGGTCCGCCACACCACCCGCTACGCCGGCGGAGACCCGGAACGCGGGCTGCGCCGGGCCCGCGCCGCCCTGCTGCTGATGCTGGCCCTGCCCGGCTCCGCCTACCTCTACCAGGGCGAGGAGCTGGGCCTCCCGGAGGTCACCGACCTGCCCGACGAGGTCCGCCAGGACCCGTCGTTCTTCAAGACGAACGGGCAGAACGGGCTGCGTGACGGCTGCCGGGTGCCGATCCCGTGGTCCGGTTCGGAGCCCCCGTACGGCTTCGGGCCCGAGCCGGGCGGCCCGAGCTGGCTCCCGCAGCCGGAGAGCTGGGCCAAGCTCAGCGTCGAGGCGCAGACCGGCGACCCGGCCTCGATGCTGGAGCTCTACCGCTCCGCGCTGGCCGCCCGCCGGGACCACCCGGCGCTCGGCGCCGGGGACGCGGTGGAGTGGCTGGAGGCGCCCGAGGGCGTGCTCGCCTTCCGGCGGGTCCCGGCCGGGGAGCCCGGGACGAGCGGGGAGAGCGGCGGGAACGGCGGGACGGCGTTCGTCTGCACCGTCAACACCACCGCCGAGCCGGTCCGCCTCCCGGTGCCCGGGCAGGTGCTGCTGGCGGGTTCGGACGTCACCCTCGAAGGCGGTGAGGCGGTCCTGCCCGCCGACTCCGCCGTGTGGTGGACGGTGTGACCATGGCGCCGCCGCGGGGTGGCGACTCCGCCGCCCCGCGGCTCGCGGACATCGCCGTCCAGGCGGCCGTCAGCGAGGCCACCGTCAGCCGGGTGCTGAACGGCAAGGCGGGGGTGGCCCGGACCACCCGGCAGAAGGTGCTCGCCGCGCTGGACGTCCTCGGCTACGAGCGTCCCGTGCGGCTGCGGCGGCGCAGCGCCGGGCTGGTCGGGCTGGTGATCCCCGAGCTCACCAACCCGATCTTCCCGGCCTTCGCCCAGGTCATCGAGCAGACCCTGGCGGGGCACGGCTACACGCCGGTCCTCTGCACCCAGATGCCCGGCGGCGCCACCGAGGACGAACTGGTCGAACAGCTTCAGGAGCGGGGCGTCACCGGGATCATCTTCCTCTCCGGGCTGCACGCCGACACCTCCGCCGACCCCGTCCGCTACACCCGGCTGTCGGCGCACGGGGTGCCGTTCGTCCTGATCAACGGCTACAACGAGCATGTCGCCGCGCCCTTCGTCTCCCCGGACGACCGCGCCGCGGCCCGGATGGCCGTCCGGCACCTGGCGGAGCTGGGGCACGAGCGGATCGGCCTGGCCGTCGGCCCGGAACGCTTCGTGCCCTCGCGGCGCAAGGCCGAGGGGTTCACTGCCGAACTGCGGGAGTCCTTCGGCCACTCGGCCGAGGAGGCCGGACGGCGCGTGCGGCACACCCTGTTCGGCCTGGAGGGCGGCCAGGCCGCCGCGGGCGCGCTGCTGGACGAGGGGTGCACCGGAGTGGTGTGCGGCAGCGACCTGATGGCGCTCGGTGTGATCCGCGCCGCCCGGCAGCGGGGGATGGACGTGCCCGGCGACGTCTCCGTGGTGGGCTTCGACGACACCCCGCTGGTCGCCTTCACCGACCCGCCGCTGACAACCGTGCGGCAGCCGGTGCGGTCCATGGCGACGGCGGCGGTCGGCGCGCTGCTGGAGGAGATCGAGGGCAGCCGGGGCCAGCGGGCGGAGTTCGTCTTCCAGCCGGACCTGGTGGTGCGCGGTTCCACCGGGCCGGCCCGGCGGGCGGCGGCAGGCTGACCGGCGGGCGGCGGGCGGCGGGCGGCGGGCGGCGGCGAGGCGGTGACGGGGACCGAGGGGCGGCGGCCCGAGAGGTGAGATCCGCGAGATGAGCGCCCGTGAGGTGGCGGCCGAGAGGTGGTGGGGGCCGGTCTCCTGACGGTGGGGCCCGCGGCCGATCCCGTCGGCGGCGCAGGCCCGGGGCGCGGAACACCCCGGCGGGACGGCCGGGTTGCGGCGGGCAGTGGGCAGTGGGCAGTGGGCAGTGGGCAGGGGCCGGGGGCCGGGGGACGCAGGCGCGGTCCGGTGACCGTTCGGTGCCCGGCCCGGAGCATGATCTCCCAGGTCCGGACCGGTCGCGGATGCTGTTCTTCCGTTTCCGGGTGCCAACTGGGCGATTACCACCGTGGAACCAGTAAGTGAAACGCCCTCCTCCGGGGTGACCTTTCCGTTACTGTGGCGCAATCTCGTGCGTCCCGGGCCCCGGACCCTCCGGTCCGCAGGCCGCTCAGCTCCCGCTGTGTTCGCCGGACAGGCCTGAGAGGAAACCAAGTTGGCCAAAGACCACCGCTTCGACAGTGATCCGGGCCCCGACCCCACAGGCTTCCCGCCGTACCCGGGCGCGGGCGACGCCCGGCCGGGTGGCCCGTTCCCCACGGGCGAGGACACGGGGTTCCCCCCGCAGGCCGGGGACTACCCGTACACCTCGGGCCCGTTCGCCTCCGCGGGGGCCCGCTCCGACCCCTACGCCGGGGCCCGCGCGGCCACGGACCCCTTCGCGGGGCAGGCACCCGCCGACCCCTTCGCGGGGGCCCGGGCGCCGGCCGATCCGTTCGCCGGGGCGGAGACGCCCGCGGATCCGTTCGCGGGGGCCCAGGCGCCCGCGGACCCGTTCGCCGGAGCGCAGGCGCCCGCCGACCCGTTCGCGGGGGCGCAGGCGTCGTCCGCCGATCCGTTCGCGTCCGCGCCCTCCCGGACGGACGCCTTCCCGGCCGATCCGTTCCCCTCCGACCCGTTCCCGCCCGATCCCTTCCCCGCGGCCGACCCGTTCTCCTCCATGCCGGCGGCGTCCGGGCCGTTCTCCACCGGGCCGCTGGTCCCGATGGCGCCGCCCGCACCCGCGCCCGAGGGGCGCCGCCGGAAACCGCCCCGCGAGCGGCGCCCGGGGCGGAGCGCCCGTCGCGGTGGGCAAGCCTCCCCGCCGTCACCGGCGGAGGCCTTCTTCGCGCAGGCGCCGGAGGAACCCGCCGAACCCTCGTCCCCTCCGCCACCGCCGGAGGACACCGGGGGGACGGGGAGCCGTCTGCGCCGGTGGCCGCTGAACCCGGTGCTGTTCCTCGCCACCCTGCTGGGCCTGTCCCTGCTGGCCACCATCTGGTTCTTCGGGATGAACGACGGCAGCCTCCTCCCGGACGGTGACGACGGGGCGGCCCCCCGTCCCACCCCCTCGCTGCCCAACGCGCCCCAGCCGAGCGTGCCCCCGAGCCCGACCGCCCCCGAGGGCGGCGGGCTGCCGGAGCCCGGCGCCGTGGCGAAACGGTCATTCCAGGCCGTCAACTACCCCGGCCGCTACCTGCGCCACAGCGACGGCCGGATCCGGCTCAGCAGGATCGACGCGGGGGACGTGCCCGACGACCGGCGGGCCGCCTTCAACGTGCTCCCCGGCCTCTCCGACGACTCCTGCTACTCGTTCAAGAACGACGAGGGCCGCTATGTGCGGGTCGACGCCGACTCGCAGGTGGTGCTCTCGGCGCTCGGGGACTCCCAGTCCTTCCGGCGCCAGGCCACCTTCTGCGACCGCCCGGGCGCCACGGCCGACTCGGTGTCCTTCGAGTCCCAGTTCCTGCCGGACGTCTTCCTCCGCCACCGCAACTTCGCCCTGAAGGCCGAGACGACCGACGGGTCGAAGCTGTTCCGCAACGACAGCTCCTTCCGTCTCGTCGCCCCGCTCGGCTGAGCGGGGCGAGCCGCCGGCGCCGGGAACGGCCGGACCCCGCACCCCGGCGATCGGGTGCGGGGTCCGGCCGTGCCACGCCGTGCGGCAGCGGCGCGGGACTCAGCCCCGGGCGCGTGCGCCCGCCACGAAGGCGGACCACCCGGCGGCGGAGAACCGCAGCGCCGGGCCGCGCCGCTCCTTGGAGTCCCGTACGTGAACGGCGTTCCGGTCGACGGCCACCTCCACGCAATCACCGCCGCTCGTCCCGCTGTAGCTGCTCTTGAACCACGTCATGTGCTCGGGCTGTTCCCTTGACATAGGTCTCCCGCCAAGCGCTCGATGAGATGCGCAGACTCCTCCTCTCCGAGAGCCTGCGAGCGAAGCATCCCATAGCGCATCCAGAACTCACTGACCTCTTCCCGGTCGGATACCACCGTGCCGATGTCCTGCGATTCGATGTAGACCAAGGGCCTGCGGTCGGAGGTCTCCAGCAGCACCATGGGGCCGTTGAGACCGCTGTGGGCGCAACGGGCCGTCGGCATGACCTGTACCGAGACGTTGCGCAGACTGCCGCACTCCCGCAGGTATCCCAGTTGTTCCCGCATCACGTCGGACCCCCCGACGTGCCGGTGCAGGACGGCCTCCTCGATGATGAAGACGAGGACCAGAGGCGGTTGCGTGCGCCTGAGCAGATCCTGACGAGCCAGGCGTGCGGAGAGGCGCTCCTCGATCACCCGGTCGGCCAGTGGCGGGAAATGCGCGTTGAGCAGCGTGCGGGCGTATGCCTCCGTTTGCAGGAGGCCGGGGACGAGCAGCGGATCATAGGCGAAGCGGCTCACCGCGTTCGCCTCGATCAACGCGAAGTCCTGGAAGAACGCGGGGAGCCGGGCGAGGTCCACGCTCTCCTGGAGCACGTCCAGCACACCCCCGGCGTTCAGTGTCCGTTCCGCCCCCTGGGTGAAGTTGAGTTTCGCCGGGCGGCGGCCCTGTTCGACGGAGCCCACCTGCTCGGACGAGTAGCCGATGGCCTCGGCGAACTGTTCCTGCGTCAGCCCGGCGCGCTCCCGGAACAGCTTGACGATCTTCCCGTAGCCCACCCAGATGGCGGGACGGTCGTCCTTCGGGGCCCTGCTCCGCAGGCGGCTGGTTCCCATCCTCGTCGTCCCTTCCCTCCGGATGTGTCCACGGCGACGCCCTGCCAACTCCGGAACGCGGCCGGGGTTCCGGGCGCGGACCCGTACAGAACCCGGACACCACCCGGACCCCGTCCGTACGCCGTGGGCGCGCCACCGGTCCCGGGGGAGTCCGGGTGATCCGGCAGCGGCCGCAGGGACGGTCGGCGGTCCGGGGGTGGCCGCGGCGCCTAAGGTGAACGCCGATCGGGATATTCGTGGCATACCGGTCGTCGTGTCCGTGGGTGCGGCGGGAGGAGAGGTGGCATGGGGGACTGGTGGTACCGGAACATCGAGGCGCCGGGGAAGCTGCCGCTGCTGCTCGCCCTGGCCGTCTTCGTGATCGTCTTCCTGGTCACCCGGGGCGTCACCCGGATGATCCGGGCGGGCGTCGGACCCTTCCGCAACATCGGCGGCGGGCGGGTCCATGTGCACCACATGGTGCCCGGGGTGGTCCTCGCGGCGGTCGGCGGTTTCGGGATGGCCGCCGCGCCGGGCCAGGGCTGGGGGCGGAACGCCATGGCCATGGTGTTCGGCGCCGGGATGGGCCTGGTCATGGACGAGTTCGCGCTGATGCTCTACCTCACCGACGTCTACTGGAGCCCGCAGGGCCGGGCCTCGGTGGAGGCCGTGGTGCTCACGGCCGCGGCGGTCGGCATGGTCCTGCTGGGCGTCTCGCCGCTCGGGGTGGAGAACATCGGCGTCGACCAGCAGAACGGGCGCACCGTGCTGGTCCTGTCGGTGGTGGCGCACTTCCTGGTCGTGGTGGTCGCCTTCGCCAAGGGCAAGCTGCGCTCCGGGGTGCTGGGGGTCTTCCTGCCCCCGGTCGCCTGGATCGCCGCGGTGCGGCTGGCCCGGCCCGGCTCGCTCTGGGCGCACCGCCGCTACCCCGAGGGCTCCCGCCGCCGGCGCCGCGCCGGTGAGCGGGAGCGGCGCCATGACGCCCGCTGGGGCCGCCTCACCTCCTGGGCGTCGGACCTGCTGGCGGGCCGCCCGGACCGCGGGTGAACCGCCGGCCGGGCGCCCCTACTGTGACGCCGGTCGGTGGCCTCCCGCGGCCGGGAGCGCGGCGCGCGGCGGGCGCGGGATCGTCACCCGGCGGCGTGCGGTGACGGTTCCTGGTGGATCCCGGCGCGCAGGACGCACTCGATGACCCCGTCGAGCTTGTCGCGTGCCGCGGTGAGTTCGGCGATGCGCCGCTCGATGGCCGCACGCTCGTGCCGGATCGTGTCGAACATGCCGGCCGTGGCCACCCCCGTCGACACGCAGGGCAGCAGATCGATGATCGTGCGGCTGGGCAGGCCCGCGGCGAAGAGTTGCTGGATCAGGTGGACCCGCTCGACGGCTCCCTCCTCGTAGACGCGCTGGCCGCCCGCGGTGCGTTCCGGGTCCAGCAGCCCCTGCTGCTCGTAGTAGCGCAGTGAGCGCACGCTGACCCCGGCCCGCCTCGCCAGTTCCCCGATCCTCATGGTGTCTCCCGTCGCCCCGCCTCGGCGGATCTGCCTCTGACGTCAGTGTCAGCTTTCAGATTTCACCGTAGGCGACGGCTCCGGGGGGTGAAGACCGTCATGCCCCCGCTTCCGGCGCCCCGGTTCTGGGTGTCCCCTCTCATGCAACTGATTGCGTAAGAGATTGCAGGTCGTCAGCAGGGTGGTCGCGATGCCGATTTCCCGCCGGTAACGCGGCGATGTCCAGGGTATTGACCTCGGAGGGAGGGTCGCATACGTTCCGGGAACCAAGCGCTTGACGTTTCTTGCAGCAAGAACCTTCAGCGGTCTCCACGGGCGTGGCGCGTCGCCGCACGAGGCCGCCTCCACCTTCGGCACCCCCACCTCGCGCCCCCTCTCCCCACCCCTCGATTCCTCACCCCAGGAGGAAGCAATGGCCCGTTGCGTCAGCGGACGCCGGCCCCTGGCCGCGGTACTCGCCCTGGTGGCGGGCGCCGCCGTCGGGCTGGTCTCGCCAGCGGCCCCCGCGCAGGCGGCACCCCCGGGAAACAAGCAGGTCACCGCCGTGCTCTTCGAGTGGCGGTTCGACTCCGTCGCCCGCGAGTGCACCCAGACCCTCGGACCGGCCGGTTACGGCTACGTCCAGGTCTCGCCCCCGCAGGAGCACATCCAGGGCGGCCAGTGGTGGACGTCGTACCAGCCCGTCAGCTACAAGATCGCGAGCCGGCTCGGTGACCGGAACGCCTTCAAGAACATGATCGACACCTGTCACGGGGCGGGGGTCAAGGTCGTCGCCGACACCGTCATCAACCACATGTCGGCCGGCTCCGGCACCGGCACCGGCGGGTCCTCGTACACCAAGTACGACTACCCGGGCCTCTATTCGGGCGCGGACATGGACGACTGCCGGTCCGAGATCAGCAACTACCGCGACCGCTACAACGTCCAGCACTGCGAGCTGGTGGGCCTGGCCGACCTGGACACCGGCGAGGAGTACGTCCGCGGCCGCATCGCCGCCTACATGAACGACCTGCTCTCCCTCGGCGTCGACGGCTTCCGCATCGACGCCGCCAAGCACATGCCGGCCGCCGACCTGGCGAACATCAAGTCCCGGCTCACCAACCCCGGCGCCTACTGGAAGCAGGAGGCCATCTTCGGCGCCGGCGAGGCCGTCTCGCCGAGCGAGTACCTGGGCAACGGCGACGTCCAGGAGTTCCGCTACGCCCGCGACCTCAAGCGGGTCTTCCAGCAGGAGAACCTCGCGTACCTCGCGAACTTCGGCGAGGGCTGGGGCCACATGGACAGCGGCCGGTCCGCCGTCTTCGTCGACAACCACGACACCGAGCGCGGCGGCGACACCCTCAGCTACAAGAACGGCGCCGACTACACCCTGGCCAACGTGTTCATGCTGGCCTGGCCGTACGGGGCGCCGGACATCCACTCCGGCTACGAGTGGTCGGACAAGGACGCGGGTCCCCCGAACGGCGGCACGGTGAACGCCTGCTGGCAGGACGGCTGGAAGTGCCAGCACAAGTGGCCGGAGATCATGAAGATGGTCGCCTTCCGCAACACCGTGGGCACCTCACCCGTCACCCACTGGTGGGACAACGGGAACGACGCCATCGCCTTCGGCCGCGGCAGCGCCGGCTACGTCGCCGTCAACCACGAGAGCGGGTCGCTCAACCGCACCTTCCAGACCTCGCTGCCTGGTGGCGCGTACTGCGATGTGCAGAGCGGCCGGACGGTGACGGTGGACGGCTCCGGCCGGTTCACCGCCACCCTCGGCCCGAACACCGCGCTCGCCCTGCACACCGGGGCACGCGGCTGCTGAACCCCGCCCGGACGGCGCGGCCCCGGCCCCCGGCGGGGCGCCGCGCCGTCCGGATCGCGTCAGCCGCGCGCTCATGCCCCACACCCCGTGGACCCCGAGGAGTCGTCACCCGTGACCGGTCATCCGCGCCGCCGCCACACCGTCGCGGCCGTCGCCGCGGCGCTCGTCGCGGCGGTGCTGCCCGCGGCCGGGCCCGCGTCCGCCGCCCCGCCGCCGCCCGCAACCCCCTCCGGCCCCGCCGCATCCGCCGCCCCCGCTGCCCCTGCTGCTTCTTCGGAGTCGCCCGGTTCCGCCGCCCTCGACCTCACCCGGGCCGAGGCGCAGTGGATCGACCGCGACACCGTCGTCTGGCAGGTGACGGCCACCGCCGCCACCCGCGAGGAACTCGTGTACGCGCCCCGGGGCGGCCTCACCGTCCGAAAGGGCGCCCGCCCGGCCCAGGGGCATCGGCTGCGGCTCGCACCCGCCTCCCTCACCGAGGCGCAACGGGCGGCGTATCCGCACCTCAGGGACGTTCCGGCGTTCACCGTCGATGAACGCGACCGCGGCCGGGCCCGCGCGGCGCTGCGCGGCCAGGTGGCCGCCGTCCAGCGCGCGGCGGACGGTACGCCGCTCGCCGCGACGGGGGTGCAGATCCCGGGCGTCCTGGACGACCTCTACGCGGCGGCGGCCGTCCGCGCCGATCTCGGCCCGGTCTTCGCCGCGGACGGCACCCCCACCCTCTCCGTCTGGGCGCCCACCGCCCGCGAGGTCTCCCTCACCCTGGACGGCAGGACGGTCGCGATGCGCCGGGACGGCCGGAGCGGCGTCTGGAGCGTCACCGGCGCGAAGGGCTGGCGCGGCAAGCCGTACCGCTACGCGGTGACCGTCTGGGCCCCGAGCACCGGGGAGCTGGTCACCAACGAGGTCACCGACCCGTACTCCACCGCCCTCACCGCCGACTCCAGGGAGAGCCTGGTCACCGACCTGGCCGACCCGGCGCTGGCCCCCGCGGGCTGGGCGTCGCTGAAGAAGCCGGCGGCCGTGGAACTCCGGCGGGCGCAGATCCAGGAGCTGCACATCCGCGACTTCTCGGCGAGCGACCCCACCTCCCGGCACCCCGGCGAGTACCTGGCGTTCACCGACCGGGACTCGGACGGCATGACCCACCTGAGGAAGCTGGCGGAGGCGGGCACCTCCTACGTCCACCTGCTGCCCGCCTTCGACATCGGCACCATCCCCGAACGCCCGTCCGACCGCGTCGAGCCCCGCTGCGACCTGCCCGCGCTGCCCGCGGACTCCCCGCGGCAGCAGGAGTGCGTGGCGGAGACCGCCGCGCGGGACGGCTACAACTGGGGTTACGACCCGCTGCACCACATGGTCCCCGAGGGCGGCTACGCGAGCGACCCCGACGGCCCCCGGCGCACCACCGAGTTCCGCCGGATGGTGCAGGGCCTGAACGGCATCGGGCTCCGCGCCGTCATGGACGTCGTCTACAACCACACCGTGGCGAGCGGCCAGGACGAGAAGTCCGTGCTGGACCGGATCGTCCCCGGCTACTACCACCGGCTGCTGGCGGACGGCACCGTCGCCACCTCCACCTGCTGCGCCAACACCGCGCCCGAACACGCGATGATGGGCAAGCTCGTGGTGGACTCCGTCGTCACCTGGGCGAAGGAGTACAAGGTCGACGGGTTCCGCTTCGACCTCATGGGCCACCACCCCAAGGCGGGTATCCTCGCCGTCCGCGAGGCCCTGGACGCGCTGACGCCCGAGCGGGACGGGGTGGACGGCAAGGAGATCCTCCTCTACGGCGAGGGCTGGGACTTCGGCGAGGTCGCCGGCGACGCCCGGTTCGTCCAGGCCACGCAGGAGAACATGGCCGGCACCTCGATCGCCACCTTCAGCGACCGGGCCCGGGACGCGGTGCGCGGCGGCGGGCCCTTCGACGCGGACCCCGGCGTCCAGGGCTTCGCCTCCGGCCTGTTCACCGAGGACAACGGCTCGGCGGCGAACGGCGGCGAGGCCGAGCGGCGGGCCCGGCTGCTCCACTACCAGGACCTGCTCAAGGTCGGCCTCACCGGCAACCTGGCGGCCTACTCCTTCACCGACACCTCCGGCCGGACCGTCCGCGGCGCGGAGGTGGACTACAACGGCTCACCGGCCGGCTACGCCGCCGCCCCCGGGGACGCCCTCGCCTACGCCGACGCCCACGACAACGAGACCCTCTACGACGCCCTCGCGTACAAGCTGCCGCCGGGGACCCCGGCGGCGGACCGGGCCAGGATGCAGGTGCTGGCCATGGCCACCGCCACCCTCTCGCAGGGCCCGGCGCTCTCCCAGGCGGGCAGCGACCTGCTCCGCTCCAAGTCCCTGGACCGCAACTCCTACGACAGCGGCGACTGGTTCAACGCGCTGCACTGGGACTGCCGCCAGGGCAACGGCTTCGGCCGGGGCCTGCCGCCCGCGGCCGACAACCGGGACAAGTGGCCCTTCGCGAAGCCGCTGCTCACCCGGGAGGAACTCCGCCCGGGCTGCGCGGAGATCGAGGGCACCTCGGCCGCGTACCGGGACCTGCTCCGCATCCGCACCACCGAACCGGAGTTCGGGCTGGCCACGGCCGAGGACGTCCAGCGGCAGCTCTCCTTCCCGCTCTCCGGGCCGGACGAGACCCCGGGCGTGGTCACCATGGCCCTCGGCGGGCTGGTGGTCGTCTTCAACGCCACCCCGCAGGAGCGGGGGCAGCGCCTCCCGCCGGCGGCCGGACGGGACCACGCGCTGCACCCCGTGCAGGCCGGGGGCGCCGACCCGGTGGTGAAGTCCGCCTCCTACGACCGGGCCACGGGCACCTTCACCGTCCCGGGCCGCACGGTCGCGGTCTTCCAGCGGCGCTGAACGGGCCCCGCGCGCGGTGCCCGGCGGGAGGGCGGGGTGGTCAGTCCTGTCCGTAGAGGTCGGCCATGCCGATCAGCCGGATACCGGGATCGGCTGCGGCGGCGGCGCGTGCCGTGTCGTTGAACCCGGCTCCGCTGAAGCAGAGGAGCCGGGTTCCGGCGGTGTCGTACCGGCCGGACCGGGCGAGGAGGTCGCGGAGGTGCCGCAGTCGGTCGATGTGGGCGGCGCCCATGGTGTCGTTCCACTTGGCCTCGCCGATGGCCAGGAGTGGCGGTTTGGTGCCGTCCGCGATGCCGATGACCGCCACGTCGATCTCGTGGCCGGTGCGGGCCGCGGGGTCGTGGACGACACCGTGCCCGACGCGGGCGGGCAGGCCACCGAGGAGTTCGGGATCGGCGTGATGCAGGGCCCAGTCGCGGCAGACCTGCTCGAAGTGCGGGCCGAGGACGTTTCCGGCGAAGCGGCGGCGGCTGGCCTGCCAGACCCGCTGCGCGCTGCCGGGGCGTTCGAGCTGATGCCAGGCCGGACGCATGATCGCGTGATAGAAGCCGATCAGGGGTTCGGCGATGCGGTAGGTGGAGCGGTTGTCCCGGAAGGCGTCGGCGTCACGGCGCAGCAGGCCCGCGTCCTCGAGAACCGTGATCGGGTGCGCTATGTCGTTCGCCTTCCGCTCCAGGTAGCCGGCCACACCTCCGCGGGTGGCGTTGCCGTCGGCCACGGCGGCAAGAACGGACAGGTACAGGGCCGTGTCGCGGAAGTCGGGCTCCTCGGCCAGCAGATACCGGGCCTCGCGGAACAGCGGTGTCTCCGGATTGAGGACGGTGCGGACGACCCAGTCGTCGAAGTCGTCCGGGCCCTCAGGTGTGTCACCCCGTGCGAATTCGCGGCGGTAGGCGGGGGTTCCGCCGACGATCGCGTTCACCTTCAGGGCCAGGTGGGGGTCGTCGATCTCCCAGAACTCGGCCGCGAGCCGGTGGTCGAGGGGACGGACGAGGAGTTCCAGCCCGGCCCGTCCCCGCAGGGGGGCGCTGCCCGACAGCAACCGTCCCATGAAGGAGAGCGCCGAGCCGCACAGCAGCAGCCTCGTACGGGAGCCGGTGCGTTCGGCGCGCAGCGGCCGCAGCGCCTCCTGGATGATCGAGGGCAGCTCCCGGTTGGCCTTGGCGAGGTACGGGAACTCGTCGATCACCACCGGTACGGGGCGCGCGGTGCCGAGCGCGAGCAGGGCGTCCACCGCCTCCGACCAGTTCGCGAAGTGGAACGGACTGGCGGGGCGGGCGTGCGCGGTCAGCGCGTCGCTGATCCGGCGCAGCGACTCGGCGTCGGCGGCTTCGGTCGCGCCGAAGTAGAAGCCTCCCGCGGCCCGGCAGGCGGCGTCCAGCAGGAAGGTCTTGCCCTGGCGGCGGCGCCCGGAGACCACGCCGAGGGTGGCGCCCGGCTGTGGGTCGGTGATGAACCGGCTCAGGGCCGACCACTCGTGGTCGCGGTCGAACATCTCGGCAGGCTTGTCCATGGCGTTCCTGGATGGGTCGCGGATGCTGTTTTGAGGAGTACGGTTCTCATAACTGTACTCCTCAAACGCTCCGCCGCTCGTCCCCCCGGGGGGCGGGGTTTCGGCGGGGGCGGCCGGGAGCCTCGGGCGGCCCGGAGGCGGTTCCGCGGCGGTGCGGGGAGGAGGCTCCGGGGCCCCGGCGGGGTTCGGGTGGCGTGGGCGCCGTCGGGCGCGCCCGGGCGGGCGGCCGGCCGGTGGGACGCCGGGTGGTGCCGCGCGGTGGGGTCAGGTGCGGCGGGGTCAGGGTGCGGCGGGGTCCGCCGTGCGGTGCGGGGGCCGCGGGCCGGTGAGGAAGGCGGTGAGGGTGGGGCCGTCGGTGCCCTCCTCCGCCGCCATACGGCGCACCAGCCCGGCGGTCTCCTCGTCGTCCGGCGCCGTGGCCGCCGCCAGGGCCGTGAAGGCGCGGACGAGCTGGTCCTCCAGTTGCCCGCGCGGTATCCCGCAGCCGTCCAGCCGGGCCAGCGCGGCGGTCTCGGCGAGGGCGAGCCAGGAGCGGAGCAGCAGGGCGAGGCGCGGGCCGGGCTCGTCGAGACCGAGGTGGAGCAGGAGTTCGCGGAGCGCCGCCGCGCGGATCTCGCCGGCGGGCACGGGGTTCCGTCCGTGGCCCGGGGGGCCGTCGTGGCGGAGCAGGGAGGCGAAGCCGGGGCCGTAGGTGTCGACGAAGTCGAACCAGCGGCGCGTGACCCGCGCCAGACGGTCCCGCAGCGGCCCTTCCGGAGGTCCGGAAAAACGATTCTTCAACTCTTCGGCGGCCCGGTTCGCCGCCGCCTCGTAGAGGCCGTTCCGGCCGGGGAAGTAGTGGTAGAGAAGCGGTCGCGAGATGCCGGCGGCGCTCGCGATGTCGTCCAGGGAGACCTCGTCGGGGGAGCGGCGGCCGAACTGCTCCAGCGCCACGGCGAGGAGCTGCTCCCGCCGCTCCTCGACCCCCATCCGGCGGCGTGCCACGCTCGTCATGAGGGCCACCCTAACCACCGGCCGGACCGCCGTGACCCGGGCGGGGAGCGCCCCGGTCCGGGCGGGCGGGGCCCGGTTCGCGGGCCGGAGCGGCACCGTGAGCCAAGTCCCGCCCTGGCCGCGGAAGTTGGCGGCGGGCCCGGGCCCGGCGGGCGATCACCGTCCGCCGGGTGGACCGGGCCCCGCCGGGCGCGGGCGGGTCAGGAGAGGCGCCAGCCGCTGAACTCCACCAGCCCGCGCGCCCCGTCACCCCCGTTGGCCGCGGACATGAACATCCCGGCGTCCTGCGTGGCCCCGGCGCCCCCGGGGACCGTCACCTCCGCCACCGCGCGCCAGGTGGCGCCGCCGTCCGCCGAGCACTCGCCGCGGTAGGCGCGGGCCCCGGTGCGGGTCAGGCGCAGGGTGACGGGGGCGGCGAGCCCGGTGACACGCCGGTAGGTGTCCAGGGTGCCGTCCCCGTCGGCGTCGTAGGAGAGGGCGACGCCGTTCGCCGGGGTGACGGACAGGTTGACGAAGCCGCGCGAGCCGGCCGTCCCCAGCGCGTCGCGGACGATGATCCCCGCGCGGGCCCAGGGGCCGGTGACCGCCTGGGTGTCCACGCGGAGGGTCACCGCCGCGCCCACGGCCAGGACGCCCGGCCGGTACAGGGCGCCGAACTCGGCGGTGGCCTTCCACAGGTCGGCGCCACCGCCCTCGATGGCGTACCGGTCGCCGAGCTGCCCGAAGAGGGCGCCGTTGCCGTTGGCCGTGCGCCAGCCGGCCGCCGGCGGGGAGGCCACGTACAGGGTGCCCGGGTGCGAGGCGCGCACCGGTTCCTCCCCGCGCGGTCCGTAACGGGCCGTGAGGTCGTAGGGGAGTGGTTCCAGGGGGCGGCTCGGTGGTCCCTCCGGGGCGGCGACGCGCCAGCGGGCCTCGGCCGTGCCGCCCGCTTCGACGGCGGGCAGGGTGACGGGCCCGGGCGGCTCGGCACCGGGGCCGGTGAGGGTGAACACGACGCGGCCGGTGGGGGAGAGGCCGTTGGTGTTGCGGAAGGCGGCGGTCAGCTCCGTGGAGCCGCCGGGCGGCACGGTCGCCGGCTCGGCGGTCACGGTGACGGTGCCCTGGTACGGGGCGCGGGCCAGGACGCGGTGGACGCGGCGCGCGGTGGTGAAGGCGTCGGTCACCGGCTGCTCGGGGTAGCGCTTGGTCTCCCGGGTCCAGGGCTCCTCGACCGCGTACCAGTCGATGGCGCCGGGCTCGCGCTCCCCGGCCAGCGCGGCCGACAGCTCGTCCAGGTAGCGCTGCCACTGCGGGAGGTGGAAGTCGCCGATGAGGCCGTTCCAGTCCCGGTTGGCGTAGTTGGCCAGCCGCCCGCCGTCGGCGGTGGGGCGGTCGGCCCAGGTGGTGACGAGCACCCGCGCGGTGCGCTCCAGCCGGTCGGCCTCCGCCTCGCCGGAGGCCATCCGGCGGGCGTCGGCCAGCCAGGGGCCGAGCAGGAACCGCCGGTGGGCGCCGGTCATCTCGTCGCTGAGCCGCATCAGCTCCAGCCAGAGGGCGGAGAGCGCGGCGAAGGTCTCCCGGTCCTCGCGTTCGAAGGCGGTGCGGAGCTGGGGGAGGAGCTGCCACGAGCGGTTGGCCAGGGCCTGCCGCGCCAGGTCGGTGAGGTCGTGCCGGTAGGCGTCGGAGTCGCGCAGCGGCGCCCGGACGGCGAGCAGGGCGGCGAAGGCGCCGTCGAACGCGGCCGGGTCGAAGGCGGGGGTGTGGGTGGCGTAATGGGTGCCGGAGCGGGCGGTGAGGCTCGGGCGGGCGGCGAAGATCGAGTCGTGCGGCCGGCCGTCGCGGCTGCTGATCTCGTACGCGGTGTCGCGGAGGACGGCCGTGGCCTCGCGGGCGGCGCGGTCCCGCCCGCCGTAGCGGAGGTCGGCGTACCCCTCGAACCAGGCGGCGCGGTCCACGGCCTCCTCCCGCCAGGCCAGCTCGCTGAAGAGTTCGAAAGCGGCGGGGTCGCGCTCGGCGGCCTCGGCCATGTAGGCGGTGCCGGCCAGCGCGGAGCCGGGCTTGTCCCGCCAGACGGTGAACCGCTCGGTCCACAGGTGGGTCTTGGCGCCGATGGTGGTCCGCCCGCCGAAGTTGGGGATGGTGCCGAAGGCGTACGGGACACCGCCCCAGTCCGCCTCCCGGTCGGTGACGGTCTCCAGGTCCGACAGCCCGTCGACGATCAGCGTCCGCTCCCGGTCGAGCGCGTCCAGCAGTTCCCGGCGCGGGTTCGCCTGCCAGCCGAGGATCACCCACACGGCGTCCGGGCGGGCGGCGTGCAGCGCGGACTCCACGGCCCGCGCGGCCTCCGGCACCGGCACGTCACCCGGGTCCCCGCCCTCGTGCAGCAGGTCCATCTTGAAGTGGCGGACCGGACCGAAGAGTTCACTCTGATGGCGGTAGAAGGAGCGGGCCACCGCGGCGAAGGCGGGGGAGCGCGGGTCCAGCCAGTCGGGGCGCTTCAGCCCGGCCCAGGTGCCCTGGGGGACGGTCCGGGCGCCGGGGTTGCGCCCGGCGAAACCGTCCGGGACGGTGCCGAAATAACCCGGGACGACCGGCGCCATGCCCAGCTCCCGCAGCCGCCCGCAGATGCGGCGGCCCAGCTCGGTGCGGCGGGCCAGCAGCTCCGGGCCGACCGGGCCGCCGTAACCGCTCATGTTCTGGAGCAGCCACCACGGCTGGTGGGAGGGGGCGGGGAGCCAGGCGCGGGCCTCGTCGCCGGAGTAGCCGAAGTCCTGGAGCATCCGGTGGTACACGGCCTCCTGACCGGGGGTGACCAGCACCTCGTTGCAGCCGTGCAGCGCCATGATGTCGATCAGGCGTTCCCAGCGGGGCCAGTCGGCGTACGGGGCGGTGTAGCCGTCGTGCGTGTCGTTGAGGGCGAAGCGGTGGGTCACGGTTGCGGACCGGGTCAGCGGGCGCGCCGGCGCCGGCAGCCGGCCGGGCAGCTCCGCCTGGACGCCGGACCAGCTCAGATGCGCCCGGCACACGTACTTCAGATACCAGTGGACGCCGGTGAGCAGGGTGCCCGGCCCGGTGCCGGCGACCTCCACCCGCCCGTCCGGCCCGGCGCCGACCCGGAACCGGTCCGGCCCCCCGGCCAGCGGCTCCAGGGTGAACTGGTCCGCGTGGCCGGGCAGCAGGCGCTCCAGGGCGGACCGCGCGGGAACGGTGTCGAAGGGCGGCTCGCCGGGCCGGGCGGCACCCGCCCGCGCGTGCGCCGCCCCGGCGGCGGGGGCGGCGTGGGCGCTGTGAGAGGGGCCGAGCGCGGTGGCCGCGCCCAGCGCCCCGGCGGTGCCCAGCAGTACACGTCGGGTCAGATCGGTCACGTGCGCTCCCCACTCTGCGTAGTCACAGGACAACAGATGTGCGAAGGGTGCACGCTAACGACCGCGGCGGGGACGGGCAATGAGACGCGCGCCGCGCCGGCCCGTACCCGCTGTCAGGAGACCGTTACGGCGCCCTGCGCCCGGGCGGTCCGCCACCCTCGTCGACCCATTCGGAGGAACCGTGTCCGCGAAGCGTCCCGTCCTGTCCCGCCCCGCCCGGAGCGGCGCCCGGGCCACCGGCCCTGCCCCGGCCCGGGGGCCCGTCGGCCCGCTCCGCGCCGCGGTGACCGCCGCCGCGATGGCCGGCGCCCTGCTGCTGGCCGGCTGCGGCGACGGCGGTGACAGTGGTGACGGGGACACCGTGCCGAAGGCGGCGACCGGCACGGTGGAGCAGCTCGCGGGCAAGGCGGGCTGCCCGGAGCCGCACATCCAGATCGACGCGGAGGAGTTGCGCCAGGGGCAGTGCGGCAAGGGGGACGGCCGCTATGTCGTGACCACCTTCCTCAGCCACCAGGGGCAGCAGGACTGGCTCTCGGAGGCCGAGGCGTACGGCGGCTCGTATCTGGTGGGCCCCAAGTGGGTGATCGTCGGGGACGAGGACCTTCTGCGGAACTTCCGCGGGAAGCTCGGCGGCGACCTCGCGGCGGGCGCCTCGCACGGCGGGGACTCCGGTGACGACGGCGGCGAGCACGACGGCGGTAAGCACGACGGCGGGGACGGCGGGGACGGCGGGCACGGCAAGGGCCACGGCGGCGACCACGGCTGACGCGGCCGCGGGGCGCCCCGGCCGGGGGAGCGGGCCCGGGGGAGCGGGCCCGGGGGAGCGGGCCCGGGGCGGTGGCACGGCGGGGGCGCCCCGCGGGCGAGCGGCACCGGTGTCACCGTCGTGGCGGGCACGCGCGGCCCGGCCCGGCGCCGGAGGCCCGGCGCCGGAACGGTCACGGCGCCCGGGCCGAGCCCCGGCCCGGGTGCCCGGGCCGCGCGCCGATCTGTCTCCGCCCGTGGGCGGCCTGCCGACGGGGCCGCGGTTTCCGGCGCGGGACTCCGTCCGGCCCCCGCCCCGGAAACAGCGGAGCCCTACCCCGCCCCCGCCCCGGGAACAGCGGGCCCCATCCCGCCCCGCCCCGGAAACAGCGGTGGGGGTGCCGGTGCGAGCACCGGCACCCCCACCAGGGCGGTCACGCGGGACCGTCAGGGGATCCGATCGGCGGGTGAGCCGCCCGGGGCCGCCCGGAGGCGCCCCGTCAGGTGCACTCCTGGCCGGTGTTGATGCACTCCACGGCCTGGGCCATCAGCCCCTCGGACATCACGTTGATGAAGTCACCGTGGTCCGTGATGGGCTTGTGGAGCTGCTCCGGGAAGGTGTCCAGCGCGAAGTTGGGGCCGGTCGGCACGTCGTAGACGATCCGCTGGACCAGCTTCGGGATGGCGACGAACCCGTCGTTGCAGGAGCCGTCCTCACCTGCGAAGGCGACGTGGTCACGGTGGTTGGCGCTGTCGATGTTCTGGCCGTCCCAGCAGCTCTGGAACTCGAACTTGCGCACCACCTGGCTGCCCTCGGGGCAGAGCGGGTACTTGTCCTCGATCTGCCGGTCCTCGAAGCCGGTGCAGCTCCAGGAGGAGTTGACGTTGGCGTTGCCGTTGGTGAACGACTTGGCGTCACCGGTGATGATGCGCAGGAAGCGCGGCATCTCCACGACCTCGCCGACCGGGCTGCCCACGAAGTCCAGGGTCACCTCGGCAGGCTGGATGATCTTGCCGACGTTGCCGTCCTGGCCGCCGCCCGGCTCGTTGACGTCGGCCTCGTCCCCGGCGGTGAGGTCACGGATCACCGGCCAGTAGTACGTGGAGAGGTCCTCCTGGTTGGCGCAGGTGGTCGCGCCCTGCGCGAGGACCTCGTCGCTGGCGAACGCGTCGTTGGCCTGGTTGCCGACGTAGTCGTGCATGTGGTGCGCGCCGTTGCTCACGCCGGGCGCCACGATGACGTTGTCGGAGTTGAAGATCCGGTTCTCGTTGGTGCCGCAGGCCGTCGTGAACTTCCCGGTGGAGGCGTTGCCCTGGTTCTCCGGGTTCTGGACGTTCGGCTGGACGTCGTTGATGTCGACGAAGTCCTCGGGCACCGGGCCGCTCGCGGGCGGAGCCTCGCCGCCCTGGTCACCACCGTCCTGGCCACCCTGGCCGCCGCCCTGGCCGCCCTGGTCACCGCCCTGCTGGCCGTCGTTCGGGGCGATCTGGCCGCCGTTCTTCATCTTGCACTTGGCGAGCTTCTTCAGGCCCGCCTGCTGCACACCCTGGCGTTCGAGGGCGATCTGGATGCGCTCGATGGTCGCGCGCCGCTTGTCCACCAGCGGGTTGAGCACCGCGTTGCGGGTCCAGGACGGGTCGCGCAGCGCCTCGTCCCCGTTGGTGGCCAGGCGCTTGTAGGAGTCGCCGATCTGGCTGTCGAGCTTGGCCAGCTCCTCGGCGACCTCCTGCTTCGACTGCTTGGGGACGTTGCGCAGGCGGTCCACCACGTTGGGACAGGCGATGGTGGAGACCTGCTGGACCGCCGCTCCTTTCCGGCTTTCGGGCTGGTTGTTCCACTCGCCGGCGGAGGCGTAGTTCACCGCAGCGAGCCCGCCGCCTCCCAACAGAAGGGCCGCCGCCGCACCGGCCGTTCTGTTCAGCAAAGGGGAACGCTTGTGTGTCTTGGGCTTCATGGCCAGCGATACGCAGCGAGGGGCCCCCGTGTTCAAACCCCCGTGCGGACCTCATTCCCCGGTGCCCCGGTCCAGATAGGCCAGAACCGCGAGAACCCGCCGGTTGTCGTCGTCCGAGGGGGACAGATCGAGCTTGGCGAAGATGTTGGATGTGTGCTTCGCCACAGCCCGTTCGGTGATGAACAGCTGCCCGGCGATGGCCGTGTTGGAGCGCCCTTGCGCCATCAGCCCCATCACCTCCCGTTCGCGTGGGGTGAGCGCCCCCATCGGGCGGTCCCGGGAGCGCCGGTCGAGGAGTTGCGAGATCACCTGCGGGTCCATCGCCGTGCCGCCCGCGGCGACCCGCCGCACCGCGTCGATGAACTGGTCGGCGTCGAACACGCGGTCCTTCAGCAGATAGCCCACCCCGCCCCGGCCGTCCGCCAGCAGTTCCCGCGCGTACAACTGCTCGACGTGCTGGGACAGGACGAGCACCGGCAGCCCGGGGGTCTCCTGGCGGGCGGCCAGCGCGCACTGGAGCCCCTCGTCGGAGAACGACGGCGGCAGCCGGACGTCGACCACCGCCACGTCCGGCCGCAGCTCGGCCAGGGCCCGGGTCAGCTCCGGGCCGCTGGCCACGGCTGCCGCGATCTCGAAACCGAACGCCTCCAGCATCCGGACCAGCCCGTCCCTCAGGAGGAAGAGGTCTTCTGCGAGGACAACACGCACGGCAGCTCCATCGTCACCATCGTCGGGCCGCCGGCCGGGCTGCTGACGGCGAGAACGCCGTCGAATGTACCGAGCCTGCGCTCGACCCCGGACAGGCCCGAGCCCGCGGCCGGGTCGGCCCCGCCGCGGCCGTTGTCCGTGACGGTCATCCGCAGGGCCCGGGCGGGCCCGTCGTAGCGCACGTCCAGCCACAGATGGTCGGCCCCCGAGTGCTTCACCGCGTTCGTCAGCGCCTCGCTCACCGCGAAGTACGCCGCCGACTCCACCGGCGCCGCCGCCCGCCCGGGCAGCTCCACCGCCACGTCCACCGGCAGCGGCAGCCGCAGCGCCAGCGCCCGCAGGGCGTCCCCCAGGCCGCGCTCGGCCAGTACCGGCGGATGGATGCCCCGCACCAGGTCCCGCAGTTCGGTCAGCGCCTCCGCCGAGGACTGCCGCGCCGCGGCCAGCAGCCGCCGCGCCTGCTCCGGGTCCTTCTCCAGCAGCGCCTCGACGGTGCCCAGGCTCATCCCCATCGCCACCAGCCGGGCCTGCGCCCCGTCGTGCAGGTCGCGCTCGATGCGCCGGAGCTCGGCGGCGGAGACGTCCACCGCGTCGCCGCGGGTCTCCTCCAGCCGCTGCACCCGCCGCGCGAGCACCGCCTTCGGCGGCGACAGCACGGCGGCGCTCACCCGGACGTGCAGCCGCAGCAGCGGCTGCGCGATCAGCGGCGCGGCGGCCAGGAACGCCAGCCCGAGCGCGCCGGCCAGCAGGGCGCTCGGCTGCCCGGTCACCGGGAGGAAGAGGAAGGTGACGGTCTCGCCGGTGCGTTCCACCACCCGCCACAGCCCCGCCGCGAGGGCCACCCCCACCACCGGGAGGATCAGCGGGAGTCCGGCCAGGATCGCGGTGGTGAACCCCACCACCATGTCGAACCACAGCCACAGCACGTCGCGCCAGGTCGCCGGATCGCTCAGCAGCTGCCCGCAGCGCCGGGCCCGCGCCCCCAGGAAACCGCCCTCCTCCGGCGGCAGCGGGCGGCGCACCGTCGGCGCCGGCACCCCGGTCCAGGCCCGTCCCGCCTCCCGCCGCCGGTCGGCGTAGCTCACCACGGCGCCCAGGACCGCCGGGGTGGTCACGACACCGATCCCCAGCGGGATCAGCCCCAGCGACAGCAGGGTCAGCATGAGCAGCGAGGTGGACACCAGCAGGGCCGCCCCCGCCAGCAGCAGTCCCCGTCCCGCCGCGGCCAGCGCCGCGGGGAGGGCCGCAGAGAATTTCGTCACCACGTGGATCCCCGGATCTCGTGGGCGTCCCCCTCGGACGCCCGTGTGGCCAGTCTCCCGGCGGCGCGCCCGGGGGGCACGGGGCCCCGGCCCCCCAGGGGGGTGTACCCGGCACCACCCCGCGGGGGTGCCCGTGTCCCCCCACGGCCCGCCGGGCGCGCGCGTCGGGCCGCGACGCGGGTGAACGGGGGCGGACGCGGGTGAACGCGGCGGGGAGCGCGTCCGTACCCCCGTGGACATGGCTGAAGTCCGACCGCTCCCCGAGGTGTGGCGTCCCTGGCGCTACCCACGTTCGAACATGCGTGGGACCATGCATCTCGCCATGGATGCCATGACGGGAGACCGATCGCTCACACGTGCGCTGCGTGCCGCGCTGTTCGCGGCCGTCTCCGTCGTGCTGGCCGCGACCGGCCACGCGATGACATCCGGCCACGACATCCCGCTCCCCGCGCTCCTGGCCGCCTTCGGCGCCACCGGCGCGGCCGCCTGGCTGGGCGGGGCGGAGGCCCGCGGGCCGCTCCCCATCGCCGGGGCGCTGCTGGCCGGGCAGGCCGTCCTGCACTGGTTCTTCAGCGGCGCCGGAGGGGCCGGCCACGGCGCCACCGGCACGGCGGGCGCCGGGCACCTGGCGGGTGCCGCCGGAGGCCCGATGCCGGACGGCGCCGCCGGCCCCGCCACCGCGTCGCTCGCCATGCTCGCCGCGCACGCCGTCGCCGCGCTCTGCTGCGCCTGCTGGCTGTGGCGCGGCGAGGCCGCGTTCTTCCGGCTGCTGCGCTGCGTGGCCGCCCTCGCGCTGACCCCGCTGCTGCGGGCGCTGGCCGCGCGCTCCGGGCCGCCGTCCGTCCCGGCCGCCGTCCGGCCCCCGCTGCCCGCCCCGGCGGCGGACGTCCCGCCGCCGGGCCCGCCGCCCTCCTACGTGCTCTCCCGGCGGGGGCCGCCACCGGCCGCCGTCCCCCGCACCACCACGCCCACCGCCCGTTCCACGGCGGTTCCGGCCGCGGCCTGACCGCCCGCCGGGTGCCCGGCGGCACCCCGGGCGGACGGCGCCACCGGAACGGACGGGGCGTGACGTTTCCACGGGCCCGCCACCGGCGGCGCCCGCGAGACCTCCGGGCACCGCGACGGCGGCCCGGCGGTGGAGAGACCGGACCCCGCCCTGGCAACGCCCCGCCGCCGGGCCGGACCGGCCGCCCGCACCCCGGATCCACCGCCCGCCTCCGGCCACGGCCCGCCCCACCGCCCCGAGCCGCGCCCGCGCGCCCCGGCACCCGGCAGTACGCCCGGGGTGCCGGCCGCGCCCGCCGCGCGGCCGAACCCGAAGTGAGGCCACCCCCATGTCCATCGACGACCCCGCACGGCCGGAGACCCCCCGGCCCGCCCCGCCGGACGGCCCGTCCGGCCCCGCGGTCCGCGCCGGCGACCCGGCCCGCGCGGACGGGACGGCCACCGCCCCGGCCGTGCCCGCGGCCCGCGCCCCGGAGCCCGCGCCCGCCACGGCCGCCACCACGGCCGGCACGGGGGCCGCCACCACGGCTGCGACCACGGTCGGCACGGGGGCCGCCACCACGGCTGCCACCACGGCCACCGCCGCTCCGGCCACCCCCACGGCCCGTCCCGGCGACGGCAAGGGCGAGGACACAGGCGAGGGCGCGGACGACGGCGGTCCGGCCGTCCCTCCGGCCGCCGACGGCACCCCTGCGGGCCCTCCTCCGTCCCCTCCCGAGGGTGCGGGCTCCCCGGCGCCCTCGCCCCGGGCCTCCCGGGCCGGTCTGCGCCCCCTCGTGCTGCGGCTGCATTTCTACGCGGGCCTGCTGGTGGCCCCGTTCCTGCTGGTCGCCGCCGTCACCGGGCTGCTCTACGCCGCCTCGTACCAGATCGAGAAGGTGGTCTACGCCGACGAGCTGACGGCCCCCGTGCCCGAGGGCGGGAAGCCGCTCCCCCTCGACGAGCAGGTACGGGCCGCCGTCGAGGCGAACCCGGACGGCACCCTCGGCAGCGTCTGGGCGTCCCCCGGCGACGGCACCACCACCCGTGTGCTCTTCCCCAACCCCGCCCTCGGCGAGTCCAGGTCGGACGCCGTCTTCGTCGACCCGTACACCGCCGAGGTCCGCGGTGAGCTGGTCAGCTACGGCGGTTCCGGCGCGCTGCCCGTGCGCGCCTGGATCTCCGAGCTCCACCGCCATCTGCACCTCGGCGAGCCCGGCCGCCTCTACAGCGAACTGGCCGCGAGCTGGCTGTGGGTGGTGGCGCTCGGCGGGCTGGTGCTGTGGCTGCGCCGCAGGCGCGCCACCCGCGGCGCGCGCGGTGTGCTGCTGCCGGAGCGCGGGGCGACGGGCCGTCGCCGCACCATGTCCCGGCACGGCGCGATCGGCGTCTGGGCCCTGCCCGGCCTGCTGTTCCTCTCCGCCACCGGGCTCACCTGGTCCGCGTACGCGGGCGAGAACATCGGCGTGCTGCGCGAGCAGCTCCGCGGCGCGACCCCGGCGATCACCGCCACCGTGGACCCGTCGGCGGACGGGGCGGCCGGCGGCCACGAGGGGCACGGCGGCGCGCACGGCGACACCGGCCACCAGCCGGGCGCGGGCGGGGACGTCGGCCTCGACCGGGTCGTGGAGACCGCCCGCGCGGAAGGCGTCACCGAGCAGCTGGTGATCACCATGCCGGCCGACGAGAACGGCGCCTACGTCGTCACCGAGAACGACACGCAGTGGCCGGTGCACTTCGACGCGGTGTCCGTGCACCCGACGACGGGCGAGACCGTGGACACCCTCGCCTTCGCCGACTACCCGGTCCTCGCCCAGCTCACCCAGATCGGTATCGACGCCCACATGGGGCAGACCCTGGGCCTGTTCAACCAGATCCTGCTCGCCGCCCTGATGGTGGGGCTCATCGCCCTGATCGTCTACGGCTACCGGATGTGGTGGCAGCGCCGCCCCACCCGCGGTGCCGCCTTCGCCTTCGGCCGGCCGATACCGCGCGGCGCCTGGCGCAAGGCCCCGCCCGCCACACTGGCCGTGCTGCTGGTGGCGGCGGTGCTGGTCGGCTGGTTCGTCCCGCTGTTCGGGCTGGGGCTGCTGCTGTTCCTCGCGGTGGACCTCGTCCTCGGCGCGATCGCCCGCTCCCGCCGCCGCCGTGCCACGGGGACACCGGCGGGCTGACGGTCCCCTCCGCCCTGTGCGGCGCCGGCCCCCGGTGGCGCGCAGGGCGGGGACGCGCACGTCCGCCCCGTCCGGGGGTAGAAGCTCCGCACGACGCGCCGGGAACGCCCGGCCGGCGGACCGGTCCCGCCCGTCGCGGGGCCCCGCCGGGAGTCGGCCCGACGGTGCCCGCGCGGCGCCCGACGGCACGCACGGCGAAAGGTTCCCCCATGCGCATCGGACTCCTCGGTACCGGCCCCTGGGCGCGTCAGGCGCACGCCCCCGCCCTGGCGGCCCACCCCGACGTGGAATTCACCGGGGTATGGGGCCGCCGCCCCGAGGCGGCCGCGGGACTCGCCGCGGAGTACGGCGTCCGCTCCTACTGCTCCCCGGAGGACCTCTTCGCCGACGTGGCGGCGGTCGCCGTCGCGCTGCCGCCGGACGTGCAGGCGCCGCTCGCGACCCGCGCCGCCGAGGCGGGCCGCCATCTGCTGCTCGACAAGCCCGTGGCCACCACCGTCGAGGACGCCCGCCGGGTGGCCGCCGCCGCCGAGCTGACCGGGATCGCCTCGGTCGTCTTCTTCACCGCCCGCTTCGACCCGGGCACCGCCGACTGGGCGGCCGAGCAGGCCGCCGCGGGCGGCTGGTTCACGGCGGACGCGCGCTGGCTCGCCTCGCTCTTCGCCGAGGCCGGGCCCGCCGGACCGGCCGCCCCGGCCGGCTCGTCAGGGCCCGCCGGATCGGGCGGTTCCGGCGCCGCGCCGAGCCCGTTCGCCGACTCCCCGTGGCGCCGTGAGCGCGGCGCCCTGTGGGACGTCGGGCCGCACGCCCTCTCCCTCCTGCTCCCCGTCCTGGGCGACGTGGACGAGACGGACCCGGCGGCGGTACGGGCCGCCCGCGGCCCCGGCGACACCGTGCACCTGATCCTCCGCCACTCCGGCGGGGCCGGTTCCACCGTCACCCTGAGCCTCACCGCGCCGCCCGCCGCCTCCGGGGTCGCGCTCGAACTCCGCGGCGAACGGGGCGCCGTCCCGCTCCCCGGCGGCGCCGCCGGGCCCCAGCAGTGCTACGCGCGGGCCGTGGACGCCCTGCTGACGGCGGCCCGCACCGGCGTGGCGCACGCCTGCGACGCCCCGTTCGGCCTGCGGGTCACGGAGATCCTCGCCGCCGCCGAACGCGACCTGGGCACCGTACGCGGAACCGGTGCTCCCGGCACGGGCGCGCCGGAGGCCACCGCGTCCGGGCCCGGCGTGCCCGGGGTGACCGCACCCGGCCCCGGCCCCGGCCCCGGCCCCGGCGCCGCCGAGGCCGTCACCGGGAGCGGGACCACCGGCGCCTCCGGCCCGGGCGCCTGACGGGGCCGGCGGCCGGAGGCCCGGCGTGCCGTGACACGCCGAAGGGCGCCCGCCGGGTGTCAGGTGCGGCGGGCGCCCTTCGTATCCCCGTCCCCACGGGGGAGACAACGGGTGGGGAGCGCCGGGGAGGCGGCCGGGGCCGGTGGAACCGGGCCCGGCAGTTCCGGTTGCCGGCCGGTTGCCGGCCGGTGGCCGGTCCGGTGGGTGGCCGGTCCGGTCAGACCTGCCCGGCCTTCTCCAGCGCCGTGCAGCAGGTGTCCACGATCAGCCGGGTCACCACGTAGGGGTCGCAGTTGGCGTTGGGGCGGCGGTCCTCGATGTACCCCTTGCGGTCCACCTCGACCTGCCACGGGATGCGCACCGAGGCGCCCCGGTCGGAGACGCCGTAGCTGTACTCGTTCCACGGCGCCGTCTCGTGCAGGCCGGTGAGCCGGGACTCGATGCCCGTGCCGTAGTTCTTGACGTGCAGCAGCGGCTTGTCCCCGTCACCCAGCGCCTCGCAGGCGGTGATGATGGGGTCGTAGCCCTCGCGCATCGCCCGGGTGGAGAAGTTGGTGTGCGCGCCCGCGCCGTTCCAGTCGCCCTTGGCGGGCTTGGCGTCGAGGGTCGCGGAGACGCCGAAGTCCTCGGCGGTGCGGTAGAGCAGCCAGCGCGCCACCCACATGTGGTCGGCGACCTCCAGCGGGGAGAGCGGGCCCACCTGGAACTCCCACTGGCCGGGCATCACCTCGGCGTTGATGCCGGAGATGCCGAGCCCCGCCGCCAGGCAGTTGTCCAGGTGCTTCTCGACGATCTCGCGGCCGAAGATCTCGTCGGCGCCGACCCCGCAGTAGTAGCCGCCCTGCGGCGCCGGGAAGCCGTTCTCCGGGAAGCCCAGCGGCCGGCTGCCCTCGAAGAAGGTGTACTCCTGCTCGATACCGAAGAGCGACCCGTGCTCGGCGTACTTCTCCGCGACGGGACGCAGCAGCGCGCGGGTGTTCGACGGGTGCGGGGTGAGGTCGGTGTGCAGCACCTCGCAGAGGACGAGGATGTTCCCGCCGCCGCGGATCGGGTCCGGGCAGCTGAAGACGGGCTGGAGGACGAGGTCCGAGGAGTGGCCCTCGGCCTGGTTGGTGCTGGACCCGTCGAAGCCCCAGACGGGCGGCTCCGCCCCGGCGGCCAGGATCTTGGTCTTCGAGCGGAGCTTCGCGGTCGGCTCGGTGCCGTCGATCCAGAGGTACTCGGCCTTGAAGGTCACGGGGTCTCCTTGCGCGGGTGCGGGCGGACGGCTGCGGGTGCGGGTCCCGAAGCGTCCTCCCGCCGACGCAGGCGCCGGCGCTCCGTTGAGCCGACGCGTACGCCGTGGTGCGGTGCCCGCGCGCGGGTCGCGCGCCGCGGCGCCGCCCCGGTCCCCTTGGCGGCAGCATGGCAACGGGCCGTTTCCCGTCCGTTGCCCGGAGGTGAACCGGCTGTGTCCGGGACGGCCGGTATGTGACGGCCGCGCTACGGAAGCGGGCAGGGGCCGGGGGCACCCGAAAGGGGCGCCGATCCACGGGAGTTGACGGACGTGGCCCGCCCGGGCACCACGCCGCGCGGACCCGCCGCGGATCCTTCCGCGCGTCTCCGTCAGAGCCGTTCGGCGCGGACCAGGGTGTCGAGCGCGACGCGCGTCCCGTCCTCCGTCTCCACCGGGCGTTCGGCCCGCTCGGCCTTGACGATCCGGGTATACGGCCGCCAGGCGCCGGCGACCTGCCGCTCGGTGGAGAGCACCTCGGGGTACCGCGGCCCGCCGTACCCGTGTTCGATGTTGTCGGCGTGGTGCCCGACGAGCAGCAGCGTCCCGCCCGGCCGCACGGCGGTGGCCGCGCGCCGGAGCACCCCGGTCATCTCCGGCCAGGGCAGGTGCAGATAGACGACGAGGGCCAGGTCGTAACCGCCGTCCGCCCCCGCCCCGCCCGTTCCGTCAGTCCCGTCGGTTACGGCCGACCCGTCGGTCCCGGCCGTCGCCCTCTCCCAGGCCGCCGGGTCCGTCAGATCCGCGCGCACGGTGCGGATCGCCACCCCGCGCTCCGCCGCCAGCCGATCGGCCTTGGCCAGGGCCACCGGGGAGAAGTCCAGGGCGTCCACCTCCCAGCCGCGCTCCGCCAGCCAGACGGCGTTCCGCCCCTCACCGGCCGCGAGGTCCACGGCCCGCCCGGCGGGCAGCCCGGCCAGCTCCGCCGCGACGAACCGGTTCGGCCCGGCGGCCCAGACGAGTTCCGTCCCGCGATACCGCTCGTCCCACGCCTCGGCGTCCATCCCGGCTGCTCACCCCATCCGCGTTCCGGCCGTGCACGGTGTTCCGCACCGGACGGGACCATGCTCGCAGACGCACCCCGCCGCCACCCGTCCGCGCGGGTCCGGGCCGGGCGCGTCCCGGGCGCCCCCTGGACGCTTCCGGGACGCTTCTGGGACACCGGTGCCCCGGCGGAACACCGCGGTGCCCCGGGGGTGACGGCACGTTCGGGGGAGCGCGGCGTCACCCCGCACACCCGCCCGCCCCCGGTGCTCGGGGCGGGCGGGCGTCTCGTCCCTACGCCTCTGCCGCCTCCGCGGCTCCCGCCGCGTCAGGCGGCCAGGCCGTGACCGGCGGACGCCGGGACGGCGGCTGTGCCGAGACTGCCCGGGACGGAGCGCAGCGCCTCGTACCAGCGGGTGGCCATCTTGCTGTAGCCGGTGGCGTTCGGGTGCACCCCGTCGGCCAGGTCGGAGGCGTTCAGCGCCGAGTACATGTCGACGAGGTGGACCTTCTTGCCGGCGTTGACCTTGTTCTGCACGATGCCCGGGATCTGCGCGTTGAAGGACCGCACCGTCCCGTCCGCCCACGGGATCGGGATGATCGTCGCGACGAACAGGTGCGCGTTCGGGGCCTGCGCGGTGATGCGGTCGATCAGGGTGTTGAGCCGGCCGGCGGCGCCGTTCGGGTCAGAGCCGTACATGTCGTTGGTGCCGATGTGCAGCAGGATGGTGTCCGGGGTGTAGGCGCGCAGCCAGTTGGTGATGTTGGCGTCGATCTGCGCGATCGTCCAGCCCGAGTGACCCTCGTGATTGCGGTCGGGGAGGTTCCCCGGTCCGTTCGACGCGGAGCCGACGAAGTCGACCGAGTGGCCCCCGGCGACGAATTTCTGCCACAGGTCGATGCGGTAGCCGCCCGGGACGTTGTAGCCGTCGGTGATCGAGTCGCCGAGCGGCATGACCCGCACGGTGGCGCTGGGCGCGGCGGTTCCGTCCTCGGGCGCGGCCTGCGCGGTACCGGTCGCGGCGGCCGTCGCCGCGATCATCGCGGCTCCGGTGAGCAGGGCGGAGAACAGGCGCCTCATTCTGCGCATGGTGATTCCTTTCGTGGGGGGTCCGTCGCCGGGCCCGGGATACGGTCGGCGGGCTCCCGCCACCGGAGGACGCCGGTGGGCGCGTGGCGGGCGGTGGAGTGGCCGCGGCGGGCCGGCCCCGGACGAGCGCCGGCGCGCCCGGTCCGGGGAGCGGACCGGGACGGCGGAACGACCGGGACGGTGGCCGTCGCGCCGCCCCGCGGGGCGGAGGGGCGCCGGGCGGGGGCGGACGAGCCGTGCGGGTGTGGGTGGGGGTGTGGGGGATTGAACCGATGCGGTGATGGGAGCGCTCCCAATGTAGGACTCCCGGCAGGCACCCACAATGCCGCCTCGGGCCCTCCCGCTCCCGCCGCGACGTGGGGAACGTGCGTACGGTGACGCCCCCTTATGGGGGTGGCCACCCCGGCCGCCCCGCCGTGACCTGCGACGTTCCCGCCCGGCCAGACCCTGTACCGGTACGCGGAGTGCGCGTACCGGTACGGAGAGTGGACGGTTCGTGTCGCCGCCGGTGACCATCGCCGAGTTGTTGATGTCCCGGCAGGGAAGCGGGAGGAGGCGCCGGATGACGGACGACGCGGTGAACGGCGACGACGCGGTGAACGGCAGGGGCGGTGCGGACGGGCCGGAAGGGCCGGACGGTGTGGACGGGCCCGACGCGGCCCGGGACGGCAGCCGCCAGGAGCCCCGGAGTCAGGACAGCCTCCGGGCGTTCGGGGCGGTGGTCAAGTCCTTCCGCCACCGGGCCGGACTGACCCAGGAAGAACTGGCGCCGCTGGTGCGGTACTCCGTGCCCACGGTCGCGTCCATCGAACAGGGCCGACGTTTCCCGCCCCTGGACTTCATCGAGGCGGCGGAAGACGCGCTGGACGCCTTCGGAACGCTCCGGGGCGCGGCCCGGCACCTGTCCCGCCAGAAGGGCCTGGCGAACTGGTTCCGCCAGTGGGCCCAGCTCGAAGCGGAGGCGATCAGCCTCTCCACCTACGAGTGCCGCCTGATCCCGGGCCTGCTCCAGACCGAGGCGTACGCGCGCACGCTGTTCGCCAACCAGCTGCCGCCCCTGGACGACGACCAGATCGAGGCCCAGTGGGCGGCCCGCTCGGAACGCCAGCGCCTGCTGCGCGAGCGCCCGAACACGGCGTTCAGCTTCATCCTGGAGGAGCACCTGTTCCTGCGGCGCATGGGCGGGGCGGAGGTCACGCGGGAACTCATCGGGCACGTGTTGGAACTGGCACAACTGCGCAATGTCGAGATCCAGGTGATGCCCCTGGTTCGAGAGGCTCATGCTGGGCTCGATGGGCCGATGCGGCTCGTTGAGTCGCCCGACAACCGACGGGTCGCGTACTGCGAAGGCCAAGAGAGCGGTCAGCTCATTTCTGACGCAAAGGTGGTCAGCATGTTGCAGATGCGCTATGCCAGGATGCGTTCACAGGCTCTCTCCCTCGAAGACTCCCTGAGCCTGTTGCAGCGGATGCGAGGAGCCCTATGAGCGGCAATGGCCTGGTCTGGTTCAAGAGCAGCTACAGCGGCGGCAGCGGCGACGACTGTGTGGAAGTCGCCTTTCCTTGGCGCAAGTCGAGCCACAGCAGCAGCGGTGACGGTGACTGCGTCGAGGTCGCCCTCCCCTGGCGCAAGTCGAGCCACAGCAGTGGCGGCGACGGCGACTGCGTAGAAGTCGCCGCCTGCACCTGCACCGTGCACGTCCGCGACTCCAAGCACGCGAGCGGCCCCCAACTCACCGTGTCCCCCTCCGCGTGGAGCGCGTTCCTCGTTCACGCGGTGGCGCCCTGATCGCTCACGACTCTCCCCGGAGGGGGTCCCGCGCGAGGACCGGGCCCCACCGGGGGTGTGATCGAAGGTCTGGCCGGCCGGCTCGAACGGCACGGAGACGGCGGGCTCCACCGGAGAGGCCCGCCGCCTCCTCCAGATCCTCAAGATCACCGAGGAGGCGGGCGAGGTGGCCGGGGCCGTCATCGGCGCCACCGGCCGGAACCCCCGTCGCGATCAGCCGTTCAGCAGTTCCTCGATCTCCTTCATCTGGTCCTCCCGCAGCGGACCGTACGCGACGGCTGCCGCGTTCTCCTCCGCCTGGGCCACCGAGCGGAACCCGGGAATCGGCAGACTGTGCGGGCTGCGGGCCCACAGCCAGGCCAGGGCGCCCTGCGCCAGCGTGCGTCCGCCGCTGGTCAGCACCTCCCGGACGGCCGTCACCCGCTCCTCCCAGGCAGGTGCGGGGACCCCTCCCTCGCCGTACCAGGTGAGCCAGGCCGGCGGAACGGCGCGGATGTCGCCGGCGCCGGCAGGCCCGGACTTCCCCTGGGCGGGCTTGGCCAGCAGTCCCATCGCGAGAGGGCTGCGGTTGATGCTCGTGAGCCCGCGGTCGTCGCAGAGCGCGAACAGCTCCGGCGCGTCCTGTAGCACGTTGGCCGCGTACTGGACGGCGTAGCAGTGTGGCCCGTCGGCGAACAGGGCGGCCCGCCGGGGGTCGTCCGTGCTCCAGGCGTAGCCGCGTATCAGCCCCTCCCGCACCAGTTCCTCGCAGGCGTCCCGCAGTTCGAGAGCGCGGTCGAGAGGCGCGTCGGACAGGTGGAGCTGGTAGAGGTCCAGGTGGTCGGTGCCGAGGCGTTCCAGGGAGGCCGTGAGCGCCCGGCGGACGTACTGGGGCGAGTCGTCGGTCCCGGTGAGGGTCCGGGTGCGCTCGTCGAACACGTTGCCCCACTTGGAGGCGATGACGACCTCGTCCCGCCGCCCCCGCAGGGCCCGCCCGAGGACGCGTTCACTGTGGCCGGCGCCGTAGGTGTCGGCCGTGTCGAAGAAGGTGACCCCCAGATCCAGGGCCCGGTGCACCGCGGCCACGGACTCGTCGTCGTCGACCTTGCCCCAGCCGAGCGGATTGCCGTCGGCGTCCTGCCATTCACCACCGATCGCCCAGCACCCGAATCCCAGTGCTCCGATCTCGATGTCGCTGCGTCCCAGTGTTCTGCGCTGCAAGGCATTCATACGCGGGGATGCTAGAGGCCAGGTGGCGCCCGGTGCACGGGAAAATCTCCCCTCACCGGCCACACGCATGCTTTCTGGTCACTTCCCGAACGGCCGGCAGGGGGAGGTGGCGTGGCGGCTTCCTTGCCCGCTTCCGCGGCGTCGCCGATGCGACCCCCGGTAAAACGGGGCAATTCCATGGAATCGCTCCCACATCTCCCGCGGAAGGTCATTCCGTGAGCCTGTTGCCCTCGATCAGGGCGATGCGCGGCATGCCCGCGACCGGGCGCCTCCATGCACGTGGGGATGGCCATGGTCCGCTCGACGAGCGTGCGGGCTTCGCGTGGGAGCGGTTGACGGCCCACCTGCCCGCGGAAGGGTTCGCCCGGCGGCCTCGGTGCGTTTCCAGGATTCCCGGAAATGCGCACCAGTCCTGGCATCTGGCCGGCGGGGAGTGGCGATGATGAAGACTCAACAACGAAGCGTGGGTGACATCAAGAAAGCTCCGCGCTCACCGTCATGGTGGCTCTAGCATCACTGCATGGGGATACGCGGAGTGTTTTCGTTCTGCGCGGAAGCGGCATCATCGAAGATCATGCCTGGCGGCGTTCCGGGCGGCTCGCGATGACGATCCCTTCGCCGGACTCGGTTCAGGCGTGGCTGCTCGGGCTGATTTTTGGATCACCCTCCTTCGTCGTCACCACCTTCGTTCTGGCGAATGGCCTGTGGGCGTGGTGGAGCTTCGGGAGAAGTGCGGTGGTGACAGCGGCGATAGTGTTCAACCGCTCGCAGGACCGGCTGGGCCGGCAAACCCTGAAGGTGAGGGCGAGCTGGCGGATCGCCGTGGCGTGGACCGTGTGCTACGCCTCGGCGTCGGTCGTGACGCAGATCTGGGCCGGATCCCGGTACTCTCCCGGTCAGGGAGGCGGGCTGAAAGAGTTACTGCTGTGGTCCGGGCTTTTCGGCGCGCTCGCGGTGGCGGGCTGTTTCTATCTCACGCCGTCACAAGGCCCCAAGCATGGCGACCCCTACTGGGCGCCCTACCTCGGAATGGTGGGCGGCTATGCCTTCGGCCTCCTCTGGGCGGTCGTGGCGTTCACCAGGCGCGGGCCGGAGCCGGGGGATTGGTGGGTCTGTCCCGCGGCGAGCTGTGTCGGCGTGCTCGGGTCCGCACTGCGCATGAGGATCCGGGCCGGCGCGTCACGGTAATCCCCCTACGCGAGTTCCGCGCTGAAGATCGGCTTTCCGTTCCACTTGCTGGTGGTCACGACGATCACCAGACGCCGCCCGGCAGGAACGTCGAACTCCTGCGCGCCGTCCTTACTGCCTGCCTGCTGCAGTCCGCACTCGACGCGGTGGGTCCCAGGAGTGACGGTGTGCGTAAGGCTTTTCCCCGAGGCGAGGGTTCCCACGTGGTTGGAGTCGATCCAGACCGCCATGGGCACCGCGGCGCCCATCAGCCGGGAAACCCTTTTGATCTCCAGTTGCGTCACACCGCCCGGTGACCCGATGCCGCAGCTGGGGCACGTCTCCGCACTGTCCGATACGCGATGCTCGCATTCGCGACACGCCACCATTGCCATGGCTGGTCCCCCTCGAAGAATCGGCCCGGCTCGATCCTCACATGGTGGCATAGGGAAATGTCGCTGCACCTGGTTGTCCGCAGGGAGGTTTTCCAGCCCTGACGGGAAGTCGGGCACGCGGGCCCCGGCGGCGGACACGGAGAACACCCCCGGTGGGCGGATTCACAACCAAGATCGCCAGTCTGGCGGGAGCTTCCGCGTGCTTGCCCGAACCGCCCCCTGTGGCACCACCCGGATCACCGCCGTCGACCGTGCTGTCGCCGCCTTCGAACTCGCCAGTTGGTCACGGTGGGAAAGGCCGGCTGCCGGCCGGCCGGCGAGTCGGTGTGGCACGGGAATGCCTCACCCCTCGCCAGGCGAGACCCGGGAGAAGACACGTAGGGCGACAAACAGAGCAGCGGGGTAGACGCCCGCGGACCACGGTTGCGGCACGACCTTCTGCGCGACCACGGTCAGGGTTGCGAGGAGCAACCACATCAGAAGGGCCCAGGGGTGCCTCAGCAGAGCCCTGACCACGACGGTTGACCGAACCCTGAAGCCTTCCCCCACCACCCCCACGGTCAGACCGACCCTGACTCCTACCCACGGCGACGACCATGCCAGCAGCCATGATCCGCCGGGCGGTGCCTGGCTCCCCTGGTGGCGCCAAGGCCGAGGATGCGCTCGACCGGTTCGCCGCCCCCTTCGCCGCACGGGGGCTCTCCGGCGGAGGCCCCCCGCTACGGGCGGTCACCGGCGATGTCCTGGGCGCGTTCCAAGGCCGCCGCGCGCAGTTCCGCGGCACGGTTGAGGTCCGTGCGCTGCCGTGAGGTGAGTCCGCCCGCCTGCTCGCGGCCCACCCTGTCGGCCACCTCGGGCATATCCGCGGCCAGCGCGCATGCGCCGTCGGCCATGGCTATGCGGACCTCGGTCCGCCGCGCGGTGTCCGCGTCCGCCGCCTCATGGGCCCGGTGGGCGTCGGCGCGGGCCTCCGCCATCGAGCCGTAGGGCTGTCCCCTGTCCTTCATGCAGGATTTCCACGCCCGCGTGGCCGCGCGCATGGCGGGACTGCTCCCGATCGGTCCGTTGAGGGCGTTGCGGGCCTCCTGCGGAACGTAGAAGACCCGGGCCGCGTCGACGGCGTCGCCGTACAGGCCGATCCGGCTCTCGGCGATGCAGCCGGTGGTGCCGAAGGTGAACTCGGGTCCGCTGGACAACCGCAGCACCGCCTGCTTCCCGGGATCACCGGAGAGGGCACGGGCGTAGGCCTTCCGCTCCGTGGCCGAGAGGCCGGACGGGTACTGGTTCTCCGGTGACGCCGCCGGGCCGGCGAACCCGTACCCGTGGCTGCGCCGGTTCTCCAGGTCCGGCTGCCACGAGTCGTCGATGCCGGTGGTACCGCCCTCCCAGGTCGGGTAGTCGAATCCCCGCTCGTCCATGCAGCGTCTGGTCAGTTCGTACTCGGCCTGCTGGAGGGAGAGTTGCTCCTCCCGGTAGGGCCCGGCACGGACGGCCAGGTCCAGGGCGGCATCGCTGAGCTCGGCGGTGGCCGGCGCCCGGCCCGAGGCCGCCGGCCGCGCTTGCGCGCAACCGGCGGCACCTGTGACCAGCAGGGCGATGACCGCTCCGACCGCGGTGTGTCGGCCTATCGGTCGCATGCCGTCACCGCCTACCCGCACCACCAGCTGTTGGAGCTGATGGCGTCGTTCCAGTTGCCCCCGCTCGGCTTGCTCCAGTTGACCAGGTTCGCCGCGGAGGTGTCGCGGTTGATGACCCAGGAGGAGCCCCCGTAATTGGGGTTCTCGTAGACGACGGCCTCACAGCTCAGTCCCTCGTTGGCGATGGACGAGGCGCAGTTGTCCCAGGTGCCGGTCTGGCAGCTGCTGTGCGCGAAGGCGGACCAGCGGGTGTTGCTGCCGGACAGCTTGCCCGGGCTGCCCGCGTAGTTCGCGTCCTTCCAGAAGCAGAGGTACCCGCTCTCCTGGGGGCAGTCGGCGTACGCGGCCTGGGCGGTCGGGGCGGTCACGAAGATTCCCGCGCCGGCCGTCATGACGACACCGGCGGCTGCCGCGGCGAACCGTCGCGGAACGGTGAAACGCATATTTCCTCCCCTGTGCGGAGAAGGACGGTCGTCCTTCCGGATGCCTCACAGCGTGGCCAACGCGGCTTCGAAGGAACAACGTCCTTTTGGCGTGGTCTAAGAACCCAGGCGGGAGACGGCTGCGGCCCTCCGAGCGGCGCCCGCCCGGAGGGCCAGGGTCCCTCCATGCCGGTGAACCACAACGATCACTATCACCCCCTGCTGCTGCGGCAGGTGCCCCGCGGGGCGCGGGCCGCGCTGGACGTGGGGTGCGGCGGCGGGCGGTTCGCGCGGCTGCTCGCTGCGCGGGGCTGGACGTGGACGCGGTGGACGCCGACGCGGAGGCCCTCGCGGCGGCGCGGGCGGCCGGGGGCGGGCCCCGCTACCGCCACGCGGACGTGCGCGACACGGAACTGCCCGGCGGGCACTACGACTTCATCTCCTGCGTCGCCAGCCTGCACCACATGGAGTTCGCGACGGTGACGAGGCTGCGGCAGGCACTGGCGCCGGGTGGGGTGCCGGCCGTCCTGGGGCTCTACCCGGTGCGGACGGTGGCCGACGCGCTGTGGTCCGTCCCCGCCGTCGCCCTCAACACGGCGCACCGGGCGCTGAGCAGGCGCCGCCCCGGTCCGGCGGACGTCCCCGTCCCGCTGGTGTGGCCGCCGCCGCTGGGCTACGGCGAGACCCGGGCCGAGGCCGCCCGCCTGCTGCCCGGGGCCACGCTGCGGCGGCTGGTGCTCTGGCGGTATCTGCTGGTGTACCGGGAGCCGCCCGTTCCGTCGCGGGGCTGAGGTAGGGGTGGTGCGGGACGCGCGGAAGGGGCATGCCCGTCGGGGGGCTGCCGTCCCGGCGGGCGCGTTCCGCTGCCCGCCGGGAGCGGCCGGTTCACTCCCCGGTGACGCCGTCCACGCCCTCGCGGAGGAGGTCGGCGTGGCCGTTGTGGCGGGCGTACTCCTCGATGAGGTGGAGGTAGATCCAGCGGAGGCTGACGGGGCCCTGGAGCGGGGACGGGTTCGGCGGCAGCGTGCCGGTGTCGTCCAGCTCCCGGGTGGCGGCGGCCTTGCGGGAGTTCTCGATCTCCGCCCGCCAGCGGGCGAACACCTCGTCCTTGGTGAGGTCGTCGCGGAGGGTGAAGCCGCCGTCCGCCTCCGCGAGGTCGGCGCCGGAGCCGCCGGGGTCGCCGAAGACGGTGGGGGCGTCCTCGCTCAGCAGGACGCGGTGGAACCAGTTCCGCTCCACCTCGGCCAGGTGCTGCACCAGGCCGAGCAGGGTCATCTTCGAGGGTGGGACGGACGCCTCGCGCAACTGGGCGTCCGTCAGCCCCTCGCACTTGAGGGCGAGCGTCTCGCGGTGGAAGTCGAGCCAGGACTCCAGCCCGGCGCGCTCGCCGGCGGTCAGCGGCGGTTCGATCCGCTCGGGGGTCGACGATGTCATGACGGCATCCTGCCATCGGTGGCTCCGGCCGGAGCAGCCCCCTCGGGGAGGCATGGTCGAGGGGGCTGCCGTCCGTGGCGTGCCGCCGGGCGTGCCGTGGTCGTGCCGTGGTCGTGCCGTCCCGCCCGGGCGACGGTCGTTGCCCCGCCGGGCGGCGGGTCGTCGTCCTACCGGGCGGCGGCCGTGCTGCCGTCCAGGCCGAAGAAGGTGATCATCCGCTGGGCCATGCCGCCCTGCGGCAGGGTGTGGCCGGTGTTGGCGATGCTGATGGCCTCCACGGGCGCCTGGCTGCCCGTGGCGCCGTAGCGGGTCCGGGTCCAGTTCTGCTGCGGCTGGTCGGTGGAGGACGGGGTCTGGCTCAGGCCGTGGACGTTGGTCCACTGCTTGATCTGCTCCCCGAAGTTGGGGTACGAGAGGGTGGTGTCCTGGGTGCCGTGCCAGATCTGCACCCGTGGCCGGGGCCCGCTGTAGCCGGGGTAGGCGTTCCGGACGAGGTCGCCCCACTGCTGGGCGCTGCGGATGATCCGGCCGCCCGAGCACTCGCTGTTCCAGCTGGAGCCGTCGGTGGTGGCGAAGCAGCTGTGCGGCACCCCGCTGAAGGACGTCCCCGCCTGGAAGACGTCCGGGTAGTTGCCGAGCAGGACGTTGGTCATCATCGCGCCGGAGGAGGCCCCGACCACGAAGACCCGGCCCGGGTCCACGTTGTTCCGCTGTTTCACGTAGTCGATCATGGACTTGATGCCCACCGGGTCACTGCCGCCGTCCCGCCGCAGCGCCTGTGGCGAGGAGACGTCGAAGCACTGCCCGCTGCGGGTCGCCGACGGGTAGACGATGATGAAGCCGTAGCGGTCGGCGAAGGACTTGAACTCCGACCCGTTGTGGAACGCCGGCCCCGAGCCGGTGCAGTAGTGCACGGCGAGCAGCAACGCCGGGCGGGCCGCGACGTTGTCCGGCACGTACTGGTGCATGCGCAGGCCCGTCGGGTTGGTGCCGAAGTTGAACACCTCGGTGAGCTGCGCGGTGGGCGCGGCCGGGGCGGCCGCGGCGGCGGGGGCCGCCGCGCCTCCCAGGCCGAGGGCGGCCAGCAGCGCCAGTACCCCGGCGAGCAGGGCGGCGAGCGGCGGACGTGAGCGGCGCGCGGCGGACGGAGCGGTCGCGGCGGTGGAGTCCGCGGGGCTGTCGGGCATGCCGTTCTCCTTTCTAGACTGCGGTTGTGAAGGGCTTGTTGCTGCGGTTGTCGGCACTGGACGCGGACGCGGCCGGCGCGGTGCGGGTGATCGCGCACTTCGAGGCGCTCATGGGCGCCGGTCCCGACGCCGTGGCGCTGGTGCGCTCGACGGCGGGCCTGGCCCGGTGCCCCGCCGGACTGGAGTCCTCCGACGGCCGGACGGTGCGGTTCGGCCCGGGCGGCGCGGCCCTGCCGGGGCCGCCCGCGCGGATCTCGGGGAGCGCCCGGTTCGGCGGTGGGGATGCGGGGCCCGCCGGGCGCGTCTGGCTGGAACGCCCCGGGCCGCCCGGTCCGTTCGACGATCTCGTGCTGGAGTGGATGGCGCTCGCCGCGCGGACCCTCCACGGTGGCCGGCGGGCCGGGGAGCCCCCGCACGCGGCCGATCCGGCGCTGGTGGAGCTGGTGCTCTCCGAGCGGGAGGCCGTCGCCGACCGGGCGCGGGCGCTGCGGCTGCTCGGCCTCGTCCCCGAACTGCCGCTCCGCGTCGTCGCGGTGGCCCTCGCCGTACGCCCCGCGGACGGCCGGGGCGGCGCACCGCCGGGAGGCCGCGCGGTGCTGCCCACCGCCCGAGCGGCGGGAACCGGCCGCCCCGGGCCGGATGTCGGCGTGGCGACGGTGGCGCTGCTCGGCCGGAGCGCCCTGCGCTCCGCCGCGCGGATCGCCCGGCTCGGCCCGCTCGGCGCCGTGCTCGTCCAGGACCCGGACGGCGGCGCGACCTCCCCCGCCCGCGAGCTGCGGGCGGCGGCCGCGACCCGTGCCGGCGCGCCCGCCCCCTCGGCGGGAGGACCGGCACGGGCGGCGGGACGAGCGGGAGGAGCGAGAGGAGCGGGAGGGGCGGGACGGGCCGTGGGAGCCGGGGGACCGGGATCGACGGCAGGGACGGGCGGCATCCGCGCGGGGGTCGGCGGTCGCGTGGACGCACTCGGCGCGGGCGTCTCCTGGCGGCAGGCCCGGGCCGCGCTGCGGTTCACGGTGGCGGGCGCGCCCGAGGAGGCCGTGGCCGACCACGACGAACTGGGCCCCGCCGCCCTGCTCGCCGAGATCCCCGCCGAACGGCTGCGCGAACGGCCCGAGGTGCGGGCGCTGGCCGCCTTCGCCGCCACGGAGGGCGGCCGGACGGGGATCGCCGCCCTCGCCGCCGTCTGCCACACCGGCTCGCTGCGGCAGGCCGCCGCGGAACTCCATCTCCACCACAGCTCGGTGGCGGCGCGGCTGGCGCAGGTCGAGGACGCGCTGGGGTGGCAGCTGCGCGAGCCGGGCCACCGCTTCCACGCGCAGCTGGCGCTGTACGCGTGGCGGCTGGCGGAGGCGCCGGACTGAGACCCGCACCGGCCCGCGGGACCGCTCCGTGGCGCGGGCCGCCGGGCGGGTTCGCCGGTTCCGGGCCTGATGGGGCTGCCGTCCGGCCGCTGGTGCCGGACCGCCTCCCCCCGGTACCGGACCGGGCGGCCGGCGGACCCGTGGCGCGACCGCGAAGCCGTCGTCCCGGGCCGCGTCCGGCGCGCCGCCGTCGCGTTCACCGCCCCGTCATCCCGCGCATCGCGCCGCTCACCGGCTCAGGGCCCGGCCGAGCACGGCGGTGACCTCGGCGGTGATCCGACGGATGACGGAGGCGTGTTCCACCACGCCCGCGCCGTGGAACGTCCCCGGCAGGACGTGCAGTTCGGTGGGGACCCCCGCGTCCAGCAGGGCCCGTGCGTAGTCGATGCCCTCGTCCCGTAACGGGTCGAACTGCGCCACCGTGACGTGCGCGGGAGGCAGGCCGGCGAGCTCCGCCGTCCCGGCGCGCGCGGGCGCCGCGTACGGGGAGACGCCCGCCGAGCCCGCGACGCCCGGGCCCAGATAGGCGTCCCAGCTCAGCCGCGCGTTCCGCCGGTTCCACACCGGGGTGTCGGTGAAGCGGCGCGCGCTCGGGGTGCGCAGCCGGTCGTCGAGCGCGGGGGAGACCAGGCACTGGAAGACGATCCCGGGCCCGCCGCGGTCCCGGGTGAGCAGGGTGAGCGCGGCGGCCAGGCCGGCTCCCGCGCTGTCGCCCCACACCGCGATCCGGTCGGGGCGCAGGCCGAGGTCACCGGCCCGGTCCGTGAGCCGGCACAGGCCGGTGTAGCAGTCCTCCAGGGCGGCGGGGAACCGGTGTTCGGGGGCGAGCCGGTAGTCGGGCGAGACGACCAGCGCGCCGAGCTCCCGGCAGAACCGCAGATTGCTCTCGTGGTCGACATCGGGAGAACCCACGAGGAAGCCCCCGCCGTGCAGCGCGTACAGCACGGGCAGGGGCCCGGGCGCGCCCGCCGGCCGGTACAACCGCAACGGCAGGGCGGGCGCGCCGTCGGCGCGGGGAACGGACACGTTCTCCACCGACACCCCGGTGGTGTCGGCCGCCGCGACGACCGGGGCCACCTGCGCGGCCTGCGCCGCGCGGGCCGCCGCCGGGTCGGAGACATCCACCTCGGACATCAGGGCGACGGCGGCGGCCAGCTCCGGATCGAACGCGTAACGCATTCCGCTCCTCCGCTCCGCGCGGGTGTGGGGGGTGGCGTCGCGCGGAACCTCCAGCACGGTGCCACGGCTTCCGGGGCGCGGTCATCCGACAGGTGTCGGGAGAAACGGCCCGGTCACCCGACATCCGCGCGGGCCGGTCACGCCCGCCGGCGCGGCACCCGCCCTGCTGAGCTGCGCTCCTCCCGCAGGGCTCGGGGGTGCGCCGTGCGTTCACGTGTTCGGCTCTTGACGGGGCAGCCGGGCGTTTCTAGATTCACCACCGCCCGGCAGGAGGACGTCCGCGGACGCCCGGAGCGCGGCCGGGACGGTCCGCCGGAGCGTCAACGGGCGGCGACACGTACTTCAGTTCGTTGCTGTTGCTGTTGCTGTTGCTGTGCTTGCGCTCCGTGCGTTCGCCGGGTTCGCCGCCGGTTTCCCCCGGTGGTTCCGGTTTCCCGTGGGGCGCCCGGACGCTTCCCGGCCGGGCCGCGCCGGCGGAGCCTCAGAGAGGGGCCGAGAATGACCAGTTCAGCCGAGCGCGACGGATCCACGGGGGCCACCGGGTCCACCGGGTCCACCGGATCCCCCGGATCCCCCGGACCCACCGGGCCCACCGGGCCCACCGGGCCCACCGGACCCACCGGACCCACCGGACCCACCGGACCCACCGGACCCACCGGACCCACCGGGCCCACCGGATCCCCCGAGGCCACCGCGTCCGGTGCGGTCCCCGCGACCACGGCGACCGGTGCGGCCACCGCAGCCGGCGCGACCACGGCGGCGGGCGTGGTCGGCGCGGCCGCCGGGACGGCCGGGCCCGGGGCCCGGCCCGCCGTACGCTCCCGGCGGCGGGGCGGGCCGCGGGACCGGCTCCACCGGCCGGCCGCCCTCCCCGGGCCGGCCGCCTCCTCCGCCCGGGCGGCGGTGGAGCCCTCCGGCCCGCGCGCGGCGCGGCGCGGCTCCGGCCCGGCGGGTTCCGGACTCCGCCCGCCCCGGTCCGGCCCCCGGTCCGGTCCCCGGGCCGCCCTGTGGCGCCGGGTCCGTGCCGGTGCCACCGCCGCGCTCGCCACCGTGCTCCTCCTCGGCACCGCGGCCGACACCCCGGCCGCCCCGGGCCCGGACACGTCCGCCGGGGCGGGTGGGACCGGCGGCGCCGGGTCCGCCCGCGCGGGCTGGGCCGGGACCTGGGGTGCCGCCCCCACCACCGTGCCCGCGAGCGACCGCACCGCTTTCGAGGACCAGACGCTCCGTCAGATCGTCCGCGTCAGCCGGGCCGGTACGCGCCTGCGCGTCCGCTTCACCAACGAGTTCGGCACCGCGCCCCTCGTCCTCGGGGAGGCCCGGGTCGCCCGCCGCGCCGCCGCGTCCGGTTCCGCCGTCGCGCCGGGCACCGACCGGCCCCTCACCTTCGGCGGGAAGCGCTCGGTGACCGTGCTGGCGGGCGCCCCCGCTCTCAGCGACCCCGTGTCGCTCCGCGTCCCCGCCGGTTCCGACCTCGTCATCAGCGTGCACCTACCGCGCCGCACCCCCGCCTCGACGGTGGCCGCCTTCGCCCACCAGACCGGCTACATCGCCGACGGCAACGTCACCGGCCGGGCCCGGCTCGACGGCGCCACCACCACCGACCGCTGGTACTTCCTCAGCGGCGTGAGCGTGGCCGCCCGGCAGCCCGCGGCGGTCGTCGCCCTCGGCGACTCCATCACCGCCGGCACCAGCCGCGATGCCAACAACCGCTGGTCGGACGTGCTGGCCCGGCGACTCCAGCAGCATCCCGCGCTCCGCCACACCGGTGTCGTCAACAAGGGCATCAGCGGCAACCGCCTGCTCCACGACCCCAACCCGCCCGCCGGACACGAGGCCGAGAACTACGCGCCCCTCTTCGGCCCCGCCGGGCTGGGCCGCTTCGACCGCGACGTCCTCGCCCAGCCGGGCGCCCGGCACGTGGTGGTGCTGCTCGGCGTCAACGACCTGGGGCACCCCGGGACCCTCGCCCCCGAGTCCGAGCGCGTCACCGCCGCCGACCTCATCGCCGGGCACCGCCAGCTCATCGCCCGTGCCCACGAACACGGCCTGCGGATCCACGGGGCCACCCTCACCCCGTTCAAGGGCGACACCCTCGGCTTCCACACCGAGGCCAACGCCGCCGCCCGGCGGGAGCTGAACCACTGGATCCGTACCAGCGGCGCGTACGACGGCGTCATCGACTTCGACCGGGCCGTCCGCGACCCCGAGGACCCCGAACGGCTGCTCCCCGCCTACGACAGCGGCGACGGCCTGCACCCCAACGACGCGGGCCTGGCCGCCATGGGCCGCGCCGTGCCGCTGCGCCTCTTCCGCTGAGCCCCGCGGCTCGGCCGAGTCGCCCCGGGGCCCCGGCGGGCTTCCGCCGCTGGACCACACCGGGTTCCGCCGGATCGCGCCGGATCGCGCCGGGTCCCGCCGGGTTCCGCCGCCCCGGTCCGGGCCGGAGGGGCTGGACCGGCCCGGGGCGTGCCGCCCGCCCCCGCTCCGTCCGGCGGGTGACGGCCCGGCGGGCGGCAGGGACCGGCGGTGTGTACGGATCGCCCATGGATTACCCGTCGCGCACGGATCGCCGGCGCAGACCGCGGGCAGGGCGCCTTCCCGGTATTGGAGCCATGGGTGCAGCCGTTGGCGCTAACCAGTTGATCACGAGCTCAATTATCACAGCGCTGTTATATTAGCGCTGTGACATCTTCGGATCCCACAGCACTCCCCGACCCATGGCGCTCCCTGCACGAGCTTCTGGCAGCCATGGATGCCGAGATCGAGCAGGTATACGTCGAGCGTGGCATCGAGGGGGTGCGGCCGCGGTTCGCCTATCCGCTGATCCGGCTCGCCCACACCGGACCACTGACCATTCGCGAGCTTGCGAAGTCGCTGGACCGCTCGCACTCCGCGATCAGCCAGACCATCGCCGCCATGCGCAAGGAGGATCTGGTCACCTCCGAGCCGGGGCCTGACGCCCGCACCCGGCGGATCGACCTGACAGAGCGCGGCCGGTCGCTGGTGCCGTTCCTGGAGGCGGAGTGGCGCGCCACCCACGAGACGGTCGCCGAGTTGGACAGCGAGATCCCCTACGCGATGACCACCGTCGTCGAAGAGGTTCGGCGAGCGCTGGAACACCGGTCGATGCGGCAGCGCATCCTCCACCACCTTGTCGAGCCACCGCAATGAGGGGGCGTGTCCGTCTCCGGCTCCTTGACACCCGCCCGCTGCGTCACAGTCAGCCGTTTCGCGACCTGTGGATCGGCACCTCGGTCTCTCAAGCCGGCGGACAGATAGCCAACGTGGCGGTGCTGGCCCAGGTCTGGGACCTGACCGGCAGCCCGGTAGGCACCGGTGCCATCGGGCTCGCCACCGGCCTGCCGATGGTGTTGTTCGGGCTGCTCGGCGGCACGTGGGCCGATACCGTTGACCGCCGTGCGGTGGTGCGGGCCACCACCGCAGGCCAACTGCTGGCCGCCGCCGCGCTGTGCGCCCAAGCCCTGGCGGACAACCGGAACGTGCTGCTGCTGCTCGCCCTGGTCGCCATGGGGACGAGCTGCAGCGCTCTCGGAGCTCCTGCCCGGCGCACCTTCCCGGTCCGGCTGTTGCCGGCCGACCAGGTCGCAGCCGGTCTTGCGCTGACCAACGTCTCCTTCCAGGCAGCGATGCTGGCCGGGCCCGCGATGGCCGGGCTGATCATCGCCCGATGGGATATCCCTGCCGCATACGCAGCCCAGGTCGCTTCCATGGTCGTTTCGATGCTCGCGGTGATCCGCCTGCCTGCCATGCGGCCCGAAGGTGCCGACGCGGCGGGCGGCAGGCTCCGGCCGGAGCGTGGGGGCTGGCGGCTCGTCCTGCGTCGCCCGACGCTGTGGGGCTCGATGGCCACCGACCTGTCCGCAACGCTGCTCGCCATGCCCATCGCGCTCTTCCCGCTGGTCAACGAGATCCGCTTCGGGGGAAACCCGCAGACCCTCGGCTTGTTCCTCTCGGCCGTCGCGGTCGGGGGGATCACGGCCGGTCTGCTCTCCGGTACGGTGACGCGCCGGCGACGTGGCGGCCTGGTGCAGCTGTCCGCAGCCGGAGTCTGGGGCCTGGCCCTGGCCTGTTTCGGTCTGGCGGGGCCGTTGTGGCTGGCCCTCGGATGCCTGGCCGTGGCGGGCGCTGCCGACACCGTGTCTGTCGTCACCCGCAGTGCCCTGGTTCAACTGGAGACCCCGGACGCCTACCGGGGACGGGTCTCCTCGGTGGAACACGTCATCGGTGTCGCGGGCCCCGAACTCGGCAACTTCCGTGGTGGCCTGCTGGCGTCGGCCACCTCCGCCTCCTTCTCCCTGGTCTTCGGCGGACTGTCCGCCATCCTGGCGATCGCCGCCGTGGCCGCGACCAACGCGCCCCTTCGCGCTTACCGCACACCGCCTGCTCACACGAAGCCGACCGTCCCTGATGTGGCCGACGCGGCGGCGGCCGCTGGTCAGGTTTCGTGATTCGCCTCCAGCTTGAGTCCGGGTGAGAGGCCGTCAGCGTGCCGAACCCCAGGTCAAAGCGCACTCAAGCCCTCCAGAGGCTCGGCGCCGGTTTTCGTTCCGATATTCCTCAACCCCCTCCGCTACCGTGACGGCGGCTCCTGGCACCTTCGCGCCGGCCGCCCGCGGCGGAACGGCGCCGTCCTTCACCACCCCCGTGGGCCCCATCCGTCAAGGCCCGTACCTACTTTTCACCACATGGCGGCCAATGTCTTGGCGTGGCTCGCCGGAACCCCCGACGATCGCGGCGGGAGCGGGTGCGGAACCCCGCCGACGAGCAGGAGGGACCACCGGCATGGCCGTATCCACGACGCCGGGAACGCGCTGGGGCGCCTGGACGAATCTGGGGGGCGCCCTGTTCTCGCCGCCCGCCCCGGTGCTCACCGCCGACCACCGTGTCCGCGTCTTCGTCCGGGGCGCCGCGAACTCCCTCTGGAGCCGCGCCCAGAACCGCGACACCACCTGGGGGGCCTGGCTCCGCCACGAGGGCGTGCAGGTCGCCGGGGTGCCCTGCCCGCTCCGGGGCCGGGACGGCCGGCACCGGATCTTCCACCGCACCCCCGGCGGCGGCCTCGCCGTCCTCACCCAGAGCACACCGCACTCCGCCGTCTACGGCCCGCCCCGCGTCCTGGTGGAGCGGATCGGCGGTGACCCGGCCGCGGTCCTGGGCGCCGACGGCCGGGCGCAGGTCTTCTTCCGCGGTGCCGACGGCGCTCTCTGGTGGAGCCGCGGCCAGGGACTCGCCGCCGAGGAGTACACGCGCCCGGCCCCGCTCGGCGGCGAACCGGACACCACCCCGTCGCCCGTGCTGGACGCCTCGGGGCGGATCACCGTGGCCGTGCGGGACGGCGGCGGCGTCCTCCGCACCCTCACCCAGAAGACGGAGAACTCCGGGAGCTGGGAGTCCTGGCGGCGCCACACCGCCGACGTGACCGGCCGTCCCGTGGCGGTGCTCGACGCCGCCGGGCGGGTGTGCGTCTTCCACCGCGGGGCGGACGGCTCACTCCGGCGGATCGGCCAGACCGACGACCACCAGGGGTTCCACCCCTGCGCGACCCTGCCGGGCGCCGTCCTCGGCGACCCCGCCGCCGCCCTGGGCCAGGACGGGCGGCTCCAGGTCTTCGCCCAGGGCACCGACGGGGAGCTGTGGCGGTCCGCGCAGACGGACGCGGGTTCCACGGCCTGGACGGACTGGACCTCCCTGGCCGGGGCGGCGGTGGACTGCGCGGCCGTCGCCGGGGCCCGGAACCTCATCCACGTCCTCGGCCGGGGCCCGGGCGGAGCGGAGGGGGACCGGCACCTGCGGTGCCTCGCCGAACGCTGGACGTGACGTGACGTGACGGGGCCCACCCGGCTGCGGACCCGCCCCCGGGCCGCGCCGGTGGTTCCGCGGCCCGGCCCCGGGATGCCCGTCCCGGGTCTCCGGCCCGGCCTCGGGCATCCCGGGGAAGGGCCCCCGGAGCGGGGGTGGAAGTCCCGCACGCCTTCCGCGCCCGCACGGCGCGCCGGCGGTGGCCCGCACCGCTCCCCGCACGGTCCCGCGCTCACCCGGCACCGGTCCGAGGCGGCCACGCACGCGCGGCGGACACAGAGCCTCGCGCCGCCGCGCGCTCGCGTCCACCGACCGGGCGCCGCCGCCGCGGCCGTTCGCTACCGGGTTCCCGGCCCGGTGCCGGGGTTCCCGCCCGGGCCGGCCGCCCCCGGCTCCTCCGCGCCGGCGTCCCCGGTGGCCAGCAGCGTGACGACGGTCGAGCTCACGAGGCGGTGCCAGTCGCCGCCGCGGCGGAGCATGGCGTGGTCGCCGCCCGGCATCGGCACGGTGGAGGCCCGGGCGCCCGCGGCCCGGGCCCGGCGGGCGAACGCCGCCGACGCGCCGGGGTCGGTGATCCGGTCGCGGTCGCCGTGGACCACGACGACGTCCTTGCCCCGGAGATGGTCCACCGGTTCCCCCGGGGGACACCAGGGGGCCAGCGCCAGGACGGCCCGGACCGCGGGCGCCGCCGCCGCGCCCAGCGCCGCCCGGCCGCCCATCGAGTGGCCGACCAGCACGACGGGGACGTCCCCGGCAAGGGCGGCGAGTTCCGTCAGGGCGCGCCGGGCGTCCCGCAGGGCGTCGGCCTCGGTGCCGTTCCAGCCCCGCAGCCGGTAACGCACCTCCGCCAGCAGGACACCGCCACCGCCGGGGACCCCACGGTCGTCCCCGCCCGCCGTCGCCGCCGCGACGGCCCGCACGAAGGGCCGCATCCGCAGGGCCGCCAGATGCCACGGCCGGGACGGGGCGCGGCTGTCGGACCGGCCGCCGTGCAGGAACACCACGGCCACCCGGGCCACCCGCGGCGCCCGGCGTATCACCAGGGCGGGCGCCGGCCGCACCGCCGCGGGGGCGGGTCCCCGTCCGTCACCGGTCACCGTCTCGCTCCTCATCCGGACCGTGCCCCGTCCCGCCCGGCTGCCCTCCGGGGCGGCAGAGGGACGAAACCACTGGTCCGCGCCACGTATGCGGCGTAGCCGGGACGATCCGCCAAGTGCCGCTCCAGCAGCCGCTTCCCGCTGCCCTTGATCAGCAGGGCGCTCATCACCAGCGGGGAGACGAGCGTCAGCGCGGCCACCGCACCGGAGTCACAGGCGATCAGGTACAGACCCCACCACACGAGGAAGTCGCCGAAGTAGTTGGGGTGCCGGGTGTAGCGCCACAGCCCGCGGTCCATGATCCGGCCCCGGTTGGCCGGATCGGCCGTGAACCGCGCCAGCTGGGCGTCCCCCACGGCCTCGAAGAACAGGCCGAGCGCCCACAGACCGGCACCGGCCACGGCCACCGCCGACACGGGCCCGGGCACGTACTGCGCGGCCTGCACGGGGAGCGACACCAGCCACACCAGGGCGCCCTGGAGCAGATACACCGTGCGCAGCGCGTAGAGGTTCCGGTCGCCGGGGGCCCGGGCCAGCATCCGCTCGTAGCGTGGGTCCTCGCCGTGGCCGCGGCCACGGCGGGCGATGTGAAGGGCCAGCCGCAGCCCCCACACCGCGGTCAGCGCCGTCACCAGGAGGCGCCGCCCGGGGTCGCCGGTGCCCGCGGAGGCCCAGCAGCTCACCCCGGCGACCGCGGTGAACGCGAGCCCCCACGCGACGTCGACGATCCGGTGCACGCCCTTGCGCACGGCGACGGCGAAGGTGAGCAGCATGACGGCGAGGGCCGCCGCCCCGGCCCAGGCGAGGTTGACGGCGAAGTCGCCCCAGGGGAAGCCGGTCACCGCGCCACCAGTCCCCGGTACCAGTCCGCCGGCGCCGTGGGTGTGGCACCGCCGCGCCCCGCGCGCGTGGGCCGCACGCTCAGGATCTGGTCGACGCCCATGCGTCCCTCCTCGAAGGCGAGCGCGGCGCCGGCCAGGTACAGCCGCCACACCCGGGCCGTCTCCTCACCGACGAGCGCGGTGACGTCGGCCCAGCGGCTCTCCAGGGTGCCGTGCCAGGCGCTGATGGTGCGGACGTAGTCCTCGCGCAGCGATTCGGTGGAGCGAACCTCCAGCCCGGCCCGCTCCAGCAGCCCCACCGTCTCCCCGAGCGGGCGCATGTGCATGTCCGGCGCGATGTACGCCTCGATGAACGCCCCGCCGCCCGGCGCCCGCCGGCCGCGGGACATCTGCTGGACGAGCACCCGGCCGCGCGGGCGTACCAGCCGGTGCAGGGCCGCGGCGAACGCCGGGTACTCGGCGTCCCCGACGTGCTCACCCATCTCGACGGTCGCCACCGCGTCGTAACCGGTGCGGGCGCCGTGCTCGCCCCGCTCGCCGGCCGCGAGGTCCCGGTAGTCCCGGCACAGCACCTCGACACGGTCGGTCAGCCCACGTTCCCGGACCTGTTCGCGCACGTACGCCGCCTGCTCCCGGGCGAGGGTGACGGCCGTGACCCGGGCGCCGTGCCGCTCGGCCGCGTACAGGGTGAGGGAGCCCCAGCCGCAGCCGATGTCCAGGAGGCGGCTGCCGCCGGAGCTGCCGGAACCTGCCGAGAGGCCCAGCTTGCGGCAGATCAGTTCCAGCTTGGCGTACTGGGCGGCGGCCGGGGTGAGGTCCGGCTCGCCGTCCGGCCAGTAACCGCAGGAGTAGGCCATGGTCTCGTCGAGCAGCAGCCGGTAGAACGCGTTGGACAGGTCGTAGTGGTGGCTGATGGCGGCCCGGTCACGGGCCTTGCTGTGCAGGCCGCCGCGGAGCCGTGCCTGGGAGGCCGGCGGCGCCGGGCGCGGTCCGACGGCGCCGAGCCGCACGGCCGTGCGGACCGCCCGGGCCCGGTCGCCGTAACCGGGGCGGAAGGCGCTCGCGCGCCGCTCCCGCGCGGCGGCCCACAGGGTGCGCAGCCCCTCGCCGAGATCGCCGTCCAGGTCCAGCTCGCCGGTCACGTACGCCTGGGCCAGGCCGAGTTCGCCGGGCGACCACAGCAGCCGGCGCAGGGCGCGGCGCGAGCGGAGCACCACGACGGGGCCGGAGAGCGGCCCCGCCTCGCTGCCGTCCCAGGCGCGCAGCCGCAGCGGGAGCGGGCCGCCGAGCGCGGTCTCGACGAGGGAGGCGAGCCGGGACGCGGCACCGGCGGGCCGGGGGGCGGGAACGGCACTCATCGGGCGGCCTCCTTGGTGAACGCGTACTGCTGGACGTCGAGGTAGCCCGAGCGGAACCCGGCCTCCGAGTAGGCGAGGTAGAAGGTCCACATGCGGCGGAAGGTGGCGTCGAAGCCGAGGGCGTCCACCTCGTCCGCCCGCTCGGTGAAGCGTTCGCGCCACAGCCGCAGCGTTTCGGCGTAGTGCGGGCCGAAGGCGTCCCGGTGGGCGAGGGCCAGCCCGGTGTGCTCGCCCACGGTCCGCTCGATCGCCTCGGTGGAGGGGATCTGGCCGCCGGGGAAGATGTACTTGGAGATCCAGGTGAAGGTGGACCGGGCGGCCAGCATCCGCGCGTGCGGCATGGTGATGGCTTGCAGGGCCACCCGGCCCCCGGGGGCCAGCCGCGCGTCGAGGGTACGGAAGTAGGCCGGCCAGAACTCCACGCCCACGGCCTCGATCATCTCCACGCTCACCACGGCGTCGTACCGGCCGCGGACCTCGCGGTAATCGCGCAGTTCGACGGTGACCCGGTCCGCGAGACCGGCCGCGGCGACGCGCTCCCGGGCGAGGTCGCGCTGCTCGCGGGAGAGGGTGACGGAGGTGACGCGGGCCCCGCGCGCGGCGGCGCGGATCGCCAGCTCGCCCCAGCCGGTGCCGATCTCCAGCACGGTGCTCCCCTCCCGCACCTCCGCCAGGTCCAGCAGCCGGTCGATCTTGCGCTGCTGGGCGGCGGCGAGCAGGTCCCGGTGGGCGGGGAACCCCCGGAAGACGGCCGAGGAGTAGCTGAGGGTGGCGTCGAGGAAGAGCCCGAACAGCTCGTTGGACAGGTCGTAGTGGCGGCTGATGTTGTCCCGGGAGCCACCCGGGGTGTTGCGCTGGGCGTCCGGCCGGCGCGGTGCCCACAGTCCGCGCAGCCGCTGCATCGGGCCGGGGATCAGCCGGTCCGCGTGGCCGGCCAGCACGGTGAGGACGGCGACCAGGTCGGGGGAGTCCCACTCGCCGGCCATGTACGACTCGCCGAAACCGACCAGCCCCTGGCTGCCGATCCGGCCGTGGAACGCCGCCGGGTCGCGCACGTCCAGCAGCGGCCCGCCCTTGCCCGCCGGGGCGCCGCCGGCGAACCGCACCCGCAGCGGCAGCCGGTCCAGGGAGCGGCGGAGGACGGCCGCGGTGAGGGCGGTCCGCGCGGCGGAGGACCGCGGCGGGGCGGCCACGTCCGGCCAGCGGGCCGCGTCGACGGTGGCGCGGCCCACGGGGACGGCGCGCGGCGGGACGGCGGGCCGGGGACGGGTGGTACTCATGTCACGTTCTCCGGGGTGTGATCGTGGCCGGGGCGTCGCGCGGGGCGGGGGTCACCGGGACCGGGCCGGTCCGGGCGGCTCCGGGCGGGACGGGGCTGTACGGGAAGTCCCCGCAGATACAGCCGGATGCCGTGCATCCGGATGGCCGCCGAGACGGCGAGCGTCGACCACGGCCGGCGCAGCGCCAGCCGCAGCAGCGTGCCCGCGCGGGCCGGGCGGCGCGTGCCGCGCACGGTCGCGGTGAGCGGCCGCCCGCCGTCCCGTTCGAGCTGCACGGTGAGGTCGAGCCGGTCGCCGGGGACGGGGACGCGCATCCGGTAGCGGCCGTCGACGGGGAAGAACGGCGAGACGTAGAGCTCCTTGCCGGCTTCGGCCCGTCCCGTCGCGTCCGGGCGGAGCAGGTAGGAGTGGCGCCCGCCGTAGGTGTTGTGCACCTCGGCGACGACACAGCGCGGCTCGCCGCCGGGACCGTGACACCAGTAGAGGGTGAGCGGGTTGAACACGTGGCCGAAGACCCGGGCGTGGGTGAGCATCAGCACGGACCCGCCGTCGAGCTCCACGCCGTGGGCGGCGAGGAAGGCGTCGAGCCCCGCGCGGAGGGACGGCCCCTCGCCGCCGAAGTGGTCCCGGGCGTCGAAGCGCGCCAGCGGGCGCAGCCAGAAGGGCAGCCGGGGCGGGTGGTCGGGGTCGATCAGCCACAGGTGGGTGCGGTGCCGCAGGGCGTAGCGGAAGGGTGTCGTCCGCACATGGCCGATGGTGCACGGGTACAGGGCCGGCGCGGTCGTCACCACCGCACCCCCAGCGCCGCGGCGGCCCGCACCCCGGAGCGGCAGCCGTCCTCGTGGAAGCCCCAGCCGTGGTAGGCGCCCGCGAACGCGGTGACGGCCGTGTCCAGCTCGGGCAGGAACTGCTGCGCGGCGACCGACTCCGGGGTGTAGACCGGGTGTTCGTACTCCATGCGGGCGAGGACCCGCCCCGGGTCCACGCGGTCACCACCGCCCAGGGTGACGACGTAGGTCTCGGGGGCGTCCAGCCCTTGGAGCCGGTTCATGTCGTAGCTGACCCGGACGCGGTCGGCGCCCGCCCCGCACGAGGGCATCAGGTAGTTCCACGAGGCGCGGGCGGCGCGGGAGCGGGGGAGGAGCCCGGTGTCGGTGTGCAGCAGCGTGCTGTTGCGCCCGTACCGGAAGGCGCCCAGCACCTCCTTCTCCCGTGGGGTGGCGTCGGCCAGCAGCTCCAGCGCCTGGCCGGGGTGGACGGCCACGACCACCGCGTCGTAGGAGTCGGTGGTGCCGTCGTCCGCGGTGACCTCCACCCCGTCCGGGTGGCGCCGCACGGCCCGGACGGGCGTCCCGGCGCGCACGGCGTCCAGCCGCTCGGCGACCCGGCCGACGTAGGTCCCCGAACCGCCCGTCACGGTGCGCCAGAGCGGGGAGCCGCTCACGGACAGCAGCCCGTGGTGCGCCAGGAAACGGAAGAGGTAGGCGGCCGGATAGCGCCCGGCGGTGGTGGCGTCGCAGGACCACACCGCCGACACCAGCGGGGTCATGAAGTGGGTGCGGAAGTACCGGGAGAAGCCCTCGCGGTCGAGGAACGCGTCCAGGGTGAAGGTGTCCGCCGCGCCGCGCGCCAGCAGCCGCCGGGCGGCCCGGTGGAAGGCCGGCACCTCGGTGAGCATCCGCAGATAGGCGCCGCGCAGGGCGTTGCCGGGCCGGGCGAGGAGCCCCGCGGGGCCGCGGGCCCCGGCGTACTCCAGACCGCAGCCCTCGCACCGCACGGACATGCTCATCTCCGACTCCCGGGTGTCCACGCCGAGTTCGCCGAAGAGGCGGAGCAGATGCGGATAGGTGCGCCGGTTGTGCACGATGAAGCCGGAGTCGACCCGGTGGGTCCGGCCGTCGGACGAGGTCAGCTCGTGGGTGTGGGCGTGCCCGCCGAGCCGGTTGTCGGCCTCGTAGAGCGTGACGTGGTGCGCGCGGCGGAGTACGTGGGCGGCGGTCAGCCCCGCCACCCCGCTGCCGATCACGGCCGTGCGCCGCCGTGCGCCGTCCGGCGGCCCCTCCCGCTCCGGTGAACTCTCTCCTGACCGGCCTGCCATCGCCACTCCTCCCAGCCGCCGCGGTTACGCGGTCTCGCGCGTAATCCGGAGTGACGGCGGGGGCGGATTGGCCAGGAGGGGAACTTTCCCAGGTGGGAGGGGACGGGGTGGGGAATCCGCGGGACGCCCCGGGAGGCTCGGTGTCCTGCCGGGCCTTGCCGGGCCGGGCCTACCAGCCGACGCGGTCGCAGCCGGCGTGGTCGGCGGGTTCGACCTGGAGCGTGGCGTGCTCGACGCCGTGCCGGTCCCGCAGCACGTCGCGGGCCCGGTCCAGGACGGCGTGGCCGTCGGCGCGGTCGGTGGTGACCAGATGGGCCGTCGCCACGTGCATGCCCGAGGTCAGGGTCCACAGATGCAGGTCGTGCACGTCCTTGACGCCGTCCACGGCGGACAGGTCGTCGGCGACCGTGGCCGGGTCCATACCCGCCGGCGCGTGCTGGCCGAGGACGGAGAGGACCTCCCGGCCCAGCACCGTCGCGCGGACGGCGACGAAGACGCCGATGGCGAGCGCGACCAGCGTGTCCCACACGGGCCGGCCCGTCGTGGCCACCAGCCAGCCCGCCACGATCACCCCGACCGAGCCGGCCGTGTCGGCGACCACCTCCAGGTAGGCGCCCTTGACGTTGAGACTCTCCGAGGCGCCCGAGCGCAGCAGGAGCAGCGCCACCACGTTGACCGCCAGGCCGATCGCGCCCACGACGAGCATCGGGCCGGCCGCGACCTCGGCGCCACCGCCGATCCGGCCGATCGCCTCGACGACCACGTACACCGACACGCCGTACATCAGCAGCACCGAGAGCAGGGAGGCGAACACCTCCGCGCGGTACGAGCCGTAGGTGCGGCGGCCGGTGGTGTCGGGCCTGGTGGCCACCCGCGTGGCCACCAGGGCCGCGCCCAGGGCCACGACGTCGGCGGCCATGTGCCCGGCGTCCGACAGCAGCGCGAGCGAGCCCGAGAGCAGCCCGTAGACGAGTTCGACCACGAAGAAGGAACCGATCATGGCGAAGGAGACGGCGAGCCGCCGGCGGTGCCGTCCTCCCGCGTGACCGCTCACCCCGCCGCCACCGCCGCCACCGCCGCCACCGCCGCCACCGCCGTGACCGTGACCGCCGCCGTGACCGTGCGTGCTGCCCATACCGGGTTCCCCCTCGTGTTTCCCGTGCTCGTCCCCCGCAGGAAAGCACGAGGTGGCATACCCGGGCAAAGGCTGCACCGGTGACCGTTGTCATCTCCGATAAGACGCCTCTGACCTGCGGAAACAGCATCGGTGGCCGGTGCGGTACGAGGGGGCCGGATTCACCCGATGTGGTGATCGTCGGCCGGTGCCCCCGGGGCCGGCGGCACAGCCGTCACCCCCCGGCTCCCTCGGATCCTCCCCCGCCCCCTCGCGGCCGCCTCAGCCGCGCGCGATACGGCGGTAGCGGCTGACGGCCAGGGGCATGAAGACCGCGATGATCGCGCAGGCGCAGAGCAGCGCGTATCCGGTCGCGTGCTGGACCGGCCAGGAATCCGGGGGGACGACCTGGGGCGGGGCCTCGTTGCCGAAGAGGGAGCGGGCCGCCGTGGCGGTGGCGGAGACCGGGTTCCACTCGGCGACGGCGCGGAGCGGACCGGGCATCGTGGTGACGGAGACGAAGGCGCCCGAGACGAAGGTGACGGGGAAGAGCCAGACGAGCCCGGCGCTCTGCGCCACCTCGACGCTGCGGGCCAGCAGGCCGATGGTGGCCCCGACCCAGGACATGGCGAAGGCGAACAGCAGGATCAGCAGATAGGCGGCGACGGCCTCCGGCACGGTGCCCTCGACGCGCCAGCCGACGAGGAGCCCGCACAGCGAGGTCACGGCGAGTGTCACGGCGCTCATGGTGAGGTCGGACAGGGTGCGGCCGAGGATGACGGACCCACGGGGTACGGGCAGCGCGCGGAAACGGTCGACCATGCCCTTGTCCATGTCGGCGGCGAGCCCGATGGCCGTGAAGGAGGCGTTGAAGGTGACCGCCTGCGCGAAGATGCCGCCCATCAGGAACGTGCGGTACTCGGCGCCGCCGAGGCTGCCTCCGAAGACGTAGGCGAGCAGCAGGACGAACATCAGAGGCTGGACGAGAGCGGCGATGACCGCTCCCGGTGTGCGCCGCAGGTTGACCAGGTTGCGCCCGGCGATGAGCAGGCCGTCGCGCACGGTGCGCAGCGGCCCGGAGCGCCGCCGGGCGGTGAGGCTCATCGTCGCCATGCGAGGGCTCCCTTCCTCCGGCCACCGCTCCGGCCCGCGCCGCCGGCCGCCTCCTCGCGGTCCGCGCCGTCCACGGCCACGGGACGCCCGGGGCCGCCGGGACCGGCGCCGTCCGGCGACGCCCCCGGAACGGCGGGGCGCCGGGGGCCCCCGGTCAGCGCGAGGAACACGTCATCAAGGGTGGGCGGGGCGAGGGACACGTCACGTACGGTGAGCCGCGCCGCCTCCAGGGCCGCGAGGGCGTGCCGCAGGGCGGTGGCCCCCTCGTCGGTGGCGACGGTGACCTGACCGGCGCGCGGGTCCACCTCCGGCCGGTACGGGCCCAGTCCTCCCAGCACGCCGGCGACCGCTCCGAGCGTGTCGGGCACCGCGGGACTGAGGGTGATCCGCTCGCCGCCGACCGCGGCCTTCAGCTCCGCGGCGGTCCCGCGGGCGATGACGCGGCCGTGGTCGATGACGGTGATGGAGTCCGCGAGCTGGTCGGCCTCCTCCAGGTACTGCGTGGTCAGCAAAACGGTGGTGCCGTCCGCCACGAGATCCCGCACGGCCCGCCAGGTGTCCGCGCGGCCGCGGGGGTCCAGGCCGGTCGTCGGCTCGTCGAGGAAGACGACGGCGGGCCGTGTGGTCAGGGCGCCCGCCAGATCCAGCCGGCGGCGCATGCCGCCGGAGAAGCCGCCGGCGGGCCGGTCGGAGGCCTCGGTGAGCGCGAAGCGGTCCAGCAGCCCGGTGGTGCGCCGCCGGGCGGCCCGGCGGCTCATGCCGTGGAGCCGCGCGACCAGCTGGAGGTTCTCGCGCGCGGTGAGCCGTTCGTCGACGGCTGCGTACTGGCCGGACAGGCCGATGCGTTCGCGCACGGCCTCCGGCGCGTCACCGACGTCGTGCCCGGCGACGGTGGCGCGCCCGCCGTCCGCGCGCAGCAGGGTGGTCAGGATCCTCACGGTGGTGGTCTTGCCGGCGCCGTTGGGGCCGAGCAGGGCCAGCACGCTGCCCGCGGGCGCCCGCAGGTCGACGCCGGCCAGCGCCTGCCGGCCGCCGAAGCTCCGGGTGAGGCCCTCCGCCACGATCATGTCCCGCTCGCCCGGGGCGGGGCCGGCGGCCCCGCCCCGGCCCGGCGGAGGCTGCTCGCCGGGTCCGCGTGGGTTCGCCCCGGCCGCGCTCACCGGGAGGCCAGCGCGCTGCGCGGGGTGAGGTCCGTCCAGTGGGCGTCGACGTAGGCGATGCAGGCCTCGCGGGACGCCGGGCCGTGGACGGGGTGCCACCCCGCGGGGACCTCGGCGAACTCGGGCCACAGGGAGTGCTGTCCTTCGTCGTTGACCAGGACACGGTGGAGGACGGCGGGGTCGTCGAAGGGATTGGTCATGGTGAGGTCGCTCTCCTGCTCGGTAGGGGTCGATCGGGTCGACCGGTCGGTTTCCGGGGCGTGGGTCATGTGGCGCGGAGGGCGCCGTCGAGAACCGGGCCGATGAGGGCCCGGGAGTCGGGACGGAGCATCTGGGCGTGGCCGCACGGCACGTCGTGCACCTCCAGGTCGCCGTCCACGTAGGGGTCCCACAGGGCGGGGACGAGACCGTTCGCCGGGTCCTCCTCCGTCGCGCGGAAGAAGAGCACGCCGCCGCGGAAGGGACGCGGGACGTGCCGCCGCATCAGCCGGGCCTGGGCGGCGAAGTTGCCGACCATGGTCTCGATGGTCTCCGGCTCCAGCGCGCCGAGCGGGCTGCCCGCCTCCCGCAGCGACTCGCGTACGGCCGTCGCGTCCAGCGCGGTGTCGGCGTCCCAGGCGGACAGGTCGAGACCGAGAGCGGTGAGCAGCGCCCGGAAGACGATGTCGTGCCCGGCGTCCTCCAGCCCGTCGGCGGGAGGGACGGGGAAGGCATCCATGATCGCCAGCAGGGCGACCTCCTCACCCGCCTCCTGGAGCTGCACGGCCATCTCCTGGACCAGATTTCCACCGAAGGACCAGCCGAGCAGCCGGTAGGGCCCGTGCGGCTGCACCGTGCGCAGCTGGGCGACGTAGTGGGCCGCCATCGCCTCGATGCTCTCCGGGAAGGGCCGGCCGCCGTCGAGGTTGGGGGTCTGGAGCCCGTACACCGGCCGGCCGGTGACGTGCTGGAGGAGTCCTGAGTAGGGCCACGCGAGACCACCGGCCGGATGCACGCAGAACAGCGGCGGGAGGCCGCCGCTCACGCGCAGCGGCAGCAGGGAGGCCAGATCCGCGTCCGGACGGGCGGTGCCGGAGTCCGCCTCGCGCGCCGCCAGCGCGGCCGCGAGACCGGCCGGGGTCGGCGTTTCGAACAGCGTCCGGATGCCCAGCTCGATCCCGGTGGCGTCACGGACGCCGGCCAGCAGCCGGGCCGCGAGCAGTGAGTGGCCGCCGAGGGCGAAGAAGTCGTCGTCGGCCCAGCACTGTTCGGTGCCCAGGACGTCCGCGAACAGGGCGCACAGCAGATCCTCGCGCGGTCCGCCCGGGGGACGTCCCGCCGTCCGGGCCAGGTGCTCGTCCCCCGGTGCCGGGAGGGCGGCGCCGTCGAGCTTGCCGCTCGGGGTGAGCGGCAGCGCGTCGAGGGTGACGAACGCGGCGGGAACCATGTACCCGGGCAGTTCGGCCGCGACGGCCGCGCGGAGCGCGTCGGGGTCCGGCGCCGTCCCTCCGGCGCCGGCCGCACGCGTGCCGGGCACCGTGTAGGCGACCAGCCGTTCCGCCCCGTCCGTGTCCCCCGGGCCCGCGGAGCGCAGCACGACGGCCGCCCGGGCGACACCGGGCTGCCGCTCCAGCACGGCCACGATCTCGCCGGGTTCCACGCGGAAGCCGCGTACCTTGAGCTGGCCGTCGGCCCGGCCGCGGAACTCCAGCCGCCCGTCCGCGGCGCGGCGCGCCAGGTCCCCGGTGCGGTACATCCGCCCGCCCGGCGGGCCGAACGGGTCCGGGACAAAACGGGCGGCGGTCTCGGCGGGCCGCCCCAGGTAACCCCGGGCCAGGCTCTCACCCGCCAGATACAGCTCTCCGGTCGCGTTGGGCGCCGCGGGCCGGAGCCGGTGATCGAGGACGTGGCAGCGGGTCCCTGCGACGGGTTCGCCGAGCACGGGCCGGTCGGTGTGGTGCAGCGGCGCGTACAGGGTGTCGACGGTGGCCTCGGTGGGGCCGTACAGGTTCCACACCGTGAGGCCGGGGATGTCGCGCAGCCGCTGCCAGAGGCCGGGCGGCACGGCCTCGCCGCCGAGCGCCAGGACGGCGGGCCGGTGGCCGGACGGCCCGGCATCGCACAGACCGGCGTCCAGCAGGACCGCCGCGTGGCTCGGGGTGGTCTCCAGCACGTCGATCCGCTCCTCGCGCACGGCCCGGACGAGCGCCGCCGGATCGCGGCGGGTGTCGTTGCCGACGACGAGCAGTTCGTGCCCGTCGAGCATCCACAGCACGGGGTCCCAGGAGGCGTCGAAGGAGAGCGAGGCGGTCAGCGCCACGCGCAGCCTCGGCCTGCCGGTCGCCTCCCGCGCGGGCGCGAACAGCGCCCGCCGGTGGTGCTCCCACAGCTGTGCCAGCGACCGGTGTTCCACGACGACGCCCTTGGGGCGGCCGGTGGAGCCGGACGTGTGCAGGACGTAGGCCGCGTGCCGGGGGTGGGGCGCGCCGCCGGGCGGTGGCTCGCCGGGGAGCGCGGCGAGGGCCGTGCGGGTGCCGGGGGAATCCAGCAGGATCGTCCGCCAGGGCCCCTCGGGGACCCGGCCGGCGGTCGCCGAGTCCGCCAGCACCACGGCGGGCCGCGCGTCCTCCAGGACGGCGCCCACCCGGGCCTGCGGCAGGGAGTCGTCGAGCGGGGCGTAGGCGCCCCCCGCGGCCAGCACACCGAGCAGCGCGGTCAGCGAGCCGGCGGACCGCGGCAGCAGCACCGCCACCGTGCGGTCCGGCCCCACGCCGTGCGCGCGCAGCAGATGGGCCAGGCGGGCGCTGTCCCGCGACAGTTCGGCGAAGGACAGGGCGTGCGCGCCGCAGCGCACCGCGACATCGCCGCTCCCCGCCGCCGCCACGGTGGCCGCGAAGCCGGCGGTCACCGTCGGGTGGCGCGGGGCGGCCTCCGGCCCGTGGCCGCGCGCGAGCAACTCCGCGCGCTGCCGGGGGCCGAGGGGGTCCTGCCGGGACAGCGGGGCCCCCGGATCCGCCACGGCGAGCCGCAGCAGGGCGACGAAGGACTCGGCCAGGTTCCGGGCCGTCGCCTCGTCGAAGAGGTCCCGGGCGAACTCCAGCTCTCCGGCCAGCTCTCCGTCGCCGGCCTGCTCGGAGAAGCTGAACGACAGGTCGAACTTGGCGGCCGCCGTGTCCACCGGCCGCACCGCGGTGCGCAGGCCCGGCAGGTCGAGCGCCGGCCGCCCCGCGTTGTTGAGGGAGAGCATCACCTGGAACAGCGGATGCCGCGCGAGGGAGCGCGGCGGCGCCAGATCCTCCACGAGCACCTCGAACGGCAGGTCCTGGTGCGCGTACGCGGCCAGGTCGGCCTCCCGGGCCCGGGCCAGCAGGGCCCGGAAGTCCGGGTCGCCACCGGTGTTCACCCGGAGCGTCAGGGTGTTGACGAAGAAGCCCACCAGACCGGTGAGCGCCTCGTCGGTGCGGCCGGCGACCGGGCTGCCGATGACGATGTCTTCTCCCGCGCCGTACCGGTCCAGCAGCGCGGCGAGCACCGCGTGCAGGGCCATGAAGGTGCTGGCGCCCTCGCGCCGGGCCAGCTCCGCGACGCGCAGGCCGTCGTCCCGCGTGAGCGGCAGGGGGACGCTGCCGCCGCGCCCCGAACCGGTGTCCGGGCGCGGCCGGTCCGCGGGCAGGGCCAGCTCGGTGGGGGCACCGGACAGCGTGTCCCGCCAGTGGTCCAGCTGCCGCGCGTGCGGGCTGCCGGGGTCCTCGGGGTCGCCCAGCAGGTCGCGCTGCCAGAGGGCGTAGTCGGCGTACTGCACCGGCAGCGGGGCCGTCTCCGGTGCCCGGCCGGCCGCCCGGGCCGTGTAGGCGGCGGCGAGATCCTGGGCCAGCGGACCCATCGACCACCCGTCGGCGGCGATGTGATGCAGGGTCAGCGACAGGACGTGCTCCTCCTCGCCGGTCCGCAGCAGCTCGGCGCGGAACGGCAGGTCGCGAGCGAGGTCGAACCCCTTGCGAGCCGCCGCGCGCAGCAACCGCGGAACGTCGTCCGGCCCGCAGGTGGTCACGGTGAGGTCCGGGAGGGCCTCGCCGGCGGGCAGCACCCGCTGGACCGGTGTGCCCGGCCGGTCCGCCGCCTCCTGGAAGACGGTGCGCAGGCTCTCGTGCCGGCCGGTCACGTCACCCAGCGCGCCGTGCAGCGCGGCGACGTCCAGCCGCCCCCGGAGGGCGACCGCCATGGGGAGGTTGTAGGAGGCGTCCCCGGGGTGCATGCGGTTGAGGAACCAGAGCCGGCGCTGGGCGAAGGACAGGGGCAGGTCCGCCGGCCGTCGGGCTCGCGCGCGCAGCGAGGGGCGGCCGCGCGCGGCGCCGTCGAGGTGCCGGGCGAGTCCGGCCGGGGTGGGGCCCTCGAACAGCGCGCGAACCGGGATCTCCACCCCGAACGCGCCCCGGATCCGGTTGACGACCTGGGTGGCCAGCAGCGAGTGACCACCGAGAGCGAAGAAGTCTGCGTCGCGGCCGACGGGCCCGGTGCCCAGGCATTCCGCGAAGAGCTCGCAGAGGATCTCCTCCTGCGGGGTGCGCGGGCGCTCGCCCTGGTCCGCCACCGCCGGTCCGGGGTCCGGGAGCGCGGCGAAGTCCGTCTTGCCGTGCGTGGTCAGCGGAATGTCCGCCACCAGCGCGAGGTGTGAGGGCGTCATGTACGCCGGGAGCCGGTCGCCGACGAACGATCTCAGCCGCGCGGCCGTCGTCCCGGTGCCGGTCTCCGGCACGGCCCAGCCGACGAGCCTGCCGCCGCCGTCCGCCGTGGCGCGGACCGTCACCACCGCCTGCCGCACGGCCGGATGCGCGGTGAGGGCGGCCTCCACCTCGCCGGTCTCGACGCGGAATCCGCGCACCTTGACCTGCGAGTCCGTTCGGCCGACGAAGGCCAGGGAGTGGTCGGGCCGTCTGCGTACCAGATCGCCGGTACGGTACATCCGGCTGCCCGGAGGGCCGTACGGGTCGGCGAGGAACCGGTCGGCGGTCAATCCCGTCGCCCCGTCGTAACCGCGTGCCAGGCCGGCCCCGGCCAGGTACAGCTCTCCCGTGACGCCCGGCGGCGTGGGGCCCAGCCGCGGGTCGAGAACCCGCGCCCGCATGCCGCTGACCGCGTGGCCGATGCCGGGGACGGAGCCGGGGGTCACCCTGGCGGTCACGCTGTCCACGGTCGCCTCGGTCGGCCCGTAGAGGTTCCACACGGTCACGCCGGACAGCTCCGCCAGCTCCCGCCACAGCTTCTCCCGCACCGGCTCCCCGCCCAGGGCGACGACCCGGGGCCAGGGTCCGCCGGGCGCGAAGAGCCCGCAGGCGCGCAGCTGCTCGAGGAAGGACGGTGTCGTCTCGATCACGTCGATCCGCCGCCGGCGCACCAGCTCCACCAGCGCCTGAGGGTCATGACGGCTCCGGTCGTCCACGAGGTGGAGCTCGTGTCCGGAGGTCATCCACAACAGGGGGTCCCAGGCGGCGTCGAAGGTCGCCGCGGCCGTCAAGGCCACCTTCAGCGGCCGTCCGCCGCCTTCCCGTTCGGCGGGGTCGATCAGCCGGCGCCCGTGGTGCCGCAGCAGATTGGCGAGCGCGCGGTGCTCGACGACGACGCCCTTGGGCCGGCCCGTCGAACCGGAGGTGTACAGCACGTAGGCGGGGTCGGACCCCCGGGGCCCGTCCGCCGGCGGCGCCGCCGCCGGCCCGGGGCCCGCGGTGAAGGGGTCGTCCAGGTGGAGCACGGGGATGCCGGAGACGGGCAGCGCGGCCGTGCCGGCCCGCTCGGCCAGGATCATCACGGGCCGCGCGGATTCCAGGATGTGGGCGTTGCGCGCGGCCGGGTGGGAGGGGTCGAGCGGCACGTACACCGCGCCGGCACGCAGTACCCCGAAGACGGCGGCGATCTGCCGCACCGACCGCGGCACCGCGACGGCGACCCGGTCACCGGGGCGTACGCCCGCGGCCACCAGGCGCCGGGCCGTCCCGTGCAGTTCCGTGGTCAGATCGCCGAAGGACAGCGTGCGAAACCCGTCCGTCACCGCGGTACGGCCGGGGGTGACCGCGGCCTGGGTCTCCAGCACGTCGCAGATGCTGTGCACCAGCCCGTGCCGCTCGCTCGCGGAGCCGTCCGGCCACCGGGTGTCGAGGGCCGCGCGGCGCTGGTCCTCCGTCAGGATCTCCAGCGCGCTCAGCCTCGCGGCGGGGTCGGCGAGCACCGAGCGCAGCAGCCGGACGAAGTGGCCCGCGAAGCGGTGGACCGTGCTCTCGTCGAACAGGTCGGCGCTGTACTCCACCTCGCCGTCCAGCCCCGCCGGCCGGCCGTCCCGGCCGTGCAGCTCCGTGAAGTCCCAGGTGAGGTCGAACTTCGCGGTCGTCCGGGCGGGCCGGAGCACGTCCGCGCGGACGCCGGGCAGGTCGAGCCGGGGAGAACGGGTGTTGTTCAGGGCGAGCATCACCTGGAAGAGGGGGTGCCGGGCGAGCGACCGCGGCGGCGCCAGCGCCTCCACCAGCTGTTCGAACGGTAGGTCCTGCCGGCTGTAGGCGCTCAGGTCCGCCTCCCGCACCCGGGCCAGCAGCTCGCGGAAGGCGGGGTCACCGCCGGTGTCCACGCGCAGCACGAGGGTGTTGACGAAGAACCCCACGACCTCGTGGAACTCCTCCTCGTCCCGTCCCGCGACGGGGGTGCCGACGACGATGTCCTCGCCCCCGCCCAGCCGGTGCAGCAGCGTGGCGAGCACGGCGTGCAGCACCATGAACGGGCTCACGCCCGCCTCCCGGGCGAGCTCGGCCAGAGCGCGGTGCTCGGCCTCGTCCAGGCGCACCGGTACCCGGCCCCCGCGGAAGGTGGCGCGCTCCGGGCGCGGCCGGTCGTGGGGCAGGGGCAGCTCCGGGGGCAGGCCCGCCAGCTCCGTCCGCCAGCCCGCCAGTTGCCGCGCCGCGAGCGAGCCCGGGTCCTCCCGGTCACCCAGCCGGGCGCGCTGCCGCAGCGCGTGGTCCGCGTACTGGGCGGGCAGCGGCGCCCACCGCGGCCCGTGCCCGCCGATGCGGGCCCGGTACGCCGCGCACAGGTCGTCCACCAGCGGCCTCATCGACCAGCCGTCGGTGACGATGTGGTGGAGCGTCAGCGACAGCAGATGCGAGTCCGGGCGGCCCGTGTGCCCGGCCGTCGGGACCAGGACGGCGTGTACCGGCGGCCGTCGTGCGATGTCGAACTCTGGCGCCGGGAGGCCCCCGGGCCGGTCGTCCGGCCGTACGGGGGCGGACCGCAGCTCCACGCCGCAGTCCGCGGCCGCCAGCACGACCTGGTGCGGCCCCTGCGCGTCCTCCGGGTAGACGGTCCGCAGACTTTCGTGCCGCGCGACCACGTCGCGGAACGCGGCGCGCAGGGCGGGAACGTCGAGATCCCCGTCGAGGCGGACGGTGACGGGTATGTGATACCGCTCGCCGCCCTCGCCCATGCGTTCCAGCAGCCACAGGCGCCGCTGGGCCGCGGAGAGCGGCAGCCGTGCGGGACGCGGGCCATCGGCCGGGCCATCGGCCGGGCCATCGGCCGGACCGGCGCCGGCCGCTCCGGGACGCCCGGACCGGCGGTCCGCTTCGACGAGTTCCGCGAGACCGGCCACGGTCGGCGCCCCGAAGAGCGCCCGGACCGGCAGCCGGGTGCCGGTCCGCTCGGCCAGCCGGGCCAGCAGGCGGGTGGCGAGCAGGGAGTGGCCGCCGAGCGCGAAGAAGTCGTCCTCCCGGCCGGCCTCGGCCAGACCGAGGACGTCCGCCATCGCCGCGCCGACCGCTTCCTCGACGGGCGTGCGCGGAGCGCTCCGCGGGCCCGCGGCGGGAGCCGTGGCCTCCGGGAGTGCGCCGGTGTCCAGCTTTCCGTTCGGGGTCAGGGGCAGCCGGCCGGTGACGGCGTACAGCGCGGGAACCATGTGGGCCGGCAGCGACGCGGCCAGCGCGTCCCGCACGGGACGCCGGTCCCGCCTCAGCTCTGTGCCCGCCTCGTCGGGGGAGGGCACCAGATAGGCGGCCAGGCGTTCCGCGCCGGCGGTCGTCACCGCCGCCTGCTCCACCCCCGGCAGCGCGGTCAGCGCCGACTCGATCTCCCCCGTCTCCACCCGGTGCCCGCGGATCTTGACCTGTCCGTCGCCGCGGCCCAGGAACTCCAGGGTCCCGTTCTCGCGCCACCGCACCAGGTCACCGGTGCGGTACATGCGCGCCCCCGGTTCACCGAACGGGTCCGCGAGGAACCGGTCCGCCGTCGGGCCCGGCTGCCCTGCGTAGCCACGGGCCACCCCCTGGCCCGCCAGGTACAGCTCGCCGGCCGCGCCGCGGGGCAGCAGCCGCAGGGCCGCGTCGAGCACGTAGCAGCGGGTGCCGCGCACCGGGCGCCCGATCACGGGTGCCTCACCGGAGATCCGGGCGGTGACGGCGTCCACCGTCGTCTCCGTCGGCCCGTAGAAGTTGTGGGCGAGGAGGTCCGGGTCTGCGGCGAGGCGCTGCCACAGTTCGTCGTTCACCGGTTCGCCGCCCAGCGCGATCACTGTGGGCCGGTGGCCGGGCCCGCCGTCCGCGCGGTCGCCACCGTCGGTGAGGCCGGCGGCCAGCAGCTGCTGCAGGAAGCTGGGGGTCGTCTCGATGACGTCGATCCGCTCGGAGCGGAGGAATCCGGCCAGCGCCTCGGGGTCCCGGCGCGTGGCGTCGTCGACGACGTGCAGATGGTGTCCGCCCAGCAGCCACAGCAGCGGGTCCCAGGACGCGTCGAAGGAGGTGGCCGCGGTGAGGGCGACCCGCAGGCGCCGGCCTTCGGCCCCCTCCGCGGCGGTGTGCGACTCCTGCCGGTGATGAGCGAGCAGATTGCCGAGGGACCGGTGCTCGACCAGGACGCCCTTGGGCCGTCCCGTGGAGCCGGAGGTGTAGATGAGGTAGGCGGCGTCGCCCCCGCGCGGCAGGCCGGCCGGCGAGGCCGGCGGCGCGGAGCCGTCGTGCCGCGGCAGCGGGCGCACCACCGTGCCGGCGGGGGCCATGCCCGCGACCGGCCCGTCGGGGGCGCAGATCAGGATCACCGGGGCGGCGTCCGCCAGGAGGTACGCGATGCGCTCCGCCGGGTAGGCGACCTCCACCGGCAGGTAGACCGCGCCGCTGCGCAGCACGGCCAGCGGTGCGACGACGGTGTCGACCGAGCGCGGCAGGGCGACGGCCACCGTCGTCCCGGGACCGGCCCCTTCGCTCCGCAGCGCCGCGGCCGCGGCGTCGACGGCCCGGTCCAGCTCGGCGAAGGTCAGACGGCGTGTGCCGTCGTCGACGGCCGGCGCGTCGGGCGTCTCCCGCGCCAGCCGCGCCAGCACCTCCGGCAGGGTCGGGTCGCCGGCCGTCCCGGAAGCGGGGGAGAGCTCCGTACCCGGCGACGGACCCGGTGCGCCGGTCCCCATGGCCAGCATGCGGCGCCGCTCGCCCTGGCCGGTGAGCTCCAGGGCGCCGAGCGGCCGTTCCAGGTCTCCGGCGAGCTCCTCGGACAGCCGCAGGATCCGCTCCAGGTGCCCGGCCGCGGCCCGTTCGTCGTAGCGCGCCGCGTCGGCGAGGACGTCGACGCGGCACCCGGTACCACCGGGGGCCGGGTGGACGGCCAGCGTGAGGTCGTCCACGGGGCCGAGCGAGAGGTGGTGCAGGGTGCCGGTCGCCGCACCGAACCGCAGGTTCCCGTCGAAGGCCAGTACGTTCACCGAGGGGCCCGTCAGCGGTTCCCCCCGGACCAGGCCGCGGTCCCGGCGCAGTTCCTCCGCCGGGAACCGCTGGTGCCGCAGCGCGCCGCGCATGACCGCCGTCGACCGCCGCAGCAGGTCCCGGGCCGAGTCCGCCGCCGTCAGACGCAGTCTCAGCGGCACGACCTGGGACATCATTCCCGGTGTCCGCCTGGCGGTGGGGGTCCGGCGGCCGGTCACCGGCATGCCGAGCAGCAGGTCCGGCACACCGCTCATGCGGTGCGTGTAGGCGGCCGTGCCGGCCACGAACAGCGCGGCCCAGGACGCCCTGCCGCGCCGGGCGCCGTCCCGCAGCCGCTGCCACCGCGCCTCGTCCAGGGTGACCGACCGCTTCACCACGCCCGTGCTCCGCGAGGCGGTGCCGTCCGCGAGCCGCGTGGCGGGCGGGGCGCCGTCGAGCTGCCCGCGCCAGTACGCCCCGTCCTCGGCGTACTGCGGCGAATCCGGGTACCGGCGTGCTTCGGTCACCAGGTCTTCGAGCGGGAGCGGGGCGGGCGCGACCCCGGCTCCGGCGGCGAGCAGGCCGTACACCTCGGCGATCCGGCCGAGGGCCACGGCCGCGCCGTAACCGTCCAGCACGAGGTGGTGCGTCCGCAGGTACAGCAGATGGCGGAACTCCGAGAGCCGGTACAGCGTGAATGCCGTCACCGGGCCCCGCGCCGGGTCGAGGGGGGTGGCCAGGTCCTGTCGCATCGCCCGGTGCGCGTCCGCCTCCCCCTCCGCGGCGGCCGTCAGGTCGACGCGGCGCACGTCGGTGGTGAGACCGGGATGGACCCACTGACTCCCCGTGGAGCCGTTCTCGCCGTCGGACACTGTCGCGCGCAGTGCCCCGGTCTCCTCGGTCACGCGGGCCACGGAACGCCGAAGCAGGTCGTGGTCGAACTCCCCTTCGATGTCGACGTATTCGGCGATCGTGAAGTCGGCGTTCAGCGGCTGGAGGTGGTGCGCGAACCACAGGGATTCCTGCGCGGCGGTCAGGGGCAGCTGTACGGCGTTCCGCTCAGTCATGGGCCCGCCCCCGTACGAATGTGATGCGTGCCGACACCGTCGACCACCCTTCCGGATCTCGCGTCGAGAGGTGCCGGCGCGATGACGTCGCCGCACCCTCCGTCATGGTTGATCCGAAACACGCGGGATGGCGGATTGGCGATGTGGGCCGGGTCACTCCGTTGCCCGGCGGGCTTCACGGGCCGCCCCGCCGTCGCACGGGCGCCTCGCCGGCCGGGCCGTGACGCGCCCATCCGGACCGGGGAGCGGCTACGGATCACCTGGTACGGATCGAAGAAGCCGGACCCGGTGAGCGTGTCGCACACGCGCCGGTCCGCGAGTGAAGGAGCACCGAAGATGAAACGTCCAGGACTTGTGAGAACCCTCCGTGGCGCGGCCGTGGCCGGCGGCGTGGTGGCCCTGGCACTCACCGGCGCCACAACCGCGTCGGCGGCCGACGCGCCCGGCACCTCCGGGACCACGGTGTCCCGCCAGGACACCTCCGCCCGCCATCTCACGCAGGCCGCCGGCGGTTACCGGGGGACCCAGGGATTCAACCTGTGTCTGCTCTCCACCTGTTCGACCGGATCGGAGGACCGCGGCGGGAACGGCGTCGGGCTGGTGCAGGGCGGCAACCTCTGCCTGCTCTCGACCTGCGAACTGCGGCCCTGACCGCGAACCGGCCGCGGCCGCATGACAGGGGGCGCGGCATCCCGGTGTGACCGGTGAGTCCGGGCGAGGCGCGAGGCGGCAGGCCCGCCGGCCGCGGGGGATACCCGGGCCCGCTCCTCGCCCGGGTCTCCCGGCGCCGGTGCCGTCACCCGGTGGGGGCACCGGCGCCGCCGCCCGCGTGGTGCGCCGGCTCCCGGCGGCATGTGCGGGAACGCGCGCGGACGGTCCGTGATCCGGCGCCCACCCGGGGACTGCGACGTCTCCCCCCGGGGGCTCTCGGGCTCCCCGGCGGCGTGCACGTCCCCGGACGCGACCGCGCCCCCGGCCCGCGGTGACCCGGTCGCGGTGGGTGGCCGGGGCCGGGCCGATCGGAAAGATCCGCGCGGAGTACCAGGAGGGCGTCCGGGCGCCGGCACGAGGCCGCGCCGTGCTCCATGCGTACCGGCCGAGCCCCGCCGGGGCAGGGGACCCACGTGGTCATCCTGCCCCGGCGGGGCTCCTGCGTCACTTCCCCCTCGCACGGGGGCACGGGACAGCGCGGCGCCATCGCGTGATCCTCGAACGGTCGTGGCTGTCGCCGGCCGGTGGAACCGGTCGAGCGGTCCTCGCGGCCGACCGCGGACCCGAAGGCCCCGAGACGTCCCACACATGCCGCCGCACCCCGTCCCGGCCGGCTGAACAGCAGGTCGGGACGGGGTGCGGCGGCAAATGTGGGATCAGATGTCGAAGTACATCTCGAACTCGTGCGGGTGCGGCCGGAGGGCCATCGGGGCGATCTCCTGGGTGCGCTTGTAGTCGATCCAGGTCTCGATCAGGTCGGCCGTGAAGACGCCGCCCGCCTGCAGGTACTCGTTGTCCGCCTCCAGGGCGTCGAGCACCGCGGGGAGGGAGGTCGGGACCTGGGCCACGTTCGCGTGCTCCTCGGGAGCCAGCTCGTAGAGGTCCTTGTCGATCGGCTCGGCCGGCTCGATCTTGTTCTTGACGCCGTCCAGGCCCGCCAGGAGCAGGGCGGAGAAGGCCAGGTACGGGTTGGAGGACGGGTCCGGGGCGCGGAACTCGACGCGCTTGGCCTTCGGGTTGGAGCCCGTGATCGGGATGCGCATGGCCGCGGAACGGTTGCGCTGCGAGTAGACCAGGTTGACCGGCGCCTCGAAGCCCGGCACCAGGCGGTGGTAGGAGTTCACCGTCGGGTTGGTGAAGGCCAGCAGCGACGGGGCGTGCTTGAGGATGCCGCCGATGTAGTAGCGCGCCGTGTCGGAGAGGCCCGCGTATCCCGCCTCGTCGTAGAAGAGCGGGTCGCCGCCGTTCCACAGGGACTGGTGGACGTGCATGCCGGAGCCGTTGTCGCCGAAGATCGGCTTCGGCATGAAGGTGGCCGTCTTGCCGTTCCGCCAGGCGACGTTCTTGATGATGTACTTGAACAGCATCAGGTCGTCGGCGGCGGCCAGCAGCGTGTTGAACTTGTAGTTGATCTCCGCCTGGCCGGCGGTGCCCACCTCGTGGTGCTGGCGCTCGACCTTCAGGCCGGCCTTGTCCAGCTCCAGGCTCATCTCGGCGCGCAGGTCGGCGAAGTGGTCCACCGGCGGGGCGGGGAAGTAGCCGCCCTTGTAACGGACCTTGTAGCCGCGGTTGTCCTCGGCGGAACCGGTGTTCCAGGCGCCCGCCTCGGAGTCGATGTGGTAGAACGCCTCGTTCGCGGCGGTGGAGAAGCGCACGCTGTCGAAGACGTAGAATTCGGCCTCCGGGCCGAAGTACGCGGTGTCGGCGATGCCGGTGGAGGCGAGGTAAGCCTCCGCCTTCTTGGCGACGTTGCGCGGGTCACGGCTGTACTGCTCGCCCGTGATCGGGTCGTGGATGAAGAAGTTGACGTTGACCGTCTTGTCCCGGCGGAACGGGTCGACACGGGCGGTGGAGAGGTCGGCCTTGAGTGCCATGTCGGACTCGTGGATGGCCTGGAAGCCGCGGATGGACGAGCCGTCGAAGGCGAGCTGCTCGGCCGGGTCGAAGGACTCGGCCGGGATCGTGAAGTGCTGCATCACGCCGGGCAGGTCGCAGAAGCGGACGTCGATGAATTTGACGTCCTCGTCCGCGATGAACTTCTTCGCGTCGTCGGCGTTCTGGAACATGCAACTCCTCCTAGCCCGCCGCTCCGGGGGTGGGCGGGATTGCCTGGTAAGCGGCCAGTGCGGTGGCACGCTGGCATCGACCATAGGTTCGGGGGATTTCCCGAGCGTGACCCGATTGTTTCGCAGAGGTTAACCGGATTTCCGCCTGTCATGCCTGCTGAAACGCGGTGTGACGGGCATCGCGAGGTCCGCCGCGGCGCCTCGCCGGGGCCCGGCGGACGGTGCGGAACGTATGCGGTCCCCGCCGCCTCCCGGTACCCCGCGGCGCCCCTCCGTGCCGCGTCGCCCGCGCCCTTCCCACCCCCCTCGCCGTGGCCCGCTCCGCCCGTCCCCGTCCCCGTCCCCGGCCCCGTCCCCGTCTCCGTCTCCGGCCTCTCCCTTCCCTGTCCACCGGCGCCGGTGACCGGCCGCCCCGTGCTCCCCGGCCGTCTCTGCCCGACCGCCGGGCCCGTCCCCGGCCGCTCCCCGCACGGCACGGGCACGGGGCCCGACAGGCCGCAGCGGGCCGCAGCGGGCCGCTCCCGGGGCTGCCACCGGGCCGCAGTACCGTGGACGGGTGGACAACAGGCAGGCAATCGGATCGTGGATCTCCGGCCCCCGCGCGGCCGCCGAGGGCATGGGTGTGGACTTCGGCTACCGGGGGGAGCGCCTCGGGCTGCCCCGGGAGGGCCCCGGCTCCGTCGCGGGGATCGGCCGGCGCTTCGGCGCGATCTTCATCGACTGGGCGCTCTGCGTCCTCATCGGCTACGGCCTGCTCTCCGGCGGGGACCTGCGGTCCGCGAACAACTGGGCGCTCGTCGTCTTCGCGCTGCTCAGCCTGACCACCGTGGGGACGCTCGGCTTCACCCCCGGCAAGCGGTTGCTGGGGCTGCGGGTCATCGCCGAGGACGGCAGCCGGCTCGGCGCGCCGTGGGCCGCGCTGCGGACCCTGCTGCTGGTGCTGGTCGTCCCGGCCCTGGTCTGGGACCGCGACGGGCGCGGCCTCCACGACCGGCTCTCCCGCGCGGTGCAGGTCCGGATCTGAGGCGGCCCGGCCCCGGGTGGCCCGGCCGGTGACGACCCGGTCCGGCGCGGACCGGGGGAGCGTCCGGGCCGAGGGGCCCGCCTGCCCTTGGCCGGCGGGCCCCTCGGCACAGGCACGTCGCTCATCAGGTCACCCGGCCCTGGTCCGGCGCGGACCGGGGGAGTCTCCGAACCGGACCGGGGGAGTCTCCGAACCGGACCGGGGGAGTCTCCGAACCGAACCGGGGGAGTCTCCGAACCGAGGGGCCCGCATGCCGAAGGGCCCGGTTCTCGGTGGACGTACCGAGGCCGGGCCCCTGGGCGCAGGTGTTCCGGAGCCGCCCGCGGGAGCGGGACGGCGCGGGCGGTCAGCGCATCCGGCCGCCCTTGGGCATCCGCATGCCCTTGGGCAGCGGGCCCTTCGGCATCGGCATGTTGCTCATCAGGTCACCCATGGCCCGCAGCCGGTCGTTGACGGCGGTGACCCGGGCGCCGGGCAGCACCCGCGGCAGCTTCAGCAGGTGGGTGCGGAGCTTCTTCAGCGGCACCTGGCCCTCGCCGTGGCCCACGAGGACGTCGTGCACGGGGACGTCGGAGACGATCCGGGCCGTCTTCCGCTTCTCGGAGGCCAGCAGGGACTTGACCCGGTTCGGGTTGCCCTCGGCCACCAGCACCACGCCCGCCTTGCCGACGGCCCGGTGGACGACGTCCTGGTTGCGGTTCATCGCCACCGCGGGGGTGATGGACCAGCCGCGCTTCATGTTCTCCAGCACGGCGGCGGCGGCGCCGATCTGGCCCTCCATCTGCCCGAACGCGGCCCGCTCGGCGCGCCGGCCGAAGATGATCGCCATGGCGAGGAAGGCCAGCAGGGCGCCGAGGATGCCGAGGTAGACCGGGTGGCCGACGAGGAAACCGATCCCCAGGAGCACCCCGAGGGTGACGATTCCCACAGCCGCGACGACCAGCCCGACCCGGGGGTCGGACCGCTTGGTCATCTTGTAGGTCAGGGCGATCTGCTTGAGCCGCCCCGGGTTCTCGGTTGAATCCTTCCGCGCCATGCGGGCGAGTCTACGTCGCCTGTGAAGCGCGGGTCGCCACGGCCTCCAGTACGTGCTCGGCCTCGGTGCGCGCCCTGGCCCGGCGCCGGTCCTCCAGCACCGCTGTCCACGCGTTGCGGCGGGCCGTGAGGTGCCCACGGCGCAGGAGCAGGCCCTCCACGGTGCGGAGGGTGCCGGTGAGGGACGGGATCGCGGTGGCGCGGATGTGAGTGCCCTGCATGGTCTCGGATCACCTCGGAGCGTGCGGACGGGCAGGAACGGGTCAAGGCGGTGGCGCGGGTGGTGCCGTGGCCGGTGGTACGGGCCGCACCGGGCGCCGTTCGCGGGTACCGGACCCGGCCTGGGCCGGGGAGGCGGCCGGGACCCGTGCGTTCGCGTGCGCCACGGTGTACTGAACCAGCGTCACCCCAAGGTGTTACCAGCGCGTGACCGAAGGGTCAAACCCCAGGAAACGTCAGGGCGGTGAGAGGGACGGACATCACACGGAACGGGCCGTGGCGCCCCTCACACGGGGGCCGTGCGGCCCGTGGGGATTCGCCGGAGTGAACGCCCGGTGACCGGGGTCCGGGCGGGCTCGCCGCGCGGCGTCCCGCGTCGCCGCGCGGACACCGCACCGCCGCCCCGCCGCCGGGGGCCGGCCACGGCGCCGGCGCGGAACGGGCCACGGGCGGCCGCCGTTGACCAGCAGCCGCGACCGGGCAGCCGCGACCGGGCAGCCGCGGGCCCGGCGCTCAGGCCGAGCGCCGCGCCGTCTCCTCGCCCGCGCCCCGGGCCGGGGCCTCGCCGCGCCGCTCCATGGCCTGCCGGTAGAGCCGCCCGGCCCGGTAGGAGGAGCGCACCAGCGGGCCCGACATGACGCCCGCGTACCCCATCTCCTCGGCCTCCTGCTGCAGCTCCACGAACTCCTGCGGCTTCACCCACCGTTCCACGGGGTGGTGGCGGGGCGTGGGCCGCAGGTACTGGGTGATGGTGATGAGCTCGCAGCCCGCGTCGTGCAGGTCGTGCAGCGCCTGGCTGATCTCCTCGCGCTCCTCGCCCATGCCCAGGATCAGGTTGGACTTGGTGACCAGCCCGGCGTCCCGGGCCTGCCGGATGACGTCGAGGGAGCGCTCGTAGCGGAAGCCGGGGCGGATGCGCCGGAAGATCCGGGGCACGGTCTCGACGTTGTGCGCCAGGACCTCCGGGCGGGACGAGAAGACCTCGGCCAGCTGCTCGGGCACGGCGTTGAAGTCGGGGATCAGCAGTTCGACACCGGTGTCCGGCATCAGTCCGTGGATCTGCCGGACCGTCTCCGCGTACAGCCAGGCCCCGCCGTCGTCCAGGTCGTCCCGGGCGACACCGGTGATCGTGGCGTAGCGCAGCTCCATGGTCCGCACGGACTCGGCCACCCGGCGCGGCTCGTCCCGGTCCAGGGCCTGCGGCTTGCCGGTGTCGATCTGGCAGAAGTCACAGCGGCGGGTGCACTGGTCGCCGCCGATGAGGAAGGTCGCCTCGCGGTCCTCCCAGCACTCGAAGATGTTGGGACAGCCGGCTTCCTGGCAGACGGTGTGCAGGCCCTCGCGCTTCACGAGCCCCTGCAGCTCGGTGTACTCGGGGCCCATCCTGGCCCTGGTCTTGATCCACTCGGGCTTGCGCTCGATGGGGGTCTGGCTGTTCCGGACCTCCAGACGGAGCATCTTGCGGCCGTCGGGTGCGACTGCGGACACGTCCGGCACTCCCCTTTTCTCAGCTGGGCCCTGCGTGGCTCTCGCGTGGCTCGTGTGCGACTTTCGAATCTTCGGCGAACACCAGGGTACGCCCGTGTTTTCCACGGCCGCCGCCCCGGGGCCGACCCCCGGGCCGCGGGGGCCCGGGCCGCCGTCACCGCGGTGCGGGAACGGCCGGGCCGTATACCGGCAACCTCCGCCGCGGGGGCGCGCATTCCCGGGACCGCCCCGGGCGGGCGCCCGGGCGCCCGTCAGACCGCGCGCGGCAGCGGAGCCGCCTCCTCCAGCACCTCCCGCAGCCGCTTCTCCGCCACCGGCAGCACCTCGGAGACCGGCACCGGCCGGCCGAGCTCCGCCGAGAGGGAGCTGACGCCGGCGTCGCGGATGCCACAGGGCACGATCCGGTCGAACGCCGTGTTGTCCGGCTCGCAGTTGAGCGCGAAGCCGTGCATCGTGACGCCCTTGGCCACGCGGATGCCGATCTGGGCCAGCTTGCGGTCCTCGCCGCGCTGCCCGGCGTTGGACGGCGCGTACTCCGGGCCGGCGAGCCGGGGGTCGAACATCTCGTCCCGTACGGGGGCGGGGCGGGGGGCGAAGTCGAGGGCGAGGCCCCCCAGGTCACCGGGGCCGCCGGGGCCGCCGGAGGTTCCGGGGCCGCCGGGCGCGGCGTCCAGGGGGTCACCCAGTACCCAGACGCCGCTGCGGCCCTCGACCCGGGTGGTCTCCAGGCCGAAGTCGGCGCAGACCCGGATCAGCGCCTCCTCCAGCCGCCGGACGTGCGCCACGACGTCCACCGGGCGCGGCAGCTTCAGGATCGGATAGCCGACGAGCTGGCCCGGGCCGTGCCAGGTGATCTTCCCGCCGCGGTCCACGTCGATCACCGGGGTGCCGTCGAGCGGGCGCTCGCTGTCCTCGGTGCGCCGGCCCGCGGTGTAGACCGCCTGGTGCTCCAGGAGCAGGCAGGTGTCGGGGATCTCGTCCGCGAACCGGGCGGCGTGCACCCGGCGCTGCTCCTGCCAGGCGGCCTGGTACTCGACGGCGTCCGCCCCGAAGCCGAGACGGACACAGCGCAGCTCACTCACGGTGGCTCCCCTCCGGATGCCCAAGACGGCGCCCACTGCGCCCACCGCCACTGTACGACCGGGGGCCGCCCCGGCCACGCGCGGCCGGGGGCCGCGACGGCCCGGCGGCGGGCGGCCCGGGGACGGTGAGCCGCCGGCCGCCGGCCGCCGGGTGGGCGCGGGGGCTGGGCGGGGGACGCGGTGGCGCCCCGCCCGGGGACGCGCCGTGCCGGGCGCCGCCGGGCCGCCCGGCGGACCCTTCCGGGTCACGGCACTAGCCTGACATCGGGGCGTTTCACGGCGAAATAGCGGTTCCACTCACACGATCGGATGAGGCGGGCGGGCGAGGCCAGCGCGGAGGCGCCGTCTCTCGCTAGATTCGCGCCGGTCCGACGAGGGTGATTCGGGGGAGCGTGGGTCCTCTGGCCTGCGGCCCCGTCCGCCCTCCGGTCCGGAAGGCAGGAGACCGCACAACCGATGACGGATCGACCCTCTCCCGGGCTGCGTGACGGGGCCATCCCTCAGCGCATCCCCAACCGCCGCCTCGCCGCCCTGATCGCCGAAGCCGGCTTCTCCAACGCGGGTCTGGCCCGCCGGGTCGACCAGCTCGGCCTGGAGCACGGCCTCGACCTGCGGTACGACAAAACGTCGGTGACCCGCTGGCTCCGTGGCCAGCAGCCGCGCGGCACCACCCCCGCGCTGATCGCCGAGGTCTTCACCCGCCGCCTGGGGCGCCGCCTCACCGCGCAGGACCTCGGGCTGGACGCCTGCGCGCCCGTCTACGCCGGCCTGGAGTTCGCGGAGACACCCGCCGAGGCCGTGGACATCGTCAGCGGGCTCTGGCGGAAGGACTCCGGCAGCCACGCCGAGCTGCGCAAGATCGCCTTCACCCCCGCCGGGCTGGTGGTCCCCAGCCGGGACTGGCTGATCGGGCGGGCGGAGGAGCGGGTCGCCCGCCCCGCGCCGCCGGCGCCGTCCGCCGAGGGCGCGGCGGCCCGGCCCCCCGGCGGGCCGGGCGCTCCGGGCGGGCCCGGTGGGCCTGGTGGGCCTGGTGGGCCTGGTGGGGACGCCGCGATCCCCGGGCCGCGGCCCGCCCCCGGGGTCCCGGGCGCCGTCCGTATCCGGGGCAACGGCGGTCCCGTCCCCCGCGGTGGGCTCCGCGCGGCCACCGGCCCGGGCGCCGCCCCTGGTGACGCGCGCGGCGCAGTGCCCGGCGTGCCGGTGCCCCGCCGGCGCGAGCGCGCGGAGCCCACCGCGGGCGCCAGGGTCACGGCGGGCGACATCGCGGCGCTGCGCTCGGTGAGCGAGCTGTTCCGCTCCCTCGATCACGCGTACGGCGGCGGTCACGCCCGTCAGGCCCTGGTCCGCTACCTCGAACACGAGGCCGAGCCGATGCTCCGCGGCACCTACGGCGAGACGACCGGGCGGCGCCTCTTCGGCGCCGTCGCCGACCTCACCCGGCTCGCCGGCTGGACCTCGTACGACATCGCCGCCCACGGGCTCGCCCAGCGCTACTTCGTCCAGGCGCTGCGGCTGTCGCAGGCCGCCGGGGACCGGGGCTACGGCGCCTACGTCCTCGTCACGATGAGCCGGCAGGCCGTCTACCTGGGCCACGGCCGGGAGGCGGCGCAGCTCGCCCGGGTCGCGCAGCAGGGCCTGGGCGCCGGGCCGCCGCCGGTCGTGCAGTCGCTGCTGCACGCCGCGGAGGCCCGGGCGCACGGCCTGCTGGGCGACGCCCGCTCGTGCACGGCCGCGCTGGCGCGCGCGGAGCGGGCGCTGGAGGCTGCCCGGCCCGGGGACGAGGTGCCGTACTGGGCACGCTTCTTCGACGAGGCGCAGCTCGCCGACGAGTTCGGCCACTGCCACCGGGACCTCGGCCAGTACCGGGCGGCCGCGCAGCACGCCGAACGCTCGCTCCAGCTCCGGGGCGCGGGTTACGTCCGGAGCCGGATCTTCTGCCGGGTGGTGCTGGCCACGGCCCGGCTCGGCCTCGGTGATCTCGAACAGGCGTGTGTGCTGGGGGCGGAGGCGGCGCGCCAGGCGTCCGAGATCCGTTCGGCGCGCGCGCTGGAGTACGTCCGGGAGTTCGAGCGGCGGCTGGAGCCCTTCCGGGACGCGGCGGCCGTCCGCGGTTACCGGGAGCGGGTCGCCGCGTTCTGACCGGGGCGGGCGGCGGGCGCGGGGCGGGTACCGTCACCCGCGCCCGCCCCACTGCCGCCCTCTGCCCGCCCTTGGGCTCGTCCGTGTGGGCAGGGCCCGGATCGCCCCTGCCGTGCGCCCGGGCCGGATGCCGGTGGCGCTCCCGTCAGGCCGCCGTCGCGAGCGGCTCGGCGGTGGTCCCGGGGCGCAGGCCGAAGTCGCGGAGGACCGCCGCCGCGGCCCGGCCACCGGAGACGTAGGCACCGTGGGCCGTACTGGTGTCCCGGTGGTCCCCGCACACGTACAGGCCGTGCAGCAGCCGCACCGGGCGCCGGTGGTCGTGCGGCGCGGGCATGGCGGGGACGGCTTCCGGATCGTGCCGTACGGCGACGAGCTCCCACCCCGCGGTGTCCACCCCGTACAACGCGCCGAGCTGCGCCCGCACGCTCCGGTCGAGGACGGCGGCCGGTTCAGCGGCGGCGGCGCCGAGGACCGTGGAGCTGATCAGTGCCCGGCCCGCCGGGGCGCGGTCCGGGTCGGCCGCGCTGACCGGCAGGGTGTGGGAGACCGGGCCGGTGCGGTCGGCGTCCAGCAGCGGCACCGGCTCGGGCGAGGGCGGCTCGGGGGCGGCGTGGTGCACCACCGTCACGGGGTGGAAGCCCGGCAGCCGGAGGCCGGGGAGGAGCCCGGCCGCGGCGCGGCCACCGGTGGCGACGACCACGGCGCGGCAGCGGATCTCCTCGCCGGTGTCGGTGCGGACGGAGGTGGTGGAGGCCGACAGGGCCCGGACCCCGGTCCGTACCGTGCCCGGCGGCAGGGCGGCGGCGAGCAGCGCGGGCAGCGCGGCGGTGCCGCCCCCGACCAGGCTGAGCCGTCCCCGGGCGTAGCCGCGCAGGGCGAGATCGGCGCACGGCCCCGAGGTGGTGAGGTCGGGGTCGCTGAGGAGGGCGGTGAGCAGCGGGCGGAGATAGCCGTCGATGGTGCGGGGCGGCAGGCCGCGGCTGCCGAGGAAGGCGGCCGCGGGCAGTTCCTGCCGGGCCAGCAGCCGTTCGGCGGGGGTGGCGGCCAGCCGCCCGAGATACCCGGCGATTCTCGCCTGGTCAAGGGCGTTGGCACGGGCGGCTCGTGGCGCGCGGGGCGCACGGGGGGCGCGGGCGGCACAGGCGAGCGCCCGGGCAGCGGCCCGGCTGGTCCGGGTGGTCCGGGGCTCGGCGTACCGGTTGAGGCGGCCCCCGCTGTGCACCAGCAGCCCGGGGGAGAGGGGCCGCAGCGCGAGCCCGGCCAGTTCCGGGGCGCCGGTCAGGGCGGGGAGCGACGGGTCGAGGAGCTGCCCGGGCAGGTCCAGCCGGAAGCCGCCGACCTCCTCGGTGGCGAGTCTGCCGCCGATCCGGGGCGCCGCCTCCAGGACCGTCACCCCCAGGCCGGCGCCGCTGAGCCGGGCCGCGGCCGTGAGCCCGGCCATCCCGGCACCCACGACGACGACATCCGTGCGGTCCGTGCCGGGCCGTGTGCGGCCGGCGCTGCTGTGACATGCGGTGCTGAGCACGTGCCCTCCCCGAGGTCGGCTGGGTCCTCTCCGGGTGGTCCGGCGGTCGCTGCGGACCTCCTGCCCCCGACGCCCGGCGGCTACCCGGTTATCCCGGTCCCGAGCGTAGGAACGATTGCCGGACCGCACAGTCGCGCACCAACCGGGCACGGGCGCACGGAGGTTGCAGGGCAAGCGCCCGTCCGCCAGGCCCGGTCGGCAGCCGCGGGCCGGCCGGCCCGTCCCGCCGTGACCCCTCCCCACCTGCGCCGCCGCGCCACGGCCCGCCGCGCCCGGCGGTGGCCGGCCCGGCCGGGCCCGGTTCCGCCCGGGTCAGCGGCCGTCCCCGCGGATCACGCCCGTGGGGGACGGCGGGCCAGGGCCGCCCCGGGGCTTCCCGCCCGGGCCGGGCCGTCGCACCGGCTCCGTCCCGCGACGGCCGTGCCGCCGGCCGTGGTGCCCGCCCGTGGCGGCGGCGGGCGCGCTCCGCCGGCGCCCCGCCCTCAGCTCAGCGCCGCACGGATCGCGCTCTCCACGTCCGGGCAGGAGAAGGAGAAACCGGAGTCCAGCAGCGCCCGCGGGATCACCCGCTGACTGCTCAGCACGTCGTCCGCGAACTCCCCGAGCGCCACCCGCAGCGCGACGGCGGGCACCGGGAACACGGCGGGCCGCCGCAGCACCCGTGCCATGGCCGCCGTCACCTCCCGGTTGGTCACCGGGTCGGGGGCGGTCAGGTTGACCGGGCCCGACAGCGACTCGGTGGTGAGCAGATGGCGCAGCGCCCCGAGGTGGTCGCGGAGCGCGATGAAACTCCAGTACTGACGGCCGTCGCCCAGCCGGCCGCCGAGTCCCGCGCGGAAGATCGGGAACAGCCGCCCCCAGGCGCCGCCCTCGCGCGACACCACCAGCCCGGTGCGGGCGAACACCGTCCGGATCCCGGCCTCCGCGGCGGGCGCGGCGGCGGCCTCCCACTCCTGGCAGACCTCCGCGAGGAACCCCTCGCCCGGGGGCGCGCTCTCGTCCACCGGGCGGTCCCCGGTGTCGCCGTAGTAGCCGACGGCGGAGGCGCAGATCAGCACGCGCGGCGGGGTGTCCAGGCCGGCCAGGGCGCGGGCGAGGGTCGCGGTGCCCTCCACGCGGCTGTCGCGGATCACCCGCTTGTACGCGTCGGTCCAGCGGTGGGCGGCGATGCCCGCGCCCGCCAGGTGGACGACGGCGTCGCACCGGCCGAGCGCCGCCGTGTCCACCAGGCCCTGCCCGGGGTCCCACCGCACCTCGTCCGCGGCCCGGGGCTCGCGGCGCACCAGCCGCACCGTGTCGTGCCCGCCGGCGGTACGCAGGGAGTGGAGGAGTGCCGAGCCGATGAGACCGGACGAACCGGTGACCGCGATGCGCATGGTCTCATCCTGCCCTCCGCGCCGCCGGAAAGCCCGCTCCGCGGCGGAGGGGCGGAGGGTCGGAGGGGCGGAAGGGCGGTGGGGAGGCGGGGTGGCGGGGAGGCGGGGCGGAGCGGCGGTGGGGTGGAGCGGCGGCCCCGGTCACGGCTCCGGCGGGAAGCGTTGGGCGAGCCGGGGCAGCCGGTCCGTCAGCGCCGCCGGGTCGTCCAGGTCGAGCGGGGTGCCCTCGGGCTCGTCCGGCGGCTCCGGCAGCCCGAGGTCGGGCAGTTCGGTGGCGGTGAGCTGCTCGTACGCCTCGTAGGCCGCGTAGCCGAGCTCGTCGGCGTCACCTCCGTCGCCGCCACCGTCGGCGAGGATCTCGACGCCCGAATCGGCCGGCAGCCCGGCCAGGCTGTCGGGGTCGTGCAGCGCCCCCTCGAAGACCCGGCGGCCCTGGCCGACCAGCCAGCAGCGGAAGGAGTCGAAGGCCTCGTCCTCCGCGCTGCCCGTCACGAGCCGCGCCGCCGCCCACAGGTCCCAGCGGTGGGCCCGGGCCAGCCGGGACTCGACGTGCCGGGCGAAGTCCACCACCGAGTCCGGGTCCAGCAGCACCAGCCGCTCCACCAGGGCGTCGGCCTGCTCCAGCGGGTCGCCGCCGGCTGCCTCGCGGGAGCCGTCGACGAGGGCCCAGAACTCCGTCTCATCCATCACGGGACCAGCATCGGCCCCGGCCGCCCCGCACGCACGCACAGCGTGCCGGATGCGGCCATGTCGTTACCGGCCGGAGTGATGAACGGAAAACGGGAGGAAATGCATCAAAGGGGAGGGAAAGGTGGTGGCGGGGAGGTGGCGGTGACCGTGGTGGACCCGGGGGACGGCAGGACGGAACGGCTCACGGAGCAGGCCACGGGCGGACCACCGGCGGGCCGCGGGAAAGCCGTGAGAAGGCCGCGGGAAAGACGACAGAAGATGTCCGCATTGCCTGGCAGGGTCGTCCGCACCGCGCGGTGGACGGCATCGCGCGGCCGGCGTGCGGGGACCCGGCATCGGCGGGTGACCCGCGTCAACCGTGGGACGAGAGGAACGGCAGCGGTGAACACAGAGGCAGCGGACACACTGGCGGGCAGGGTGGCGCTCGTGGCGGGCGCCACGCGCGGAGCGGGACGCGCCATGGCCGTCCAGCTCGGTGCCCGGGGCGCGACGGTCTACGTGACCGGCCGCACCACCCGGGAACACCGCAGCGAGGTGGACCGCGCGGAGACCATCGAGGAGACCGCCGAGCTGGTCACCGCCGCGGGCGGCACGGGTGTCGCGGTGCCCACCGACCACCTGGAGCCGGAGCAGGTGCGCGCCCTCGTCGAACGGGTCGACCGGGAGCAGGGGCGGCTGGACGTCCTCGTCAACGACGTCTGGGGTGGCGAGCATCTGGTCGACTTCGGGACGAAGATGTGGGAGATCGGGCTGGAGCGCGGGCTGCGGATGCTGCGGCTGGGCGTGGAGAGCCACATCGTCACCAGCCACTACGCGCTGCCGCTGCTGATCCGCCGGCCGGGCGGCCTGCTGGTGGAGGTCACCGACGGCACCGCCGAGACCAACCGGGAGTACCGGGAGAGCTTCTACTACGACCTCACCAAGTACGCCCCGCTGCGCATGGCCCAGGGCCTCGGCACCGAGCTGAAGGAGTACGGGTGCACGGCCGTCTCCCTCACCCCGGGCTTCCTCCGCTCCGAGCAGATGCTCGACCACTTCGGGGTGACGGAGGAGAACTGGCGGGACGCGGTCGCCAAGGAGCCGGGCTTCGCCATCTCGGAGTCGCCGGTCTTCGTCGGCCGCGCGCTCGCCGCGCTCGCCGCCGACCCGGAGGTGGCGCGCTGGAACGGGCAGTCCCTCTCCAGCGGGCAGCTCTCCCGGGTCTACGGCTTCACGGACACCGACGGCAGCCGGCCCGACGCCTGGCGGTACCTCAAAGAGGTGACCGTCGGCGGGCGGGAGGCGGGTGACGCGGAGTACCGCTGACCCGGCGCCGGGGCGCGCGGCGGCGGACGGACGACGGCGGTCACCGTGCGTAGAGCGCCGCCGCGCGCGCCGTGGCCTCGGCGAACCGGGCGCGCAGCGCGGCCGGTTCCACCACCTCGCCGTCCGGGCCCAGGGCCAGCAGCTGGTGGTACGCCACGTCGAGCGACTCCACGGGCAGCCGGACGGTGACCCGGCCCCGCTCGTCGGCCGCCCCGGCGGCGGCCAGCGCCTCCCTGGCCGCCGCCGCGTCCGCGACCTGCGGCAGCTGCCGCGCCCCGGCCGGGGTGAGGCGCAGGACGACGCGGTCCCGCAGGATGGCGCGGGCGAATCCCGCGGCCCGCTCGCGCCAGAAACCGGGGAGGTCGAACTCCTCGTCGCGGACGAACCGCCGCCCGGACACCTCGACGCGGGTGAGGCGCTCGACCCGGTAGACCCGGTAGCCGTGGGCGAGCGCCCCGGGGAGGGCGGCGCCGGTCCCGGGCGGCGGTGCGGCGCCCTCCGGCGGGGCCGGGGCCACCGGCCCCCCGTCCGCCGGCCCGGCGGGTGCGGGCGGACCGCCGGAGGGCTCGCTGCCCGGCGGGTCCCCGTCCGCCGCCTCACCGTCCGGCGGCACGGGGGACGGGGACGCGGGGGACGGGCCCGGGGCCGCCACCGCCCGGGCGGCCAGGTACCAGACGCCCGCCTTGAGCACCAGCCCGTACGGTTCCAGGACGCGCTCCACCTCGGCGCCGCCGCTGCCGGGCCGGCGCCGGTAGCGCGCGGTGAGCAGCCGGTCGCCCCACACCGCCTCGGCGACCAGCGGCAGCGCCGGCGGGGTCACCGGCTCGTGCCACCAGCCGGGCGCGTCCAGGTGGAAGCGCTGCGCCGCGCTCGACGGGGTGTCGCTCAGCTCGGGCAGCAGCGCGGCGGTGACCTTCAGCCGGGCGGCGGAGGCGGTGTCGGCCAGGCCCATGTCCCGGAGCGCGGAGGGCACCCCGGAGAGGAACAGCGCCTCGGCCTCCCCGCGGGCGAGGCCGGTCAGCCGGGTGCGGTAGCCGCCGATCAGCCGGTAGCCGCCGGCCCGGCCGCGGTCGGCGTAGACCGGGACCCCGGCCTCGGAGAGGGCCAGCGCGTCCCGGGTCACGGTGCGGACCGACACCTCCAGCTCCCGCGCCAGTTCGGCGGCCGTCATCGACGGGCGGGACTGGAGCAGCAGCACCATCCTGATCAGCCGGGCCGCGCGCATGGCGCCATCATGCCGCGCGCGGGCGGGCCCCCGCGCGGCGGGCCCGGGGAGCGCCGGCGGCTCCCTCCCGCGCCGGGCCCGGGCGCCCTCGGTGGACGCCGGGGCCGGCGGAGACCGGCCGTGGGCGCTCCCGGCCCGGCGGACGTCCGGGTGGGCTGGTGGGGCACCGGCCGGCGCCCCCCAAGGCGTGCCCGGCGCCCTCGGAGGGCCTGGCCCGGCGCCGGAGCGGGAGCCGGGGCTTTCGGTCGTTCCCGGGGCAGGCGGAAACGGCGGTGCCCCCGTCCCGGCCGGAACCGGGGCGGGGGCACCGCCGTGCTGATCGGTGACGCCCGGGGCCTTACAGCCCGAGGTCGCCCTCGAACGCGCCTTCCTCCAGGCGCGCCTTGACGGTGCCCAGGAAGCGGGCCGCGTCGGCGCCGTCCACCAGCCGGTGGTCGTACGTCAGCGCCAGGTAGACCATGTCGCGGACCGCGATGGTCTCGCCCAGGTCCGGGTGGTTCACGACCACCGGGCGCTTCACCGTGGCTCCGATGCCCAACATGCCGACCTGCGGCTGGTTGAGGATCGGGGTGTCGAACAGCGCGCCGCGCGAGCCGGTGTTCGTCACGGTGAAGGTGCCGCCGGACAGCTCGTCCGGCTTGATGCCGCCGTTGCGGGTCCGGTTGGCCAGGTCGGCGGTCTTCTTGGCGATGCCGGCCAGGTTGAGGTCGCCCGCGCTGTGGATGACCGGGACGAACAGGCCCTTCTCGGTGTCCACCGCGATGCCGATGTTCTCGACGTCGTGGTAGGTGATCGTGTCGTCGCCGTTCACCTTGGCGTTGAGGGCCGGGTGGACCTTCAGCGCCTCGGTGGCGGCCTTCACGAAGAACGGCATCGGGGAGAGCTTGACGCCCTCACGCGCCTGGAACTGGTCCCTGGCACGCGCCCGCAGCCGCATGACGCGGGTGACGTCCACCTCGACGACGGTGGTGAGCTGCGCCGAGACCTTCAGCGACTCCACCATGTGCTTGGCGGTCGCCTTGCGGACCCGGCTCATCTTCACCGTCTGGCCGCGCAGCGGCGACGGCTCCACCGGCGCGGGCGCCTTGGCGGCGGCCGGCGCCTCGGCGGGCGCCTTCTTGGCGGCCTCGGCCGCGGCGACGACGTCCTGCTTGCGGATCCGGCCACCGACACCGGTGCCCTTCACCGAGGACAGCTCCACCCCGTGCTCCGCGGCGAGCTTCCGCACCAGCGGGGTGACGTACGCGCCCTCACCGCCGGACGGGGCCGACGGAGCCGGCGCGGGGGCCGGAGCCGGCGCCGGGGCGGCGGGCTCCGGCTCGGGCGCCGGGGCCTCGGCGCGCTGCGGGGCCGGGGCGGTCGGGGCCTGCGGCTCCGGGGCGGGCTCCGGCTCCGGAGCGGGCGCCTCCTGCTTGGGGGCCTCCTGCTTCGGGGCCGGCTCGGGGGCGGCCTCCTGCTTCGGCGCGGCGGCCGGGGCCTGGCCCGCCTCGCCGATGACCGCCAGCTTGGCGCCCACCTCGGCCGTCTCGTCCTCGGCGACGAGGATCTCCAGCAGGGTGCCCGCGGTGGGGGCGGGGATCTCGGTGTCGACCTTGTCGGTCGAGACCTCCAGCAGCGGCTCGTCGGCCTCGACCGACTCGCCGACCTCCTTCAGCCACCGGGTGACCGTGCCCTCGGTCACGGACTCGCCCAGCGCGGGGAGCGTGACCGCGGTGCCCTCGCCGCCACCGGACGGCGCCGGGGCCTCCTGCTGCGGGGCTTCCTGCTGCGGGGCTTCCTGCTGCGGCGCCTCCTGCTGGGGGGCCTCCTGCTTCGGGGCCTCCGGCTCGGCCTCCTGCTTGGGGGCCTCCTCCTGCTTCGGCGCCTCGGCGCCGCCGGAGCCGTCGTCGATGACGGCCAGCTCGGCGCCGACCTCGACGGTCTCGTCCTCGGCGACCTTGATGGAGGAGAGGACACCGGCCGCCGGGGCGGGGATCTCGGTGTCGACCTTGTCGGTCGAGACCTCGAGCAGTGGCTCGTCGGCCTCGACGCTCTCACCCTCGGCCTTCAGCCATCGGGTGACGGTGCCCTCGGTCACGCTCTCGCCGAGCGCCGGGAGGGTTACGGAAACCGCCATGGTTTCGGTTGCTCCTATCGAATGGTGCGGATGTGGGCGCGCCCGGGACTAGTCGTGGGAGTGCAGCGGCTTGCCGGCCAGCGCCAGGTGGGCCTCGCCGAGCGCCTCGTTCTGCGTGGGGTGGGCGTGGATGAGCTGCGCGACCTCGGCCGGCAGCGCCTCCCAGTTGTAGATCAGCTGCGCTTCCCCGATCAGCTCGCCCATCCGGTCACCGACCATGTGGACGCCGACCACGGCGCCGTCCCGCACCTGGACCAGCTTGATCTCGCCGGCCGTCTTCAGGATCTTGCTCTTGCCGTTGCCGCCGAGGTTGTACTTGAGGGCGACGACCTTGTCGGCGCCGTACAGCTCCTTGGCCTTCGCCTCGGTGACGCCGACGGAGGCAACCTCGGGGTGGGAGTAGGTGACACGCGGCACGCCGTCGTAGTCGATGGGCACGGTCTTCAGGCCGGCCAGCCGCTCCGCGACGAGGATGCCCTCGGCGAAGCCGACGTGCGCGAGCTGGAGGGTCGGCACGAGGTCACCGACGGCGGAGATCGTCTCGACGTTGGTCCGCATGTACTCGTCGACCAGGACGTAGCCGCGGTCCGTGGCGACCCCGGCCTCCTCGTAGCCCAGGCCCTGCGAGACCGGGCCGCGGCCGACGGCGACGAGCAGCAGCTCCGCCTCGAAGGTCTTGCCGTTCTCCAGGGAGACCTTCACCCCGCCGTCGGTGTACTCGACACCGGAGAAACGGGAGCCGAGGGAGAAGGAGATGCCCCGCTTGCGGAAGGCGCGCTCCAGCAGCTTCGAGCTGCTCTCGTCCTCGACCGGGACGAGGTGCGGGAGGGCCTCGACGATGGTGACGTCCGTGCCGAAGGACTTCCAGGCGGAGGCGAACTCGCAGCCGATGACGCCGCCGCCCAGGACGATCGCGGACTTCGGCACCCGGTCCAGGGTGAGCGCGTGGTCGGAGGAGATGACGCGGTCGCCGTCGATCTCCAGGCCGGGCAGCGACTTGGGCACCGAGCCGGTCGCCAGCAGGATGTGGCGGCCCTCGTAGCGCTGCCCGTCCACGTCCACCGAGGTGGCGGAGGACAGCCGGCCCTCGCCGGTCACATAGGTGACCTTGCGGGAGGCGACCAGGCCCTGGAGGCCCTTGTAGAGGCCGGAGACCACGCCGTCCTTGTACTTGTGCACGCCCGCCATGTCGATGCCGTCGAGCGTCGCCTGCACGCCGAACTGGGCGGACTCGCGGGCCTGGTCGGCGATCTCACCGGCGTGCAGCAGCGCCTTCGTGGGGATGCAGCCGCGGTGCAGACAGGTGCCGCCGAGCTTGTCCTTCTCGATCAGTGCGACGTCCAGGCCCAGCTGCGCCCCGCGGAGAGCGGCGGCGTAACCTCCGCTGCCACCGCCGAGGATCACTAGGTCGAAAACGGTGCTGGCGTCGTTCGCCACGTCACGTCCTCCATGCATGGGTGCGCCGGAGCCGGTCTTGCGGTGACCGGGCGGCGGCTGTCGTTCGGCCGCTGAGTTCTGGAGCCCGTCCGTAGCGGCTCGCTCCGTCCGGGAGCCGGGCCCTGTCCTGCCGGGACAACATCTTCGCATTTGTTGACGGCCGACGGGACGCCGGGCCGGGCTCCGGGAGACCCGCCGCCTCGCGACGCGGCGTTACTCGCGCGTAGGGACGGTGGGGACCGGGCCGTGGAGCGCCGTGCGCACCGGCTGGTTGCCCTTGCCGCCTGCCCCGTCCCCGGTTCCAGGATGCCACCGGGGGATTTCGTCCAGGGCGAACACGGGATCGAACCGCGCGGCGGACCACGCGCGGCGAACCACGCGTGATGGGCCGCGCGCCCCGGAGGCGGCCGTCCCGCACGGAGAGCGCCCCCGGCCCCGGCCGCCGCCGCCCCGCGGGGGAACGGCGGCGGTCCGGACGGACGCGCGGGGCGCCGGCCGCGGCGGGGGCCGCGGGGCGGTGCGGCAACGGGGGACGGCGGCGCTCAGCCGAGGTCGCCGGCCCCCGTCCGCTCCGCCAGCCGCACCAGGGTGCGGACCGCGGCGCCGGTGCCGCCCTTGGGGGTGTAGCCGTACGGGGCGCCCTCGTGGAACGCCGGGCCCGCGATGTCCAGGTGCGCCCACGTGACGCCCTCGCCCACGAACTCCTTCAGGAACAGGCCGGCGACCAGACCGCCGCCCATCCGCTCGCCCATGTTGGCGAGGTCCGCCACCGGGGAGTCCATGCCCTTGCGCAGCTCCGCCGGGAGCGGCATGGGCCAGGACTGCTCGCCGGCCTCCTCCGCGATCTCGTGGAGAGCGGTGCGGAACGCCTCGTCGTTCGACATGACGCCGAAGGTGCGCACGCCCAGGGCGAGCACCATCGCACCGGTCAGCGTGGCCACGTCGACGATCGCGTCCGGCTTCTCCTCGCCGGCCCGGGCGAGCGCGTCGGCCAGCACCAGCCGGCCCTCCGCGTCGGTGTTGAGCACCTCCACGGTCTTGCCGCTGTACATCCGCAGCACGTCGCCGGGGCGGGTGGCGGAGCCCGACGGCATGTTCTCGGCGAGCGCCAGCCAGCCGGTGACGTTGACGGCCAGCCCCAGCCGCGCCGCGGCGACCACGGCCGCGAACACGGCGGCGGCACCGCTCATGTCGCACTTCATGGTCTCGTTGTGACCGGCCGGCTTCAGCGAGATGCCGCCCGAGTCGTAGGTGATGCCCTTGCCGACCAGGGCGAGGGTCTTGTCCGCCTTCGCGTGCGTGTAGGAGAGCCGGACCAGCCGCGGCGGGTTGGCCGAGCCCTGGCCGACGCCGAGGATGCCGCCGTAGCCGCCCTTGGCGAGCGCCTTCTCGTCCAGCACCTCCACCTTCAGGCCGTGCTCCTTGGCGGCCTGCGCCACGGCGGCGGCGAAGGTCTCCGGGTAGAGGTCGTTGGACGGGGTGTTGACGAGGTCACGCGCGCGGTGGACCTCGGCGGCCACCGCGGCGGCCCGCTCCGTCGCGGCCTTGACCGCCTTGTCCCGCGGCTTGGAGCCCAGCAGGATCACCTCGGCCAGCGGCGTGCTCTTGTCGTCCTTCTTGCGGCCGCCCTGCGGTGCGGAACGGTAGGCGGTGAAGGTGTACGCGCCGAGCAGGGCGCCCTCCGCCACCGCCGCCGCGTCCGCCGCGTCCTCGGCCGGCAGCGCGAACGCGCCCTTCTTGGCGCCGGCCAGCGCGCGGGACGCCGCCCCGGCGGCCCGGCGCAGCGTCTCGCCGTCGAAGCGGCCGTCCTCGGACGGGGCCTCGCCCAGGCCGACCGCCAGCACGACGGGGGTCTTGAAACCGGCCGGCGCGGGCAGCTTCGTCACCTCGCCCTCACCGCCGGTGGCGCCGAGCGTCTCCAGGACGGCGGCCAGCTTGCCGTCGAAGGCCGACACCACGGCCTCCGCTCCGGGCGCGGCGACCGGCCCCTTGGCGCCCTTGGCCACGCCGACGACGATCGCGTCCGCGCGCAGCGAGGCCGGGGACGAGGTGCTGAGAGTCAGTTCAGTCACGGTGGTGGGGTCTCTCTCTTCCGTTGAGTTCCTCGGCCGGTGGATGGGCCGGCCGCGCCCGGGGGCATCGTAAGTGCCGGGCTTCCGGCGCGGCCCGGCGGCCGGGTGCGGGGGCCGCCACCGGAACCCTACGCCGCGCCGGGCGCCCCGGTGAGAGCCCGGGAACGGGCCGCGGACGCCCGCGGCGGCGGGGAACGGCCCCGGCGCGGGCACGGGAAGGGCGGCCCCGGTGGCACCACGGGCGGACCACGGGCGGACCGGTGGTGGCCCACCGGCGGACCACGGGTGGTACGGGGCACAGGTGGTACGGGGCATGGGCGGTGCCGGCGCGTCCGGTACCGCCCCGCCGCCGGCCGTGGCTCGCCACCGGGCCCGCCGGGGGCCGGCCCGGGCGTCACCGGCCTGGCCACCGGGGCGGGCCCGGTGTTGACGTGGGCGTGGCTCCGGTCCACGCTCCGCCCCGACCTCCCGGGCCGCGCCCGGTGTTGACGTGGGTGGGGCCCCGGTCCGCTCCGGTCCGTCCCGTTCCGCCGCGGGTGGTCGTGCTGGGGGGTGCCTCAGGGCGAGACCGGAGCGATGAGGGCCAGGCCGGCAGGAGCGGGCGTCACGGGCCGGTGGCCGGGGGCGCGGGGCGGACCGGGGGAGCGGCGGCGGACGGACGAGGCGGCCCGGCCCGTCCCCGCCGGGCCCCGGTGGTGGTGCTCCACCCCTGGGGGAGGGCCGGGTGGCCGCCGGGGTCCCTCACCCCAGGGCGAGCACGACCAGGCAGACGGTGGCCGCCGTCTCCACCAGCGCACCGAGCACGTCCCCCGTCACCCCGCCGAACCGGCGCAGGCAGCGGCGGAGCAGCAGGGCGGCGGCGGCCGGCCCGGCCACCGCGGCCACCGCGGCGTGGGCCGCCGCCCCGGCCCCGAGCGGTGCCCCGGCCGCGGCGCAGGCCGCCGTGGCGGCCAGCAGCGTGAGGACCACGGCGCGCGTGGAGAGCGTGCCCGCGACCACCGCGCCCAGCCCCTCCGGGCGGGCCGCCGGCACCCCGGCGCGGACGGCCGGGACGAGCGCCGCGCGCCCCGCGACGGCGGCCACCACGGCCGCGGCCGCGCCGTGCGCGGGGCCCTCCCCGTAGAGCTCCGCGAGCGCCGCCGTCTGCGCCAGCAGGACCAGCACGAGGGTGACGGTGCCGAAGGGGCCGATGTCCGACCGCTTCATGATCCGCAGGGCGTCGCCCGCGGGCTTCCCGCTGCCCAGGCCGTCGGCCGTGTCGGCGAGCCCGTCCAGGTGCAGCGCGCGGGTGAGCACGGCCGGCACGGCCACCGTGGCGACCGCCGCGGTGAGCGGGCCCGCGCCGAGCAGCAGCAGGATCGTTCCGGCCGCCGCCGCGCAGAGCCCGGTCACGGCACCCGCGACGGGTGCGCAGACCATGCCGGCGCGGGCGGCGGCCCGGTCCCAGCGGCGGACGGGCACCGGCAGCACCGTCAGGGTCGAGAACGCGAAGCGGAGGGCGTCACCCGCCGAGGCGGGCCCCGGGTCGGCGGTCGGCTGGGTCATGGGCGCAGGCTATCCGGGCCACCGGCGACACCGGTCCGCCGCTCTCCCGCCGCTCTCCGCCGCCGGGGCCGGGCCGGCCCGGCCCCGGCGGCGGCCGGCCGCCGGTCGTGGTGTGCCGCCGGCCGGTCGTCGCCCGCCGTTCCGCCGCCGTCCCACCGCCGGCTGTCCGCCGGTGCCGCCGCCGTCCCGTCGCCGGGCCTGTCGGCTGCCTGGCCGCGGGGCCGCGGGGCCGTGCGGTCGCGTGGACGAGCGGTCGCGCGGGGCGCCCGCTGCCGTGCTTCCCCGGGGCCGAGCGGCTTGCCGCCGGACCGGGTCGCGGCCTCGGGCGGCTCCGCCGCGGGCCCGGGGCGCCGGCTCTCCCGCCGCCGGGCCGGGCCGGCCCCGGGAGGTCCGTCAGGCCGTCCCGCCGTCCGTGGAGGCCGGGCGCACGGTGGTCCGGCCGGTGGCGGGATTCTCCTCCGGGGCGCTCCCGGCGGGGCCGGGGGTGGTGTCCGCCAGGCCGGCGTTGCCGGCACCGTCCGCGGTGGCGTCGCCGGTGGACGGCCCGGGCTCCGTCCCGTCCGCCGCGCGTTCCCCGGCCGGTTCCGTGGCCGGGGAACCGGCCGTGCCGTCCGCGCCGAGCACACCGCCGGAGGCGTCCGCGCCGAGCGCACCGCCGGAGCCGTCCGCCCCGTCAGGGCCCTCCGCGCCGCCGGGGGTGGCGTCCGCGCCGGCAGGGGCGCCGGCCGCGGGGTCGTGGCCGTCCCGTTCCGGCAGTTCGGCGAGGAGTGCGGCCGCCGCCTGCACCACGGGGAGGGCCAGCAGGGCACCCGTGCCCTCCCCGGCCGTGACCCCCTGGTCCAGCAGCGGCTCCAGGGCCAGCCGGTCCAGCGCCTTCTCCTGCGCGGGCTCCCCGCTCACGTGCCCGGCCAGCCACCAGTCCGGCGCCCGGAAGGCGATCCGCTGTCCGACGAGCGCGCAGGCGGCCGAGACGACACCGTCCAGGATCACCGGGGTGCGGCGCACGGCGCACTGGAGCAGGAACCCGGTGGTGGCGGCCAGATCCGCGCCGCCGACCGTGCCCAGCAGCGCGAGGTGGTCGCCGAGGACCGGGCGGGCCCGGCGGAGGGCGTCCCGGATCGCGGCGCACTTGCGCATCCACGCCAGGTCGTCGATGCCCGCCCCGCCCCGGCCGGTCACCACGGAGGCGTCGGTGCCGCACAGGGCGGCGACCAGGGTGCTCGCGGCGGTCGTGCCGCCGACGCTGAGATCGCCGAGCACCACGAGGTCCGTACCGGCGTCGGCCTCCTCGTCGGCGACGGCCATCCCGGCGCGGAACGCCCGCTCGGTCTCCTCCGCGGTGAGCGCGTCCTCGACGTCGATCCGGCCGGAACCGCGCCGCACCCGGTGGCGCACGACCTCCTCGGGCAGGCCCGCCGGGTCGCAGTCCAGCGCCACGTCCACCACCCGCACCCCGGCGCCGAACCGCCGGGCCAGCACGGCCGCCGGGCTCTCCCCGCGCAGCACCGCGCCCACCAGGTGGTGCGCGCCGCCCGCGGGACGGCCCGAGACGCCGAGGCGCGCCACCCCGTGGTCCCCGGCGAAGAGCACCAGACGGGGCCGCCGGACCGGCCGGACCGGCACCGCGCGCTGGGCCGCCGCGAGCCACTCGCCCAGGTCGTCCAGGCGCCCCAGCGCACCGGGCCGGAGCACCAGCCGCTCCCTGCGCTCCTCCGCGTCACGCCGGACACCGGAGTCGGGACGCTCGATCAGATCGCCGAACTCTTCGAGATTGAGACCGCTCATCCTCCGAACCTATCCTCCCGCGCCGGGGTGACCGGACGGTGTCCCGCCCGGCAGCCGGGCGTCCGCCGACGGCCCGTCAGGCGGAGGACCGCCGCCCGCGGTCCGCCCGGCGCCCCGTCCGCGGGTCCGGCGCTCCCGGCGGGCCGTCCCCGCGGCCGTCCGCACCGGCGTCCGTGTCCGCGCCCGTGCTCACGCCCCCATCCGCGTCTCCGCCGATTCGGCCGGCCGCCCGTCCCCGGACGGTACGTCAGCCGCGTCGTCCCCGGCCGCCGTTGCTGCCGTTGCCGCCGGGATCGCCCCGCGCCGGCCCCGGGCGCGCCACGGGCGCCGTGGGCCCTCGTGAGCGGGACGGCCGGGGCGTCCGGCGGCGTGCCGGCGGCACCACTCGCCGCGCCCCCGCCCCCGCGCCCCCGCAGGCCCGGGCCCGGGCGCGTGCCCGTCAGCCGAGGTCCAGCACCCGCCCGGCGGTCACGAGCAGCACGCGTTCGCACTCGGCCGCCACGGCCGTGTTGAGCCGCCCCAGCTCGTCCCGGAACCGCCGCCCCGACGCGGTGGCCGGGACGACGCCCGACCCCACCTCGTTGGAGACGGCGACCACCGTGCGCCGGGTGGCGCGCACCGCCGCGGTGAGCTCCGCGGTGCGCTCCCGCAGCGCGCGCTCCCCGCCCGTCCGCCACCGCCGGTCGTCCCAGGCACCCGCCTCGTCCATGGCGTGCGTCAGCCAGAGGGAGAGACAGTCGATGAGCAGCGGCGGGCCGTCCCCGGTCAGCAGGGGCGCCAGCTCGCAGGTCTCCGTGGTCCGCCACCCCGCCGGGCGCCGCCCGCGGTGGAGCGCCACCCGCTCCGCCCACTCCGCGTCGCCGTCCCGGGTGCCACCGGTGGCCACGTACAGCACCTCGGGGAACGTCTCCAGCCGCCGCTCGGCCTCCGCCGACTTGCCGGAGCGGGCCCCGCCCAGGACGAGGGTGCGGCGGGGCGGGGCCGGCGTGGCGCGGTGCGCACCGACGGCCAGCGCCGTCCCGTCCGGCACCGCCCGGGCTCCGGCGGCCGCCAGCCGCCGCTCGGCCTCGTCCCCGGGCGGGACGTCATGGCCGAGGTGGACGCCGATCACGTCGGTGGCGGCGGAGACGGCGCCGAGCGAACGCAGCCGGGCCAGCGCGTCGGGGCGGCCCAGCACGTCGAGGAGAACCAGGTCGTAGGGGTGGGTGCGGGGTTCCATCCCGGCCGGGGCCGCTCCCGGCGGCAGGTACAGCAGTTCGGGCCCCTCGGGGCCGGCGGGCCCGGTGACGGAGTAGCCGGTGCCCGGCGCGTCCACCGCGACGGCCCGTACCCGGTGGCCGCTGATCAGCGCCAGCTCCCGGCCGTCCGGGGCGCGGCCCGGGGCGGGCAGCCCGGGGGGTACCTCGACCGCCGGGCCGGTGTGCGGGTGGGACAGCAGCACCTGCCGCACCCCGCCGAGCGTCCGCCCGGCGCGCGCGGCGGCCAGGGCCGTGCCCGGGGTCAGGTCGAGCAGCAGCGCGCCGTCCACGAAGACCGAGGTGGCGGCCCGCGCACGGGGGCCGGTGGCCGTCGCGCAGGTCGCGCAGGGGCAGCCCGGGAGCGGCAGCCCGCCCGGTGCCCCGGTGCCGAGGAGAGTGAGGTCCACCCCCCGATCGTCTCGCGCCGGGCCACCGGAGCGCGCGGGGCCTGCCCGTTTCCCGCCCCGGCGTCCCCCGGCGGGCGGGAACGGGGCGCCCGCCGGGAGGCGCCGCCTCCGGACGTGGAGCGAGGGCGGGCGGCCCGCGCCGTGGCCGGGCGCCCGGGGCGTCGCCGGACCCGCCCGGGCCGCCCGGTGCGTGGTGGGGAACGCCCGTCCGGCCGCACGGGGGCGCCGCCCGACCCCCGGGCCCCGCCGGCCCTCCCGCCCGGCGGGGCCCGCCGCCCGGCCGGCACCACCGGGGGAGCGGCGCGCCGTAGGGTGGCCCGCGACAGCCTGATCAGCAGCCGGCAGCCGGGAGGCGTACATGGCGTGGACGTGGCGGTTCGAGAAGGCCGACGGGACGGAGACGGCGCCCTCGGTCGAACCGGGCGAGTTCAGCACCCAGGGCGACGCGGAGTCCTGGATCGGCGAGGTGTGGCGGGAACTCCTGGAGGGCGGCACCGAGCAGGTGACGCTCTTCGAGGACGGCACGGAGATCTACGGCCCGATGAGCCTCAAGGCCGCCGAGGGCTGACGCGCCGGCCGGGGGAGCGGGCCGCCGCGGCCCGCTCCCCCGGTGCCGGTGCCGGTGCCGCCGTGCGGGCCCGTCGATCGCGGCGGGCCGGTGACCGCCGGGGGCGGCCGGCAGGCTCAGCGGTGCTCAGCGCCTTCAGCGGTGGCCGGCAGTGCTCAGCGGTGGCGGCGGGCACCGGCGGTCCCGGCCGCGCCCCGCCACCGGGACGGGACGGGACGGGCCAACGGCGCCACGCGGCGGGCCTGTTGCCCCGGGGGCCCGCGGGGCGCTCGCAACCGGCGGGGCCGGTGGGGCGTCCTGTCAAAGGTAGACGCACTGTCCCCGACTCCCGGAAGTGAGGCCCGCCTCGTGCGACGCCCCGGAGCCCGTACCTCCCGCCGATCCCTGCTGGCCGCCGGAGCCGGAGCGGTCCTGGCCGCCGCCGCCTCCCCGGCCTCCGCTTCGCCGGCCGTTTCCCCGGCCGCCTCCCCGGCCGGGGCCGCGAGCGCCGCCGCCACGCCGCCGGTCGCCGCCACCGCCGCCCGCCGGGAACTGCGCGCCCTGGAGCGCGAACACGGCGCCCGGCTCGGCGCCTACGCCCACGACACCGCCACCGGCCGGACGGTGGCGTACCGGGCGGACGAGCGTTTCCCCATGTGCTCCGTGTTCAAGACCCTCGGCGCGGCTGCGGTCCTCCGTGACCTGGACCGCGAGGGCGAGTTCCTGGCCCGCCGTATCCACTACACCGAGCGCGACGTCCAGCGCGCGGGGCACGTCCCCGTCACCAGCCGGCCCGAGAACCTCGCCGGGGGCATGACGGTCGAGGAACTGTGCGCCTGCTCCATCACGCACAGTGACAGCGCGGCGGCCAACCTCCTCCTCCACGAGCTGGGCGGCCCCACCGCCATCACCCGCTTCGTCCGATCCCTGGGGGACCGGGTGACCCGGCTCGACCGCTGGGAGCCCGAGCTGAACTCCGCGGAGCCCTGGCGGGTGACGGACACCACCAGCCCGCGCGCCATCGGGCGGACCTACGGCAGCCTGGTGCTGGGCGACGCGCTCGACGCGGGCGACCGGCGCCGGCTCACCGGCTGGCTGCTCGCCAACACCACCAGCGAGCACCGCTTCCGCGCGGGCCTGCCCGGCGACTGGACCCTCGCCGACAAGACCGGCGGCGGTGAGTACGGCACCAACAACGACGCCGGGATCGCCTGGCCCCCGGGGCGCCCGCCGGTCGTCCTCACCGTCCTGACCACCAAGCCCGACCCGGACGCCGGGGCCGACGACCCGCTGGTCGCCAAGGCCGCCTCCGTCCTGGCGGCGGCGCTGAGCTGACCGGCGGCCCGTTCCGCCGCCCCTCCGCGGCCCATGGTGGTCACCCGCGCGGGCCGCGGAGGGTGCCCGGCTGCCCGGCGGCTCAGCCCGTGGGAGAGGGCTCCCCGGACCCGGCCGGCCCGGCGCCACCCGGTGCCCCCCGGACCCCGCACAGGTGCAGCAGCGCGCCCACCGACCGGTAGGGGTCGGTGCGGCCGGCGCGGTCCTCGGCGGCGAGCATGAGTTCGAGCTGGCGCACATCGGCGGGTTGCGCGGTGTCGGCCATCTGGTCGGTGAGGACCCGGACGCCGTACCAGACGTGCAGCGGTGCCCCGATGCCGGTGAGGGTGGTGGTCAGGGCGTCCAGCCGGTCGGCACGGGCGGCGCGGCCGGACGGGTTGCGGTAGGCGGTGGCGCCGAAGGAGGCGAGCGCCGTGTTCCAGTCGCCCGCCAGGCCGGGGCGCATGGCCAGCGCGTCGGCGTTCCGGACGAGGAGGGAGAGCAGGCCGCCCGGGGCCAGGACGCGGGCGAGCCCCGCGAGTAAGGCGTCCGGGTGCTCGGTGTACATCAGCACACCGTGGCAGAGGACCACGTCGAAGCTGCCGGGCAGGAAGTGCACCCCGGTCTCCCGGCTGTCGCCCTCGATCAGCTGGAAGCGTTCCCGGATGCCCTCCGGTTCGGCGGCCAGCGCGGTGCGGACGGCCTTGACCAGCGGCGCGTGCGACTCCAGCCCGGTGATGCGGTGCCCCGCGCGGGCCAGCCGCAGCGCCTGCGTGCCGTGCCCGAGGCCGACGTCGAGGACGCGCAGGCGCTGCCCGACGGGAAAGCGCGCGGCTATCTGCTCCTCGAGCTGCCGGGCCACCAGCTCCCGGCGGACGATGGTGCGGACCCCCTCCGGCCCGCCGAGCCAGCTCGTGGCCGCTTCGGGATGCCAGGTGTCCCCGGCGGTCCGGCCGGGATCCTGGGCACTCTCCGTGCTCAGGGCCGCTCTCCGCGCTTGACCTGCGGCTTCGGCAGACGCAGCCGCCGCATCTGCAGGCTGCGCATCACGGCGTAGAAGACGACACCGCGGCGGGACTCCTCGGGGAAGCGCACGGAGAGCTGCTTCCGCAACCGGATCCCCAGGCCGATGGAGTCGGTCACGATCATCACGATCATGCCCATCCACACCAGGGTCACCGTGGCCTGCATCGACGGCAGCATGGACAGCACGAGCAGGACCACGGCCATCGGCAGGAAGAACTCCGCCACACAGAACCGGGAGTCGACGAAGTCCCGGGCGAAGCGGCGCACCGGGCCCTTGTCACGGGCCGGCAGATAGCGCTCGTCCCCCTTGGCCAGCGCCTCCCGCTGGCGCGCCAGGTCGGCGCGGCGGGCCTCGCGGGCGCGGCGGGCCGCTTCCTTGCGGTCGCCGGGCTTGGTGGCCAGGGTCCGGCGCCGCGCCTGGGAGTCCGAACGCTTCGGCGTCGGACGACCCTTCGGGGCCTGCGGGTCACGGGGCTGCTGGGAGCTCGCGGCCACCGTGGCGGTGGCGGCCTGCTCATCCTTCGAACGGCTACGGAACACGGGACCCAAGGGTACGGGGTGTCCCGGACGAGCCCCAGCCCGTCCCGGGCACGATCCCGCAACGGTCACCGGCGGCGCGTCACCGGCCGGGCGCGTGGGCGGGCGGTGGCGGGCCGGTGAGCGGGGCGGGTGGCAGGGCGGTGGGAGGAGCGGGCGGCGGGGCGGCGGCGGGGCCGTGACGGCGTGACGGAGGGGCCCGTGTTCCGGCCGGCCGCCGCCCGCCGGGGCCCGCCTGGCCGGTCGCGGTGGCCGCTCCCGGGGCCGGCGCCTACTCCCTGCGCCGGAGAGGCCCGTCCTGTGATCGTCCTGCAGGATGAGCGCATCGGCGGCCGATCAATGCGGTAATGGAGGCAGGGCCCGTACTGTTGGGTCCTGAGGACTGTCCGAGGACGAGCCCGGAGAAGGGGGCGCGCGAGACCCATGAGCGGTGTCATGAAGCGGATGGGGATGATGTTCCGCGCGAAGGCGAACAAGGCCCTGGACCGGGCGGAGGACCCGCGCGAGACCCTCGACTACTCGTACCAGAAGCAACTGGAGCTGTTGCAGAAGGTCCGGCGCGGCGTCGCCGACGTGGCCACCTCCCGCAAGCGGCTGGAGCTCCAGCTCGGCCAGTTGCGCAACCAGTCCGGCAAGCTGGAGGAGCAGGGCCGCAAGGCGCTCGCCCTGGGCCGTGAGGATCTCGCCCGCGAGGCGCTCTCCCGCCGGGCGGCGCTCCAGCAGCAGGTGACGGACCTGGAGACCCAGCACCAGACGCTCCAGAGCGAGGAGGAGAAGCTCACCCTCGCCGCCCAGCGGCTCCAGGCCAAGGTCGACGCCTTCCGCACCCGCAAGGAGACGATCAAGGCCACTTACACCGCCGCCCAGGCCCAGACCCGGATCGGCGAGGCCTTCTCCGGCATCTCCGAGGAGATGGGCGACGTCGGCCTGGCGATCCAGCGGGCCGAGGACAAGACCGCGCAGCTCCAGGCGCGGGCCGGCGCGATCGACGAGCTGATGGCCTCCGGCGCCCTGGAGGACCCCAGCGGCATGGCCAAGGACGACATCCAGGCCGAGCTGGACCGGCTCTCCGGCGGTTCGGACGTGGAGCTGGAGCTCCAGCGGATGAAGGCCGAGCTGGCCGGCTCCTCCCCGCAGCAGGCGATCGAGAGCGGGCAGTCCGGCCAGCCCGGTCAGTCCGCGCCCCAGGCGCAGCCCGCGCAGCAGCCGGAGAACCCGCAGCGGAGCGGGCCGGACTTCGGCAAGCACTGACCGGGCGGCGGCCCGGCCGTGCGAGCCGGGCCCCGGCACCGCCGTCCGGGCCCACGGCGGGCCGGCGGCCCCCGGCCGTCACCTCAGCAGCACCCTTGAGTACCCGTCACCATCCGTGAGCCATCTGTCAGCACTCGGCGGCACCTGCCGGCCTTCAGCGGCGGCACCAGGCGCGCCGGCACCATCGCACCATCGGAGGAGGTCGTCGTGATCGTACGGATCATGGGCGAGGGGCAGGTGAAACTGGCCGACCACCACTTCGCCCGACTCGACCGGCTGGACGACGAACTGCTCGCGGAGGTCGAGAGCGGTGACGAGGCCGGTTTCCGGCGCACCCTCCACGCCCTCCTGGACGCCGTGCGGGAGTTCGGCGAGCCGCTGCCCGACGACGCCCTGGAGCCGTCCGAGCTGATCCTGCCGTCGCCCGAGGCGAGCCTGGACGAGGTCAGGGACATGCTGGGCGACGAGGGCCTCATCCCCACGTAACGCCTGTGTCCGCGCCCATCCCGGCCCTGACAACGGGGCTGACCCGCCGCTCGCGGCTTTCGCGCCGCGGGCACGGCCCGCGCTCCGCCGCTGTGCCCGCGCGCCGGTGCCCCGGCGGGGCCCCGGCGCCGCTTCGCGCCGCCCCGGAGCTCCCGGCCGTCCCGGAGTCCGCCGCCGTCCCGGCCGTCCCGGAGTTCCGCGCCGCCCCGGCGCGGGCCGCCGGGACACCGGCAGTGGGGCCGTTCCCCGTACGGGCCGCCGTGCGGGCCCGCGCCGGGGAGCCCGGGTGCCCGCGCGCGGTCCGGCGTTCCGCGGGAGCGGCACCGGCCCGGTGCGCGGGGCCGGCCGCCGCGCGACGCGCCGCCCCGGCCCTCCGCCCCCGCCCGTCCCACCGGGGCGGGCCCGCCCGCCGCCGGGCGGCGGCCGCCGTACCGTTCCCGCCGTGACGACCCTCGCCGCCGGTCCGGGGCCGGCCCCCGCGCGGAGCCGGCTGCCCCGCCCGCACCCCCTGCTCCTCGACGCGGTGCTCGCGGTCGCGCTGCTGGTGCTGATCCTCTTCGCGCTGTCGGTGGAGCACCAGCCGTACGGGAAGCCACGGTTCGGCGGGCGTGAGCCCGGGGCGCTCAGCGTGGTCCTCGCCGTGGCCGCCTGCGCGGCGCTGGTCCTCCGCCGCCGCGCGCCCGCCCGGGTCCTCACCGCCACCGTCGTCCTCAGCCTGCTGGAGCTGGCCGCCGGGGCCGGGGAGCACGGCGTCCCGATGGCGGCCACCTCGGCCGTCGCCCTCTACACCCTGGCGAGCCGCACGGACCGTTCCACCACCCTCCGCTTCGGCCTCCCCGCGGTGGTCCTGCTCGGCGCCGCCGCGATGCTCTGCGGTCCCCGGCCCTGGTACGGGCAGCAGAACCTGGCCGTGCTCGCCTGGATGGGCATGGCCGCGGCGGCCGGGGACGCCATGCGCAGCCGCCGCGCCGTCGTCGACGCGATCCGGGAGCGTGCCGAACGGGCCGAGCGGACCCGGGAGGAGGAGGCGCGGCGCCGGGTCGCGGAGGAGCGGATGCGGATCGCCCGGGAGCTGCACGACGTCGTGGCCCACCACATAGCCCTGGTCAACGTGCAGGCGGGGGTGGCCGCGCACGTCATGGACAGCCGCCCCGACCAGGCCCGCGAGGCGCTGGCGCACGTCCGTGAGGCGAGCCGGTCCGCGCTGGACGAACTCCGCGCCACCGTCGGCCTGCTGCGCCAGTACGGCGACCCCGAGGCGCCGACCGAACCCGCGCCGGGGCTGGGGGTGCTCGACCAGCTCGTGGAGGGGTTCACCCGCAGCGGGCTGCCCGTGGAGGTCGAGGTGTCCTCCGACGGGTCCCGTGGCCCCTGGTTCAGCCGCCGTCCCGACCAGGCCGCGGAGGTGGCCGGGGACCTGCCCGCCGCGGTGGACCTCACCGCCTACCGGGTGGTGCAGGAGGCGCTGACCAACGCCCACAAGCACGCGGGGGAGGGAGCCACGGCCACGGTGCGGATCGCGCGCGGCGAGGGCGTGCTGGAGATCGGTGTGGTGGACGACGGCGGCGGGGGCGGCCCGGCCGGGGACGGCGGCGCGGCCACCGGGTCCTCCGGAGGCACGGAAGCCGCCGGAGGGCTGGGAGGGGCCGGGACCGGCGGGGACTCCGCCGGGCCGGTGGGCGGTCACGGCCTGCTCGGGATGCGGGAGCGGGTGGCGGCGCTCGGCGGGGCGTGCGAGGCGGGCCCGTGCCGCGGCGGCGGCTTCCGGGTCCGCGTCCGGCTTCCGCTCACCGCGGGCGGGCTCCCCGCCGCCGGTGACGGCCCCGGCCGGGTGGGCGCGCCGGAGCGCCGGCGGCCCAGGAGCGCGTCATGACGATCCGGGTGCTGCTCGCCGACGACCAGGCCCTGCTGCGCAGCGCCTTCCGGGTGCTCATCGACTCCGACCCCGGCCTGGAGGTGGTGGGAGAGGCGTCCGACGGCGCGGAGGCCGTCCGGCTGGCCCGGGAACGCCGCGCCGACGTGGTGCTGATGGACATCCGCATGCCCGGCACGGACGGGCTCGCCGCCACCCGGCTGATCGGCGCCGACCCGGACCTGGCCGGGGTGCGCGTCCTGGTCCTGACGACGTTCGAGGCGGACGAGTACGTCGTGGCCGCCCTCCGCGCCGGTGCCTCCGGCTTTCTCGGCAAGGGGGCCGAACCGGTGGAACTGCTGACGGCGATCCGCACCGTCGCCGCGGGGGAGTCGCTGCTCTCCCCGGTCGCGACCACCGCGCTCATCGCCTCCTTCCTCGCCCAGGACCGCCCGGCCGCGGACGGGGACGGCCGGGGCGGCCGGGACGGCGGGAGTGGGGACGGCGGGAGCGGGGACGGGGCGGACGGCGGCGGGCTGGACGCCCTCACCTCCCGCGAGCGGGAGGTGCTGGCCCTGGTCGCGGAGGGGCTGTCCAACCGGGACATCGGCGAACGGCTCTCCGTCAGTCCGCTGACGGTCAAGACCCATGTCAACCGCACGATGACCAAGGTCGGCGCCCGGGACCGGGCCCAGCTGGTCGTCGTGGCCTACCGGTCCGGTCTGGTCCGGCCGGTGCACCGGGGCGGGGCCCGGCCGCTGCCCCCGCCCTGACGCGCGACGGGCTCGGCCCGTCACCGGCAAAGGGCCGCCGCGGCGCGCGACGGCCCCTGCCGGTGACGGGTGCCCTGCTCGGGCGACGGCGCCGGCTACGGCAGGGCGAGCATCCGCTCCAGCGCGGCCTTCGCGTACGTCTCCGTCTCCGGGTCCACCTCGATCCGGTTGACGACCTTCCCGTCCGCCAGCGACTCCAGCGCCCACACCAGGTGCGGCAGGTCGATCCGGTTCATCGTGGAGCAGAAGCAGACCGTCCGGTCGAGGAAGGAGATCTCCTTGCCCTCGGGCGCGTAGCGGGCCGCGAGCCGGCGGACCAGGTTCAGCTCCGTGCCGATCGCCCACTTCGAACCCGCGGGCGCCGCCTCCAGGGTCTGGATGATGTGCTCCGTGGAGCCGACGTGGTCGGCCGCCGCGACCACCTCGTGCCGGCACTCCGGGTGCACCAGGACGTTGACGCCCGGTATCCGTTCCCGCACCTCGTTCACGGAGTCCAGGGAGAACCGGCCGTGCACCGAGCAGTGGCCGCGCCACAGGATCATCTTCGCCGCCCGCAGCTCGCCGGCGGTGAGCCCGCCGTTCGGCTTGTGCGGGTTGTAGACCACGCAGTCGTCCAGGGAGAGGCCCAGGTCCCGGACCGCGGTGTTGCGGCCGAGGTGCTGGTCGGGGAGGAAGAGCACCCGCTCACCCTCGCCGAACGCCCACTCCAGCGCCCGCCGGGCGTTGGAGGAGGTGCAGATGGTGCCCCCGTGCCGGCCGGTGAACGCCTTGATGTCGGCGGAGGAGTTCATGTACGAGACGGGCACCGTGGAGCCGGCCACCCCCGCCTCCGTCAGGACGTCCCAGCACTCGGCGACCTGCTCGGCGGTGGCCATGTCGGCCATGGAGCAGCCGGCCGCGAGGTCGGGGAGGACGACGCGCTGCGCGTCCGAGGTGAGGATGTCCGCCGACTCGGCCATGAAGTGGACACCGCAGAAGACGATGTACTCGGCCTCCGGGCGGGCCGCGGCCTCCCGGGCGAGCTTGAAGGAGTCCCCGGTGACATCGGCGAACTGGATCACCTCGTCCCGCTGGTAGTGGTGGCCGAGGACGAAGACCTTCTCCCCGAGCCGCGCCTTGGCCGCCCGGGCGCGCTCCACCAGGTCCGGGTCGGACGGCGCGGGCAGGTCGCCGGGGCACTCCACACCGCGCTCGCTCCTGGGGTCGGCCTCGCGGCCGAGCAACAGGAGCGCGAGCGGTGTCGGAGAGACGTCGAGAGGCTGTGCGGTGGTCACTGCGCGCACCTTTTTCCTGTTCGGCAGACACCCTTTTCGTCTGATTGACGCTATTCATCATAGCTGCTTCACGTCAGATTGACGATGGGGATCGTGTCGATGTGACGCATCCGTCCGCCCGGCCCCGCGCCCGCGAACGGTGAGGCTGCCCCGTCCGGGCGGGGTGTGCGAGCATGAACGGAGAAAGCGCACCGCCACCCGGAATGAATCCGGGGCGCCGTGGGTTGAGCCGACGGCAAGCGATCCGTACAACCCGGGAGAGAGCAGATGTCCGTGCAGGACGAGAAGACCACCACGAGCGACGGCATCCTCCTGTCCGACGCGGCCGCGGGCAAGGTCAAGGCGCTGCTGGAGCAGGAAGGGCGGGACGACCTCGCGCTGCGGGTCGCGGTCCAGCCGGGCGGCTGCTCCGGTCTCCGCTACCAGCTCTTCTTCGACGAGCGCTCCCTCGACGGGGACGTCGTGAAGGACTTCGACGGCGTCAAGGTCGTCACCGACCGGATGAGCGCCCCGTACCTGGGCGGCGCCTCCATCGACTTCGTCGACACCATCGAGAAGCAGGGCTTCACCATCGACAACCCCAACGCCACCGGCTCCTGCGCCTGCGGCGACTCCTTCAGCTGACCGGCCGGCCCCCGGCGGCCCGCGGACCGGAGGGCACCGGGCCCCGGACCGGCGGGCCCGGCCCCCGGTGGCCGGGCCGGTGGCCTGAACCGTGACATGGCGGAGGCGGCGAACCCTGAGGTTCGCCGCCTCCGCCATGTCCGGGCTGTGCTGTGTCCGCTCCGTGCGCGCTCTGGGCCGGCGCCGTGCCGGCTCCGCGTCCCCGGCCGGTCCCGGGGCCGCCGTGCGGGGGCACCGGCGCCGCCGCTCTCACCGCCGTGGCCTCAGCGGCGCCCTGTGACAGGGGCCCGCGCTCCCCTGGTCACGGCCGCCGGCCCCGCGTCCGGCCGGGCCGCCGGGCGACGGCGGCCGCGTCACTTCCCCTCGGGCACCCGGTCGCCGCTGCGGGCGTCCACCACGGCCCGGTCACCCAGCGGTTCGTCGAGCGTCACCTTCTCCGTCATGCGCTCCGCCTTCTTCACGCACATCCGGCCCGGTTCCTTCTCGGTGCCCTCGATCCGGACCTCCACCCGCTCGCCGCGGGGTTCGGCGGTCACCGTGTAGTCGGTGCACACCCCGCCCCAGAACCGCACGGTGAGGGTGCGGCCGTCCGCCTCGTAGCTCGTCACCTGCGTCAGTGAGGTGTCGCCGCCGGGCTCACCGGGCTCCGCGGGCTCGGCCGGCCCGGACGTCGGCCGGTCGCCGGGGGCGGAGGGGCGGGAGCCCGGGGCGTCCCCGGCGACGAACTCCGGCCGCACGGCGGGATGGCTCACGGTGTAGGGGTCACCGGCGCCGGCCGGCTCCACCCGGAACAGCCAGGACGGCACCAGGGCCTGCGCGCCGTCGACGAACTGGGCGGCGTAGCCGAACTCGGCCTCGCGCACCGTCACCCGGGACCGTTCCGCTCCCTCACCGGCCGGGCCGTCCCCCGGCTCCGTCCGCTTCCCCTGTTTCCCCTGCTGCTCCGTCTGCTCGCTCTGCCCGGTCGGCTCGGTTTCTCCCGGGTCGCCCTCCGGAGCCGCCCCGGGCTCCCGTCCGGCCGCCCCCCGTTCCGGTGCCGGCAGCGTCTCGGGCGCGCCGGGCCCCGCGCAGGGCGGGGCCGCCGGGCCGTCGCCGTCCCGGTGCGGGACGGCCGAGGCGCAGTCCCCGCCACCGCTGCCGGACCGCCCGGCGTCACCGGCCGCGTTGAGCCGCTTCAGGGCCTCCCCGGCGCCCAGGAGCGGGTACTCCGCGCCCTTCCGCAGCTCCGCCAGGTGCCCGCTGCCGTCCACGACCGCCCCGTCCGGGCCGATCCGCAGGGCGGTGTGGAAGCCGTAGGTCGGGTGGCCGTCCAGCACGGGGGCCGCGTTCACGGTGCGGACGGCGCCCGTGGTGGCGGAGGAGTCCAGTGCGGCGCCGGCCAGGCCGAGGGCCTTCAGCACGGGCGCGGCGGCCTTCTCCGCCGCCGCGGCGGAGAGCGGGTCACCGGGGCCGTCCTCCGTCTTCCCCGCGCCCTTCTCCGGCGGGTCGCCGGCGGAGGAGGAGCAGGACGGGGCGGAGCTCGTGGTGCCGTCGGGGGCCTTCTCCGCCCCGCTCGTCCCACCGCCCGGGGACGGCTCGCCGGTGCCGCCGCAGCCGCCGCCGGGGCCGTAGGCGTGGAAGGTCCAGGTGCCGGCCGCCTGCCGGGCGACGTCCAGCCGGGGCCCCGAGGGGTCCTTGCGGGGGCCGAACTGCCAGGTGTCCCCGGCGAGACGGGCCTTGCCGTCCACGTCGAGGGCGCGGGCCAGCCGTTCGGCGGCGGCGCGCGGGACCTCCCCGCGCGGCCGGTACACGGGGGCGCTGTCCGGGCCGTCCGGCAGGTCGCCCGCGGCCGCGTACTCGGCGCCGGGCACCGGACCGGGCTCGCCCGGGGCGACATCCGCCCCGGTCTCCGCCCCGCTCCAGCCGTCGAGGCGCAGGGGCGGCGGATCGGCGGCGGGGCCGGAGCCGCCACCGCCCGCGGTCGAGGCCCAGTAGGCGCCGCCGCCCCCGGCCGCCAGCACCGCCGCCGCGACCGAGGCGGCGACGAGCACGGAACGCCGCCTGCGGGCCGTGCCGGGGGCGTCCGGCTCGGGTGTGTCCTCCGGAGATCGCTCGGTGGTCACCGCATCGCTCCCATCACTCCGCCCCGCGGATCCGGGGACCCGCGCGGATTCACGCGTCGGTCATGCCCCTTGACCGGGACACGCCGATGGGACGGAGCGCACGCGTGTACGGTTCCCACGTCGTCCGGACGGTCACCGCCATCCGGGCCGGGCCGGGCTCTCCGGTGCGGAGGCCCGCCGTGCGGGCGGGCAGGAACCGGTGGGACCGGCTGAACCCGTGGGACCGGCCGAGCCGGCGAGCCGGCGAGCCGGCCGTTCACGACCGGGGAGCCGGCTCCCCGTACTCGGACATGCCGGCCACGAGGCGCGCCGAGGACGACGGCACCCGCACCCCGCGGATGCGGGACGGCGGAACCGGCTCGGCGGCCTCCGGGCCGGGTCCGGACGTCCTCCAGTGCGGCGCCATCCGCAAGCAGTCACCCCGCAGTTCGGCCAGGCCGCCGTCCAGCTCCAGCGGGGCGGAATCGGCGGTGCGCGGCGGCACGGAACCGCCGGGCAGCGGGGCGAGGGGCATGAGAACTCCTGAAGGGGCCGGGGGCGGCGGAGAGGCGGAATGCCTGCCACCGGCACCGTATGCGTCCCGCGACGGGCGGAGAAAGCCCTACTATCGGGTAGTTCTCGGCTGCCGGGGCAGGGCCCGGGAACCGGTAGCGTGAAACGTCCGCTTTCCACTGCCCGCAGGAGATGCCCTCCGATGCGTATCGCTGTCACCGGCTCCATCGCCACCGACCACCTGATGACCTTCCCCGGCCGCTTCGCCGACCAGCTCGTCGGCGACCAGCTCCACACGGTCTCGCTCTCCTTCCTGGTCGACGGTCTGGAGGTACGGCGCGGCGGGGTCGGCGCCAACATCGCCTTCGGCATGGGCCAGCTGGGGGTCCGTCCCGTGCTCGTCGGGGCCGCCGGCGCGGACTTCGAGGAGTACCGGGCCTGGCTGGAGCGGCACGGCGTGGACACCGCCTCGGTGCGGATCTCCGAGATACTGCACACCGCCCGCTTCATCTGCACCACGGACGCCGACCACAACCAGATCGGCTCCTTCTACACCGGTGCCATGAGCGAGGCCCGGCTGATCGAGCTGAAGGCCGTGGCCGACCGGGTCGGCGGGCTCGACCTCGTCCTCATCGGCGCCGACGACCCCGAGGCGATGCTCCGCCACACCGAGGAGTGCCGGACCCGGAAGATCCCGTTCGCCGCGGACTTCTCCCAGCAGATCTCCCGCATGAACGGTGAGGAGATCCGCGTCCTGGTGGACGGAGCCGCGTACCTCTTCTCCAACGAGTACGAGAAGGGCCTCATCGAGTCCAAGACCGGGTGGAGCGCGGAGGAGATCCTCGACCGGGTCGGCAGCCGGATCACCACGCTCGGCCCCGCCGGGGTGCGGATCGAGCGGAAGGACGGGGAGACGATCGAGGTCGGCACCGCGGAGGAGGAGAGGAAGGCCGACCCGACCGGCGTCGGCGACGCCTTCCGCGCCGGCTTCCTCTCCGGCCTCGCCTGGGGTGTCACGACCGAACGCGCCGCGCAGGTCGGCTGCATGCTGGCCACCCTGGTCATCGAGACGGTCGGCACCCAGGAGTACGAGCTGCGCCGCGGCCACTTCCTGGACCGCTTCACCAAGGCCTACGGCCACGAGGCGGCGGCCGAGGTACGGAGCCACCTGGCCTGAGCCGCCCGGAAGGGGGCCCCGGGGCCTGCCCGGCTCCGGCGGCCGCTCTCCCGCCGCCCCGGGCCGCGCAGACTCTGTGCCGCCCCGGGGCCTCGATCAGTACCGCTTCCGGCCCGGCCCCGGCCCCGGGCCTCCGTGGACGGAGGAGAGGCGGGGGCCCGCCCGCCCGGGGCGGTCCCGCCCGCCGCCCCGGAGCGCCTGCCCGGCTCCAGGGGGCCGCCCTCCCGCCGCGCGGGGCCGCGCCGGTGAGGCGTCGCGGCCCGGAGCGCCGCCCGTGGGTGCCACCCGGGCGGCTCCCCGGACCGCGACACGCCGGGGCCGGGGCATCTCCCGTCCGGCGGGTCACGCCCGGCGGCGCACCCGGTAGGACGTCCCGCCCTCCGCCGGGCGCTCGCCCAGATACTCCTGTCCGCGCATCGCACACCAGGCCGGGATGTCCAGCCGCGCCGCCGCGTCGTCGGCGAGGACGGCGATCACCGCCCCGTCCGGTACGTCCCCGATCACCTTCGCCAGCTCGATCACGGGGACGGGACAGCGCCGGCCGAGCGCGTCGACGGTCAGCACCGGCTCGTCCCCCGCGGACTCCTCCCCTCCGGGCCGGGCGGCGGGGGACCGCCTGCCCCCGGGAGCGCCGTCCGCCGGGGCGGGCGCGCCCAGCCGGGCGCGGACCTCCGCCACCGCGCCGGGCAGCACACCGAGGAAGCGTTCCACCTCGGCCTCCGCCGTCCCCGGCGGCAGCGACACCCGCACGTTGCCCTCGGACAGCACCCCCATCGCGCGCAGCACATGGCTCGGCACCAGTGTGGACGCCGTGCAGGAGGAGCCGGAGGAGACGGAGAAGCCCGCCCGGTCCAGCTCGTGCAGCAGCGCCTCGCCGTCCACGTACAGGCAGGAGAAGGTGACCAGATGCGGCAGCCGCCGCACCGGATCGCCCACCACCTCGGTCTCCGGCACCAGCTCCGGCACCCGGGCCCGGATCCGCTCCACCAGCGCCCGCAGCCGTGCCGCCTCGCGCTCCGCCTCCTGGCGCACGGCGCGCAGCGCGGCGGCGGCGGCCACCACGGCCGGGACGTCCGGGAACCCCGGGGCGCGCCCGGACTCCCGCTCGTCCGCCGGGCCGCGCGGGGCGAACCGCACACCCTTGCGAACGGCCAGCAGTCCCACCCCGGGGGGCCCGCCCCACTTGTGCGCGCTCGCCGTCAGCAGCGACCAGTCGCCCGGCACCGGTCCCCAGGCCAGCGACTGGGCCGCGTCGACCAGCAGCGGCACCCCGGCGGCCCGGCAGTCCTGGGCGCTCTGGGCGACCGGCTGTTCCGTCCCCACCTCGTGGTTGGCGGATTGCAGGCAGGCCAGGGCGGTGTCCGGGCGCAGCGCGGCCGCGTACGCGCCGGGGGCGACACGCCCGGCGCGGTCGGTCCCGACCTCCGTCACCGTGCCGCCGTCCGCCGCGTGGGCCGCGGCGGATTGCAGGACGCAGGAGTGCTCCACGGCCGACACCACCAGATGCCGGCCCACGCGCCGGCGGCCGGCGAGGGCCCCGGCGATCCCGTCGTGCACGGCGCGGGTGCCGGAGGAGGTGAAGACCAGCTCGTCGGGGCGGCAGCCGGCGGCCTCCGCGGCGGTTTCCCGGGCCGCGTCGAGCAGCAGGCGGGCCCGCCGCCCCTCGCGGTACAGCCGTGCGGGGTCCGCCCAGCCCTCGTCGAGCGCGGCGAGCAGGGCCTGGCGGGCGACGGGGTGGAGGGGCGCGGAGGACGCGGAGTCGAAGTAGGCCACGCCCGCACGCTAACCCCTCGCGCGGGGTGCGCCGGGCGGGCCGGAGTCCGCCGTCCCGCGCCCGTTCCGCGTCTCCGGGAAGACGCGCGGCGCGTTGGGTACCCTCCTCGCGCGACCCCAAATGGCGTCCAGTAGGGTTTGGACCGCATAAACATCCAAACCCCTGCCCGCGACAAGGGCCGGCGACCGAACGCAGAGCGGGCGCAGGTCGGCGGGCGAGACTCTCGGGAAGGCGCTACGTGAGTCCCAACGGCTCCGACCGCTCGTCGCGGCGCCCGATGCGGCGGAAGCTGCCGCAGGCGCTTGCCGCGGGCCTGGTCCTGGTGACCGCCACCGGTTGCACATCCGAGGACTTCCCCCGCCTCGGAATGCCCACCCCCGTCACGGAGGAGGCGCCCCGGATCCTCGCCCTCTGGCAGGGGTCCTGGGCCGCCGCGCTCGCCGTGGGCGTGCTCGTCTGGGGCCTGATCCTGTGGAGTGTCATCTTCCACCGGCGGTCCCGGACCAAGGTCGAGATCCCCCGGCAGACCCGGTACAACATGCCGATCGAGACCCTCTACACGGTGGTCCCGCTGATCATCGTCTCGGTCCTCTTCTACTTCACCGCGCGGGACCAGAGCGCGCTCCTCAAGACCTCCGAACGGCCCGACCACGTGATCAACGTGGTGGGCTACCAGTGGAGCTGGGGCTTCAACTACATGGAGGACGTGGACGGCGACCCGGCGACGCCCGGCAAGCTGCCCAAGGAGGTCGCCTCCATCGCGGACAAGAAGCTGGAAGGGGTCCCGGAGGGCGCCGAGGGCGTCTACGACGCCGGCGTCCCCGGGGACCGCAACCCGCAGAACGGCAACCCGGGGCCGACCCTGTGGCTGCCGAAGGGCGAGTCGGTCAAGTTCGTCCTGACCTCCCGGGACGTCATCCACTCCTTCTGGGTGGTGCCGTTCCTGATGAAGATGGACGTCATCCCCGGACACACCAATGTCTTCGAGGTCACTCCTGAGAAGGAGGGCACGTTCATGGGCAAGTGCGCCGAGCTGTGCGGCACCGACCACGCCCGGATGCTCTTCAACGTGAAGGTGGTTTCCCCGGAGCGGTACCAGAAGCACCTTCAGGACCTGGCGGACAAGGGCCAGACCGGCTACATCCCCGCGGGCATCCCGCAGAGTGATGCCGCCAAGAATGCGGAGACGAACAACCCATGAGCATCCTCAACGAACCCCGGGGTGCCGCGGCGGTCGACGCCGCTCCGCCCGTGCGCCGGAGGAGCCCCGGCAGTCAGGTCGTGAAGTGGCTGACGACCACCGACCACAAGACCATCGGGACGCTGTACCTCGTCACCTCCTTCCTCTTCTTCATCATCGGCGGGGTCCTGGCGCTCTTCATGCGCGCCGAGCTGGCCCGGCCGGGCACGCAGTTGATGTCGAACGAGCAGTTCAACCAGGCGTTCACGATGCATGGCACGATCATGCTGCTGATGTTCGCGACGCCGCTGTTCGCCGGATTCGCGAACTGGATCATGCCGCTCCAGATCGGCGCGCCCGACGTGGCGTTCCCGCGGCTGAACATGCTCGCGTACTGGCTGTACCTCTTCGGCTCGCTGATCGCCGTGGCCGGCTTCCTCACCCCGCAGGGCGCGGCCGACTTCGGCTGGTTCGCCTACACCCCGCTGTCGGACGCCGTCCGCTCGCCGGGTGTCGGCGGTGACCTGTGGATCATGGGCCTGGCCCTCTCGGGCTTCGGCACGATCATGGGCTCGGTCAACTTCATCACCACGATCATCTGCATGCGCGCCCCCGGCATGACGATGTTCCGGATGCCGATCTTCACCTGGAACGTCCTGCTGACCGGTGTGCTGGTCCTGCTCGCCTTCCCGGTGCTCGCCGCCGCGCTCCTGGCGCTGGAGGCCGACCGGCAGTTCGGGGCGCACATCTTCAACGCGGCCAACGGCGGGCCCCTGCTGTGGCAGCACCTCTTCTGGTTCTTCGGCCATCCCGAGGTGTACATCATCGCGCTGCCGTTCTTCGGCATCGTCTCGGAGATCATCCCGGTCTTCAGCCGCAAGCCGATGTTCGGCTACATCGGCCTGATCGGCGCGACGATCGCGATCGCCGGCCTGTCGGTGACCGTCTGGGCGCACCACATGTACGTCACCGGCGGTGTGCTGCTGCCGTTCTTCTCGTTCATGACCTTCCTCATCGCGGTCCCGACCGGGGTGAAGTTCTTCAACTGGCTCGGCACGATGTGGCAGGGCAGTCTCAGCTTCGAGACGCCGATGCTGTGGACCGTCGGCTTCCTGATCACCTTCGTCTTCGGTGGTCTGACCGGTGTCATCCTGGCCTCGCCGCCGCTGGACTTCCACGTCTCCGACTCCTACTTCGTGGTGGCCCACTTCCACTACGTGGTCTTCGGCACCGTGGTGTTCGCGATGTTCGCGGGCTTCCACTTCTGGTGGCCCAAGTTCACCGGCAAGATGCTGGACGAGCGGCTCGGCAAGATCACCTTCTGGACGCTGTTCACCGGCTTCCACGGCACCTTCCTCGTCCAGCACTGGCTGGGTGTCGAGGGCATGCCGCGCCGCTACGCGGACTACCTCGCCGCCGACGGCTTCACCGCGCTGAACACCGTCTCGACGATCGCGTCCTTCCTGCTCGGCCTGTCGATCCTGCCGTTCCTCTACAACGTCTGGAAGACGGCGCGCTACGCGCCGAAGGTCGAGGTGGACGACCCGTGGGGGTACGGCCGGTCCCTCGAATGGGCGACCGCCTGCCCGCCGCCGCGGCACAACTTCCTCAGCCTGCCGCGCATCCGCTCCGAATCCCCGGCCTTCGACCTGCACCACCCGGAGATCGCGGAGATCGACCAGCTCGAAGCCCGTGAGGCGCTGGCCGGCAAGGCCCTGGCCGGGGACAAGGAGGCCGCGAAGTGAAGGTCCAGGGACACATCTTCCTCTGGCTGGCGCTCTTCTTCCTCGCCACCTGTGCCGTCTACGGCCTGTGGTCGAAGGAGCCGGTGGGCACCACGGCGCTCTTCCTCACCTTCGGGCTCTGCCTGATGGTCGGCTTCTACCTGGCGTTCACCGCGCGCCGGGTGGACACCGGGGCTCAGGACAACGAGACGGCGGATGTCGCGGACGACGCCGGTGAGCTGGGCTTCTTCTCCCCGCACAGCTGGCAGCCGCTCGCGCTGGGCATCGGCAGCGCGCTGGCCTTCCTGGGCGTGGTGTTCGGCTGGTGGCTGCTGTACTTCTCCCTGCCGATCCTCCTCATCGGACTCTTCGGCTGGGTGTTCGAGTACTACCGGGGCGAGAACGCCACGCAGTAAGCACCGGCGACCCCGGAATCACCTGAACGGGTGGGGGCCCGGAAGCATCCGCTTCCGGGCCCCCACCCGTTCGGCCCACTCAGACCACGCCGGGGATTCCGGCATTTCGTACGTTGAGCCCATGACTCCTCTGACCCGCGCGCAGCACCACGGAACGCGCATACGCACCGTCCTGGGCAGTGGGCTGCTGATAGGCGGCCTCGTCACCGGCGCGGCCGCCTGCGGCGGCTCGGGCCACCCCCTGAGCGCCAAGCCGTACGACGCCACCGGGCAGATAGCCTTCAGCGGTGACGGCGACGGGGACGCCGAGCGCGCCCTCGACCCGGACAGGCCGCTGGAGCTGACGGCCAAGAGCGGCGGACGGATCACCGACGTCACCGCCGGCGACACCGCGGGCCACCGAATACGCGGCGAGCTCAGCGAGGACGGCTCCCGCTGGCGCAGCACCTCCCGGCTCGCCGCCGGGGTCCGCTACACCCTCCGGGTGAGCACCGAGGACGGCGACGGGGCCCCCGGCCTCCGGGTCATCGACTTCCGGACCGCCTCGGCGGAACGGCGGCTGCGCGTCACCTTCGGCCCCGAGAAGGGCACCTACGGCGTCGGGCAGCCCATCACCGCCGAACTCAGCCGGCCCGTCAAGGACCGCGCCGCCCGCGCCCGGGTGGAGAGTTCCCTGCGCGTCAGCTCGCGCCCCGCCGTCTCCGGCGCCTGGCACTGGGTGGACGACAAGACCCTGCACTACCGGCCCCGCGCGTTCTGGCCCGCCCGCGCCACCATCGAGGCGCGCAGCACCCTCGACGGGGTGGACACCGGCCGCGGCTCCCGCGGCGGGGCGTCCAAGCCGCTGCGCATCCGCACCGGGCCCCGGGTGGAGGTCGTCACCGACGCCCGCAACCACACCCTGACCCTCAGGCGGGACGGCAAGGTGGTCAAGACGGTGCCGGTCACCACGGGCAAGCCCGGATTCGAGACCCGGAACGGCACGAAGATCGTGCTCGCCAAGGAGCCGTTCGTCCGGATGCGCTCGACCACCGTGGGCATCGCCGCCGGCAGCTCCGAGTCCTACGACCTGCCGGTGCAGTGGGCCGTGCGGCTCACCTGGAGCGGCGAGTACGTCCACGCGGCGCCCTGGTCCGTGGGCTCCCACGGCTCGGCCAACGTCAGTCACGGCTGCACCGGCATGAGCATGGAGAACGCCAAGTGGTTCTTCGACGCGGTGCGCCCCGGCGACATCGTGCGGGTCGTGGGCAGCGAGGGCGAGGACATGACGCCCTTCGACAACGGCTTCGGCGACTGGAACCTCACCTGGGCCAAGTGGTCCGAGGGCAGCGCCCTCCGCGGCCCCGTGCGGCGGCAGCAGGCCGGCCCGGCGCAGCCGGCCCGGCTCCGCCCGCAGCTGTGACCTGAACCCGGGCGGGGCCCCGCCCGGGGCCCCCGATGGCCCGGGGCGTCAGGCGCCCACGGCGGTCCGGCTCCGCAGCAGCCCCGCCAGGGCGCCGGCGAACTCCACCGGGTCCACCGGGTGGGTGACGGCGGCCTCGGCCCGGCTCCAGGTGGCCAGCCAGGCGTCCTGGGGCCGGCCGATGAGCAGCAGCACCGGCGGGCAGTGGAAGATCTCGTCCTTGATCTGCCGGCAGACGCCCATGCCCCCGACGGGAGCCGTCTCGCCGTCCAGGACGCAGATGTCGATCCCGCCCGCCTCCAGGGCGGAGAGCACCGCGGGCAGCGTGGCGCACTCGACGAACTCCACCGGCGGCACGTCGGCCGCCGGACGGCGCCCGGCCGCCAGGCGCACCTGCTCCCGCGTGGTCGCGTTGTCGCTGTAGACCAGGACCGTGGCGGTCGGCTGCATCGTTCCTCCAGGCTTGCGGCGTGAGGGCGGCACGGTGGGTGTGAGCCGTCTGCCGGATGCTACTCCGCGCGGGGCCCCGGCGAGGAGGGTCCGGACAGTCAAGATCCGTCCGGCCCCGGCCGCGGGGTGATCCGGGCGGGAGTGCCCGCCGGGCGCCGCGACCGGCATCGCCCCCACGCCGCCGGGCGGCGCCCCCCGGCGGCCCCGGCCGGGCGGGACGGGCCCCGGGGGCACCTCGCGGGGGAGCCGCCGCACCACCCCCGTCACCGGGGCGGACGGGGCGGACACACCGAACCCCACCCCCGTGGTGAGGGCCGGGAGGGCGACCGACATAATGTCGGGCGTGGCGACAGCAACGACAGTAGACACCGGGCACGCGCACCCGTCGGTCAACCGACCGAATCTCACCAGCGTCGGAACCATCATCTGGCTGAGTTCCGAGCTGATGTTCTTCGCGGCCCTCTTCGCGATGTACTTCACCCTGCGATCGGTGACCGGCGCCGAGTTCTGGGGGGAGAAGGCCGACACGCTGAACTTCCCGTTCGCGGCGACCAACACCACGATTCTGGTGCTCTCCTCGCTCACCTGCCAGCTCGGCGTCTTCGCCGCCGAGCGCGGAGACGTCAAGAAGCTCCGCAGCTGGTTCGTGATCACCTTCATCATGGGCGCGGTCTTCATCGGCGGCCAGATCTTCGAGTACACCGAGCTGGTCAAGCACGAGGGCATCTCCCTCTCCTCCGACCCCTACGGCTCGGCGTTCTACCTCACCACCGGTTTCCACGGACTGCACGTGACGGGCGGGCTCATCGCCTTCCTGCTGGTCCTGGCCCGGACCTACGCGGCCAAGAGGTTCACCCACGAACAGGCCACGTCGGCCATCGTTGTGTCCTACTACTGGCACTTCGTCGACGTCGTCTGGATCGGCCTCTTCGCCACGATCTACCTGATCAAGTAGCCGGTCCCGCCGGACCGCGTTACACCAAGCCAGAAGCATCGAGCAGAAGATCCTGACACCGGGGTAATCCGTGAAAAAGCTCTCCGCACGACGGCGCCATCCGCTGGCGGCGCTTGTCGTCCTACTTTTCGCGCTGGCGGTCACCGGGGGGCTGTACGCGGCGTTCGCACCCGCGGACAAGGCCCAGGCCGACACCACCGCCCAGTCGCTTGCCATCAAGGAGGGCAAGCAGCTCTACACCACCGGCTGCGCGAGTTGCCACGGCACCGGCGGTCAGGGCACGAGTGACGGCCCCAGCCTGGTCGGGGTCGGCGCCGCCGCCGTCGACTTCCAGGTCGGCACCGGCCGGATGCCCCTGCAGCAGCAGGGCGCCCAGGCGCCGAAGAAGCCGGTCGTCTACACGCAGGCCGAGATCGACCAGATGGCCGCGTACATCGCCTCCCTCGGCCCCGGCCCCGCCGTGCCGAGCGAGGACCAGTACAACCCCGAGGGCGCGGACATCGCCAAGGGCGGGGAGCTCTTCCGCACCAACTGCGCGCAGTGCCACAACTTCACCGGTAAGGGTGGCGCCCTGACCAGCGGCAAGTACGCCCCCGCGCTGGAGGACGTCACCCCGAAGCACATCTACGAGGCGATGCTGACCGGCCCGCAGGCGATGCCCGTCTTCCCGGACACCACGGTGACCGAGCAGGACAAGAAGGACATCATCGCCTACCTCGGCGAGGTCAACAGCGAGAAGTCCGCCAGCCCGGGTGGCCTGGACCTCGGAGGGTTCGGCCCCGTCAGCGAGGGACTGTTCGCCTGGACCTTCGGCCTCGGCGCGATGATCGCCGTCGCCGTCTGGGTCGCCGCCCGGACCGCAAAGGCCAGGAAGTCATGAGTCAGACTGGATCCAACAAAGACGTGTCCCACGCATCCCTGCCGGGTGAGCCGGCTGCTCACGGCTCCGCCGTGGACACCACGGACAACCCGTTCGCGGACCCGGGTCTGCCGCCGCACCAGCACCGCATCCAGGACATCGACGAGCGGGCCGCCAAGCGCTCCGAGCGCACCATCGCGCTGCTCTTCGTCGTGTCGATGCTGGCCACCGTCGGCTTCATCGCCAGCTATGTGGTCCTGCCGATCGACAAGCTCGTCTACATCTGGCCGTTCGGGCACGTCAGCGCGTTGAACTTCGCGCTGGGCCTCACCCTCGGCGTCGCGCTGTTCTGCATCGGCGCCGGCGCGGTCCACTGGGCCCGCACGCTGATGTCGGACGTGGAGGTCGCCGACGAGCGTCACCCGATCGAAGCGACGCCCGAGGTCCGGTCCAAGGTCATGGAGGACTTCCGGCAGGGCGCCGCGGAGTCCGGCTTCGGCCGCCGGAAGCTGATCCGCAACACCATGTTCGGCGCGATGGCCATGGTGCCGCTCTCCGGCGTGGTGCTCCTGCGTGACCTCGGCCCGCTGCCGGGGGACAAGCTCCGTCACACGCTGTGGGGCAAGGGCAAGCTGCTGGTCAACCAGAACACCAACCAGCCGCTGCGCCCGGAGGACATCCCGGTGGGGTCGCTGACCTTCGCCAAGCCCGAGGGCCTGGAGGACGACGCGCACGACTTCCAGACGGAGATCGCCAAGGCCGCCCTGATGATCGTCCGGCTCCAGCCGGAGGACATCAAGGACAAGCAGGAACTGGAGTGGTCGCACGACGGGATCGTCGCCTACTCGCGGATCTGCACCCACGTCGGCTGCCCCGTCACCCTGTACGAGCAGAACACGCACCACGTGCTGTGCCCGTGCCACCAGTCCACCTTCGACCTCTCCGACGGGGCCCGGGTGATCTTCGGCCCGGCCGGTCACGCCCTGCCGCAGCTGCGGATCGGCGTCAACCAGGACGGCTACCTCGAAGCACTCGGGGACTTCTCGGAACCCGTCGGCCCGAGCTTCTGGGAGCGCGGATGAGTACTGCGACCGACAACCGGCGCAAGGCGCCCGCTGGAGAGCGGATCGCCGACTGGGCGGACGGCCGGCTGGGCATCTACAGCCTGGCCAAGGCCAACATGCGCAAGATCTTCCCGGACCACTGGTCCTTCATGCTGGGCGAGGTCGCGCTCTACAGCTTCATCATCATCATCCTCACGGGTGTGTATCTGACGCTGTTCTTCGTGCCCAGCATGGGTGAGGTGGAGTACCACGGCGCCTACGTCCCGATGCAGGGCGTCCGGATGTCCGAGGCCTACGCCTCGACGCTGGACATCAGCTTCGAGGTGCGCGGCGGTCTGCTCATCCGGCAGATCCACCACTGGGCGGCCCTGATCTTCCTGGCCTCCATGTTCGTGCACATGATGCGGGTGTTCTTCACCGGCGCGTTCCGCAAGCCGCGCGAGATCAACTGGCTGTTCGGCTTCCTGCTGTTCGTGCTCGGCATGTTCACCGGGTTCACCGGCTACTCGCTCCCGGACGACCTGCTCTCCGGCACGGGCGTCCGCTTCATGGAGGGCGCGATCCTCGCGGTGCCCGTCGTCGGCACCTACCTGTCGATGTTCCTGTTCGGCGGGGAGTTCCCGGGCCACGACGTGATCCCGCGGTTCTTCGCCGCGCACGTCCTGCTGCTGCCGGGCATCATGCTCGGGCTGCTGGTGGCGCACCTGATCCTGGTCTTCTACCACAAGCACACGCAGTTCCCGGGCCCCGGCAAGACCAACACCAACGTGGTCGGCATGCCGCTGCTGCCGGTCTACATGGCCAAGGCGGGAGGCTTCTTCTTCCTGGTCTTCGGTGTGATCGCGATCCTCTCCGCGCTCTTCACCATCAACCCCATCTGGGCGCTGGGCCCCTACCGGCCCGACCAGGTCTCCACCGGCGCGCAGCCCGACTGGTACATGGGCTTCTCCGAGGGGCTGATCCGGGCGATGCCCGCCTGGGAGTTCGTGATCCCGGGCGGCTACACGCTCAACCTGGGCGTGGCCATCCCGCTGGTGGTGGTCTTCCCGCTGGTGCTGACGGTCATCGCGGTCTACCCGTTCCTGGAGTCGTGGATCACGGGCGACAAGCGGGAGCACCACATCCTGGACCGTCCGCGCAACGCCCCGACCCGGACCGGGATCGGCGCCGCGTGGATCAGCTGGTACCTGGTGATGCTGCTCGGTGGCGGCAACGACATCTTCGCCATCCACTTCGACATGTCGATCAACGCGGTCACCTGGTTCGTGCGGATCGCCTTCTTCGCGGTCCCGGTGCTCGTCTTCATCGTCACCAAGCGGATCTGCCTGGGCCTCCAGCGCCGCGACCGGGAGAAGGTGCTGCACGGCCGCGAGGCCGGCATCATCAAGCGCCTGCCGCACGGCGAGTTCGTCGAGGTGCACGAGCCGCTCTCGCAGGAGCAGCTGCACACCCTCACCCAGCACGAGCAGCGCAAGCCGATCGAGCCCGCCGCGGAGACCGACGAGAACGGGGTGCGCCGCAAGGTGCCCCGGAGCCAGAAGCTCCGGGCACGGCTCTCCCGCGCCTGGTACGGCGAGGGGACGCAGATCCCCAAGGCCACCCCGGAGGAGTTCAAGGAGATCCAGAGCGGCCACGGTCACCACTGACGCCCCGGCACACGCCGGCCGTCGCCACCCGGGCCCCGGCCGTCCCCCTCGCGGGACGGCCGGGGCCCGGCCCGTTCCGCCCGTCCGCCCGGCCCGTTCCGCCCGGTCCGGTCCACCGGGCCCGTACGCGGGCTCCCGCCCCGTTAGGCTGGGCCGGGGCCCGCCGCGGCCGGCCCCCTCTTCCCCGTCCCGTGGACCCCAGGAGCGGACCATGAACGTCGTGACCCCGGCAGGCGGCGGCAGCGTGGCGGCGCGTACCTGGCCCGATCTGCTCACCACGCTGCTCGACGGCGTGGACCTGAGCGCCGACGAGACCGCCTGGGCCATGGACCGGATCATGCGCGGCGAGGCCACCGACGCCCAGGTCGCCGGCTTCGCGGTGGCCCTCCGGGCCAAGGGCGAGACGGTCGCCGAGATGTCGGGTCTGGTGCGGGCCATGTACGGGCACGCCCGCCTCATCGACGTGCCCGGCGAGAGCGTCGACATCGTCGGCACCGGCGGCGACCGCGCCCGCACGGTGAACATCTCCACCATGTCCGCGATCGTCGTCGCGGGCACGGGCGCCAGGGTCGTCAAACACGGCAACCGGGCCGCGTCCTCCGCCAGCGGCGCCTCCGACGTGCTGGAGAAGCTGGGGGTCAACCTGGAACTCACCCCGCGGCGGGTGGTGGAGGTGGCCGAGGAGGCCGGCATCACCTTCTGCTTCGCGGTGAAGTTCCACCCGGCGCTGCGTCATGTGGCCCCCGCCCGGCGGGAGCTGGGCATCGCCACCCCGTTCAACTTCCTCGGCCCGCTCACCAACCCGGCCCGGGTGACGGCGCAGGCCACCGGCGTGGCGAGCGCGGCGATGGCACCGGTCGTCGCCGGTGTGCTCGCCGAGCGCGGTTCGTCCGCGCTGGTCTTCCGGGGCGACGACGGCCTGGACGAGCTGACGGTCACCAGCACCTCGCAGGTGTGGATCGTCCGGGACGGCACGGTCCGGCAGGAGCCCTTCGACCCGCGGGACGTGGGGCTGGAACTGGTGCCCGTGGAGGCGCTGCGGGGTGCGGACGCCTCCTACAACGCGGACGTCGCGCGCCGGCTGCTGGCGGGCGAGACGGGCCCCGTCCGGGACGCGGTGCTGCTGAACTCGGCGGCCGCGCTGGCCGCGCTCCGCCCCTCGGAGCAGCCGCTGACCAAGCGGATCGCGGAGGGCATGGCCGAGGCCGCGGAGTCCATCGACTCCGGCGCGGCCCGGCGCACGCTGGAGCGCTGGGTCACGGCCAGCAACGCCTGACCGGAGCCCGGCGCCGGCCGGTGGCGGGGTCCGGAAGGCCGGCGCCCCGCCGCCACGGCCCCGTCCGGCCGGGCGCCGGATCCGGACGGCCCGGAGGCCGGGGCGGGCCGGTCCTGCCGCCTTCCCGGGGGCGCCGCCGGAGGCCCGGCCGGGGAGCCGGCGCCCGGCGGGGCGCGCTCAGGAATCGAGCCCGATGGCGAACGCCGCCTCCAGGTCGTGCTGGGAGTAGGTACGGAACGCCACATGCGTGTCGGTGACCTCGACCCCGGGGATCTTGCTGATCCGCCCGGGGATCACCTCGGCCAGGTCGTCGTGGCGGGCCACCCGCACCATCGCCACCAGGTCGTAGCCGCCGGTCACGGAGTACACCTCGCTGACGCCCTCCAGGGCGGCGATCGACTCGGCGATCTCGGGGATGCGGTCCACGCTGGTCTTGATGAGCACGATCGCGGTGATCACGGCTGGCTCTCTCCCTCGGTCGCCCGGTGTGCGCCGTTCACTCTAGCCGTCCGCCCCCGGCGGGCCCACGTCCAGAGGAACCCGGCGAGGAAGCCGGTGAGATGGGCCAGATGCGCCACCCCCGCGGATTCGGCGCCCCGCGCTGCGGGCCACTGCAAGGCGAACCAGAAGGGCAGCACCAGCCAGGCCGGGAAGCGCAGCGGAAGGAAGAGGAGGAAGGGGAACAAGCTGGTGACCCGGGCCCGCGGGAAGAGCACCAGAAAGGCGCCGAGCACCCCCGAGACCGCCCCCGACGCCCCCACCAGCGCCTGGCCCGAGGAGGGATCGGCGAGGGCGAAGGCGAGGAGCGCGACATAGCCCGTGCCGGCGTGCAGCAGCAGATAGCGCGCCCCACCCAGCCGGGTCTCCACCATCCGGCCGAAGACGTGCAGGAAGAGCAGGTTGCCCAGCAGGTGGAGCCAGCTCCCGTGGACGAAGAAGGCGGTCAGCGGGGTGAGCAGCGCCTCCGGCGCGCCGCTGAGGAGTTCGTCCGGGACGACGCCCCAGCGGTGGAAGTGCGCCTGCTGCGCTGCGGCCGGCCGCGCTCCGGTGCCGTGCGCGGGGTTGAGACCGGAGACGGGGCCGAGCACGAAGGCCAGGCCGCACAGGGTGATCAGCGTCCGGGTCACCAGCGGCGCGGGACCCGCCGGGGCTTCTCCGTCCCCGGGCGGCGGGGGCGGTCCCGGGGAGCCCGGACGCTCCCCGGGCTCCCCGCGCGCCTTTCGCAACATGGGCAGATCATGACGTAACGGGCGGGGCGCGCGCGGAACGCCTCGCCGGGGCGTCCACCGGGCGGGCGGGCCCGGCGCCGCCCGGCGGGGAGGCCGTAGGGTGGCGTGCGAACATCCCGCGGCCCGAGGGCGCGCCGTGGCACCCGGTATTCCGGTATGCGAAGGCGGCCGCGGAAGCGGGAACACGCAGAACGCACCACCCGGAATCACCGGCGCCGCCGGCCCGCCCCGGCCCCGGTCAGGACGTCCGGCCCGGCCCGGCCGGGATGTCCCGGCCGGACGGTACCCCCGGCCGGTCCGGACGGAGACAGCACAGACCGGCCCGCGCGGCGGACCCGGCGGAAGCGGAAGAAAGGCGAGGTCGACACGATGGGCGTTCCCCGGCCGACGGACGGCACCCGGTGGCGCTGCACCCTGTGCGGCAATCTCACCCGGTTCGACGTGACCCGCTCCAGCAGAGCGGTCGAGTACGTGCACCTGGACCTGGCGGGCGAGCCCCGGGTCGAGGAGCGCAAGGTACTCGACGAGAACATCGACTCGGTCCGCTGCCGGTGGTGCGACGCGGTGGACCAGGTCGAACTGGTGGACCGTCCCGGCGCGAGCGGCTGAGAGCGGAGCGGGAACAGGTGGTGGAGCACACAGGCGGCGGCCCCGAGGACGCGGAGCGGGCCGCCGGCGCCGACGAGGTGCTCGACCGGCCGCTGCCGGAAGGGGTGCGGCGCCGGGTCGTCACCCTTGTCGCGGAGGTGTTCGGCGGTCTGACGATGGCCGAACTCCCGCCGCAGCTCCGGCAGTACGCCCGCTTCACCCCCACCCGGCGGGCGCGGTTCGCCGGGAACGCCATGGCGGCCGCCCTGGAGAGTCACCCGGCGTTCCGCCGGCGGGTGGGCGAACTGCTGGCCGAGGCGCAGCCGGAGCTGGCCGGTGCCCTGGACGCGGGCGCGCCGCCCGCCGCGGCGGACCCCGCCGAGGTGGCCGCGCTGGCGTACGTCCTGCGGCCCGCGGGATGGCCCAAGCTGGTGGCCGCGGCCGGTGAGGAGGCGCAGCGGGCCCGGGCCGAGCAGGCCGAGGAGGAGGCCGGGCGCGAGGTGCGGCGGCTGCGCCAGGAACTCGCCGAGGCGCGTTCGGCGGCGCGGGCCGAGGCGGACCGGGCGCGCGCCGAACTGGAGAGCGCCCGCAAGGAGGCGGACGTCCTCCACCGCAAGCTCCGCAGCGCGGTGAGCGACGTGCGCCGGGGCGAGGCCGCGCTCCGCAAGGCCGCGGCGGAGCTGGAGTCCGTACGGGCCGCGGGAGCGGCGGAGAAGGCCGCGGCGGAGAGCGAGGCCCGCCGGCTGCGGGCCCGGCTCACGGAGGCCGAGTCGGCCCTGGAGGCCAGCCGCCGCTCGGTGCGCGAGGGCCGCAGCGTGGAGGACATGCGGTTGCGGCTGCTGCTGGACACGGTGCTCGACGCGGCGCAGGGGCTCCGCCGCGAACTGGCGCTGCCGCCCGCCGCGCAGCGCCCGGCCGACACCGTGGAGGCGGTCGAGCCGGGCCGGATGAACCCCCGGGACGTGGCCACCCGGGCGCTGTCGGACACCGACCCTGCCCTGCTGGACCAGTTGCTGGCGCTCCCTCAGGCGCATCTGGTGGTGGACGGCTACAACGTCACCAAGACGGGCTATCCGACGCTCCCGCTGGAGAAGCAGCGGCTCCGGCTGCTGGGCGGGCTGGCGGTACTGGCCGCGCAGACCGGTGCGGAGATGACCTGCGTGTTCGACGGCGCCGAACTGGCCGCGCCGGTCCTGCTGGCGCCGCCGCGCGGGGTGCGGGTCCTCTTCAGCAAGCCCGGGGAGACCGCCGACGAGCTCATCCGGCGCCTGGTGCGCGCCGAACCGCCCGGGCGCCCGGTGGTGGTGGTCTCGGCCGACCGGGAGGTGGCGGACGGCGTGGCGCGCGCCGGGGCGCGCCCGGTCGCCTCGACGCTGCTGCTGAAGCGTCTCGCCCGCACCTGACGCCGGGGCGGGCCCGCACCTGGCGCCCCGGGCCTGCCCGTCCCCGGCGCCGGGCCGGTGCCGCCCGCCGGAGTCACCGGCGGAACCGGGGCTCCGGAGCCCTCCGGTGGGCGGATCCGCCGGGCGCCGCCTCCGCGGAACGCCGCCGGCGGTCCGTCACGGCCCGGGAGCCGGCGCCGGGGTGCCCGGGTGCCCGGGCGCCGGGCGATGATGACGGGAAGTGTGCCGTTCGGTAAAAACTCCCTCCACCCGGGTATTTTTTCTCACCAGCGTTTGAACCGATCACGTCATCTCACTACTGTCGGGCTCGACCTTCCGCGCGGTCGACCATCCATCCGGGGTGTCCGCGGAGGCACCGCCGAAGCCGGCTTGTCCGGGCAGGACGGGGGACCGGGCAGCCGGAGCCGGGGTCGGCGACCCCGCCCGGCAGGCGGCTGGAGGAGAAGGAGTCCGCCTCCGTGGCGTCCCACCGTCGTCCCAGACAGCCGGGCCGAGCGCGCGTCAGCGTGCTCACGGCCACCGCCGCTGCCGCCGTCGCCCTCACGTCCCAGTCCGCCCAGGCCGACCCGCAGCCCTCCAAGAGCGAGGTCAAGGCCAAGGTCGACAAGTTGTACGAGGAGGCGGAGGTCGCCACCGAGAAGTACAACGGGGCCAAGGAGAAGCAGCGGAAGCTGGAACGTGAGGTCTCCACGATCCAGGACAAGGTGGCGCGCGGTCAGGAGGAGCTGAACGACCTGCGCGACAGCCTCGGCGCGATGGCCACCGCCCAGTACCGCTCCGGCGGCATCGACCCCGCCGTGCAGCTCCTGCTCTCCTCGGACCCGGACGAGTACCTCGAACGGGCCGCCACGCTGGACCAGGTGAGCGGCAAGCAGGCCGAGGCGCTCACCAAGATCGCCGAGAAGCAGCGCACGCTGCAGCAGCAGCGCGCCGAGGCCGCCGGGAAGCTGGAGGACCTCTCCACCACCCGCGAGTCGCTCGGCGAGAAGAAGCGGGAGATCCAGGGGAAGCTCGCCGCGGCCCGCTCCCTGCTCAACACCCTGACGGAGAAGGAGCGCGCCGCGCTCGCCGAGAAGGAGAAGCGCGCCGACCGCGCCACCGCCGGCCGGGTGGACCTCGGCAGCGCCCTCCCCGGCTCGCAGCGGGCCTCCGCCGCGCTCTCCGCCGCCCAGTCCAAGATCGGTTCCCCGTACGTCTGGGGCGCGACCGGCCCGAGCTCCTTCGACTGCTCCGGGCTGACCTCCTGGGCCTACGCGCAGGCGGGGGTGGGGATCTCCCGTACCTCCCAGGCGCAGGCCGGTGACGGCGCCCGGATCGGCCAGGGCGCCCTCAAACCCGGTGACCTGGTCTTCTTCTACGGCGACCTGCACCATGTGGGCCTCTACGCGGGCAACGGCCAGATCCTGCACTCCCCGAAGCCCGGCGCCAGCGTGCGCTACGAGTCGATCAACAACATGCCGTTCCAGTTCGGCGTGCGCGTCGGCTAGCCGCAACACCGCCCGATCGAGCGAATCGGGTGAGCCCCGACTTCCGCCGCCCCACCGGGTGACCTGCGTCTGAGGTGGGGCGGTCGTTTCATCGCGCCGCGCCCCCGCCTTTACCCTCCGCGTGTGGATGGCTACTCTCTGCCGCGCAGTTCCAGCGTCCCGGCCCGACCGGTCCGGGACCTCAGCGGAAGGGAGCGCGTCCGGCAGTGGTACCTCATCGCCGGGCCGGGAGGACCGGCCTCACCCAGCGCGGCAGGATCGCGGTGCTTCCCGCGGCGGCCGCCGCGGCGCTCGCCGTCGTCCCCATGGCCCCCGCCACCGCCGAGCCGCAGGACGGCCCGGCGGAGGTACGGGCCGCGGTCGGCCGGCTCCACGTCCAGGCCGAGCGGGCCACCGAGCGCTACAACGCGGCGGGGGAGCGGCACCGGCGGCTGACCGCCGAGGCGGAGCGGCTGCGGGACCGCGTCGCACGCGAACAGGACCGGGTCAACCGGCTGCGAGGGGTCATCGGCTCGCTCGCCGGGGCCGAGTACCGCTCCGGCGGGGTGGACCCGGCGGTGCGCCTGCTGCTCTCCTCCGACCCGGAGAGCTATCTCGCGAAGGCCGCCACCCTGAACCGGATCGGCACGCACCAGGCGGCCGAACTGCGCTCGCTGCGGCGGGCCCAGGCCGCGCTGCGGGCCCAGCGCACGCGCGCGGCGTGGAAGGTGGCGGAGGCCGAACGCAGCCGGACGGCCCTCCGGCGCCACCAGCGCGCCGTGGAGAGCAGGCTGGCCCGCGCCGAGCGGCTGCTCGCCGGGCTCACCCCCGGGCAGCGCGCCGAAGAGGCGCGCGCCGCCCGCTCGCTGGGGCGCCCCGGCGCCCTCGGCGGCGCCCCCGCCGCCTCGCGCCACGCCGCCGCCGCGGTGGCCGCCGCCCGGAGCGCCGTCGGGCGGCCCTACGTGTGGGGCGCGGGCGGCCCGTCCGCCTTCGACTGCTCCGGGCTGACCCAGTGGGCGTACCGGCAGGCGGGGGTGGCCATTCCGCGCACCTCCCAGTCCCAGCGGTTCGCGGGCCACCGGGTGCCGCTGAGCCAGGCCCGCCCCGGGGACCTGGTCACCTACCGCACCGACGCCAGCCATGTCGGCATGTACGTCGGCGGCGGGCAGGTCGTGCACGCCCCGCGCCCCGGGGGACGCGTCCGGTACGACCCGGTGGGCATGCTGCCGAACGCCACGGTCACCCGGATCTGAGCGCGGCCGGCCACCGCGGCCCCGCGCGGGCGTCCCCCGCCGAACACCCCGGTCGCCGCCGCGCCGCCGTACGATCGGGGCGTGACACCTCCGGGGCCGTACGGGACGCGGCGCGCGGCCACCGGCACGGCCGTGGCGCTCGCGGTCACGGCGCTGCTGGCGCTGCTCCCCGGCTGCGGCGGCCCCCGGGCGGACGAAGGGGACGTGGCGCGGCTGCTGGACCGGCGGTCGGCCGCCCTCCTCGGCAAGGACGAGCGGGCGCTGCTGGCCGATGTCGAGCCCTCCGCGACCCGGCTCCGCGCCCGGCAGCGGGAGACCCTGCGCAACCTCTCCGAGGTGCCCCTCGCCTCCCTCGGCTACGAACTCACCGGCACCGGAGGCTTCCCGCCCGCCGCGGGCGAGGGGCGCCGCCTCGCGGTACGGGCCCGGCTGAGCTACCGGCTCGCGGGCCACGACGCCGGACCGGCGACCGCCGACCGGTGGCTGACCCTCGCCGAGCGCGGCGGCCGCTGGTACCTGGCCGCCGAGGAGCCTGCCCCGGACGGACCCGAACTCCTGTGGGAACAGGGCCGGGTGACGGCCGTCCGCGGCCCGCACAGCCTGGTGCTGGGCGTCGGCCAGCCGGAGCGGCGGCTGACGGAGGTGGCGCGGACGGCCGGCCGGGCCGTGCCGGCCGTGGACGCCGCCTGGCGCGGCGCCTGGGAACGCCGGGTCGTCGTGCTCGTCCCGCGCTCACCGG